>NZ_JAGJEG010000009.1 GCF_018100905.1 Pseudoalteromonas sp. MMG010 | reverse complement strand
GTTAGTTTTAAGCATGCTAATGACTTATTTAATACATAAAATGAAACTATCTCAATATTAAAAGGTTAATTCTGAACATGAATAGCAAATTTATAGTGCAGTTTTGTTAGTTTAATTAAAGTGGCTGTCTAGTTTATTTATTCAGTCATTCACATGCGTGTAATTCAGGTATAATCATACTAATGACTTATTTAATACATGAAATGAAACTATCCCAATATTAAAAGGTTAATTCTGAACATGAATAGCAAGTTTAATGGTGCAGTTTTGTTAGTTTAATTAAAGTGGCTGTCTAGTTTATTCTAGTCTATTTGTCAGTAACGGTAAATAAAGACGTTAAGTAGAGAAAGCGTAAAATAGCGAGCTTGGGCTCGCTATTTTTGTATTAGCCTTTGTTCTGAGTGAAGTATTAACCTTCTAATTGAAAGTCGTACACAGAACCTAGTTTTAATAGCTGTGTTAACTCATCAAGTGCGGTGAAACTTTGAGTAAGTAGGCTTGGATCGGCAAAATCGTTAGCTTCTAATTTATCGCGGTAATGACGGTTAGCCCAGTCACATAACTGTGTGTATTTTGTATCAGTTAAAATAACCTCAGGGTTGACTGCACTTAGTTCTTTCTCATTTAAAGCAACTCTTAGGCGTAAACATGCGGGTCCACCGCCATTTTGCATACTTTGCTTAAGGTCAAAAAACTGTACCTGATTTACCGGGTTGTCGGCCAATATCATTTGCTCAATGTAGGCACTTACAGCGCTATTTCGTTGGCATTCTTGCGGTGCAACTAATAGCATTGAACCATCGGGTAAACTCACTAACTGGCTGTTAAATAAGTAACTATTTACGGCATCACTTAAACTTACTTGAGTTGTTGGTACTTCAATAATATAAAACTCTTTATTGCCAACATACGCATTACGAATATTTTCTAAGGCGTGTGCTTGATTTAAAAATGCTTGTTGATGGCACAGTAATACGTTGGCATTACCTACGGCAATAACATCGTTATGAAATACACCTTGGTCTATTACATCTGGGTTTTGTTGAAGTAAAATTTGGCTTGTTGGTTTTAAGTTATGTAAACGACAAATAGCCTGCGACGCTTCGAGTGTTTGACGTGCTGGAAATTTTTCAGGTTTTGGTAATTGCTTATTAAAAGCGCTTTCACCAAATACAAACATTTCTAACCCTTGATCACCATGATTATCGCAAAAACGAGTATGGTTTGCTGCGCCCTCATCGCCAAAAAAGCCTTGATCAGGTAAGTGGGTATGATGCGCAAAATAGGCATCGTCGTTAAACATTGCTTTTAATAAGCGTGTGGTGGTTGCAGGCTCTAACGAACGGTGAAACTTATTATTTAAGTTAGCCGAGGTAAAGTGCACTTTTCCGTCTGTTGTATCTGGCGAGGGTGAAACAGTTGCGGCATTTGCGGTCCACATGGCTGAAGCTGAATAACAAGCACGTAATAAAATTGGGTCGGCTTTAAAGGCTTTATTAATGACTTGTGCGTCATTTCCACTAAACCCGAGTCGACGTAATACGTTAATGTCGGGACGTGCATGGGGGGCAAATACACCTTGAGTTAACCCTTTATCGTGCATCGCTTTCATTTTAGCTAAGCCTTGTAATACAGCTTCCTTAGGATTTGAATAGCTAGTTGCATTATTTAATGAGGCAACATTACCATATGATAATCCTGCATAATTATGGGTTGGGCCTACGAGGCCATCAAAATTAACTTCAAACGCGTGCATGAGTATTCCAACAATTACTTTTTCGAAGGCTTAACAATACAATGCTATGTATTATCTTGCAAAGTAATCTCATTGCATATCACATAATGTTAATGTTTTTTATAAAGAGCGCTCTTTATCAGCAATAGTGTGGGGGTTCGACGCTTCGTTTACTTGCCATACGCTAATGTCAAAACGCCAGAGTAGGTAAAGGGTATAGTATAAATTAAGCATGTGAATTCCTTTAAAGTCGTACTGAGTCAATAATATTTAAGAAAGAATTATGCCAATCTGAAGTTGAATTATTTATGAATAAAGATCAATGATTTAGTAAATGTACTTAATAAAAAGCTAAATTCACAGCACCACTATTGCGCAAATAATATAATCTTTGCACCGAAAAAGGAGCGCTAAATTAAATCTACTTAATTTTGTCATTAACCGATTTGATCTAGTAATTGCATAAGTTGCTTAACCTGATCTTTACTTATACCTGTAAATTTACACGATACACGCTCTGGAATATCACTCGCTTGCGCTTTTAATGCGTGGCCTTGTGAGGTTAATTTAACGAGCTTTTGCCGTTTGTCAGTTTGCTGCTTAACAATGTGTACTAATTGTTTTTCTGCCATTTTTTTTAATATTTGAGTGAGTGCGCCGCCATCTATTACGGTGTTTTCTATTAATGCAGCAATACTTATTTCATCTTGCTCCCACAGTGCCATCATTACAATATACTGAGGATAGGTTAAATTCAGCGCGGCTAAAGGCTCTCGATAGGCTCTAACAACACTATTTGAAGCTTTATAAAGGCGATGGCATAATTGATTTTTTAACCTTAGCTGCTCAAATTCCATTCGTGTTTCTCTATGTTTTTAATCAGGTAATATTTTAATTTGCATGCAAAGTATTTGCAATCACTATTTTTACGCGCTATTATTTTGCACGCAAAATAAATTAATGCACTTTTAAACTACTTAGGATTTAAATATGAATAAATTACAAAACATAGCGTATACAGCAAAAGTAACCGCTACGGGTGGTCGCGAAGGCGTCGCAAAGTCGGATGATGGTCGTTTAGATGTTAATTTATCAACGCCTAAAGGTTTAGGTGGCGATGATGGTCAAGGGACCAACCCAGAACAGTTATTTGCAGCCGGTTACGCCGCTTGTTTTATCGGAGCACTTAAATTTGTCGCTGGAAGTGAAAAAATAGCGTTACCAGATAGCACTCATATTGATGCGCAAGTCTCTATTGGTGCCATTGAAGGTGGCTTTGGTATTGCTGTAAGCCTGGCGGTTTCGTTAGGTGATATGGATAAAGCGCAAGCGCAAACATTAGTAGAAAAAGCACATCAGGTATGTCCTTATTCAAATGCTACTCGCGGCAATATCGCAGTAGAGTTAACTGTTGTGTAAGTTAAATATGTTTAGTTTTAGTGCATTTAAAGATATATGTGCACTAAAACTATTAAAATAGTGTAATTAAGCACATTTAATTTTTCATCTGAGGGGGAAGTTACCTATACTTACATAAAATTTATTTATAGGTTTAGTCAATGAGGCATATTTCGTTAGCCAAAAAACTTTTATGGTTATCTGTTAGTAGTATTTTTATTACTGTTATTATTTTAACTTCGATTATTTGGTATCAATTAACGAGCAGTAATGAAGTACTTTCAAGTAACGCTGAAAAAATAATTATCACCGAGGTAAACGAAAAACTAACGGCAAATAGTGCAGCTTACAGCGAAAAAATAGCTGGTTTTATTAATGAAGCATATCGTATTCCTATTACACTAGCTGCTATTTTAGGCGGTAACGAAAAAGAGAATGCTTTTTCAAGGGACACGGTGGTAGCGCTAAACCATGCTGCATTAGAGAAAAACAAACTATTATCCTCAATTTACGCTCAATTTGAAGCAAATGCATTTGACGGTGATGATGCCAATTACCAAGCAGGTTATAAGCATTCAGTGACGGGGGCTGGCACATTAGAAGTGTATATTACTCGCGATGAAAATGGCGTTATACAGCAGCAAAAAGTAGCTAATGCAAGTGACAAATATATAACAGAAAAAAATGAATTTGGGGTACCTCAAGCACATTGGTATTTATGTGCAAAAAACTCATTATTGCCTTGTATTATGGAGCCGTACCTATATCAAATCCCTTCAGGTGGGGCGGTTATGCTCACCTCTTTAACTGTACCTATTATTCGTAATGAACGCTTTATTGGCCTTGCGGGGGTTGATATTACGTTACCTACCTTTCAAGCGTTAACAGAGCAGCTTTCAAATTCATTATACAATGGGCAAACAAAAGTCACCCTATTAAGTGAGCTTGATTTAATTGTAGGCAGTAGTCACTACCGCAGTAAACTAGGGCGCCCATTAAAAGAGGCGGTTACTAAAGAGACGCTGGATAATTATCATTCGATTAATAATAAAGATGGTATTTTGACAAACTCAGATAGTATTGTGGTTGCCTATCCTGTGCATATAAAACTAGCTGATATAAATTGGACGTTATTAATTGAAGTACCAAAAAGCCTTGCTCTACAAGGGCCGGTTGCGCTTAATAAAAACTTAACCAATACACTCACTTCGCTTCAGTGGGCAATGATAATCACAGGATGTTTAATTACCCTTATTGCGTTTTTTGTTATGAAACTGGTGATTAAGAGTATTACCGCACCTTTATTACAAATTACTCAACGAGTCGACAATTTAGCCAATTTAGAAGGCGACTTAACGCACACAATTAATATTGACACACATGGCGAGTTAATTGGATTAGCAACTGGGTTTAATCAGTTTTTAGAAAAGCTGCGAGCTTTGATCTATCAATTAAAAGAGGTTTCTGGGCAAACGCGTGAGCAAGGTGAAATAACCGAAAGCATTGCAATCGAAACACAACAAAATGTACAAGCTCAATTTAAAGAAATTGAAAATGTTGTAACAGCCATGAATGAAATGAGCGCTACAGCTTTAGAGGTTGCTAGAGCTTCGGAGCAATCAGCGGCACAAGCCGATGAAATAAATAACTTAGTTCGCAGTAGCGAATCAAGTTTATCTTCAGCAATTACGCATGTTAAAACAATGTCTGGCGATATCCAAGAGGCTAACGAAGCTGTAGAAAAGGTTGCCTCTCGCAGTAATGATATTACTCATATTCTTGATGTTATAAGAACGATTGCTGAGCAAACTAATTTATTGGCGTTAAATGCAGCCATTGAGGCAGCAAGAGCCGGTGAGCATGGTCGTGGATTTGCCGTTGTTGCTGATGAAGTGCGTGCACTTGCTTCTAAAACTCGTTCATCAACGGATGATATCAGTACTTTAATTGATAGTTTAGTAAACGAGGTTGATAGCGCTTCGCGTATTATTGCTACAGGGGTTGATAGGGCGCAAACGGTCGTTGTTGAAACGGCTACTGCATTTGATGGCTTACATGAAGTGGTGACTAAGGTTGCTGAAATTACGAACCAGGTAACACATATTGCAACCGCAGCTGAAGAGCAAAGTTTAGTGACCGAAGAGATTAACCGTAATTTAACGATTATTTCAGATGCGGCAGGGCAGCTATCCCAATTATCGAGCCAAGCACAAGGAAGCTCTAAAGCATTAAATACTTTAGTTGCTGAGCAAGATATTGAATTACAAAAATTAAAAACATAATGCTTTCATAGTTTATAAGTTAAAAGCACGATTTATATCGTGCTTTTTTATTTTTATAACTTGCGTAGTAGCGCGAACATTTGATTAATCATCTTAGGAGCTAAATGTATATTATTAGGCCGGTTAAAGTACCCACGCAATCCGGTAAACTGGACCTGGAAAAATTGTGCGTACTCTTGCGCTGTTACTGCGTTAGACAATTCGTTATTAAGCTGTGCTTGTTTAAATAATTCAATTAAATCACTTTCAAACTGCGCGAGTAAATCTAAGCTTAACTCGTAAAGGGTTTCATCTTTAGTGGCAAATTCATTATTGGCTTTTACTAACATGCAGATTGCGCTTGGGTTACAGTCTTTTTTAGCGATTACTACACTTTCAACAAATGCTCTTAAACCACCGACAATAGTATCTGATGTGGCCAAAAAGCCTTGAATTTGGCTTTGCATTTGTAATGTATAATCTTTTAGCGATTCTCTATATAAACCTTCTTTAGAACCAAATGCAGCATATATGCTACCAGGGCGCATGTTTATTGCATCTTGTAAATCGCGAGTTGAAGTTGCATGAAACCCTTTTTGCCAAAATAATTGGCTGGCAAGGTATACAACTTTATCACGCTCAAATTTAACTTTATTTGCCATGTCTTTCTCAATATTTTGAACACATGCTCAATTTTAACTTGAACGGTCGCTCAAAATCAAATAGTATGTGCTCAGAAGTTAGTTAAAACACTTTTTAATATATTTACTTGGAGCAAAACATGGCAGAATTTACATTATATACAGCAGAAAATGCACCTGAAGAAGCGAAACCACTTTTAGAAAAATCAGTCGCTGCTTTTGGCATGTTACCTAATTTACATGCAGTAATGGCACAAGCCCCAACTTTGTTAGAAGGGTACCAAGTACTTCATGAACTGTTTCAAAAAACGTCATTTAATGCACAAGAGTTAACCGTTGTATGGCAAACAATTAACGTTGAGCACGACTGTCATTACTGTGTACCAGCACACAGCGGTATCGCAGCTATGATGAATATCGATCAAGATATTGTCGATGCATTAGTTAACAAAACACCTCTGTCTGATCCTAAGCTTGAAACATTACGCGAAACAACACTAGCTATGACACGTCAGCGCGGTGTAATTAGCGATGAGCAAATTTCAAAGTTTTTCTCTGCCGGTTACGCACAACAACAATTACTTGAAATTATTGTTGGTTTATCGCAAAAAGTAATGAGTAATTACACAAATCACCTTGCAAATACACCGGTTGACGAACCCTTTAAAAAGTTTGTTAAGTAATCGTATCGTAAGTACAAAAAAAGGCAGCTTAGGCTGCCTTTTTTGTGTGCATTTAAAAACAAAAATTGTCATTACTTATTGTAAATATTCAACACGCTCAGGTAGCATGGCTAATTTAGGTGAATAGTTCACCTTATTCGATTGTTCAAATGAGAATGCTGTGCTTAAAAAAACACTCACATTATTTGCTTTTTTATTTATAACCGCGATGTGGTTTATGTACTTTTATGCTGAGTTACTACTTGTTGTACCCAGCTATTTTAGCGTACTTAGTGTGTTTACTTTTTTGCTTTACGCTTGGGATAAACATCAAGCACAGCAGTCAAATTATAAAAAAGTAACACGTACCGCTGAGCGCACTTTACAGTTTTGGGCATTACTTGGTGGTTGGCCGGGCGCACTTATTGGGCAGCAGTGGTTACGCCATAAATCACAAAAACGCAGCTTTATACTCAAATTATGGCTAATGATTTTAGTTAATATAGGAGTGGTTAGTTTGCTCATAACCTCTTTTTATAGGGCAGCATAATGATAAAAATAAAACCTGTAATTATCTTTATTTTGACTACATTTTTATTGATAACCGCAACGCAAGGGTATGCAAGTATGTTTGGCTTTTTTAAAAAACAAGACGTGACATTATCACCGGCGATAAAAGGACGTATTTTAAGAGAGGGGGTAGCGCAAAAGCATATTAAAATAACCCGAAAGCTCACCTATGGTGACGAATATATTGATAAAACCCACAGTGATGAAAATGGTTATTTTAGCTTTGAAAAAAAGCAGATAAGCAGTTCAAACCCAAATAATATGTTTTTTAATAGCTCGTTAGGTCAGCATTTATATATTGGTAATGAAGACGATGAAAATGAGAATACGGTACTGTGGTATACCTTTATTAGCTTTGTTGAGCAACAAGATAGTTTAATCCCTTATTTGAGTAATTTCGTTTGTGATTTGCAGTTAAAGGCGCAGACGATTGATATCGCTATACCAAACACTCCACATGCTATAACGGTTTATACCCGTTGCATGCAGTAATTTAAGGGGGAAATCACCAGCGCTTACACACTGGTGATTTTAACGTTAGCGTTTTATTTTTGCGAATGGTTTATTTAACAAACCGATAATAGGGTTTTGCGTATAAATCTGTTCTTTTAAGATAAACCCGATAATCAATCCAAGAATAAATCCACCAATATGTGCGCTGTAATCAATACCACTTGGACCAGAAAGTGCACCAAATATATTAATGGCTAACCAAATACCAAAGAACCACACCGCAGAGAGCTTTTTATGGTAAACGATAAACATAAAAGTCAGGCTTGCATGGCGGAACCACATTAAATACATACCAAATAGGCCTGCAATTGCACCGCTGGCGCCAACACTTGGAATGTCAGAAAGAGGGCTTACGATAAAACTTGCAAACGACGCAACTAAACCACAGGCTAAGTACAATAATAAAAAGCGTTTATGGCCTAAAGCATCTTCAAGGTTGTCGCCAATAATATATAAAAAGTACATATTACCGAGCAAATGCATAACTGAACCATGCAAAAATACACAACTTAAAACACTCCATAATTGTTCACCTTGACTGATTTTCGCTGGCGTCATTGCAAAGTGTTCTAAAACAAAAGAAAAGTTGTTTGCACTTAAAAAATATAATGCAAATATTATGGTATTTAATGCGATTAAACCATAAGTAACCCACGGTGTTTTTTGGGGTTGTATGTTGTATTCAATAGGCATTTGAGTTAAAAATTGGAAGAGATACGTTTTCCAATTTACTTTTTCATTTAGCTCGGTTAAGTGCTCTTTAAGCTCGTGACTGTTAGCAACGACTTCAAGTTCATCTTTATCAATCCACGAACCATCACAATGTCTACATACATCTATTTCACAGTGATAATCTTCTAATAGATGAAAGCGCTCTAGTGACTTATTACAATCAGGACAATCGAGCTCTGAAACGCCAAGTGATTTGCCAAAATGAGTTTCGTATTTTTCGCCAATAGGGCTGTCATTTATTTCTGCTATCATGCGGTTTACTTCGTTTTTTTCAAACCATAAACCACCGCAATGACGACAAATATCGACCTCTTCTTGCTGATATTGTGTCGGCTCTAGTGCTACATCTTTACAATGTGGGCAACGTTTAGTTGGCATTTTCTAACTCCTTTAATGATCCGACTGAAATCCCATTTTGGTTTAGTTCATTTTGCAAATGCTCAGCACTGGCTTTAAGCTGAACTAATGTTTGAGTTTCAATAATGCTGATTATTTTATCAAGTTCTTTTGAACCCTGTCGGGCTGACATTTTTCGTTGGCTTACTGCTGCTAATATAAATTCGGCACGGGCATAAAAACGTCGTATTTGGGTTAAAAATACACTTGGGGTTTCAAGGGTTGTGGGTGAGTATTGCATCGTTTGCCAAATGTATTTTTCTACTTGTGGCTTATGATATTCAATTTCAGTCATCGGAGGGCTTTTTGCGATTCTAGCGGCGAAGTCTGCTAGAGTTGTCGCATTATCTTGCACTTCTTGGTAAAGCGATGTGCGTAAATAAAAGTTGTCTTCCATTTTACTATAAGTATCAAATTTTAATGCTTGCTCTAATCCACTTTGAGCGGCTAGATAAACACCAAAAATAGTAGATATCACCATAAAAAATTGATTTAACCAAAAACCGGTGCTTTTCAGTTCTTTATTATCAACCGTTTTAAGTGCTTGTGCTAACTTTTTTGTGGCCGCTATTTGCTGTTGACTTTGACTATTCGAAGGATTATTAGGCTCCATTATGTGTCCTTATAATTGTTGCTACTTTCTTCTGGGTTGCTAAGAGTACGTTAGTTATGAGATTTGATCAAATTATTACCTGTAATGATAACAGCCTATTTAGTAAGGCAAATTTAACTGTTTGGTAACGGTTTATTGCGTTAACAGGGCATTATTGCGCTTTATTTTAAATATACGGCACCATTTTGTGATTTCCCTAGATGATCATCTTTATTATATATTGGGCAATTTTTTAACGATAAACATCCACAGCCAATACAGCCCTCTATATTGTCTCGTACACGTTGCATATATTGAATACGCTCATCGAGTTGTGCTTGCCAGTGCTTAGATAATGCAGACCAGTCTTGTTTAGTTGGGGTTCGGTTGTTTGGAAGCGTGGATAATGTTGCGTGGATTTCGCTTAAGCTTATGCCCATTGTTTGGGCTGCTTTAATTACAGCAATACGCCTTAGTACATCGGGTTTATAGCGACGTTGGTTACCGCTGTTACGCCAACTTTTAATTAATTGCTTGGTTTCATAAAAATGTAAAGTAGATACGTTTACTCCACTGCGTTTTGCGACATAACCTACCGTTAAGGTTGCTTCGGTGAGTTTTTTTTGTGCTTCAGACATGAATATATTGACCTAAGGTTAACTTGAGGTTTTAACATGTTTTCACCATAAAAAAAGAGTCGTGTAAATGCAACAAAAAACCAACCATAATACGATCGTAATTTATTCCAGTGCCCGTAAAAAAGGTAATACGTCAAAGCAAGTGGCTGAGTATTTAAATAAAAACCCAGTAGCGAGCCTTTGCTTAGATGATTACGACTTAGTGCCATATCGGTACGATAAGAAATACTCTGACGATGACTTTTATATTTTGTTTGAGCAGCTACTGACATATCAACATTGGGTGTTTATATCTCCCGTGTATTGGTACAGCACAACAGTACAAATGAAGATATTCATTGATCGGATCACCGATTATATGGACGATGAAAAACGGGCCGTAAAATTAAGAACATTACGGGAAAAGCGCTTTTCAATACTTTCTAATGCGACCTCTATATATGCTCCATCATCGTTTATAGATATGTTTAAAAATACATTTTTTTATTTAGGTATGACATTTGTTGGACATGAACATAAACAAACTCGCTAGTTAAATTTTAGATTGTACAGTCATGGGTAAATTGCTAATGTAAAAGCATATTTTAGATTTATGGAGCATGTTGATGAAATTAACATTGTGGTTTTTTAATGCCTTAGCGCTACTCTTTAGTGCCGCTATTACTGCACAGCAACCTAGTACAGCAATAGATGAATTTGGCTATTTTTATAAGGTTAAAAATCATGATCCAATTGATGACAGCACGGTGTTTAAAATAGCATTTGATGTGGCTAAAAAAGCGCAACCTGGACAGAAAAATAATCAAATGAATTCATTAGCCCGCTTTATTAATATGCATATAGCCCATGGTGTTAAACCACAAAATATCCAATTAGCTTTAGTTGTCCATGGGGAGGCGAGTGTTGACGTGCTCGCTAATAATGAATACAAAAAGCGTTTTTTTGCAGATAATAAAAATCAATCGTTAATTGAGCAGCTAATCGAAAATAACGCGCGTGTTTTTGTTTGCGGGCAGTCAGCAACACATCATGATGTGTCATCAGAGCAATTAATTAACGGGGTTACAATGTCACTTTCAGCAATGACAGCACATGCTCAATTGCAACAGCAAGGCTATAGCCTTAACCCTTTTTGATGATGATAAAAAATATACTATGCTTTGGCGATTCAAATACATGGGGTATGAATGGGCAAGCGGGTAAACGCTTTAATGAAGAAACACGCTGGACGGCTTTACTACAAAGGCAACTAGGAAGTGAGTTTAATATTATAGAAGCAGGTGAGCCTAATCGAACTTTGGTGCGTCATCCGCCTTTTAACGGCATAAATAAAGGTATTACATATTTAAAGCCGTATTTACAGGCACAACCTATCTCATTGATTGTTATTATGTTGGGTACAAATGATTTAAAAAATAAGTATGGTTATTCAGCACAAGATATCTTGCAGGGCTTAGCAACCCTTATTGAAAAAATTGAAGGTTTTTACTTTGAGCAAACCCAATTTAGTTTACCAAAAATACTCTTTTTAAGTTTAGCGCCGATTCAGCCAGTCAATCAATTTAAAAAGATTTATCAAGGTTTTGCTGAAAAACAAACTCAATTACCCCGTTTGTTTTTTGACTTATTAACGCAAAAAAAACATGATTATGTTCAAATAGACCCCGAAATAAAGGTATGCGATAGTGATGGAATACATTTAACACCCCATGGGCATACAGTGTTGAGTAAACAGCTGTGCGAAATAATTAAATATATTTAATTTTTTAATACCAATCGTTGTACGACTATTTAGAATAAATAAACCCAATAAAAAATAAGGTCTTTTTATTGGGTTTATCAACCGATTGTCGATTTGACTACGAAGAAAATGATTGATACTGCTTTAAACAGTTAAATGCAGTAACAAATTTAGTCCATGATTTTAAAGTCTCAATTAATATTTTCTTATGTGATGTTGAGCGAATATGTGGTTAAGCAGATTGATCTAAGTTAATTTTGTATTCGTACACTCTTATATATAAAAATTTATGAGAGTGATGATGAAAATACTTTTAACGATACTATGTATTTTAACTTTATCTGGATGTGGAACGACCTACCCAAATAAAGAGTTGTTAGGTAAGCAATTTATTACCGTTACTGGTCAGAGTTTGGCACAAAAAACGATCAGTATTCCCACCGACTTTGAAAATGATTACACACTATTACTGATTGGTTATAAGCAAGATAGTCAATTTGATATTGATCGTTGGTTAATTGCGCTAGATATGGCGGGTATTGCTATACCAACTTATGAATTGCCGACCATAGCGGGGTTAGCCCCACGTATGTTTAGCCCTTTTATTGACAATGGCATGCGAAAAGGGATCCCCAAAGAAATGTGGGCTGGTGTTATTACTATTTATAGTGATGGTGAGCAAGTACAAAAGTTTACAGGTAACGAGAATCCTAACAATGCCCGAGTGGTGTTACTAGATGCCGATGCAAGGGTACTTTATTTTTATGATGAAGGGTTTGCGGTGAGTGCATTAAATACATTAAAGCAACACATTCTTTTATAAATTTAATAACTTAAATACGATATGTTAGCAGGGTGGCTACTTTGTTTACTGTATTTTACTTCGTAAAAACATGGATAAATGTTAATTAACCGAAGTAAAATACATTTTAAGATGGATTAATCCGCTATTTATTAACAACAAGATAAACAGCATGAGCGTATGTTTAGTTACACTTAACACGTTAATCAAGGCTGTTTTTAGTCTTTACTTGCGCTAATAAATCTAACACTTTTTGTTGACCGAATGTTTCGGCAAATTGTTGTGCTGTTTGGCCGGCTTTATTTTCATGCTCATTATCACAATCTAGTGATACAAGAGTTTTAGCAATACTAAATTCACCTCTAAAAATAGCAGCCATCAAAGCGGTATTACCACGGTTGTCTTCTAAACAGGCATTAGCACCTAGTTGTAGTAATGTATCAACACTCTTTTTGTTGCCATGATAAGTTGCAATCATTAACGCGGTATAGCCTTTTTTGTTAAAACTATTTATAGGGATACCTGCATTAACGAATTGATCAATGACATCGGTATCGTTGGTTCGTGCTGCAGCAAAAAAGTAGCCAAGAAGGTTCTCATATTGAGATTCTACAGTTGGGTTATTTTGTGTTGTATCTTGTGCATTAACACTGAAACTAATAGTAAACAGTAAAGTTAATATAATAATTAAATGTCGCATTTATAACTCCTTATAAAGAAGGAGAGGACATAGCCTCTCCTTCTGGTTGTGGTTGGTTATTCTAGAAATTTATATTAAAGTTTAGCGGCAAGCTGCTTCACTAATTTTATATCTCCATTAACGGCACTTGTTAAACGTGTACCGTATTCTGTATCTGCTTTGTAAAAGTGGCTAAGCATTTTATGTTTTACATTGCTATCTTTTACATGACCTAAGTCGCCCGCTAGGTTATTTACTAAGTTTGTACGTTGTTCTTTGCTAAAGCTGCGGTATAACACACCCGCTTGGGCAAAGTTTTGCTGCTTTTTAATTGCGGCCTGTTGTACATAACCTTTTAAGGCTGTTTTACTTTTACGTGCAATTGGGTTTTCAGCTACATTTTCATGGCTTGGTTGGTAATTCACGTTACTTGTTGTGTTACCGTAGTTCATTGCGCCATCTTGGTTGTAATTAACAACATTTACTTTTGCACGGTTGATAGGTAATTGTTGGTGATTAGCCCCTAAACGATACATTTGTGTATCAGCGTATGAGAATACGCGCCCTTGTAATAAGCGATCTTCTGAAGGCTCAATACCTGGGATAACATTTGCCGGTGCCATTGCAACTTGTTCTGTCTCTTGGAAAAAGTTTGTAGGCATACGGTTTAGTGTCATAGTTCCTACTTTTGTCTCTTTAACATCTAACCACATTTTTGTTGCATCAAGCGGGTTGTAGTCAAAGTCACCTAATTGTGATGGATCAAGTGTTTTGATGTATAAATCCCATTTAGGAAAATTACCTTTTCCTATTTCAGCATATAAATCGCGTGTTAAATGTTGAAAATCTTTACCTTGTACTTCATTTACTTCTTTAGCACTTAAGTTATCGATACCTTGTTGGCTTACCCAATGGAATTTTACGTATTTAACATCGCCTGATTTATTAATCATTTTATAAGCGTGTACACCCCAGCCATCCATTTTACGTAAGCTAGCAGGTGTGCCGTAATCACTGAAAACCCATGTTAACATGTGAGTAGAGCCTGGCTCATAAGAGAAAAAATCAAAGAAACGATTAGGATCTTGAATGTTATCAACCGGAGATGGTTTTAACGAGTGAACCATATCTGGGAATTTAATTGCATCACGGATAAAAAAGACAGGTAAGTTATTACCTACTAAATCCCAGTTACCTTCATCGGTGTAAAACTTAGTTGCAAAACCTCGTGGGTCACGAAGCGTTTCTGGGCTCCCTTTTGAGTGGATAACCGATGAGAAACGTACAAAGACTTCTGTTTCTTTACCAGCTTTAGTAAAAGGTGCCGCAATTGTTAAGTCATCTAACTCTTTTGATGCGACAAACACACCATGTGCACCAGTACCACGAGCATGTACTACACGCTCAGGTATACGTTCGCGAGCAAAACGTTGTAGTTTTTGAATTAGATGTACATCTTCTAATAAAACACTACCGCGCTCTCCAGCAGTTATAGAGTTTTGATTATCGCCTACTGCTGCACCATTATCTTTAGTTAATGTTGTAGCAGCACTTGCAGGTAGAGCAATTGCTAGCGCAAGCGCGCTCATAGTTAGCTTTGAGCTATTATTAATTTGTATATTCATTGGTAACCTCGTATATGTGAATGCGCCGGCTATGCTGCAGGCTGTTTAACTGTCAACAAGTATATGAACAAACAATTAATCAGTAAAACAGGTTGTTTAGATTGTAGTAATCTGTTTTTTGAATCAAAAGTGATGTACGTTAAAGTATATTGAGTAAGAGGTGACAGTAGTGAAAGGGTTTTAGGTACGCTTTTATTAATATTTTATTAAATAAACTTCATAATATTCTAAAGTTTTCAGTTACAGCATATTGACATATTTGAATAATAGAGGGAATATGCTCAGGTTGTGGGCCAATGCTCATGGTGGTTTGTTGAAGTCAACAGAGGTAAAAACATGCACAATAAAATTGATTTAGTGATATTTGATTGTGATGGCGTAGTCATTGATAGTGAGATCGTCAGTGCGCAGGTACTAATTAATATGTTAGCACCTCTAAACGTCAATATTGATAGTGCTTTTGTACAACAACATTTTTTGGGTTGTAACTTTAAAACGGTTACACAGATTATCGCTAATGATTTTAATGTTCAGCTTAGTGCTGACTTTGAAAAGCAATATCGTGATGCGTTAGTAAAAGAGTTTTTAACCCAATTAAAGCCCACCAATGGCATTGAAGAGGTGTTATCACAGTTAGCAGTTCCATTTTGTATTGCAACAAGTAGCAGCCCAGAACGAACAGAAAAAGCGTTAAATACAGTAAACTTAGCAACTTACTTTGGCTCAAATGTGTTTACCAGTTCTGAAGTGAAGCATGGTAAACCAGCCCCTGATTTATTTTTACATGCAGCAAATAAAATGGCGATATCGCCTGAAAATGCGCTAGTAATAGAAGACAGTAAAGCGGGAGTGAGTGCAGGGCTAAGTGCTAATATGCAAGTGCTTCATTATTGTGGTGGTCTACACTTACAAAAGGGTGTAAATCATGTACCAAGTGCGTTTAATGAGCTTGATGTACTTGCACATTGGCAAGAGTTTTTTAACGTTTATCCTGCTTTAAGAAAGTAAAATAATAAGTAGTATTAAATTTATGCATTAAGATTAAGGAAAATGCAGATTAATAATTAAACAATTAACCATGTAAATACAGCATTTAGGATTCGATAGTTGTATTTTATTAGGAAACATTATGGCAACACACACACAAACAGAATCATATAAAAATATGAATGAAGAGCAGCTACCGGTTGCAAAAAATAAACTTCATGGTTGGAAGCATTTTGCAGGCTTATATGCCGGTGAGCATGTTGCAGCGACAGAATTTGTTATCGGTGCAACGTTTGTTGCGCTTGGTGCATCAACCATCGATATTTTACTAGGCTTACTTATTGGTAATATTTTAGCGATGTGTTCATGGTGGCTTCTTACCGCTCCTATCGCTGTTGAAACACGTTTAAGCTTATATAATTACCTTAATAAAATTGCTGGTAACTCAATGACTAAGCTCTATAACTGGGCTAATGTTATTATATTTAGTGTGATATCAGCGGCGATGATCACGGTGTCCTCCACCGCAGTCAGGTTCTTATTTGATATTCCGGCACAACTCGATTGGTACCCTAATAGTTTTGCTTTTGTCGCCATCGTACTTGCGGTCGGGTCAATCGTTGTATTTGTTGCTATGTATGGTTTTTCAACGGTTGCTGACTTTTCAAAAATATGTGCGCCTTGGTTATTTGCTATTTTTATTGCTGGCTCATTTGCACTTTTTCCAGAACTGTCTAACCATGTTTTAGGCTCTACTACGCTATCGAGCTGGGCTGACTTTATGACCATAGGGGATTCCTCCATTTGGACCGGCACTAATGCTGAGGGCGAAAAAGGCATTGGCTTACTAGAAGTTATTGGTTTTGCTTGGGCTGCAAACTCAATCACCCACTTTGGTTTGATTGATATGGCTGTATTTAGATTTGCTAAACGTAAACGTTATGGCTTATTTTCAGGTGTAGGTATGTTTTTTGGTCATTACCTAGCGTGGATCTCTGCAGGTATTATGGGTGCAGGTGTTGCTGTGTTACTTAAAACGACGATTTCATCACTTGATCCAGGTGATGTGGCTTATCATGCACTTGGTTGGACTGGCTTTGTTATTGTAATTATCGCTGGTTGGACTACCGCCAATGCAAATTTATACCGCGCAGGTTTAGCAGCACAGTCAATTTTCGTTAATCAATCGCGTGAACGTATGACCGCTATTGTTGGTGTGGTAACTGTTATAATCGCTTGTTTTCCATTTGTTTTTTCACAAATGTTACCGTTATTAACGTATGCTGGTTTATTAGTTGTGCCGGTTGGTGGCATCGTATTTGCTGAGCACATGTTATTTCCTAAAATTGGTTTAACACGTTACTGGGCTAAATATAAAAATATTACGCGTAGTGTGCCTGCAATTGCAACTTGGGCTTTGGCATTAGTGTTTGGCTTTGGTTTAAATGCGCTTGATGTTATGTCGTTCTATTACTTATTCATCCCAACATGGATTTTTAGTATTGTTGTGTATACTTTATTAGCCAAAAAATATGGTGCAAGTGAAGACTACACGACAGAAATTGCAGCTGAGCAGCAAGAACTTAAAAACATTGAAGCGTATCAAGCTGAACTTGCAAAAGATGTTGCAAAGCCAGTTCAAGATACAAGCCTCTTTAGCAAAGTGTTGAATGCTATTTCTACAATATCGTTATTAATTATCTTTGTTTTTGCTTCACAGGTTATGTTCTTTAGCGAAACAATGAGTATTTATACTGACAATAAAACACAGTTTGAAATAGCCTGTTTTATCTGTACGGTAATTTACTTTGCTACCGCTTACTGGTCGTTAATGCGTCAAAAGGCGCTTAATACCACCTCTTAATTAACTAATTAAGGGCTAACATTTAGTTAGCCCTTGTTACGTTTTCATTTTCAATTTTTGTTTTTTTAGTAAGGCCACACAATGACGGATTTACACCACACTGATACCCAAGTAATTGGGTTAAACCAACATAGTTTACAAACACTACCTAGCCATATTGATGTACCACGCTATGATCGCAGTCAAGTTAAAGCGGGTATTGTGCATATTGGTGTGGGGGGCTTTCATCGAGCTCACCAAGCGGTTTATATTAACGAATTGCTAAAAACGCCTGGCTCTGAACAATGGGGTATTTGTGGTGTGGGGCTACTTGAAGGAAATCGTGGATTACGCGATATCCTTAAAAAACAAGATTACTTATATACCTTAACGGTTAGGCATCCAAATGGAAAAATTGATAACCAAGTGATTGGTTCTATGGTTGATTTTTTATTTGCGCCAGAAGATAAGCAAGCAGTGATTAATAAGTTAGCGCATAGTGATACTAAAATTGCGTCATTAACGATTACCGAAGGGGGTTACAACTTTAACCCTGCAACGGGAGAGTTTGATTACACAAACCCAGATATTATCCACGATATTAATAATCCTAACGATCCAATTACCGCTTTTGGTTATTTAACCGCAGCGCTAAAGTGTCGTAAAGAGCAAGGTCTTGCTGCGTTCACTGTTCAATCATGCGATAACATTCAACATAACGGTAATGTAACGCGTAAAATGTTATTGGCTTTTGCTAAAGAGCAAGATGCACAATTGAGTGAGTGGATTGAACAAAATGTTGCTTTTCCAAATGCAATGGTCGACCGTATTACTCCGGTATCGAAAAAAAGCGATATTGATTATGTGGTAGATACTTACGGTGTGAGCGATGAATGGCCTATTACGTGTGAGCATTTTAGTCAGTGGGTTATTGAAGATACTTTTTGTAACACTCGACCACAGTGGGATCAGGTTGGTGCGCAGTTTGTAAAGGATGTTACCCCCTTTGAAACGATGAAAATTCGTTTATTAAATGCAGGTCATTCAGTACTTGGGCTGTTAGGCTCAATTCATGGTTACTCTACTATCGATGAAACTGTTTCTGATCCATTATTTGCCACGTATTTACGCGCATTTATGGATGATGAAGTAACCCCTAATTTGGAAAAGCTTGATGGTATTGATATTGAGGTTTATAAAGATACCCTAATCGAGCGTTTTGCTAACCCTAACATTAAAGATAACTTAGCCCGTATTTGTTCTGAAAGTTCGGCGAAGCTGCCTAAGTTTATCATTGCTACAATTAATGAAAACCTAAAACTAGGGCGTGATGTATCACTTGCTACTTTAGTGATTGCTACATGGTGTTTATACAGTGACAAACGCGAATCGGAACATGGACAAGCGCTTGATATTCAAGATGCGATGAGTGACGAATTACACACTTATGCACAAAAAACGCAAGATGATAGCAGTGCGTTTTTAAAATTAACGAGCTTATTTGGCGAACTAGAGAAAAATACTGAGTTTACCAACGTATATAAAAACATTATTACCGAGTTATACGCACCGAAAAGTAATATTAAAGCCATTATGCAGGCTGTTTTAACGCAAAAGAGTAACTAATTATGAGTATTTTAATTAAGCAAAAATCGACACAAGATGTCAGTGTAAGCTGCTTTGGTGAAGTATTATGGGACTGTTTTGATTCGGGTAAACGCTTAGGTGGTGCGCCGCTTAATATGTGCGTACGAATAAACTCTCTAGGTATTAAAGCCGATATAATAAGTGGCGTAGGTAATGATGCATTAGGCAGTGAGTTACTTAAAGAGATTGATAGTAAAGGTGTAAGCTGTGACTTTATAACGGTTAACAGTGAAAAAAGTACCAGCACCGTTGAAGTGACATTAGATTCAGGTGGCTCAGCCAGCTACGAAATAGTGGCCAATACGGCTTGGGATAATATTGCTTTAACGCCAGATTTAATTAATAAAGTTAAAAGTAGTGATGTGTTTGTTTTTGGTAGCCTAATAGCGCGTAGTGACGTGTCTAAAGCAACATTACAAGCATTATTAAATGTGGCTAACTTTAAAGTGTTTGATGTAAACCTACGTGCACCACATTACACATTAGAGACGCTAATTGAATTAATGAACACAGCCGATTTTATTAAGTTAAATGATGATGAGTTATACGAAATAGCGAAAGCAATGGGATGTAAATTTCATTCTCTAGAGCAAAACTTAGCCTTTATTGCCGAACAAACAAATACAGAGTATTTGTGTGTTACTAAAGGCAGCCATGGTGCACTACTTACCATTAAAGGTAAAAACTTTTATAACTCAGGTTACCTTATTAGTGTTGTAGACACGGTAGGGGCTGGAGATTCATTTTTAGGGTCGTTAATTTATCAACTATGTAGTAACGATGATGCACAGTATGCTGTTGACTTTGCGTGTGCTGTAGGCGCAATGGTTGCTGAGCGTTCTGGTGCTACACCTGTGATCGAACATAAACAAATTACCGACTTTATGACCGGACAATAGTTTTCCAACCTGTTGTGTGTTTTAGCGGCTATTATGGCCGCTTTTTTGTGCCTTAAGATAAATTATTAGAAATATGCGGTTTAAACCAATAAATGTATTAGCTAAACGTCTAATTGTATCGTTATAAATGCTTTGATACACTCCTTCGGTTATTTTAAAGGGTTTATGTAGTCACAACACATAACTATATAAATACGACAACACCTTATTTACACTCATAAACTATTAAAAGAGAAGCGTGCTTTATGATCATCTTTTTTATCTGTATCACTATTTTGATACTAGGCTATAAGTTTTATAGCCCATTTGTAGAAAAACAAGCGGGAATGGACGCAACCGCAAAAACACCTCAAACTCGTTTTAGTGAAGGCGTCGATTACGTTGCTATTCATCCGGTTAGAGCATTTTTAATTCAGTTTTTAAATATTGCGGGTGTCGGCCCTATATTTGGACCTATCTTAGGTGCAATTTATGGCCCCGTCGCATTAGTTTGGATTGTACTGGGTAATATTCTCGGTGGCGCGGTTCATGACTTCTTCTCGGGAGTGATGAGTATAAAAGAAGACGGGAAGAGCCTTCCAGAAATAGCAGGTCATTACTACAACATTGTCTTTAAAGGCTTTATGCTTGTATTTACTGCAATGCTGTTATTCTTTGTTGGGGTTGTATTTATTATGAGCCCCGCTGGATTATTAAGTAATTTAGACTTTTTTGAAGGCACTTTTTTTGCTAGTAATACATTTTGGGTACTTACGATATTAGCTTATTACTTTTTAGCTACGTTATTACCGATAGATAAAATTATTACAAAATTTTATCCATTATTTGGTTTATTAATGATTGTGATGACCACTTTAATAGCTGTGTCATTATTAATGGATGCCCCACATCTTCCTGTTGCAGGCGACTTTTTAGCGTATTTTCAAGGCGATCATGCTCATGACTTCCTAGAGCCTAACCCTGATGGGAAGCCTATTTGGCCATTGTTATTTATTACGATCACCTGTGGTGCTATCAGTGGATTTCATTCAACTCAGGCGCCTATTATTGCGCGTTGTTTAACGAACGAAAAATACGTCCGCCCAGTGTACTATGGTGCCATGGTATGTGAAGGTATTGTTGGTTGTGTATGGGCGCTGGCTGGTATTGCTGCGTTCCCAGATGGGTACGAAGGTTTAAAAGCATTGTTAGATCAAGGTGGTCCAGGCTTAGTCGTCAACCATGTTGCTAATAGTTACTTAGGCGTATTTGGCGGTATTATGGCTATTATTGCAGTTGCTGTATTCCCTATAACCTCGGGTGACACTGCGTTTCGTTCACTGCGCTTAACGGTTGTTGATGCCTTTAATATTCCACAAAGTTTACGTAATCGTTTATTACTAGCACTACCTATTTTAACCATTGCATACTTTATGACAAAACTTGATTTTACAGTGATTTGGCGCTATTTCGCGTTTTCTAATATGTTACTTTCTACCAGTGTATTGTGGCTTGCAACTAAGTACTTATTTGATAGAGGGACCTGCCATTGGATTGCGAGTGTACCAGCGTGTATTGCCAGCGGTGTAACCATGGCGTTTATTATGACGGCCCCAATAGGATTTAGTTTATCGCATGAACTCGGTAAACCAATTGGTGCCGCTACGTTTGTATTGTGTTTTATTGCACTTGTTATTGTTAACGCAAAGCATGCACGTAAACAAACGGTATAAACAGCGATAATTAATAACTCAAATCACCTATTTTAGGTGGTTTGGCGCTGAAACCCGAGGTTGAAGTTGTGTCAATCTCGGGTTTTTTATAAGTAATAGTCAAATAATTTCGAACTAAATTAGCGATTGCTAAGCATTAAAAACTGTCTAGTGAAAGCTGGGAAGTCCAGGTTCTTATAAAATCGATATGAGAGGGTATTAAATGTGGTGCAATAATAGAAATAGGTGAGGCGCCTAAAATATCATCCTGCGTAAAACCAAACAGTGTAGAAAAGCCTTGATTAACATAAGTTGCTTGCCATTTATTATCAATAATAATAATCGCGTTATCAGTTTTATCTGTTACCAAAGAGAGTAACTTTAAGTGCCGTCTAGCAAATATCATCTCTGTGACATCTTTAATAAAAGCGGTATATAATATTTGTCCCTGAGAATGTACTTTAGAGATCGACATCGATCCCCATTTTTGGCTGCCATCTTTACATTCAATCACTACTTCACGACTGGCGCCAACAATTTTATTGTTACCCGTATCACGGTTACGACTAACTAGCATGTCATGGTTAGGTTTTATCTCAGCGGGAACAAGCAGCTTTACATTTTCACCAATGCCTCATCTTTCGAATAACCCCACAGCTTTTCTGCTGCTTTATTATACAGGATGACATTATTATCTGAATTAATAACAACGACGCTATCAATCGCTTAATCGAGCGTTTCAACAAAAATATCTGATAATAGTTCCGTCATCATTGATGGCTTCTTCCATATAGAATGGTTGTATTATATACATTTCTAGTGATATATAACTGGTTTTAATAGCACAATTAAAACTTATAGAGCAGCCCATAGAAAATAGTAAATAACAATGATAGCGATTACATAAAGAGGACTGTTCTATAAATATACTCTTGTTTAATCTTTTTATATTATTTAAAATATATTTCTACCCACAAAAAGGTGGGGAATATTTACATAAAATATAATATATATACTTTATCATTAAAGTAGTTGCTCAATATTGCTTTCAAAACCCTAAATAAATTTGTTGATCGTGGATAATAGAAGGATTGAATATTCCTACCAATTCAGCTAATTCATCGTCCAATAGTCTTCAATGGATGGCTTTGATTGTCTAAGCTATTTATAAAATGTTTCATTTAAAAACTTAAGCTCACCATGTCTTTAAACTGATGGAGGTGAACGATGAAGTATTATTTGAATGGTATTACATTACAGCTAAGTAAAATCCTTAAATATTAAGGCAGTAAGAGATATAAAGGGAAGTGCAATATTAAATCTATAATATTGCATAAAATTATTCATTTTTTAAAAGCGATAAGCCAAAACTAGGCTTAATAATTAATCTAGGAATTATTCATTACATGTTATTTAATAAAAAAGCTCAGATGAAAATTGAAGATTTGGAAGGTCAACTAGCTGAATTTCATCATATTCAAAATGATTTGAGGACAGAAATGCTCTATATCTGTATTGATAAAAAAGGTGACATTAAAGAAGCTAATACGCATTTTATTCATTCAATTGGTTTCTCAGAACTTGAGCTTTTAAATAAAAATATCAAAGATATTATTTTGGATACATCTCGCATTAAACCCCACTGCAAAAAAATGTTAGATGCAATTTCTAAAGGAAAGCATTGGCATGGAGCAATGCAAATAAGAACTAAGCTGGGGCAAGAATCATGGTATCGCAGTATTATCCAGCCAATCGCTGATTGTGAAAATAATAATACAAGATTAGCTGTATATTCAACTGAGCTAACAAAAACAATTGCGCAATCAAGAGAATCACAAGATATGTTAGCTGCATTAAACCGTTCTTCAGCAACGATAGAATTTAGTTTAGATGGTGTAATACTGGATGCCAATGATAACTTTCTTAATGGAATGCATTACGCAAAAGAAGATATTTTAGGCAAGCATCATAAGATATTCTGTACTCCAGAAGAAGCTGAATCAGAGTCTTATCATAATTTTTGGAAAAAATTAAATAATGGTGAATTTGTATCAAATCGCTTTAAAAGAATAGATAGATATGGGGATGAGGTTTGGTTAGAGGCATCTTATAACCCTATACATAATGATGATAATGTTCTTTATAAAGTAATTAAATTCGCGACAGTTATTACAGATCAAATGAATAGAGAGCTTGAAATATCTAATTCAGCTAAAATTGCATATGATATATCCAAGAAAACTGACGCTGATGCTAATACTGGGATTTCAGTACTCGAATCGACAATTGGCACAATGGAAAAACTTTCTGGTCAAATGCGTGAAGCTAGTCAAGGTATTTATGATTTAGATACTCAATCAAACAAAGTCACTGACTTAGTCAATAATATAAGTGGCATTGCGGATCAAACTAATTTATTAGCATTAAATGCAGCAATTGAAGCGGCACGAGCTGGAGACCAAGGGCGTGGTTTCGCAGTCGTTGCAGATGAAGTTCGACAACTGGCTTTACGAACAAGTACAACCACAGATGAGATTGTTAAAGTTGTAAGTGAAAATAAACACCTTACAACTAATGCTGTATCACTTATAGAACAAAGCCTAGAGCAAGCACAAAGCGCTTTAGACCTTTCTAATAATGCTGGGGGAGTTATGAATGAAATACAAACAGGAGCGCAGCAGGTTGTAGAAGCTGTAGAAAAATTTAGCGATCATTTATAAATTAACTTGGAGATATTAAACAACCTAGACAACAAATTGTAAGTACATAACTTGTTTTGATTAGATTAAGTGGTCAGTTGCTTATAAGCTAACGGCTTTTTCTCCGGCAAGAGATTTTACAATGAGACATTACAAACAACTGACCTATGCGCAAAGATCCCAGATCGCCGTTCTAAAGAAAAGCGGTTTAAGCAATATATTATTGCTAAGTTAACTAATTTATCGCAATCTACGATTTCAAGAGAGCTTTCTAGAAATACAGGTAAGCGAGGTTACAGACATAAACAAGCTCATGAGCGGGCTTTGTTTCGCCGAAGAAGTGTAAGAAAACCGCTTAAGATGACACCTGAAATGATGGCTTTAATTACCCAGAAGCTTAATGAGAAGTGGAGTCCTGAACAAATATAGGGATGGTTGCGTAAAGAAAGTGAACGGTCTGTCAGCCATGAATCCATTTATCTGTATATCTGGGAAGATAAAAAAGCAGGTGTTGAGTTATACCTACATCTACGCCGACACGGTAAGAAATATCACAAGCGCAGTCATGGTAAAACAAACCGAGGGCAAATAAAACTCGTGTTAGCATTGAAGAACGTCCACAAAGAGTTGATGAAAAAGGACTTATAGGAGATTGGGAAATAGATACCGTCATAGGTAAAGTTCATAGAGGCGCCCTTGTTACCATTATAGAGCGGGTCACCCAATTCACTGTATCAACTCAGGTGGCAGGCAAAACAGCGGAAGCCGTCACAGCGGTGACGATAGAACTATTAAGGTCATATAGGTCAGCGCTTCATAGTATCACGGCTGACAATGGAAAAGAGTTCTTGCTTATTTTACTCACCCTTATCACTCATGGGAGCGCGGATTGAATTAAAACACGAATGGATTACTACGCCAGTATTGGCCGAAGAGCACTGATTTTAAGGTGGTAACACCAGCGCAAGTAATGCCTGTACTTGAGCAACTTAATAATCGTCCGAGGAAGACACTTGGACTTTAAACGCCTGCAAAATTGATGCAGGATCACTTGGTGGCTAAAGCCGCCTAAACGTTATGCACTTCAGATTTGAATCCGCGACAGTTTTTAAGCATACATAAGCTATTTTAGGGTTTGAGTGACTTGCTCAAAGTAGCTGTTATCATCGAGCGATTTACTGATCATCATCGCCCCTTCTAAAATACTTACAGTAGCAATAGCTGATTGTGCTGGATTTTTATCGCCATTTTCAGCATGTGCAGAGCATAACCATGCTAAATTTTGATTAAAAAATCGCTTCACTTCAGTGCGTACTTGTTCAGGAAGACTATCGCTTTCTGCGCCTAATAACCCACATAAACACATTTTGTTGTCGGTGATCAGTGCACTTCTAAATAATTGACTGTAAACCTCGATTGGGTTTTTGCCACTTGCTTTAATTGCAACAGGATCGCCTAAAGCGGCTAAAAATGAATTTGTATATTGATGAGCAAGCGCAGCACCTAAATCAGCTTTAGTTGGGAAGTGATAATGCACACTTGCGCTTTTAATACCAACTTCGTTAGCAAGTTCTCTAAAACTAAAGTTTCCATAACCGCCTATGCGTACTTTACTTTCGGCGGCTTTTAATAATGCTTCTTTTTTGCTCATTGACTACTTCCTTACGACACCGACAAATTATCGGACACTCAATAGTTATTTACAAGCCCTTTTAAACCTACTTTTAATACATTGAATTAATTGACAAATATAAAATACTAAAAATTTTCCTAACGTTTAATTTGACTTAATATCTAAAGAATAATATAACTTACCTATCAGTAGGTAGGTTGTCTGCGCTGGTTTATTTTAAACAATGATAAAAAGAGGCTGTTATGAAAATTTATGATGTTGAGAACTTTCCAAATCCACTAAGAGTTCGTATTGCGTTAGCAGAAAAAAATGCGATTGATAAGGTCGAGTTTGTCGCGGTGGATTTATTAAATGGTGAGCACCGAGAAGAGGCTTTTTTAGCAAAAAATCCACTGGCGGGTGTGCCTGTTTTAGAGTTAGATGACGGTACTTTTATTGCAGAATGTACTGCGATCACCGAATATATAGATACTGCGTTTGATGGTATATCATTAATGGGCGTCGGTGCTAAATCGCGCGCAGTGATCAATATGATGCAAAAGCGTGCAGAATCGATGGTGCTTGATGCCGTTGCCACATATTTTCATCATGCTACCGCTGGTTTAGGCCCTGAACTTGAAACAAATCAAAATGCAACATGGGGCCAAGCACAAAAAGATAAAGCGAATGCGGGATTAATTTACTTTAATGAGGTACTTGCTGGCTCTGAATTTGTTGCCGGGAATGAGTTTAGTATTGCCGATATTACCTTGTTTGCAGGTTTAGTATTTGCCGGCTTTGCACAAATTACGATTCCTTCACAGTTAACACATTTACTGGCATGGCAAGAGAAAATGGCTAAACGAGATAGCATAAGCGCGTAATTAATAATTTAGGAGTCTTTATGAAAATAGCCGCCGATTTTACTCAGCGTATTGTCGTTCATAGTAATGAATTACAGTGGGTCGCTTCACCTATGGTTGGTGTAGATAGACGAGCACTCGATAGAGTCGGCGCTGAAGTCGCTCGTGCTACAAGTATTGTTCGCTACGCGCCAGGTAGTCACTTTTCTGCGCATGTCCATAGCGGCGGCGAAGAGTTTTTAGTACTCGATGGTGTCTTTCAAGATGAGCACGGCGACTTTGCAAAAGGCTCCTATATACGTAATCCGCCAGAATCAAAACACACGCCTGGATCGAAGTTGGGCTGCACCATATTTGTAAAATTATGGCAGTTTCAACCCCATGATAGAACTGAGGTAAAACTACAAACATACACGATGGATAAAACCGAACACAGTGTATTTAAAGGTGTCTATGTGACGCCCTTATATAACGATGATTATGAAACGGTAAGCTTACTGCACTTTAATGCGGATACAACCATGACAATATCCGCAAAAGGCGGTGCTGAATTGCTGGTACTCAATGGCCAAGTGAGCGAACAAAATGATCAACTTGTCGAACACAGTTGGTTGCGTACACCTATTAATAGCAAGCTCAATTTAATTGCAGGTAAAGCAGGCGCAACTATATGGCTAAAAGAAGGGCATTTGAGCGATGTAGATGCACAAATAAACCGAGTTATGGGCAGTTTATAAGTGTTTTTATATCGTGAAATATAAGCTTAGCTGGTCTAAAACTATAAAGCTGTTATGCTAGTTATTGATATGTATAGTACTGATTTTTTAAATCGATTTTTTGCAACGTTTATTGTGTTATTAAGTACGTAAATTTAGCAATATATCTATTTTATACGATTGGTATAACGTTTTTATTAATGCTTTATAAATAATGCTTACAAAACACTATGAAAATACCTAAACGCCTACAACCCCTTGTAGATGATGGACTAATTGATGCCGTATATAGCCGCTTAATGAGTGGTAAAGAAGCTGATGTTTTTGTTGTTGGTTGTGCTGGCGAAGTGCGCTGTGCAAAAGTATACAAAGATGCTGTTAAACGTAGCTTTAAAAAAGCTGCGCAATACCAAGAAGGCCGTAAAGTGCGCGGTGGTCGACAAGCAAGAGCAATGGGTAAACGCTCCAGTTATGGCCGACAATTAGAAGAAGAAATTTGGCAGAATGCCGAAGTTGATGCGTTATCTCGCTTAGCGAAAGTGGGTGTAAGAGTTCCTCAAACCTACTGGTGTATCGATGGTGTATTGTTGATGGAGCTGGTATGCGACAGTGAGGGTGATGTAGCCCCGCAACTTGGCGAAGTCAGTATGAGTGCTGAACAAGCAGTAAAACAACATGCAATGATGATTGAAAATATTAAGCTCATGCTATGTGCTGGGCTTATTCACGGTGATTTATCAGAGTTTAACGTATTAGTGGATGAAAACGGCCCCGTCGTTATCGATTTGCCACAGGCCGTTAATGCTGCTGCAAACAATAGCGCTCAGGCCATGTTTGCACGCGATGTTAATAATATGCGCCGTTATTACAGCGAATATGCCCCGCAGTTAAAGCAAACACAGTACGCCAAAGAAATATGGGCGTTGTTTGAAGAAGCAAATTTAACCCCTCATAGCCAATTAACCGGGCAATTTAATGATGTTGAAAAAGAAGCAAATGTAGATTCTGTTTTAGATGAAATATATGCAGCAGAGCTAGAAGAATTTGAACGAAAAGAGCGTATGAGCGACGACACCGATTAAAATGTTATTGTAGTGTAGCTTGTGTTGCTTAAAGCCATTAAGCAACCTACTTACCGGTAATCATTTCATTCAATACATGCAGCGTATATGTAACTTGGACAAACAAGGATAAGCCAAACCTTACTTTAAAAATATTAAGTGATATGACTAATCCCATTTCTGTTGTTAAAAACCAGTGGGCATTAGATTTAATTAGCTTAAGGGAGAGTTTTGCTTATCTTTAATAGTATTGAGCGCCATCGCTTTGGTGTACTTTTACAATAAAAAACAATTTTGACTTAACTAATTGTTTTACTTTATCTATTTTATGACTAAGAGATAGTAATACCTCTAATAGGGTGGTTTCTATTATTTTTCGGGAGGATTACCAATAGACGCTCAGGTGGCCATTATTGCGCGTTTAAAAGGTATGAGAATAAACTAGGCATGAAAAAGCCGCTCGTAATCGCTGAGCGGCTGGGTTTTTTAACTTAAGATAAGTTTAATTAAAGCTGTAACGCGCACCAATAGCGTAGCGCGGACCATATTGATTAGCTTGTAAAAACTGCTCTTCGTAACGGCCATAATGTTCTTCTGTTTCGTTATTAAGGTTTATACCTTCAAAGAATACAGTGACATTATCGTTTACATCGTAATTTACGCTCATATCCCATTGGCCAAAGGCTTTAGCAAATTGTGGTGGCGCATCAGCAGAGCCTTGCGCTTGGCCAACGCCAATGAGGTAATCGCTACGCCATGCGTACGTTAACTTAACTGATAAACCATTTTTCTCGTAAAAACCTTGAAAGTTAGCTGAATCACTTACGCCGACTAATGGCGATTGTTGCGTAAGGCTGTCTATATCAAAATCAATATCACCGCGTACAATTGTGCCATTTATGCCAATACCAAAACCGGTATCACCAATTAAGTGCTGAAAAGCCAGCTCTAGACCGTAAACTGATTTTGTATCTGAGTTTTGAGGCTGAGTAATATTCCAAGTAATGAGGGGATCATCACTGTTTGGCTCAATGTAGCCATTTGCATTTGCATCACCATTGGCGACCATTTGTGCAAAAATAGCATCCGATGTTGCTTGCTCGCCTCGCGCTTCAATATCGCTAACCGCTTGCAAATATCGTGGTCCGTTTAGAATATCGTGTAAGCCGTCGATAGTGGTTTCGGTGATAACATTGGTAATGAAGTTATCAACGTTTTTATGGAAATACCCTACCGAGGCATAGCTTCCTTCAGCGTAATAATATTCAAGCGATAAATCAAAGTTTGTAGACTCGAACGGTAACAATCCAGTATTACCTTGGCTACCCGTACGCGAACCTGGTTTTGGACTGCCTGTTAGTGAACGACCACCCGCTAAATTTCCTAACGTTGAACGCGCCATGGTTTTACCCCATGAGGCACGAGCAACAACGTCGTCGGTCAAATCAACACTGACATCGATAGACGGCAAAAACACACCGTAGTCGGCTTCTTGTACTAAGAAGTTGTCATCTCCGCCATCTTCATATTGCATCACCCATTCACCGGCGCTTACCCAGTTAACTTGTTGCTCTACACTTTGACGAACAGTACTGGTTACATCGGTTTGCTCATAACGTAAACCCGCATTAACTTTAATGTAGTAATCTTGTACTTCAAATTCCCAGCGCGACTGTACATAAATGCTGTTCGTTATCTCTTCTACATAACTTTCAGATGTGATGTCACCAGCGTCGGCTGCAAATGCATCGTTACCGGTTACATCAGACGTTAAATACGCCATTTGTCTGGCAACGGCTTCATCAAAGTCAAAAGTGTAGTAATAACTAGGTTGTAAATCGCTACCACCACCGGCAAATTGATCTAATAAACCGGAGGTGTCATGGCGAGTAAACATGCTATCTGGAAATATTTCTGTGTACGAAGGACTAAAACCTGCGCCACCCACTAAACCACTCCACGCAGTGTAGCCACCCGTGTTTTGCTTAGTATGTGAGCCACCAAATTTAACGTCGATTAAGCCAATATCAAAGCTTTCGTTGTACCATGTGGTGTGTAATTGTAATTGCTCAACGTTAGATTCACCCGGTGAATGGATAAACTGACTAAAGTTTGCATCAATTTCACCTGGGCTTAATTCACTGGTCCCGTTTAGCCAATTTACAGTGGCATGAGGTACTTCGCCAGTGCGGTAATCGTAAATTTTATTTACAAGCTGATCAGAGCCTAAAATGACTTGACCTTCACTGCCTAAGCCACTGTCTGCACCGTTGTCTGTTTTGTTGCTTGAGTCGTGATAGTCAAGCTCTACAGTCCAGGTATCGTTTACTTCCCACTCTAAGTTTACACCGATAGACTCTGCTTTTATTTCGGTTGTGCTTTTATTGGCAGTAAATGATGCATCGTTACCACTTAAATCTAAGTAAACAGCGGTGCCGTTTTCATCTAGTTCGTAGCCATTAATATTGCTACCAAAATCGTTCCAAATACCCCAACCGATGCTTTGCGAACCTGTTATCGCTTTACTAACCGTGTAATCTACGGTTGCGACAAAGTTGTCGGTAGGTGCATATTGTAAGGTAAGTTGTCCGTTGGTACGTTCACGCTCTACATCTTCAATTGAGTAGTTCATGTCTTTTGGTAGATAATAATTACCAGAAGGGTTGCCGTCACTATCAAGCGGACGATTATCTATGTACGCACTTTCGTCTAGATCTGGTAAGTCTACATTAGCTTGCCAACCTTGAATGCTCGCACTTTGTTTTTGAAAGTCACGTTCTTGGTGAGAAAATGAAAAGCCAATACCAAATGTATCATCGGCAAATGTATTTGAATACAAAGCAGAGATCTCTGGTGTTATGTTATCGCCGGTTTCGTTTGATGAATCGTGATTGGCTTTTGCCGATACAACAAATTGTTGTCCTGGTCTATTTAAAGGCTTTGCCGTGGCAATATTGACTGTTGCACCTAGTCCACCGCTAGAAACATCGGCACGCGCTGTTTTCATTACAGTTAGTTCGCTAACGCCGTCGGAGGCTATATTTTCTAAATTATAAGCACGCGTATTACCTGTGCCAGGCATTTGGCGGCCGTTTAACGTTACTTGGTTAAACTCTGGGCCAAAACCACGTACCGTTATTTGGCTACCTTCACCGTTTGAGCGACTAATAGTCACACCGGTAATGCGCTGTAATGATTCGGCTAAGTTAGTATCTGGAAATTTCCCCATTTCTTCTGCTGAAATGGCATCAACAACACCATCGGCATCACGTTTAACATCCATTGAACGGATTAAAGAACCACGAATACCCTTTACTTGAATTACTTCTACATCTTGTGTAATTGTGTTTTGCTCTTGTGCTGCATAAGCAACATTTAATGAGCTGGCTGTAATAATAAGCGAAACGCAAGCCGCTACTGGGCTTTTTTTAAAATTGAATGTGTTCATAATAGCTCTGCTTTATTAAATTCTAGGCTGATAGATACATAAAGTATCTATCACTTAAATCAACTTATACTTAACTTATGGGTTAGCGATAACTACGTTATCTATACGGTATAGTGCACCGTCTCCTAACCCCCATGTTGGGAACATCATAATCACGTTAATCGCTGAAATATCTAGGCCAGCGTCGTACAATGTTTGTAGTGGGAAGGTATAAGTTTGCCATTGCCCTACAGTAGGTAATTGACCTTGTGTACTTGCATCAAAAGTAAGCTCTACGGCAGTTGAAGCATCAATTGATTCAATTTTAAATAACCATTGTGCGTCTATATCCGATGGCGCACTTACTAATTTCATATCAAACTGTACTACACCATTGGTTAATAGTGATGAAGCGGCAAACGAGGTGTCTTCATCAGCTAAGAACCCCATAACAGTAGCGGTTGCACCAATACTAAATTGCGCAACAGTGCCATGCTCATCATCATCGGTTTCTTCGGTTGGAGTAGAACCACCGCAGCAATCCCATATGCTCCATTGTTCGGCTGACGTATCGGCAAATACGCTAAGCTCGCCACTATTAACCGGTGTGGCATTGGGGTTATAAATTTTTACATTATCTACACGGTATACAGCGCCTTCGCCAGTTCCCCATGTAGGAAAAATCATAACGACATCTAGTGCGCTTACATCAAGGCCTTTAGCTGCTAAATCGGCCAAAGTAAAAGTATATGTTTGCCATTGATCAACACTCGGTGCAATACCTTCTTGGCTATCGGTAAGTGAAAGCTCAACCGCAGTATCGCCACCGTCAGATTCAACTTTAAATAACCATATCGCATCAGGCGTGCTTGGGCTTGACGTTAGTTTTAAATCAAATTGAATAACGCCTTCGTCTAAAATAGCGCTGGCATCAAAAGCTTCACCACTACCACCGGCATCGCTACGACTAATAAAGCCCATAACGGTCGGGGTTGCACCAATTGAGAACTCAGCAGTGATGCCGTGTTCTTCATCATCCATTGCTTCAACAGGCGTTGAACCACCACAACAATCCCACATAGGCCATGCGGTACTTTGTTGATCGGTAAAAATAACAAGCTCTGGAGAAGCTGTTAGATTATCTTGAGTAATCTCAACATCATCTAACAAAAATACAGCGCCTTCACCAGTGCCCCACTCAGGAAACACCATTAATACATCAATGGCACTAATATCTAAACCCGCTTCTTCTAGGTCAGCTAGCATAAATGTATATGTTTGCCATTCACCGACAGTGGGGACTAAGCCTTCAACACTTTGTGAAAGTTGCATATCTGCTGCTGAAGACGCCTCAGTGCTTTCTAGTTTAATAAACCATGGAGTATCAGGCGTGCTAGGTGCACTTGTTATTTTCATTTTAAAGCGTACGTAGCCTTCTTCTAGCATAGGAGAGGCGTCAAATGGCGTTGCAGCACCATTTTCATCGGTAATAAATTCTTCACGGCTAATAAAACCAACAACGGTGGGTGAATCATTGAGTTCAAATTGTACTACGTTGCCTTGAACATCATCGTTAACCACTTCAGGTGTAGTACCTGCACAGCAATCCCATGCAGGCCAATTTGCATTAAATGCGTCAGAAAAAATAGTTAAAGGGGTTGCGATACCTGAAGACGGTGCGCTTGGTATTGGGGCTTCACCTTCTAATAATGCATCATCTAAGCTGTCGTAACCTGGGCGCACAGTTTCACAGCCTTTACCAGTATCTGGGTTTGAAGCACATTGGTACGCACGTACATAATCAACTTCAAATGCTTGGCCATTTTCAAATGCACTTGCATCTACACCTAAATCATTTACATTCTCTGGCCAATCACCACCAACAGCGAGGTTTAAGATTAAGAAAAAATCTTTATCAAATGGGGCACTGTCCCAATGAGTTACTAACTCACCGGTGCTTTGCTCATAATACTCAGCAAACCAACCACGGTGCGCTAAGCCAACAGCTTCGTCTTTAGAGTTATAACGAACCTGAGATTGTCGTTGAGTGGCGTACAGGTAATTATCGATGTACCAGCGAATTTCGCCTTCTTGCCATTCAACGGCATATGTGTGAAAGTCATCGGCTGGGTTAATGCCATCGGGTAATTCGTAGGAAGTCCCCGTATGCGCATTATCAGGCCACGCTCTTCCGTAATGTAGTGTGCCGTAAACACCAGACTCTACGTTCCCTTGCTCATCGGTCACTTTTAAGTTCACTGATTCTAAAATGTCAATTTCGCCAGAACGGGGCCAACCGCCATATTCTTCGTTAGTCGGTAGCATCCAAAATGCAGGCCAGCTGCCTTGTCCTGAAGGTAGTTTTGCACGTACTTCAAAACGACCATAGGTAAAATCGGCTTTGTAACGTGTGGTAATACGGGCAGACGTATAGGGTTTTTCAGCACCTTCTTGTGCAGGAAGCGCGACAATATTTAAAACGCCGTCTTGAGTGTATGCATTTTCTTCGTTTGCGGTATAGCATTGTTTTTCGTTATTACCGCCGCCGTCACAGTTTACTTCGTAGTTCCATTTGTTTGTGTCAATTTTAGCGTCGTCAAACTCGTCGCTCCAAACTAATTGCCAGTCAGAGACTGGTTCACTAACATCTACGTTTTCGAAGTTTGATGTGGTTGCCGAATCGCCACCACAACCCGCTAACGAAGCTAACGAAATGGCAGCTATTAGTCGTGTCATGTATTTAGTTTCTATGTTCATAATTGAACCCCAGAATTAAGAGTGTTGTCAGTTTTAGTGGTTGTAAACATATATTTTGTAAGCGCTTACATGTTGAGTGTAAGAAAAACACACAGCATTATATTTCGGTGAGTTATGTAAGCGCTTACAAATGATATTGTCTGGAAGGGGATTGGTCAACTAATTTATTACGCTTTATTACATTCTGTTTACTAATGTACGTGGTTTTGACATCACAGGGGGGGTGTAAATGAGCTGTAATTAAGTTTAGATAAACCAATAAAGCGCAGGTATTACTTTTTAAAAGGCATTAATAACAAAGCAAGTAAGCGTGCATTGACATGTTCATCGGGGTACTGTTTTAAGCCTATATCTAGATCTTCATCACTTTTAGTGGCTTGGGCTTTGTAGCTACCAAATAACCTATCCCACCAAATCACACTAAAACCATAATTAGAGTTTGTTTCGTTAACCACTTGGCTGTGATGTATACGATGTAAAATTTGGGTCATGAGGATTAATCGTAATGGTTTTTCTATTACCGAGGGTAAACGTATATTAGCATGGTTAAATAAAGCCAACCCGTTTAACGCAATTTCAAAAATCAGCACGGCGATGGCTGGGATCCCTAATGCACTAATCGCAATTAATTTTACTAATATGCTAATAACGATTTCTATTGGGTGAAAGCGTAAACCGGTACTGGTATCTACATGAGCATCACCATGATGTACTTTATGCAAACGCCATAATATGGGTAAGCGATGAAACAATCTGTGCTGCCAATAAATTAATACATCTAACAGTAATAAGCTTAAAATGACGACCGCAACAGGTGGTAACGCTACTTGATTAAACAGCCCAATGTTGTGTTGCTGGTTAAAAACGGCGACGGCGGTTAAGCCAATGGGAATACTTAATCTTGCTGTAATCGAAGCTAAAATAACTAAACCAAAATTAGCAGTCCAACGTTTTGATGCTTTAACGGGGGATTGTCGTGCAGGTTTTAAATACTCACTTATCATCATGAGCGCTAAAATCCCCACAAAAAAGCCAAGTCGCCACCACAGCTCGTTATTCATTATTATCCTTAATGCTTAGCTCTTGTTGTTTTAAAGTATGATATCCGCCATAAATACGAGTAAATATGGTTAAGGCGCATATCACTGAAAAGATACTTGCAAGTAAAACAAAATGTTCTGGCCATATACAAAATGCAATAAATAATGCAATGGTTTCGGTGCCTTCGGCTAGGCCATTTAAATAGTAAAAACTTTTGTAATTAAATTGTGGTTTATCCAGTTTAAATTTTTCGGCGGCAATCGCAAATGCTAAAAAGCTTGAACCTGTGCCAATAAATGTGGCTAATAAAATGGCGCCTGCAATCGCATTATGCTGCGGGTTGGCTAAAATAAATCCTAACGGAATTGCTGCGTAAAATAAAAAATCTAACGTAATGTCTAAAAACCCACCGGCGCTCGAACTTTGGTTCGCATAGCGGGCAAGTGCGCCATCTAAGCCGTCTAAAATACGGTTTAAAATAATGACTAAAAGCGCAGCATGATAAAGTTCAAACGCTAGTAAGGGGACTGCCAAAACGCCCACTAAAAACCCAACCAGCGTGACTTTGTCGGCGGTTATATTGCGCTTATGGCAAAACATAACCGCAGGCGTTAACAGTGGCTTTATGACGGGGGTGATGAACTTATCTAACATATTATTTTCTCTAAATTATACTGCTGTTTTTAAAGTAACGAGCTTACCATTGGCTGCGTGTGCGTCGCTGTTATCATGGGTTACCATAATGGCAGGGAGTTTATAAGTGCGGATCTGACTGAATACCAGCTCGCGAGTATCTTCTCTTAGTTGTGCATCGAGTTTACTAAAGGGCTCATCAAGTAAAATGGCTTTAGGCTCGCTTAACAACATACGCAGTAACGCAACGCGAGCTTGCTGACCACCAGAGAGGTTATCAGGATGACGGTTTGCCATTCCCGCTAAGCCAATTTGGGCTAACGCGTTGTCAATTTTCTCTAACCGTAATTTTTTATTTCCCTTTGGCATCGCAAAGGCAATATTGCCAGCAACACTGAGGTGCGAAAACAATAAAGGGTCTTGGTATAACACCCCAATGTGACGTAGGTGGGCAGGTAATTCACTAATATTATTATTATTAAGAAAGACTTCGCCACGTGCACTAAACCCGGTGGGTAAGGTACCAATTAACCAATTCAATAAGCTTGACTTACCACTCCCAGAGGGGCCCATAATAGTTAAAATATCGCCGCCATTAACGTGTTCGTTTAAACTGAGTAATTCCTCTTTTTGGCGAAACAATTGTAAGTTTTTAATTTGTAAAGAAGACTGCATACATTAACCTGCTTTGTATTATGCTCGCGCACTTTTAAAAAAATATTTAGGAAGAACCCAAGCAATAATAAATCCAATAAATGGCAATACCATTTGTATAATGGCATAAACTGCACTGGTACGCCTGCTTGCTCCATTTGCTAACGCAACCGCTTCGGTCGTAATGGTACTAACACGGCCACCAGAAGCGAGTAGTGTAGGCAAATACTGGCCAAAACTAATTGCTAAGCCAAGTGCTGCCGCAATTAAAATAGGCGCAAATAATTGCGGTAGTTTTATCTGAAAAAACACTTTACTTGGTGGCGCTCCCAAACTGGCTGCAACTTGAGAAAAACGTGGGTCTAAACGCCTATAACTACTGGCAAGCGAGAGAAATACATACGGTAGCACAAATAATAAATGGCTAAATACCACACTAAAAAATGCGGCTTGGTGAGCAATTAATTGTTGTAGCCACACTAAACCAAATAAAAACGCAATGCTTGGCACCAGTAAAGGAAGGTATATGATTAAACTGGTTATGCGAGAAAGAGGTTTATTATCAAGTTGCTCTGCTTCTAAACATAGTAACGTAATAGCGATTGCTAAAAACGTGGCGCTAATACCGATAAATACCGTGTTAAAAAGTGCATCTCCCATTTGCATTAAAGCCTGAGTGTAATGCAGTAATACAAATTGCTCAGGTAAAGCATTTGGAAAACGCCAAAACCCTGCAAATGACCATAAAATTAACCCCACCAGTGAGAGTAAAATAAAGCTAATAACAAAAGTGGTGATTACAACGGTTATTTTTTGCCAAAAAGCGCCCCCATGATCGCGCACACCATTGGTTAACGAATCACGAAAAAACACATGGCATAGTTTTTCTCCGCCAAGCCAAATAAGTAATAATATACAGGTTATTATTAACTGTAATATTGCGCCAGCTGAGGCTTGTATTCGTAGATTTAAATCAACATCGTTAAACCATTGCATGATAGTAACGGCTAACGTAGCGGGTGTGTTTGGGCCTAAAATTAGCGGCATTTCTACGCTTGCGCTGGCATAAGCAAGTACCGCAAGAATAGGTAAACGCATTAACGGATATAAACTAGGTAACACCACTTTAAAAAACGCTGTCAGTGGGCAATAGCCTAAATTAAGTGCCACTTTGTGTTGGCTGCGTAGTTTTTTACCTAATTCAGGTTGTGCTAAGACCCCTAGCGCCATTAGTAATAAAAAAGGTAACTCTTTTAATGTTAAGCCAATAATAATGCTAATACCGTACGGATCATAAGGAAATATTCCATTGGGCGCCATTTCCCACTGACTTAACCACGGTGAGATTAAGCGCGAAATCATACCTGATGGCGCAATTAAAAAACCAACCGCAATTGCAGCAGCTGCGTGGGGAATGACCAAAATTGGACTTAGTAAACGTTCAATCGTGTGTAACCATGAACTGGTAAAAAATACCGCTAAAATCATAATGGTAATTAAAAAGGCAATAAACGTACTAACCAGTCCACTAAACATACTCAAAGCAATCATGTGTGTTATGCCTGGCGTATTACTAATAGCGATAAAGCCGTCAAAACTTAATTGTGTTTGATCAAGTGCCGGAGCCCAACCAAAAGCCGGTAACAACACAAATACCAAGCCAGCTAGTACTGGAATAATTAATAGCGTTAATAATAATTGTGGACTGAGTTTCACAATACGGGCAAACCACGAATAACGAGAAGGTGGAATGCTTTTATAAACTAATGGCTCTATTTTAGATGCGACGGTCATTGACTCACTCCATAGCGTGCTTGCCAGCCCATTTGTATTGCTTTAACCCAACTTGGATGAGGTTCATTGAGTGTTCGTTTTATCGCATCAATAGGTAGTGCACTGGGGTGTGTATTATGATGAGTAAATAAAGCTTGTTGTTTTGGTGCTAATGTATGTTGTATTAATACCGTTTTATCTCCCCACACTTCAGGGCGTTGCTTGTAAGCTTGTGCCGCAGGGCTTAATAAAAAGTTAGCCACCACTTGAGCTCCCGGTGCATGGCTTGCATTATAAGGAATCGCCACAAAATGTGTGTTACTTAAACTGCCATCGGCCATGGCATAACTTCGTATACTGGGTATTAAATCATAACGTGCTACCGCCGCTGGAATTTCTGCCGATGAAAAAGTAAACGCTAAGCTCAATTCAGTGTCATCTATTAAGCGGCGCATTTGTGCACTACTTTGCATAAAGTGACTGCCTTTTCGCCAAAGAGTAGGGTGCAGAGTATCTAAAAACTGCCAAAGAGGTGCTAATATTTTATCTTTAGTTTTAGCATTAACAACCTGGTTTAATTGATTTTTTATTTCGTCGCTACTGTGCTGATGTAATACGGTTAGCGCATATTTTAAAAAGCTCATGCCTAAATAATCCGAAGGCTTAGGGTAACTAAATCTACCTGGATTATTTTCACTCCATTTTAATAAAGCGTTTAATGTTTCCGGTGGTGTTTTAATGGTTGCACTATCGTAATAAAAAGTCAGTGAAGACTGACCCCAAGGTGATTCCATACCATTGGTAGCGATACCAAAATCATAAGTAACTGCGGGGTTATTGTTTGGGTCGGTGTATTTAAAGTTTGGTAAATAATTAGCCCATTGCGATAGCAGCAGCGAATGCTCACTCATAGTGGCAAAGTTAGCTCCATTTATCCAAATTAAATCTACGCTACCTTGGGTGTTATTATCAGCAGCCTTTTCAGCGAGCACGCGGCTGACGGCTTCACTGGTATCGGCTAGTTTTACATGGACTAAATTTATTTGATATTTTTCGTTTACTTGCTTTGCAACCCATTGAATATAAGAGTTTATTTGAGGATCGCCTCCCCAAGCATGAAAATAAACAGTTTGCAGACGAGCATGATGCTCTATTTGTTGCCAGCGCTCAGTACTTTTTTGTGTATTGGCCATATTGGCAAATGTTAAATGCGAAAAAAAAGACAGTGCAATATAAAATAAACAATATTGCACCATTTTTTTATTGCCGTTACATTGCGGCATTCAATTTCCAATCATAATCTAAAAACTTAATTTTCATTTTATCTATTTTTAATGCTTTTTGTTGTGCGGGTATTAATTTAATGGCATTAGGGTATTGTAAAATAAATTCATTAAGGCTTTTAGCCCCTCTAAAACCCATTTTAAAGTCATCACCATACCATTTAAAAATAGACGATAATTGTAACTCGTTTTGCTGCACTACATTACGTGTCATGTCAGATAAAAAACGTTTTGTTTGTTCATCAAGCTGTGCTTCAAGCTTTTCACCAGTATAGGCTTCTTCTCTTAATGCTGGGCAACCAATACTGGCACAATTTACAGCAAAGTGAATGCGTGGATCGTTGTACTTGCCACTGCCACGAATTAGCTCGTGCTCAATTTCATCTAAACTACGTGTTTTACCTAACAGAGGAATAAACTCTTTGCTCCACGGTGAACTAAAAAAGCTGCCTAAATCTTTAATCGACTCAAGATCTGGATATTTTGTCAAAATGAGCTCTACGGTCCACGCATTGTAAGCATTAATTAAAAATGCCAGTTGCTTAGGTTTGCTCCAATCATTAAATTCAGCTTCTGAAATAGCGCTGAGCGAATTTAAATAACGAGTAAGCGCTTTATGATCGTCTCCCATTGCAGCGTAATCTACTTCGGTGCTGTGGCCACGGTTAATGCTCACTACATTATTTTTAAGTAAAGTATCCCAAGCTGTATGAATACTTCGCGCGTAGCTTGAGTATGATGTTAATAACATCGTACTCAAAACTAACGACAAAGCGGCTGTTTTTATTTGCTTTATCATATTAACCTCTGCGCCATGCATGGTATTTTTCTAACCAATTTAATACTGTTTCTGGTGCGTGTGCACGTTTCCACTCGCCGGCAGCATATTTATTACCTTCGGCCCATGTAGGGTAACTATGAATAGTACCTAGTATTTTATTAAGGCCTAAACCATGCTTCATAGCCAGTACAAACTCAGCAATTAAATCGCCAGCGTGCTCAGAGACCACCGTGACTCCCAAGATTTTATCTTTGCCTTTAGGTGTAATTACTTTAATAAAGCCTTTGGTTGCGCTATCGGTAATAGCTCGGTCTAACTCTTCAAACTCAAAGCGGGTTATTTCGTAATCGATGCCTTTATCAATCGCATCTTGTTCATTTAAACCGACTCGTGCAACTTCAGGGTCAATAAAGGTCGTCCACGGGATCACACGGTAATCTACTTTAAACTTTTTAAGATGCCCAAATAAACCATTAACCGCGGCGTACCATCCCTGATGTGCTGCCACATGAGTAAATTGGTATGGGCCAACAATATCACCCGCGGCGTATATGTTAGGGTAAAGCGTCTCAAGGTATTCGTTGGTCACAACTGTACGGTTAGTTTCAATTCCAAGCTCTTCAAGGCCATAGCCTTTTAAGCGAGCACTTCTACCTACTGCACATAATAACTCATCGTATTCAATATCTATTTCGGTATCGTTATGTTTTACAACAATATATTTTTTACCGTCGCGAGATTCACAACGAAGCGCTTGGTGAGAAGTTAAAATGTTTACGCCACTTTCAACTAACGCCTCATGTGCAAATTTAGACACTTCGAGGTCTTCTTTGATCATAATGCGTTCGCTCATTTCAATTTGCGTCACACTTGAGCCTAAACGTGAAAAACTTTGTGCAAGTTCGCTACCAATAGGGCCGCCACCTAGGACAACTAATTTCTTTGGCGCTTCATCTAGCTCAGCAAATTTACTCCATAATGTGTCGCTGGTCACGTAACCTGTTTCTTCTATTCCTGGTAGTGGTGGAACAAATGGACGTGCGCCAGTGGCAATAACAATTGTACGCGCGGTAAGGGTTTGCGTGCCCCCGTCGTTTAATTTTATTTCAACTGTCCAAGGGTCTATTAATTTACCGTAGCCTTTAACAACATCAACGCCTAAATCAGTGTAACGCTCAACACTGTCGTGCGGTGCAACATCGGCAATAACTTGATGTACACGAGCCATTACTTTTTTAAATGAAAACTGTGGTGTTGCATTTTCTAAACCGTAATGTTCACCATGGCGAATTTGCTCTGCAATTTTTGCACTTTTAATGACTGCTTTACTTGGAACACAACCATAATTTAAGCAATCACCACCCATTTCACCGGCTTCGATTAATGTTACTTTTGCTTTTACAGCTGCTGCAATATAGCTTGTTACAAGCCCACCAGCACCCGCGCCGATCACAATCATATTACGGTCGAATTTTTTAGGTTTGGTATAATTTTTATATACACGACGTTTTTTTAACATGTTTAGTATTCCTTTTGCTATTAATGGGAATACCCCTAATAAAGCAAATGATAAAATTAGATTAAATGATAATATACCCGACAAGCTCTCTATTTGAGCCAATTGAGTTCCTGCATTAACAAACACAAAAGTGCCTGCGATCATACCGACTTGGCTTACCCAATAAAAAGTCCACGACTTAATGGCGGTTACGCCCATTAATAAGTTAATTAAAAAGAAGGGAAATACAGGCACTAATCGCAGCGTGAATAAGTAAAATCCGCCTTCTTTTTCTACACCCGCATCAATGGCAGCTAAACGCTCTGGAAAACGCTGTTTAATAGAGTCGCGTAGTAAATAACGAGACACCAAAAAGGCCAGTGTTGCACCAACGGTTGAGGCAAAAGAGGCCACTAATAAGCCTTCAATTAAACCAAATAGTGCGCCAGCAGCTAGCGTTAAAATAGCGGCTCCGGGAAGTGATAAAGCAGTCACCAACACATATAACAAAAAGAACCCGCCAATAACGAGGAAAGGCGATTGCGCTTTATATTCGCTAAATTGATCCATCGAGCCTTTTAAGCCATCAAGGGTGAGGAGTTGGTGCAAATTAAAGTGAAAGAACAATCCAATAGCCACTGCTGCAATCAATACCAGTAAAAGTTTTTTTATCATGTTCTCTCTCTTTTATGTCTTATCTTAAAATTTATGCGAAAGGGTTAACTTTGCGTTTATTGGCAACTCAGGAAATGCCAGTGTTGCGCCAAAGTAACCGCCTTCAAATACAGGGCGCCAGTTTTCTTGATTGGTGACATTATTTATATCTAAGCGTAGTTTTGTTGCATTAGTAAATGCGTAACTTGTATTTACGTTTAAAGTATATTGATCACGTATTTTAACGGTTGCCAAAAAATCTAATGGGTAGCTCTTGGTATATAGACCTGAGAAACCCGCTTGCCATTTCGTATTAATTGAATAATTGCCATTAATACTAAAAGATTGCTCTGGAATACCTTGTACTTGACGGTTCGATGGTGCAAAAGCAGTAAAACTTGGTGCACCGATACTCGTACCAACGACAATGTCCGCACGAGAGTCATCAAATGCATCAATTACTTGCGCTGAATCTTGGCTACTTGCAGAGTTATCGTAACGAGCATCTATATAACTATAGCCAAGTGATAGCCAATATGGATAAGCATCATAAAAAACTTGGCTTTCAAATCCTGTTGTACGAATACCTGTATTACTTCCATCACGGTTGCGTAAGCTACGACGTTGGCTAAAAATAGCGCCATCGGCATACCAGTCATTATCACTGGGGGCGTATTTAACACCAAATTCAACTAACGTATTTTCGGTGGCGAAATTTTGTTCGCTAATGGTGTTGTCACTACTTAAAGCCGTACCTCCTGCCATGCTATTTGAAGTGGCTTCGTTATAGCTGGCTGCGCCATAAGCGGTAAAATCAGTGTTAACTTGATAATTGAAGCTTAACTGACCTGAGTGAAGAGTATCGTTAATACTGTCGCTTGCTGCTTCTATACCTTGTGGGGCAAGTGGATCGCGTGCTTCGACATCATAGTAATCTAATCGGTACCCGATACTTGTGTGTAATGCATCACTCCAATCTGAATCATGCTGAATTGCAAACCCAGTTTGCCACGAACGAGAGTCGGTGGTATCTGATAAGTTGAAATCGCCGTTGCCGTCATTATCTAAGTCGTATTGTGCGCCAGGAGATACAAATACACCTGGTGTTAACTCAACTAAGCGTGCTTTTTGTGCATCAGTAAGGGCAATACGACGATTACTAATTGGACCCGTTAAGTCGATAGGTAAATCAGCTTCTGTTGTAAATTGGCTGTACCCAAGCACTTTGTTGTAGCGAACATCAAAAGCAAAAATGGTGTGTTGATTGTTGTTATATTGATAGCTCAATTCGGTACGATTTTGCGCAGTATCGGCACCATCTATAATTTCTACAAAACTGTTTTGTGCTATTTCTTCTCGTTGTAAATGTTGAAAATACGTAATGTTTTTAAGCGACGCTTTATCACTTAACTCGCGTTTATAAATACTGTGCAATAAGTACGTTGTTGCTTCGTTTATGTTATCTGGATCGGTTAATACGGTACTACGGTCGATTTCGACTAAACCGGTTGGTGAGACAATAGAGCCTGCAGCTGGTACCGTACTGCCATTAGCTTGTACACCTTGGCCCGTAATATAAAGGCCATCGTCTATGAGTGCTTGCGTTGGGCGGTTAATACCCGCATTATCTGTAAATTCAACTTGATACAGCTCAAAATTTATATCCCAGCTACTTTTATCATCAGGTAAAATACGCAGTGCTGCATATAAACTATCGCTTTTAGTGGCCGAATAATCATAAAAACTTCCATTATCTACATGCTCTAAGCTTACACGTAAACCCGCTTTATCTTTTTGTATTACGTTATTGTAATCTGCCAGTACAGTGTAATTATCCCAGCTGCCAGCTGAGGCACTTACTTTGCCTTTATTTTGTGTTGTCGAAGCCTGCTTTGAATGTAAATTTACAAAGCCGCCATTACGCTGGCTCGAACCAAATAATACCGGAGGAGCACCTTTTACCACATCTATTTGTTCTATTGAGTTAAACGATAAAGGCACACCAAAGCCATTGTTACCTGCTTGGCGGCGTGTACCATCTTGAAATAATTCCCCCAACTGTCCACGAATAGTCGGTAAGCTGGGCGCTCCAAAGCCACTTGCTGAATAGGTGTTAGGGCTCACAGCAAGGACATCTTGTAAGGTTGTAATATTAAGTTGTTCTATTAATTCGCTAGAAATTGGTGTGACAGAGCGGGCAATATCTTGTAGTGCTAAATTATCGCCAAATGGTCCACTTACTGTGGCATCTTTAACAGAGAGTCCTTGTGATGTAACGACTTGGCCAGCAACCTCAATTCGTTCAATATTATTATTTTTATTGTTGTTTGGTGCTTGAGCTGCGCTCGTGATGGTCGGTGTGCTTAAAGTCGTTGCTAATGCAATTGCCAAATATGTTTGTTTCAAAAGTTTCTCACTGCAGTTTTAATTAAATCGGCTAGGTAGACCGAAGTGCTTGTATATTTATTTCACGTTTAATTAACTTATTGTACTTAAATATCGCGATTATTGTTTTTACTTATTTAATATCACTAATTAATAGACTTTAGTTTAAAACGGGCAATAAAAAAGCGTGTTTAACAAAAATAAAAATTTAGATGAAATAAATATTTATTTATACGGTCTAGCTACTATGAAAGTTTATTTATTTTTATTTTAAGGAATGTTAATGACAACCCCGATTAGCTCAGATGTACAAAACCGCCTTCAGTGGTCACTATTATCTCTACGTATCAGTGTATTTATTGTAATGGTAATGTGGACATTCGATAAGTTTGTAAACCCAGGTCATAGTGCGCGTATTTTTGAGCATTTTTATGGGATCAGTGGTTCTACAGATATCGTGGCTTATGTATTAGGTGCGCTGCAATTAATTTTAGTATTAGCATTTGTTGCGGGTATTAAAAAGCGTATTACTTACGGCATTATCTTTGTTATGCATGGTTTATCTACACTTTCGTCATACAACCAGTATATCGATGGTTTTAATAACTTATTATTCTTTACTGCATGGCCTATGTGGGCTGCGTGTTTTGCACTTTACATTTTACGTGATCAAGACGTTAAATATACTGTGTAACGACATTAACATTGTAGGTAAATGCACCTTTGTGTGTTTACCTATATTATTATTCTGCTTTAGTTTTTCATCATTCTCTTCATCATAACTTTTGCATACGTGATGCACTTCACTGACAAAGTAGTTAAATAAAATACGTCATTTGTATTTTGTTTTCATAAAAATCGACTACATTCTAAAATAGGTACACATTTTTAGAGTTGCAAATGCAAACAAATTCTTTAGCGAACAGACTACGTTTAGTATTAATGCTAAGTGGATTCATGGTCATTGTATTTACACTTATTATCGGTTTTTTAAGTTATCAAATAAAAAGCACCTCTGAAAGAATCGTAGAAAACGATTTACCATTTTCAATAAACGCTTTATTGATGTTTGAAGAATTAGTACACATGAATGGGAACTTATTAGAGTATTTGCTTGGTGAAAGTGAAGTCACTGAGCGTTATAATACAAACTATAATGAGCTTGGTCTTTATCGCGATAAAATACCACACCAAACACAGCATCATAAAGCGCTGACTGAAATAGATACATTAGTTGAAAAATTTCATAGCACCGCTAAAAACTCAGTATTTAACATATATTCCCCTGTAGATGAGCAGCAAGCAATTAATGATATTACATCTTTAATTACCAGTGTCGCTCAGCCTTTAGAGCATAGTTTAGATGAATTTACTGCTCAGGAAATCGAAGTCGCACAAACAAGCTTAAATAATGACATGTTGAAAACTCATTTATCGGTTATCAGGTATTATTTAAAATTGGTTGATATAGCGGGCGATATAACCAATGACTTAAATCGTTTTGTATTAGGAGATACCCAAGCCAAGGCAAGCTTTGAAAGTCACAATAAAGACTTTCAACTATATTTAAATCAATTAAAAGATATTAGTGGAAAAGAATATAACATCAATAAGGTAGCGGAAATTGAAACCTTGTTTAAAAAGTTAATACAGCAAGGTGAAAGTATATTTTTACAATACGACCCTCGCAGCAAAGCGATGGCATTAAAGGCCGTTAACGAATTAGAGCAAACTACGTTTTATTACACCGATACATTATTAGATGCATTGGCTTATGAGGGAAGAGAAACAGTAAAAAACTCTGTGAATACATTAAATAATAAAGCGATTATGACCTTACTAATCATTATTTTATTATCTTTAATCATTTGTTCATTATTACTGCTTACTTTTGCGTATGCGCATCAACGTGTTTTTACCCCTATAAAATTTGTGACCACAGCAATTGCTTCTCTTCGAGCAGGTCAGAGAAATATAAAAACGCTTGATAGTTATAATAAAGATGATGAGTTAGGCAGTATCGTAGAGCATATTCTTGGTTTTCAGCGAGAATTAATAGAGCTTGATGAATTACGCAAATTAGATTTTAAAAGGGAAAAAGAATTAATTAAACAAAGAGATAAAGCAAATAAAGCTCTGGCTGATTTACAACTTACCCAAGAGAAATTAATTAATCAAGAGAAGCAGGCATTAACAGAAAAAGTAACGTCGCTTAATGCATTAGTTGCAGGGGTTGCCCATGAAGTAAATACGCCATTAGGAGTGTGCATCACAATAACAACATCGATGCATGAAGGGATTACAACGTTTTTTGAAAACTTATTGAAAAATACCTTAAGTAAATCTGATGTATTTAAATTCGAGAAGCATTTTGATGAATCAATGGTGTTATTATTATCAGCCACTCAAAGAGCAATCACATTAGTTGAAGAGTTTAAACAAGTAGCCGTTGATCATATATCAGCCAAACGTGAGAAATTTGATATTGTTAAAGTAGTAGGTGCCAAAATCTTAGTGCTAAATCAAAAGTCAGAGCGAAGGGATATTAAATATGAATTTAACAGCGACAACACCCTTTTAGTTGAATCATACCCGCAAGAGCTCATTCAAGTAGTGAATCATCTGTATCACAATGCCGTACATCACGGTTTTGCCAAAACACAATCAGGGGTTATCAGAGTCAGTGTTACAGCCGATGGTAATCACGCTGATATTGTTTTTCAAGATAATGGTGAAGGGATTGATAAAGGCCATTTAAATAAAATATTTGACCCTTTTTTTACGACCACCCCCGGCGCTGGAGGGGGCTGTGGTTTAGGCCTTCATATTGTGCATAACATAGTCACTAACTTATTAGGAGGCAGCATTAAGCTCACTAGCGAGAAAAGCAAAGGAACACTTGTCCATATTAGTATTCCTATTGATGCCCCTGATAATGTGAATAAAAAAACACCGATTAAACAGGGGGAGTTTACTAACGATTAAAAGGCACGCTTATAAGCTTTTTTTCGGCGGTAAAGCCACATTGGCAAAAATAAGACCTGCGACTAACGACATAAAAATTAAAAATGTTTGTTGACCAATATGTTCAGCGTGCACAAAGTCTTGGCCTTCTATAAGCGAATTGAGCCCTATATAAGTTTTGCTTCCAGGTACTAATACAATTAACCCTTGCATAGCAACAATGGATGCAGGAGCATTAACAATACGATTAAATAAATTACTAAATATACCTACCGAGAGCGCACCAACAAAGGTACCTAAGGTATAATCTAAATACATAGCCGAACCAATACTGGTACCGTAAGCGATAAATCCAGACGCAATAGACCAACCCGCATGTTTAAATTTGGTTCTAAAAATGACAACAAGACTACTACATAACATAAATATAGCTAACCAAGCAGTCCATTTGGGCAGGGGTTCGGGCTGTATAAAATCGGCTTGACCAAACATTGCAAGTCCAATACCTATCCCTATAAATGCACCGAAGTATAATTTAAACAACAACATCAGTGAGTCCATTACGCGTGCCGTTCCCGATACCAAATGTCGTGCAGATAATTCGGCTAAGCCAAGCGCTAGAGCAAGTCCGGGTATAAATACAATAATGGCCGACAGCACCACTAATCTAATATTTATTTCGGGGCTGATATAAATGCTGATTGCACAAGCGAGTACGGCTGAAACTATTGCTACTAAGGGTTCTAACATATGAGCAACTCGTTTTGAGCGAGCAGACCACATTACAAATAGGTACACAATAAATGTCAGTAAAGCCGACCAAATTACATCGTGCCAACTGGTCCCCATAAGCATGGCAAATGCTCCCCCCGAGGTGGCAAAAGCAATACCTGTTATTACTTTATTATAAGGGTTTGGCATATTATAAATGGCATCTAATTGCTCATCTACTTCTTGCACGCTTAAATCGTCAAGCAGCATACTATTAACTAATGCATCGGTATCGGATAAAGCGCCAAGATCGTGCTCGCCAGGGTCTACACGAGCTACATGGGTATATTCATCTTCATGGCCATCAGTCCAAATAACAAAAGTCATCGATGTTGGAGACATCACAAATGAGGATTTCAGTCCCAAATAAGTGGCCACTTCGTCTAAGTGAGCTTCTAAGCGATAGGCTGGCGTGCCATATTTATGAAGCATCTTGCCTAATTTAACAATAAATTTTCGCTTTTCTGTAAACGTTGCACTTTTCAAATCGTTTATAAACCAAGTCTAAAATAAAATAACTAATAATGTAGGCAATACAGATTAAACTACCCGCTTTGTGGCGGGATTTTAAACACAATTTCATACTTGTCTAGGATTATTTTCGGTTTAATTCTTATTTTTTTCTGCAATCCATTGCGCCATATATTGCGTACTGCGCATCGTATGATGTTTGAGCATTTGTCCTGTGAAATTAGACTCTCTATGCGCGGTTAAATTCGTGTCAATGGCGGTGATTTTTTCAATCAGTGCAGCGCTTAATTTTGCTTTGTCGTATTGCGAATTTAATATTTGAGTTGCGTTATTTTGTGCCGTATTAAATTGCTCTTTATTGTTATAAAGTGCAACAGCGGCATCAGCAATTGCTTGCTCATTGTTTGCGATTACCCCCGGCCATGGTAATGAGTTGTGCATGCCTTCGCTACCAATAGCGGTTGTCACACTGGGGGTTTGCATGATCATAGCATCGAGAAGTTTGCCTTTAATACCCGCACCAAAACGCAGTGGAGCTAAACACACACGTGCATTTTGCATCACCGTATAAGCGTCATCAGCCCAGCCTTTAATTAAAAAACCGGTTTTGGGATTGTTAAGCGCCGTGGCTTTTGGAGGCGGGTACGAGCCATAAATATGTAACTCAGCCTTAGGTAATTGTTTACGAATCAATGGCCAAATTTTTTGTAAATAAAGTACCGCATCCCAGTTTGGAGCATGCCTAAAATTACCAATAGTCATAAAATGTTGGCGTTGTTCGTACTGGTGAGTACAACTGGGTAGAGCTGCTAAATCGACCATAAAAGGTAAGTGGTGCAAAATACCAGCATCAACGTTAAATACTTCGCTGAGTAAGTTCATTTCAAAGCTTGAAATAATTAAGCTTAAATCGCAACGCAGTATGGCCGCTATTTCGCGCTTTGCGATATCTGAATGTAAGTCGCTGTGATTAAAACTACGGTTTGCTTTATGTGCCTCGTGGCGCGCATTACGCAAACATTGTAAGTCTTCAGTATCGAGTATCTTTATTGCATTGGGGCAGTATTTATCAACGCGCCAGCCAAATTGCTCTTCCATCATAAAACGGTCAAACATAACGATATCGGGGTTGTATGCTTGCACATAACTATCGAAGGTTTCGCAATTTAGCGCAATACTTTGGCTCGTAATGCCATAGTCATCAAGGTTTACCATATGCTCAGTACGTTGAGCTGGTGTGGCAAACTCTACTTGCCAATCTTGTGCTTTAAAGGCGTTGAGCAACGACAACATATGTGTGCCGGCAGCAGAAGAATTTGGCTCAGGCCAAACATAGCCAATGACCAGAACTTTTTTCATTATAAAACTCTTTTGATTGTAAGGTGACATTAGTCGGTGTTGTTTCAGATGTGGCCAGTCGGTTAGTTGTACCGTGTACCGATAAAATAATTATATGCTCATTAATATCATAACTAAATTAATGTTTTGCAATATTACTGCCCAACTGCAATCGGCTGTATGTTTTAAAAAACGATATATAACCTATTTTATTGTGGCCATATTTTAGCTTAAAAAATAAGGTAATACACCCTAAAAACTTTATCGCTTGTGTAAAACATGGTTATATACACAGGTTAACCAAACATAATTAAAAAAGGATAAAATATGAACGCTTTTCGGCTATGTATTGCCTTGCTATGTACTTTTATATTGTTACCTAGTAGTTATGCCGAACAAGGCTATCAAACCCCATCTGCTGAATTAGCAGCATTAGTTGATGCAAAATTAGCACCTAGAAGCGCTTTGTCGAGTAATGGGCAATGGCTCGCACTTTTTGAGCGCAAGCGTGTTGTGTCGTTAGATGAATTAGCAAAAAGTGAATTAAAATTAGCGGGAATTAAGCTAAATCCAGTTAACTTTTCTCGCTCTCGCGTAAGTGCAAAATACAGTGCAATTCAAATAAAACACGTAGAAACTGGTACCGTGTTTAATATAAATAATTTACCAGATGGGATTATCCGTTCACCGCGTTTTTCACCCGATAGCCAGTATTTAGCGTTTGTTGTTGAGCAAAAAAAGTCTGCTAATTTGTGGCTTTATAATGTAAATACCAAACAAGCGCAGCAATTAAGCCCAACACCATTAAACTCGGTGTTAAGTGCAAATCCTTATAAGTGGTTACCTGATAGTAGCGCGATTATTGCTAATTTAGCGGTTAATATAAATAAGCCAAAACTAATCAATAATAGCCAAAATGTTGTTCCAGTCATTCAACAAAGCACCGGTGAAAAAGCACCTGCACGGACTTATCAAAACTTGTTAACCAGTCCATTTGATGAAGCACAATTTAAGTTTTATGGGCAAGGTCAACTGGCCTTTATTACTTTAGATGGTAATACCCAACAAATTGGTCGGGCAGGGTTATATAAATCGTTCTCGATTTCTCCTGATTCAAACAATATATTAGTCGCGACTATTAATGAGCCTTTTTCTTATCAAGTACCGTACTCACGTTTTGCCACAACATGGCAAGTGCTTGGGATGCGTGGACATGTATTAGCGCAACTAGCTAAACAACCCCTTGGCGATAATATCCCACAAGGTTATGACAGTGTTCGCACTGGAGCGCGAAAATTTGAATGGCGAGCAGATAAAGGGGCTGAAGTTATTTGGGCACAAGCACAAGATAACGGTGATATGAAAACCGATGTGCCATATCACGATTACTTATATAGCTTACGTGCTCCTTTTAAGCGTGAACCCAAATTATTTGCTAAAGTAGAGCGCCGTTATGCAGGTATAGAGTGGGGCAATGATCAAGTTGCGATGTTAACTGATTGGCGCTTTAGCGATAGGCAAGTTCGCACTTTTATTATTAATCCTCGTTATGCCGATAAAAACCGCATTCTATTTTCTGAGCGTAGTTATAATGATGCCTATAACAACCCTGGTGATGTGATATATGAGCGCAATGATTTAGGTGCCAATGTAATAAAAATTGTTGGTGACCGTTATATTTACTTACGTGGAAACGGTGCTTCTGAAAAGGGGAATATCCCATTTTTAGACCGCTACGATGTTAAAACAAATAGTACTAAACGAGTATGGCAATCACAGGCTCCATATTATGAGCGTGTGCGCGCTTTATTAGATGATGATGGTGAGCGTTTTATTACTATTCGAGAGTCTAAAACAGAGCAACCTAACTTCTTTATACGAGATTTAGATGATGACAACCTTACTCAGTTAACTAACTTTGAGCATCCTTATCCTGCTTTCAAAGGAGTTAAAAAAGAGTTGTTACGTTATAAACGCAACGACGATGTTGAGCTTTCGGGTACGCTTTATTTGCCACCCGGTTATGATAAAACACAAGGGCCTTTACCGGTTTTAATGTGGGCTTATCCACTTGAATATAAAGATAAAGCGGTTGCCTCTCAGGTACGAGAGTCGCCTTATGAATTTACGTATATTGGTTACTGGGGGCCAATGCCATACTTAGCTAAAGGGATTGCCGTGTTTGACGATCCTAAAATGCCAATTGTAGGCATTGATGAAGCGCAGCCAAATGATAACTTTAGAACACAATTGGTTGCCAGTGCACAAGCGGCGGTTGATGTGTTAGTTAACAAAGGCATTGCTGATAAAAATAAAATTGCTATTGCAGGGCATTCATACGGCGCCTTTATGGTCGCTAATTTATTGGCTCATAGTGATTTATTTAAAACCGGTATTGCTCGAAGTGGAGCTTATAATCGTACTTTAACTCCGTTCGGGTTTCAGGGGGAAGAACGTGATTTTTGGCAAGCGCAAGATGTATATGCCAATATGTCACCATTTTTTCATGCCGAGAAAATTAACGAACCGATGTTAATGATCCATGGTCAAGAAGACCCTAATTCAGGTACTTTCCCCATGCAAAGTGAGCGTATGTATGCTGCATTAAAAGGGCTAGGTAAAGAAGCACGATTAGTGATGCTACCTTATGAGGCGCATGGTTACCGAGCTCGTAAGAGCTTATTACATGTGCTTTGGGAACAAGAGCAGTGGTTAAATAAGTACTTGTTGACTGATGAAGTGCAAGCTGGAACGAAAGTTATAGAGGCAGAAACCCCTGTGAACTAAGGCATTTTAAGGAGGGAACAAGACCCACTCTTAATCTCACAGCACTTTCCCCATGCAAAGTGAGCGTATGTACGCCGCATTAAAAGGGCTAGGTAAAGAAGCACGATTAGTAATGCTACCTTATGAGGCGCATGGTTACCGAGCTCGTAAGAGTTTATTACATGTGCTTTGGGAGCAAGAGTAATGGCTAGATAAGTATTTATTAAATACTGGTAATCCAGCTCAAACTGAGGCGGTGGTCTCGACACCATAACGTCAGTACAGGACTGTGAAAGCAGAAGACCACGCTTAATCTCACCGCACTTTACCCGTGCAAAGTGAGCGTATGTATGCTGCGCTTACAGGATCTGTACTGCTAATTTTAATTTAAGAGTGAGTTAATGATAGATGTAACAGCACTAGCCGTTTTTATTCCTACCTTTTTTATTGTGTCGATCACACCCGGCATGTGTATGACGTTGGCCATGACATTAGGGATGAGTATTGGTGTGCGTCGTACTTTATGGATGATGCTAGGTGAAGTATGTGGTGTTGCTTGCGTGGCGTTTGCTGCTGTTTTAGGTGTGGCGAGTGTTATGCTTAATTATCCAGATATTTTTACTATTTTAAAATATTTGGGTGGTGCCTATTTAATTTATATTGGCATTAATATGTACCGTGATAAAGGAAGTTTAGCGGTTGAAAACCAAGATTCAAAAAATGTAAGCAAGTATTCACTATTATCTCAAGGCTTTGTTACTGCCATTGCAAATCCAAAAGGGTGGGCGTTTATGATCTCTCTACTACCGCCGTTTATCAATATTAATTATGCCGTTGCACCGCAGCTGTCTATGCTGGTGGTTGTTATCATGTTGAGCGAATTTTTATGTATGTTGGTTTATGCCAGCGGCGGAAAAACGCTAAAGCATTTTTTGAGCCGGGGCAATAATATTATTTGGATGAATCGAATTGCTGGCAGTTTAATGATGGTTGTCGGTATCTGGTTAGCAACAACCTAGCTTCGCATTAGCCAAATTATGCTTACACCTGACAATTACTAGCAATAAATCAGATCTAAAAACTAATATAGGTGGGTTAATACCGACATATTTCTTTTATTTAGCTTTAATTGGCAGGAGTAAAAAAGTACACAGCATTATTAGCTTTGCTTATTTTGTAGCTCGGTAATTTTATCTTTAATTTTTTCTGCTTCGGCGGTGATCATTGCAAACAATTTCATATCGCCTTTTCGTTGTGCCTGCATTGCTTGCTCTAATTTAGCAAAATATTGTTTATCTAATTTCTTAATTGGATCTTTTTTAAATAGTGAGAACATGTAAATTTACCCTTGTGAGTTAATGCTAGTAATACGTAGTTGCTCGGTGTTTAGTTTTATCGCTCATTAAATATATTTTACACAATGACTAATTTTCGGTTTCTAAGGTTGATTTAACCTAACAATTACATGCTTTGATACTATGTAGATTAAATAAGGTGTTTAATTATAAATAAAGGGGTTTTATGATTACGTGTCAGCTTTACGATAGTATTGAATTACTTTGCATGAAGCACTTTTGTGTATCGGTGTATTTATTAAATGGACGCTGTATAACAGGGATAGCTTTAGATACAGCACGAAACTCACAGCGCATTGAGTGTCTTAAAATAAGTTTACCCGATGATAATACTGAGTTGATAGTGTTAACCGACATTAGCTTAATAAAAGTAAATACTAAAAATACATATATGAGTGAAGTGCGTTTTACCTAGCTTATTTTATAACCGAATGATCATATTTAATCGGTTACTTCTAAAAACCAACCATTTTATCGTACTATTTATATACCCCTTTAGAGCATAAGTAAGCATGTGCTTCGTCGGTGTACGGTTTAAATGCTTTCCAGCGACCAATCGCTTTATTATTAAGAGGTTGGCGCACCTGTACTTTACTTGCAGTTGATACGGGTGCGGTATTTAAATGAAAATCAATACATTGCGGTTGCCACTGTAAATCACAAAAACTCACTAGCTCTTTGATTTTTTGCTCTGGGTTGTTCACTAACTCTTCGTAATGCATTATTTTTATATGGGTATGTATCGCACTAAAGTGTTGCATTAGCTTATAAAAACGATTGTAAAATTTAGCCGTGTCGAGTAAATCGAGTGAGTAGGCATAGTAGGGGTTATTTATAGTAAATAACTGACGATAGTTACCAATACAGGTATCCATTGGGTCGCGTAACATACAAATTATTTTAGCGTTTGGGAGTGCTTTAGTAATTAAGTCGATATAAAAAAAGTTAAACGGTAGTTTATCAATAAAGTGTTTATGACTGCCGGTTGTTACCCGAGTTGCATTTAAATATGTGGTACCAAGTTCTTTAAAATCAATGTCATATGCTTTAGTGAGTGTTTGTGTATCGAGCACGTGAGGTGTGTGTGTTTGGCTTAACTTTTTAACACTTAGGCCAAAATCTTGGAGTTCTCCGGCCGATTGTACATCGCTATGGCTTGATAAAATACGTTCAATAAGAGTGGTGCCAGAGCGAGGCATACCTAAAACAAAGATGGGTTCTTTTGTTAAATTCCCTTCTACGGTTACGTTCGTGTTTTGATTACTTAATTGAGTAATATGCGCAAATAATTCGGTTGAACTGTGATGATCAAATGGCTTACTTGCTTTTTTTGCTGCTTTGCCTTGTTGTAGGCTGTTAAATGCATGCCCAAATTCCCCAATATCTTGATACTCTTTTGCGAGGGCATGGCCGATATGAAGTTTTTCATCGGGGTGTGTTACTTGCTCAAATACGTATTTTAACCGCGGGATATGATTATTATGTTTTGTTACTTTGGTTAAATCACTCAACGCAAAGTGACTTTGATGATGAAGTGGGTTAAGTGTTATTGCACTTTCAAATGCATCTTGTGCGTTATCAAATAAGCCTAAAAACTTTGCACTAACTCCATAGTTATAATAAAACTGTGGTTGCGGTTTATTAATAGATTTAGCCAATGTGATAGCACAATTAAAATAACTAAGAGCCTCTTTGTGTAGGCCTGCTTGAGTGAGTGCTACGCCTAAAGTATCCGCATCAAGCGGTTTTTTTATAGATTTAACATTGATAGCAAGGGCGGTATTTTTTGCTTTAGTCAGTTCTCCCGTTAAGGCATAACACTTTGCCAATTGTGCACTGTATTCAATACTTTGGCCAAGCATAAGTGCTTTTTCTATGAGTTTAATGGCTTTAAATATTTGCCCAACTCGTAAATTAACCATCGCCAGTAAAAAGTAACCATCAGCAAAGTCAGGTTTGTTTGTCACTAAGTTCACTAGAGCACTATGGGCTTGCTCTATTTTACCTTGGTTTAAAAATTTAATCGCACTTTGATGGAGTTGTGTAAGATCTGGCTGCATATTATTTATAATGATTATGTTAGGAGTGTATTTTAACCTGATAATAAAAAGGCTCAAATTAATTTGAGCCTTTTAAATAAAATATAACGGTCGTTATATTTCAAATTTATAGTTAAATTTAACACCGACAGTGAGAGGTTTATTTATGTAATGACCATAGTTACGCTGTATTTCTGCGCCGTTAGCCGTTGTAATGTCTGCATCTGAGCGGCGTACTGAAGTGACCGCATATTTGTTAAATAAGTTATTAACATACAATGTTGTAGACCATTCGTCAGCAGTTAGTTTTGCAGATATATTGCTTAAGCTATAGCCTGGAATTGATTCGCCATCATCATGTAAGCCAACAGTCGAAATAATATCGCTTTGAGCTGTTAAACCGTAGTTAATATCAAGGGTTTTATCGTTAAATACATCCGTTTGATAGTTTAGCCCTAACGAGAACTGATGCTCGGGAGAGCCTGGTAATCTATCGCCTGATACAGCGCCATCTGTGCCATCTGAGTTAAATAAGAATGGTGCATCTGATGTTAGCTCAGCTTTAGTGTAAGCATACGTCGCATAAGCTGAAAACGAGTCTGATAATACCGCACGACTTGATAACTCTAACCCTTTGGCATTTGCCGTGCCCGCATTTGAGATATAAGGAAGTTGTCCTACTTCTGTTGCTCCTGCAACTTGTGCATTATCCCAATCTACATTAAAGATAGCGGCGTTAAAGTGTAAACGACTTCTTAACCATGTGCTTTTAAAGCCAAGCTCGTAGTTCGTTGTGGTATCAGCATCGTAAAGCATCTCTTCAGGTTGACCACAACCGGCTTGGTTTGCTGGTAATGGATCTGGACACGGTGCTAAGCCATTTGAACCACCTATTCTAAAGCCTTCACTGATAGTGGCATAACCCATTACTGAGTCTGTAAATTGGTATTTAGCATTAAACTTAAATAAGTTACCGTTATCGTCTGCTTCGTTTTGTTCAAAAGCAAGGGTGATATCCTCAGGTCCTGCGCCGCCAAACAATGTATTAAACAATGGAAAATCGACTGCAGATTCAGACTCTACATCGTATTGGTATAGTCGTGCACCAACTGTTATATCAAGCTTTTCAGTTACTTGGTAACCTACTTCACCAAATATAGCTGATTCGGTAATTGTTGTACGATCTACTGAATAGTATTCTAATTCATCAGGACGAGACTGATCAGCACCAAAGTTATCTACCGCCCAGTCACCAAATCCAGGTGTAAACTCTTCACTTGAAGCATCTGATTCGTACTTGTTATAAAACGCACCGACAATCCAATTGATACGACTGTCACTTTGAGATACTAATCTTAGCTCTTGCGTAAAGGTATCTACTTCTTCTATTTCACGAGTGAATGCAGAAAATGACGGAAACTCTTCGTATCCATAATCTAAACGTATTAATAAATCGGTTTGATCACGCTGACCATCAGCTTCAAAATGTGAAATACCTGTAGCTGAAACTAGCTCAGCAAAGCCTAAGTCGGCTTTTAATTCTAGGCTTAAAAGTTGGTCTTCTTTTTCACGTGGCTCTTCGTAGCGATAAGCTGACTCATACTTACCAATAACATCACTTAAACCGTTCTCATCGTTTAAGCTATTGTAATGCACAATTGAACGGCCTTCACTTTCTTGCTTCTGATAGAAGTAATTTAAGGTACCTTCAAAGTCATTGTTGGGCTTCCAACGTACTGAAATACGACCTGTTTGGGTGCTTTCACCATTGGCATCTTTTACATTTTTTAAGTTATCGTCAATTGCCCCACTGTCGCTCCAATCAGGATCGGGTAATGATACGCCGGGTTCTTCAACGGTGTATGCATAATCAATAAAGCCTGGGTCTTCATATAAATTTAAACTTGCACGTACAGCTAACTCATCTTCAATAAGTGGAATATTGACGATAAAACCACCTTCGCCACCAATCGAGTCACTTTGTTGGGTTTGAAACATATCGCCGTATACTTCAACCGACGTAAAATCTAGTTCTGGCTCTTTTAGAATGTAGCGAATGGCGCCACCTAAAGTGCCTGCGCCATATAATGTACCTTGCGGGCCAATTAATACTTCAACGCGGTCTACATCAACAAGGCGCATATCGATAGAAACAGGAATTTCATTAATATAAGTAGCAACAGTACCACCATCAGAAGACGGGCCAGATGAATTGGTATTTAAACCACGAACAATGATTGGTGAGCCTGCGCGGCCACCTTGATCTGTAATAGTTAAACCAGGCACCCAACGTGCTACATCAGCCAACTCACTTACATTTTGGTTTTTCATAATGTCTGCATCAAGCGCTGTAATATTTAGCGGTGCATCTTGAACCGAACCACTGCGTCGTGTTGCAGTTATTTCAATAATTTCGAGTGACTTTTCTGTTTTGGCTGTTTCTTCTTGAGCGACAGCAAAAGTTGGTAGCATAAGTGCCGTAGAGCACACACTTGTTACTGCTAAAGCAAGTAAGCTTGGTTTAAGCATAAAAATTTATCCCCAGATATTTTTATAAAATTTGTTTGAGACTTTAGTCTAACCATAAATTAAAAAATTAAATAGCTTAAATGCGCCCTGAATTAAAATTCATTTTAAGTTTATCTATATTCACTCGGGGTTGTGATTATAAAGTGTTCAAAGTTATTAAATTGTAAAGTTAATTTAATAAGTACGGAGGTTTTAGGTGGATTATTTGTTTTTTAGTAGTTTGTTTAAATAATTTAACGATATAGAGGGTTTTATAAGCAGTTTATTTTGTTTTGTTAAAAAATAAAGTGGTTTTGTTTTTTGTAAATAACTATGCATTTTTAAGCGGCTAATTATTATGATGTTGAAAAAAAATCATGTTGAAAAAGTAGTCAGTTATTACCGAAGATAACGAAAAAAGCCATATAAATAATTATATGGCTTTTTATTTAGGTACTTAAATAAACTACATTTAGATTAGCTTATATACTAGATACCCAGTGCTTGTCCGCCGCCGATTTGAATTGTTTCTGCGGTGATGAATGCTGCATCTTTACTTACTAAGAAAGAGATAACGCCAGATACATCTTCAGGCTGGCCTAAACGACCAAGCATGATGCTATCTTTCCAAGATGCAAATACTTCAGGCTTAGTTTCTTTAATTTGCTTGTGGAAAGGTGTATCGATAGTACCAGGTGATACTGCGTTAACACGAATACCTGCAGGAGCAAGCTCTTTAGCAAGTGCACGAGTGAAAGTATGTACAGCCGCTTTAGATGTACCGTAGATACCCGCTCCTGGGCCACCTGCATTCCATGCTGCATTAGAAGTGTAGTTAATGATTGAACCACCTTCTGTTTTTTTCATAAAAGGAATAGCAGCTCGTGATACAAAGAATGCGCTGTCTAGGTTAAGAGCCATTACAAAACGGAAGAACTCAGTCGTCATTTCTTCAATTGGACTACGGCCACCTAAGCCACCTGCATTATTAATTACAACGTCAATTTGACCATATTTATTACCAATGGCCGTTACATTTTCAGTCACAGCTTCATCGTTAGTTACGTCAAAACCGTAGTATTGTGCTTCGATACCTTCTGCTTCTAATTCAGCAACACGTTGTGCACCAACTTCATCTTCAATTCCGTTAAGAACAACAGTGTAACCATCTTGACCAAGACGCTTCGCTACTTGGAAACCAATTCCACCCGTAGCACCTGTGATTAATGCAATTTTCTTAGACATATTATAATTCTCATTGATTAGTTAACTAAAAAATTAACCTAATATTGTTATTAGGAAAGTATCGCCGACTTGCTAAAATTAAAAAATAAAGCATCTTTGACGCAAATCTTGTAAAGCAAATATTAGTGGTTTTAAATGTAAAGTAAAGTGATTGGTAAGTTTATTTTTAATTATTGGTAAAGCTTATTGGTAATAAGGTGGCGGTTTTGACTAAGACATAGATAATATTTAATTTAACTAACTAATTTTAAATGGTATTTTTTTTTATGCTTCTGTTTCTATAGAGATAAAAAATTATAAGCTTTATAAAAATTTTTACTCAACTAGATGTAAAAAATAACAACCTATAAATCATTTGTAGTACATAAGTATTGGTAATATTTTTTAAGTTACTATTTTTGTTTAGACGTAAGCATGTCCCTACTTTATGGTTTAGTATTATGTAAATAAAAACACACACATTAACAACATTGTTTTTATTTTTAACACACTGACATTGTAGGTAGGCACATGATGGGAAAATTCGGCTTTAAAAATACGCTGATTTTAGCGGTTATTAGCTGTTTGGTTTTAGCGCTTGGTATGACAAGTTTTATATCCACATATCAATTATCAAAAATAAAAAACCGATGATCTGATACTCAATATTAAAACGTCATCTAAATATGAAACCAATAATATAGCGCAATATATTAAAAATAATGCTAAGCCAATTATTGACTTAGCTGAGTTATATGCAACAAATCAAAATGATTTGGCCCATGAAAAACAAGTGGCATTTGCAGCTAAAGTCTCAGGGGTTTATAAGATTACTTTGGGCTTTGATGATGGGCGATTTTATGTTTCTATTCCTTCAAAGAAGACGTTTCCAGGTGGGGTTGGGATAAAAGAGAAATATGATCCACGTAGTCGACCTTGGTATAAATTAGGTAAAAAAGTAAATGGTTTTGCCTTAAGTGATGTATTTGTTACTAAACAAGGAAGCTTATTACTTGGTGCCGTGCAGAGCATTAAAAATGGCATATTGTTAGCTGATATACGGCTAAATAATTTACATGAATTACTTGAAGGCGTGAATGTGATTTCAGGTGCAACATCTTATATTGTTGATGCAAAGGGGATGGTATTAGCTTCCACCGATAAAAATATTAAAATACAACAACAAATTCAAACACACCCTTATTTTTCATCCTTATCATCCACTTTATTAAATGCAAGTACATCTTATAACGAACAAACAGTAGAAGGGGTGTCGCAATTAATCTTTTCTAATAAAATAAATTTAATTGGTGGCAGTCACTGGTTTTTAATTAATGTTGTTGATAGAGATATAGCACTGAACAAAGTCGATCGAATCACCATAGAGCAGTATTGCTGGGCATTAGGTATAGCGATTGTGTTTATTTTAATAATTATCGTTGTATTAAATCAAGTGTATAAACCCGTAATCGCATTAAAACACTTAATACTTAATTTATCGCAAGGTAGCGGTGACTTGTCGCAAACTCTTTAGGTAAAAAGTAATGATGATTTAGGTGAAATCGCATCGGGTGTTAATCACTTTATTGGTAACTTAAATGCCATGATGTTAAATGTACAAGCTGTGACCACTAAGCTCTCTGGTGGGGTGACAAATTTGCGGACTCACTCACACACTAACACGCAGATTTTAGATCAGCATCAACTAGAAACGAATCAAGTGGTTATTGCAATGGATGAGCTAGGCAGCACTGCTGAACTTGTTGCGAAAAATGCCGCTGATGCCGCGCAATATACGCAAGAAGCAAATAACGCAGGTGAGGTGTCGAGGCACACTATTGATAGCGCACAAACTAGCTTGAATCAACTAGCAGAAGAAGTCGATACTGCAGCAAATAATGTTATTTGTATGAGTGAAGAAACAAAAGAAATCAGTTCTATCCTTTGTGTTATCGGCTCTATTGCCGATCAAACCAATTTATTAGCACTCAATGCCGCTATTGAAGCTGCAAGAGCAGGAGAGCAAGGCCGAGGTTTTGCTGTCGTTGCCGAGGAAGTTAGAGCGCTGGCTGCAAGAACACAAACGAGCACCAGTGAAATAGAAGCTGCATTAGAAACATTACAAGCGGGGGCTGATACCGTTGTGCATTCTATTTCAACAACAAAAAGCACCAGTAGTAAAACAGTGACTGAAGCGGTTGGGATTTCAGAGAATTTAGTGCAAATGAATCACTTTGTTGAGAGAATCAACGATTTAAGTACACAAATATCAACCTCAGCTAACGAGCAAAACCAAGTGATCCAAAGTATTATTCAAAATATGAATTGTATTCACACCATGGTGGCCGATTTAACTGTAAATGGTAAAACGGTTCATGGTGAGATTGATGATATTGCCGATTTAAATACCCAACTCAGCGCGATTGTTGGGCAGTTTAAATTACAATAAAAGTGCTTATTTTTTAGGAGAAAGACTACTTCCTATAGAAGCAAAAATCACTAGCAAAATAGCAAGCCACTGCCAAAATGTAAGTAGCTCAGCCAAAATAATATAGCCTGCAAGTGCTGCAATTGCAGGCTCTAAGCTCATCATTATACTAAAGCTTTGTGATGGCATATTACGCAGTGCAACCATTTCTAAAGTATAGGGTAGCGCGCTTGATAGCACCGCAATAACGATCCCCAAAGGAATAATCGCCAAAGTGAATGAGCTGGCTTGTGAAATAACACCAAAAGGGACAATTACAACAGCTGCTACAGTCATACCTAGAGCAACCGTTTGCCCGCCAGAACCTTGCATTCCTGTTTTTTTTCCAAATAATATATAACCAGCCCAACATGCGCCTGCAGCCAACGCTAAAATAACACCGAGCGGGTCTAAACTTTGGTCGCTTTTCATATCCGGTAGTAACAAAATAATGCCTAAAATGGCAAACACAACCCACAAGAGATCCCGCTTTGAACGAGAAGATAACAAAGCAACGGCTAATGGGCCCGTAAATTCTAAAGCAACACCAATCCCTAAAGGTATTCGTTCGATAGCATAATAAAAAAGAATATTCATACCGCCCAAAGAGAGACCATATATTATAATATTCATACGTTTACCTTGGGCTGGTAACGAACGCCATGGTTTGAAAATAAAACACAATATTAAAGCTGAAAAGCCGAGCCTCATTGCTGTTGTGCCTTCTGGACCAATAAGAGGAAATAGCTGTTTAGCAAATGATGCGCCTGATTGTATGGTCATCATGGCAAATAAAACACATAAAATGGCAGTTAAAAAAGGAGGAAGTTTAAAGCGCATCGATATCTCTGAATTAGTAGTCGTAGTTTGCAGTCACTGTAATGTTAACTTTTTAATGATTTGAAGTAAGCAAAAAATACTTCATCCAAACCCCAGTTTTGATTATGTTTAATATTAACATAATTAACAACTGTTACTAAGATATCGATTTAATTAGTTTTTTATAAAAAACAGTAAACTAACGGCTGTACTAACGCTTTTTATTATTACTAAATAGAGTTCTTGGTAATGTAGGTGGGTTATTATTGGTTGACAATGTTTATGGTGTTTATTATTCTCTGTCATACAGTTTGGTTTACCAGTTGCGATTATTGGTAAATTCAACAAAATATCAATCGTGACTTTTATCGAACTGATATCAAAGCGTTAAAATACACTATGTTAAACATATGTTTATAAAATAATTCACAACTTTAGTTTTTGCTATTAATGCATACGACTAAAGACTGAACAGCTTCTTGCACACACTGCATATAGTTAAAGAGTTCCTCTCACTTTAAACTCTAAAGCTAGTCTCGCAGTGAGAGGAAACAAAAACCCCCGTAAGGGGGTTTTTTTTACTTAAAAATTAAGAACTCGTTTTAATTTAAACATCGGCTTATTTAATCATTAAATTAATTTTAAATTTGGTGTGATTTTACGATGTGTTTTAGCGTATTGCTTAAAGGCTATGCTAAATTTTATGAGCAGAAGTGCAAAGTGCTACTTTATAATTTAAGTAGCACTTTAAATATTATGATTGCGCTTTTTTAACTAACCCATCAAGAGAATACAAGCCACGCTTTTCACTATTTTTACGTTTTATTTCTTCTAGAGCACGAGACTCTACAGCATCAAATAAAGCGTTAATTAAACGGTTGAAATGCTGGTGCATGGCCGCACGAGCCGCATTCGCGTCATGATTTGCTAATGCATTATAAATTGCCGTATGTTCATCCATAACGCAATCTTCATTGTTCTTACAGACACTGCCATAATCAGCAACAATTTGGGTATTAGTTAGGCGTAAATCCCATAAACTAGAGACAGCATATGAAAGGGCTTTATTACGTGTTGCGTTGGCAATGATCTCATGAAACTCTCGGTCAGCTTGTTCTACATACAAGCCTTCTTCCATTGCCTCTAATGTTTTGTATAATCTTGCTAGTTCATCATCTGTAATACTATGCGCTGCTAAAGCGGCAATTTCACCTTCGATGAGTGCACGGGCTTGTGTGAGTTCAAAGGCACTTATTTCTTGTGATTTTATCGGATGATCTTGGCGTTCAACAACATATACCCCTGATCCTGTTTTAACCTCAACACGACCACGTACTTCTAAAGCAATAATGGCTTCTCTAATTGTGGGACGGCTAACGTCAAACATTTCTGCAAGCTCTCGCTCCGGCGGTAAACGGCTACCAGCAGAAAATTCGCCCTGATTAATCAAAGCTTCGACTTTATCAACAATACGCCAGAATAAGCGACGATTTCCCATAATTTACCTTATAGCCCTTAGATGAGTAAACAAAATGTAATGCGTTAGAGTACCTTAAACACATATATTATGTCAAAAATCATATTAATCATTATTAAAAAATAGCAGCAAAAATTGGTAATTCAATATGTAATACCAATTTTTATTTATGTTTCTGCAATTGGTCACCTTGATTGGTAAATTTTACTGTGTTAGTTTTAGTGAGTTACTTATATTAATAGCTTGTTTACAAAATAGTTAACTCTAAACCTACACACTTTAGTTGTAACACCTATTTTTTAAATACTCACATTGTCATAGTTAGGAGCACACACATGCTTACACTGCCCAAGAAAATCGTCACTATTAGCCATTTAATTTGCAGTCGTGTTATAAGCATTCGTGCATAAAATATTTATTTGTTAAGGAAATAGCATGAAAAAAGAGTTTAATCTTAAGCTAAATACGCCTTTATTATTTTTAGGGTTAAGTAGCACCACTTTATTTAGTCATTTTGCCCTTGCTGAAAGTTATACCGTCGCATCACCTAACGAATATAAAAAGATTGCTCAGAATTTAGCTCCAGGCGATATCGTTAATCTTAAAAATGGTACTTGGCAAGATTTTGAAATTGTATTCAGTGCTAAAGGCACACAAGAAAAGCCTATTATTTTACAAGCCCAAACCCCTGGCGCTGTGATTTTATCTGGTCAATCAAACTTAAGATTGGCAGGTGAGCATTTAGTGGTTAAAGGGTTAGTGTTTAAAAATGGTTTTACTCCAAGTAGTGAAGTTATTTCGTTTCGTAAAAATAAAGATGAGCTAGCTTATAATTCGCGTGTTACAGAAGTTGTTATTGATAATTACAGTAATCCTGATAAACGCGAGTCTGACTACTGGGTGGGTTTATATGGTCAAAATAACCGTTTTGATCATAACTACTTAGCCGGTAAGCGTAACAAAGGTGTTACCGTAGCGGTGCGGTTAAATACCGAACAAAGCCAACAGAATTCTCACAAAATAGATCACAACTACTTTGGCCCTCGTCCTGTTTTTGGTTCAAATGGTGGCGAAACCTTACGTATTGGTACAAGTCACTACTCTTTAACCGACTCATTAACTCAAGTAACGAATAATTACTTTGATCATTGTGATGGTGAAGTAGAAATTATCTCGGTTAAATCTGGTAAAAATACGATTAAAAATAATACCTTCTTTGAATCAAAGGGCACGCTAACTTTGCGCCACGGTAACGGTAACGTTGTTGAGGAAAATGTGTTTTTTGGTAATGGTGTCGATCATACAGGTGGCATTCGTGTAATTAATAAAGACCAAGTAGTGCGCAATAATTACTTAGAAGGTTTAACAGGCTATCGTTTTGGTAGCGCTTTGACGGTAATGAATGGTGTTCCAAATTCAAAAATTAATCGTTACCACCAAGTAAATAATGCCTTAATAGAAAATAATACACTGATTAATGTGTCGCATATTCAATTAGCTGCAGGCAGTGACGCTGAGCGTTCAGCAACACCCGTCAATAGTATTATGCGTAACAATGTTATTTATAATGAGAATAAAAAAGATGTATTTACTGCATTTGATGACATTAGTGGTATTAAATTTAGCAATAACATATTAAACCAAGTTGCAAAGCCAAGTATTAGCAATGGTTTTGAAAGTGATACATTAACACTTAAACGCGGTGATAATGGCTTACTGTATATCGCCAATAAAAAATATAGCAAGGTAGGGGCGACTAAATCATTAAAGCCAACATTAAAAAGTGAAACAGGCCCTCGTTGGTATGCTAAAAGTCCTATTCAAACCGCATTCGACTCAGCTAAAACACACACCGTAGATAACACTGAAGGTGCTTTATTTAATGCAATTAAAGCGGCAAATGATGGCGATGTTATTGAGCTTGCAGCAGGCAATTATAATGTGGCTAAAATGATTGCCATAGATAAGACGCTTACTTTACGCGGTGCAAAAAATACAAAACCTACAATTACTTTCGAGCGTACGGCCTTATTTGAAATAAATAATGATGGTAGTTTAAAACTTGAAAACTTAGCATTTAGTGGAAAGAACAGTCCTGATTCATCAGGTAATTCACTAATAAGAACGGCTAAATGGGGCATGTATAAAAACTATCGTTTAATATTAGATAATGTAAAAGTAACTGACTTAGATATTAACCATTCATTTCACGTATTTGATTCGGGTAGCGGTGCGTTTGCTGATGTGCTTTCAATAACCAACAGCGAATTTTTAAATGTAACGGGTGATATTGTCCGACTAAACAAAGAGCGTGATGATTTAGGTATTTATAATGCCGAATATTTAACACTAAAAAACAACACTTTTAAAGATATACAAGGCGCTGTAGCTAAGGTATACCGAGGTGGTACGGATGAAAGTACATTTGGCCCTCATGTTATTGTGTTAGACAACAGCTTTGAAAATGTTGGTTTAGGTAAACGTAATAAACACAGTGCATCATTTTGGTTGCATGGCGCGCAAGTAAGTGCAATTGAACATAATACCTTTAATAAAAGTGCTGCGATTAAAGTGGAACACACAGTAGGTGAGCCCAAAACTCGAATTAAAGATAATCGCTTTATTGCTTCATCAGCACCTGAGGTAAAAGAGTTAAATGCACCACAAACACAATCAGTCGCTAACAATGAGTTTAATAGCGCTGAATAATGTAATGACAGTTTTAATAACACTGAATACAATGAATGTTAAATTGAGCAGTGGAAATTAAAACCAATATACATACACACGTAAGTAACAGCATTTTTAAGTTTATTTATTAGCAACACAAAAATTATAATTTGGAGTTTATTATGCAAAATTTTACATACATTAGAGGGACAGCATTATGAAGCTTAACGGTTTAAGATGGTGGGTAATAGCACTAATAGCGCTTGCAACCATTATTAACTATATCGATCGTCAAGCACTTAGTGTGCTTTGGCCTGATATCGTAGAAGAGTTGTTCCCTGACGAATCTGCACTTGAGCGTAAACAAATTTACGCAAATATTTCTATTGTGTTTGTTTTTGCTTATGCATTTGGTCAAGCTATTTTCGGTAAGATATTTGACTGGGTAGGGACTCGCTTTGGTTTCGTATTATCAATTGGTGTTTGGTCTTTAGCGACTATTGCCCATGCATTTGCTCAAGGTTTACTTACATTTAGTATTTTCCGTACTATTTTAGGGGTTGCTGAAGCGGGTAACTGGCCAGGTGCTGCTAAAGGTAACGCAGAATGGTTTCCAACAAAAGAACGTGCTTTAGCACAAGGTATTTTTAACTCAGGCGCTGCTATCGGTGGCATCATTGCTATCCCGTTAATTGCTTACCTAACCATCTATTTCAGCTGGCAAATGGTGTTTGTTGTAGTGGGTGTAATGGGCTTTTTATGGCTTGTTCCTTGGCTTGTACTTGTTAAAGCTCCACCAGGTTCTCACCCGTGGATCACTGAAGAAGAACGCGAATATATTCTTACAGGCCAAAAGCGTACTGATGCATCAGGCGCGATATCTAACGAAGAAGAATACAACCCATCGACTGCTGAGTTATTATCACGCAAGCAAAGCTGGGGTGTAATTATTGCCTCTGCTGCGATTGACCCTATTTGGTGGTTATTCGTATTTTGGATCCCAATTTACTTAAACGAAGTATACGGTATGGATGTTAAATCTATTGGTATATACGGTTGGGTACCTTATGTTGGCGCTATGTTTGGTGCTTGGTTTGGTGGCTTATTAGCACAAAACCGCCTTAAAGCCGGTTGGACGACTGATAAAACAAGAAAACTAACAATTACTTTAGGTTGTTTGATCATGTTGCCAGCATTACTTGCTATGGCAAACCCTGGTGCACCAGTCATTGCAGTATTAATTATGGCGGTTATTTTATTTGGCTTCCAAACAGCCATTGGTAATGTACAAACATTACCAAGTGACTTATTAGGTAAAAAAGCGGTTGGTACATTATCTGGATTTTCAGGTATGGCGGCCAAACTAGGTGCTGTAGGTCTTACTTCTTTAGTGCCAATTTTAACAGCCGATGGTAACTACACACCTGCGTTTATCATTGGTGCATCGCTTGCGATTATTGCTATGGCAGCGGTATGGATTTTAATTCCAAAAATTGAACCACTAAAACCTGAATAATAAAATACCCACCGCTCATTCGTATTTTACGATTGAGCGGTACATTACATAGGTAATTTTCTAAATGAAAAACATTTACTTTTTCGGCGAATGTATGGTCGAACTAAGAGCTAAAAATGACGACATGTTACATCAGTCATTTGCGGGCGATATTTATAATTCAGCGGTATATCTTAAGCGTTGTTTTAACGAAGTAACGACATCGGTAGTCACTGCAATTGGTAAAGATAGCTTAAGTGCTCAAATGCTGGCTCGATTTGAGAGCGAACAGCTAGATACACAATATGTATTTGCTCACGACGAAAAAGTGCCGGGTATGTATTACATTGAAACAGATGAGCATGGCGAGCGTAGTTTTACTTATTGGCGCAGCGATGCTGCAGCAAAAAAAGTCGTGTCGTTTTTAACCCCTTCAGTACTTGATAGTTTATCTAAAGGTGACATGTTTTTCTTTTCGGGTATTTCATTAGCCATTATTGACAATGATAGCCGAGAGCAATTTTGGCAAGCGATCAAACAGCTTAAAGATGCTGGAGTTAAGATTGTTTTTGACCCAAATTATCGTGCACGTTTATGGCAAAGTGTTGAGCAAACTAAAGCGCAATACGACATTGCATTTAGCTTATCTGATGTCACTTTGCCGGGCGTTGAAGATTTAACAACACTTTACGATATTCATTCGGTTGAAGCGGTTGTCGAATATTTAAAACCTTACAATATCCAAGAGATTATTGTTAAGAACGGGCCAGAGTCTGTGATCACAAAAGAGGGTGAGGAACTGCAAAGCCACACCATCATACCTGTCACTAATGTTGTTGATACAACATCTGCAGGTGATGCGTTTAACGGTGTTTATTTAGGCGCACGTTTAGCGGGTCGCAGTGTTTCTGATGCAGTACAAATGGCTGCAAAAGCAGCAGGTACAGTGATTCAACAGCCTGGTGCAATTGCACCAAAAGATGTTTTTTGCCAAGCAATGGCTAACGCATAGTATTAATAGTTAAAAACATTTTTATACCGTGACTATAAAAATGTTTAACCTTGAACAATAACGGAGAATAAAATGGTTCGCTTTTCTGAGTACATGAATGGGCAAAAATTATTACCGATCATCCAAACTGGTTGTCCAGAAACTGGAGTAGCTATTACTCAAGCTATGCATGCAGCTGGCATTGATTTGGTTGAGGTAGTACTTCGCCATGATAGCTCTATCGCAGTACTAGAGGCCATTAAATCGGCTATGCCAAATTTAAAAGTTGGTGCGGGTACTATCATTGATACTCCTATTTTAAAAGATGCGTTAAATGCAGGTGCTGATTATATAGTAACACCTGCGGTAACGCCTAAATTACTGGATGCGCTAGTACAAAGCGGTGTACCGGTGTTACCGGGCGTGTCTAACACTTCAGATATTGCACTAGCTTACCAAGCTGGCTTTAGAGAAATGAAATTATTCCCTGCAAATTTAGCCGGTGGTATTAATTTTTTAAATGGTGTTAAAAGCGTATTCAGAGAGTGTCAATTTTGCCCAACAGGTGGCATAAACGGCGATAACTTTACTGACTTTTTAGCACTACAAAACGTATTTGCGGTTGGTGGCACATGGGTTGTGGACCAAAAGCAGGTAGAAAGTAAAAACTGGCAAGCGATTACTGACGCTTGTAAAGTTGTACTTTAAAGTGTGTTGTACGAGCAGGTAACTGCTCTTTCTTAGGTGTTAATTGTTGTCGTTAGCACCTAATTTTCTGCTCGGCACCCGTAATCTCATTAAACCTTCATATCATCATTTCACTATCACCTTTACACCTTACTTAAGCTTTATTATAAATAATTAAAGCGCTTAATGACTTATAGAATATAGTTACCTCATTAAATTATATTTATACCGTGTTAAACCATAAACAATGTCCCTTTTTCGTGTTTTTATTGAAATATGGGGGTGTAAGGGTCAGCGATGAAAACTAAATTCGATTTTATTGTTATTGGGGCTGGGAGTGCGGGCTGTGTTTTAGCATCACGATTGTCTGAGGATCCAAATTGCCATGTGTGTTTAATCGAAGCAGGTAAAAGTGATAATAATGTTTGTGTGCAAATGCCGGCCGGGTTAGCCGTCAGTGTCCCATATGGAGTCAATAGTTGGCATTACAATACGGTTGCACAAAAAGCACTTAATAACCGACAAGGCTTTATGCCACGGGGTAAAGTACTGGGTGGCTCAAGTTCGATAAATGCGATGGTGTATATCCGTGGTAATAAATACGATTACGATCAATGGGCTGCGATGGGGAATGATGGATGGGATTTTAATAGTTTATTGCCTTATTTCATTAAATCAGAAAATAACGCACTATTTTATAACAACCCCTTGCATGGAAATGATGGCCCTTTGCACGTACAAGAACTCAGTTCGGCAAGCCACCTTAATCAATATTTTCTACAAGCATGTCATGAACAAGGTATCGCCAGAAGTTTAGATATTAATGGTGCGTCACAACATGGTGCGCGTTTGGTGCAAGTGACACAGCATCAAGGAGAGCGCTGTAGTGCTGCTAAAGCTTATATAACGCCTTTTTTACAGCGCAAAAACTTAACCGTTTTAACCGATACCCACGTTAATAAAATTCTTTTTGAAGGCCATACTGCAACAGCGGTAGAAGTGGTTAATAATAATAAGGTCGTCCAGCTTTTTGCTAAAAAAGAAATTATTTTAAGTGCTGGCGCGATTAATTCGCCACAAATACTAATGTTGTCTGGGGTCGCAGATAAACAAGATTTACTAAATAAAGGAATTAAACCCGTTATACATTTGCCTGGAGTGGGTAAAAACTTACAAGATCATTTAACTGTAGTGCCACTTTATAAAGCGAAATATTCACTTGGCTCATTTGGTATAAGCATGGCAGGAGTTGGGCGTATTTTATCGGGGTGCATTAAGTGGTTTAGCAAACGCGAAGGCTTACTTACCAGTAATTTTGCTGAATCTCATGCATTTATAAATCTTTTTCCAAACTCGCCTGCACCAGATATACAGCTTGAATTTGTAATTGGTTTAGTTGATGATCATAACCGAAAACTACACACGGGCCATGGCTACAGTATTCACTGTAGTTTAATGCGCCCTAAAAGCCGTGGTACAGTTAGCCTTGCTGATAACAACCCTCGTACAGCACCACTTATCGACCCTAATTTTTTAGAGCACCCAGATGATTTAAACGTGTTATTAGCGGGTTTAAAGAAAACGTTAAAAGTAATGCAAAGTAAGGGATTTGAGCCAGTCAGATCATCGATGGTTTATCCCCTTGATATTAATAACGATGAGCAGTTAATTGCGTTTATAAAACGTACCGCAGATACTGAATATCACCCGGTTGGAACATGTAAAATGGGACAAGACACTATGGCCGTAGTAGATACTCACTTACGTGTACATGGCTTACACAATTTACGTGTTGTTGATGCCTCTATTATGCCCACAATTATTACCGGAAACACGAATGCCCCGGTTATTGCAATTGCTGAGAAAGCGGCAGACTTAATCATCAATACATAAACTTATGTAATGCTTACGATGGCGTATAAAAATGGGTTAGCCATTGCTCCCAGTCTTGCTCTAACGCTGACATCTTAAGGTGCTTTTTGGCATTAAAATGCTTTGCTTTATCTTCTTCACCAACAAAAGGGCCGACACGACATAGTGTGCAGTGATTGTGATTTAAATACTCAGGCATAGTGAGCTTTTGCTTTAATAATGCTGGCTCTTTTTCGCTAAATACATAAGTAATACCGCTGGTGTCTTTAACATGCTTGTCGCGATCGACATTGCGTATTTTGTAACCCGAAAATTGACTTATCTCAAATGGCATTTGCCCTTTATATTGCATGTTTAAATGTGTATTTAAACTGCCTTCTATATTCCATTCGCGATAAGGTTTTACATCTTTAGAGGTGATGTAGCATAGCATTTCGCCCAAAGGATCTAAGGCATATTCACGGGCGTACTTTAAAAATTGGTGAAGTAATGCTCTGTTAAGCACATTCATACTTGTTTGGCGTGTGTTTAATTCAAAGGCTTCTTTTCCTACAAAAGCAGGGATTAAAGGGAATTGAAAGATGACTAAATCAAAGCGATGCAAATGACTTGATAAGCGTTGCCAACATTGCTTATTGGTGACATCAAAGTCATTTAAAACCGTTATTTTTTTCTGCTCTAACGCATTTAATGCATTGTGTTGATATTTTTGCTGGATTGTTTCTTTACTATCAAATGTAGAAGCAACCAGTTTTTGAATCGAAAAATGGTTATGGACGGCATCAGAAAATGATAAATCACCATCTCCTACCGTTAAAATTCGCCATTGGGGATTTAAATACATAACGTTTACTACTTTATTTATCGTTTTCAGTGCCAAAGTAAGACTGTTGAGCGCGCAACAACGCTAAACGGGTTTTTAAACCTTCGATTGCTATTTGTTTTAAAATTAAATTAAACGTAATTAATATGGCAAAAACAATATGAATCGGCCCTTCGGTAAAACCCGAGGTTGGGCTCATTAATGTTAAACCAAATAATATGAATAAAACGACTAATAAGATTTCAATAAGTTGATTTGAGTAAAAGTTAAGTCGGTTTTCGTTTTTATGATCTTTTTTAATGCTGATGGCGCAAAAAAATGGGATCACTTTAATTTTGAATGAGGCATTTTTTTCTACGTAATTTTCACCTAATTCATCGAGTTGTTGGCGTAATGTGTCGATCATAACCTGTCCTAAAATTAAAGAGCTCGGATGGTACCTTAATACGGTGTATTGGTTAAGCAAAGTCAGGCTATTTAGGGTAAATACTCATTCCAATAATTAAAATATGGCAAACAAATACAACAGAAGTCAGTACAAAGCGCATTTTTTGATAATCACGATGATAGTTTTGCCATTGTGGGCTGGTTTTTTCAAATATAAGCACTAACCAAAAACTAGCGGCTAAGTAGGCTAATGCCCAGTGCTCAGGTAAAAAAGTAAGAAATGGGATAGGGATGATAGGTAATACTGCTTTTATAGCATCGCTGTAACTTTGTGCGCCTGCATACCATAAATTCCCCGCCATAAACGCGAGAATAGCAATACTATAATAATTAAAGAACTCAACATTAACACTATTACTACCAAACATAAGGGGCCAACCAACACAGCCTAAAAAAGGGATTAAGCCTAAGTAACCTAATTGAATATGGTTGATAAATCTTTCCATTATTATTGCCTTATCGTATGAGTTTTTTGCGCGGGTATTATAGCAGTTATAATGAACTAAAATTGTTTAAGCTAAAAAATCGATTGTTTTAATCTAAACAATCAATTTTATTTATTTTATCGTAGGCCTTATTGTATTAATCAAGCCAACGCAGAAGGTGTACTAACTTCGTCAGCGTTGAATAACTTAAATTTTATACATTAAATATCAATGAGGAATACTATGAGCACTTCTTTAATTAATACTAAGCTTCAACCTTTTAACGCAACAGCATACCACAACGGTGATTTCGTAGAAGTGTCTGAAAAAGACGTTCTAGGTAAGTGGTCAATCTTCTTCTTTTACCCTGCAGATTTTACATTTGTATGTCCAACAGAGCTTGGCGATGTTGCTGATTACTACGCACAATTACAAGAAATGGGTGTAGAGGTTTACTCTGTATCTACCGATACTCACTTCACTCATAAAGCATGGCACGATACTTCAGACACCATTGGTAAAATTCAATTCCCAATGATTGGTGACCCAACTGGTCGTATTACTCGCAGCTTTGGTGTAATGATTGAAGAAGAAGGCCTAGCACTTCGTGGTACTTTTGTTATGAACCCTGAGGGCGAAATCAAAATAATTGAAACACACGATTTAGGTATCGGCCGTAGCGCGAAAGAATTAGTACGTAAAGTGCAAGCTGCACAATACATTGCAACTCACGACGGCGAAGTATGCCCAGCATCATGGCAGCCAGGTGAAGAGACACTTGCTCCTTCACTAGACTTAGTTGGTAAAATTTAATTTAAAATTACCAACCTTATTAAGCGCAGTTAGCTGCGCTTATGCCAACAAACATTCAGTTTGTTGTAGCCTCTTTGCTTAAAATTGATGATTAAGCACATGTATTATTTAAGCATGAGAGGCTTGCTGTTTTTAATTTTCCTATAAGGGTTAAGCCATGTTAGACAACAACATTAAAAATCAATTAAAAAGCCATTTTGAATCGCTTACTCAATCTGTTGAGCTGCTTATCGCCTTGGATGACAGCAATAAATCAAAAGAAGTAGAAAGCTTAGCGAACGATCTTGCTTCATTAAGCGACAAAATTACCGTAACAAATAATTCAGATATGAATGCTCGACGTCCTTCTATGGTTGTGCATTCACCAATAAATGATACCCATATCACTTTTGCTGGTGTGCCGATGGGGCATGAGTTTACTAGCCTAGTATTAGCCCTTTTACATACAGGTGGGCACACGAGTAAAGCAAATAAAGATGACATTGAACAAATTCAATCTTTAGATCAAGAATTAAACTTTGAAGTATATATCAGCCTTAGCTGCCAAACGTGTCCGCAAGTGGTACAAGCATTAAATACCATGGCAGCAACAAACAGTAAAATTAAAGCAACTATGATTGATGGCGCGCTTTTTCAAGATGAAGTAGAGCAGCGCAACATTTTGGCAGTGCCAGCGGTTTACTTAAATGGCGAACCATTTAGCCAAGGTGCATTAAGTTTAAGCGATATTTTAAATAAGGTAGATTCAAAAGGAGCGGCTCGCCAAGCAGCTAGCTTAAATGAAAAGCAAAAATTTGATGTGTTAGTGATTGGCGGAGGACCTGCGGGCGCTTCTGCGGCGATATATTCGGCACGTAAAGGGTTAAATACAGGGGTTGTTGCTGAGCGTTTTGGTGGGCAAGTATCTGATACTCTTGCAATTGAAAACTTTATTTCGGTTAAAGCAACACAAGGGCCACAATTAGTGGCGCAATTAGAAGAACACGTTAAAGAATACGATGTAGATATAATGAATAACCAGCGCGCAGCCAATGTGAGTAAAGGGAGTAATGGTTACGATATTACCCTAGAAAACGGAGCTGTATTGCAAAGTAAATCGTTAGTACTTGCCACTGGGGCTCGTTGGCGCGAAATGAATGTGCCAGGCGAGCAAGAATACCGCGGCCATGGTGTTGCGTATTGCCCGCACTGTGATGGTCCTTTATTTAAAGGCAAATCTGTGGCAGTGATTGGCGGTGGTAACTCAGGTATCGAGGCGGCGATAGATTTAGCCAATATCGTAGAGCATGTAACCGTACTTGAGTTTTCAGATACATTACGTGCCGATGAAGTACTGATCCGTAAAGCAAATAGTTTGGCCAATATTACGATTATTAAAAATGCGCAAACAACCGAAGTTGTCGGCGATGGTAATAAAGTGACCGGGCTTACTTATACCGATAGAGTCTCTGGGGAAGGTAAATCACTTAACCTTGCCGGTATTTTCGTACAAATTGGTTTGGTTCCGAACACTGAATGGCTTAAAGATAGCGATGTTGCGTTAAGTCAGTTTGGCGAAATACTTGTAGATAGCAAAGGGGCTACGTCAGCTCCAGGTGTATTTGCAGCAGGGGATGCAACCAACACCCCATTTAAACAAATAATCATTGCTATGGGCAGTGGTGCAACGGCTAGTTTAGGTTCGTTTGATTATTTAATTCGCCATAGCGAAGAGGATATTAGCGAAGAAAGCGCAGCGTAATCTCTCTTGATATAACAGCTAACACCCATTAGTTGTTTGTTGACCCAAGCCGCCCTTCTCCAAAGGCGGCTTTTTTGTTTAATACTGTCTATTTCGTTAAAAAAGTATCAGTATTATACCGTCATCGCTTTTAATCTTTGTTGCGTGCTATGAACTGCTTTTTCTATTGTCGGTAATTTAAACGGTTTAGCGATAAACATATCCATCCCGGCTTCAACACTCGCTAATTTATCTTGCGCAGAGGTATTTGCTGTAAGGGCAACAATATAAGTACTTTTAAAAGGACAAATGTTTTTTTCACGCAGTTGTTTGGTTGCTGAAAATCCATCAAGAATTGGCATTACACAATCCATAAAAATAAGGTCATAATGCTTTTGCTGGCATTTTAAAATAGCATCTTCTCCATCAACAGCAAAGTCAGCGCTTATTTTTAATTTTTCCAAAGAAGCGTGTAATACTAAACGATTTATTTGATTATCATCAACCACCAGTACTTTTAAATTACTTCCATCAATAGTTGCTCTATTGGTTGATATGATTGCTTCGGCCTTACCTATTTTTATCGGTAAAGAGACCTCAAATTGACTGCCTTTGTTTGGTTTACTGGTTACTTTTATCGTCCCTTGCATGTAATCGATAAGCTCTTTTACAATCGCTAAACCTAACCCTGTACCGCCTTTATTGTTTTTAGCGTCGACTTCTTGTGTAAAAGGCGCAAATAAAGACTGAAGAAAAGCATCACTCATCCCTCTGCCAGTATCACTTACCGTAATATTTAATAATAAGCCTGCTTGGTGTGTGGTTACTGATGTACTGAACATAACATGGCCTTGCTCAGTAAATTTAAGGGCGTTACTTAATAAGTTTGATACGATTTGGCTTAATCGAGTGTTGTCGCATATAACCCAGCAATCATCGTCAATAAAGTTATGAACATTAAAGGATATATCGGTATCTTTAAATAGAGGGGTGTACAGCGAAGCAAGATCGGTAAATATCGTCTTTAATAAAAAATTATTTGGCTCTAATTTAAATTCACCATGATTTATCTTAGAAAAATCAAGAACCTCATTAATCGTATTGAGCAATATATCTGCACTTCGTAATGCAATTTTTATTTTATCGGTACGCTTTTCTTCACTACGTTCATCAATTAAAGTTGTTAGCATGCCTGTTATACCATTAAGAGGGGTCCTCAATTCATGGCTTATTTTTGCTAGCAACATACTTCTATCTTCAAGCATTCTTTCTGCTTCAAGTTTTTTCTTGGTAAGTGCTTGGCGCAGTTCTACCGACTCAGTTATATTTTGAAAGGTGCCAAAAAGCCTAATGCATTGCCCATTTTTAAACTCAGCCTCACCAAAACTAGAAACCCAAATATGATTATTTTTTGCCGTAACCACTTCAAGCTCTAAATGCCATTTTTCACCGTGTTCAGTTGCTGCTGTTACCGCTTGATTAATGCAGTCTCTGCTGTGACCTTCTTTATAAAACTCAATAGCTTGTTCTATCGTCGGGGAGAAATCCTCAGAGGCTTGATGAATTCTGCGAGTTTGTTCACTCCAGTATATTTTACTGTTAATTAAATCGGCTTCCCAAGTACCAATGTTAGCCATATTTTCGAGCTTTTTAAGCGTTTTACTATGAAGTACTAGCTTTTTCTTTGCATGAGAGCGAGCAAATTCATTGCCTAACCACTGCGCAAATAATTCAATGTAATCATAGGTATCTTCTTTAAAGGGCGATGAAATTTTCGCCGATGAAAAGTTAACCGTGCCAAATATGGTGTCGCCCACTTTTATCGGTGCGCCAATATATGACTCTAATTGAAAGTTTTTATAGCATGGGTGTTCGGCTATGGTGCTATTACCGGCGTGATAAAATGCTAATGCTTTGTTTGCTTTTAGAGTATGTATGCAATAGGTGCCAGTGAGATCAAATTGAGTGCCTGCAACTAATGAATCATCTGGGGTAATGGCATGTAAAACAGTGTAGGTATTTTCTACCACTTTACTGATGATGGCTAAGTCAAGTTTGAAAACTTCGAGACCAAAATATAACAGTTGGTCAATTTTTTCATCAAAATCCAGATTTTGATCTGAAACGATATCGTGAAAGCGTCGAAGAAATTTCAATATTTATATCCCATAAGTTTCATTTTTTAATGAAATTTATTTATATTTTTTGATTTTATATAGTTAGCAAACATAATAGGTAGTATTCGTTATTTTCTCAAGCGATCTATTGCCTCGTTACTAAACGAGGCAATATTAATAGGTCGAATTTGGTGTGTATTGTGGATTAATATCCCCATCGACCTCTTCAGGGTCAACATCGTTTATAAGCAAAATCTCACGAACATGCTGTATATGATCTAAAACGGTTTGATAGCGTTCGCCGTATTCATATTTCGTGACTTCTATTGCTTTTGGCATGTAGGTAAAAGCTATTTTTAATGCTAGTAGTTCGTCTTTATTTAAGTTGCTCATGTTTCCTCACAATAAAAAATAATCGTTATGTTAAATGTTCTATACCGGCTTGCTTACCCATTTGATAGCCAGATTCTAATTTAGATAACTGCTTTGTTGTTCTACCTACTTTAAAATTAGCGGGTGGAGCAATAATATTAATTTTACAATCACTCGGGGGCTGAGTAATAAAATCAATACTTTGATTATACGCTTCAAATCTATTGAGTGATGCTTTAACTAACGCGGGGTAATCTTTGTATATACACTTTGTAAACCACGGTGTCTTCGTCGGTTTTTTCTTATAACCTAATGGCTGCGATAAAATAACAGTAATTTCTTTAGCGCCCATTTCGTAAGCTTTAATTACAGGGATTGAATCAGCAACGCCCCCATCGGTCATTGCAATATTGTTTATGACAGGATAATTTCTATAAGCGATAGGAATGGCACATGATGCTTTTAATTGGTCAGCCATTTCGTCACTGGTTGCTTTTAAATAATGTGCTTTTCCCGTATGTATCGCGGTGGTTGTAATATAAAAATTACAGGGGTTTTGCTCAAAGTATTCAGTTTCGAGCCTAATTTCTTGTAATGTTGTTTGCCATAGCCAATCTAAATCAAATAAATGACCGCCTTTAATAAAGCGAGCCAAATTAATAAACTCTGTACGGCATGAGTAGTCTGTTATTACTTTGTAGTTACGTTTTGGTTGGTTACATAAAAATGCAGCAATATTTGTTGCGCCAGCCGATACGCCAAAGTAATTATTAAAAGGTTTGAACTGTTGATTTAAAAATTCATCAAGTACACCCGCTGCAAAAATGCCGCGCATTGCGCCACCTTCTACAACCAAAGAGTGCTGTGCTAATTGCATAAAGTTACGGCCTTAATTTAAATTATTCCTTTTAATAAAGCATTAAAATAAGGTGAAATGAAGATAAATATAACGAAAGTCATAAGCGTGACGAAAATAAATAAAGCGCAGTGATATCACTGCGCTTTATTAATGTATTTTTATGACTCATTAGCAGGGGAGACCCACATAACGCCCACTTCTTTTTTTACAACAATAACAGGCGTACCGCTGGCAATTGGATATTCACTTTTTAACTGCCAGCTAATTCCTGAGTAGTGATGGGTACTTAACCCTGCAATTGAAACATCTTCATTAAGTACAAAGCTCAGTTCGGCAAAGTCACTTTGTATAGGCTTATTATCTACTTTATTTTGCATCTTTTTGAGCGGACGCCAAAGTAAAACGGCAAGTGCAGCCGTTATCACCGTATTACTCCACAATGCAGTACTTAAGGCATCATTTAATATACCTAAGCTCATAAGCGCACCGGTAGCAATAAGCGAAATACCAAAAAACAATAAAATAAAGGTACTAAGGCCTAGCACTGCTACTTCTATAATTAATGCCAGTACACCTAAAATCATTAATGTTTGAGGTAAATTATTTATTAATATATCCATAGCTAACCTTTATAAATTAGGATTTTTGGCTTTTATTTAACGTGTTTATTATCGACATACCTTGTGCAACTAATGAACTTGCATCGGTTGCATTATCAGGTAACAACACGACAGAAGACTCTCGAGCAATCGCTTCTTTTGCAGCAATGGCCTTGGTTGCTAAATCAAGTTGAATTGCCTTTTGACCTTGCTGTGTATCAGCAGCTTCACCGACTTCTTTTAATGCTTGGGCTTGGGCTTCTGCTACTGCTATTATGGCTTTAGCTTCACCTTCGGCGCGTAATATTTGCTCTGCTTTTTCAGCTTCGGCTGCTAATACTTGAGCTTGCTTTTTACCTTCGGCAACATTGATATTTGCTTGTCTGTCACCCTCTGACTCTAATATTTGTGCGCGTTTTACACGTTCAGCTTTCATTTGTGCTTCCATTGCTTCCATTACCGAGTTTGGCGGAACAATGTCTTTTATTTCATAACGTAAAACCTGTATGCCCCAAGGCTCTGCAGCTTGGTTTATTGCTGCAACGATATTGGTATTGAGCAAATCTCGCTCTTCAAAGGTTTTATCTAATTCCATTTTACCAAGTTCTGAGCGCATTGTGGTTTGCGACAATTGCGTTACCGCAAATACGTAATCGTCTACACCATACGTTGCTTTATATGGGTCAAGCACACGAAAATATAAAACGCCGTCTACTATCAACGAAATGTTATCTTTGGTAATAGCTGATTGAGAAGGGACGTCTTGCGCTTGTTCTTTTAAGCTGCGATCTGCGGCAATTTGATCAATAAACGGAACAATAAAGTTAAGTCCGGCTTCTTTAGTTGACTGGTATTTACCAAAGCGTTCAATAAGCCACGCTCTGTTTTGTGGTACAAATTTTATGCTGCTTTTAAGTAATACAATAACAAACACAAGTAAAAATGCTTCAACTGTAAACACTAAATTAAAAATTTGCGAAATGGGATCCATTTTGATATTCCTTTAAGTATTTTCATATAGATTACCAATAGTTAGGTATAACTACCAGTATCTATTTCTTAGCTACAAACTCGCTAATAGTATTTCTGCCGTTGTTTTTGGCTTGGTATAAAGCTTTATCTGCATTTTGAAGTAAGGTTTTACTTGATAAGCCCTTGCTGGCTAATGTACTGCAAAAGCCTAAACTTAAGGTTAAACTATTCATTACACTGGAATTAGGGTGAGCAATATTGAGTTGTATAATCGCTTTTCGCACCATTTCACAAAATTGATAACACTGTGTGCTATTGGTATCGGGTAAAATAATAGCGAATTCTTCTCCACCATAACGAGCTGCAAGATCGCCTTCACGCTTACAGAGGTTTTTTAGTGCTTTAGCTACTTTGATAAGTGCTTTATCACCTTGTTGATGACCAAAGTGATCGTTATAGTCTTTAAAAAAATCGATGTCACACATTATTAAACTAATAGGTTTTTTGGCGCGAATACATCGTTGTATTTCACTATTTAGGGCTTGGTCTAAGCCTCTTCGGTTTGCGATATTGGTTAGCCCATCAGTATTTACTAATTGACTTAAGTTTTGGTTGGCAGTAATTAATTGTTGTTGTGTTTGTTCTAACTTGGTTTGATAAGTTATTTTTTTAAAAGCACTTACGATCATTTCGCCTACCAGCTTTAACCTTAATAAATCTGTTTCTGTCCAGCGATGGCTTTGTGCTACGAAATCACATCCAATGAACCCGACTAATTTTTTTTCATCACTTAAGCCTATACACATCAATGATTTGATTTGTTGATCACTAAAAATAGTCTTCTCTGCTTGTGCTTCTTTTGGTAATTCGTCAAGGTGATTAACTTTAAACAAATGGGTTTTTGTAATCACCTTCTGAAAGTAAGGGATATGCTCGATGGGCAGATGTGTTAACTCGTCAATGTACGAGGTAACGCCATCATTAACCCATTCATTGGTATTTTTTAAAGCTAAACCATCGGGGCTATATTTAAATAAGTAACTGCGGTCTGCGTTACACACCATACCAATGGCTTTTAATGCGTAATCTATTTGATCATTATAATCATTCGCTTGAATATCGATTAAGCGGGTCGAAATCTTAGAAATAACCTGGTCAAAGTTATACTCGTTGTTTATTTTATTGCCCAGCTCAAAACTAATAAGGGTAAATTGAGCATTGAAATGACTTATTGTCACCTGGAGTGATTTAATTGCGGCAGGGGTGTGTAATAACAATGATAAATTGGATTGGGCTTCAATAAGGTTGTTAAAAAAGTCATCAATACTAATAGGCTGTTGTTCTTGCGAAGATAAAAGCCTAAGGTGCGAGAGTTGTTGAGTGCTTAAGTTCTCGCTAGATTGAGTGTGTAATAACTGTTGCCCTTTGGCATTGATTTTACAGTTTTTTGTTTTTTTATCGTACAAAATGATTGCGCAGGGCAGTGTTTTTAGGCTCTCCCATGCATTATTTATTGTTAGCTCACTCAATGACTTTTCCTTTCATACATTAATGACTCATTAATTAAGTTCACAGGTTAATAATCGACATGTTTAATAAAAGCACAAATGAAACAGTATAAAAAGCTTATTTATTGCTTAAAATAATAAATTAAGTGAATTAAATAGCCACCCTTTATAATTTTTAATATCTATCTTGCTAAATATCTAAGTTTTTAAGTGCGTTAAATAAGGCTTCGTATTATAATTGCCGCCTTATTTTATCGCTTTAAAGCCCAGCATAATTGAAAGCCGCTTTCTCTAAGTTAATAAAGGTATAAATAGTTATTCATGACTGAAATAACGACACACCAAGCTTCACGACGCAGGTTATTAATTGCGTTAGCAATTACTTGCTCATTTATGGTTATTCAAATCATCGGTGCCTATTTTTCTAATTCTTTAGCAGTATTGGCTGATGCTGGACACTTGTTTGTTCATAACAGCTCGTTATTTATTGCGCTTGTCGCCTCTAGCTTTGCGATTCATTTAGCTAAAACCTATAACGATGGCTATCAACGTGCAGAATTAATTGGTGGCCTGATTAATGGCTTATTATATATAACGATTAGTATCATTATTTTATATGAAGGCTCACAGCGGTATTTTTATCACGACAATGGGCACCATTTGGCTATTAATAGCTTTATGATGTCGATGATCGCTGCCATCGGTTTTTTATTCCATGGTGCCGCAGCGTGGGTTTTGTATAAAGGACGCAAAGCAAGCGTCAATGTGTACGCGGTATTTTTACATTCATTTTTTGACCTACTTTCAACTATTTCAACCTTTATTGCTGGTGTTTTAATTTATTTCACACACTGGGAAGTTATCGACATTTTATCAAGTATGCTAATCGCTTTATTTGTTCTATTTACTGGTTCAAAAGTGATTACCACCTGCATTAAAGGATTACTTTTAAGTAATAAAAAATTGCCTAATGTCGATGATATCGAACACTCATTATGTGCCATTGAGCATGTAAACAATGTGCACAATATTACAGTTGAACGACAAGGTAAGCAGATTGTTGTCGGTGCACATGTCGTATTAAACAAACATTGCACCAGAGAAAAACACGACGAAGCGTGTCGATTAAAAGTCGAAAAAACGCTTAAACAACAATTTAATGTTTTACAAAGCGTGTTACAAATTGAAAGCCAAGAACATCATAGTCATTAACGCTAAGTGCTAAATTAGTTACGGCTATCATTGTTTATATAATTTATGGGGTTATTGCGTTATACCATGCCCCACTTACCTGTGTGCACCGTGCTTTAAATAGCTTGCCTATATAAGTGAATCTACCCCATTTTAGTTTCATTGAGATCATAAGTAACCTTAAGTGTTAAGGCTGCATTGGCTGTGTCTGATTTAAATAAACGTTAAAGCGGGTTGATTGGTTAGTTGAGTGAACCTCAATGGTTCCACCATTTGCTTGCGCTAACGCTTTTACAATAGCAAGACCTAAACCTGCGCCGTCGCTATGTCGTTGGCGCGATTTATCTGGGCGATAAAAGCGGTCAAATAAATAGGGGATATGCTCGCTAGGTATTTTTTCACCATAATTAATGACTGAAATACATACTATTGCTGTGCAGCCTGCTCAAAGGATTAGCTTTTTAACGATCCCCATGATGTAGGGCGATGGGCTTGGCATTGCCATTTATTATTTCATATGGATGCCGGCATGTTTAGAGAGGTTGTTGTATCATGATTAATCTAAAACATAATAAGCTATTGAATTTTATATTATTAATAGGTGTTCTCTCGGTTAGTTTACCTATATTAGCGCAATCAAGTTCTTCCCAAATGGAGATGAGTCAGCCCCAAGGAGGAAACGCGCCTGAAGGAGCAAGAGACCCTCATGCTTATTCTGCAGGGACAACTTTAACACAAGGCCCGTATGCATTTGAGGGTGATAAGCGATTAACCTTAGCTGATGAGCATGCATTTTATACGTTAATAGGCGACCGATTTGAATACAACGCACAAGATAATGCGGCTGTATTTGATTTACAAGCTTGGCACGGCACAACTTTTAATCGCTTAGTTATAAAAACAGAAGGCGACTTTAGTGAAGGCAGTATTGAAGAAAATCAAACCGATATTTTATGGGGCCATGGCATATCTGCCTATTGGAATACACAAGTAGGTATTCGCTTTGATCATAATAAAAACGCTGAAAATAAACAGTGGTTAGCTATTGGATTACAAGGTTTAGCGCCGTATTGGTTTGAGGTTGATATGACAGCCTACCTTGAAGAGGGCGGCAATACCGCACTTACATTAGAAACAGAATATGAATTATTACTTACACAAAGGTTAATAATACAATCTAGAGCAGAAATTGCACTTTATGCTAAAGAAGATAAGCAAAACGAGCTCGGAAATGGTTTATCAAGTAGCGCAATCGGTTTTAGGCTTCGTTACGAGTTTACACGCCAATTTGCACCTTACATTGGCGTTGAATGGCATAATACCTATGGTCGTACAGCAGAATACGCCCAAGCAAATGGCAAAGGGCGCAACAATACCGAGTTTATTGCTGGAGTTAAATTTTGGTTTTAACTGCGTGTGTAACCCACGTTATTTGATACTTAATATTACATTGGTTTGAGAACTAACCCTTATTTTTAGCTAGTTATATGTTTTATGAGCGAGTACATGCTTTAGTAAAATATAATCATTTGGAATTAATTAGACCAATAAAATACAGCATTAATATCAGTGTCAAATAACTTGGCTAAGCGAAATGCTGTTTCAAGAGAAGGGGAATAACGACGCTGTTCAATCGCAGCAACGGTTTGCCTCGTTACCCCAATGGCCTCGCCAAGTTCTGACTGAGTGAGGCCGTGTTTTTCACGTAATGCTTTTACGTTGTTCGATATTGGAAAGTTTTTAGGCATTAATAAAAGCGTCTTCTATTAAAATAAATTTGCAAAATATAGTCGCTTATTTGACTTATAATGAGGCTTGCAAAACACGCATAGAATAACATGCTGCCATTTTGTATGAGTAAAAAAAGTGAAAGTGAACATACAATGCCTGCCGCCAAAATGTAAGACGAAATACTCCCTGCTTTTTGAGATATTAAACGCCCTCGTTCATCTGTTGGTGCGTTTGTATCTTTAGGGTTCATCATCGCAATAATAGCATGCCCAATTATCGCTATGGCAATTGTAATAAATGTAAAACCCAATAAAGTGGGACTACTTGGCGAAGGTAGAGAGCCAAGTTCGTCAGTTAGGCTTAATAGTGTAAACATATAAATAACCCCCGAAAATAACAGGGCAATTAGCATTATCCATGCAGATCTTTCTTGAAGTGACATACTAGCTCGATGTTAAAAATAATTAACATTAAAATTAGCCTAGCTCATATGTTATGTCAAATATTTTTAACATTAAAAAAGATAAACACGTAGTAAAATACTCAAATGCTTATTGTATTTTTATAGGCCGTTAACTATCAGCGCAGTCTGGTTTATCTTGCGTAATATAAAGTTCATAACATTTGATAGTTCTTTGGGTATCGTTGTTGAGCGGAACTTAAATTAATCTTGTAATCATCTATTATTGTGAATACTATAAGTATCATATTTAATGAGGTAAATATGACTGACTATTTAAACACCATCTTGAATGGTGATTGCCGAGAAATGTTAAAAAAACTTCCCGAAAATTACATTTCAGCCTGTATCACCGATCCCCCTTATAATTATGAATTTATAGGGCATAAATGGGATGATACTGAGATCCAGCGCCGTAAAGATCGTGTTCAAGATAGTAAAACATTGGTCAAAAATATACCTTATGGCTCGGGTTTAGCTGGAGGCGTTAGAAATAAGCGCTGGTATGAGAAAAACCGAAATAATATATTAGAATATGAAGATTGGTGCGTTGAATGGGCGACAGAGCTTTATCGCGTCTGTAAACCCGGAGCTACCGTTTTAGTTTTCAATAGCACAAGAACAATTGCTCATGTTCAGGTCGCCCTTGAAAAGGTTGGTTTTTACGCGCGTGATATTGTTGTCTATCGTAGGTCGAGTGGGATCCCTAAAGGGATTAATATGCAAAAGAAATTAGAACAAAAAGGTTTCGAAAACCCTGAAGAAATGCAAGGGTGGCATAGTTGTTTACGTAGTGAATGGGAAGCGGTGTGTGTACTTCAAAAGCCATTATCTAATAATTATACCGAAACATTATTAGAGTATGGTACCGGTTTATTTTATACAAAAATGGACGGTGGTGGGTTTCAGTCAAATATTCTTGAAAATATCAAACGAGATAAAGCAACCGATTACAATATACACTGTACAGTTAAACCATTAGATTTAATGAAAAAATTGGTCGATATTTTTGTTCCAAGAACAAAAGGATCTATTGTATTAGACCCTTTCTCAGGCTCAGGTACAACGTTAGTCGCCGCAAAACAAGCCGGTTTAGATTATATAGGGATAGAGATAGAGCCTGCTTACATCGATATAATAAAGCAAAGGTTAAACGATGTTAGCGCTTCACAAGAAACGCCTTAGCCTTTCTAGTTAGATAATCTTTCATGTCAAAACCAGAGACTCTTTGAATAAAATCAAATGAGTCTTGCCCTGTATAAATCTCCCATCCCCCCTTTTTACAGGCGTTCATAGCAGCGCCAAGGTTATCTTCTCGAAGAAATAAAAAGACAGGAATGTAACCCTTTTCTCTAAGTAATGGACCGTATTGTTTAAACTTTTTTAAAGTACCAGAGTCGCCCGAGCCAACACGGTACTTAGTGTCTATGGCATAATTTCCAATCCGAAGATCGCAAGGTTCATCATCACCAATTCTTAATGCGGGTTGAAATGACTCTTTTTGACGACATGCTTCAATAACCAATGATTCCCAGCATTTTCCTAGCTCTCTGCCCCAGTATTGTCGATTTTCTCTTTTAAGCTGTGGCGTGATCCCAAATGCATCCATGAGTAAATCATGGTCATCATTTTCATCAGAATAAACCTTTTCAATAAAAGAGGCGTTGTATCGTCCTAGTATTTCATTGAGTTTATTTTCCATTGTTATCTCTATTATCCATAAAAAAATAAATCAAAGGCTCATTGAGTGACACGGCTATTTTCTCTGCATTTAGCAAAGTAATATTTCGTTCACCACGTTCAACTGAGCCAATGTATGTTCTATGTAAACCACATAAATCAGCCAGCTCATCTTGAGAAAGCGCTTTGAGTTTTCTGAAGTGCCTGACGCGTAGGCCAAAAATTTGCGATATATTCATAGTGCTATAATTATAAAATGCAGACTATAAGTCGACAGACTATAAGTAGCATAAGCGAAGGGTGGTTAAGTACTTTAATCATTAATTTAAATGCCGCCCTAATGAAAATTGGGAAGTTTACTTTAGATAACGCATTCAATAACACTTATAAAAAGAACGGAGCAGAACCTAGCAAGGGTAGCACGGCCTGTTGATTGTATTGTTATAGTGTGGCTTTAACCGCACTTTGATTAATTTTATATTGTATATAGATTACATGAAAAATTGAGGTAAGAAATGGATTCAACCAAAGTATATCACCTTTATTTGAAGCTGAAATTTTGTTTATACGATTGCGGACCATAATTATCCACATTACATCAAACACGCTTGAAACCACATGAATACAGATTGAGCTTTGTGAAATTGGTAAATCGTGAATATTAACCACACCATTTATCAAACTGCCTAACGAAATACTAAACAAACTGACGGTTATAACAATAAAATAATTCGGTATTTTAAGCGTTGTATGCTTATTGATTTGCTTAGAAAAGCGGTACAGTTTATATATTAAATATAAACCTATTGTTAGCACACAAAGCACGAGGGTTTTTAGTACTGAGCCAACTTCAAATATATCCGTAAGTGTTTTATTCATTAATACCTCAACGCTAAAAATACACCGTACTTTTTATAGCAGTATAACACTTCGTATAAACTGCTCAGTATGTTAAGTAATTATTTTTAAACGTTTATTATAAAAAACTATGTAGTGAAAGTAGGAAAGCTCAGTATGCAAAAAGGAGCATCCTATACAAAAACTAAAAAACATAAAAAGTGACACTAAGTTAATTACTTTGCTTAGGCAAGCAATTGTAACTTTAGCGAAGTGCGGCTAGTTGGGGGCCTTCAAAGTTCGTTTATTTATGGCCGTTTTCGCTAAGGCAGCTAAGAAGCGCTTTATTACAACGTTAATCTTGGTTTAATAAAATCAATAAACGCTTTAATTCTTTCTGCAACTGAAGAGGATTTATAGTAGACAGCGTTTATCAATTCACGATCTGTACCGATTAGTCTGTATGGCTCAAGCAGCGATATTAATCGGCCAGATTTAATATCAGTATTAACCATAAACCCCGATAAACACGTGATACCGCTTCCTGATAACGCTAATTGACGAATGGTTTCTCCATTGCTAGCTGTCATGGTTAGATTGACTTCATTAAGCCCCTTTATAGGCCATTGGTTTAAAGATTTTATATTTGAAAAGCCGATTAATTTATGACCTTTAAGTTCAGTAGGCGTTTTTGGTAAACCATTTTGAGCAATATATTCCGGGGAGGCGACAATAAAAAGCGGGCTTTTGCATAAGCAAACTATAGCGCAAAACTTACAATTGAATTTTAGTAAGTAGGCTATCAAGAATAACTTAGCGATTCTTTTATTAATTATTTCGTCACTAATTAAAGTTTAACGAGCTATTGTATGCCAAACCTATTCGCACAGAGCGACTAACTTCACTATTTAACTGATGCTTATGAGCAGAAGCAGGTCCTATATCTAAATACCTGAAAAAGAATACTACTTAGGCGCAAAAACATTTCATATGTAGCTTGATACATCAGCCTTAGGCCTCTAACTGGGCCATAAAGCATCGATACATAACATTGACTGTGCTCATTCCTCTTTTTCAACCAACTATTATTTTGCGCTCATGGCGGCGTTGCCACCGCCCACAAATGGCACTTTGAGGCAGTTCGGCTTGGAGCGAGAAGCCGACGGTCGAGTAAACTCGTTTTTGGACAGAAACGAGTTAGAGCCGAAGGACGGCTTTGTGCCAATTGCGGTCGTTCGTAACCATAGTCACTTATGTGGACTCCCATTTATCAACAACTATTTTAACTAAATAAATTCGCTTTCTTATGTACGAGTTCTAAATGAGGCGCTACCTCGACTCCAAGATAATTTCGCGTGTTAGAGCACTCTTCTTGTTAACGAGCTTTTCGCTCTTTTGACTATACTGTGTCATCTAACATGTTATTAATTTAGCTAATATTGATGTTTGATTTTTTATAATAAAACAACTTTATATTCTGTTTTATTATTAATTAAAGAAAAAGCGGTTCTAACCGTTTTATTGGCTAATGCGACTGCTGCACACTTTTTTCCTCGTCGTTCTATTAACGCTTTAAGCCAGCGCTCTTTACTTGTTTTTGGCTCTCGCTTAACAACTTGTTGGATGACAGCCATCGCACCTGTAATGAGTAAACTACGTAATGTTGTATTTCGACGTCGGCATATTTTTCCTAAACTTACTTTACCACCTGAGCTATGTTGAGTTGGTGTCAAACCTATACAAGCAGCGGCATCTTTGCCGGCTTTAAACCTGGCTAATTCACCTGACGACAAATTAATAAAAAGATGAATGGCATTTAAAATCCCAACCCCTTCTAGTCGCATTAGTTTTTTACAGCTTGGTGTGTCGTCAATCCATTTAGCCAATGCTAAATCATAGGCAGCGATTGCTTCAGTTAACGTTAAATATAAATCCAGTGATACTTTAAGCATTTTTCTAAATGCATCACAAAAACCATTTTCGGCATCTTCCAATGTATCTTGGATAGTACCTACAAACTGACTTACCGAGCGCCCACTGCTTATATTAAATTCACGCAGTAAACCAGTGAGTTGATTTTTAAGCGCTACTTTTTGTTTAACACTGTGCTCTCTCAATTTGAGCATTGATTGCGCTTGCTGTTCATTAATTGATTTTGCAGTAATAAAGTGAACATCTGGTAACAGCGATGCTTGTAAGACAGCCAAAGCATCATTTTTATCTGTTTTTTGACTTTGACGAACAGACATAACTAATCGCGCAGATATTAGTAAAGAATTATGACCAAGTGAAGTTGCAAATTGATGCCAATAATTAGCACTCGCACAGGCCTCAAAAATAATCGTTGAAGGACTAAGCGATATCAAGTACTCACTAAATTGTTGCAGTGTCATCTCATTATTTGAGTGCACTTTATTATTTGTAGAACTACAAACTTGTATTAATTTATGAGCTAAATCGACACCAATTCTTAACTTATTCATAATTGAACTCCGAAAAATAATTTCTACTTCAGTATAGAAGTTGGGAGTCCAATTATCTTGTTATATGAATTTAGTACTAATAGTAGCGACGACTGATATTGCTCCAATAATAAAAGGCAACTGATAATCTGTAAAATATGATTCTTTTAACATGTACCTAAACCAACCCTGAACCCTGAGCATATTGAACCTAAAAATACTGTAAGTTAAATACTGTCGATAAAAGTGAGCTGGTTTATCAGCAGTTCCTGAAGCACTTATAGGCTCCCAATGAGAATTTTCAGGTAATGCTAATGTTGAGTGAAAACTTGCAATATCTGATTCACTATGGCCTTGCCCATTATCTGCAGGATAGATATAAAACTCACATTTTCTCATGAAAGGGAACGTAACTTGATCTTTTTTATTTGGAATTGCAGTGAAACGCCCACTTCTACGTGAATACCGAGGATCAGTAAGGCAGATACGAACAAAATCTGAGTTTAAGAATTTTGACTTTTCACGTGCTTTCTTATTTAAGTATACTGCTTCTTTATAATATAAATGTTCATGAATCCTGTCGTGCATATCTTTTACATATGTTTCCTCTTGATAATACTGCCAATATCGAAGGCTAAAGTATGAAAAGAGCAATACAAGGGAATACTTAACTACATCGGGATTTTTAACTACAATTAATGTTCCTAACAGGTTTATCTTTTCAAAAGTAGCCCCACTCAAAAAAAACAAAGGCATCAATAAAGAAATAAGAAGGAAATTTCTTCTCTGCCGCAATAAGCCATCTGATATATCCCTATATCGTGCTTTTCTCTCCTCTGACACAAAACCTCCGATTCATATAACAGCTTATTGAACACCATTTTGGTGGTTTATAACATACTAAAACGGCCTATATTACATACCCTGATAATTTCACCAATAATTACCTTTGTAAACAAGTAATTAAAAAGCTAGGAATTAAGCATGTTATTTTACCCCAAAATGGCGTTTAATAATGTTATCGGACAAAATTAAGCTCCTACTCAAAGAAGCAGAAATAATTTTAACTTTTTAATGTCCGGTTATCGCTCAAAGGCGACCTTAGAGTATTTACGTTAACTCATTTTGGAGCAAAAACGAGTTACATCTTAATGTCCTCAATTGGCACAAACAGGAAATCACCCATCCACAAATTCCGTATTTATACATTAAGTTTTTTAAAGCCTAAAGTAATTAATTCTCAACCATTTAGATATTTGCCTAACCCTAATCTTACTTAGATTTAAGGTGGACTCTAATTAATAATTCTCAACCTGAGTGCCACACCTTGCTTAAAATTAAAACTATTCTCAAGCTGCCGCGAATTCTCGACTTAAGTGGCCCTGCCCAAATTTGATGAAAAATACTACGAAATACCATGAATTTTATTGATAACTATTTTCGTTTAGATTACTATGCATTTATTAAATGTAATTGAGAGTGGTTTGTATTCATGTATATTTGTCTATGTCACGGGGTGACTGATAAAAAAATTGAGCAAACAATTGACGATGGTGCAACTACCATGCGTGAATTAACGAAAGAGCTTAAAGTGGGCAGCCAATGCGGTAAGTGTTGTGGCTGTACTAAAAAGATCCTTAATCGTAAACTTATCGAAATTGCAGATATTACCGATCAGGTTGCTTAAGTTTATTTTAAGCATAAAAAAAGCAGCTTTCGCTGCTTTTTTTGTATCTATTACCTTTATACCTGTAATCGGCTAACTTAAATGGTTACAGTTGTGATTGTAGGTAGTTTTCTAAACCGGTATTTTTAATCAGTAGCTGTTGCGTTTCTAACCAATCAATTTGCTCTTCTTGCTCGTTTAATATGTTATCGAGCGCTTCACGGCTTATATAGTCTTTTTTAGCTTCGGCTAATTTAACGGCTGTACGTAAGTCGTCGATGGTATCTAGCTCAAAACTCATATTGGCAGCGATCATTTCTTCGCTGTTTTCGCCAATACGTAAACGTCCTAAATCTTGTAAGTTTGGTAAACCTTCTAAAAATAAAATACGTTCGATTAAACGATCAGCATTTTTCATTTTTTGAATTGATACTTTATAATCTGCTTTATCTAGTTGACTAAAACCGAAATCTTTAAACATACGCGCATGTAAAAAGTATTGGTTTATACCTACTAACTCATTAGCTAGCACTGTATTTAGTGCTGCAATAACGTCTTTATCGCCTTTCATATTAAATATCCCTTACGCCATTTGTGCTTGGTGATAGTTTTGGCTGCCAATTTTTTCAATTAACCCAAGTTGTTGCTCTAACCAATAAACGTGATCTTCTTCGGTATCAAATAGTAGCTTTTCAAGAATCTCGCGCGACTGATAATCTTGTTGTTCTTCACAAATAGCAATCACGTCTTTTACGCAAGCAACAACTTCTAGCTCTAGGGTTAAGTCGTTTTGCATCATGCTTTTTACGTCGTCACCGATTAATAAATCACGGCGTTTAGTCATGTTTGGTACGCCTTCTAAAAATAGAATACGTTTGATTAACCAGTCTGCGTGATCTTTTTCTTCTTCCATTTCATGATTTAGGCGCTCGTAAAGTTTATTTAAGCCCCAGTCATCGTACATGCGTGAGTGGATAAAATACTGATCTATAGCTGCTAACTCATTGGCTAATAAAGTATTAAATGCATCAATTACTTTTTGATTACCTTTCATGAAAATCACCTTACAAATTTGAATTGCGTCTAGTTTAGTCTAATTGCAGTATTTTGCAATAAAATCTTTATAAATCATTGTGTTACAATTGGTTTTGATTCTCATTTAAGTTTGCATTAATGGTTGGTTTTTAAACTGTTTTTTATTTGTATTAGCATATTTATATAAGCTAAATCCATTTATGGCGTTTAAACCAAAAGTAAAAACCACTAATAACAAAAAAGCTTAACGATAAAACGATTAATAACCATAAAAACTGTACCACTGGACCGGCGAATGAACCTGTATGAAATTTGTATTTAAAGTTCCAAACCTGAGTACTAAAGTTTGCTTTACTGGCATCGTACGTGCTGATGACTTCTGCTGTATAAGGATTGACCGACACCCAACTATACGCCATTACTTCTCCAGGGTTTTTTACTCTTAAACGCAGTGGGTCTTGATCTGTTTTAGGCATATATACTCGATATAACTGTGCATCAGTAAATGCATTTAATCCATTGGCTATAGCTAAGCTCAATTGAGGTGTTACATTGTTGCCTCTATTTATCTTTGGATCTTTTGGTCGTGACTCGACTTTGTTAAAAGTGACAAACTCAACAACCGATTGAGTGGGGCCTTTCCAATTAAATGTCATACCTGTAAAAGCGATTAATAATAGAGGGATAAAAAAGTACACGCCCAGTACGGTATGTAATTGATACAATAATACCCGTATTTTAGCTTTAGGTTTTATTGCCAGACGTTTAATACGATTTTTGGGTTTTACCCAAATATAAAAACCTACTAGCACGTTTATTATTAATAATAAGGCACACGTTGAAACCCAGTTTCGAAGTATCTTTTTACCCTCACTATTTTCATATAATAACCAACGATGTAAGCCTAAAGTAAAGCCATACAGTGTTTTATAGTATTCATAATTATGGATAATATTTCCTGTGTAGGGGTCAACATTTACATATCGCTTATTCGCTAAGCTAAACTGCCATGCTAAAGAAGTGTCTTCTTCGGGCATGTAACGCACAATTTTTTGTTGTGTTTGTTGCTCTACATGATTAATTAACTGACCATGATCGAGTACTTGACCTTGTGCAGACACAAGCCATTTTTCAGGTTGTATAAAGTGCTGAATATCTTTTGCGTATATTAAAAATGAACCAGATAAACTTAAAATAAGTAAAAATAAGCCACTTATTAATGTTAAAAATAAATGCGCTCTACGTAACCACAGTTTTAGCAAAATCAATCCAGTTTAATTATAATGTTTAACCTTATAGTAAATGATAATAAGTGTTTTTTTCAATTAAATATAAATGTCGCTGTAAATTTAATACTTAATGTTTGTTAAGTTAATGGGTTTGTTAAGATTTAATTTGTTTATTTACTTTGATTTTACATTTATAGTGTTGTTATAGGCTATTACAATTTAACGCTTTCCAGGCAATAATATGATTAAAGCAGTGCATAAATGGCAACGATTTAATAGTCGTTTATCAATTCGTAGCAAGTTTATTGTAACATTTTTATTGGTTGCGTTAGTTCCCCTTTGTTTTTTAACTTGGTTTAGTTTTTTACAGCTTAATAACTCATTAGCGCAACAACAAAACAATGATCTAAAAGAGTTAAACTTACTTGGAAAGCATTTTACTGAAAATTGGGTACACGACTCTGTTAATAATTTAGATTTTTTAATCAAACAGTTATCTCAAGGTTACGAACCTGAACCGCTATTAACACATTTCGAAGAAACATATCACTTTGTAGACAACCTAGAAATTTTAACGATTGACGCTCATTCGGCTATTAAGTTTAAGTCGGCGTTTTATACTCAATTCGGTGCTCAATTTGATAACGTGCTGCAGGGAAATACACATAGTGAGTTAACTCTTTTTTGCGCCCATGGTTTTGATGCAAAAGAATACCACTTTATTGCGTTACCTTTATTAAAAAATGAACAGGTCAATGGGGCGACCCAACAGGTTTTAATCGCTAAACTTAACTTAAATGTGCTTTTAAACACATTATCAAATATAAACAGCACTAATGCTGAAACCTCCTTTTATATTAGCCATCATAATAAATTACAAAACTCACAAGATGATACCGCAATAGCTGCGGCCATTAATGATTTAGTAAACATTAGAAAAAGCGTTGAAATAAGCGAAGGTGAGGGTTTAAGCCGAGTTTTATTTGCAGATGAATTAACTTTTTTTGGCCAAACTGGGTGGCAACTAATCGTTGCTAAGCCAAGTAAAACTTTATGGCAACAAAATGCCCTATTTAAACAAATTGCAATATATACCGATGCTGCTGTTTTATTGCTTATATTATGTGCGTCATGGTGGTTTGGTCGGCGTTTATCACGCCCATTAATTCGGTTGTCATCAGCAATTGAGGGATTAAATAAAGGCCAAAATATTACTATTCCAGTACTTAATGAAAGTCAGGAGTTAACAAGTTTATCGGGTGGTTTACAGCAATTAATCGCGATTAATACTGAACAAAAACTTGAGAATAAATCGCAGCAACAAGCATTACAGACAGCCCTTAATCAACTCTCTGAACAAAAAAGTGTATTAGATGAACATGCCATTGTCACTATCACCGACCTAGACGGTATTATTACGTATGTAAATAGTAAGTTTTGTGAAATTAGTGGTTATGATGCAAATGAGTTATTAGGTAAAAATCATCGACTTTTAAATTCAGGTACGCACTCACGCGCGTTTTTTGAAAAAATGTATGCCACTTTAGCAAAGGGTGAGGTGTGGCGAGGTCAAATATGCAATAAAGCAAAACACGGGGGAAGTTATTGGGTAGACACCACAATTGCTCCTTTTACTAATCAACAAGGTAAAGTACAAAGTTATATTGCGATTAGAACGGATATTACGCTACATAAAATACAAGAATTTGATCTTGAACAACATAAAACGCATTTACAGCTTGTCATAGATAGTACCGCGGTTGGTATTTGGGATTGGCATATTGACTCTGGAAGGGTGGTATATAATAACCGTTGGGCCGAAATAGTCGGTTATACCCTGCAAGAGCTGGAGCCTACCTCGATAGACACTTGGTACAATCTTGTCCATCCAAATGATTTAGCGGTTTCTGAAGAACGTTTACAAGCGCACTTTGCTGGTGAAACAACTTACTACGTGTGCGAAGTTAGAATGAAGCACAAAGATGGGCACTGGGTATGGATATTAGACACTGCTAAGGTTGTAAAATGGAATAAAGGCGGTAAACCAAGCCGCATGATTGGCACGCATTTAGATATTACCGAACGCAAGGAAATTGAAGCAAAGCTAAAAAGTAGTCATGATCGCTTCGCATCGTTAGTAGACAATATTCCAGGTGTTATTTATCGCTGCAAATACGATGAAAACTGGACCACGCTTTATATTAGTGAACAAGTGAAAGTGATGACCGGCTATAGTGTTGGCGATTTCTTTGATAGTAACGTTATTAGCTTTACAAAGTTATTACACCCTGAAGATGCCAAGGTGTATGCGCAACAAGTCCATCAAGCAATAGGTAATCGAAGTGCGTGGTCTTGTGACTATAGGTTGGTATCTAAAGATGGCAAAACACACTGGATAAACGAAAGAGGCCAAGCAACATACGATGACAATGGTGAAGTTTTATATTTAGATGGCTTTATGTTGGACATCACAGAGCATTATCAAAATCAGTTGCAAATCATTCGCCAACAAAATTTACTCGAATCTATGAGTAAACAAGGTCAAATAGGAGCCTGGGAAATTGATCTTGAAACCAATACCCTTTATTGGTCAGATGTAGTGAAAGCGATTCACGAGGTACCCAACGATTATGAACCTGATTTAAATACAGCCATTAATTTTTATAAAGAAGGAGAACACAGAGAACGTATTACCGAAATATTTGGTAATGCGGTGACAAGTGGCGGAACTTGGAGTACCGAACTCATAATTATTACTGCAAAGGGCAAAGAGCGTTGGGTTAAATCATTAGGTGAAGCACAGTTTAAACAGGGTAAATGCATTAGAGTTTTTGGTTCATTTCAAAGCATAGATACACGAAAACGCCTAGAGCTGGAAAGTGAAAAGGCAAATCAATATAATAAAAGTTTAGCTAGTTTAACGGTATCACCGGCGGCACAAGGGACAAACACGGTCGAATTAAAACAACTTGCAGTTGAATCTATGTCTAAGGTTCTTAATTGTGAGCGATGTTCGCTATGGATGTTTAACGAAACTAAAGATGTTTTACACTGTGAGTTTTTGTATTTAAAAGGGCAAGGTTTTGTGTCCAATGATGCGCAGTTAGCCAAAACAGATTACCCAACTTACTATGAAGCTTTACTAAAGCGCAATCTATTAGCTATTAATGATGTCAATACCGATCCTACTGCGGTTGATTTTATTCAAAATTACACCACTCCCTTAAACATTAAATCGATGCTTGAAGCGGTCATCACCACCGGGGATGGCAACTTAGGTTTATTGTGTGCTGAAGTTGTCGGGGATTACCGATATTGGTCGGTTAATGAAGAAAACTATTTACGCTCACTTGCAATATTAATTGGTAGCTCGTTGGCCTCTCAGTTACGCAAACAAACAGCTGAAGAACTTAAAATAGCGTTAGTGCAATCAAATCAAGCGGCTGTAGCAAAAAGTCAGTTTTTAGCGACGATGAGCCATGAGATCCGAACTCCAATGAATGGTGTACTGGGGATGCTAGAGCTTATCGAATTAGAAGAGTTAGCCAAACCAATCGAAACTAAAGTTGCCATTGCTAAAAGTAGTGCCCATTCTTTATTGGGGGTGATAAACGATATTCTTGACTTTTCAAAGGCGGAAGCAGGTAAAGTTGAACTCGAAGTTATAAGCTTTAATGCTAAAGATTTAATTGGTGAAGTAGCCGCAGCACAAGCGTTATCTGCTCAAGGTAAAGGAGTAGAAATTATTTTAGATGTGGTGGCTTTAGAGCCTTTTTGGTTAAAAGGCGATCCCGGTAGAATTAGACAAGTCCTGACTAATTTATTAAGTAACGCCGTTAAGTTTACCAGCTCAGGTGAAGTATTGATCACGGCTTCAATATCAACACACCCACATGGACTGGAATTAACGATTGCTGTGAAGGATTCAGGCATTGGTATTAGTAAAGAAAAACAAGAACAGTTATTTACCCCTTTTTCGCAGGTGGATGCTTCAACGACCAGAGAATACGGAGGAACAGGTTTAGGTTTAGCGATTTGTAAGCAATTATGTGAGTTAATGAATGGCAGTATTAAATTAACAAGTGAACCCCATGTTGGCAGTGAGTTTACAGCCACTATGATAGTCTCTAAAGGGGAGGCTATTACGCATTCGGTAAGCAAAATAGATATAACCAATTTATGTGTTTTGGTGGTTGATGATAATGAAACAAATCGCATTGTTATATCACAGCAATTAGGGCACTGGGGAGCAAAAGTAGAACTTGCCGAAAATGCAGAGCAAGCTTTATTGATGTGTGCTAACAAAGTAGCAAACCACGAACGGCTTTACGATATAGCCGTATTAGATATGCAGATGCCAGATATGGATGGGATTGAACTATGCCGTATTTTAAAAACACACGATCATTATAAGCAGATCCCTTTAGTTATGATGACCAGCATTGCCGGAATGGAAGGAGCACAACGTTTTTCTAATATTGGCTTTCAAGCTTATTTTCCAAAACCGGTGACCACCGCCGATTTAATATCAGCCTTATCAGTGATAACAAATAAAGATGATGCACAAACACTTCCTTTAGTGACATCAAGTTTTATATCGTCATTGAAAAATCCGTACGAAACAGTGAAAACTACGCAACAAATATTATTGGTTGAAGATAATCTGATTAACCAACAAGTGTCTACTTTAATGCTTAAAAAACTTAATTTTAATATTACATTAGCTGAAAATGGTCAAAAAGCGATAGACATTTTATTAACACAACCCGAAGGCTTTTTTGATGTGGTATTAATGGATTGTCAAATGCCGGTTATGGATGGATTTGATGCCACTTCAGCTATTCGTAGCGGTGTTGCAGGAGAGGTACATAAAACGATAAAAATAATTGCTTTAACAGCGAATGCAATGCAAGAGGACAGAGAGCGCTGTATTAACGCAGGCATGGATGATTATTTAAGTAAGCCGCTGCAATTAGATATGCTAAAAATGATGTTAAGCAAACATGTGTAAACTTTAAATGCAAATCTAAATGAAATTTATTTGCATTTAGATTTTATGTAGGTTAAGTTGATTTATCTTTTGTACATATGCAGAACAATGATGAATACAATTGAACACCATACTTCCTTGCAATTAGATTATTTAGAAAATGCACTAGCGCCTTGGCAAACAAGTATCATGCAAGGTAATAGTGCATTTGAACAAGGTAAACTTTTACCCGCTCGCGATAGTTATTTTATTGCAAAAAACCTTGCCGCCCATTTATTACAGCAGTTTTTACATTCTCCTTTAAATGATGATGTAACGCGTGCGATAGAGCATTGCATTCCTGCTTTAGTGGTCGCCAGTCATAACTTAGCTGATACATATATTGCACTTCAGCAAGTCGAAAAAGCCTGCCATTGTTTATGTGAAATACATAATACTGTTTTGTCTTTAATGCAAAACGAGCATTTTTATGTGCGTCAAATTAGTCAGTATCATAATGTAAAAACATCGTCGGAGCTGATGTTATTTGCAAAGCGCTATGCGGTGCTACCTGAAATAATTGATAAGATAAACAATTGTTTAGGAGCACAAAGCACACCTTCTGGTTTACTTCATTAAATAGAGGAAATACGATGGCATTTACGCTACCCAAACTTAATTATAATTACGATGCCCTTGAGCCGCATATCGATGCAAAAACGATGGAAATTCATCATAGCTTGCATCACCAAACATATATAAATAAGGCTAATGCAGGATTAGAATCAAGCGAATATAACGAGCAAGATGCTGAAAAATTATTACGCTGTATTAAATCCTTACCGCAAAGTTTACAGCCTGTAGTACAAGAATGTGTAGGAGGGCATGCAAATCACTCGTTGTTTTGGCAAGTGATGAGTCCAAATGGTGGAGGTAAACCTTCGGGTGTATTAGCCCAAGCCATAGAGCAACAATTGGGAGGATTTGATACTTTTAAAGAATTATTTACTCAAGCTGCGGTGAGTCGCTTTGGGAGTGGCTGGGCTTGGCTTTGTGTGACACCAGAAAAGCAATTAGTAGTAGAAAGTAGTTTAAATCAAGATAGTCCACTGATGAATGCTAATACCCCTATTTTAGCGTTAGATGTTTGGGAGCATGCATATTATTTAAAGTACCAAAATCGTCGACCCGAATATATAGCCGCCTTTTACAATGTAATTAATTGGCCTGAAGTAGAAAAGAGATATTTAACCGCCATAGGTTAAGTGCCGAATTTGGCTAGCATACATTGTAATTTAGGTTAAGCTACAGCTACATATTAATTAATTTAGTATAAGTATGAACTTAGCACTATGGCAGGCGGCGCGACAAAGTCGAGACCCACGATTTGATGGGTTATTTTTTATTGCTGTAAAAACAACGGGAATTTATTGTCGCCCCATTTGCCCTGCACCGACGGCACTTGAAAAAAACGTTAGTTACTTTCAATTTGCACATAGTGCTGCTCAGCAAGGTTATCGGCCATGTATCCGGTGTCGACCTGATAGCGCACCCGGCAGCGCTGCTTGGCAAGGAACAAAAACGACAGCATTGCGAGCTAAACAGCTTATTGATGTAGAGCAGATTTCTGATTGTGAACAATTAGCGACTCGGTTGGGGATTAGTAGCCGTTATTTAAGACGTTTGTTTTTGCAGCATTTTGGTGTGTCGGTGACACAATATAGAGTTTTTAATCAATGCCATTTTGCTAAAAAACTCATTCAAGAAACCCACTTACCTTTATCACACATTGCCTTTGCTGCAGGCTTTAATAGCATTCGTCGTTTTAATGATGCTTTTAGCCAGCACTTAAATATGTCTCCTTCTAAATTGAGAAAAAACAATAACAAAGCCCAAGAAACATTAACGCTTAGTCTAGGTTTTAGACCTCCGTATAATTGGCATGCTTTACAGCGTTTTTTAGCAAAGCGATTAGTAGAACCTATTGAGTGGCTAGGGGATAATCATTATGGCCGTACATTTACTTATCTTTCTTGCAAAGGGGCATTTAATGCCGTTTACATTAAGGAAAAAAACCAGTTTAAAGTGAATCTAACGATTGATAATACGCAATATTTACAGCCCGTTATTGCTCAGATAAGAAGGGTACTTGATTTAGATGCCGATATTAGCAGTATTGAGCAGCATTTAGAAAAGAATATTAACGGTGCGTTTAAGCTTACAAATGGGCTGCGCTTGCCAGGTATTTGGAGTCATTTTGAAGCCGGAATACGGGCCATACTTGGCCAGCAAGTGAGTGTGACAGCAGCGCATAAATTAGTAACCCAATTGGTTAATGAGTTAGGCGAAATACATGGTGATAATGTGTATTTTCCTAGCGCAGAAAATGTAGCAAATAGTGATCTTTCATTTTTTAAAATGCCTCAATCCCGTAAAAACGCTTTACATAACTTAGCTGAGTATTGCGCTAATAATCCAATGTGTACTGATTTAGATAATTGGCTTGCGCTTAAAGGAATAGGTCCGTGGACCATTAATTATGCCAAACTTAGAGGACAAAGTGATCCTGATATTTTATTAGCAGGTGATTTAGGTGTAAAAAAAGCACAAGCCTTAGTGGGTCATTTTAATGAGAAAAAATGTGCCCCGTTTCGTTCGTATTTAACTTTTCAACTTTGGCAACAATTATGATTATACAAACAAAAATAGCATCACCCATTGGCGATATTGTTATTCAGGCAAGTGAAAACGGGGTAACTTACGTTGGCTTTTACCCTACTATAATTACAACCGAAATCGCATTAGCATCCACTAAAAATGAGCATATTATTAATTGTGCACAGCAGCTTAATGAGTATTTTGATCATCAACGACGAGAGTTTAATGTGGTATTAGATGTACAAGGGACTGAATTTCAGCAGCGTGTTTGGCAAACATTGAGCCAATTACCTTATGGGACCACACAAAGTTATAGTTATATCGCCCAACAACTTAATAACCCAAAAGCGGTTAGGGCGGTTGGGGCGGCAAATGGTAAAAACCCAATCAGTATCATCGTGCCTTGTCATCGTATAATCGGCATGAATAAAACATTAACGGGGTACGCTGGTGGACTTGATAGAAAAAAATGGTTACTAAGGCATGAAGGAATGACTCTTTAAATAGGGGGCTTAATAACAAGGAAGTACAAATACTGTTCAATTATTAAAACTACAACTATGCTGTAACAATGGTTTATTAAAGTAAAGTAACTATGCGATATTTTAGTTTTAAATACATTATGTTAGTCAGTATCTTGTTTTTATATATAGTGCCAAGTTATGCAAAGCCTACGGTAATTAAATTTTGTTATGAAGATAAACATGTTCCCCCAATGTATGCCGGCGAAGGGCTTGTTATTCCTACTCAAAATCCCGGTGCGTCAATTGAGATACTACGTAAATTAGATGCTAGTTTTAACGATATGACCATTGAATATATTCGCGCCCCTTGGCGGCGCTGCTTAGCCGATTTAAAAAATAATAAAGTACACAGTATTATTGCTACATATCGGGCTGCACGAAAAGATTTTGCCGTTTACCCTACACTTAATAATCGCATCAATGAGCGGGGGGCTATTAGTCGATTTGGTATGTGTTTAGTTGGAGAGAGCTCTTTTCGTAACGCATTTGTTAACTCAAAACCGAATAACAAAAAGTTTAGTGTGGCGATTCCTTTTGCTTATGGGGTAAATCATCGCATTGATAAAACCCAGTTTACAATCTACAACACGCTTTCAAATAAGCACTCATATACTTTACTAGAAAAAGGGGTTGTTGATGCCAGTTTAGATATTTGCCAAATTAATGGAGAAAATGTAGCGGGCTACCCATTTCATAGCAAGGTGTCGCAGATATACCCCCCCTTACACATAAATGATGGATATGTAGTTTTTTCGCTCGCCTTTTATAAGCAAAATGAAACGTTAACAAATAAAATTTGGCAATGGTTTGAACATAATGACACTGTACCGACGTATTTAAAATACATGGCTAATTTAACGTATTAAATAGTGCTATCAAATTGGTATTCTACTCACTTTACGGTAGCATAAGCGCTCTAATAAAGTGAAGGCACAATAATAATGGCACAATTATATTTTTATTACTCTGCAATGAATGCGGGTAAATCTACCACCTTGCTGCAATCGGCATTTAATTATAGAGAAAGAGGCATGGAGCCGGTTATTTTAACGGCAGCAATTGATGACAGAGCAGGGGTAGGAAAAGTGTCATCTCGTATTGGCTTACAAGCCGATGCACATATTTTTGATGCCAACGAAAATGTATATTCACTTATTGAATCGTTAAATAACGAGCAAAAACGCCATTGTGTTTTAGTTGATGAATGTCAATTTTTATCAAAAGATCAAGTGATGCAGTTAACTGATGTCGTGGATGAATTGGGTATACCGGTACTGTGTTATGGCTTGCGTAATGACTTTAGAGGTGAACTATTTACCGGTTCGCAATATTTATTAGCCTGGGCAGATAAGCTTATAGAGCTTAAAACAGTATGCCATTGTGGCCGTAAAGCTAATCATGTGCTTCGTACCGATAGCGAAGGCAATGCCATTGCTGATGGTAATCAAGTTGAAATTGGCGGCAACGATCGTTATGTGTCGGTTTGCCGCAAGCATTATAAAGAAGCATTAAATATTACAAGAATGTAATCGATATGGGTGTGTATGGCTAGGTGAAGGCTCTACACACTTCCTCTCTTGTTGTTTTATCAAAATAACTCCAAGCAATAAAGCGACTTATTTTTTGCCCTTGTGCCATATCTATTATTTTATATTCAGCTATCGGTGCTTTTTTTAACTGTTTAATTAATACATCTAGCGAATCTTTCTTTGATACCAACGATGTAAACCACAATGCTTGCTCAGCAAATGCTTCACTTTCTTGTATCATGTTTGTAATAAACTTCACTTCTCCCCCTTCGCACCATAGCTCGTTACTTTTGCCCGAAAAGTTAAGCGTTGTGGCTGACTGGCCTTTTGCTAGATTTTTCCATTTTCTGGCCGTTCCTTTTTGTGCATCGTTTGCACTGGCATGAAATGGCGGATTACATAAGGTTAAATGAAAAAAGTCACGGGGTTTGATAATTGAATTAAAAAGTTGCGCTGAATTAGGTTGATGCTTTACGGCTACGTTTAAACGATTAAATTGCGCAATTTGTTTAGCTATTTTTACCGAAGCAATATCAATATCGCTTCCTGTAAAGTGCCATTGATATTCAAATGAGCCTGTTAATGGGTAAACTAAGTTTGCACCTGTACCAATGTCGAGTACTTTTACCTGGCCGCCGGTAGGGATTACAGCATTATTATCTTCACTAAGTAAATCTGCTAAGTAGTGAATATAATCAACACGCCCGGGGATTGGTGGGCACAAATTGTGATCAGGTATATCCCAAAATGAAATATTATAGTGTGCTTTTAATAGCGCCTGATTAAGGGTTTTAACCGCCTTGTTATTGCTAAAGTCTATGCTATCAGTTCCCGCAGGGGTTTTAACTATAAAAGCACTTAATGTAGGCTCTGCAGCAATTAACTGCTCGAAGTGATAGCCTTGATTATGTTGATTGCGAGGATGAAGTTTTTTGCTACCAGTGGGTTTCATAGTATTTAATTAACAATAACAATTTAGCGCTATTGTAACAAAAGCTGTAAAGAATGCGTATTCTTTTACTTTTTCAATAAACTACTGGTAGGATGAGTTAAGGTGACAATAAAGGAATAGCCATGACAATTAATCAACACTCACATTTTATTGAGCTTACATCGGGTGAAACGCTGCATTTGCGCTGTATAACATCGAGGAAAAAATCAACGTTAGGCGTAGTATTTTTATTACATGGTGCTGTAGAAAATGGAAAAATTTTTTATACGCATAGCAACAAAGGATTAGCCCCATTTTTAGCTGAACAAGGATATCGTTGTTATGTTGCTGATTTACGAGGGCGAGGCGAAAGCAAGCCGGCAATTACGAAAGGTGATTTACACGGCCAAAGTGAAGCAATTACTCACGATATACCCGCATTTATTCACAAAATTAATGCATTAGAAGGAAAGTTTCCTGATTATTGGGTCGCCCATTCTTGGGGAGGTGTTCTGATGAATAGTGTATTGGCTCGTTTTCCTGAGTATATAAATACAGTAAAAGCATGTGCTTATTTTGGTAGTAAACGCGCTTTGTATAACAACCACCCTTATAAGTTTTTACAAGCGAATGTAATTTGGTACACCTTAGCCCCGGTTATTGCAAAAGTGTGTGGTTATTTACCTGCCAAAAAGCTTAGATGGGGCAGTGATAATGAAAGCACAAAGTCACATTGGCAAAGTATGCAGTGGGCTAAACAAAATGCATGGATTGATAGTGATGACGGATTTAACTATGGCCAAGCATTAACCAAGGTATCCTTAGCGCCTATTTTACATATTGCAGCAGTAAACGATAAAGCGTTGGCGCAGCCGATCGATATTAAAAAGTTTATAGAGGAATCCGGTGTTGGAGTGCAAAAAATGCAAATATATGGGCGTAAATTTGGGCATAGTCATGATTACGATCATATTACAATGTTAACTCATCCTCAGGCGAGAAAAGAGCAATTTTGTGACGTGTTGCAATGGTTTAACTATTATGGCGATAACAAAAGTAATCATAGCGCTTAAATTATTCTAACTGACATAACAAAAAAGGCGAAATGATGAATCATTTCGCCTTAATTAATTTAGTTGAGTTTAAACTTAGAAACGGTAAGTTGCTTTAGCGTAGTAAAAACCGCCATTGTAATCAAAAGGACCACTTTCGTAGTACTTACCACCCACTACGCCTTGTGAGCCATATGAACCATCGGCCGATACTTCTTGTAGCTCTTCAGCTTCGGTATCGAAAATGTTATTTGCACCTAATGATAACGTAATATCTTCGGTTACAAAGTAACTAACTTCTACGTCAAAGGTAACAGCAGAGCTAGCTGTTTTAGACCAGCCGTAAGTATCACCAATATCTGGCTCATCAGCATGTGTTGCAAAGTATTCGCCAAAGTAATTTGTACGTACAAACATACTTACATCGTCCCATTGCTGTGCAATGGTAAATGTAGCACGGTGCTCAGGAATACCTTCTTCTAAACGCTTTACTTTAAATTCAGAAGTGTAACTACCCGCATTACTTACCTCAGTTGTGTTGTAGTTATACGCTAAGCTAAATGTAGTATCACCGCTAAATAATTCTGTCGAGTAATTGGCAACCACATCGGCACCTTGAGTAGTCGTATCAAAGTCATTCGCGAAGAACGTAATTGAACCACCTAACAATAACTCTGGGTTAGCGTAAAGACCTTCTAATGCATCAACATCTTCTTGGGTAATAAATAGTTTGTCTGTTTGTGCAACACGGTCAGTCACTTCAATGTGGTATAAATCAACCGTTAAAAAGAAATCACCATTTTCGTACACGGCGCCTATTGCATAGCTTTCAGACTCTTCTGGAGTAAGCTCAATCCCGCCTTTTTGTACCGAAACTGGGTGAGTCGGTGAGTACGTTGCCGATTGGATTAATTCGCCATTGACCAATGATGTTTGAGTGTTAACGACATTCGCTTGACCTACCGTTGGTGCTCTAAAGCCGGTTGAATGCGATGCACGCATCGAAAACTCGTCGTTAAATGTATACTGACCTGATAACTTATAATTTGTTGTATTACCAAACGATGAAAAGTCTTCATAACGTAACGCGGCACCTAATAGTAGATCTTCGGTAACGTACGATTCTACATCAAGGTAGGCTGCGATACTTTGACGTGTGTATACACCTTGTGATTCAGGAGAAAATCCTGCAAAACCATGTGAGCCAACACTAAAGCCTTGCGATGCAAGTGGACCTTGCTCCCATGAAGCTTGCTCACCCGATACAATTTCAAAGCTTTCTTGGCGCCATTCAACACCCGAGGCAACGTTAAGTGCATCGTATAGACCAATATCAAATTGCTTCGAAATATCGCCATTGAATGATTTTTCTAGTTGAATATACGAACCGGTTTCAAATGATAAGTCACTCGGTTGATTAGCCCCTAATGAAGGGTTAACGGTATTGTTTAGAGTATACGTTGATTTATTGCGACCAAATGAACCGCTTAAATCATAAAATGCACCCGCTAAAAAGCCGTCATTAATTTCGCCTTTCGTTCCCATGGTCAGTGACGTATCGTTGATCTCACCAGTAAATAAAGGTGTGTAACCGCCAGGTAAAATTTCATTAAAGGCAAAACAATTTTCGTTGTTGGCAACGTTATTAATGTAATCATCTTGAGTGAGTACATTATCGCTAGTAATCGCAATATTTGGACAAGCGTCTGCATTGCCATCCATTGCACCAACTAATAAATCACCATTTCCATCGGTAAAAACACCCCCACGGTTTTGTGGGTTACGGTAGTAATAACCTGAAGTGGCGGTTCTGTCTGAGTAGTTACCAAACATGTAGAATTCGCTGTTATTACCTAAATCGAGACCGACATTGGCAAATAAAGTTAAATCGTCTTCTAGCTCTGGGTTACCCCACGTTTGTGCTGGATCATTGACTGCGCTATTTCCTGCGTCGATTAGAGCTTGTGCATCAGGGCGTTGTAATGTGCGGCTCGTCGCATCTGCGGTTTTATATTGTGCCGATAAGTTCACAAAGCCATCGTCAGTAAAAGGTAAACCAATATTGGCATCAATCACAGTTTGATCGCCGTCACCTTCGTAATATTGACCTTTACGTATTGAAATAGAACCGCCTTCGGCAGCATCTTTAAGTACAAAGTTCATAACCCCAGCAATAGCATCTGAACCATATTGCGCGGCAGCACCATCACGTAATACTTCTACTTGTTTTAAAGCAACACTAGGGATCACTGAAATATCAGGACCTTGAGCACCATCGTTTACACCACCGCCTTGAAATGCAATGACTGAGGCACGATGACGTCGTTTGCCGTTAAGTAATATTAGTGTCGAGTCTGAAGATAAGCCACGTAAGTTAACTGGACGGATAAATGAGGCTGCATCAGAAATAGGTTGTTGACGTACATTAAATGAAGGCACGGCAGCTTGTAACATATCAAGCATATCCGTTGAGCCATTTTTACTTAGTTCATCTGCGCTAACAATATCGATAGGTACTGGTGAGTCGCTAATTGAGCGAGGTGCAGCACGTGAGCCGACAACTGCTATTTTTTCAACATTCTCAGACACTTTAACTTGTTCAGCTTCAGCTTCAGCTTCAGCTGCAACTACAGAACCCGATATAAATACCCCGGCAGTCGTCGTTGCTAAGGCAAACTTAACGGCTTGGTTTAATAAATTGGTTTTTAACTTCATTCTAAATATCCCCAGATAGAATTTATTCTTATAATGATGTAAATACATCAAAGTTTATTAAATTATGATTTTATATAAGGGTTTCCCCTCACTTAATACCAAATATTTCAGCACGGTTTTACAAGCTGTTGGCAACAGGTTATACATAAAATTCATTATCGGCAACCCATGGTTAACTGTTTTTTAACAGAGGTGTGAAGGTGCTTCTTTGCATAATATTTTCTGTTTTTGGTGCTTGTTTGGATGGTGTTGCACTTAATTGGTGATTTTTAGCAGTTTGTTTGATTTTATTATGTTTAATGTTTTTTTTGTGTTTAATCCGGTTATCTAGCCATTTAGTGTAGGGGAGTCGCTCTTTATAGATTAGCTTGCTAATGAAAAATCATGAGTTTATTTGAGCTTTTATCTCACGGCTTAATTAAATAAAAGTACCTATAAAATGCACTAAAATAGTGCTTGTTTTAATGCAAAAAAAAATAGAGTGGCAACAAAATTGTACAAATTAACTTTGTTAACGCCTTGAGCTGTGTGAGAATAAACAAATGCGACTATATAAAGTTATTCACAGAGCACCTATACGGGTAGCTAAAATAAGTAAGAAGCGCCAACAACTCAAATTTAGACGAGCGATGGTAGCGCTTAAAATTGCGTTGTCTCAAGAAAAACAAGAAACGATAGAAATGTTGTCGATATATCGACGCTACACGCAAGGTGAAATATCTAAAGCAGAACTAAAAAGAGCGAACGAACAATTTGTTGATATTTTAAAGGGACTCGGTCTGGGGGTTTTCGCGGTATTACCATTTGCCCCTATTACTATTCCTTTAGTCGTCAAACTAGGCAGTATGGTTGGAGTTGATGTGTTACCAAGTTCGTTTAGCATCCAAAAAACGAGTAAGCAACTCGATCAAGAAATAGCCAAGCAAAACGACCACAAACAGCCATAAAATTATCTGTACCTTTTAATATCGCTTGTTGGTATGCTTAAGCCCTGTATTTTTTCTGTGAGCTATTTAATGAGTGCATTAATTCTTCATACATCTTCAGGTATTCCTTTATCTTTTATTTTAAAAAGTGACTTAACTCAATGGCAAGCCCAGCAATCTTTGTTTATTCAAAACTGGCTTGAAAACACCGGCTTCGATAAACAAGGCTTAGCATTAATTCCTGACCCACAAACAGGGGAATTAGCTCAAGTATTTTGTTTGATGGATCATCGCGACGATTTTTGGGCCGCCGGAGAACTGGCAAACAAATTACCCGCAAAGTGTTATCAAATAAATGGTGATGCAAAACTGATTGAACAAGTGGCTTTAGGCTTTGTACTTGGCGGTTATGAATTTAGCGAGTATAAAGAAAAAGCATCGTTAAAAGCGCAGCTCGGAATTGCAGATGAACAGTTGTATATTCGAATTAAGCAACAAAGCGATGCCATTAACCTTGTACGTGATTTAGTTAATACACCTGCTGCCGACATGATGCCGCAACATTTATCGCAAGTTATGGCCGATTTAGCAGATACTTACAAAGGTGAGTTTTCGCAGTGGATTGGCGATGAATTATTAGAGCAAAATTACCCAACTATTCATATGGTCGGTAGAGCGAGTGAAAATAAACCGCGATTACTGGACCTGCAATGGGGAGACGAATCATCGCCACGTATTACTTTAGTTGGTAAAGGGGTGTGTTTTGATTCGGGCGGGTTAGATTTAAAGCCTAGCGCGGGTATGCGTAATATGAAAAAAGACATGGGCGGGGCTGCGCATGTTATCGGTTTAGCACAGCTTATAATGGCGGCTAACCTTCCTGTTAGGCTTCGCGTGTTAGTACCGGCAGTCGAAAATGCGGTTTCGCGTAATGCATTTCGCCCAGGTGATGTTATTAAAACTCGTAAAGGTATTATGGTTGAAATTGATAATACCGACGCTGAAGGGCGCTTAGTTTTATGTGATGCATTAACCGAAGCACAAGCCGACAAGCCAGAGCTAATTGTTGATTTTGCTACCTTAACAGGGGCATGTAGAGTTGCTTTAGGAACAGAATTACCAGGTTTTTTCTCTACTGATAAAGATATTGCCAATGGTATTATGGATGCCGGTTTTAATGTGAGCGATCCGGTATGGCAGCTGCCTTTATTTGAGCAATACAAATCGTATTTAAAAAGTAATGTTGCCGATATGGCAAACTGTGCAAATACCCCATTTGGTGGTGCGATTACCGCAGCGCTTTATTTAAAAGAGTTTGTTGAGCCGACAACGCCTTGGGTACATTTTGATGTGATGGCATGGAATTTACGCAGTTTACCAGGGCGTCCTGCGGGCGGTGAAGCTTTAGGTATTCGCGCTGTGTTTAGCTATTTAGCAGCACGTTTTAATTAAAATGGCTTAATCACAAGTTATAGTCGGTTACACCTCATATAGCTCAAGTGGTAAGTTATCTGGATCGGCAAAAAATGTAAATTTTTTGCCGGTTATTTCATCAAGTCTAATCTCTTCTACTTTAATCCCCTGCGATATTAAATATGCTTTTGCAGTATCAATATCATTAACTTTAAACGCTAAATGGCGCAGTCCTTGAGCTTCGGGATAACTTGGGCGAGGCGGTGCACCAGCAAAAGAAAATAACTCTACTTGAGTGCCATCAGGCAAGGCTAAGTCAAGTTTATATGAATTTCGCTCTGCTCTAAAATGCTCATTTATGATGGTCAGTTTTAAAACTTCACTATAAAAACGCTTAGATTTTTCATAGTCACTACAAATAATTGCAGCATGGTGAATACCTAATAATTTCATAAAACCTCAAAATTGAAAGCACACTAAGTGCGCTTTCAATAACATGCTTTTATTACACTTTAGTCTTTAGTTAAACACGCTTTAACAGAGGGCTCAACTAACTCTAATCCGGTTTTATCGCAATCGGGTAGAGTGGCATCACTGATTGTTATTGGTGTAACGCGTTCACCCCATTTTATATAACTTGCAGCCCAGGTTAATCCCGCTCCAAATGCCGCCGACATTATATTATCGTTTGGTTTAATTAACCCTTGCTCGACTGCTTCGCACAATGCAATGGCTATAGTGGCTGCAGAGGTATTGCCGTATTGCCCTATATTAACCATTACTTTGTTATCGGGTACATTTAATCGGTTTTGAATGGCTTGAATAATACGTAAATTTGCTTGATGCGGTACTAGCACATTGATATCGTCTAAGCTCAAATTAGCTTGATTTAGTACATCATCACACGCTTCGCTCATGCCTTTTACGGCACGTTTAAATATTTCGCGCCCTTCAAATAATAAATTAGATGGGCCAAATGCGTGGTATTTATCTAAATCAGTACCAAAATTACTGATGTGCAATATGTCACGGTCTTCGCTATCACACCCTGTTTTAGTGGCCAGTAGCCCTGCAGGAGTTTCTTTGGCTTCAAGCACGACAGCCCCGGCACCATCACCAAATAATACAGCGCTATCTCTTAGGGCCCAATTGATGCACCATGTCATGCGTTCGGCGGCAATAACGACGGCTTTTTTTATCATGCCCGCTTGTATTTGTGCGGTAGCAGCTTGTAGCGCATATAAAAACCCAGAACATGCAGCATTGGTATCCATTGCTGCAGCCCCTTTGGCGCCGATATCTTTTTGTACTAATGACGCTGTATTTGCAACTAAAGTAGAGGGTGTACACGTTGCGACAATAACTAAATCAATTTCTTGCGGGTCTATGCCAGCACAAGCGATGGCGTGTTTAGCGGCCACCGTCGCTAATTCAGCGGTGCTGACATGGCTAACTCTGCGAGATTTAATGCCTGTGCGTGTTGTTATCCACTCATCGTTGGTATCTACTATTGTACTGATTTCGTCATTGCTAATACTTGCAGGCGGAATACATTTCCCCCAGCCTGTGATATGTGCGTAGGTCATATAAATTCTCTTAGTGAGGTAAGGCATATTCGAATAAACGCGGTTATATCAAAAACCATGTTTTTTGGCTAGTTTATTGTGCTTTTAAGGTTCTTTTAGCGGATATTGGACCTTGAGATAAAGCGCCTTAGCCGATACTATCAAATATAAGCACATGTAACTTATTATATTTTGGGAATTTTATGAGTAGCAAAATAAAGGTTTCTTTATTTACCCATCTAATTGATGCTGAAAGGCAGCTACTTGAGCCTGAAGTTAGGCAATCCGTTGCGTTATTAGACGCTTTATTAGACGACGAGTTTATTGAAATTGCAGGTAATGGAACGGTATTTAATAAGCATCAGGTGATCACGCGTTTACCAAATGAAATAGTCCCGCAATTTTATAATCAAGGATTTAAAGGGCGGATGTTAAGTGATGATGTCGCTCAGCTTAGTTATCAAGCAGCGTACAGGCGCTCTGCTCGCGCCGAATTTCAATACTCTTTACGTATGTCGTTGTGGCGTAAACAGGGCGAAAAATGGAAAATGGTATTTCACCAAGGGACTCCTTGTCCTCAGTTTACTATTTTAATGGATGATGAATAACGGCTACTTTACTATTGCCAAGGAAATATGACGTGTTAATTAAAACCGATCCGGCTATTAGTCGATTACTTGCGCTAAGAAGCGGGGCTATCGCTTTGCAGTTAGTCGCTGTTTTAAGTGTGTATTTTTTATTAGAGCACCAAATCCCTTTATTACCTCTTTTATCGGTTATTACAGCAGAGGCTGTTTTTCAGCTATTAAGTGTTTTTGCTTATCGTAATGTAAGCCAAGCTAAATCGATTGGTATGGTGATGCAGCTCAGTGCCGATGTGTTATTTTTAACCCTTTTACTGTCATTAAGTGGTGGGGCTACCAATGCATTTGTTTCGCTATTATTGTTACCGATTATGATCGCCGCGGTTACATTAAGCGAAAAAGGATTGGCCTTTATTGGCGTGTTAGCGATTGCCGCTTATAGCTTTTTATTAATTATTATGCCCGATCACAACATGCATATTATGAATATGAGTAATCATTTTATTGGTATGTGGGTTAACTTTGTACTCAGTGCAACGGTGATTGCTTTTGTTATAGGCGCAATGAACCGCTCGTTAAAAGAGCGCGAACGCACGATTGCAAGTGTGCGTGAAAAACAACTGCGCAACGAGCAACTCGTTACACTTGATGGGGCTGCCGCGCAAATAGCACATCAATTAGCGACCCCGATAGCCAATTTACATTTGTTATACGAAGAGTTGCTAGAGGAAGAGCCTGATAATCCCATCATTAAACAAATGCACACGCCTTTAGCGCAATGTCGCAGCCAATTACATGACTTTAGAGAGCTTTCGGCACAATTGCGCGAAAACAATCAAGCACAACCTATGAGTGCTAAACAACTACATCAAGATATTAGCGATACCATGGTGCTGCAATTTCCTCATCAGCAAGTAAAGTGGTTAACAACGCCTAGTAATACATGGGTACGTGGCGATGCCATGCTATTGCCTGCTATTTTAAATCTATTACAAAATGCGGCGATTGCTAATCAAAAAAATGCCCAATCGCAATTAGATTTAACTTGGCAGTTAGCGCCAGCAGGGGATGGTTTATATTTATTAATTAGAGATTATGGTAAAGGATTTTCTGCTGAGCAGTTAACGGCGCTTGGAGGGCAACTTATGGCGAGTGAACAAGGCATGGGACTGGCTGTATTATTGTCAAATGTAACATTTGAGCGTTTAAATGGCTCGTTAACGTTATATAACCATATCGATGGCGGAGCTGTGGCGCAGATTAAGTTAGCGATTGTGCCAGAAAAAATATGAAGTTATTAATTATTGAAGATGACGAAAACTTAGCGTCAACCTTAGCAAGGCGTTTAACTAAACAAGGGTTTAGCTGTTGTGTTGCACATAATCAAAGTGATGCATTATTAAAAGCCCATGAAAATTTACCAGAGTATATTTTACTGGATATGAAGCTTGGCATGGATAATGGGTTAGAGTTGATAAAGCCATTACGCAGCTTATTACAACATAGCCATATTGTATTGCTCACCGGATTTGCCAGCATTGCAACCGCAGTTGAAGCTATGCGCCAAGGTGCTAATGATTATCTCACTAAACCTGTCGATATGATCACTTTGCTTAAGGCCCTTAATAGTGAAAAATGCAACGCAGTCACGCCGGTTAGCTCAGAGGTGATGTCGCCTGAGCGTCTTGAATGGGAGCATATTCAACAAGTATTATTAAGTAATAATGGCAATGTGTCGGCCACGGCTAGGCAACTAAATATGCATCGGCGTACATTACAGCGCAAACTGCAAAAAAAACCAGTACAACAATAGAGCAGTGTGGTGTAGTGCGTGCAAAATCGCTGTGTTAAAATAGGCTAGATAATTTAGTAGAGGTTAAAATGGCAAGTACAGCGCACGCACTTCATATTTTAGTAAAGCATAAAGAGATTGCTGAAGATATTATTAAGCAGTTAAATAAAGGGGCTAAGTTTCAAACACTGGCTAAAAAATATTCGTCATGTCCTTCGGGTAAAAAAGGAGGGGATTTAGGGGAGTTTCGCCGTGGACAAATGGTACCTCAGTTCGATAAAGCGGCGTTTAATGGCGCTATTCTTGAACCTCTTTTAGTCAAAACAAAATTTGGCTGGCATGTTATAAAAGTGCTTTATCGCACATAAATAGGCTATTAAACAGGTATGTGGTGACACCAATAAATAGGTCACCACACTCTTTATTATACAATGATATTTCGGCCTTGAGATTTAGCATTGTATAAGGCGTCATCCGCTACTTTTATAAGTGTAGCTAAATTATTTTGAGTGTTATTTTTAATGCAAGCAAGGCCGCCGCTAACCGTTACTTTAATCGTGTGTTCGAGATAACCGACTTGCGTGTTTTGCGTCTGTTTACGAATTCGTTCTAGCAACGCCCTCGCATCATCAAGGGTAGAATAGGGCAGCAGTAGTGCAAACTCTTCACCGCCTAAACGCCCAACCAAATCACTCGAGCGCTTTTGTTGCTGTAAAACAGTGGCAAACATTTTAAGCACCTCATCGCCACCGCCATGTCCGTATACATCATTAACGTGTTTAAAATGATCTAAATCCAAAAAAGCTAAAGCTAATGGTTCATTATTTCGCTCGCATAACTTTAAAAGGGCTTCACTTTGTTCGATAAACGCTCGACGTGACATTAATCCAGTTAAATCGTCGTACGTCGCAAGATAGCGGTGCGCCTCTTCTAGCTTTTGTACTTTTATCATTAAGTTACTGATTGACCAAGTTGTCATAGGAGAGATAATTGCTGGAGCAAGCGCAGCAATGATAAAAATAATGGGGAGCATGGGACTGTGAGTAAAATGTAAAATTAAAAATGTAATTAATAATGACATTATAATGCTTGATGCAGTAATAATGAGCATAATTAACCAGCGGCTACGTGCCCTTGTTTCATGATCCATGGGCTGTTTGCCTTCATAGAGTGGGTTTTTCACAAATCGACCTCTTATGTAAATACCATTTATTTTAATTATCACCTATTAGGGGATAACTATTCCTTGCTGGAACTTATCCAAGCTATTAATAAAGGGTACAGAGTATCGAATATTTATCAATATTTAATAATACAATTTTTATATGAAAAGACAGGCCGGATTAATTTTCTAAATTATGTCTGTTTTGTTTTAAGGCGTTGTGATGAGCCTTGAGTAGTTGCCGATTATTATTTTATTAATAGTGTTATAAAGCATAAATAATAAAATGCCCATTATCGGGTAACAGGCATTTTAGCGTTTAACAGGTTGGTTTATTTGTTAAGTTAATAACTACGCTTTTTGTTTCGCTTCTTCTTCACTAATTTGTTTAAGTGCTTGTATAAAAGCTTCTGGTGGCTGGCCACCACTGAGAGCGTATTTATCGTTAATAATAAATGTAGGGACAGAGCTTATACCCATTTGTTTAAAATGCTGCTGTTCTTCACGTACGGTTTGCACATAACGGTTACTATGCAAAATTTGTCGCGCTTGCTCTTTATCGAGGCCAACTTTTTCTACTACATTTAGCAAGGCTTCTTCTTGATTTAAAAATGCCAAATCGGTGAAATGTGCTTCAAACATCGCTAATTTTAGCTCAGTTTGCTTCCCTTCTTCGCGGGCCCAAGTTAATAAGCGATGCAAATCAAAGCTGTTAATCATGATCCGCTTACCATCAAAGTTAAAAGTAAACCCTGCACGCTGTCCAGCTTCAAACATACGTTGGCGGTTTTCATCACCTTGCTCTTCGGTTAAGCCATATTTTTCCATGAGGTGTTCGTTTAAATCTTGGCCTTCAAGTGGCATATCGGGGTTTAGCTCAAAAGGATGCCAGGTGATATCGGCGCTCATTTCGTTTTGTAAATCACTCAGTGCGGTTTCTAGGTTTTTATAGCCAACAACACACCAAGGGCACATTACATCTGAAACAATATCAATTTTAAAGTTTGTCATTTTCATCCTTTTTGGATTTAGAAGGTATAAAACAGATATTGGGATGATTTTTGTTTTATCAATCGAGATATAAAAAGAGCAGCCAAATAGCTGCTCAAACACTTAATTACGCATTAATTGCAAAGGGGTCATCAATGCTGTGACTGGGCTTAGTAAACCATTGAGGGCCGTTATCCGTCATATAAAAATGATCCTCTAAACGTACGCCAAACTCGTTGGGGATCACAAGCATTGGCTCATTACTAAAACACATTCCCGAAGCGAGAACGGTGGTGTTGCCCCCCACTAAATATGGCCATTCGTGGATATCTAAACCAATACCATGGCCAGTACGATGCGGGCAACCTGGAGTTTGGTACTGCGGACCTAAGCCTTGAGCTGCAATATAGCTGCGCGCTGCGTTATCAACGTCGGCACAAGTAGCGCCAATTTTAGCCGCATTAAATGCAGCCAACTGGGCTTGTTTTTCTATATTCCAAAACTTTCGTTGTTGCGCGCTTGGCTCTCCAAACACATAAGTGCGAGTAATATCAGAAATATAGTCGTGTACCTTACAGCCCGTATCAATAAGTACCATATCGCCTTTTTTTAAGGTTTGTGGATCTTTTACTCCATGTGGAAAAGATGTGGCAACACCAAATAATACGATGCAAAAGTAATTACCTTCAGCCCCTACTTTTTGATGGGCTTGTTTTATAAATGCCTCGACAGCGGTTGTACTAATGCCTTCGTGTAGCATACTAGCTGTTGCTTTGTGTACTGCAAGTGTCATATTCATGGCCGCTTGCATTAACGCTAATTCATTTGCCGATTTGTGCATTCTACAGTGAGCGGTTACCGGTTGGGCGTTTATTAAAGTTAATCCTTTTTGTGCCTTGTTAATGCCGTCGAAAATAAAAAACTGGGCACTTTCATCAATGCCAATGGTGGCTTTATCGGCAATATTGAGTTGTTTGAGTATGCTGCAAAATAAACTATATGGGTTTTCATGCTCTTGCCAACCATGGATAGGCCCGTCAATGACTTTAAAGTCGTTCAAGCTTCCAATTTCAAAGTGAGGAGCTAGGTATTGAACTTGCCCTTGTGCGGGTAATATTGCACCAACCATACGTTCACTGGCATACCACTTCATACCCGTAAAATAAGTTAAGTTAGTGCCTGCATTTAAGTAAATGGCATCAATATTGTTTGCCTTCATATAGGCTTGTGCATTTGCTATACGCGTCAAATATTCGTTATCTGGGATGGCCGTTAAATGCGAGGTCATATCGCTAAGTGACGCTAAAGCTTGTTCAGCCGATTGATAGCCAATACCTTGAGTTGTCATGTATTTCTCCAATTATTTTTTGTTATTGTGGGCAGTTTTAACTGTAACTTCAAGTAAAGTGCGTTGGATAACTTTAATGAAAAAAAGAGGAAAACTTATGTCAAAAATGCGAATGTTTAGGCAAGCGAAAAAATTTCAATTTCCTGTTTAATTAAACAGATAAAATGATGCTTTATTAATACGGCCCGCTGTTGGTGCGTTTGTATACATAGAGTTGATAAGGTTGATGTTTATTATTTTTAATTAAAAAACAATTGCTTACATTTTCATTTTAACAGTTTTATGGCATTAAACAGCGCATTTTTATGTTTTATATGGGTAGGCTTGTTGTCGGTTGTATTTATTATTGTGTAATTAATTAGCTATATTGATTGGTTGAAATGCTTATTTATGCTGATTTATCTTATCTCATAGAAAATCGTTCTATTAAATGTAACGCCATGATGATATTAATAGTATTACTAGAAAAACAGGAGAATTAGGAATGAGTGAACAATATGCTGCTTTACGTGGTAATGTAAATTTACTAGGGCAACTGCTAGGACAAACAATTAAAGATGCCCAAGGCCAAGCGATTTTAGATAAGGTAGAAGAGATTCGAGCTTTATCAAAGTCATCACGCAGTGGTAATGAAGCAGACAGACAAGCACTAATAGATGTATTACATGCCTTAAGCGATGAAGAATTGCTGCCTGTTGCACGTTCATTTAACCACTTTTTAAATTTAGCCAATGTCGCAGAGCAATTTCACACGGTATCACGCTTCAACGAGGCGGGTTTGAGCCAGTTAAATCCTTTAACTAAAACGCTTAAAACATTAATGGCTAAAGCAAAAGAAGGTGAGCTTGATCATAACCACCTTGCGGACACTATTTCGAAACTACATATAAATTTAGTTTTAACGGCTCACCCAACTGAGGTAACACGCCGTACAATTATCAATAAGCACATTGAATTAAGCGATTGCTTAGCATCGCTTGAACGTAAAGATAACTTACCGCAAGAGCGTACTGCGTTACTTGAGCGTGTTGCACAGTTAATTAGCCAAGCTTGGCATACTGATGAAATTCGTCGTGCGCGCCCAACACCTATTGATGAAGCTAAATGGGGTTTTGCTGTTATTGAAAACAGTTTATGGCAGGCGATTCCGCAATTTTTACGTGAGTTTTCAGAGCAGGTTAAAGAGACGTTAGATTTAGAGTTACCTACTGATTATAGTCCGATTGAGTTTACATCGTGGATGGGGGGAGATCGTGATGGTAACCCGTTTGTCACCGCTCTAGTAACGCAAGAAGTACTTGATCATGGCCGTTGGATGGCACTTGACTTGTATCATCGTGATCTGGATAAGTTATGCGCCGAGCTTTCTATGTCGCATGCTAGCGAAGAACTAATTGAGCTGGCTGGACAAGACTTTGAACCTTACCGTGCCGTACTTAAAAACCTAAAAGGCAAAGTACTTGAAACCGTTAATCATTTAAGCGCTAAAATTAAAAATAAACGCACTGACGCACAAGATTTAATTAATGATATTAATCAAATTAAGCACCCAGTTGAAGTGTGTTATCGCTCATTATTAAAATGCAATATGACGGTCGTTGCACAAGGATTATTACTCGATTTATTATATCGAATTAACAGCTTTGGTTTACGTTTAGCTAAACTCGACGTACGCCAAGATTCATCACGTCATGGCGATGTGTTCTCTGAGTTAACACGTCATCTAGGCTTAGGCGATTACAATCAATGGCAAGAGCAAGATAAACAAGCATTTTTACTTGCTGAGCTTAATTCTCGCCGTCCGTTAATACCAAAACAATGGCAACCAAGCCCTGAAGTGCAAGAAGTACTCGATACTTTTGATGTTATTGCACGTCAAGATGAAAAAACATTTGGTTTGTATATTATTTCAATGGCACGAACTGCGTCTGATATTTTAGCGGTACAGTTACTGTTAAAAGAAAGCGGTTGTCGCTTTAATTTACCTGTTGCTCCGCTGTTTGAAACGTTAGACGATTTAAATGCAGGCAGTGATGTGATTACAACGTTACTTGATAACGTATGGTATCGCGGGCATATTCAAAATACGCAAAATGTAATGATTGGCTACTCTGATTCAGCAAAAGATGCCGGTATGATGGCCGCTGGTTGGGCACAATATGATGCGATGGATAAGCTAGTACAACTTGCTGATGAACGTGGTATTGAATTGGTATTGTTCCATGGTCGTGGTGGTACCGTTGGCCGTGGTGGAGCACCTGCTGCACAAGCTTTACACTCTCAGCCTCCGGGTTCATTAAAAGGTGGGCTACGTGTTACTGAGCAAGGCGAAATGATCCGCTTTAAATTTGGCTTACCTGCGGTAGCACTACAAAGCTTAAATATATATGCTGGTGCCGTATTGCAAAGTAACTTATTACCACCGCCAGAGCCTAAACTGCAGTGGCGTGAAGTGATGGATTTAATTAGTGAACAGTCGTGTGAGCATTACCGAAATGTAGTACGACACGATGAAAACTTTGTGCCTTATTTTAGAATGGCGACTCCTGAGCTTGAACTGTCTAAGCTACCACTGGGCTCTCGTCCTGCTAAGCGAAACCCAAATGGTGGGGTAGAGAGTTTACGTGCAATTCCTTGGATATTTGCATGGAGCCAAAACCGTTTAATGCTACCAGCTTGGTTAGGTGCATTAACCGGTTTGCAAGCTGCGCTTGATAAGTATGGTTTAGAAACGTTGCACGAAATGAGCTTAAAGTGGCCTTTCTTTAGAGCTCGTTTAGAAATGCTTGAAATGGTATTTAGTAAAGCAGATAGCTGGTTAAGTGAGCATTATGATAATGCGTTAGTCGAGCCGATGTACCAACCATTAGGTGTTGCATTACGTAAAGAGCTAGGCGAAGCCGTTACTTTAGTACAATCGCTGAGCCCACAAAAAAGTTTACTTGCTGAACAGCCTTGGATCAAAGAGTCGATTGCGTTACGTAACCCGTACACCGATCCACTGAATGTGTTACAGGTTGAATTATTACGCCGTGCTCGTTCGAATGAAAAGCATAACGAAGGGGATATCGATAACGCCCTTATGATCACCATGACAGGAATTGCTGCTGGTATGCGTAACACCGGTTAATATAAATAGAAGTTAAAAGGGATCGCAATGCGATCCCTTTTTTTTGTCTTTCAAAAATAAAGCGTTAACGTGTTTTAGAATCAGGAAAGTTTGGCACCCCATGTTGCCACGTAAACCAATTTACAACAATGTGATCAACCACAGCAGATCCCACTAAAACAATGTTCTGGACTGTTTCAGCAAACCCGCCTGCAGTTTGACCCGGAGCGGGGTCTAAATGCTCGAGCGTTGTTTCGTTTGGGTTTCCTTGATCAAAATTTACAGCCCCACGTAAACTAAGTATTTTATCTGTCCCGTGGAGTCTATTGATCACTTGGGTAATGGCCGCAGCTTCCATTTCTGTCATTACATAATCGTCTGCACCATATAGTTCAGCAATATATTGAGCTTCTGCAGATAACCCCGGACCATGAAAAAAAGTATCTCCTGTCATATGTGTACCATAGGTGACTGCTGGAGAGCGTCTTGCATTTTTCTCCGTGTAACGTTGCCTATACTTTTGTGCACTCACTGAATCTTTAAGTTGTATATTTTGGCTTAACGATAAAGCCCAGCTTAAAAGCGTTGGGTTTAATTGATAGCGGCGTATTTTTTCATAACCACTACGGGGCATAAAAGTTGGTTTACCCATGGGTGCCTCTTCAGGCTTCCAACGATGGCCTAAATCGTAATCAATTAACCAACTTCCCCAGCTTACATCAGCAATTGTGCCTTTAGCGGGAGGAGTACCGCCAACACCACTTAAAATAAAGTAAGTGTTAGAAAAATCAAATGCATCGTTGAGTAATATAGCTTGCATAGAAGACGATGAGGCAACCTTGCCCATCCCTAATACAGAACCACAAACCCCAGCGTTATTACAAAATACAGAACCTGCTGCGCCTTTCACTTTAATGGGAGATGCATGGCGAAAATAGTTTAAATACCAAAACTGAAACTCACCCGGTTTGTCGCCTTGGTTTTCGCCTATCTCAAACATGCCAGCAATGAATACTTTAACTTTAATTTTATCTTCACTGGCAAAAGCATTAAAACTAAAAAGCAGTAGTAGCAGTAAACTAAGATGAAGTGTTCTCAAAATATATCCTTATTAAGCGGCTTATTTAATTGGTTAAATTTAGGATTTCGTTTTTTATTGATATTAAATTAACATTTATATTACAGCCAATATACCAATATCGATGATTTAACGCTGTTACTTTGTTTTTTATGTAAAAGGCGTTTGTTACGAAAATAATAAAGGCGTAATCGATATGTTTAGCGCTAAGAGAAGGGCGGCTATTTAATGTTAAAGTAAACATACTCTGGCAATTTATTACTTAACCTTTTACACTACATAGCCATTAAATAATTATAATATGTTATGGCATCAACAACTTTTTCTTCGCAGCAAAGTACTGCACTGCAAAATAAGCACATTTCTTTAAGTCTTGAGCAAACACACGCTATCCGTAGTCAAATTAAAAATGCGAGAGGCATTTTACGTGCTGAGGATATTGATCAATGGTGTAACACACTATCAGTGAGTAAAGAAACCTTATTACAAGGGTTAGTCCCTTTCGCTTCGGAATTTGCTGTCGCACCTATCTCTAAATTTTACGTTGGCGCTATTGTCAGCGGTCTTGATGAAAATGAGCTTACGCATTTTTATTTTGGCGCTAATGTTGAGTTTGATCATCAAGCATTGAGCTTAGTGGTACATGCAGAGCAATCAGCAATTAATAATGCGTGGCTAAACGGCGCTAAAAAAATAACCCAAATCGCAATAAGTGATGCGCCATGTGGTTACTGTCGACAGTTTATGAATGAGCTGGCTGATGCTAACGAATTTGATATTTTACTTCCTAAACAAGCTTTTAAACTTAATGAGTTATTGCCTCATTCATTTGGTCCTAGCGATTTAGGTAACAAATATAGTTTATTTAATAGTGCGCCACAGCAGTATCAGTTTGTTGATGAAACACTTGATAAAAAGCTGGTGGAGTACGCACTTAAAGCTTATGTCCCTTATACCAATAATTATAGTGCAGTAAAAATTAGCACTGCAGAGCAGGGGGATTTTTATGGGAGTTATGCTGAAAATGCCGCTTATAGTCCTAGTTTGTCACCACTGCAAAGTGCCATTAGTCAGTTTTTTTTAGCAGGGTTAAATTTTGATGGCGAAACAGTGACACAAATTACTTTATTAGAAACAAAGGGGTTTGAAAATCAACGTACTGTTACTACCGCGGCCTTAGCAAGCTTTGGCTCTATTGCTAAATTACAGGTGATCAGCGCGCCGATAGTTGCTATTAATAGCTAAATAATGGTTACCTGGTATTAGATAAATTTAATCATGTTAAATTGTGAACACAAAAAAGCGGTTACTTTTAAAGTAACCGCTTTTTTAGTTTTTAGTGACTTTAAACGTTAAAGTTTAAAGCTTAAGCCTAAGAATAAACGAGGACCGTAATCGTTCACTTCACCTAAGTTACCTTCAACGTAGTAATCTTGTGATTTAGGTGCGCTAAATAAGTTAATTGCTTCTGCTTTAACTTTAAAGTTACTGTTGATTTTGTATGATGCGCGCATTTCCCACACACCCACGCCATCAACAAAGCGTAAACGTGTTCCGTTACTTGTATAAGGTTGGAAGTATTCGCTACGGTATTTGTAAATTAAGGCAGTATCAAAGTCACCTAATTGGTAATAAAGTTGGCTGCTTAGTACATGCTTAGAGAAGCCAGGCACTGATGCTGGGTCAACAATACCAGCTGTTAATTGCGTTGTATTGCCATTAACATCAGTAATGTAAGTATCACCATAATTACTATCTTCAAACTCAAAATTAGTATCAGCATAGTTGTAGCCTATCTTCATACCAATACCATTATCCCAACGGTAAGAGAAAGACGTTTCTAAACCTAATATTTCACTTGATTCATCAGTGGTTACTGAATTTGTGATAGGTAGTGATACCGACACACCATCAACAACAAATTCTTCTAGTACAGTTTGCTGTTGGAAACCGCCTTGGAATTGTTTGTAGTATAAGCTAAATGCAAAAATCGAGTCTTCATTAGGGTACCACTCAATCGCTGCATCATAGTTCCATGACATTAACGGTTGTGTATCTGGGTTACCAGAACCATTAACACCTACTAATAAATCAGACACTGAGGTTGCGCCTACTTCATCATCTGTTGAGAACGTACGGCTGTACCCTAAGTCAGAAGGATCTGCGCGTGACATACCACGGTATATACCTGCACGCATTAAAATATCTTCGCTGTAATCAACAACTAAGTTGAAGCTAGGTAGGTATTTAGTGTAATCACCACCACCTTGGATTTTCTCTAGAGAATCGCCTTCAACTAATGAAACAATACCTGTATCTGGGTCGGTAATAACATCAAAATTATTTCTAAAACCGATAGACGTTACTTCAGTATCAACAATACGTAGACCAAAGTTACCACGAATGAATTTACCAAACATTTCAGTATCGTAGCTTGCCATTAAATATGCAGAGGTGGTTTTTTCAGTAACATCAATAGTCCCGGCATTTTCGTATTCAACTTCAGGATAAGCAAACTCACCATCGACATTTGATGCTGCAACAGCGTTAGAGAAACAAACATTATCGTATGTTGCCCATGAATTACCTGTTCCACTATCGATTACATTACCATCACTATCTATTTGAGTGATGATGTTGCCATCAGATACACCTGATAAGAAACCTGATTCAGGGAAATCAATTTGACATCCTTCAAGTACATCTAATGCAGCAACTGACGAAGAGTCTAAGTTATATTCTGTACGTGAACCATTACCTTGGTTACCACCAAATTGAATAAAGGTTAATTCAGACGTTCTGATACCACCTTCTAATTTAGTAAATATTTCACTGTCTAGCTCATAATCGAAGTCAATACGAGCAGATACAACTTCATTTTCACGTACATTTTCTCTATCGATACGCGTTCTTAAGCTATCAGTAAAGTTTGAAATATCAGTTACGTCAAAATCGGTAAGAGTGAAATGTGGGATTTCGCTACCCATATCCCAAGAGAAGAAGTTACGATCTGATGTTCTTGCACGGTTAGAAATTTGTAACTCTTCACGTTTAGTTTGCGAGTAACCAAAATCAACTTCTACCGTTAAACGATCTGTTACGGTATGTTCAATATTCAATCCAAAGCCGCGATAGTTTTCTTCACGTGAGAACTGCTCACCTGATGTTTCTATACGCTCTTCGCCTTCCCAGTGTAAGATTCCGCCTACGCTATTTGTTACAAGTGTTGGTCCTGTTACACCAGGCGTTGCACGTTTTTGTAAGAAGATTAAATCATGACGTGCTTCTTGTTGAGTACGATCTGATATTTGAGTATCAAAATTGATATCCCATTCATCATTAGGTTGATATTGTAATGCAAAGAAAAGAGCATCACGTTCATCAGAGGTTTCATTTTGACGGAAGCTTCGGCTACTACCTGTCCAAGCGTAAGGTGTGCCATCACTTTCTGCTACCCCAGTATCTGGGTCAATGTCAGTTTGATAACCTTGGTTGCTGCTTCCACTGACTTGATCTTCACAATCACCTGCACTGCTGCGGTAAAAACCTTCATTTGTATTAGTCGGATCGTTTAAACATGCCCATAAAGATGAACCTGTAGGACTTGAGCTTCTGTATTCAGCTTCTGGTTGGCTAATATCTTGACGTTGTACACCAAATGAAACACCAACAGCTTGACCATTAGCAAATTCATATTGGTCTACATAACTAAAGGTACCACGGTAACCTAAATCACTTTGCAGTGAATTATCAACGTTTGATTCATCAGGGTTGTAGTTTAATTTAACTTCGCCTGATACACGTTGCTTGCCAAAATCAAGAGGAGTAATTGTTTCAAGTGCGATAACACCTGCAACACCACCTTCAATCATCGACGCATCTTGTGTTTTATAAATCGCTACTTTTTTTACAAGTTCAGAAGGAAATTGTGAAAAGTTAACTGAGCGGTCACCACTACCATTGGTTGCTTCACGGCCGTTGATATGTGTTGCACTTAAAAATGGACCTAAACCACGAATGGTAATTTCTGTCGCACCGCCATTTTCACGGTGTGAGGCTGCACCCGTAATTGATTCTAACGCTTCACCAATTGATAAAGCCGGAAGATCACCAATATCTTCAGCAGATAAACCGTCAACAACGGTTGTTGCTTCACGCTTTAATGAAATTTGATCTTGGATAGTCTTACGCGTTCCGACAATGCTTATTATTTCTACATCAGGGTCTACTTCAGCGGTTGTTTCTTGTGCTTCTTGAGCATGGACTGAAAAGGCACTGGTACCTGCTAAACCTGCAAGTGCAGCGGTTCTTACCCATTTTGCTAAAGGACGTAGCATAAAGGCATTGTGTGATGCAGTATTCTCTATTTGTGATTGCAACGACATGTGTGATCTCCGTTAGTTGTAGTGTGACTAATTGTGTGCCGCTTGTTATGTTAATGTTATGTATGTAAAGCTTCTAGTTCAATATACTGAAATGTAACCAATATATCAACCAATTATCAATCATAAATGTTACCAAATAGGTAGACCAATTTGTGAGGCCTATAGTCCAAATCTGTATAACCAATTTTGAGTTGGATTTTTAGCTAGGGCAGTCGAGCAAGAGAGTAGGGTTTATAAGGGGTACAAGGGAGTCTGAGTATATCTAAAAATAAATTATGTATTATTATAGGCATAAAAAAACCCCTTTCGGGGTTTTTAAATATGTTAAATATTAGTCTTCATTTGTCATAGTCCAAGTTGAACCGGCACCAACTTCAGCTGTTTGAATATAATGTAAATCACGTGCTCCAGCTAATGATTGCGCACCATCTGGATTTGTTTCTATTAATGTACTTTCGGCAGTAACAAAATCCGGTGCTTCTTTACCGTTGTCTGCTGGATTTTGGTCAATTGCACCATCCGTGTCAAAATTACCATTGCCATTTAACTTTCTGATCTCAACCCAGTTCTCATCGCTATCTCCAGAAACACGGCTGTCCATGAAACCAAAGTTATTTGTTAAGCTAGAGTTAGTTTGGTCGATAAGGTCACAATCGTATTCAAATGAGTGGTCACTACTAATCGCTTCTGAGTCGAAGTATAAACCAACAGTGGTCGCTGCGGCAGTATCATCAGCACCTAAACCGTTAGCCATTAAGTTTCCATCAAAGTTTATATTGAAGTTATTTACCACTAATGAATATAAAGTTGAAGTAGTTGCCAGCTCATCACAATCTCCCACTCCCCCCTCTGCACGTGAACCAATTTCAGTACTAAAAACAATTGGCTGTAGTGAGTTAAGTACCGTGTTGTTAGTCACATTTAACTTAAAGCTTGCTGTCCCATTATCTAATATTGCTTGGTTACCAGCATTGGGTAAGCCATAGTTATCATCACCGCTACCTTGAGAGAATGGGTTGGGTGTAAATACGATACCGCCGGCTTCTTTGTTACCTGAACGAATACCTGCGATGTAGTTGTTGCTGATAGTATGGCCTAGCGGCGTAATTAATACACCTGAAGGTCTATCATCAGAATCGCCATCAGTTAAATCAGTAGTACGAATAATAACGTTATCTGAAACGGTGTTATAACCCCCATCTTCGAGTGAAATCCCCCCATTTGGATTAAAGATTGTATTACCTTTAATCGTTGCACCTGATGTTTGTACACGCATTAATCGACGGCCGGTGACTACATTTTCAACACGATTATATTGAATAGTAATGTTAGAGCTGGTCGCGGCATCAACACCTGTAGTGCTACCTACTTGCATTAAATATAGGCTTGAATTGTTGTAGTTTGCATTAGCACTGTCTGAGAATAAGTTATATTGAATAACATGATCAGAGCTAGACGATGACATTTTAATAAATGAACCTTCTTCAGCTTGTGTTCTGCCTGTAAAGGTATTTCGTTCAATTAATGCCCCTTGGCCTTTAAGCATTACCCACTGATATTCAGTATTGTTTAATGTTTCTGCTTCCCCGTCGATAGTGTTGTTTGAGAAAGTAAAATTATCACCTTCTGAGTAAATAACCGAATCTTCACCATCACACGTCGAATCAGGTAATGTGTTAATGCTTTTAAGTGTTAAACCAGAGATAGTCGCACCGTCTACACCATCGGCGACATGTAAACATAATTCGCCGGTTAGTTCAGGTGTTTCACCTTCTACTGCACGTAAGGTTACTGCCGCAGCGAGAGATATTTCACTTACATCAGCGTAAGTGGCGGTATTTAAACCGATTACATCACCACTTGCAGCTGCAGCAATAGCGTCAGCTAATGTAGCAGAGCTATTGACAACCTCAGTATATATGACACTTTCTAATGCTGTTGATAGAGATTCATCGAATCCATCATTATCAGTATATGTAGCACTTACAGAGATAATCGCACCCGCATAGTCAGCAGGAGTAAAAGTGGCGTTATTGGTATCTGCAATAGCAACATCATCGGCATACCATGTAAATGTCACGTTCTCTTGAGAAAAACCGTTGTTATCTGAAATGTCAGCCGTTAATTCACCAGATGTTAAATATGGGAAAGAGCCTGTAATTTCAATCGAGCCTTGAGCAGGAACAAGTTCAGCTGTGACCGGTGCAGTCGCCTCAGAGGTATTACTTTCAGCAAAGCCGTTATCGTCGGTATAAGTTACTTGTACACTAATTGCCATACCAATAAGTGCTGCTTCAACAAGGTAAGTATTGTTAGTCGCACCTGAGATAGCAACGTCATCTGCAAGCCATTGATAGCTAATATCGCCAGTGGCCCCATCTTCGTCGGCTATTTCTGCTGTTAGGGTATTGCCTACAGTCGGAGTGCCAGTAATCGCTACGCTGCCTTGTGAGTTTGTTCTTTGTACAGGGTCAGTCCCTAAAGAGGTTGCCGATTCTGCAAAGCCTCGGTCATCGGTGAAAGCAACACCGACAGTGATCACTGCGCCAAACTGTGCTTCTGTTAGCGTTAATGTACTGGTTACTTCATCAGCTATAGCGACATCATCAGCAAACCATGTATATGTAATAGAGGCGTTTTCGATACCATTTTCATCAGAAACCGCGGCGGTTAAAGTTGCGCCTATTAAAGCATCACCGGTTATGCTTACACTCGATTCAAATGCAATTGCACTGACATCTGAAGTGGCATCGGTTATGTGAGATTCATTAAAGCCTGCATCATCAGTGTAAAGTGCTTGTGCTGTGATAGCTGTTCCGATTTGATCATCAGTTAATGTAAAAGAAGGAGAGGTCGCATCAGCAATTGTAGTGCCATCGGCATACCAAATATAAGTAATATCATTTGTAATGCCATTTTCATCGCTTACAGCAACGGTTAATGTTTCACCAGATAAAGGGGTACCCGAAAGGCTAATAGTGCCTAAAGTATTTGAATTATTATCTGAACTGTTATTACAACCTGCAAGGGCCGCGGCTATAGCGCATAGTGCGAATGTTTTAATCTTCATGGTGATGAACTCTCCTAAAAGCAAAGCATAATAAAATTACAGGTGTATAGCCTGATATTTTACTTAATGGTCAGTGTGTAAAATTGTAAGTTATGGGTCTATTACCAATTTGTATTGATTTTTAGGTGTGTGTTAATACCTGATTGTTAACCCATTTGTATATAAGCATATTAACAATACGATTTCTAGCACTATTCTTCAAAAAAGTTACATTTAATTCACATTTTAAATAAGGGTCATCATTACGCTGATGTGTTTTTCATGATTAGCGCACGATATAGTGGGTTTTAGGAACAAAGTGGTCGTCGTTGGTTCGACTTATAATAAATAATGTGGGTTTTAATGAATTGGTAATATCTAAACACACACGACTGGTATTTAGCCGGTGTAATTAGGGTTAGCAAGTAAATAAGCATGCCAACCCATTTATATTTAATCTAAAAGTACTTTAGCAGCTTCAATAACAACAGCGACTGATTTTTTCTCTATCTCACCGTGGTCAACATTTGGAATTTCTTGACGAGTACGATTGACTAATACACCGGCAACACACGCGGCTTTTAAGCCTAGGGCGGCACACATGGTAAATAAAGTCGCAGATTCCATTTCGTAATTCATCACACCTAGGTTTTGCCATTCTTCACAGCTTCCTTGAAGCGATTTAGGTACGTAGCCCGAAAATGTATCATATCGTTCTTGGCCTGGATAAAATGTATCGCTAGATGCTGTAATACCAATATGAAATTCAGTGTTTAAGTTTTTACACGCTTGCACCATTGCTTGTGTAGTGTAAAAATCTGAAACAGCCGGAAAGCTCAGTGGAGCAAAATGTTGACTTGCGCCATCTAAACGAACTGATGCTTGGCTTATTAATATATCGCCTTCATTTATATGAGGTTGAATTGCGCCCGTGGTACCAATTCGTAAGAATGTGCGTACTCCAAGTTGTGCTAATTCTTCAACGGCAATAGACGTTGATGGACCACCAATACCGGTAGAACATATAACAACTGATTGACCATTAAGTTGGCCTAAATAAACATGGTATTCGCGGGTTTTAGCTAGGCAGGTTGGGTTATCTAAATACTCAGAAATACGCGCGGCACGATCAGGGTCTCCTGGTACAATAGCAAGCTTTGCGCCTTTAACATCATCTAAACATAGTCCTAAGTGAAATACCTTTTCCATAACTGAGCCCTTTATTATAAAAATTTACTATCAATCTAGCATGTTTACTTTATTGCTTTTGTAAGTACAGGACCATTGTCCGCATTATTTTATTCACACTCTATGAATAACAAATCAGATTAAATTTTTACGTAAATAACAACTAGATTGACTTGTCTTTCATATCTCTATATTCAGTATTATAAGTCACGTTCTTGGTTAGTTTATTGTCCCCATTGAAAATTAATATTTTTAACAATCAATGGTTTATTGTTTTTATTTGCAGGGTTTATTCCTTATTTTACAGCGTTAAATATTGTTTTTATATCGAGATAAAATAATTTTAAGCACATAGAGAATAAATTTATACAACAGCGATTTTGCATAACTAATCAAAAAGCGAAGAAATCATATCAATCTTAATAGGCAATTTATGAGCACACAATTTAACGCATTTAAAGATAAAGTTGAGCACTATTTATGTGTCCCCGGTGATGGTGTATTTACTGTAAATACAGCAAAAGAAAGAAAAGACGCATTACGTAATAAACTATATGGTCAAACTGATAATGTAGATGCCTTATGGCGAGAATCGCTGAACAGTTTAGCAAACAGCGAACATAAGGCCGTTATTTTAGGTATAAGCTCTGACTGCGGCGGTGGTATTTTACGTGGCGCTAATTGGGGGCCCTTATTTTTACGTTCTACGCTGATAGATCAACACCCAAATTGCATGGCGTTTGATTTAGGTGATGTACGGGTGATACCGCACTTATTACACGATAAGTATTTAAACGAGGCAACGATCAGCCGATGCCAAACAGCCTTATATAACGATGATAAAAATGACTATTATGTTAGCCCTTTATCTATAACCGAAGAAGTGTGCGATAGCTTTTACGATACGTTTACTGATAAAGGGATTTTTGGGATCGGTGGCGATCATTCTATTAGTTATCCCTTAACAAAAGCTTATTTAAAAGCAAAGCGTGCACAAGGAAAGCGAACCGCTATTATTCATTTTGATGCTCATACCGATTTATTAGTCGAACGCCTTGGTATTGATTTATGTTTTGGATCTTGGTGCACCCATATTTTAGAGTTTTTACCCGCGCCACATCACTTAATTCAATTTGGCATACGTTCAAGTGGACAGCCTAAGCAACATTGGGAGCAAACATTTGGAGTTAAACAACATTGGGCACATGAAATCATTGAACAAGGTGCTCAGGCTATTGCAGAGCAAACGATTGCTCAGTTAAAAGCTGATAATGTTGACGAAGTATATGTCAGTTTTGATATAGATGCGTTAGATGCTCAATTTGCCTCTGCTACAGGCACACCAGAAGAAAATGGATTAACACCAGAGCATGCATTAGACATTTTAAAAGCAATTGCTAAGGAGTTTGCAATAACAGGTGCTGATATGATGGAAATAGCGCCATTTACTGATAGTTCATTGGTAGGAGAAAGTAGCTCACAAACGACATTAAAAGAAGGGGCTAAAATTTCAGCATTTTTAATAAATGAAATGAATAAATAACCCTAATGGTTTTTAACCCCATGATTATTATTGCTTAATGAATGTGGGGTTAAATGAATTATATAAAAACCCTCTATAAATTTAATGAATAGCATTAATAATGCTGCCGCAGTTTTGCGATTAACCGCTATTTGTGCAGCGCTTTTCACCATAAAGATCATTTCATTCTCTATTTTTTACTTCCTATCGTGAGTTTTGTCATTAAACGTATAAGAATGTTATTTAAACTGTTTTTAGATTTCAAATTTTCATTATTTTATTTAGAATGATCGTTCACTCTAAATAAAAGCATACAAAATAAAGCGATTATTTATAGACAAAATTTTGCAAGCAATACAGTGATAAATTTATCACTGTATTAACGTAAAAAACGAAACAAGTTAAATTAATTTAAAAGGTATTTTTATGCAGCGTTCTCGTATTACTTTATTGTTAGTAGCAACACTTATAGGAACGACCACTTTGTCAGGGTGTGATGAAAATACAGCGCAGCAAAGTGCAACACCTCAAGCTGTGCCCGTTGGTGTCATTAACCTTAAATCGCAAACAACAACATTAACAACAGAATTACCTGGACGAGTAAGTGCATTTCAAATTGCGCAAATAAGACCTCAAGTAACAGGCATTATTCAGTCGCGTTTGTTTACCGAAGGGAGTGTTGTGTCAAAAGGCCAAGCGCTATATCAAATTGATCCAGCCACATTTGAAGCGCAAGTTGCAGTGAGCGAAGCTGCTGTTGCACGCGCACAGGCAAGCATTGCAATTAATAAGTCAAAAGCAGAGCGTTACAAAGAGCTGCTAAAAATAAAAGCAGTGAGCCAACAAGATTATGATGAAGCGGATGGCGCTTACAAACAAGCAAATGCCGAATTACTCACAGCAAAAGCACAATTACAAACAGCCAAGATTAATTTAGATTATAGCTTGGTATCTTCACCTATAAGCGGACAAATTAGTAAATCTGATGTAACGGTGGGGGCTTTAGTGAGTGCAAATCAAGCATCTGTACTTGCAACCGTAACTCAATTAGACCCCATCTATGTTGATTTAACACAAGCGAGCAGTGAGCTCACAAAATTAAAACAGGCGTTAGCATCTGGTAGCTTGTCTATTGATGAAGTAAAACAAACTCAAGTTAAATTAAAATTAGAAGGTGGTTCTGAGTATGCACATACAGGGACGCTACAGTTTTCAGAGGTGAGTGTTAATCCGGGAACGGGCTCAGTAACGCTCAGAGCTAAATTTCCTAACCCTGAGCAATTACTACTACCGGGTATGTATGTTAGAGCAGAAGTTGTTGAAGGTGTAAAAAATGATGCTATTTTAGCGCCTCAACGCGGCATTAGCCGAAACAATAAAGGACAAGCCACCGCGATGGTAGTAACAAAAGATAATACTGTTCAAAGTAAGGTATTAAAAGTTGACCGTACTATTGGTTCTAATTGGCTCGTATCTGAAGGTTTAAATGAAGGCGATAAATTAATTGTTGAGGGGTTACAAAAAATAAGACCTGGCGCCTTGGTTAATCCTTCACCTATTGCTACCGCCTCTACAACTGATGCACAATAACGGAGAGTTTTAATGTCACGATTTTTTATCGATAGACCTATCTTTGCATGGGTGTTAGCCATAGTAGTGATGTTAGCGGGTGTACTTGCTATTCAAAAGTTACCGGTTGCTCAATACCCATCAATCGCACCGCCAGCGGTGAGTATAACGGCTACTTATCCAGGTGCCTCAGCGCGTACACTTGAAGATACCGTCACCCAAGTAATAGAGCAAAAAATGAAAGGACTTGATGGCTTGTTATATATGTCATCTACTTCAGAGTCCACAGGTTCAGCAACGCTAACATTGACTTTTAGCGCAGGTACTGACCCTGATATTGCGCAGGTACAAGTACAAAATAAGTTAGCAACAGCCACCCCATTATTACCAGAGCAAGTTCAGCGACAAGGGGTTGTTGTTGCTAAATCGGCTCGTAACTTTTTAATGGTTGTCGCATTTTTATCTGAAAACGACAGTATGAGCAATATCGATATCGGTGATTATGTTTCATCAAATGTACAAGATATTATTGCTCGTGTAGATGGGGTCGGTGAGGTACAACTTTTTGGTTCGCAATATGCCATGCGTATTTGGCTCGATCCTGCAAAATTATTAAACTATAAATTAACCCCCAGTGATATTAGTACTGCAATTAGTGCTCAAAATGCACAAGTGTCGGCGGGGCAATTAGGTGGTATGCCAGCCGTAGAGGGGCAACAATTAAATGCAACAGTAACCGCACAAAGCCGATTACAAACGCCAGAGCAGTTTGAAAATATATTAGTTAAAACAAATGTTGATGGTTCTGTCGTACGATTAAAAGATGTAGCCAGCGTTGATTTAGGCGGTGAAAGTTATCGTGTATCAGCGCGATACAATGGTAAACCGGCATCAGGTGTGGGGATAAAACTGGCCAGTGGCGCAAATGCACTCGATACAGCACAAGGTGTAAAGGCCGCACTTGAAGAGCTAAAACCTTACTTCCCTGAAGGCCTAACGACGGCAATACCATACGATACAACTCCTTTTGTTTCTATTTCTATTGAAAAAGTAGTGCATACGTTAATTGAAGCGATTGTTTTAGTATTTGTTGTTATGTACTTATTTTTACAGAACTTTAGAGCAACCATTATACCGACAATTGCTGTACCGGTTGTTTTACTCGGTACCTTTGCCATTTTATATTCCTTTGGTTACTCAATTAACACTTTGACGATGTTTGCTATGGTATTGGCAATCGGTTTATTAGTTGATGATGCGATTGTTGTTGTAGAAAATGTTGAACGGGTAATGACTGAAGAAGGTGTATCCGCACTCGAAGCAACGCGTAAATCTATGGATGAAATTAAAGGAGCCCTTGTTGGTATTGCAATGGTGCTTTCGGCAGTATTTATTCCTATGGCGTTTTTTAGCGGCTCTACGGGGGTTATTTATCGTCAATTTTCAATTACGTTAGTATCAGCGATGGGGTTATCGGTGTTAGTTGCCTTAATTTTAACCCCTGCTTTATGTGCTACTTTGCTAAAACCGAGTCATGAGCACAAAAGTGGGTCGTTATTAGGTAAGTTTTTCTCAGGCTTTAACCGTGGATTCGATAAAACGAATGCCGGGGCACAAACCTTTGTTAGCCGTATGATCTCAAAAGCGAAACGTTACTTATTATGTTATGGCTTAATTGTCGGTGGCATGGTGTATATTTTCTCAAATTTACCAACTGCGTTTTTACCTGACGAAGACCAGGGCATTTTATTTAATATGGTACAACTTCCTGCCGGTTCAACAGCTGAAGATACGCTAAACGTAGTGAAAAAAATGGAAAACCATTATCTAAATGAACAATCAGAAGCCGTTAGATCTGTGTTTGCTGTATCAGGGTTTAGTTTTGCGGGTTCGGGACAAAACACTGCAATTGGGTTTGTTGGATTAAAACACTGGGATGAGCGTGAACGTGCAGATTTATCTGTCGGTGCAGTAGCAGGAAAAGCGATGGGGTATTTCTCAACTATTAAAGAAGCATTTGTTTTTGCATTCCCACCGCCAGCGATTATCGAGTTAGGCACTGCTAATGGTTTTACTTTGTTTTTACAAGACCGTGTTGGCTTGGGCCACGATGCTTTATTGCAAGCCCGCAATATGTTGCTTGGCATGGCAAGTCAAAGCCCAATATTAAATGGCGTACGTCCAAATGGTCAAGAAGACAAACCTGAGCTGCAACTCGATGTTGATTTAGCCAAAGCCGCCGCGTTAGGTGTGTCGCAAAGTAGTATCAATAGCACGCTAGCCACCGCTTGGGGGAGTAGTTATGTCAATGACTTTATTGACCGTGGGCGAGTGAAAAAAGTATACCTTCAAGGTATTGCTAAATCGCGTATGGTTCCTGAAGATTTAAATAAATGGTATGTGCGTAATGATCAAGGAAACATGGTGCCTTTTTCTGCATTTGCGAGTTCATATTGGACTTACGGTTCTCCTAGATTAGAGCGCTATAACGGTTTTTCTGCAATGGAAATACAAGGTAGTGCGGCGCCAGGATATAGCACCGGTGAAGCAATGGATGAAATAGAGCGTTTAGTAAAACAACTGCCAACAGGTATTAGCTCTGAATGGACGGCTATTTCTTACCAAGAGCGCTCAAGCAGTGGTCAGGCTCCATTACTGTATGGTTTGTCTTTATTATTTGTATTTTTATGTTTAGCGGCACTTTATGAGAGTTGGTCGGTGCCTGTGGCGGTTATGATGATTGTACCACTGGGTATATTTGGTGCTTCTGTGGCGGCGCTATTTGGAGGGTTATCGAACGACATATACTTGCAAGTAGGATTACTGACAACAATTGGCCTCGCGTCTAAAAATGCGATATTAATCGTTGAGTTTGCAATTCATAAAATGGATGAAGGACTTAGTTTAGTGGATGCCGCAGTGGCTGCTGTTAGGTTACGTTTACGACCTATTTTAATGACATCACTTGCTTTTATTTGTGGTGTATTACCATTGGCAATTGCAAGTAGTGCAGGTTCAGGAGCACAAAATGCGTTAGGTATTTCAATTATTGGCGGCACGTTAGCGTCGTCAATTTTGGTCGTGGTATTTGTGCCAGTATTTTTTGTCTTGATACGTAAAATATTCCCAGGTAAAGCAAAAACAACAAACCAGGAGCAAGCATAATGTTATTTAAAAAGTTAGCACTCAGCGCAATTACTTCAGCCGTGCTTAGTGGCTGTCAACTTGCACCCGAACAGCAAAATATTGCACTTCCTGTGCCAGATAGTTATGGACAAAGCACCTCGCAAGGTAATGTTGAAAGTTTGAAGTGGCAGCAGTTTTTTCAAGATCAAAACTTGCAACAACTGATTAGTATTGCGCTTGAAAATAACAAAGATATGAAAATATCTCAGTTAAATGTCCAACGAGTAAGAGGGTTATACCAGATTGAAAAATCAGCGTTGTATCCCTCACTTGATTTTAACGGTAACGGCTCTCGCACACGACTACCTAGTGATTTAACATCAACCGGTGAGGCAGGGATCAGTTCACAATATACTGCAACGGTAGGTATAACATCATACGAACTTGATATTTGGGGAAAAGTAAGCAATCAAACAGAACAAGCTTTACAAACCCTATTCTCTACTGAATTAACTCAATACAGTACACAAGTTTCTTTGGTGTCAGAAATAGCGAATGCCTGGTTAAATTACGCTGCAGATTTACAATTATTGGGGTTTGCTCAAGAAACATTAGTTTCTCAACAAGCGTCTTTAGATTTAACTCAAAAAAGCTTTAATTTAGGTGCCACATCAAAAATTACACTTGAGCAACTTAAAAGTACAGTGGCGAATGCTGAAGTTGACATTGCAACCTACAAGCGATTATTACAGCGTGATAAAAATGCATTAGCGCTTTTAGTAGGGCGTCATTTTGATGTTTCGTTATTACCAGAAAAATCACTTAATACTTTATTAGATTTACCTGTAATACCTGTTGGTCTTCCTTCTGATTTGTTAACTCAGCGACCCGATATAAAAGCCGCTGAACATCAGCTTTTAGCTGCCAATGCCAATATAGGTATTGCCCGCGCCGCTTTCTATCCAAATATTAGCCTAACAGCTCGTGCAGGTACAACATCAAGTGAATTGGGGGATTTATTTAGTGGAGGCTCTGGTACATGGAGCTTTACACCTAATATAACTTTACCTATTTTTACGATGGGTAAAAACAGAGCTAATCTAGATGTTGCTAAAACAGATCAACAGATTGCTTTAACGACCTATGAGCAAAAAATTCAGCAAGCTTTTCGTGAAGTTGCCGATTCACTTGCAGATAATCAAGGCTATCAAGAACAGTTAAAGGCATTACAACGCCTTGTAAATAGCCGTAAAATAACCTTTGATATAGCCAACGAACGCTATAAATTAGGGGCCGATAGTTACTTAGAAGTCCTTGATGCACAAAGAAATTGGGTGTCAGCGCAGCAGCAACTTATTAATGGTCAAAAAGCATTATTAGCAAGTAAAATTAGTTTATACAAAGTTCTCGGTGGTGGTTGGCATGATAAATCAGAGCAATCAGGTTTATAATGCAGCCCGGTAATTTTAATACTGACATGAGTTTAAATAGGGGGATTGCATGAGCGTTAAACCAAAAAGGCAAAGCGATCCTAACATTGCTAAAGCGCGAAGAGAGCAAATTTTAAATGCTGCAGCACAGTGCTTTCGCCGTAAAGGCTACCATGGCGCCGGAATGGCAGAAATATCTAAAACAGCTGGGATGAGTGCAGGCCATATTTATAATTATTTCAATAGCAAAGAAGCCATTATAGAAAGTATTATAGAAAAAGATATGGCCGAAATGTTCTCTATTTTTGAACAGTTTGAACAACAGCCGGGCGATATATTATCTGTACTCCTTGATGGTTTAAATATTGGTGTGCAAAGACATATGGATACCGGTAATTGTGTTGTTGACTTAGACATGATGGCAGAAGCTGGACGTAATAAAAAAGTCGCCACATTATTGCGAGAAAAAGACACGCAGGCGCGACAACGCATGCACCGATTATTAACTAGCGAAAGCAGCCTGGTTAAATTTCATGATGAGCAAGAAATAGAAAGCCGAATAAATGTTATTTTTTCTGTTATGGGAGGACTATTACTACGTAAGGTGCTCTACCCAGAGCTAACAGAAGAAACAGTCTTGATTGCACTTCGACCTGCTATAAAAACCTTATTGTCTCCTTTTTAATTTAAACAAAGCTTAGTTATTTTTTATAGCTAAGCCTACTTCCAAATAAGTAAGTACTGTTTGTGAATAATTCACTTATTTAATTGTAATTATTACCCAGTTACAAAACCGTAAATTTTAATTTTATTAAATATCAATAGATTACATTTATTTCCACGGTGGTTTTTCGGTGCGATATTTGCAGTTGATAAGTAATAATTATTATTGTACTGACAATAATAGATGTGGGTTTGTTTATTTTTTAATTTTACAAATTAAAAAATATATATGAAAGGAAGAAATATGTACGCAGCGATCAGTTATTCAATATTAGCAATTTTATTTATCATTATTGGCTTAAATGTTAACGCACTTCATTTTTCTTTGGTTTTTTATTGGAGTGCAGCATCGTTATTATTGGTCAGTGCAGCGTATATATTTAACCTTTCTAAAATTTTTAGAAAGCGGGAAAACGGCGTTATTCCATTTTACATACGTTGGTTGTTTATCCCCTTTTTATTGGGAGCACAGCTTTATAATGCATGGGCTAGAAAAAATGACAAAGTGCCTGCAATACAACAAATAGATGAAAAACTATTTTTGGCTTGTCGGCTTTTTCCTTCTGATATTGATGAGCTTAAAGAAAATAATGTGACCGCTGTTTTAGACGTTACCTGTGAGTTTGATGGACTTGAGTGGACATCGGCGCAACAAAATATCGATTATTTAAACATACCCGTATTAGATCACCGCGTACCGACAAATTCACAACTTAACCAAGCAATTAATTGGATAGATAATCATTTAAAAAAAAATAGAAAAGTGGTTGTTCATTGTGCGCTAGGGCGGGGTAGATCGGTGTTTATTATGGCAGCTTATCTGCTAAGTAAACAAAGTAATACTGATGTGTATCAGGTATTGGCTAAAATTAAAGAAACACGCGAAACCGCTAATTTAAATAAACACCAATTACGTAAATTAAAAAAGTATTATGATGAAGGTAAGCTACGGATTAAAAACAAAGCCGTTTTGATAGTGAATCCTGTATCGGGAACGAAAATGTGGGACGACAATAAGCAGCGAATTATTGCACGCTTATCTGCATATTATGAATTAGATATATTAACTACGACAGATAAAATAAACGCGACATTATTAGCGAAAAAAGCAAAATTAAAATCACCTGATATTATCATTGCCTGCGGTGGTGATGGCACTGTAGCAGAAGTTGCAAGTGTTGTTATAAAAAGCCCATGTAAGTTAGGGATTATTCCTTTTGGTACTGCCAATGCACTTGCACATGTATTAATGGGGGTATCATCGAAGTTAATTCCAGTTGATATAGCCTGTGATCTTATTATTGATGGCCAATCTCGAACAATTGATACTGCTTATTGTAATGATGATTTGATGTTGCTATTAACTGGAATAGGGTTTGAGCAATCAATGATTGAAAAAGCCAGTAGAGAAGCAAAAAACCAATTTGGCCAATTGGCCTACCTCAGTGGATTTTTTAATGCGTTAGCAGAAAATAAAGTGCATTCATTAACTGTAAAAATAGATGATAATGCCCCCCAAGTTATCAATACAAATAGTTTTGTAATCGCAAATGCAGCCCCTTTTACGACTTTGTTTGCTCAAGGAGGTGGACAACCCAACCATCAGGATGGATTACTTGATATAAATTGGTTAAATCCAAATCAACAAACATCAACCAATATGTTAAGTATTGCAGAACTTATATTAAGTAGTACAACACAAACTCAATTGGCAATAAACTCACATCACACAAATGCTAAGTATATTGAAGTTAGTGCTTTAGAAACATTTAGCTATGTGATCGATGGAGAAATAAAATCAGCTGATAAACTCACAATTCGTATTGAGCCAGCCTCATTAAATGTAATTTGTAAAGAGCAATAAATTACGTTTATTAGCATAAAAAAGGAGCTAAATTAGCTCCTTTAATTGTCTTTATTTTTTAATCGATGGCCAAACAAACCCTGCGTTAGCTGCTTCTGCTGATTGGTTACGAGAGGGCTGGGTTTTTGCTTTACGCAATGGCTTATTCGCGAGGGTATGTAAATAGAGTGCTTCTACTTTATCACGCGCCCACGGCGTTTTACGTAAAAACTTTAAACTAGATTTAATACTCGGTGAATCTTTAAAGCATTTAATATTAACTTGCTCAGCCATGGCTTTAAAGCCTAAACGCTGTTCTAATTCTACCAATATTTGTTCTAATGTGACCCCATGAAGTGGGTTTTTAGGTTGATTATCCATGATATAGCTACTTAGTTAGACTACGTGCATTATAACGTAAAAGTCGTTATTGAGCTATGGGGTGAGTTTGTTATGAATGAAAGTATCAACAAACAATTTAATAAGTAGTTTGTACATAAAAAAAGCCCATGTAATACATGGGCTTTTATAAACTAATTTAGTTAATTAAATTAGAAAGTGTATTTAACACCAACGCGCATTGTCCATACAGACGCGCTATTTACTGTAGCAGTACCCGCATTGCTTGCGTTAAAACCAGAGTAAACATAACGACCTTGGTCATCAAGGCTTGTGCTAACCATAGGGTTACCAACAAAGCTACCTTCTTTAACTACGCCCCAATCATCATTTAGCATGTTAGTTAGGTTTTCGATAACGAAGAATGCTTCACCTTTATGTCCATCCATAAAGCCAGGAAGTTCTTGAGTTACTTTAAAGTCAACTTTAACAACCCAGTCAGCGTTTTCTTCATTACGGCCCGTGATCTCGCCACGTTCTAAACCATTTTCAGCAATAAACTCATTAAATGCGTTTAATTCATCAGCTGTCATGTCGTAAACAACGTTAGGATCGTTTTCTAGTGGTACGTAAAGTAATTGGCGATCACCGTTCCAGTTGTTATCGCCCCATACATCATCGCTTCCGTCAAACGTGTAGCTGTACGGTAAGCCTTTGTATGCTTCACTGAATAAGTTAAAGCGAGTTGCGTAACCATCAACAAACTCATTAGAGTAACCAAGCGTTAATGTTAAACGATGTGGGATTTCGTAATCAGATGAAGCAACACCTGGGTTACCTGGATCAGTTACTGCTAGGTTACCGTAGTTAGAACCAGCAACAGAGCTAGTCATTGGGCTAACATCATCAGAATCAGTATATGCATAAGCAAAACTTACACTAACACCATTATCCCATTGCTTGCTTACTGCAGCAGATAGTACTGATGATTGGCCACTGTCTCCAGATACGTTAGTAAGTAAATACTCATTTGCACGACCTTCGATTGATTCGTAGATTGGACGTCCATCAAATGTAGTTTCACCCGTATCTTGTAAAGCAAGATCTTGCATTACAGCAGCGTTTTTCTTTTTAGAGTATAAGTAATCTAATGAAATTACGTACTCATCTTCAGTTGTGTATGTAGCACCAATAGAGTATTTCCACTCTGAAGGAATTTCAAAGTCTGGGTCTACCGCATTTACTGTTGAATCACCTGAACCAATTACAGTGTTTGCAACTGCATCGTATTGTGATTGAGGAACCTCATAACCTGGAGTACCGCCATTTACATTTTCAAGAGCAAATAAGTCGATAGAACCGAATTGGTTTGCAGAAATGTTTGTAATACCGTCGTTAGAGTATGAGTTAGATAGCCAAACATTTGGGTTACCACCAGAGAATAAACCAAGACCAGCACGTACTTCTAATTCGTCATTAGCATACCATTGGAAACCAATACGTGGTTGAAGTAAGTCTATGCCATCAAACGTACTTTGGTTGCTAAAGCCATAACGATTAGTGAAGTTTTGGTTTAGGTTAGGCGTATCATCGCTTGTGTATCTGTCGTAACGTAGACCAAATGTAATATTTGCGTCTAAATCAGTGAAAGAGTACTCATCCTGAACATAAAAAGTATGCTGAGCGTAAGAGAAGCTTGCCGCTGCATCAGTTGGATCGTTTGTACCTGCCGCATTGTTGTAGTAAATAGCTGAAGCAATACCGTTTTCGAAGTCTTCAACTGAATTAAAGCGCCACTCACCTTCAGTGTGCTGTACGAATTGGTTGAAGATTTCTAGTTCTTCAAACTCGTAACCTGCAGTGATAGTATGTTGATCTAGGTAGTAAGTACCAGCAAATTTAGCTGTTGTAGTATCGTAGTCTAAATCATTTGATTGACGAGAATCATCTGGACCAATGTAAATAGTACCGCCACTTTCGGTTCTAATTTGCATTTCACCAAAGCTACTAGCTGCATCTAATGATTGCACTGTTTGGTCTATTTTTGATTTACCAATACGTACTTCAGTAGAAAAATCATCAGACCAATCTGAGTAAAGTGAAGCAATTACAGAAGTGAACTCAGCACCTGTTTTATAAAAGTGATTACTTAAAGAAACAGTATTGCTGTAGGCATCTGATTGAGAAATAGTAAACGCATCATTGTAGTTATAAATGATGTTTGCACGGTGATCTTCGTTGATGTTCCAATCTAATTTAATTAAGATTTTTTCATCTTCAACAGGTGCACTTGATGGCATATCGCCAGCATCGTAACCGTATACAGACTGGGCAATCGATTGTACATTTGAAATATCTTCAGCTGTTACACTACCGCCTGTTAAACCACTGTAATCATACTGTACAACACCTTCAACTTTCTCATATGAAGTAAACAAGAATAATTTGTCTTTAATTAGTGGTAGACCTACGTTAAAACCGTAACGTTTTTCACTGAAGTCGCCAGCATCGTAATCGTTACCTTCAACTGAATCACCAACCATTGAATCATTTGTGTAATCGTAGAAAACACCACCGTGAATTTCGTTACCACCAGTTTTTGTAACTGCGTTGATATTACACGAAGTGAAACCACCGTATTGAACATCAAATGGTGCTAATTCAGCTGAAACTTGTTCGATCGAATCGAAAGAAAAAGGTGCATTAATTGTTGGGTAACCATTTGAACTAAGGCCGAAGTTATCGTTCATACGAACGCCATCAAGCGTTAAGCTGTTATAACGAGGGTTACCACCACCACAGTTGATTGCATTGCTGCTATCAATTGAGATACGCGGGTCAATACGGATAACGTCTTTTAAATCACGGTTGATAGCTGGTTGGTTTTCAAGGTCAGTCAGCGTAAACGTTGACGCAGGACCCGTACCACCAGACATTGAACTGATAGGTGCACCCGTAACAACAATTTGTTCAATGTTTGAAATTGGCTCAAGTGTTGTATTAACAGGGTAATCGTTACCGATGTTAAGGATAATGTTATTGAATTCTTGATCAGCATATACATCTGAATCAACAATTACTTTATATGGACCACCAACACGAAGGTTTTTAGCAGTAAAGTAACCCGCGTCGTTAGTTTCAGTTGTTTTAACTGAACCAGATGGTACGTGTAAAATTGTAATTTTTGTACCCGCTGCTGCATTGCCATTTGGTCCTTTAATTTGACCTTTAATAGCAGATGTTGTTTCATTTGCTAGGGCTGCACCACTTACACCAACACATGCTGCGATAGCAAGTGATAGGGCTGTTTTGCGAAGTTGAGTTTTCATCTATATTTCCCGTGTAGTTAATATTAAATTTTTATATTTTTATATTTAAGAATTAATCGCAATAAACAGATAGATATTTATTGTGGCTAACCCTTGATTACTATTGTACCCATTCATTTGTTACAAATAAAATACAATTGCAATATATTTATAATAAACGATTGTGTTTAAAAATCATTCATTAATTTATATTTATATACAGTTTCTTTTAATTAATTTTAATTTTACTTTTTTTATATGACAGTAATGTGAAAAATTCACAGTTCTCGTCATTATTTAATTAATTATTACAATGCCGGTGTGTTTTTTAATACACAGATAAATAGCAATATTATTTTAAAGCTAATGCATCTTTAAGCGGCACTGATTGTGGATCAAAAATAGCGTTTAATATTCCTGCAAGTCTAACCCCAGCTTGTTTTAGTCGCTTTTTTACTATTGGAGTATTTTCATAAATATATTCATAACTAATATCTTCAGAGGTCGACTTATATAATGCACTCGATAAATCACGAGATTCTTCTAACCACGTTTCAGGTTTACTATTTAAATAATTAGCAATTTCTTGTGCATCTGTTGTGTTTATAAAAGCTGCAAACTCAGTAAAAGATAGATTTTGATTTTCAATTAAGGTTGTATCCCATAATCGATGTAAATTTGTCGACTCTTTGAAAAAGTTTACTTTTATACTATTACCGCCTCTATCAGCGCTTCGCCCTGCATGAAAAGGCTGATGGCTATCACCGACTAGATGGACTAAAAATCGTAAGCTAAATTGTTTTTCATCTACTGTTGTTTTTGAATCACTTAAAGTATTAGAAGTGAAATAGATACCTTCTAAAATATTGGTAACAGATTCTTTAGATTCGGTATGGGAGTGATCTAACTTAAAAGGGGTATTCGGTAAGGTATTTATATAGTGCCAGCGAGAAGATTCTTTTTGCCAAAATTGCCCCGGGGCAGAGCGCATTTCATCAGGCCATGTGGATATTTGCGCTAAACTAGCACCATTTAAATAAGGAACTAAAGCAGCCTTGGTTGTGTCTGTTAAATGTGATTGTGCAATTTCTCCCACAATACGATGACCATTTTGACCCCATGCGCTCACTTTTAGTGATACGAAGGTACATGAAATTAAACATACTGTTAGTGCAATGTAAATCATATTGCGCATCAAGGTTAATCCTTAAGCTGACATTAATTTTATAAAATCTATAGGTCAATTGTCCTCATATATTAAACAAATAGGAAGGATTTATTAAAATTCACTGTGTATTATTTAAAGTTCAGTAATATCAGTCTCTTAGTTGTTATGGGTAAAATTACTTATTGCAATAAGTAATTAAAGTTGTTGAAATAGGTGGGTGTTTTACTAGGTGATAGTTTCTTGAATCTTAAAAATTATATAAATCGAAATATAAGCTATGTTATTTGCTTTTGCATACTGTTAATAGTCACCTGGATTTTGGGGGGAGTTAGTACAGAGCAAAAGCCTTTAGCGTTTCCTGTTCTTATAAACACTTCGATGCAATGTTTAACCTCGGCCAAAGGGAATAAAGACCAACTGATTATATTTACCCCATCAAAACAAGATGCTAATTCTTTAAGCCTTAAGTTATGTGAAGATGCAACTGTTGCTCGTCAGTTTGGCAAAGTGGTGGGCTATTGGGGATATAAACCTGCTGATAGTGTTGAGTTTATTGGCAAAGGAATAGCAGATTTAATTATGGCAAAAAACAACATTATGGATGCTTTTACTGCTGAGTTTACTTATAACTATCAACCAGTGGCGGGCTTTGCCGATTACACAGCTTTTTTTATATCGGCAAAAGAAAAGCCACAAATTAACAAACAATACTTATTGGGTAAAAAAATAGGCTTACTTGATTACCCTACAAGTCGCTCAGGCCATATACTTCCTAAACAAACGTTTAAAAAATTGGGCTTTTCGGCTGATGAACTCAATATCACTTATGCTAGCTCGCATGATGAGCTGCGCACGTTACTTGCAAATGGAGAGGTAGATATAATTTCGTCATATTGGAAAGATAGCGACAATGCGCTGTTTTCTAAAAATTATATAACTCCAATTAATAGGCAAGTTACAGGGACTCGGTGGTATTTGAAGATGCAACAAAACAACATTGATTTACTGTGTGCAGTGCAAAAAAATATACAGGCCATGTCAAAAGAGCAACCTTTACATTATTATCAAAACGTTCAAACGTACTGGCAATGTAACGAGCAGGGTGCTGAATTTTTAGGGGAAGTACACAATGACTAAGCATTTTATTACATTAAATGCACTATTAATATTTGTTGTATTAACTCTCATTTATTTTACTTCATCGCAGCTATCTTTACGCCATGATATAGGGATAAAAATCACCGAATTAGAAAAGCAAATTGCATTAGATTTACCATTATTAGAACTCCCTAATGAATTTTTGCATTATTCAGGCGATCAGGCTGCAGTTAGTTTGTACATAGAAAAATTAAATCAGCATTTATCCCAGCAATATATTTCTGTTGTAAACATTTCTTCAAAACCAACCATTGCAAACACGGATGAAACAAATCAGCTTATTAGACAATTAAATTCGCCTAACCAAGTGACTTATATTACGTTGTCTAAAAATATACCTTTTGTAAGGAAGGTAGATATTGCCTTTATGATTTTATTTGCTTTTGTTGCATTAATAATGAGTTATTGGCGAAAAAAAATTATCGAACAATCAAAAAAATATAAAATCAATGTAGCCAAAAATAACGAACTAGCTGATTTCAAATTATGTATCGATTTACAGACTAAAACGCTAAGTAGTAATTATGTTGATAATTTACACGTTGGCTTAGCAAACAAACCGTTGTGTTTTTATTTAGCATTGGCTGATTATTGTATAATGAATAATGACGTTATACTCAATCAAAATAAAGATGTACCAGAGGATCTAATTAAATTAGCAAACAAATACTTTTACCGTTTAACAGAACTTGGGCATACGATTAGAAAACGTCCTAACTTCAATAACAGTCTTGATAAAACGTTAAGCGAAATCCGAGCAGCGCTTGATGAAGTACTTGCTGCAACACCTGAATATAAAGAAATTTATTACCCACCTAAAGCAGCTGGAGAAGGTTCTCGTTCGCGGGTACATAGTTACGCTTTAAATAATCTGATACAAGGACAAATTAGGGTAAAAGGAAAGTAAGCGATTTACTTACTTTCCTAAAAGTGAACGGCTATTAAAAATTTATTAGCCGATCTGTTATTTTATTTTGGAGCATAATCATTAGCATAAACAGGGTTATGCTTTATAAAGAATGCTTTAAGCGCTTCAACATCGGTATGATTTGTACTTACAAAATGTGGTTTATCAGTTAACGCAGGGTAACCATCACCACCCGATGCATTGTAGCTGTTAATACTCATACGGTATGTTTTATTTTTATCAAATGGTTGGCCATTTATTTTAACGTTCGACAGTGTATTATTTTCTAGGTCGAATGAAAGTTTGTGATACTGTAAATACGCGCCTGCATCTGCAGGGAAACGTGTAACTATATTTAAGTAATCCCATAAATCCGAACCACTCCAATCGATGTAAGTAATGCGATTTTTAAATGGGTGTACCTTTAAAATATCTTTATAGCTTACTTCACCTGCTTTGATTGAACTACGAATACCGCCGCCACTAATAATACCAAAATCGGCATTTACTGCATCCATTTGTGCTTGGATAATAACGCGTGCTAAGTTTGTTTGCTGGTACCTAACTTTATTTCTGTCACCTTGCAAATCTCCTTTGAGGATACCAATAGATCCTGCGATTTGTTTAGCGCCTTTATCTTGGTACACTTTTAAGAAGGTTTGTACTTTTTCATCTGGTGTTATGTACTCGTTAGCAAGTTCTCGCTTTGTAGAGCCATCAGCTTGTAGTTTATCTACATATAAGTTTACAGGCATTAATTTATAATCAAGTAATGTCAGTGTGCCATTTTCTAATTTAAATTCGGCTTTACCAACATATTTTCCCCACTCATGCGCTTGCATGATCCAGGTACCATTTTGTTGATCTGGTTTACATGCAAGGCCTGGTTTGAAATTATCATCATTGATATTCTTTCCTGCCATACATACTGGCTCTTGAGAATGTCCACCAATAATCATATCAAGTGTATTTGCTTTAAGAGAACGAGCAAGCGTGACATCACCCGGCGCATTAATACCTGGTTTTGCGTCTACATAATGCCCCATGTGAGTAACCGCAATTGTGATATCAGGGTTGTATTTCGTTTTTATTTCATTTGCTAATTTAGCTGTTACTGTAACCGGATCTCTAAACTCTAAATGCCCGATGTATTGTGGGTTACCAATTTTTGCGGTGTCTGTTGTGGTTAAACCGATAACGGCTATTTTTAACCCGTTTTTATTGAAAATTTTGTAACTTTCAAAAGCATGTTCACCGGTTTCTTTATCAAAAATATTTGCCGATAACAGCGGGAAATTAGCCCATTGCTGCTGCTTTTTTAAAACACTGATAGGGTTGTCAAATTCATGGTTTCCTAATGCCATTGCATCGTATCCTATTAATGACATACCTTTAAAGTCGGGTTCTGCTTGTTGTAAATCAGACTCAGGAATCCCCGTGTTTATATCGCCACCAGAAAGAAGTAAAACACTATGACCTTGCTCTTTTGCTTGTGCTCTTAATCGATCAATAAGCGTTTTTCGAGCCGCCATACCATACTCACCTTCGTCATTATGCCAAAATCGACCATGATTATCGTTTGTATGTAATACCGTTAAATATTGAACCTTGGCTGTGGTTGATGTAGGAGAAGTACAGCCCAATACATTGACTAAAATGAAGACTAAAAAAATTATTCGCATACAGTTACCTAAATTAAACGTTAACAAAACCTATAAGGGAGTTATATTAAACCACTTTCAAACTTAAAAAATAGCTTTTTACCTATTTTAAGTCATTTAATACACATTTTTTGAGGAATAAAAATACATTGTAAATGCAATGTAAACTAGGTGTATGTGTTTCTATGTTTAAAGGAGTGGTTTTAGTGATTGTACATTTGTCTGTTATCCTAAATAATAATAAGAAATATAACAAAGAGTAAAAAAATGAAAAAAATATTGGTATGTGCAGTGTTATTCTTATTAAGTTTTAGTTCGCTAGCAACAGTTGTTGAGATGAATACCAGTCACGGAATAATAAAAGTTAATTTATTTGATGAGCAAACGCCTATCACCGTTGCTAACTTTTTAAATTATATTGAATCAGACACTTATAATGACACTGTTATTCACCGCTCTGTAAATGGTTTTATTATCCAAGGCGGTGGTTTTACCTACTCTGATGATTTTGATGCTGTTATGAGTAATGCTCCGATTCAAAACGAGCCGGTTTTATCAAATGTCGCTGGGACTATTGCAATGGCAAAGTTATCGGGAGATGAAAATAGTGCAACCAATCAATGGTTTTTTAATTTAGCCGATAACAGCGCTAACTTAGACTTACAAAATGGCGGTTTTACGGTGTTTGGTCAAATTGAGCAAAGTAGCCAAGCAACCCTTGATAGTATTGAATCATTAGTACATTGCGACTCAATACCTGTGGTAAATATTAATGAAGATCAGTGTAGTGAGTTTTCATCGGTGGTAACCAGCGCCAACTTAGTGACTATATATAATGTGAGTGTGCTAGATGATGACCCAAATTCATCGGTAAATTTATCTCCAGTCTCTAATACATTAATTGAACAAGAAACAGTAACAACATTAACACCATCTACTAGCGAGAGTTCAGGTGGTGCTTTTATATGGTTGCTACCAGCTTTTATACTTGTGCATTTACGACGTAAACGTGCTTAATTTATTGCTTTAATTGTTAAGCTCTTATTTATCTTTTATAAATGGCATAAACGGTGTTTATAGAAAAAATAGAGCTTATACACTTTAATTACCAAGTGCGACTGCCACGTTATTATCACTTAATAATGTACCTCTCTATTGATTTATTACTTTAACCAAACGATAAAGTGTTAGTACATCAGCACTCGATTACTAATTATCAAGTTTACAATGTGTTACATAAAATATGATTACTACTGGCTAGCAATGATTTAAAAATGTTAGTTTAGCTTTAAGCTTATTTAGTTTAATTATCATATCAATGGATATACATATGAAAAAAATAATTAGTATTAGCGCTGTTGCGTTAGCCGTTTTAAGTGGTTGTTCAACCACATCTCAAATGACCTCACACACTCCTTTATTGGCTGATTCATTAGTCGTTAGCCCAAACGATACGCGTGAATACAAAACTTTAAAGTTGGCCAACGACATTGACGTGATTTTGGTTTCGGACCCCAGTGTAGAAAAGTCTGCGGCAGCGCTCAGTGTCGGTGTTGGTTTATTAAACGACCCAATGTCGCAACAAGGTATGGCACATTATTTAGAACACATGTTGTTTTTAGGCACAGAGCGTTACCCTGATACAAAAGGTTACTCTGATTTTATGACTAAAAATGGGGGGGCTCACAATGCTTCTACATGGTTAGGTATAACCAAATACATGTTTAAGATAAACAATGATGCATTTGACGAAGGGTTAGACCGTTTTTCGGATTTCTTTAAATCGCCAAAATTGTACCCAGAATATACAGATAAAGAAAAAAATGCCGTTAATGCCGAATGGTCAATGCGACGCGAAATGGACTTTTTCGGTCAGTTTAAGTTAGCACGTCAAATGATGGGTGAACATCCTGCTAATCGTTTTTTAATTGGTAACCTAGAAACCCTTGGTGATAAAGAAGGTAGCTCGCTACACAAAGAAACAGTTGATTTTTATAATAAATATTACTCTGCAAATATAATGAAAGTCGCATTAATTTCTAACTTACCCTTGGCCGAAATGGAGAAAAAAGCTAAAACGTACTTTGCCGATATAGAAAATAAACATATCGAAAAACCACAAGTAACAGCCGAGTTAGACCTTTCACAGGTTGGTGGGAAGCGAGTTCATTACGCACCAAACGAAGATGTAAAACAATTACAACTTGATTTTTCTATTAAAAATAATATTGAAGACTTTGCTGTAAAACCAAATCGTTTTGTCGCTTACTTGCTTAGTAATGAAATGCCAGGTAGCCCAGCACAAATTTTACGTGATAAAGGCTGGGTAGCACAATTAACGGCAAACGCGTCGCCCAATCAATATGGTAATTACGGCGAACTAAATGTAAGCATAGAGCTTACCGATGAAGGGATGAAAAATCGCGAACAAATTGTTGCAGTTATTATGCAATATATTGATTTAATTAAAGAGAAGGGTGTTGATAGTAAATACTTTAACGAAATTAGAACATCGTTAAATAACCAATTTCAATTTTTAGAAAAGGGTGATGAGTTTAGTTACGTCAGTGCGTTAACTGAAAGTATGCAAAACTATCCCGTTAATCATGCTATTAATGCACCTTATTATTATGCAAAATTTGATGCAGATGCTATCAATAATGTACTTGAGCAATTAAACGAAAAAACACTGCGTGTGTGGTATGTCTCTAAGCAAGAAGAAACCGATTCAACACTTCACTTTTACGATGGTAAATACAAAATTGAAGATATTAGTGAGCAAGAAATTGCCTCTTGGAAACAACCGAGTCAATTTGAATTAGCATTACCGAGTGTTAATAATTTATTGCCAGAGAGCTTTGAGATCAAAACGTTATCGCTCGAAAAACAATCTTACCCTAAACTTGCTTATGATAAAAACGGCATTAAAATTTGGCATCAAGCAAGTCAGCAATTTGCTCAGCAACCAAAAGGTTCAACCGAAGTTTACATCAATACACAGGCGGGTTTAACCGACATAAAGGCACACGTACTTTATACGATATGGGCTGATTTATATAACATTCAACAAAGTCAATTAAGCACCGAAGCTGCTATAGCCGGTATGGGTATTAATCTTACGCCAAGTAATGGCTTAATTTTATCAATGAATGGCTTTACCGATAAGCAAGATGTATTGTTAAAACAGGGATTGGCTGCACTTAAGTTAACTGCTAGCGAGCAAGCGTTTGATCAAGCGATAGATAGATATGTCCGTGATTTACGTAATCAGCAAAAGCAATTCCCTTATGCCCAAGCATTTTCTCAATTTTCAAAATTAACGCGAAACGGCAGCTTCGATACCGATGCTTTAATTTCGGTTGCGCAAAAGTTAACGCTGACTGACCTAGCAAAATTACAAACAGCGACGTTTGCTAATAATAATTTGCGAGTTTTTAGTTTTGGTAACTACTCTGAGCAAGACATTAATTCTTTAGCGAATGAGATCACGGCTATTTTGCCTAGTAATCATAAACAAACTGAATTTTATCGCAGTAAAGCATGGTTGCCACAGCCAGGTGAAAACATCGTACTACAAAAAGATATCGATGTTGCCGATGTTGCCGTTGTTGATATTGCTGTGCATCCCATTGCCGGCTATAAGCAAAGAGCACAAGGGGCAATACTTCAAAGTCACTTTAGAACCGTTGCGTTTGATAAATTAAGAACAGAAGAGCAACTTGCATATGCTGTCGGTGGATTTGCTACTTCAATAGAAGCGTATTCAGCTTTTGGTTTGTATATTCAAACACCAGTAAAAGGACCGAAAGAAATACAAACTCGCTTTGATAAATTTAAAGCGCAATATGCAATTGAACTTGAAAACATGAATGAAGACACGTTTAATCAATTGAAAAATGCAACGCTTGTATCGCTTAAAGAGCAGCCGAAAAACTTAAATGATGAAATGAGCCCATTATTAACAGATTGGTATCGTGAAAATTTCAGCTTTGACTCTAAGGATAAATTGATCGCAGAAGTTGAAAAAGTCACGTTAGCTGATATTAAAGGCTATTATAAACAAACATTATTAAACCCACAGGCAGCACGTTTAAATGTGCAGTTGAGAGGTACAAAGTTTGTAGAGACTGAGTTTGCAGACTTACCGAACCAAACGAAAGTAAATACATTAGAGGCTTACTATCAAGGCATTAAAGTACAAAACTAAGACATAGTGTAAGTAATAAAAAACCCGGTATACATTACCGGGTTTTTTATTTCTAAGAAGACTGTATCGTACTCATGTTTAATTTTTAATGTGTATATTTTGTTTTTTAATCACGGCCGCCACATCATTGTTTACCTCAACCCATGCTTTTTCAAGCCCCGACACTAACGCCTCGTAACCATCGTCCGTTATCTTAATTAATTTCGTAAAATTATGAATGCTGACTAATCGACGTCCGGTTTGCGGATCAGTGAAGTATAGTCGCCATAGTCCAGCAATATCGGCATTTCCTTGTAAATCGCCATTAAAGTGATGGAGTTCATACTCTATTTCATAAAAAGTTTGCTGATCAAGCTCGGTGATCACCGGCAAGCCTTTTACGACCATCCATTGTGGCAGTGCCGAGAATAATGTTTGTTGGGCACTGGCTGCCAACATAACGTCAGGCGCTTCACTCCACATATTATAATTTGCATTATGCACTTGGTTACTTTGTATTTTCATTGCAATACCGCGATTATTTAAAGCACCGCGCATTACCACATTTTGTACTCTTAGCTGAGCAACGGTCGTATCAACATGTCGTGATGCCGATGTTATTGGTTGCTCAAACTGATAATAATCTGTTTGTGTTTGCAAACTTGCACTACAACTACAAAGTAAAAAAATACTAAAAATACCGGTAATCATCGACTTCATTATTGTTTCCTCGGAGTTGGATCTTTAGGCAAGCTCTTATCAAAAATTAGCATATTAGGCTGCTCATTCATGCCACGCATTAATGGCTGTAATTGTTCACCTAAACGTTTAAACTCTTGCAGTGTTTTTTGTAATTGTTGATCAAAAGCAGAGCCCGCTTGGTAGCTTGCCATTGTTTTATCGAATTGACGCATGGTGACTTCAAATTGTTCCATGCTTTTGGTCATTTTTGCAAAGTTACGGTTTATATCACCGGGTAGGTTTTGGGTGTCTTGTTGGCTCAGTAAATCGCGCATTTCATTTGCCAAGGCTTGATAATCATTAAACGTAGATTGTATAGCGCTTAAGCTTTCTTCTATTTTAAGGTTGTTTACCTTATTTAATACATCAGACACTTGATCTGCAAGTACTGCGATACCACTTGAAACACTAGGAAAAACGTCATAATTAGCTAGTTTGCTCAATGTTGCAGGTTGGGCATCAGGGTAAATATCAAAATCAACATACACAGCACCGGTTAATAAGTTACCTGGTTTTAAAGATGCGCGCATCCCATTATCTATCCAATCACCTAAGCTACCTTGCCAAAAATTACGAGAGGCTTCTATATCATGATGCATACGGCCGTATTCGACTTTAATTAAAACAGGTACGGCGGTGTTGTTGTTTCTAAATTGAGACGGTTTGCCATCAATAATAACGTTTGCAGGCACCGCATCAACAGTACCAATGCGCATCCCTCGATATTCAACAGGAGCCCCTTTTCGTAGTCCCCTTATCGATTGTTCAAATTCGATGACATAATATGTAAAATCGTAGAACCGCTCTTCTAGTGCCTGTTTATAACTTTGGCTTAAAGAAAAGCTATGGCCATTTTTAACTATCGTGCCCGGGGCTTCTTGATCTGGTAATCCAACAGAAATTCCGCCTTTTAATAACTTACTTAAAGAGCCGGTATTAATATTTATACCATCGGCAGATAAGTCGATTTCAACACCGGCATTCACCCAAAAAATTGCGTTTTCGGTGATTAAATTTTGATAGGGATCATTTATAAATACACCGTACTTCATGGCTTGGTTTTTCCAATCAAAGGCGGCCGTTTCGATTTGCCCTATTTTGTAGTTTTTGTAATAAATTCCGGTACTCACTTCTAGCACTTCGGCATTATAACTCACTAATTTAAAACGTCCCCCTTGGACATCTTTACCAATTAATGCGGGCTCATTTTGTAACTCAAAACGGGTTTTAGTGGTATTAACTGTCCCAGGTGAAAACTCTAAATATACACCCGATAACAAAGTGCTCATGCCGCTAATTCCGGTTTCATCAATACGCGGCTTCACCACCCAAATTTTAGAATCTGTAGTTAACAGGTTTGCATAGTTTTTATCTATTTGCGCACGGGCTATAACACTGTCTTGGTTATCAGAAAGACGAATTAGATCTATTTGACCTATTTTTACACTACGTACTTTAATTTCTGTTTTACCCGCGACAATACCATCAGCATGCGGCATTTTAATAAAAATGGTAGGCCCTTTATTAGCTTGATACTGATAGAGCATCCAGCAACCCACTAACAACGCAATGGCAGGAATAATCCAAATAGCAGAGATTTTAGGCTGCTTTGCTACGTTTGCTGTTTCAGTCATTATTTATTTTCTCTTTTTGTTTTGGTTTATCCCACAATAGGCGTGGGTCGAATGCATGTGCTGCCATCATTTGACATATAACCATAATAGTAAAAAAAACGATGCCAAGGCCGGGGGTCACCGACATTAAATTACCCAACTGTACTAAAGCCACCAAAATAGCCACTACAAACACATCTATCATAGACCATTTACCAATAAATTCAGTGAGTTGATAAATTTTTGTATAGCGTTTGGTATGTCTATTTGCAGGCTTTGCCACCATTATACATAAAAAGCTAAGGACTAAGGCTTTTGCTAAAGGGACCACCACACTGGCTAAAAATATAATGCCAGCAATAGGATACGAGCCTGCTTTATAAAGCAATAAAACACCACCAATAAGGGTTGAGGGAGTTTCATCGCCCAAAGTAGTTGTATGCATAATAGGTAATAAATTTGCCGGAATATAACAAAGTAACGATGTAATTAACCACGCAGCGGCTTTTTGTACGCTATTGGGATGGCGGACAAATGTTTTACTTAAGCACCGCGTGCAGGTATCTCCACTGCATAATTGATGACACACGCGACACGACCTAATATTTTCGTCAATCGCGCGTATCGCTTTGTTAATCGTTACAACACGTTGGTTTGGCTTTATTTGCGACCATAACCGCTCTCGATTTAAATGTGCTAAAGCAGTAATATATAAAATCACAAAAAAGACATAAGCAAAGAAACTAATACCAAACTCTATCTCGGCTAACGACATAATTTTAACCATACTGACCAACACACCGATTAAAAATATTTCAGACATGATCCACGGTTCGAGTGCTAAAGTACTTTTTAAAAAACGTCTAGCAATGGGTTTGGGTAATATATTTAAAATACCTAAATGTAATGGTATCAAAGCCACTAATAAATATAGGGGCAGTGCTAAAATGCTTAAATCAATAAACAGACCAAGCAATTGGCTATCGTAATTAAATAAAATACGTGCTGCATCGGGTAGGGTAATTGTTTGAGTAATGCCATTACTACTAAACGAAATAAAGGGGTAAAACATACTGCTTAAAAGCATAATAATTGCGCTTAAGCTCAATGCGATAACACGGCGGTCAAAGTTTATATTTGCATGGCAAAGCGTATGCTGACAATGAGGGCATACTGCAATTTGCTTTGCGACAATACGAGGAATGTCGATCACTAAGTCGCAACTAGGGCAAACAGTTTGCAATATAATTACCTACCAAATAAAAGATTTAAGAATATTGCTATAAAAAGACAGTAAATACAAATTTGTCAGGGCTGAAAATTAAGGAAGAGGGGATTCATTAGACTGTATACAATTTAGTTACAGCCTAATAAAAAGGGTTATTAAGCAAAAAGCGCTACGGTTTGTCTTGTTAAAGCAATTAACTCGCCCGATTGTGACCATATACATCCATCTTCTAAGCCATATCCCTGTTTTGCTTGATGGGTAATCGCTTCAAACCCCAACCATTCTCCAGGCGTTAGCTTAGGCATTTGTACAAACTCAACATACCACGACATACTACTTGCAGGGGCGCTTTGTTTAAACATTTGTAATAATGTGGGCGGCCACGCATCGGTTAACGCGATTATGTGTGCTTCAGTGATATGTGCTGGGGATTCTTTTAAACGCATCCACCCCCCTAAATGCGAAGTTAATGCCCCCGTAAAAGGCAACCCCCCTTGTTGAGGGCATAAATCGATATGCTGAAAGAATGCGGGCATGGTTGCTTTGTCAAAAGGGAGTGTGTGATTTTCATTAATCTTCGATAAGCCCATGGTCTTTGAAACGTCAACAGATATTGATGACTCCCTGTCTTTTGCAAAACAAGCTTGGACAATGACACACACTTGATCATTTTGTATCGCTTTTGCAACTAGCTGAGTGGCGCTTTTACCTTCTCTTAAAATTTCTACAGATAACGAGAACTCAATTTCAGCGATAAGTGGACCAACAAAATTGGTGCTAATAGATAATAAGCGTCGTTCATCGGTAATAAATTTTCGCATTGCTTGAAAAAGTAATGCGGCCGAAAGCCCACCAAAGGCTGTGCGACCTTGGCACCAATTATTCGGAAAGGTCATGGTTTTTTTGTTAGATACCGAGTCTGATAAAGTCGCAATGTTATGCGCTTTTTGAAGCAATTGATCAAAATGCATAGTTAAAATCCTTATTTAACCTGAATGAGGTTATAAATAGTTTGGTAATTTATAACACAGGCCATCTTGTCAGACCAGTTGTTTAAAAGAGAGAAAATGAACAAAAAAAAGCCTTTCCTTACTTTTTATAAGGGTATTTCAAAAAAAAATGCAAAAAAGTGAAATTTTTTTTGTTTTTACAGTTGAATTAAGTTTGTTGCATCCCTATTAACTAAGTCAACGAACGTATTAACGAATTTAGAAGTTGGAGAAGATTCATGGGTAAAATTATAGGAATCGATTTAGGTACTACAAACTCTTGTGTTGCAGTACTTGATGGTGACAAAGCACGTGTTATTGAAAATGCGGAAGGCGATCGCACAACCCCGTCTATTATTGCTTACACGCAAGACGGTGAAACTTTAGTAGGTCAGCCTGCTAAACGTCAAGCGGTTACTAACCCAACAAACACTTTATTTGCAATTAAGCGTTTAATTGGTCGTCGTTTTGAAGACGAAGAAGTACAACGTGATATTGGTATTATGCCATTTAATATCATTAAAGCTGATAACGGCGATGCATGGGTTGAAGCAGGCGGTGAAAAACGCGCAGCTCCTCAAATTTCTGCTGAAGTACTGAAAAAAATGAAAAAAACAGCAGAAGACTTCTTAGGTGAAGAAGTAACTGAAGCTGTAATTACAGTACCGGCTTACTTTAACGATTCACAACGTCAAGCAACAAAAGATGCGGGTCGTATCGCAGGTCTTGAAGTTAAACGTATTATTAATGAGCCTACTGCAGCAGCACTTGCTTACGGTATGGACAAAAACAAAGGCGAAAACATCGTTGCAGTATACGACTTAGGTGGTGGTACTTTCGATTTATCAATCATTGAAATTGATGAAGTTGAAGGCGAGCACACATTTGAAGTATTAGCTACAAACGGCGACACGCACTTAGGTGGTGAAGATTTCGATAACCGTGTAATCAACTACCTAGTCGCTGAATTTAAGAAAGACCAAGGCATTGACCTACAAAACGATCCACTTGCTATGCAGCGTGTTAAAGAAGCGGCTGAAAAAGCGAAGATTGAATTATCATCTGCACAATCTACAGAAGTAAACCTTCCGTATGTAACTGCTGATGCAACAGGTCCTAAGCACATGAACGTTAAGCTTACTCGTGCGAAGCTTGAGTCATTAGTTGAAGATTTAGTGATTAAATCAATTGAGCCTTTAAAACGTGCACTTGCTGATGCTGATTTATCAGTAAGCGACATCAACGACATTATCCTTGTTGGTGGCCAAACACGTATGCCTTTAGTACAAAAAACAGTAACAGAGTTTTTTGGTAAAGAGCCTCGTAAAGATGTAAACCCTGATGAAGCGGTTGCCGTTGGCGCAGCGATTCAAGGTGGTGTACTAGCAGGTGATGTTAAAGATGTATTATTACTAGACGTTTCTCCATTATCGCTAGGTATTGAGACAATGGGTTCTGTAATGACAGCACTTATTGAGAAAAACACAACGATTCCAACTAAGAAATCGCAAACTTTCTCAACAGCAGAAGATAATCAATCTGCGGTAACTATTCACGTATTACAAGGTGAGCGTAAGCGTTCAAGCGACAACAAATCTCTAGGCCAATTTAACCTAGAAGGTATTCGTCCAGCGCAACGTGGTACACCACAAATCGAAGTAACATTTGATGTAGATGCTGATGGTATCTTACATGTATCAGCAAAAGATAAAGATACAGGTAAAGAGCAAAAAATCACTATCCAAGCTTCTTCAGGTCTAAGTGACGAAGAAGTAGAAAAAATGGTACGTGACGCAGAAGCAAATGCTGAAGAAGATAAAAAGTTTGAAGAGCTAGTTGCTGTTCGTAACCAAGCTGATGCAATGGTACATGGTACTCGCAAGCAAGTTGAAGAAGCGGGCGATGCATTACCAAGCGAAGACAAAGAAGCAATCGAAGCGGCAGTTGTTGATTTAGAAGCGGCGATTAAGAGCGATGATAAAGCTGAAATTGAAGCTAAAACGCAAGCACTTGCTGAAAAGTCTCAAAAGCTTATGGAAATTGCACAAGCTAAAGCTCAACAAGGCGGCGCAGAAGCTGGCGAGCAAGCACAACAACAGTCAGCTAAGCAAGATGACGACGTAGTTGATGCTGAGTTTGAAGAAGTAAAAGACGATAAGTAATTGTTGAATTTACTTCTTACTAACCAAAAACAATATGATTTAATTAAATGTTTAGGTTAGGATGGACTATTGAGGCGCGCAGGCTACAGCTTGTCGCGCCTTTTGCATGTAAATTAGATGGTAAATCGATACGATTTATCGGTTTATCCCGCAGCAATGCTGCAAGAAATAAAGAGTAGTGTGATAGATATGTCAAAACGCGATTATTACGAAGTTCTCGGCGTAAGCAAAGATGCCAGCGAAAGAGACATAAAAAAAGCGTATAAACGCTTAGCGATGAAATATCATCCAGATCGTACCGCAGGTGATAAAGACTTAGAAGCTAAGTTTAAAGAAGTAAAAGAAGCTTACGAAATTTTAACAGACGATCAAAAACGTCAAATGTATGACCAATACGGCCATGCTGCTTTTGAACAAGGCGGTGGCGGTGGTCATGGCGGCTTTGGTGGCGGTCAAGGCGATTTTGGTGATATTTTTGGTGACGTATTCGGTGACATTTTTGGTGGCGGAGGCGGCGGTCGTCGTCAATCTCGTCAGCAACGTGGCTCTGACTTACGCTACAACATGGACCTAAGCTTAGAAGAAGCGGTACGTGGTAAAGAAGTTGAAATTAAAGTACCAACATGGGTAAGTTGTAAACCTTGTGACGGTTCGGGTGCTAAAGCCGGCTCTAAACCAAAAACCTGTACAACCTGTCATGGCGCAGGCCAAGTACAAATGCGTCAAGGTTTTTTTGCTGTACAGCAAACGTGTCCAACGTGTCAGGGGCAAGGGCAAATTATTTCTGATCCGTGTAATAAGTGTCATGGTCAAGGCCGTGTTGAAAAAACGAAAACATTATCAGTTAAAATTCCAGCAGGCGTTGATACCGGTGATCGTATTCGTTTAACTGGTGAAGGTGAAGCGGGCGCACACGGTGCACCAGCGGGTGATTTATACGTACAAGTATCTGTACGCGAGCATGATATTTTTGTGCGAGAAGCGAACAACTTATACTGTGAGGTACCAATTAGCTTCACCACAGCAGGTTTAGGTGGCGAAATAGAAGTACCGACACTCGATGGTCGTGCCAAATTAAAAATACCTTCAGAAACACAAACTGGAAAAATGTTCCGTATGCGTGGCAAAGGTGTTAAATCGGTACGCAGTGGTGCACAAGGCGACTTGATTTGTAAAGTCGTGATTGAAACGCCAGTTAACCTTAACGAACGTCAACGTGAATTATTAAAAGAGCTTGACGAAAGTATGGGTAAAGACAGTTCGAAAAACCGTCCAAAAGAGCAAGGCTTCTTTGATGGTGTTAAAAAGTTTTTTGATGATTTAACTAAATAAAATTAGTTAAAAATAAAAAACGGCGCTTTTATAGCGCCGTTTTTTTTGTTAATAATAACTCATCAAATTAAGCCTACCAAGACAATGGCCAGGGATAAATTATGACACCCGCTATCAATGCATTAATCAAAAGCAAGGTTACGTATAACGTACTCAGTTATGAACACGACAGTAATAATACTCAGTTTGGGTTAGAGGCGGTTGATAAGCTTAAGCTCAATGCTCCGCAGGTATTTAAAACCTTGGTTTTAGAGTGTAATGATAAGACTTTAATTGCTGCATTAACGCCGGTAAGCCAGCAGGTTAACGTTAAACAGTTAGCCAAGTTGTGCGGTTGTAAAAAAGTAATGATGGCTGATGTAAAAAAAGTACAAGCCAGCACAGGGTACATTTTAGGGGGAGTGAGCCCACTTGGGCAAAAACGCACACTAAAAACCTATATTCACAACAGCGCACATAATTTTGATACTATTTATGTCAGTGCCGGCAGGAGAGGGTTAGAAATAGCATTAAGTCCTCACGATTTAATCACTTTAACACATGCAAGCTGTGGTGAATTTTAATTCACTGTGATCAATAAGTGCAGCTTTTATTATGACTTTGTTTAAAGGTTACCTATAACTGTTGTTTGAGTGTTGCTGATTCGGGGATTTTTAACTAACCTGAGGGTATCTTCTCAAACTTTAGGCTGTAATATGAATTTAGCTGAAGTTGATTTTTTTGCCGCATTTATCGCCGCGTTGTCTTCTTTTACTGTTGGTTGGATATGGTATTCGCCTTGGCTATTTCGTCGGGTATGGATGGAAAGTAGTGGCTTAACTGAGCTTGATCTTAAATCGAGTAAAGCCCGATGGATATTTGGTGGTAGTTTCTTTTTAGTGCAAATTATAGCTATTGTTTTGTCATTATTTATTACCCCCGACATGTCTATTGGTCAATCTAGTTTTGCAGGGTTTATTATTGGCTTATGTTGGGTGAGCACCTCGTGTGGTGTAAGCTATATTTTTGAGCAGCGCCCGCTTAAGTTATTTTTAGTTAATAGTGGTTTTTATATTTTACAATATACATTAATGGGTTTGATCATTGGGATTTGGCCATAACATAGGAGAGTAGGCAACATTGTCGAAAATATTAGTTGTTGATGATATGCCTCTTATGCGGCATGTTTTAATTAATATGTTGCGATCACTAGGCTACAAAGATGTCATTGAAGCGACGGATGGTTTACAAGCGCTGAGTTTATTGCGTACCCAACATGTTGATTTAGTGATCACCGATCTTTATATGCCTAAAATGAATGGGATTGATTTACTTAATAATATTAGAAAAGATCAACGTCTTAGCAGCACTCCGGTCATTATGGTTACTTGCGAAGATCAGGCCAGTGCTATAAAAAAAATTATTAAAGCAAAAGTCTCGGGCTTTATTGTAAAACCTTTTAATATGAATGTATTAAACTCTCAGTTAAGTCGTTTTTTCTTTAGTGATATATCACCATAAATACAATAATTTTAATAAAATGAGGAGATAATGGCTAAACCCAATAAAAAAGGCCCCAGCAAAACCGTGAATATATTTTGCTCTCGTTGCAAAACGCTACTTTTAAAATATAGAAAAGGCGGGACGGGCGCACTGGTAAAATGCTTTAAAGAGCGCATCGTTGATGATCACACAACAACACCCCACGAATGCCCGCACTGCCAACAGGTTTTTTCTCGCTTTGCGATGATAAAAGGAACACCGGCGTATAAAATAATTGGTGGTAAACTAACGGTTAAATAGTTTATTTATTATTAGCTTTCAAAGTAGGACATTTGGCCTGTGATTAACCCATAACATTGTTAAAATCCCCCGGTTTTGCTGTTTCAATGAATGAAAGTAACCCTTCCCATGGATTGGGCCAGTCGTGTGGGTATTTTAAGTGGAAAAAGGATAGTTGTGTGATTGCACTATTGTTTGATGTAATAGGTATGGCGGGTACATTTTTAGTTGTTGGTTCATTTTTTTTACTGCAACTAGGCAAAGCGTTGCCAACCAGTTTGTTATATAACATGATGAATTTAACAGGCGCTATTTTGTTATTAATTAGCCTTTGTTATAACTTTAATTTAGCAAGCTTTGTGATTGAAATTTTTTGGATCGCCGCATCATTAATTGGTTTATATAAGTATTTTAAGCACAATACAAAGCCCGCAGTAAGTTAACGGTATTGACTTAATTGAGGTTAAACACGTATCGTTTTACAAATTAGGCAGTGCAAAGCTGCCTAGAAAAAATTGCTCGTTTAATACAACAAGGTTATAGTCGGTACAAATTAACTTAATAAGTCTATGAGTGTGGCCTTGAACGAGCATCTCCAATCAAGTAGTAGTTCTTTATCGGTTCAATTTGAACAACTATCTATCGCGTTTGCATCAACACCTTATTTATCTATAAATAAACGTATTGCGTTACTTAAATTGTTGCGTAAACAACTCATCCCCTTAGAGCAAGCGTTTATAAATGCAGTATCAAAAGACTTTGGTTACCGTAGTGCATTTGATACGACATTAGGTGATATTCTGCCAACCATACAAAGCTTAACTCATATCACCCACTCATTAAATAAATGGGCAAAACCAAGCCACCGTAAAGTAGGTTTAAGCTTATGGCCTTCTAAGGTTATGGTGCAATACCAACCTAAAGGCGTTGTCGGTGTGATTGCACCTTGGAATTACCCTATACAGCTTGCGTTAGTGCCTGTTATTACCGCAATTGCCGCGGGTAATCGAGTGATGCTTAAACTCAGTGAGTTTACACCTAATACGAATCAGGTTATTAAACAATTATTCTCACAAGAGTTAGCCGAGCATTGTTGCGTGGTTGAAGGGGGGAGTGAGGTGGCCAGCACATTTTCGTCATTACCTTTTGCTCACTTATTATTTACGGGGTCAACCGGTGTCGGTAAGTTAGTTATGGCTGCGGCAAGTAAAAACCTAACCCCTGTAACGTTAGAGCTAGGTGGTAAGTCGCCGGTTATTATTACTAAAGATGCTGATATTATAAAAGCAGCAAAAATAATTCTATTTGGAAAAATGGCAAACGCAGGTCAAATATGTGTTGCACCCGATTATATATTTGTTGCTAAACAGCAAGAAAGTGCATTAATAAAAGCTTTATGTGAGCTTTATAAAAAACATTACAAGTTAGGCGTTGAAGGTAAAAATTTAACTTCTATTGTAAATCAGTCACATTATCAACGTTTAGTAAATTACTTATCGCAAGCACAAGCACAAGGTGCAAATGTAATAAAACCATTAGAGCAAAATCAGCAAGATGAGCAAAAGCATCGTCTCGGTTTACATTTAGTCACCAATGTAAATGATGATATGGCATTAATGCAAGAAGAGCTATTTGGCCCAATATTACCCATTAAAACGTACCAGCACCTAGATGAAACCATCGCTTATGTAAATGAACACCCACACCCACTCGCGCTTTATATTATCGGTGATGATAAACATGCTCAGGCAAACATAATGCAACGAACGATTAGTGGGACTTTGGCAATCAATGATGCATTGGTCCAAGTGACAGCCGATGATGCACCGTTTGGTGGAGTTGGGGACTCTGGTTTGGGGCATTACCATGGTAAAGAAGGTTTTTTAACGTTTAGCCATGCTAAAAATACGTTGGTATCAAGCCAATTCAATCCACGTATTAATATGTTACTTAAACAAAGTAAATTTTTAATTACATTATTAAAAAAGCTGTATATAAAATAGCACCTAAGTGCTTTTTATATACAGCTTAATTGGCCGATTTATATCAATAAAAATATTAATTTTGATTAAAATAATCGGCCTTCACCGGCGTAAGTACCCGCCAGAATTTTTGCATAAATTGCATCTGCTTTTTCTTTTGCTGCTTCAGCTTCGGCTGGCAGCATAGTCCGCTCATCTAGTTTACGGCTATGGCTTGCTTTCATGTTACCGTTGTATTCAGCAATTGAATTCCAAATATATGACTTTTCAACATCCTTTGGCGTACCTAAACCTTCAAAATATAACAGTGCCAAATTAAATTGCGCCAAAGAGTAATTGTTTGCAGCTGCTTTTTCATACCAAAAGCGCGCTTGTTTGTAATCTTGGGTTACGCCGTCGCCGTTGGCATACATTACACCTAAATTAAATTGTGCTGCAGGCATGTTCTTTTTGGCTGCTTTTTCAAATAAGGTGATTGCTTTTTGCTTATCAAGTTTTACGCCTTTACCTTCGTCGTATAAAACAGCCAATGCAAACATCGAGTCTACATGGTGTTTTTTAATCGCATCTTGGTAAAGTTGTGCTGCTTTAGCATAATTGCGGGTCACACCGTGACCTTCTTCATACATTTTTGCTAGCTCATAAATACCCGGTGCAAAGCCTTTGTCTGCTAAGTAATTAAACTCGACTAATGCTTCTTCAAATCGCCCCTCATTTGCGGCTATTTGCCCTTCTTCAAGACCAGCAAAAGCAAATGGGCTAGCTAATAGTGAACAACAAAGGATAACTGTTTTTATATTGATGTGTGACATAGATGCCTCCAAGGATTTGTTGGATATATCAGTTTTATTGATTAATACCGTGATGGATACAGTGCAAAATACACATAACAAAACAAACTTCACGTATATTTCATCAGTTTAATGTAATTACCTGAAAAACTCATTAATTAAAGTGCAAATTAGTTAAAGTGAATGGGTATGAATGGATTTTAATAAAATGAATATATCAGACAATTTATCCTTATTAATACAATAATGCTTAGCATGTGAGAGGCGTTTTTTTTCTTATCATTTATTTTAAAAAATGAGGGGGAATATATTTTTGGGTGTTTAATTAGTTATAAAGGATGGTTTTTGTTTTTCTTTTATTACATTTACTAATTAATTAGTCTATATCGTGCTTGAGATCTGTGTATTTCAAGTTAAACTACTTATGTGTATTTTTTAAAGAGTTTGTAATGGATATTGCCGCATTAAGTAGTACTAAATCACTAAGGTTAGGGGTTCTTAAATGGATGAGCCTATGCTTTGGTGTGCTGTCTACTATTTTTGCTTTACTTAACTTTTTCTTTAACCAATTTTATGTATTAGGTTTTGTAGAAGCCGTTTTTAGTAGTTATTGTTTATACACTTATTTATGTGTAAAACGGGGTAGCGTAAAACCAATCCAAGCCATAATAGTGTGTACCTTACTCACAATGATTGTTATTTTTGGTACTTATATTACACATCCCAATAATGGTTTATTTGTTTGGGTTATCGTAATGCCTGTTATTTTTTATCTAATTTTAGGTAAGCATTATGGCGTTATATTGTCAGCATTTTTACTTTGTTCTCAGTTAATTGTTTTGTCTCAAAAAATAGATACCTCATTATTATCAAGTGTGAACTTAAGATTAAATTTACTGTTTGCTTATATTAGTATTTGGGCGGTCTCCCATGTATTTGAAACCAGCCGTGCTCAGTTCTCTAAACGCCTTCGTAAACTTGCCATGTTAGATCCCTTAACGGCTGCAGGTAACCGACTATCGATGAATCATCATTTTGAAGTTGAATTAACTGAAAAATCGAATTTATATATGATTCTCATCGACCTTGATTATTTTAAACAAGTGAATGATAAGTATGGCCATGATGTGGGCGATCAGGTACTTATTGAAATTGCGACCATGTTTAAAGTGGCGATGCCTAAAGGTTTTGTATTTAGAGTTGGTGGGGAAGAGTTTGCAATATTATCTCAGTTTGACAGTTTTGACATTGCGATTAAAGCCGTAGAAAAATTACGTGAAAAAATTGAATTAACCCCTATTAGTATTGATGATAAAAATATCAATATTACGGTGAGTTTAGGCGTTGCTCAATATCAGAGTAAATTTGATTTAAAAGAATTTATGAACGCCGCAGACGAGCAGTTATATAAAGCAAAGCACTTCGGTCGCAATCAAGTGTATTACGATAGCACAGAGCAAAATACGGATATAAGTCAACTTGCTTGTTAAATATACATACCGTCAAAGTTGGGAATGCCGTGTTCCCATATAGGCTTGTCTTTGCCAATGTATTCTCTAACAGCATCTAAAAATAAACGCGTTCTTACTGGTAAATCTCTGTGAGGGTATACGGCATACATAGCGCTGTGCTCTACTAATTTTACCTCTGGGAGTAAGGGTACTAATAAACCCTCTGTAATTTCGTTTTGTATAATAAATGCAGGGGCTAAGAAATAAGTGGTACCTGAGAGTGTTTTCATTAATAACACTTCGGCGTCGTTTGCACGATAAACACTATTAATTTTTTGTTCTTGTTGTTTACCGTTTTGATCGAGGTAGTTTATTCCCTCTATTCTAAATGCGCTACTGGCATAGCTAGCCCCAGGTAGCTGTGCTAAATCATTCATCGTTTTAGGCATACCGTAAGTGGCGATAAATTCAGGGGCTGCGAGTATTAAAAGGCGTGTACGTGCTATTTTACGAGCGATTAAAGAGGAGTCTTTAGGTTCTCCCACCCTAAATGCTAAATCAAACCCTTCTGAGACAATATCAACCAGCTTATCATCTAAGCGCAGCTCGACTTCTACTTGAGGAAAGCGTTTTTGAAAATCATTAAGCACAGGTTGCAGGTAACGACGACCGATAATCGTCGATGAAGTAATTTTTAATACACCTCTTGGCTCTAAATGATAATTTTCGGCCATTCTTACAGTATCGTTTAATAAGGTTCTTAGTTCGGCTGCCTTTTTTATCATTTCAGCCCCCGCGGCGGTAAGCGAAAAAGAACGAGTGGTTCTATTAAGTAATCTCACGCCGAGTTCATCTTCTAATCTACTAATTTGTTTAGAAATAACAGAACGATCAATATTTCTAATTTCAGCAGCTTTGGCAAAAGAGCCTTGCTCAACAACTTCAAGTAACATTAAAAGACGGCTGGTTGTATCCATTATTACACCTTAAAAAGAGGTTGTAGGATGTGATGGAGAATGTTTTTAAACAAACGTGGCATGCACTGTGTATCAATTTACCTACAATATTGGTGCTATTTTGGCATTAATGAAATTAAAAATCTATGCTTTTTGTCAACATGTTAACACCGTAGTATAAGGCGCATATAAATTAGGAGCGTCGTCATGAAAAAACATTTAATAGCGGTAGCATTTGCTGCTGTATCGTTATCTTTAGTTGGTTGCGATGAGCAAAGTAGTGCTCAAACAGCCCCCGCCCAACAATTACAACCTATTGATGTTGCTAAAGTATTAGTTAAGCCAGTACAAAGTTGGCATACTTATACTACCCGTTTAGAAGCGCCTGAAGAAGTATCTTTAATGCCACGTGTTTCGGGTGTTGTAGAGAGCATTGCGTTTAAAGAGGGCGACGCAGTAAAAAAAGGCGATTTACTTTTTAAATTAGATGACCGTCCCTTTGCTGCTGTAGTAGCCAGTCTAAATGCACAAATTGAAAGTGCACAAGCGGCATTAGAGCAAGCACAAAGTGAAGCCCAAAGAGCAAAAAGATTAACCGAACGTAAAGCGATTTCAACCGAACAAGCACAAGCTCGTACCTCGGTATTACGTCAGCGTGAAGCCCAGTTAGCAGCGCTTCAAGCACAATTAGTGTCAGCTAAGCTTGATTTAGAGTTTACTGCTATTGTATCACCCATTGATGGGGTTATTTCTCGTGCAAACATTACAAAAGGTAATAATGTTTTAGCAGGACAAAGTGTTTTAACGTCGATTGTTTCAAACCAAGCTATGTACGCATACTTTGATGTAGATGAACGCACGTGGAATAGTGCATTTAACGATGTAACAGCCAGCACTAAACAACCCGTAGTGATGCAAAAAGTGGGGCAAAAAGAATTTGCTTACTCAGGCTACATTAACTTTATCGATAACCAAATTAATACGGCCACGGGGACGTTACGTGTGCGTGCGATATTTGATCAAGACAGCGACCAACTGCGTGCGGGCTCATTTGCTCGTATTAAACTTGCTGCCAATGCTGCAAATGAACAAATTATTATCCCAGACAGAGCAATAGGCACTGATTTAAAAAATCGTTTTGTATTAACTGTGGGCGAAAACAACGTATTGCAATACACCTTAGTTGAGGTTGGTGAGCGTTATGGGTCGTTACGTGCTATTACACATGGTTTATCGCAAAATGATGTGATTGCTGTTAATGGTCCGGCACGAGTAGGCCCAGGTATGCCAATAAAACCCAATACAGTCACGATTGATAGTACCGATGTTGTTTTTACACTAGATAACGACCGCACACAATTAATGGCTAAACAATAAGGTTTTATTGATGAAATTTTCACACTTTTTTATTCAGCGACCGATTTTTGCAGCCATGCTGTCATTGGTTATTTTAATTGCTGGTGGTATTTCGCTATTTCAATTACCGGTAAGTGAATACCCTGAAGTTGTTCCACCTACGGTGGTGGTAACGGCAAGTTACCCAGGCGCTAACCCAACCGTTATAGCACAAACCGTTGCAACGCCATTAGAGCAAGAAATTAATGGCACAGAAAACATGTTATATATGTTTTCTCAAGCAACCAGTGATGGCCGTATGACACTAACGGTAACATTTGCATTGGGTACCGATTTAGATCGCGCCCAAGTACAAGTACAAAACCGTGTTAACAGTGCTTTGCCACGTTTACCAGAAGAAGTACAACGTTTAGGGGTTGTGGCCGAAAAGTCGTCACCCGATTTAACCATGGTTGTACACATATATTCTCCAGAAAAAACCCATGATACGGCGTACTTATCTAACTATGCCGATATTAATATTAAAGATGAAATTGCCCGTTTACCTGGTGTAGGTGATATCCGCTTATTTGGTGGCGGTAAATACGCTATGCGTGTGTGGTTAAACCCCGATGCACTTGCAGCACGAGAGCTGACTGCCACTGATGTAATTGCAGCACTGCGTGCACAAAATCAACAAGTGGCTGCGGGTAGTTTAGGGGCGCAGCCGGTTTCAAACGACAGCCAATTTCAAATCCTATTAAATGTAAAAGGGCGCTTAAACAGTGTCGAAGAATTTGAACAAGTCATTATTAAAGTCGGTGAGCAAGGGCAATTAACTCGCTTATCAGATATCGCTCGGGTCGATTTAGGTCAAGATAGCTACTCTTTACGTGCAGAGCTCGATAATCAACCTGCATTGGCTATGCCTATATTTCAGCGCCCAGGCTCAAATGCGATTGAGTTATCTGATCAAGTACGCGAAACCATGGCGCGTTTATCAAAAGATTTTCCAAGTGGGGTAGAGTACGACATTGTGTACGACCCAACCGTGTTTGTACGTGGTTCGATTGATGCAGTAATTGCCACCTTGCTTGAAGCCATTGTGTTAGTTGTTATTGTTGTTATTGTATTTTTACAAACATGGCGTGCGTCTATCATCCCATTAATTGCTGTACCTATTTCGTTAATTGGTACCTTTGCTGTTATGCAGTGGCTTGGTGTGTCAATTAATACACTTTCGTTATTTGGTTTAGTATTGGCCATCGGTATTGTTGTAGATGATGCCATTGTTGTGGTTGAAAACGTTGAGCGAAATATAGAGCAAGGTTTATCTCCGCTTGAAGCAACCCGCGTTGCAATGAGTGAAGTAACCGGCCCGATCATTGCGATTGCCTTAGTATTGTGTGCGGTATTTATACCCACAGCCTTTATTACGGGTTTATCGGGGCAGTTTTATAAGCAGTTTGCGTTAACAATTACAATTTCTACCGTTATTTCTGCGTTTAATTCACTCACCTTATCGCCTGCATTATCAGCAATTTTACTTAAATCGCACGATGCAAAACCCGATGCCTTTACACGTTTATTAAATAAATTATTTGGACGTTGGTTATTCACTCCATTTAACCGTGTATTTGACCGTGGTGCGAAAGGTTACGAAAAGTTTGTACAAAAACTAATGCGTATGGGTGTCATTGTAATGGTTGTTTATGTCGCGTTGTTAGGTGGCACAATTAAATTATTTGACTCAGTACCTGGTGGGTTTATTCCGTCGCAAGATAAGCAATACTTAATTTCTATTGCCCAATTACCCGATGCTGCCAGCCTAGAAAGAACCGAAGATGTATTAACGCAAATGCAAAAAATTGCATTAGAAGTGCCGGGTGTTGCGCATACCGTGGCATTCCCAGGACTGTCGGTAAATGGTTTTACCAATAGCCCTAATAGCGGTATTTTATTTACCCCATTAAAAAGCTTTGATGAGCGTACTGATGCAAGCCAATCGGCTATGGCCATTGCTGCACAGCTAAACAAACGTTTTGCTGCAATTGATGAAGCATTTGTTGCCGTATTCCCGCCACCACCAATACAGGGGTTAGGGACAACTGGCGGATTTAAATTACAAATTGAAGATAGAGCAAATAAAGGCTTTGAAGCGCTGTTTAATAGCTTACAAGCGGTGATAGGCGAAGCTCGTAAAGATCCTGCCTTAATGGGACTTTACTCAAGTTTTCGTATTCAAGTACCGCAAATGGATATTGATATTGACCGCGAACAAGCACTGGTACAAGGCATACCGCTGAATGAAGTATTTGATGCCCTACAAATATATTTAGGGTCAGTATATGTAAACGACTTTAATATGTTCGGTCGTACTTACCAAGTAAATGCCCAAGCCGATGCTGATTATCGCGTTGACCCTGATCAAATCCTTAATTTAAAAGTACGCAATCGTATGGGTAACATGGTGCCATTAGGGTCTGTGCTTACAGTAACACCTACCATTGGCCCCGATAGAGTAATGCATTATAACGGTTACCCTAGCGCTGAACTTAATGGCAGCCCAGCGCCTGGGTTTAGCTCTGATCAGGCACAAGCTGCAATAGAAAAAGTGCTCGCTAACACCTTACCAACAGGTATTGAGTACGAATGGACCGAGGTAACCTATCAGCAAGTTTTAGCAGGGAATACCATGGTTTATGTTTTCCCATTAGTTGTATTGCTAGTATTTATGGTACTTGCAGCGCAATACGAAAGCTTACGGTTACCACTGGCAATAATATTAATCGTACCTATGACTATATTTTCGGCATTACTAGGTGTGTGGTTTGTTGGGTCAGATAACAACATATTTACGCAAATAGCGTTAATTGTGCTGGTGGCATTAGCGTCTAAAAACGCCATATTAATGGTTGAATTTGCTAAAGATCAAAACGAAACCGGATTATCCCATTTCGATGCCATATTAGCTGCCTGTAGAATGCGTTTACGCCCAATACTCATGACCTCGATAGCATTTACTGCTGGTGTTATACCGTTAGTTCTTGCCACTGGTGCTGGCTCAGAAATGCGCCACGCAATGGGGAATGCCGTGTTCTCAGGTATGATAGGCGTAACCGTATTTGGTTTATTATTTACCCCCGTTTTTTATATTATAGTGGCAAATAAAAAAGCCAAAACACAGGAGCAAACTAATGCGTAAGTTTATATCTTATAGTATTAAAACGCGTTTAAGTTTAAGCGCAGTATTAGTGGCCTCGGTGTTATCGGGTTGTGCTAGCAAAATAGATATTAATAACGAACAAGCATCAATACAGCGGTTTGTTGAAAATGCCAATATTACTGCTCAGGTGGCGTTAGCTGACGAGGTTAATTGGTGGCAGCAACTTCAATCTACACAGCTAAATGAATTAGTAAATAATGCATTAGCTAACAACTACGATTTGCAAACAAGCCAGCTAACACTTAAAAGTGCATTGGCACGTTTAGGTGAGCAAAAAGCACAGTACCTACCGCAAGGAAACATTGCTGTTAGTGCAAAACGTAGTGATGTGCCCAGTGTTTATGACAGTCAATCAAGTGCTAATATTGGTTTTGATTGGCAGCTTGATTTATTTGGTCGTATTACGGCCTTGGTTGATGCTGCGCACGCATCAGCCATGAGCCAAGCCGAACAGGTACGTTTATTACAAATCAACGTGGTTTCTGCGGTAGTAAAAGGGTTTGTGAGCTATCAAGGTAATGTTGAAAAACAACACATTGTAGCCATGCAAATCCAAGCATTAGAGCAAAGTATTGATGTGCTGCAAGCGCGCGTTGACGAGGGGGTCGCAAACGAGCTCGACTTAAATCGAACAATGGCGCAACTTAAGCAACAGCAAGCATTAATGCCAGCTATTGAATATGCAAAATACCGTGATTTGTCAGCTTTAGCGGTACTTAGTGGCAAACTAACGCAACAAATTAGTATTGAAAATGAACAAGGTGTACTGAAACAGCCGTTTACTGTTGCGTTAAAAAATGCGAACAATGCCATAGCACTTCGCCCCGATATTAGCCGTGCGTTATATAACTTTAGCCAAGCAAATAGCCTAAGTGTTGCAGCAAGCAAAGCATTACTACCTGATGTAAGTTTATCGGCCTTTGCCGGTGTTGTGAGTATTGACAGTACGGGATTAAACAATACGCAAAAGCAGTGGCAGTTAGCGCCCCAAATTTCTTGGTCGTTATTAAGCTATCCTGCGTTATTAAAACAGCGCGATGCTCAACAGTTGTTGAGTGAGGCGGCATATAGTGATTATCAAAATGTTGTGTTAAGTGCAGTAAACGACAGTGAATTATCATTACAAATGTTAGTCAATCAGCAGCAACAAAAGCAATTTGCCGAGCAGCGTTTTAACTTTGCAAATAAAGCATTTTTACAAGCACAAGCAATGTACGAAGAAGGACAAATACCTTACTTAGAGTTGTTAGATGCGCGACAGGATGTTTTAATAGCACAAGAAAATGCAGTCGACACCACTATTTCGTCATTGCTTGCTAAAGTAAATGCATATCAAGCATTTAATGGGCAATGGAGTTACGCACTAAGCGAAACAACTAAGTAGAGTTTTTAATGCCAAGTACTGAAAAAACACATTTTAATATTCCTAACACTATGCGTGCAGTTGTATTAAACGAACCTAATACACAATTAGCCACAACCGATAGCATATTACCCATTCCAACTTGTAATGATAATGAGCTATTGGTGAAAGTTGAATATGTAGGTTTAAATCCTAACGATGCGCATTTTGCACAATCAGGCTTTTGTAAATGGCAATACCCACATATTTTAGGGCTTGATGCCGTAGGCGTTGTTGTTAAAGCCAATAAAGGTGTGTTTCCAGGGGTTGGTACGCGGGTTATGTGGCATGCAAACTTAGGTGGCGAAGGGACGTTAAGCGAATACAGCTGTGTTCCTAATTTTGCCGTATCGGTAGTGCCCGATGAGCTGTGCTCGTCGATTGCAGCGACGTTACCTTGTTCAGGCATGGCGGCATTAGTATCGTTAGATAAGCTTGAAGTAAGCGAAGGCGATACCATTTTTATTGATGGAGGCAGCGGTGCAGTAGGGCAGTTTGCCATTCAATATGCTAAACAACGTGGTGTAGATGTATTTACGACAGCATCAAAACATAATCACAAATTAGTGAAAAACTTAGGCGCCGACGCGGTATTCGATTATAACGATAAACAGTTAATCGAAAAAATTAAACGCCAGCTAGGCCCGCAAGGGTTTGATGCGGTTATTGATACGGTGGGCGGCGAATCTACCACACGAAATATAGAGCTAATGCGTTTTTGTGGCCGAATTGCCTGCTTAAATACATTGCCACATTTAGACTCTGAACTGATGTTTAGAAAATCTCCCACTATTTGTATTGTATCGCTTGGCGGTGCTTGGCTTGCAAATAGTTTGTGTGCGCAACAACGACTAAGCTTTATGGGAAATTTACTCCTTGAAGGTGCGGTAACCGGTGATATTAAACACCCTAAAATTGTTGAAGTTGCATTTAATGCACGCGCCGTATCTGATGCCTTAACAGCACAATTAACAGGCAGTATTACCGGCAAACACGTGGTTAAAATAGCTCCTTAAACCGTTAAATAAACTTTAATTAAACACTAAAAAAGTACATTTATAACCAGTTTAGATGATTGGTTAGTAAATTATGGTTAATAAAATATTTTAACTTGATATCTTTATATTACCGAAAGGGCTTGTTACTCTTATGTACGGAAATTTAAATTTAGGGATAAATATGAAAAATTTTTATGCAATAGTACTGTTATCTTTTTTACTTGGTTGTTCATCAACCTCTGATACATCTATATTTAATACCGAAGTAAAACGAGTGCAAACTGGCTCAAAAAGTGTTTTGTTCAACAAGTCTTTAGATTGGGCCGCTAAGCATTATAATGATTCAAAATCGGTAATTGAAGTCAAAGACCCCCAAAGAGGTAGAATAATAGGTAGAGGTATTGTACAAATTTCGAGTAATTTAGGGATGAGGATAGATTATTACTCTTATACTATTCAAATAGATGTAAAAGAAGATAAAGCAAGAATAAAGCTGAGTAATTTAGCGCCTCATAGCGGTTTAAACGGTGTTTCCGATCCTAGCTATTTAAAAAAGAAGATTAAACGTAAGTTAGATCTGGTTATAGAGTCGTATTTTAACACGATTAAACTCAGTACAGAGGCGGATGACTGGTAGAAAAAACTAAAAGATAAGCCGATATTTTTTAGTTTATAAAACAACCCCTTAAATAAAGCGCCTTATAGTGCGCGGCATTTATAAATTTTACGCATAAAAAAAGCCCGTAAGGGCTTTTTGTGTCATATCAACCGTCACCGATATGAGCAATGTAGCAAGTAAATGAGTAGGGTAGAAATAATACTCACCATATAGATGTATTATTTCTGTAGCTGTTTTCGTGCGCTACACGTTGCTCCAGGGCAAGAACAAATTTATAACTTAACAAGTAAACTTATCGCCTTGTTGATATTGATTGTCAATTAGATTTAATTTGATGTCAATACTTAAATGAAAATAGTTCTTATTTTCAGTATTCAACTCTCAATTTTTATAAACAGCTGTTTTAATATAATTTTAAGTAAACTTATGTTGAATTTTCGGTGTGTTTTTAGCTTTTATTTTTGATTTACGAAAAATATTTTAAACCGCATCAATGTATTTTTTAGTTAACTTTGTGGGTTAATAAGACATTTTTATAAATGAAGGCAAATAAAGTACAAAAAATATAATTTCAGCGTACAAGTGTAAACTATTTGTTTTCAACAGTTTACGTACAGGTAAGGTGGCAAGTTTTTAAAAAAGTATAAATATATTGGTTAGGGTAATTGATCTAATGCGTTTTTTATGACGTAATAGAGCTATTATTATCTGGTCGGATGAGTTCAACATGAGTTTACGCACAAAATTAAAAAAAGTATTACCGAGTATTTCAATTACTGAACAAGAAGCACTGGATGCCGGTGATGTATGGCTTGAAGGGTCAATTTATCAAGGTAAGCCCGACTTTAACGCATTGCGTGATGTACCTGCTGCAACGTTAAGCGCTGATGAGCAAGCATTTTTAGATGGCCCGGTACAGCAGCTGCTAGGGATGATTGATGATTCTGTTATTCAAAACGGCATTCATCTACCCGATGACATATTAGAATTTTTGAAAAAAGAACGTTTTTTCTCACTTATAATCCCTAAATCATTTGGTGGTTTAGAGTTTAGCCCTTACGCTAATTCAACCATTGTAGCGACAATAGCAACCAAGAGTTCGGCTGTTGCAGTGACGGTAATGGTACCTAACTCATTAGGCCCAGGAGAGTTACTACTGCACTTTGGTACACAAGAACAACAAGCGCATTATTTACCGCGTTTAGCCAATGGTAGAGACATTCCATGTTTTGCTTTAACAAGTCCTGAAGCGGGTTCTGATGCAGGCGGTATTCCAGATATTGGTACTGTTACAAAAGGCATGTATAACGGCGAAGAAGTGCTAGGTTTAGAGATCACTTGGGACAAACGCTACATTACGCTTGCACCTATTGCCACAGTACTTGGTTTAGCGTTTAAAGTGGTTGACCCTGATGGTTTACTCGGTGGTAAAGAAAACTTAGGTATTACCTGTGCGCTGATCCCTAAAGAGCACCCAGGTGTACAATTAGGCAATCGTCATGACCCTATGGGTATTCGTTTTTACAACGGAACAACACGTGGAGAAAAAGTATTTGTACCAATGGACTTTATTATTGGTGGCCAGAAAAATATAGGTCGTGGTTGGCAAATGCTAGTGAGCTGTTTAGGTGCTGGTCGCGGTATTTCATTACCTGCTTTAGGTGTAAGTACTTCGCAAGTGGCATTAAAGTCGGCGTCTGAATATGCCGCAGTACGCGAGCAGTTTGGTTTAGCTATTGGCCAATTTGAAGGTATTCAAGAAAAGCTGGCAGATATTGCGGGTAAAACCTACTTGCAAGAAGCAATGCGTGTATTAACCACTGAAGGCTTAGGCATGGGCTTAAAACCGTCGGTAGTTACAGCCATTGCTAAATACCATATGACTGAACTGGGTCGTGACGTGCTAGATTCTGCAATGGATATTCAAGCGGGTAAAGCCATTCAAAATGGTCCACAAAATACGCTAGCCAGTGGTTATGTTGCACAACCTATTGCGATTACAGTAGAAGGCGCAAATATTCTTACACGTAACCTGATGATCTTTGGTCAAGGTGTTATGCGTTGTCACCCGTATTTACAATCTATGGTTGAATCGATTCATAGTGAAGATAAAGGCGCAGATAAAGAGTTTAACGGTATTTTACGTAAAACCATCGGTTACAGCACTGCAAACAGCTTACGCGCATTTCGTTTAGGTGTTTTACCATTTACAGCCAGTGCTAGCTCTGAGCTGCCTGAAGTACGAGAATATGAAAAAGCGGTTCATAAATTATCAGCTAAATTAGCGGTATATGCTGACTTTTCGTTATTAGTATTGGGCGGAAAACTTAAGCAGGCCGAAATGCTATCAGCCCGTTTAGGTGATGTAATGAGCTTTTTATACGCAGCCATGGCATCAATTAAATACTATGAGCAAAAAGTAGCAAGTAGTGAGCGCGAGCAAGCGGCACCGTATTTTCACTATGCCACCCGTTTTGCACTGCAAAGTGCTGAACAAGCGCTGCATAAGTTTTTAGATAACTTCCCTGCTAGCGGTACTCGTAAGTTTATTCGTTTTGTAACAATGAACTACTCAACTAAAATGCCAAAAATTAGTGATAATTTAGTGCGAGAACTTGCTAAACAAGCACAGCTAGATACCGCATTTAAAGCACAAATTACGCATTTAGTTAAACCCATTGAAGGTGATGGGCATCATATTAATGAGCAAGCGTATAAAGCTAAAATGGCATCACTTAGCGAGCTGGCTAAAGTTAAAAAAGCATTGCGCGCTAAAGTAATTAAGCCGGGCGTACGCTTTGCGTTAACACTTGATAATGCACTTGCTGCAAGTGTGATCACACAAGACGAATATATTCAGTTAATTGATTACAACAAAAAACGTGAAAAAGCGATTCGCGTAGATGAGTTTGATTTTGATATGAATATTTTAGACGATAATGCACAACCGGTTAACCCACTGAAAAATGTAGTTAACCAGTAAAGCTTTATAGTGCCGTATTGCGGCAAATAAATGAATGAAAAAGCCCAGCTTGTGGTAACACGAGTTGGGCTTTTTTTATGTATTTTAAAAGCAAAAAAATGGCGATAGGGATCTATGAAAATAGGTATGTGTAAGGGTTAATAAAGGATAGTTATAATCTTGAAAAAGGGCTAACCACCCCATTAGCACCTTGTTGCAAGACATGAGTAGGATACCCACTGAATTAAAACGTTGAACATTTTAGCGTTCTAAATAACTCATTAACTGCGTTAAAAACTTCTCATATAGATAAACTATATAACCAAGTTTTTGCCTTGTTATTGAGCTATTTATCTATCGCTATAATTGCTCACTAATTCAATACAGCGGGTATTATTTGCGTTGTACGTACGTCGCTATGACCTAATTGTGCTTGTACTGTGCGAATATCAGCACCGCTTTGCAGTAAGTGCGTAGCGAAAGAGTGGCGCAAAGTATGTGGAGTAACGTGTTTATTAATGTGTGCATCAAAAGCGGCTTTTTTTACAGCGCGTTGTAATTGCTTTTCATCAATATGATGACGCCGTAACTGTTTACTCTGTGGGTCAATGCTGAGCTTGTAAGATGGAAATAAATATTGCCAACCGAGTTGTTTGTTATGATTTGGGTACTTTTTACGTAACAAATGCGGCATATAAACACCGCAGTATAAAGGGTTTTTAAGATCTAGCTGTAAATAACCATTTACTAATTGTATTTGAGTTCGTAATTGCGGGGTCAACTCTTCAGCTAATGTCACAACACGGTTTTTACCGCCTTTGCCATCCCAAATTCGAATGCAGCTGTAGTCAAAGTCTATATCCTGTACCCGTAAACGCAGTACCTCCATTAGTCGCATACCGCTGCCATATAGCAGTGCACACGCTAAATAATGCTTTGCTACACAGTGTTTAAATAGTGTTGACACCTCTGTTTGAGTAAGCACAACGGGTAGTTTTCTTGGGCGTTCACTTTTTACAAAGTTTAATGATAAAGAGAGAGGCTTCTTTATTATTTCTTTATATAGGAAACTTAGCGCATTCAATGCCTGGGCTTGTGTGCCTTGTGCTGCATTTTTTGAGTTTACTAAATGATTTAAATATAATTCTACTTGAGTGTCGCCCATAGAGCTTGGGTGTTGCATATTATTAAAGCGGATATAGCCAGCTATCCAAAAGAGATAAGCTTCAATAGTGCGCTTTGCATACCGCTTACTATACATATAGTCTTTAATCATGCTCAGAAAGAGAGATTTCATAAATGATATTCAATTTTAATAAGAATGCTGTATATATAGACAGTATTTTTAACTTTGTCCAATAACATTATTAAAAGTCGTTTTGGTGTACTTTAACGACAATAATTTTACAATAGACGCAATTGATTGTTTACATTGAAGTTATTTAGTGGAATTATTGAGCAATGTAATATACGCCGTTTTGGGGTGTTATAAACCACCAAAATGGTGTTCAATAAGATGTTATACGTTTTTCTAAAATGGAGTTTAAAAATGAGAAAAGATTTTGAATTCACAGTTAAAGATCATAAAGTAAAAATAGTTAATTCATGGTCTCGTGGAGCAAAATTGTATATCGATGGTGAATGTCGTGATCAAGATTCAACTTTTTTGGCTAGTGGCAAAAGTGCGCTACTCTCTGCAAATCTAGGAGAGTATGGTATTTTAGAAATTTTTCCTATGTCAGCTCTAATGTCTGTTGAAATGGATGCATTCCTAATCAACGGTATTGAGAAACAGCACGTGTATAGTTCTCATAAACGATTAAACCTAACAGAACAAAGATTGGCAAAATAAACGTATAACAAGCCAATCAAGCGGGACTAAAAACAGTTTGCTCGGTTTCGCTTCGCTTCACATTTTAGCAAACAATTTTTAGCCCCTTATTGGGGCGTTAGGCATTTAGTGAGTCAATTATGCTCGTTGAAAATATCGAAATAGAAGATATAAACCCAATACCTCCCATTGAAGATAAAGATCAAAAAGAGGTATTTGCATTTTATGGCTTAGCTTCCTATACAGGTCAATGCTTAGAAAAAGGTATGGTCAACTTTGCTATGGCATACCGATTACTTGATGAATCGGCATTAACAGAACAAGAATGGTCAGATATATATGATCACTTAAACAAGCAAACCTTTGGTAGGCTATTAAATCAAATTAAATCTAAAATTGAAATCCCCATTAAAATAGAAGAAAGGCTCAACCTATCACTGAAAAAACGTAATTGGCTAGCTCATGATTTCTTCTATGATTATGCTACTCACTTTTATGACCCTACAAGTGATGGCATTGTCGTTATGCTTAAGGAGCTTCAAGATATGATTTATTTATTTCAAGTTACAGACCGATTAATTGACACTATTTACTTAAAAGTATGGGAAACATTTGGTGTAACAGAAGAATGGATACAAAAAGAGATGGAAGAACAATACCAAGAATACCTATCAGTTAAAAATGCCTAACAAACGCATTAATAATGGACGTCTTACGCTTGGCTGACGCTCATTCTTGGCTGACGCTCATTCTTGGCTGACGCTCATTCTTCGCTAATTATAGCCAAGCTAATCCGCCCATTATGCGGGCGTTATATATTCAGGAAAGTTTTGTGGAAGTCGAAGAGTTAGGTCCTCTATATTTTGATGAGAGATTTGAAAGCGATATCGAATCAATAAACGATTCAGCTAATGGACTTTTTATAATCATTGAATCAAAAAATGAATTAGGCAAGGATATGAGGCTTAAGCTTAGTTTTGAGTTGTCTATGGCTTATAGATATCTTGATGAAGCTGATCTTTCATATTACTGGGAAACAAGATTATTTTCTTCACGCTACCATGTTTATCGAATATTAAACGGTGGCTGGTCGAATGGCGAGCCTAGACATAAAGGTGTTATGGTTTTTACCGACGCTTGCCGAAATAAAGAGTACTTCATAGCCACTTCAAATGGTTGTATGAATGTAGTTAGTGATAATCCTCCAGTGATTGAGATATTGAATATATAACAAGTTGCTTAAACGGACACAAACAGCTGGCTGTGCTCGTTCCTCGCTATTGTAGCCAGCCATTTTTAGCCGCTTAGCAAAGCGTTATGAGGCTGGTGTTCTAAATTAGAGTTAAGCTTGCCATTCAAGCCAAAAGTCCTAAATCGACATTCTCACGTCTAAAAAAGACCTTTACGAGTCATTTATGGACGCGTATAGTTGGTTTTTTAATATTTGAGGAAATACTTATGATTATTTATTCTATTTGGAATAACAAAGGTGGCACAGGTAAGACTAGCTTATCTTTTCAGGCTTTAAATCGTTTTGCGGAGGTTCACCCTGAAAAACGTGTCTTGGTAATTGATATGTGCCCACAAGCGAATCTTTCAGAGATCTTTTTAGGTGGGCAAGAGTCTGGTGGCAGTGATAACTTATTGTTATGTCAAGCAAAAATACCAAGATGTAGTATAGGTGGATATTTCGATCTTCGTTTACCTTCTCCTTTTACTCCTCCTGTTTTTAACGCAAGGGACTTTATTACTAAGCCTTCAACTTATAATTCAGAAATACCTAAAAATATAGATCTTGTTTGTGGTGATCCTCTATTGGAACTTCAAGCAATTGCTATGAATACTCTTGCTAATGCTGACCTTCCTGGCGTTAATGCATGGTTAGGTGTTATTGATTGGTTGCAAAACTTTCTATCACAGGTTGATTACGACTATGTATTTATTGATACTAACCCTAGTTTTTCTATGTATACACAAATTGCATTAGCTGCATCTGACCGTGTTGCTTTACCTGTTATGGCTGATGACTCATCAAGAAGAGCAATTCAAAATGCATTTTCTTTAATTTATGGTTTGAAATTGCCATCAGAGGTGTATTCAAAATATACATTTGCTAAAAAACTGAATGATGCAGGTCGTGATTTACCTAAAATTCATCTTATTATGAAAAATAGGTTAACACAGTATATGGGGGCTGCTTCTGCTTACCATGCTGTACTGACTGGCATAGATAATGATGTTAGGGGGTTATTAGCGCAGTACCCACAATACTTTACTTTTAATAATGCCGATGATGGAACTGTTGGTGTTCGTGATTTCGGAACTACTGGCGTAGTTTCGTTTGCAAGAGGTTGTGCATTTTCCACTATGCCAACAGGAAAGCTGACAATTAGTGGTCAGCGTGTTCAAGTTAAACCAGAGTATAGAGATCAATCTTTAGAAGCCATTGATTTAGTTGTAGATAAATTATTATAAAGCCTCATAACAAGTTGCTAAGCGGAAAATAACAGTTGGCCATCGCTTCGCGATTATAGCCAACCATTATTTTCCGCTTAGCAAGGCGTTACACATACAAGGAGATAACGTGATTAAAACTGACCATATATCAATTCAGTGTCCTCAATGTGGGCATACTGAATTTGAGCAGCCAGACAATCCAAAGGATGACGACTTTGTGAAGTGTAATAGCTGTAATTTTGAGATTATGTTGGCAGACCTGAAAGAAGTAGGCATTGAGCAAGCTAAAGAAGTTGTCATTCCTGAAGCAAAGGCTGAAATTGAAAAAATGCTTAAAAAAGCATTTAAGGGTAGCTTTAAATGAGTAAGTTTGAAATTTTGAGCTTACTTATTTCTGCTTTGGCAGCGGTAATTTCAACAGTGTCGTTAATGCGCACAAGGAAGTTAGCTAAAGAGCAACTAGAGCTAGAAAGGGTTACGGCTGAACTATCTAGGCTTCAAATTGAAAGCATCGCAGAAGAAAAATCGAATAAAACAAAACCAAAATTTAATGTAAATCTCACGAAGCTAGGTAAGCATTATAGCTTTTATATTTCCAATACAGGTCAAGGTAGTGCCTACAATGTCAATTTTGAACTAATCGATTGCGAAGATAGCCCATTGTCGTCCCACGACTTACAAGATAAATTTCCTCATCAAGAGATAAAACCAAATTCAAGAGTTAAGCTTTTAGCAGCAATACATATGGGAAGCCCCAGAAAGTATCAAGCTAAGCTAACATGGGAAAATGAGAGCGGTGAGGAATGTGAGGAAATATTTTGGCCCACTATGTAGCTCGTGTAACAAGGCGTTCAACACGGACTCCGTAAAGCTGTCACCTGTTTTGCAAAAACACGCAAAACAGCCGCCATAATTACTACGCCGGTTAACGCGACGTTAGGCATATTTAAACCATCACATTTACTATTTAAAGGAAAATATATGATCTATTCAACTTTCAAAATTTCAGTTTTGTCTATATTGACGCTTTTTGTTGGCCTTGTGTCAGCAGCGGAGCCAAATGTACCGACAGAGGCTCCCTATATAGCGCTTAATGAAAATCTGGATGAGCCTAATGGGTATGGTTTTTGTCTTGATACTTATGGCCCGGGTCAATCAGAGTTAATGCAAACTCATTCCTGTAAGCCAAAAACGGATAAAGGCACTCCTAGAAATGACCCTGGCCATGATGTTCGTTTTGAATACAACGCAGAAACAAAAAAAATTAGTTCTTATGCCTTTGAAGGTCAGTGCATGCAAGTTCTAATCGCAACAGGAAAGTCGGAATTTGCTTTACTTGATTGTAGTGATCACCCTCATCAAAAATTTGTTTACAACAAGACAGATAAAACAATCAGACTCGACAAAGATCAAAAATTTTGTGTGGTCGTAGATTCAGAGACTCAAAAGGCAGGACCTTGGGTTAAACGCCCATTGAAACTTTCTGAGTGCAGTGAAGCAGAATCATCTCTAAAGCAATGGCTAGTCTCTTCTATTTAGTGGTATGAAATTTTTATCAATGCCTAACAAGCGGCAGCAGTCGGAACAATTCTTCGCTCCTTCGTCGCTACAAATTGTCCGTTGTGCCGGGCGTTATACGCCAAATGGAATTTGAAGATGTTTTCTAGACTAAAGTTCAATCTGACGGCTCTAAAACTCTATTCAATAGCTGAAGATCAGTATGAGATCGATCGCAGTAATTTAGTTGATTTAGTTTTAGAGTATTTTAAAAATCAGTTTGGCGAGCTTCCAAAAGAATTTGTGATACATGGTCCATACGGTATTTCAAAAGGTCAAAGTGTAGGCATCAAAGCTTTTAGGAATAAACTTAATTCAAAAGGCCATGAAAAGTACTACGCTCTTTCTGGAGATACAGAATTGAGATTGGGATTTGAGGCTAGCTTTTCTGATAGCAATGAATCTGGTTCATTTAGCGAACTTATAATATGGTTTAATTCGCAAATTTTCGAAGATTCTTTAGTCAATATTGCAACCCTTTTTAATACATGTTTTCCTGTAAGCAGTGGTTATCAAATTGATATTGACCCAAATAAGTTCACCGTTACAGAACACAAGATTACAAAAGGCTTTTTCGGTGGCTTTTCAATTCATATCTCTCAAGAAGGTGAGCAATGGATCCAAGAGTTTGAGCAGGGCGGTTATAAAAAAGTATTTAGTAGTAACCTATTCAGCCAAACACAAATGGAAAGAGCACTAAAAGATAACCCAAGGCTTAAGTCAAAAATGATTGGACACCTGCACTATGTCGAAGTTGGCGCATAACAATCCAATCAACCGGACGCAAACTCGCTGGCTTGGGCTCATTCTTCGCCATTATAGCCAGCAAGTTTGCGCCGTTTATTAGGGGCGTTAGGTATACAAGGAAAGTAGGTGGCAAATTTCAAAGCCTTGATGAAAATGCATATATTTTTGGGACTTCTTAGTTTCATCTTATTTGGCATTCCAACATTTTGAGCATCGGATAGCTTAACTGAGGCTGGTAAATTCTATTTACCGATCGTAACTTTGTTTTTTCCTCTACTACACTTTTCAATTGCTTATGGTTGTAAAATCAAGTCAGAATTAGCCCGAGTAGTTTCTCGGATTACAGGTATTCTAATGATGCCTCTATTCCCAATAGGCACAGTGATAGGTTTTATCATTTTTGAAAATACCAAAAAGAAGTTCGGTGAAGATCACTGATAACAGTTTGCTCGGTTCAGCTTTGCTACACATTTAAGCAAACTATTATCAGCCGCTTAATGCGGCGTTAGTTTTTAAGGAGAATAAATGAAATCTGCGTGGTTGCTTTTTAGTCTTTTTGTTCCAGTGGTTGTTTTTGCCAAGTCTAGTTACGTTACGGTAAATGGCTATGATGTCGAATACGAGATGACAGGTAATGGCAAACATACTGTATTCTTGGAAGCTGGAGGTTCAGCAGGTTTATCTGATTGGAACCCTATTTTTGAAAGTCTTACCAAGAAGACTCGTGTTATTCGTTACTCACGAATTGGAAACGGTGGCTCAGAGCAAATTATGAAAAACTATAGCTCTGAAGAGTATGCTGAAGAGGCTCGTTTAGTTCTTGAGGCTTTAAACATTAAAACTCCAGTGGTTTATGTGGCCCATTCATATGGCGCTTACATCGCTAGACGCTTTGCTGCGACCTATCCTGAATGGGTTTCTGGGTTAATGCTAATTGAGCCTGCATCGGAACATGATGTTGATATTATGAGAAGAATTGATCTTGCTAAAGCAGAAAAAGAAATTGCTCAAGTGAAACTGGACGACATGACAAACGGAATGTCTAACCAATACCTAGATTTTTGGTCTAAACAACCACTTCCCGATTATCCTGAGATACCGAATATCCCTGTAACAGTCATTGCATCAATAAAAAAATATGAAAACCCTCTATTACTCTTTTTCACAGATGAAGCTCGGGAAATGTGGGGAGAGTTGCATACTGAATGGGCAAACGAGTTTCCAAAAGGAAAGACTGTATTAACAAACAAGAGTTACCATTTCCCACAGAACGACGAACCAGATATGGTTGTTCGAGAGATAATAGAACTATTGGACAAAATTAAACACTAACAAGCGCAGTCAGTGGATTCGCTTCGCTCTCCGCTGCTGCAAGCGTTATATGCTCAAGGAAGAATTGTGATTAAATTTATAGTTTCATTTTTAGTTGTACTACAGAGAATTAACTAGGAATTAACTAGACACCCACCCTAAATTTTGTAGTTTAGCAAACTAAGTAGTAGGCTTTTATCAGAGGTAAGTGGGGTCGGTAAAGCGGGTCACATCTTGAGTTCATACATCAGCAGAAGTAATTGGTTAAAAATTTTTGATGTAACCTCTAACTTGAAAAAATCCTAAAAGCGCAGCGCCTCATATCCGCTTTGAGAAAATTAAGGTTGTTGGCACATTAAATTCTATAATTTTAAACGTAAAACATCGGCGAATAAGCATTTGTATTGCACGCCGATGTTTATATTTTTAGTTTTATTACCTTACTAATAAGGTATTAAGCATTAGTCTGCTTTACGGTTAATACTAAATAAGCAGATTGCTAAAAGTAACGTTGCAATCATGCCTGAAGCGCCAGCAACTCCTGATGGAAGAAATCCATCACGTCCAAAGGTAATTAAAATACCAGTGGCTAACACTGCAACTCCGCCTGCTAGAGCAGTAAGTCCGCCAATTGCTTTGCCGCCTTTAGCGATAAAAGACAGGCCAAAAACAACGGCTGCTAATCCTAATAATAATTTAGCTGCGTAGTAAATCATGAATGACAACGAAACCACACCACCAATTAAAGGTTGTGCGCCTTCTACTGTGCCTGCAACTTTTCCAAATGTTGAAAATAAAGTAAGACCAATACTTACCTGCACTATATTAAGGACTGCGCTAAACGCGATAGCCGACCAACCTAGTTGAGCGTTTTTTGCTTGCACCATAGCGGTGCCTGCAAAGGCAACAAGTAAAGTAAATATTAGTGCTTCTAGCCCCCAAGAAACCTGCCTTGAAAAGCTAATTTCAGCACTGTAAAGAGCTGAATAAATACCTTGTGATATTGCTAATAGCAACAATAATGATGCTGTAATTAGGGTGGTGCGTTTATGTGTAAATTCCATTATGACCTCTTTTGATTTTATAATTGACGCTTTCAACAGTTGTTGCGGATTTAAATGTATCAAACTGCTTAGTTTTTGTATTTAAATAGCGTTTATTGTTGTAGGTATAAGACAGGTAAAGCGAGTTAATTATTTCACTTAAACCTATAAAATAATTAATTAATAACAAACAGGCTCAAGCTATAAATTAACTACACCAAATTAACTCATAAAATTACAAATTAACTAGAAAATTAACTAGACACCCACTCTAAATTTTCAAAGCCGCTTTGCATAAGCCATGTATGCCTCTAAACGGGTATTAATTTTGAGCATGTAGTGAAATGGCTTATTACTCACTTTGTTAAGATAAAAACCTAAAATTAGACCAGTCACTTAACGCAATGATTGTTTGCTTGGTAGGGGGCGCAATATAAATTAAACCTGCAATGGCAACTATTGATGCCAACGTAATTAATTTATTATCGAAGTCGGCTATTTTTAGCGCCGTGCCAAAAGAGCGCTTAATGGTGACATTATTTAAATCGACACTGTAAAGTTCATCCAGTAATAAATGAATTAACCCGCCAAATAAAATAAACCCGCCCGCTAACCAGGCAAAAGTGGCTGCCTGAGCTGTTGATTGGTCATTAAGCTTCCATGTTACTTGCGTTGTTAATAATGCGCATAGCAGTAAAAATAGTAAAGAGTGGCAACTACCTCTGTGCACTGTGATCCATTCAAAAATGGGTCTAATAATGTATTTTATAAATCCGTAAACTAATAACGGCACTACTATTAATTCAACAAAGCTAATTGTAATAAATAGCTCGGTTGTTATGTAATGCAGCACCAGTAATACAGCGCTGAGTGCAAATAAGTTAAAAATAGCATCGAGTGATGTAGAGTTATCTGAATCTATGTCGGGTAATAAGCCGCCAATAGAACCTAAAAACCATAACCAAAGTGCACCGCTTAAATCAATATGACCTGCAGATAATAAAGTGGCCGAACCTAAACCGGTGACGATGACGGCAGTATTAAGATGAGTATTGAAATTTGCCATTGTATCTCTTGATAGAAAAATAGGTTGGCATTCTAGCAATCAAAAACTTAATTGTTCAATGTACTTTAAAAAGTTAATCAGACACCCACCCTAAATTTTGTAGTTTAGCAAACTAAGTACTAGGCTTTTATT
>NZ_JAGJEG010000008.1 GCF_018100905.1 Pseudoalteromonas sp. MMG010 | reverse complement strand
TTCCCCGTTTGGTTACTATGTTTAGTAATGTTGAGCCAGTTCGTTTTGAACTGGCTTTTTTATGTCTGCGCTTTTATTTGTGCTTAATAAAAAAATGATCAAAATAATGCATTTCGCTGAACTTATTTGTTTTTGAACGGTCTATTATTATGCTTGTGATTAATTGCAGTTGCTCACAAGTTTCATGTTGATTTCCCCGTTTGGTTACTTATTTAGTAATGTTGAGCCAGTTCGTTTTGAACTGGTTTTTTTATGCCTAAATTTAGCTTCTGCTCTACATATTCAGTTTAATTCGCTATTATGTTGTGTCTTAAAAAATACTAAGTTTATTTTATGCTTACACAAATTATCGCCAATATCGATTGGGCTAGTTTAGCCGCAGGTTTAAGCTGTGGTGTTATATTATTTGCTAGCGTATCAACATTATTTAGAAAAAAATTATCTAAACAACTTACAGAGCAGCAACAGCAATTACTTGTATTACAAAGTGAGCTGACAACTAAAAATCAACAATTCGTTGAGTTACAAGATAATCATGAATTGCTTGAGCATACTCATCAAGAGCAACGCGATTTAGCGCAACATTTTAAAACGCGCTTAACTGAATCTGAAAAGCAAAGTCAGCAATTTAATAGCTTTTGGCGTAAAACCGAATCTGAGCTAAGCACCTTACGAGCGCAGTATAATCAGCGTGATATTGAATTTAATACAATGCAAACAACGCTTGAGCAAAAGCAACAAAATTTTACCGAGCAATTAGCGCAAATAGAGCATAGTAAACAGGTTTTAAAAACTGAATTTGAGAATCTAGCCAACAAAATTTTAGAAGAAAAAAGTCAAAGCTTTAAAACCGTCAATCAAGAAAGTATTGAACAATTACTTAAACCCGTACAAGGTGAACTAAAAGGTTTTAGAGATAAGCTCGAAACAATTCACGTAGAAGATGTAAAGCAACGCGCAGCCTTAAAAACCGAGTTACTGCATTTACAATCAAAAAGCCAAGCCATAACCGAGCAAGCTGATAGACTCAGCAATGCTTTGCAAGGGCAAAAGAAAACCCAAGGTAACTGGGGTGAGCTGATGCTCGAAAATGTGCTCGATAGTGCAGGTTTACGTGCTGGTACAGATTACGAACGCGAAGTGTCTTTTAATACCGAAGATGGCCGTTTACGTCCCGATGTGGTGGTTTACTTACCGCAACAACGTCATTTAGTGATTGATGCTAAAACCTCGTTGAATGCTTATACCCGATATGTAAATGCCGATAATGAATTAGAGGCCTCGCAAGCGCTAAAAGAGCATGTAAACGCAGTAACGGCACGCATAGATGAACTTGCCAGTAAATCGTACGACCGCTTACCTGGGTTAAATTCCCCCGAGGTTGTGATTATGTTTGTCCCGATTGAATCGGCATTTGTGGAAGCGCTAAAATATAAAAGCGATATTTATCAGCAAGCCATTGAAAAAAATATTTTGGTGGCCACTCCCACTACCCTTTTAACCAGTTTAAATATTGTTAAACAGCTATGGCGATTTGAAGAGCAAACTAAACATTCAAAAGAGCTCGCGAATCGCGCAGAACGTTTTTACAATAAACTCAATGGCTTTTTACTAAGTATGGAAGGCGTAGGCAAGCAGCTTGACCGTGCAAAAGAAAGTTACGACAAAGCCTATTCACAACTTTACAGCGGAAAAGGTAACTTAATAAAACAAGCCGCAGAGTTTAAAGATTTAGGTGTATCGGTTACTAAAGAGCTACCTAACGACAGCGTAGAGCGAGCACAACTAGAGCTAGATTAACCGCCTTTGTTAACGAGGTAGTGGTTATCACTTTTAATGCGCTTTAAATTTGAGCGTGTGCTCAATAACAGGTAAAGTGTCGTTATTGTTTATGTTTATTAAGGTGATTTATGACAACCACACTGGCATTTGATGTTTACGGTACACTTATTAATACCCATGGTGTTTTGTCGCTGCTAGAAAATATGCTTGGGGATGCAACAACGGCTCGTGCTTTTTCTACTACGTGGCGAGAAAAACAGCTTGAATATTCGTTTCGACGTGGCTTAATGCAAAACTATATCCCCTTTTCTAAATGCACAGAACACGCGCTTGAGTACAGCTGCTTAATGCATAAAAGGGCACTTAGTCGTACGCAAAAACAACAATTGCTTGAATGCTATAAAACACTCCCAGCTTTTGACGATGTAGCGACTGGTTTAGCAAAGTTAAAAGCACATGGTTATCGATTATTTGCTTTTTCTAATGGCACCCGCGACGCCGTGAATAAATTATTAGAGCATGCCCAAATCGATCATTTTTTTACAGCGGTTGTCAGCGCCGACGATATTAAAACCTTTAAACCGAATCCTGGTGTGTATAGTCATTTTTTAAGACAAGCACAAGCAACAGGTGCAAGTACGTGGTTAATCTCGAGTAACCCATTTGATATCACTGGCGCTATTTCTCATGGCATGCGTGGGGGTTGGATAAAACGTAGCGACGATGCTATTTTCGATCCTTGGGAAATACAGCCCAGTACAATAGCAGCCGATTTATGTGATTTAGAACATAAATTGTTAGCTGTAAAATAATGCGATTGTAATCCCCCTTTACAGTCACCGCTGTGTATGAGCAGCGGTGTATTTATCTTAGTTAACGGTTTTTCGAGTAACACACTAATATCTGCGATAACTGCACAACGCTTTTATAAAAAATTTGCTACAGTAGGCCATTAGCACATTTACTTATGTGTATATCCACCCTCTTTTTTACAGGACTGTAAAATGATATTACCTAAAATGCCGACACTGATTACTGCACTTACCGCGGTATTATTGTCGGGTTGTTCAGCCACTCAAAATACAACGAGTAACCCCATGCCAGTAGTCGATAACCCATTGAGCTTAGAACAAATTTATAAAGAAAAAGACTTTAAAGCACAACGTAGTACTTACTTTAAATGGTTAGACGATGGTACGGGCTACACCGTGCTTGAAGAGCGTGAAAGCGAAAAACAAAACAATAAAAAACAAAATGATGAAAAACAACACGGTGTAAAAGGCAACGATATTGTGTTTTACAACGCCGACGGCACAGGCCGAAAAGTGTTAGTTGAATTTGAAAAACTGTTACCTAAAAATGCCGATGAGCCTTTTGCTATCGAGAGTTATCAATGGTCGCAAGATGGTCAATGGTTAATGGTATTTACTAATAGCGAGCAAGTTTGGCGCTCACGTAGCCGCGGCGATTTTTGGTTACTTAACCTTCAAACCAATCAATTACAACAACTTGGTGGCAGTGATATCGAGGCTAAAAAGTTAATGTTTGCTAAGTTCTCGCCTGATAGCACTAAAGTTGCCTACGTGCGCGATAACAATATTTATATGCAAAGCGTTGGCAACGACGCAGTAACGGCACTCACAACCGATGGCAGTGCCAGCATTGTAAATGGTAATTTTGATTGGGTTTACGAAGAAGAATTTTCGATTGCCGATGGGTTTAAATGGAGCCCAGATAATAAATCAATTGCTTACTGGCAACTCGATACCAGTGGTGTTAAATACTTTACTATGATCAATAACACCGACGAACTATACCCTACTCTTAAAGAGTTTCCGTACCCTAAAGCTGGCGAAACTAACTCAGCGGTCCGTGTTGGTGTGGTAAATATTGCCGATAAACGCACTCATTGGGCTGAACTTGAAGGTGATAATCGCGATCGCTACATTCCACGTATTAGCTGGGCTGGCAACGGTGATGAGCTTATGATCCAAGACTTAAATCGCCCACAAAACCACAACAAGGTATGGTTGTTCGATTGGAAAAAACAGCAACTGAAAAAAATACTAGAAGATAAAGACGAAGCGTTTATTGAGTGGTTTTATAAAGCAAACTGGTCTAAAGATGGAGAATTCTTTATTTGGCACAGCGAACGCGATGGCTGGCGTCATTTATACCGTGTATCGCGCGATGGTAAAACATTAATCGACTTAACCCCTGGGCAGTACGATATTATTGATATGCTTAGCATTAACGAAGATAAAAATGTAATGTACTTTATTGCCTCACCAAGCAATCCAGGGCAGCGTTATTTATACCGTACACCACTTGATGGTAGCAGTAAGCCGGTACGTGTTACACCTACCGAATTTGAAGGCTCTAATAGTTATTACATGTCTAAAGATGCATCATGGGCCATGCACACCTACTCTAAATTTGGTACACCACCAAGTAAAGAAATCATTAAGGTGAGCGATCACAGTAATGTAAAAACCTTAGTAAAAAATACCAAATTAAAAGAAAAACTTGCAGAGCAAAGCCTACCAGAGCATGAATTTTTTAACGTAGCTGCACGCGATGGCACAGAGCTAGATGGTTATATTATGTTTCCGAAAAACATGGATAAAAGTAAAAAGTATCCTATTGTTTTTTATGTATATGGCGAGCCATGGGGCTCAACAGTACAAGACCGCTGGGAAGGAAATAGCTTTTTATATAAATCGTTATTAACGCAAAAAGGGTTTATTGTTGCCTCGGTTGATAATCGCGGTACACGCGCACCAAAAGGACGCGATTGGCGTAAATCTATCTATAAAAAAATAGGTTCAATTACCGTCCAAGATCAAGTTGATGCATTAGATGCAATGGCTAAACGTTGGAGTGTCATTGATACCGAACGTGTTGGCGTATGGGGTCACTCAGGTGGCGGTAGTTCAACACTTAACTTACTATTTCGCCATGGCGATAAGTTTAAAGTGGGGATAGCTTCAGCGCCAGTCCCTGATATTCGTTTATACGATACTATTTACCAAGAGCGTTATGCGGGTAATCCAAATACCGATCCTGAAAGTTACGACAATACTTCGCCGATTACCTTTGCTAAAAACCTAACAGGTAAACTGTTACTCATTCACGGTACGGGCGATGATAATGTTCACTACCAAGGATCAGAGCGCTTAATTAACGAACTGGTTGCTCATAACAAACAGTTTGAGTTTTTCTCATACCCTAACCGCTCGCATAGTTTACGCGAAGGTAAAGGAACCGACTTACATTATCACACTATGATGGCCGAGTTTTTTGAAAAACACTTATTAAATAACCAGTAACCCCTCGGGTTTAATTACGTTATTTTAGTATTTAGTAAAACCACACGTTAATCATTAATGTGTGGTTTTTTTGTGCAAATTGTAATGGGGCTTTACAGTCATATTACTAAAACAGCCTTTGCATTTTTTATACACAATGAACGCTAGTCTTTTTGTGTAATTAATAAGGTTAACACCCCTGCAATAATTCCCCACAAGGCCGAACCAATAGAAAATAACGTAAGGTTTGAAGCGGTTACTAAAAAGGTAACAATTGCGGCTTCGTTATAACGAGACCCGGTTAACGCTTGTTGAAGGCTATTGGCAATAGTGCCAAATAGCGCAATGCCAGCCAGCGCTAAAATTAATGCTTGCGGTAAGCTGGCAACTAGGCCAATTAAAGTGGCCGCTGATAAAGCCATTAAAATATAAAAAACACCTGCGGCTATCGTAACCCAATAACGTTTATCGGGATTTTTCTCGGCTTCATCACTCATACATATCGCCGCGGTAATGGCCGCTAAATTAATTGAATAACCACCCAATGGGGCGGTTATTAAATTAGCTAAACCGGTTACATTTAACACGCCAGATATCGGCGTTTTATAGTTATTCGCTTTTAATACCGCAATACCAGGAAGGTTTTGTGAGGTCATGGTTACAATGTATAAAGGCAGCCCGATACTAATTAAGGCATTTAAGCTAAAAGTAGGCTCTATGTAACTAAACTCACTAAGTTGCCACTGTAAACTGCTGGTATCAATATGTCCGGTTACCCACGATAAAGCAATGCCTACAAGCAATACGCTTAACATGGCAAAACGCGTAAAAAAGCGCTTTCCTATTAAATAAACCAACACCATTAGCGCGATAATTAACGGGAGTTCATTCATAAAATTAAATACATCAATACCAAACGTTACCAGTACGCCAGCAAGCATGGCGCAGGCTAATTCAGTGGGGATCTTGTTCATTATTTTTTCAAACCACCCCGTTATACCCGATAACACAATGAGCAATGCAGCAAACATAAACGCACCAATGGCTTCGTTTAAGCTAAACCCTTGTACACTTGAAATAAGTAATGCAGCCCCCGTGGTTGACCAAGCAACCAGTATGGGAATTTTATAATAATACGATAACCCTATTGTGGTTATTCCCATCACGAGCCCTAACGTTAATAACCAACTGGCCACCATATCAGCAGAGCCGCCTAACGAAATAACCACTTGATAAATTAGGGCCACAGAGCTGGCAAAGCCTATTATTACCGCAACTAACCCCGCGATAATACGATTTAAAAGTTGATCTGACACCCTCATTATTTGCTCTAATTTTAAACTAAAAAAACAATATACGGTTGTCGGTAATATTTTGCAATTGGCTAAATATTGTTTATTTAGATTTATATATAAGTTACTCTTATTGAATATTAACGCGTAATAAAAAGGAATGTTTATGTTTAAAAAAATATGTGTAGTCGCCGCAGTTTTAGTTATTAATGGGTGTAAAACAACCGATGTAAATAATGACTATACACACTTACCTGTTACGCAAGGAGAGCTTAATAATGCTAAATGGAATGACCTAAATCGTTTTCCTGCTAAATACCCGGTTAAAGCGGTAATGGCGTCGGTTGAGGGGTGTGCTACCGTTGAGTATGTAATAACCCCCGATAACGAAATAAAAAATATGAACGTGATTGCATCAACCAGTAATTACTTTAATAAAGCAGCTAAACAGGTGATTAATCAATGGGCGTGGTCGTCGTTAGCTAAAAATAAACTCAATACAGCCGTAAAAACACAAACGCGATTTGATTTTTGTTTTGATAAACCTAATCAGCCGTGTGCAAGCCTTACACCAAGCTATAGTTGCCCTGGGGAAGATATTATTTTCTCAAGTGGTATGCGTATTAACGTTACTAAACATTAATTTAAAATTTTATTGAACTTAATTTAATTGCTAGCGTCTTACTATTACGCTTGATGATTAATTGCAGTTTTTCTCAGGTTTCATGTTGATTTCCCCGTTTGATTACTAATTTAGTAATATTAAGCCCGCTTAAATTAAGCGGGCTTTTTTTATGCCTAAATTTAGCCGGGTATGTTGCGCTATTTTAATGCTGGCATTAATGTGCTGCCATCACTGTCTGTTTTACTCAGCAAATTTAACCCCATTACTTTTGCCAGCACGGGATAAATATCTAAGTTATTTACCGAGTCTAAACTTAGGCCTTGTTTAAATGCAGGGCCTACGGCAATTAATGTTGCTGCCATATCGGGTGTATACGCATAACCATGTGTTCCTAATGAATCAGCCCTCCCCGATTGGGTAAATACTTTAGGCGGCGTAGTTTGCACGACAATATTACCTACCCGAGGGCCTGTATTATAGTGATAACCATTAAGTTGTTCGTCAGATAATACTTGGTAACGCCCTTTTGCTGCTTTTTGTAAACGTGCTTTATATTGTGCAATATCGGCATTGGTATTGGGTTTAGTGTAAATAAGTAAGCGTGGCCCGGTGTTTACTATTTTAAAGTTATCGTCTTTTGGAAGGCTATTTATAAATATGCTTTGCTGTGGATCTACCGCGCTCATGCCATGATCAGAAACAATAACTAAGTTTATATTTTGATTTAATTCATCTATTCGCGTTTTTAGCTGTCCCATTAAAGTATCTAACTGCTGTACGGCATCACGGGTTTGTGGTGAATCAGGCCCAAATTCATGGCCCATACTGTCGACTAACGAAAAATAACTGGCAATAAAATCTGGACGTTGTGCTTTAGGTAATTTAAGCCATGCAATAATTTGGTCGGTACGTTGTTGATAATCACTGTACTTCGAGTAATGGTAGAAATAATCGGGAGTCATACCATTAAAACGAGCATCGGATTCGGGCCAAAAATAAGTAGCCGATTTAAGCCCCTGCATTTTGGCTAAATTCCATAATGGTATCCCGTTTAACCACGAACTATCTACAAAGCCCTTCCCCATTGAATAGCACTCGTTCATACGAGTTTTATCGCAAAATTTGTTATCTACAATACCGTGGTTAACAGGTAATAAGCCGGTGATTATAGAAATATGATTTGGAAATGTTTTAGTCGGATAAACTGGTATAAGCTTTTGCGCTCTCACGCCTTGTTGCGCCATTTTTTTTAAATTAGGCGCGTTGTGTTTTTCAATGTAATCCCAGCGAAAGCCATCAATAGAGATAAGTACGACACTTTGTTGAGCGGCATTAGCATGATGAGTTAATAAAATAAAAATAACTGTGACGATATAAATAAACCAGGTTTTCATGGTGGGTCCAAAGATTATTTTGCTAACAATAAGCGCGTATTTTTAGTGCGTTAAATAAGTTAGTCATAGATAAAATAAGCTGTTAGATTAAACGTATACGCTAAAAAACAAAAGACTTAGATTTACTTTTTGGGTCAGTAAATTGCATTGGAAATAACATGATCGACTTTACTAAAAAAATTACGCCTGCACGTATGTACCGCACTACAACTAATTTGCAAACAGCAATGGAAAGTGATCGTGGGCGTATAATTAACAGTGCGGCCATTCGTCGATTACAACAAAAAACCCAAGTATTTCCACTTGAGCGCAATGCCGCTGTACGCTCACGCCTTACTCACTCGTTAGAAGTACAACAAGTAGGGCGTTTTATTGTACAGCGTATTTTTGCCTACTTAACACCACAACAGCAAAAAGAATATGGCTTAACCACGCTTGAGCGCCCGCTCGAAAGCCTCGTTGAAATGGCCTGCTTAATGCACGACATCGGTAACCCGCCATTTGGTCACTTTGGTGAGGCTGCTATAAATCATTGGTTTAGTTCACACTTGCACCAATTAACGCCCGAACGCTGTAGCGATCCTCACACCAGTATTGGGGTTATTTTTAAGCCTCTTGCGCGTGATATTTGTAATTTTGAAGGCAACGCACAAGGGCTACGTATTATTCATTCATTGTTAGGGCTTAATTTAACCTATTGCCAAAGCGCGGGAATTTTAAAATACACCCGCCCAGCAGGGCTTGAACATAGCAATATTGAGATAACAAAAAGCTATTTAATGAAAAAAGTTGGGTATTACTACAGCGAAAAACATTTTGTCGAAACCCTACAACAAGCACTTGAAATAGAACAATATTGCCGCCACCCAGCGAGTTATATTATGGAAGCTGCAGACGATATATCGTACTGCCTAGCCGATATAGAAGATGCGGTTGAAAAAGACATTATTACTATAGATTTGTTATGCGAAAAACTTAAAGAGCAATTTAGCAAAGTACTTATTAACTTTACTTTAGAACAGTGCGAGCAGAAGGACTTTGTTGCCAAAGCCGTTGATACCGCATTATTAAAAGCGCAGCAGCAACCCTATAATTTTAATAGTGAATTTTTTATTTATTTGCGTGTCGCGTTACTACACCCGCTGGTTAACCATGCCGCAAAGCGTTTTATTAAGCACATAGAGCCGATTTATCATGGTGATTTTAATCATGCATTACTTGAAGATAAAAGTTATTTACACGCAGTAACACAAACCCTTAAAAAAGTGGCTGCACAGTATGTGTTTTCTCATAAAGAAGTTGAAAAATTAGAGCTGCAAGGCTATCGCATTATTAATGGGTTACTCGATTGTTATAAACCTTTGTTGCAATTAAGTAGTCTTGATTTTAAACGCGCACTGCATGGCGATCAGCGTTTATTAGTTGAATCGCGCTTAGTGAAAAAACTCTCTAAAAAGCATTTAAATAGCTACCAACACGCGTTAGATGCAATGCAAGAAGAGCCCGATCACCACAGTGCTTATGAATTTTATTATCGCTGTCGCCTCATTCAAGATTACATAAGTGGTATGACCGATCAGTTTGCTTATGATGAGTACCGAAGTTTAATGGTGATTGACTAAACTAAATTGGTATACCCAAAATTAATACAGCCATTAGTCTAGTAAAATGTTAATTTTATGTTTAAAATTGGCGTATTGATTTTACTTTTCCTATTTTTATGATGAAACGATTAAACTCGCTATTTTTTTGTACAGCTCTATTTTACAGCTTTAGCAGTCATGCTTGGTATAACGAAGCAATGTGCTTGCTGTTAAAACAAGAGGTTAATCAACTTTCGGCTAATAAAAATACCCGCACTTATCGAAATGCAGCAAAAAAGTATGCACGTGGCTGTAGCGAAGAAAAACGTATTGCGGCTGAGCAGCAAAAAGCAAAAGAGGCCGCACAGGCACAAATAATTGCACAACAAGCTGCCGATGCAAGACGAGCACAAGAGCAACAAAGTGATGTGTATACAGCGCAAGAGCTACAGCTAAACACACAGCAAATTCAAAGCATCGAAGCGCAGTTAGCGCAGCAAGATGAGGTAACGGCGCAGCCAAGCACCGAGACAGAAACATCAAGTAAAGAACAGACAGATGCTTTAACTACCACCTCGCTAAATAACACGTTGCCAGCACAAAACAGCGCTGAAAATATTCAAGACGTTGCAGAAAAAGAGCAATCGATTGAAAATACAACAATTGCAGAAGAAAAAGCCAAAGTAAAACCAATCGTTTTTTCTACGCCACCGGCTAATAACAGCGGCATTTCGGCTTTATTACTGCCAAGTATTGCTATCGCGATTATTATTTTACTGGCACTGGTGTTATTGATGCGGTTACGCAAAACAAAAGCGATGCATGCGCTCAACCCCGATCCAAGTCCGATCGTGACTAACGATAACAATACCGATGAAGTTGCAACCTTTAGCGAGCCTGATAACTCAGTGCCGCCTCAAAGTGGGTTAGTAGAAAGCCCAAACACGACTCCTCCTCTTAATGACACATTAAGTAGCAACAACGATGCGAATGTTGAGCAACCCTCATTAACTGCAACGCAAGCAGCTCCTAATAACACGACGGTAAAGCAAAGCGTAACGGCACAAGCGACGCAACTTAGTGAACATACCAATGCCATAGATGAAAAAGAGCCCGCAGCCTCTAACACTGCGTTAAACGAGCAGCCGCTCGAAGAGCCTATGGTAAACGATAATGCGCTGGCACAAGAGCAGCCACCTTCGAGTGATAAAGCACAATTATCAGCGCCTGACTTTAATGAGGTTTCACCGGCACAACCGATCACCGATGAGCTTGAGTTTCCGACAATATTAGAGGAGCCGACAGCAAGCAACCATGAATCTCCAGTTGAGGAGCCATTATTAGCGCCTGAAAACCCAGGTGTTGAAGCTGAAATAAAACGCACTGAACATGTTTTTAAAGAGCCGGAAATACGTACTTTTGATCCAAATGCTCCACTACCAGGTGTAAAAAAAGCGGTGAAGAAAAAAGAGCCGCCGGTAGCTCCTGCTCCAGATAATAACCCTAAGAATCAACCGCAAAGTAGCTCGGTTAGCGGTTCGAAGGGGGATAACAACAACCCGTTTGCTAATTTATCGCTTGATGAAAGTTGGGACCCAAACTCAGCTGAAAAACCGACAATAGAAACCAAAGCAAAAACGGCTAAATCACAAGCATTAATTGATGCAGAAGAAAAAGCCAAAAACATGGAAACAAAACAGTAATCTTTGCACTGTGTTTTAAATAATAAAAAGCCGCACTGTATGACGTGACCCCCAATAGTTGGCCAATCCAATTACTGGGGGTCACTTGTGTAGTGCGGTTTTTTCTTTTCATTTTTTTCGCATTCTAAAAAATTTTGCTATAGGATCAATGCTATTAAATACAGTAATAAAGAGCATATATGAAAATTTGGGTTGATGCAGATGCCTGTCCGGTGGTGATTAAAGACATTTTATTTAGAGCGGCAGTGCGTACTAAAACAGAAACAACCTTAGTGGCAAATCATGCCATGCGAATTCCTCCTTCACCTTTTATAAATCGTTTACAGGTATCATCTGGTTTTGATGTGGCCGACGATGAAATTGTTAAGCGCGTTAATAAAGGCGATTTAGTGATAACTGGTGATATTCCGCTTGCCAGTGAAGTTATTGATAACGGAGCACAAGCACTTAACCCACGAGGCGAGCTTTACACTGTAGAGAATATTCGTTCGTTACTTAATGTGCGAGATTTTATGGATACTATGCGCTCAAGTGGAGTTGAGATGAGCGGCGGCCCCGCACCATTAAATCAAAATGACAGACAAAATTTTGCTAATAACCTAGATAAAATATTAGCGCAAAACAAGGCCAATTAATGGTGAGTGCACAACACATTGGACTTGGCGATAGCGATTTTAAAGTGGCCGTTTATGTAGAAAAAATGCCACCTATGCCCTACTTTCAACAACTCACTACACTTGAGCCAATAAGTGTTGGGCAAATTGATAGCATAAACCAACACTGTGGTAATGGTTGGCGAAAAGTGTTTAATGTATATGCCAAAGTATTATTTGCATTGCCTAGCGAGTATTACTCATTTGCAAAGCAAGCCTCTACATGGCAGCAGTACCGGGATACATTTTTACTGCAAAATAACAGTAAAACAGCCTTATTATTTAGCTCGCCTGAATTAAATAACGTACAAAATAAAAAAACATTACATATTATTGCCGGGCGTACGCACGCCAAAAATTTGCTACAACAAGGTGTGCTAAATACACAATTTACTTGGCTCGACGATGAATTTGCTATTGATAAAGCACAGCGAGTGATTGTGTGCCCCTATTTTGATTATCGGCAATTAAGTAATATTAAAATTGCGAGATTAAGCGGATTAGTTGCCCAACTTTCTATGTGAAATAAACCGAAGGAATCACAATGGCCGGTATTTTAGCGTTAAACGAACTACTGAGTTCGATGAACCCCATTTTACAAGAAGACGAATATATATTTTGTTGTTTAGGCGGTACTTTAAGTGATTATATACACTTAAATCCGCTTGCTAGTTATGTAGAAGATGAAGGTTTAACCCTGATTTTAACAGCCAAAACAGCCGAGCAAGCGGGGATAACCTATGAGTGTAAATATCATTTAATTACGCTTAATGTCCACTCGAGCCTAGAAGCGGTCGGGTTAACTGCTGCGGTATCGGCTAAACTAACCGAGCATAATATTAGTGCCAATGTGGTTGCTGCGTTTTATCACGATCATATTTTTGTTAATACCGAAAAGTCACTTGCGGCTTTAAATGCGCTAAAAGAAATCGTTTAATACACAAAACAGCGCTTTTATTAACGATTAACTGGCTTTGTTTTAAAAGGTTAGAAACTGCTCATTTTTATAAAATTTAACTACTCTACCCACTATTTATATAGTCATTCGATTTTTAAGTTGATAAAGCGTTATACTAAAAATATTCTATTTTAAATATAATTACTTACACTTAGTTAACAGTAATTTTCTGATTGTTACTATTTATTTATATTTGCTAGTATTAGGCTCCTTTTATTATCGATATTGGTGTGTAATGTTCAGCTCGTTGTTTCGCTTCTATAAAGCAGTATTTGCGTTAGTGTTTGTCTTTTTTTGTTTACCCGCTTCGGCGGTAAAAGTTATTTATGATACAGATATGGGGATTGACGATTGGTCAGCCTTACTGGTGGTAGCAAACCATCCTGAATTAGAGCTATTAGGTGTTGCATCAAATGGTGTTGGTGAAGGGCATTGTGATGCAAACATGAAAAATATTGCTAGTTTGCTCTCGTTGTCTAATACACCCAATGTACCGTTTGCATGTGGGAATCATTATCCACTAGATGGCTACTTTGCTTTTCCTGCCCCTTGGCGTAAACAAGCCGATACTTTATCGGGTGTACCCGTACCAAAAACTAACCGAACGCCGTCACCTCTTACTTCGGCCGAGTTAATCCATACATTATTAAGCGAGCAAAGCGAATCGGTTGTGCTACTCACCGTAGGTAGCTTAACTAATATTGCTATTTGGTTAGAAAAATATCCAGAAGATAAAGCCAAAGTATCGCGTTTAGTGATGATGGGCGGCGGCTTTGATGCACCGGGAAACATTATTGTGCCTGGTTTTACTGATGAACATCCCAATAAAAAAGCCGAGTGGAATATTTATGTTGATGCAGTCGCAGCAGATAAAGTGTTTGCCTCAGGCCTTGCTATTGAAGTTGTTGGTTTGGATTTAACAAATCAAGTTAAAGTTACGCCCGCTTACGCAAAGCGCTTTAAAGCCGAAGCAAAAACCGATGCAGCGATTTTTTGGGATAAAGTACTCGATGACAACGATTGGTTTATCGACTCTGAAGAGTATTACTTTTGGGATGTACTGGCTGCGTTGATTGTGGCCGAGCCTGAATTATGCCAAGGTGAAATGCAATCTGTTTTTGTCGAAAATACCCCAATAGAAACCGGTGATAAGTGGACTGACACGACAATGCCTAAAGTGACTGAGTCAGGTCAACCTCGTCGTCATTATGACCCTGCTACATTTGGTATTACGCGTATTGGCGGTGATAACCCACCGGTAAAAATTTGTCGTGAAACTCAACCACAGCGAGCATTTGACGCGTTAATTGAAATATTAAATATTGAAAATACACAAACCACAAAGCGATATTATTCACCTAATAACATGAGTAAATAATACCGCTTTATATATTTAATAACCCAGTGGTTATGTTTAGCAAGTCGCGTTAAATAACATAACCACTAAAACCTAAGGCTTTAAAGTATAGCTTTGGCATAGAAAATTTACATTCGCTTAGTAATTCACTAAACCGCATTCGGTCTAATGGGTAAAACTCACTTTTAAAGTTTTGCGCCATATTTACTTGCCCTGCTTCGCTTAAACCTAGCTTTGCACAGGTGTTGATCTGAGCCTCACGCTCAAATAAGGTTTCTTCTTTCATTAAATCACAAATATACACATGAGCTTGTTTTTTAATATTTGACTTAATACTCTTTAAAAGCTGCTTTTTATCGCCGTTATCTTCTACAAAATGCATTACTAACAAGCACAATGCCGCATCGGCTTGAAGCGAAAGTTGATCTAATGATCCTGCATGAAGGGTGACGCGATCACTAATTCCTTGTTGCTCAAATTGTGCCTGCGCAATAGCGAGCATATCGGGCGAGGTGTCTTGTGCGGTAAACTTCCAGCTAGCATTGATGGCCGCTAATGCGAGTATTTCTTTACCCGTACCAGCGCCAACAACAAGTATGTGCGCATTATCGTTTAGGGTGGCTTGTAATTGCGCATTAGTGAGCTGATGTAACAGCTCATAACCGGGGACTAAGTGAGTAATTCGGTCGTTGTAAAGCGTCGCTTGTTCACCTGTAAATTGTGCCATGTTTCTGTCTCCCTTAACTTTTTATATAACGTCGATTGTGGAATACCCACCTGGTTTTTTACTTACATGAATTTGTGTTGCGACTCGCTCGCTCATTTCGCTTACGTGCGATATCACCCCGACTTTTCTGCCTTGTGCTTGCAGCGAATCAAGCGCATCCATAGCCACACTTAACGTTTCGCTATCTAACGTGCCAAAGCCTTCATCAATAAATAACGAGTTTATTTGCACTTTATTAGAAGACAGTGACGCAAGCCCTAAAGCCAATGCCAGCGATACTAAAAATGATTCTCCACCCGATAAGGTATTTACCGAGCGTTGTTCATCAGCCATGTCACGGTCAATAATGGCTATATCTAACGATTGTTCAATCGCGGTTAGCTCGTAGCGTTTATTTAACGTATTTAAGTGACTATTAGCATACTGTAATAGTATTTTTAATGTTTGAGTTTGCGCTAAGTTACGCATGGTTTTACCTGTTGCGTCGCCCAGTACTTTGTTAAGTACGTGCCATTGCTCGAGTTGTGTTTGCAATGTCGTTAATAACGTTTGCTTATCGGCCAATGCCACTGCATTTTTTTTATGTTGCTCAAGCACGGTATTGTTTTGTAATTGAGACTTGTGTAATCCCGTTAGTTGCTCGGTTAATTGAGTTAGCTCATTGCTTAACTGCGCTTCTGGGTTAGCTGGTTTTGCATTATTTAAATGTAAATTAAGCGTGTTTTGTTGCTGTTTTAATTGTGCCTTAGTATCCGTTAACGTTTGAGCTAATAACTCGAACTGCGTTAACTGCGCCTTAATTTCTTCATCGGTAAAGCTAAGTAATGCTTTTATTTTTTCATCAGTTATGTCGTTATACTGTGCTTTAAACTCAATAAACCATTGATTATAGCGTTGTTCAATACTCACTAGCTCTTGGCTGTTATCGTGTAAGCGTTGTTGTAGATTTTTAAGGGTTAACGCATGTTCATCGCGCTGTTTTATTGCCGTGTTCAATGCCTTTTGACAGTCATTTAACTGCTCTTGTGCTTGCTCTAGTTGTGTGTCGAGTCTTAGCTGATATTGATCTGCACTAATCTCTTCGTTGTTAAATAAGGCTAAACGTTGTGTTTTAATCGTACTTAACTGTGTTTGTGCAGCATTAAGCTCGTCATTGAGTTCTTTAAGTGTTTGCTCGTTAGAATTAATTAGCGGTGTTAATTGGCTAATTTTTTCGTTTTCAGTATTTATTAGCTTTTGATTTTGATCTAATTGAACCTGCGTGTGCTGATACTCAATAACCGACTGCTCAAGTGTACTTACGGTTAATGTATTATTTTGTAATTGCTGCCAAAACTCACTATTTTTTAATTCGTTATTAAGGGTATCGGTTAGCGTTTTAAGCTGGTTATTTAACTCTGTTTGCTTTGCATTATGTTCGCTTTTTTTATGACTAAGCGCTTGTTGCTTTGTAGTGATATGCTGAAGTTGTTGCTGCTCTTTTTTTAATACATCAAGCAATGTATTAATCTTATCTTGTAAAGCATGTTGTTGATTTTGCTGCTCGTAGTAATACTCTTTTTGCTCTAAAAGCTGTTTATATTTTTCATCAAGCTCACTAGGTGTGAGCTCATTTAACTCGTTGCGAGCACTTTGCATTACCTCTTTTATTTGTTGTTGCTTGGTTTTAGCACTAGCAATATCTTGCGTTAATTTTTTATCCTCAGCAGAGAACACGGCGTGCTGAGTCTGTTGGCTATGATACTGTGCTTGTATGTTGTCATACTGTTGTTTTGCGTTATTAAAAGCCAGTTCAAAGTCAGCGATAAGCGTATTGAATGCGGTGTTTTGTGTGCTTGCATAAGGGTGCTCTGTTGAGCCACATACCGCACATGCTTGATTGTCTTTTAGTTGTGCACGTAAATGCGCTACATTTTCGCTTGCTCTTAATTGGGCTTGCTGTAAGGCAAATTCACTGCTTTTTAATTGCTGTTCATTACTTGTAAGCTGCTGTTGTAATAACGTTATTTGCTGCTCACTTTGCGATAATTGCAGCTGTTTATTTTGCTGCTGTTGCACGCTGTGCTTCAGCTCCATACTTAGCTGCTTGTAGCGCTCTCGTTGTTCTTTTAAGTAATCAATGCCTTTAAGCAAGCTATCGCAGTGTGCAAGATTAACGGTTTTTAATGTATTGCTTATGTTATTTAAGGTGTTTTTATCATTACTTAATGATTGTTCGTGTTGTTTAACTTTATCTGCTTGTTGTGTTAACTGAGCTGTATATTCATTTAGCTCTGCGTCTACTTTTTTACTTTGCGCTAGGTTTAGGTTTGCTTGTTGTTGCGTATCAAAAAACAAATTAAAACTTTGTTGATAAAAACTCCAATCTTTTGCCAGTAAACTCAATTGTTTATTTTTATCTAACCATTGCTGATTTGTTTTAGCGTGTGTTGTAGCAAGGTTATAGTGTGTTTTACTGTTGTTAAGTTTCGTTTTGAGTTCATCGCATAATGATGTTTGTTTTACTATTTGAGCTTGTGCTGCTTGCACCTTTTGCTCATTTAACGCGAGCTTACTATCTAAATCGCGTGCTTGTGCAATCACCGGTACCGCGGCTTGTTTTTGTTCATTTAAATGGCTCAGCTGCTGCGTATGTGTTAAAAGCTGGCTATTAAGGTTATTTATTTGCTCTGCATACTTAACTTTATTTAATGCACTGATCTGTTGCTCTAAGTTCGCATTTTGTTCATTTAAATGTTTAAAATGATGGCGGTTATCTTTTATTACTTGCGCACTTTTAGCTTGTTTAGCCTGCTCGCTCTGCTTTTCAATTGTGGCAACATCACTGCTTGCTTTTGTATACTGTTGCTGCGCTGTATTAAGTGCTTGCTCTAAAGTGTGGGTATGTTTGTACCAATTTAAATCTTGCTCTGTAGAGGTAATTAATAGTTTATTTTGCGCAATTTGCTGTTCAATTTGCGCCAATTCATCGGTTTTGCTTGTTAGTTCTTCTGTTGAAAGCAAAGTGTAGCTACTTAAACTTGCCTGTAATAACGCAAGTTCATCTTTGAGCTCTTTATGGCGTTCAAAAATACGTTTACCTATTAAGCTAAACTTATCTGTCCCCGTAAGGCATTCTAATAATTGTGCACGTTCATCTGCAGTCGCTTTTAAAAATGCCGAAAACTCGTGCTGTGCAAGTAATACCGCTCGCGAGAATTGGTCAAAGCTTAACCCTATTTTGCTTTCTATTTGTTTTAGGGTTTTACTTTTATCTGATGTAATGAGTGCTTCGTCGGGAAGTAAGTGTAGAGTGTGTTGTGCCGCTTGCAAGTTACCATTGCTTTTTCCTCGTGAGCGATTAACGCTCCAACGCGCTCTGTAATGTAGTTTGTCTTGCGCTATAAAGTCTACTTCGGCAAAGCCGTTAGCGGTCCCTCTTCGTAGTAAATTTCGGGCATCGTTAAGCCTTATTGTATCACCTTGAAAATCAACTTTAGTGCCTCTGTCGCCACCTAATCTCGCCGTTTTAGTATAAAGGGCAAGGCATATAGCATCTAATAATGTGCTTTTCCCGGCTCCTGTATCACCTGTAATGGCAAACAAACCGGTATCTTTGAGTGGAGCTTTAGTAAAATCGACTTCAGCATCGACAATTGAGGCTAAGTTATGAATGCGTACTGCGGTTATTTTCATAGTTGTTCTTGCTCCGCCAATTCACTAATAACACCACTTAATAAGGTTTTAAGTTCGTCAGGAACACTTTGACCAGCCATATCTTTATCGTTTGCAAATGCTTGCTCTAATAAATTAATGGGATTAAGCATTTCAACTTCAGTTAAATCTTCAAAAACAGGTGACCCTGAATCGTGATTATGTTGTTCTCGTACACGCTCTATACCACAAAACTGTATATTTTTATTTTCTAGCGCTTGTTCTATTTGTTCTCTAAAGGTGGTGTCGGTATCGCTCGATTTTAATTTCACTCTTAAATAAGGTGCAATGTCATATCCTGATGTATCGAGTGATTTAATTTGTTCGCATAATTGCGCAACAGGCACACACTCTCCTTTTGGTAATACAATAACATCGGCAGAGCGAGGAATGTAAAGGGGGTTTACAGTTGTGCTAATTGGTTCGTTTTTATGAGTCGTAAACTCTACGATATTAACTTGATGAGTATAGTTTCGCTCCGAAAACGACATAGGAATGGGGGTACCGCTGTATCTAATTTTATCGTTTTTAGCCACTTGCTGTGCTTTATGTAAATGACCTAATGCGACGTAGTGAGCTTGCTCAGGAAATACATTGGCTGAAATTGCTTCTTCACCGCCTATCACTAAGTTTCGTTCAGAATCGCCCGATATATCACCCCCCTTAGCGTGTAAGTGTCCCATTACAATTAAGGGGCTGGTGTTATTAGTGAGAGGGCTTGCATGTGTCAGGGCGAGTTCGTAGGCCTTAGCAACACCTTGGGCATAGCTTGGACCATTATCTGTATGGCTTAATGAGCTGACATCGCTTGCGCGTAAAAACGGCATAGCGATTATAATGGCGTCGCTATTGTTATTTTTAACCGTTAAAACTACATTTTGTGGTGTGCTTGGATCAAAGCGCCCTACTACCTGTGTATCAAACTGTGCAAGTAAAGGTTGAGCCGCTAATATTCGATTTGCTGAATCGTGATTTCCCGCAATAATCACAATATGTAAATGCGGGCATTGTTTTTTTGCATTTTTTATAAATTGATACAGCTGATTTTCGGCGCTAGCAGCGGGTGTGGCAGTATGATAAATATCGCCAGCAATGAGTAGAAGATCAATATGTTGTTCTACCAAGGTGTTGAGCAGCCAAGTAAAAAATGCCCCGTGCTCATCGCGACGATCGTGCTCGTAAAACTGTTGGCCAAGGTGCCAGTCGGAGGTATGGAGAACTTTCATGTCATACTCTTAAAAAACCATTAAGAGCGTCAATATACCCAACCAACTATAAGATGCAAGGGCCTAACTAAATATAAGCCAACATGTACTTATAATTAATATTAATGCCACTGTTGAGGCAAGCAAAGGCCCTTTTAGTGACTTACTTTGTTTAATTTGTAATGCCTTAATCGCATTAGTTTCATTACAAGCAGCTATTTTATCAATATAAAAATAGCCAGAATCTAGGTATTGTTTACAATTACCTGTGTTTGCAGGTATTGCAATGAGTTCTTGTTGTTTTTTTAGGATGTAAAAATCCATACGCCCACCGAGATATTTTTATCTAATTTTTTGAGCAAAAACCTACCTGTAAATAATGCTCAAATTAAAAAAGTGGGAGATTCTACATATAAACACAAACAAATATCAACAAAAAATTTATTAAAGTGAAATATATTTGAGTGCTTTGTTATTTTAACCGCTTTACGGCAATTTATAGGCCAAAAAACACAGTGTTTTAGCGTTTTTTATTCCATTATATGCATAGATAAAATATCTAAACTTTAAGAGCAAATGTTAAAGGCGGTTGTAAAAGTGGTATTTTAAATAGTCATTTGGGTGAGCTTAGCTTTATTGCCATTTTACTATGACTTAACTCATCAATTTTTAAGGCTTTATTGTTATGTTATATCGTATGTTGTTGTTTTAAAAGCAACTCCTTAAAGCATCGTTTTTTTAGTGTAAACCCCCTTTACAGTTTTGGTGTTTATGGCAATAAATCACTTAATTAAGTGCTCTGAATACCACCTTAAAAAAATGGTTGTTTATCGTTAATTTATTGAACATATAGCTTATTTTTGTCAAAGTACACACTCCAAAATACCCAGGGATTAAAAATGAAAAAAACAATTGTTACATTGAGCGCATTTATATTGCCCTTAGTGTTATCAAATGGCGCTATGGCATCGTCAGTTGAGCAAACAAAAGGTTCGTTTGTTGATAAATTTCGCCAGTTAGATGAGGCGTTACCAACGCCTAATGTTTATCGCAGTGCAGCCGGTGCGCCTGCTGAGAATTATTGGCAACAGCGTGTTAACTACGATATTGATGTAAAGTTAGACGAAAAAAATCGTCGTTTAACTGGTGAACAAACAATCGAATATAAAAATAATTCACCACACACATTAAAATATTTATGGTTACAATTAGATCAAAATATTTTTAAAAGCGACTCTATCGCCGAAACAACTAAAACCTTTAACAGTACGTTAAAAAGCTTTCCTGCTGCTAAACCCGCTAAATTAAGTTTAACAGAGCTTCGTCGTCAGCAATTTATGAGCGATAACGAACTTGGTTACACTATCACTAATGTGAAAGACGAAGATGGTAAGCCGCTTAAAATAACGGTTGTTGATACCTTAATGCGTGTTGATTTAAACGAACCGCTAAAACCAGGTAAAGACGTTGAATTTAGCATGAACTTTGCGTTTAACATTGTTGAAGAAGATGCGGTAAATGCACGTTCAGGTTACGAGCATTTTGAAGAAGATGGCAATGACATTTTCTTACTTGCACAATGGTTTCCTCGTTTAGCTGCTTATACTGATTATGAAGCATGGACCAATAAGCCATTTTTAGGCCGTGGTGAGTTTACGCTTGAGTTTGGTGACTACGATGTAGAAATTACAGTACCGAGCGATCACATAGTATCTGCAACGGGTAAATTAGATAACCCAAGTAAAGTACTAACTAGCACGCAACGTAAACGTTTAAAGCAAGCTGAAAAATCAAAACGTCCTGTCTTTATTGTGACCGAAGAAGAAGCGCTAGAAAACGAAAAAGAAGGCACTAATAAAACAAAAACATGGCATTTTAAAGCAGAAAATGTACGTGACTTTGCATGGGCTTCTTCACGTAAATTTATGTGGGATGCTAAAGGTTATAACCAAGGTGGCAAAGAACAACCTTTAGTTATGGCTATGTCGTTTTACCCTAAAGAAGGTGGCGACTTATGGAAAAAATACTCTACCGAAGCGGTAGTACATACCATGGAAGTGTATTCACAGTACTCGTTTGATTATCCGTACCCTGTGGCTCAATCGGTAAACGGCCCGGTAGGTGGTATGGAATATCCAATGATCACTTTTAATGGTCCTCGTACTGATTTACAAGATGATGGCACGCGTACTTATTCTCAAGCTGAAAAACGCTTTTTAATTGGTGTTGTTATCCATGAAGTAGGTCATATTTACTTCCCTATGATTGTTAACTCAGACGAACGTCAGTGGACATGGATGGATGAAGGTTTAAATAGCTTTTTAGATGGTGTTGCTGGGCGTGAATGGGATCCAACGATCCCGTGGGGTGTTGAACCTCGTGATATCGTGTCTTACATGAAGTCTGAAACACAAGTACCTATTATGACCCAGTCAGACAGTGTTCTACGTTTAGGTCCTAATGCGTATACTAAGCCTGCTGCTGCACTTAATATTCTACGTGAAGTGATTTTAGGGCGTGAGTTATTCGATTTCGCCTTTAAAGAATATGCACAACGTTGGAAATACAAGCGCCCTACTCCGGCTGATTTTTTCCGTACAATGGAAGAAGCATCAGGTGTTGATTTAGATTGGTTTTGGCGTGGCTGGTTCTACAGTACTGACCATGTAGATATTTCATTAGATAAAGTGTATCAACTGCGTTTAGATACCAAAAATCCTGATATTGATTTTAATCGTCTTCGCGATATTGAAAACGACAAACCTAGCTCATTATTTGTTGAACGTAACCGCGCAGAAGGTAAAAAAACATGGGTAGAAAACAACCCAGATGTTAGCGATTTCTACGACGAAAACGACCGTTTTACTGTTACAAATAAAGAGCGTAATAAGTACAATAAATTCCTTAAAGGCTTAGAGCCATGGGAACGTAAAACACTTGACCGCGCTGTAGCAGAAGATAAAAACTACTATGTGATGGAGTTCTCTAATTTAGGCGGTTTAGTTATGCCTATTTTACTTGAGCTAACTTACGAAGATGGCAGCAAAGAATCGCGTTATATCCCTGCTGAAATTTGGCGTCGTAACTATAAAAATGTTCAAAAGTTAATTGTAACCGATAAAGATAAACCGCTTGTATCTGTAAGCGTCGATCCAGGCTGGGAAACCGCTGATGTTGATGTTGAAAACAATAACTACCCGCGCCGTATTATTCCTTCGCGTATCGAAACATACAAAAGGGAAAAAAGTAAGGCAAAAGTAAGTCGCGATATCATGCAAGATATTAAAACTGAACTGAAAAAAGACGACGAAGAAACCAAAACTGAGAAATCACAGTAATGCGTTGGCTTGTTGTTATTGCATGTCTTTTAGCTGCTGTGCCAAGTATGGCGCATCAGTTAAAGGCATCGGTTACTACGGTGTTATTTAATCATCGCACGCATAATATTGAGTTAATGCATCGATTTTATTTGCACGATACTGAACATGCGGTTGAGCATTTATTTAAAGGTAAAGCCGATATACTCAGTAACGAGGCCGATTTAGAGCGTTTTGCGCAGTATGTTGAGTCGCACATTGCCTTACAAACTTTAACCGGTGAGGCACTCACGCTAAACTCGGTAGGAGCGCAAATAGATGGCAAATTTGTTTGGGTATACCAAGAAGTTGCCATCCCTGAAACAATAAAGGGAATTCGTATGAGTAATGGCGCTCTGCGTGATTTATGGCCTTCACAAGTGAATATGGTTAATGTTGAAGGGCAAGGTAAAATTAAAACGTTGCAATTTAGCGAAGACGATACATGGCTTGAAGCTCGATTTGAAAGTAAATAAACCCGTTATAATTATAAAAACGCATGCCTAGGCATGCGTTTTTTTTTGCCTTTTTATAAAACAAATAGTCAGAACTTATGCTTTTATTTGTGTATGTGTAAATAGCATTTAGGGTTTAAAACTAAGGCGTTACCTTATTTTAATCGATGGTTAAAACTGAATTTGGCCGAATGTAAAGTTTGGTAAAGTTACCTAAAAAAGAGACGATTATTGATATAATGCGAATAACCCAATCATGACCTCAAGGAAATACATGACACATCATATAGAGGCAATAAAAGGTGTTATTTTTGATCTAGATGGAACCTTGGTTTCATCAGAATTAGATTTTGCACTTATTAAAGCACAAGTTGGTTGCCCAAAAGATAAAGACTTACTGGCGTATATTGATAGTTTACCTTCACCGTATATGCGAGAAGAGGCAATTAATATTGTGCATCAACACGAACTACTCGATGCACAAAGTGCCACTTTGTTACCCGGTGTTGCTCAGGCTATTTCTACTTTGCATAATAATAATATCCCTATGGCTATTGTTACCCGCAATTTTGAAAAAGCAGCCACGCTTAAGCTTAAAAATAATCCATTACCTATCGATATAGTACTGACTCGCGAAGACGGCCCTGCTAAACCCGATCCTACGGCGTTAAAAAGTATTGCCAGTTTGTGGAATATTCATAGCGACAATATCATTTATGTGGGTGATTATTTATATGATATTCAAGCGGCGCATAATGCTAATATGCGGGCGTGCTTGTATGTACCAGGGCAAGCTCCTACTTTTGCCAGTGAAGCCGACTATGTCATTCACAATATGCACGAATTAGTAACGTTAGTTGATAGTTACGCTGCTGAAAAAGAATTATGTTAAATTGGCTGTTTATAAACTTATTTAGCAAGTTAGTTTGTATTATAAAAATAATAACAAGGTTTAAAAGTACAGTTTAACGCTAGCCCAATAGGTTGTGAGTTGATAAAATAATTACAAATAATGAATTATTCAGAGGCGTAAGATGGGCAGAGCATTTGAAGTTCGTAAAAGCTCTATGGCTAAAACAGCCAATGCAAAAACAAAAATTAATTCAAAATACGGTAAAGAAATTTACGTAGCAGCCAAAAATGGCGAACCCGATCCAGATGTAAATTTAACATTACGTCGATTAATCGAAAAAGCCAAAAAAGACCAAGTTCCTGCACATGTCATCGAAAAAGCAATAGAAAAAGCAGCCGGTGGGGCAGGGGAAGACTATGCAACAGCACGTTACGAAGGATATGGTCCGGGTAACTGTATGGTGATCGTTGATTGTTTAACCGACAATCCAAATAGAACGATTAAAGATGTGCGTTTACCTTTTACTAAAACAGAGTCTAAAATTGGTACTCCTGGCTGTGTTGCGCATATGTTTGATCATTTTGCTGTTTTGGGCTTTTCGGGTAATGACGACGAAGTAGTACTTGAAGCATTAATGATGGCAGATGTCGATGTGACCGACGTTGAAGCGCAAGATGGAAAAGTATCGGTTTTTGCCCCTCATACAGAATATTTTAAAGCTAAAACAGCATTAGAAGACGCATTTCCTGAGATAAACTTTGAAGTTGATGAAATTACGTTTGTACCACAAGTACATATTGAAATAAGCGACGAAGAAGTTATTGCTAATTTTGATAAGTTTATTGCTATGCTTGAAGATTGCGACGATGTGCAAAATGTATATCACAACGCGATTATAAAAAACTAATTCGCTAGACTCGATTTAATTAAACAACGCATTGGTTAACGCTAATGCGTTTTTTTATATCTCGTGTTTTTGCTATTGGACTTAAAACAGCAAGGTCACAGCGGGCAAAAGCATCGGTGTCACTGCACATCGTATAAGCTTATTAACCTTAAATACCCTTTGCTTCGTTTGCGTTTAATTATCAGATCAGGTTTTAACCAAGGTGTAGTATTAGATCAGGTTTTAACTAAGTTTAGTATTTTTAGATCAGCATTTAACTAAGAATACTGTAAAGCGGTGTAACACCGGCAAAATCGAATGCTTTATCATTAAAATATTCGATTTTTTAGCGCATTTTACAATTATTTTTATATTTTTAGCTTTCTACAGTGTTTAATAAACCACATTTTTACTAACTTATAAGCCTTATAAACCAAATTTTTACTAACTGAGGGGTTGTAAACAGTGGCTCAAACCGATTTTTTACTAACTCAAAAGTAAAATAATAAGTTAAACCGAAATTTTACTAACTGAATTTCTCTTAAGTCCGATATTTAATGGGGTTTTATCTGTAAAGGGGGTTTACAGTTTAATTTTAAAGAGAAGCCACAGTATAAACTGTGGCTTTTTGTAGGTATACCGATGTGTAATTATATTACCTGTAAAGTAAATTTACTCTATGGAGTATATAAAGTTATTTACTGTGTTTATCAAACCACCACTGAATATAGGCCACTTTACTCATTAAGTTAGAAGGGCGTTTAGTAATACCATGCGACGCGTTAGGTATGCGTACCATCGCAGTGTCGACACCTTGTAACTTTAATGCTTGATAAAACTGCTCGGTTTCTGAAATCGGTGTGCGGTAATCAGACTCACCTGTCAGTAACATTGTAGGGGTGCTAACGTTACCGACATAGCTAATTGGAGATCGTTTCATGTAATGCGCAATATGATCCCATGGTTTACCCGGAAACCAATAATCTGCAAAAAACGGATAAAAATCGGCAGTTAGTACAAAGCTGATCCAATTAATCACTGGCTTAGCAACAACCGCTGCGGCAAAGCGGTCTGTGTGGCCAACAATCCACGCCGTTAAAACACCACCACCAGAGCCACCGGTAACAAACAGTTTAGACTCATCAATGTAGCCTTTTTTAATAAGGGCATCTACACCACTCATTAGGTCGTCAAAATCGTTACTAGGGTAATTATGATGAATCGTTTGGGCAAACTCTTTACCATACGAATCACTGCCTCGTGGGTTCATATAGAGCACCACATTTCCCTTCGCTGCATACAGTTGTACTTCAGCGCTAAAATGGGGGCCATAGTTAGCGACAGGCCCACCATGTATTTCAAGAATGAGCGGGTATTTTTTAGATTTATCGAAACCGGGAGGATATGCCACCCAACCTTGTATTGGCAATTGGTCGTGACTCGACTTAACCCAAATAGGCTCTACTTTAGCCAGCTCTGTGTTACCTAGCGCATCGTTGTTTAATTGAGTTAACCTATGTACTTTTTTGCGTTTTATCGTAGCGATATCGGCAGGGCGCTGGGTATCGGCCAAAGTAAATGCAAGTTCACCTTCGGCACTTACATCAAAGTCACCGCCCGAATATGGACGACCAAAAGAAACGCTGCCTAGCTGCTCTGTAAGTACTTTTCGGTTGCCGCTACGAGGTTGATAAGCCAATGCTGTTTGGCCTTTATCTGCATAGCTAAAATAAATCCCTTTCGAATTACTGCTCCACTTTATTTGCCCCACGCTACGGTCAAAATTTGGCGTTAAGCTAGCTGTTTTACCGGTTTTTAAATTACGAATATACAGTTGTGTATTTTCATAGTTTGTACGTTTATCATCATAACCGGTATACGCTAAGTAACGACCATCGGGCGATATTTTAGGTTGGTTATCGGGGCCATTTCTATCGGTGATTGCTTTTATGTTTAATGTGTCTAAATTAAGTTGATAGATATCGCTATTAGTAGGCTTTAATTGGTTATTGTTATGTCTATTAGCCGAGAAATATAGTGACTTTCCATCGGCGCTAAAGCTTACCATTCCAGCGTTATCAAAATTATCATGGGTTAATTGTTGCGCGTTTCCGCCATTTGCTTCTATTGCAAATAATTGGCTATAGCCTTTTTTGGAATATCCACCGCCATCGGCTCTGTAAAAAACATCGTCTATAAATTTAGCTGGCTCTGCCCATGTTGCTCCCTGAGGCTTTCCGGGCAAACTGACAGGCGCTGAAGCGGCACTGGGTACAAACATGCCAAATACAATTTTTGTTGAATCAGGTGACCAAACTAATGAGTGTGGACTGCTGGTTAAGTTACTTATTTTTGCAATTGCACCGGTTTTAAGCCACTTCATATAAATTTGGCTACTGCCATCACGGGTTGATATAAATGCTAAACGCTGTCCATCTGGCGAAAGCACGGGTGCATAATCCATATGCACGCCAGATGTAAGTGGCTGTAATTGTTTTGTTTTATAATCAACAGACCATATATTTGTAAATTTTCGATCTGTTTTTATATCCATGCGATTACGAACAAAGTAAACCGTTTTTCCGTCATCGGTCATATCAATTTGATTGGCATACTCAAGATTAAATACGTCTTGCAGTTGTAGTGTATTTGCAAAAGCACAATGACTAACGCCGAGAAGTAAACTTATCGCTAATGTTTTTTTCATGAAAATCCTTTGTTATTTTTATACTTTTTAATAATTACCAATGTAAACGTGATAGTCAGTATGTTTGTTACAACGTTGGTAATGTGTGATGTTCTACTATTTACGATACCGAAGTGGGTTAGGTTAGTTATAAAATACAGTGTGTGTAATTAGAAGCTTAATGCGATGAAGTCCTTAATTAACTCTATGAATGAAACTGTAAAGGGGGTTTACATAACGGCATAATTACTTAAAACCAAAACAAAAGCTATTACTCACTTAAAACAAAAACCAATGCTCACAAAGAGAAGCCACCGCGTGCTGAGAAGCCAAAAACACAAATTCATACACGAGATCTAGTTACTAATCACTAAGTCACTACTCTAAAGCGCAGCGTCTCTAGAGCGCAGCGTCTCTAGAGCGCAGCGCTTCTTTGTGTATAAGTGCTTTAATCACTAGCTTTAATCACTAACAAATCAAAAACAAAAAACAATGCTCACAAAGAGAAGTAAATGAGGGTAAATGAGAAGTGAAAAACACAAGACTAAACACGATCTGAACACTACTCTAAAGCGCAGCGTCTCCAGAGTGTAGCGCCTCTTTGTGCATAAATGTTTTAATCACTAGCTTTAATCACTAGCTTTAATCACTAACAAATCAAAAACAAAAACCAATGCTCACAAAGAGAAGAAAATGAGGGTAAATGAGAAGCCAAAAACACAAATTCATACACGATCTAGTTACTAATCACTAAGTCACTACTCTAAAGCGTAGCGTCTCCAGAGCGAAGCGCCTCTTTGTGCAAATAATGGCTTAATCGCTTAATTACTGAATCATTTAAAACCAAAAACAAAAACCAATGCTCACAAAGAGAAGCCACCGCGTGCTGAGAAGCCAAAAACACAAATTCATACACGAGATCTAGTTACTAATCACTAAGTCACTACTCTAAAGCGCAGCGTCTCCAGAGCGAAGCGTCTCTTTGTGCATATATGTCTTAATCACTTAAAAACTAAAAACTAAAAACTAAAAACTAAAAACTAAAAACTAAAAACTAAAAACCAATGCTCACAAAGAGAAGAAAATGAGAGTAAATGAGAAGTGAAAATACAAGGTCACACGATCTAATCACTAATTCACTAGGTCACTACTCTAAAAGCGCAGCGTCTCCTGAGCGAAGCGTCTCTTTGTGCATATATGTATTAATCACTAGCTTTAATCACTAACAAATCAAAAACAAAAACCAATGCTCACAAAGAGAAGTAAATGAGGGTAAATGAGAAGTGAAAATACAAGACTAAACACGATCTAGTTAGTAATTCACTAGGTAACTTACTCTAAAGCGAAGCGCCTCTTTGTGCATATATGTTTTAATCACTTAGTTTTTATTTAGTAAAAAATTAACGACAAAGCACTAAAACATGATTTAGCAAAGCCGTATAAGTAGTTAAATAAACACTATGTCTGAGTCGCTACTATTAATGCTTTGATATCTTGTATTAGCGCGATACTTGCCTCGTTGTCGCCATGAACACATAAGCTATCGGCATTAAGTACAAGCTTTTTATTACAGCGAGTAGTAACACTATTTGAAGTGAGTAATTGAGAAACTTGATCGATAAGTGCAGTTTTGTCATGCACGCTACCAGATAGTTTTCTTGAAACTAATTGACCCGTCGCGGTGTATTGTCTATCTGCAAAAGCCTCGAGTAACAACTCAAGATTTAAACTTTTAGCTTGTTGCCTATGTTTAGAGCTTTGCTGTGTTGCTAAAATCATTAATTTTAATGTGCTTGGATAACTTGAAACTGCTTGCATAACCGTATGTAAAATAGCATCGTCGTTCATCATATCGTTATATAAAGCACCGTGAGGCTTAACATAACTTAATGTAAGACCTTGCACCTTTGCCATACCTTCAAGTGCAGCAATTTGATAATGTAAGCTGTTTTGTAGCTCTTGCGATGAAAGCACCATCGAACGCCTACCAAAGCCTTGTTGATCAGGGTAACTTGGGTGCGCGCCAATTGTTACCTTATGTTCACCGGCTAACGCTAATGTACGAGCTATCACATCAGGATCACCCCCATGAAACCCACAGGCAATATTGGCCATATCAATATGAGGCATTACTTCACTGTCGAGGCCCATAGTCCATACTCCAAAGCTTTCACCTAAATCGCAATTGAGTTTCATAATTTTTATCGCTTATAAATTAAAATAAAGAAACATCACTGTTTTTTATATCAGTGATTAACATGTGCCCAGGACGTTGAGTTATTGTTGAGTCTATTCTTGCATTCATCATCGCCACTTCTGCCGTGGCAGAGCTTGCCCAAAAAACAGGTACTTCACCTTCTTTTATTGTCACGGGGTCCCCAAAAGTAGGGCGGTTTATATTTTTAATACCAATATCTGCTGGGTTACCAAAATGGATAGGTACTCCGTGCATATCGGGGTAACGGCAACATATTTGTATTGCACGTATGGCATCGGCAGGCTTCATTGGGCGCATACTAACCACTAGGTTAGATGCAAACTTACCCACGGCTTCACAAGGTATATTAGTTAAATACATGGGGGCATTTTTTAACTCAGTTATGTTGCGTACTTCAATACCGGCATTACGTATCGACTCTTCAAACGATAAAGAAGAAGCGAGTGCAAAGCTAATATAATCATCACGCCAAATATCTTTAACATTAGCCACTTCATTAAATAATTGGCCATGTTTAAAAACCCGATAACCAGATAAATCACTTCGTAAATCGAGATCAAATGCAACATGCTCAGGCAAATCGGTAGCCCCAGCTACTTTACTGCTAGCTAAAACAGGGCAAGATTGCCTATTTGCTTGGCAAAACTGTAAAAACTCTAAAGCGTACTGTTGTGGTAATACAATTAAGTTAGCCTGAATCATCCCTGGCACAAACCCCGATGTTTTTCCGGTGTAATCCTCATTGCGGATCATCATTCTAATCGAGTATGGCGTTGTGAGTGATGCGTTGTGTTGCATAATATCCTCTAAAATAAAATTTAAGCGCGTTAGTTGTTTATAGAGACCGGCAAAGTTCCTTTTGCTATTGCAGTACCTACTAATATTTTTGCCAGAGCGCTAAAAGCGGGACCAGATACGTTAGTGCCATCATCTACATCAATATTATATGCATAGGTTGCTAAAATTGTATCACTAAACTCACTAAATCGCGCTGTATCATAAGGCGCTCGTAAACTAATAAAAACCACTTTTTTATTATGGTTTTTTGCAGTGCTTAATAAAGCTTTTAATTGGTTTTCACGATCGCCATTTGCAATAGCAAAGGCAGGATTATCAGCTAAGTCATCCATACCGCCAATTTCCACGGCACTTTGATTCGGAGTCGCGTTACCCGCAATAACAATATCGGCTTGTGCAATGTGCTGGTTAGCTAATTTATAATCGAAACCTTGTAAGCTGCTACAACTAAAAGTAATAGAAGCCGGAACTAAAGGAATGAGAGCTTGTTCAAGTGCAGCACATTTACGCGTGTCGGGCATTATTATATGAATATGCTGTTGTGCTTTTAGCGCGAGCGGTAATAAGTTGTTATCATTTTTTATTTGAGTAACAGCCTCAAGTGCTAATTCGCTTTCTAGCTGACGATGAGCCTTGCTACCTATAATGCGCTTTGCATCGACTAAGGCTGTTAACTTGTCTTTTTGTTTAAGCAAATTAAATTTGTTTTTTAGATTAACAATCCTTTGCGTTGACGTAGCTATTTCTGAGCTGTTTAGTTGTTGATTTTTTACCGCATTCACTAAGCTATTAATTAATGTATCGAGCTTTAATAAATCGGCTTCGTTACGAATTTCTATTGGCATCAGTGCAATATCAACCCCTGCAGAAAATGTATTAATAACGGCTTGAGTGGGATCAAAAAATTGGCTAATACCTGCCATATCAAGGGCATCGGTAATAACAACGCCTTGATAATTAAACTCGTTTCGAAGTATGTCAGTCATAATAGTACGCGACATTGTTGCTGGCTTTATCATGCTTTTTCCATCAACACTGATAAATGTTGAATCATCAAGAGCAGGGTACTGAATATGAGCCGTCATAATCATACCGGGGTTTTCATTGGCGATAATATCTTTAAATGGCGCTAAATCTTGCTGGTATATCACCGCCTTAGAATGATTAACGCGGGGTAACCCAGTATGGCTGTCTACATTCGTATCGCCATGGCCGGGAAAGTGCTTTAACGAGCTTATAACTCCATTATTTTCAAACCCTTTAACTTGCGCCGCACCTAATAGTGCCACTTTTTCTGGGTCTTCCCCAAAAGAGCGCACATTAATCACGGGATTATTAGGGTTCATGTTTACATCAATCGTTGGCGCATAATTTACATTAATACCTAATACCGATAGTTCGGCAGCAATAACTTCTGCTGATTTTTTTGCATAAAATGTTCCGTGCTGTTCATAGGTTGCCCCAATCGACATATTTCCAGTGAATGAGGTGGCAACATCTCGGGGAAGGCGTGCTACTCGGCCACCTTCTTGGTCAATCGAAATAAAAAGTGGTAATTGAGAGCTAGATTGACTCGCTGCGTGTTGTAAATTGTAATTAAGCGATAGGGTTTGCTCTATTGATTGCGTATTTTCAGAAAACAAAATAACGCCACCAATATTATATTTAGCAATCGCCTCTGCTAAGGCTTTTGGCAAAATAGTCATGGGGGTACGACATTGTTTTTCGCTGTTATTATCACAGTAGTAACGAAAATCGAGCATCAGTTTTTGACCAATTTGTTGAGGCAATGAAAGTGAAAGCTCAGCAGATGAAGAATTAAATGGCATTAAGTACCCTAATGATAACAAACAGAAAAATATAACTGGCTTATTTAGCACAGCAAACTCCAGGCTAAATGTGTTTATAGATAGCCAGCTTAACTATTTTTGAGTGCAACTGCAAAGGCAGCAATGAGATAAGTTATGCTAAAAATTGCATGTTTTGATAAACATGAATAATTGGTTTTTAGAAATGATTTTTGTAAATTAATGTAAACAAAAAATTAGCAGGTATATATTAAAGTTAAAATAACAGTATTTAAATTAACTTGTTTAATAACAGTTGCTTGTGTTTTTTGGTGGTGTTTTTTTAATCGGGTTTGTTTGGGGTGTAAAGTTAAGTCTTTTAACATAAGCAAAAAGTTACTAGAGATTAGTAAACATAAAGACCACACCGCATTTACATTTAATTGTTCTGTGATATTGTCATAAAGTAGCTTTATATTCAGGATTTGTGTTTTTTTATTCATATTCTTGTTTGTATAAGCACAAAAATAATAATTACACAGCGTTATAAAACGTCAAGGAGAATTCCGTGAAAACTAAAGTAGCATTAGCTGTATCAGCAGCATTATTAACAGCGTCACTCAGTTCAGTCGCAAGTGTTGATGATATCCATCAAAAACTAGCACTAGCAAAATCACCTATTTCTAAAAACACTTCAGTAAGCAGTGTTAGTGTTGAAAAAATTGCTATTGAGCCTAACTTGGCTGCTGGCGAGTATACCTACATTGTTCGCTTAAAAGATTTACCGCTAGCAACTTACGACGGAAGCATTGAAGGATATGCTGCAACAAGTCCAAAAATTGCTAAAAAAGAATTATTCGCTCAACTAGCTACAAGTAAGCTTAGTTCGCAGCAAGTTCGTGATGAATTACGTTTAGACGTAAAATCGTCTGATGCTGTAAAATACGCAAGCTACCTTGAAGGCAAACAACAAACATTCCTTGCCCAAGCACAACAAGCTGCCGGCGTCAGTGCTGAAGTTCTTTATACTTACAAAAATGCATTTAACGGTGTTGCGATGCGTTTAACGCAAGCGCAAGCTATTAAACTTTCTGCACTAAGTGACGTTGCGTACGTTGAACGCGAAAAACTAGAAACAATGGACACAGATACGGGCCCTATCCATATCGGTGCTACACAAGTATGGGAAGGTGAAGGTACTTCTGCAATTAACATGGGTGAAGGCGTAATTATCGGTGTTATCGATAGTGGTGTTAACTCAGATCATGATTCATTTGCAGATATCGGCGGTGATGGATATGACCACACAAACCCATGGGGTGAAGGTGTTTATGTTGGTGACTGTGCTGGCGATTTTGTTGAGATGTGTAACGACAAACTAATCGGTGTTCGTTCATACGCAAGTGTTACTGATAGCTACGATGATGTTTCTGTTTTTGGTGATACTCCACCACCAAAAAATGGTGAAGATTACGGCGGTCACGGTTCTCATACGGCAAGTACTGCCGGCGGTAATATATTATTAGATGTACCATTAGTATCTGGCGATACAGGTAAATTAGAAAGTGACGGTATCGTTAATGAAGCGTTTTCTTTTGAACAAATTTCTGGTGTAGCACCGCATGCAAATATTGTTGCATACCAAATTTGTCGTGCAGGTAATGCTGATGATACATATACAGGTTGTCCGGGCGCTGCAATTATATCAGCACTAGATGATGCCGTTGCTGATGGTGTTGACGTACTTAACTACTCAATCAGTGGTGGTGGCAACCCGTGGACAAGCTCTACAGAACTTGGCTTTTTAGCAGCCCAAGAAGCGGGTATTTTCTCTGCTGTGTCAGCGGGTAACGATGGTCCAGACGCTTATACAACGTCTAAAAATGCTCCTTGGTATACTGTTGTAGGTGCATCTACTCATGGCCGTACTTTAGATAGCTTTGTGAATGTAAACGATGAAAGTTTTGCATTTACAATCGGTACAGGCCCAGTGCTAACTTCTGAAATTACAGCGATGCCTGTTTCTTCATTATCAGTTGATGCTGATAACTTTGAAGGTTGTAGCGCATTTGCTGCCGATTCATTTAAAGATGCTGTTGCGGTAATTAGCCGTGGTTCGTGTGCATTTTCTGATAAAGTAAACAATGCAACTGCAGCTGGCGCTGAAGCGGTAATTGTATACAACAATACCGATGGTGATGCCCGTATTACAATGTCAGGCCTTGAAGGCACGACTATTCCATCTGTATTTATTTCAGAAAATTCAGGTGCAGCACTAATTGACGTATTAGCAACAAACCCTGAAGAGCTAACTATCGACCCAGCTATTACGCTAACTATTGGCCAAGCTGATGATATGGCTGATTTCTCTTCACGTGGTCCTAACTTAACTGTTTCAGATATCATGACGCCGTCTGTAACTGCGCCAGGTGTATCTATTTATGCAGCTTACAATGACCAAGATTATGGTAATGACGTAACAGCAACTTCGCCTGCTGACTTTGCATTCTTGCAAGGTACTTCAATGTCTGCTCCGCATACCTCAGGTGCAGGTGCTGTACTAAAATCAGCTCACCCAACTTGGACACCAGATAACATCCGTTCAGCACTTATGATGACTGCAACAACCGATGTTCGTAAAGAAGATGGTGTTACACCTGCTGATGTATTTGACATGGGTTCAGGTAGTATTCGTGTTAACTTAGCACATCAAACGGGTCTAGTTATGGACGAAACGTTTGGTAACTACATTAAAGCTAACCCTGCAACAGGCGGTAGCCCATTAACGCTTAATATCCCTTCAATGACCAATACTCAATGTATTGACACATGTACTTGGACACGTACTTTCACTGCAACTACTGATGCAAACTGGACGGCTAGCACGGTTTCTGCAAGCAGCACGATGGACTTAACTGTATCACCAGCAAGCTTTGATATTGCAGCAGGCGAAACACAAACATTAACAGTAACCGCTGATGTTTCTGATTCAGCTGCTGATGTTTGGAACTTTGGTAGCCTAGAGCTAACATCTGCGGGTTTACCTGATTTACACTTACCTGTTTCAGTACAAGTAGCAGAAGATAACTTACCAAGTTCTCTTTCGATTTCAGCATCACGTACTTCAGGTTCTTACACATTTAGCGATTTAATGTCTAAATCATTAAGTGATATTGAAGTGGGTGTATTTGATAAAACATCTGATTTAATTGAACCGCAAACAGTGTTTGTACCAGACGGCGGCCTAGATTTCATTGTTCTAACGTTTGACGAAGTTGTACCTAATGTTGTGTTTAGCATTTCATCTGAAACAGCTCCAGATGTAGATTTACGTATATTGGACAGTGCATTCACTAACATCGGTAGCAGTGCTGGTATCGATTCTAACGAGTCTGTATCGTTCTTAAATCTACCAGCTGATACATACTACATTGTTGTTGATGGCTACACAGCGTCAGCTGAAGGAGCTACTGATGAAGTAGTGATTAAAGCATCAGCCATTTTAACTGATGAAGACTCTAAGAGTGAAAGCGTAACGGCTTCTGTATCTGAAAACGATGATTCATTCGATTTAACAGTAAACTGGACTGATAATTCAACAAGCAGTTCTCTGTTATCATTAAAATCAGGTGACGATACTCAGGTACAAATTCCTTTAACTATCTCTTACGCTGCTGATGAAGTAACTGAAGTTGTATCAGATGACCTAGCTGCTTCTATGCAAACTATGACTCCAGGTGAAGCGCAAGCAATTAGCTTTGAAATTGATCCTAACTATAGCAATGCAGATAAAGTGTACACGTTAACTGCAACGCTTCCTGCAGGTCATGAAGTTGAAAACGTTACTAACGACGGTGTTGTAACAGATAACGTTGTACAATGGGATGTTACGCGCGTAGCGGGTGAGTCTACAGAAACGTTAGTTGTAGGTTTTGACTTTATACCTAGAGCATCAGGTACTGAGCAAGAAATTACACTATCTAATACCATTGAAGATAGCACCGTTGAAACAACATACAGCTTTGGTGTTGTTGAAGTGGCACCTGTAGCATCAATTGCTGCTGTTACCTCTACGACAGAAGGTAGCACAGTTACTATTGATGGTTCTGGTTCTAGCGATGCTAATAACGATGAACTGACTTACTCTTGGACACAGTTGGCTGGTCCATCAGTATCATTCTCAGCAAGTGCTGCATCAATTAGTTTTGAAGCGCCGTCTGTTTCTGATGATTCAGTGCTTTCGTTCCAATTAGAAGTAACCGATGCAAATGGAAACTCTGATACAGAAGTTACATCTGCTACGATTGTGAACAAAAAATCAAGTGGTTCATTTGGTTGGATTATGGCGCTATTAACGCCAATGTTATTTATCCGTCGTAGAAAAAACAACGCAAAATAATATAAAATCTTAATACAAAAAGCCATTAACGAGAGTTAATGGCTTTTTTATTTTTTATCCAATAACTTACTGCAAGTAAATCAACAAAGAATACCTTTTATATACTTTGAATGTGTACTATTGTTTACAAATAGAGTTTGAGCTGGGGGGTCACTTGTTATTAAAAAGTATATTAAAACTTAATTTAAAAAAGTTAATTGTATTACTCGCACTTTCGGCGTCCTTAGCGTTATTAACTGTAAGTTTTTACTCAACCTATAAAGTACAAAAAGAGCAGTTAATTAATTACACTTTAAAAGCGAATTTTGCTTATGCGAGTAAATTAGCTTCAGCGACCGACAATTTTTTATATTCAGCACAACAGCAGCTTGAATACAGCGCACATACCCTCGAAAAAAATATTAACAACAAAGCTCTACTAAAAAGCGAAGTCGAACGTTTAAATTTACAAACCGATAGCTTTAATTCGGTCATCATTAGTATAGGTGGAGTTGTTGCGGCCAGCTCCCCGGTATTTGCCAATATGATTGGTAAAAAGCTTGAGTCAGCGGCTTCTTTAGCAGCTTATGCGGCAAAAAAACCACTGATCAGTAATCCCTTTGTTTCGTTTGCAAATAATTTGGTTATATTTATTTCGCAACCAATCTTTGATGAAAAGGGGGTCTACTTAGGTTACATCGGAGGGACGTTATACTTAAAAGAAACCAATATTCTCAGTAAATTATTAAAACAGCATTATTATGAAGGCGGCTCTTTTATTTACGTAGTTGATGAAGGTCGGCGCATTTTATTTCATCCCGATGAGTCACTCATCGGAACTCGTTTAGCACGCAATCCTATGCTTGATGCGGTTACCGCTGGCGAAACAGGAGCACAACCAATAACGAATAATTCAAATATAGAAATGTTAGCCGGATATGCACCTATAAAACGAGCGAATTGGGGAGTTATTGCCCAGCGTCCCGTTTCGGCTACGCTTTCGTCGGTTAGCGATCAGGTCATGGCTATTATTTGGCACACTTTACCCTCAGCGCTGATTATATTTATACTGGTTGGAATATTTGCTCATTACATTTCGCGGCCATTAAAACAACTTGCCGATAAGGTTGCCCTTTTAAACGATGTTGATACCGCCGAGTCGGTTAACAAGGTAAGTGCATGGTATTTTGAAAGTAAGCGGTTAAAGGGCGCGATGCTAAAAGGTGCAAATACGGTACAATTACAAATGGGGCAGCTAAGAAATGAAGCATTGCTTGACCCCTTAACAGGCGCTCAAAACAGAAGAAGCCTTAATTTAGCATTAGAGAACTTAGTTTTAAATACGACGGAGTTCACTATACTCACAATTGATATTGATCACTTTAAACGTATTAACGATAACTTTGGACACGATATTGGTGACAAAACGCTGTATCAAGCGGTAAAAGTAATTGAAGGAATGTCTCGTAAAGACGATATTGTTGCTAGAGTGGGCGGTGAGGAATTTATGTTAATATTACCTAATCAAAATAGGGATAGCGCAATAGTAATCGCAGAGCGGTTACGTATAAGAATAGCAAATACTTCATTTGAAACGATTGGCAACATTACTGTTTCTATTGGTATAGCACATTGGCCATTTCATGGTGATGATATTAACTCTGTATTTAAATGTGCCGACAAAGCGTTATATCAAGCAAAATCGAATGGTCGAAATTGTTGTGTACTCTCTCCAGCTGTTCTTAACGAATAATTTTACTTTTATCAATTATATCAAGCTATAAAAGCTTGTATTATATCTTGTATTTTGGCGAGTAAAAGCCGTATTGCTAATACGGTTTTAAAGCCCTTCCTAATACTGACTTCCTATAAACCATTCGCTATAACGACACTTTTTGTGTATGGTATTTATACATTACTTTTTAAAAAAAAGTAGTGCTTAAATACTGTTTTGTTAATGCGAATTTTTCATTAATCTAACTTAAAGTTTTTTTAATAACCTAGGTGCCCATTTGTCCCATTTATTACACCCTTTTATAAACATAAAACGCTTAATTTTATTTTTAGCGTTTACCGCAGCCATTATCACATTAATAAATGGGTTTTACTCAAGCTATCAAGTACAGCGTGAGGAGTTAATAAAGCATAATTTAGAAGTAAATCATGCTTATGCAACTAAGCTAGTGTCTGCTACCGAAAACTTTTTAAAAGATGCGCAACAACAATTAAGTTACAGCGCTAAATTAATCGAAGGCAATATTAAAAATACTGACTATTTAACTCAAGAAGCCGATCGCCTTCGCTTACAAACAAATAGTTTTAATTCAGTTGTGATCACCGATGCTAAAGGGGTTGTACTTGCCACCTCTCCTAATACATTACAAGTAAAGGGTAAAGTTTTAGCATCAACAGGGTCGCAGCAAGCTCTTGCTGCGCGCAAGCCTTTAATCAGTGAGCCTTTTGTATCGATAGCTAATAACTTGCTTATTTTTATTTCACACCCTTTATTTGATAATAACGGTCGTTATTTAGGATTGATTGGCGGCACTTTATATTTAAAAGAGCGCAGTGTACTTAACGATCTATTAGGACGACACTATCAACAAGATGGTTCGTATTTATATGTAGTCGATTCGCAAAAGCGTATATTGTACCACCCTAATGAAACGCGGATTGGCACTCAAGTCACAGGTAATAAAGCCGTTGACATGGTTTTAACGGGGCAAAGTGGTTTTTTAAGGGTCACCAATACAAATGATATTGAAATGCTTGCAGGCTTTGCGCCAGTAAACACAACAAACTGGGGGGTTATTTCGCAGCGCCCGGTAAACTCAACCCTTCACTCGTTAGATGGTTTAATAGGCGAGGTAATATACCGCACGTTACCTATGGGTGTGCTTACTTTCTTATTAATTTGGTTTTTAGCGCAGCTTATTTCAAAACCATTACAACAGTTAGCCGATACAGCTCGTACTTTAGATCATCCCGCAACGCCTGAGTCGCTAAATAAAGTTAAATCTTGGTATTTTGAAAGTGCAGAATTAAAACAGGCCATGTTAGTCGGTGTAAACTTATTGCAAACGCAAATAGGAAAACTTGAAAAGGACTCTCGAACCGATCCCTTGACCGGTGCACATAACCGTCGCAGTTTAGATTACATTTTACAAACATTAATTGTTAAACAAGAACCCTTCAGCGTGTTGGCTATAGATATAGACTATTTTAAACGCATTAACGATACCCATGGCCATAGTGTAGGTGACAGAGCTTTAAAAGAGCTTACATTACATTTAAAAAACATAGCCCGTGAACACGATACTGTTGCCCGTATGGGGGGAGAAGAGTTTGTTATGGTATTACCGAATACGAGCAGCGAAAATGCGTTAATCGTTGCCGAAAAAGTGCGTGAAAAGATTGCCAATACCCCGATAGACCCTGTTGGCAATATGAATATATCGTTAGGTGTTGCCAGTTGGCCTAAAGATGGTATTACCTTAGAACATGTATTAAACAATGCCGACACTGCGCTTTACCAAGCGAAGTTAAAAGGTCGTAATCGAAGTATTGTATATGGCGCTAAGGCAGTATTAACCGCAGTAAATAACCAACCTAATAAACAAGCCTAAAAAATAATAAGCGACAAGTAAAATAACTAATCTTGTCGCTTATTACACAAGCAGTTAGTACAACATAAAATATGTAACGAACTTTAACTTGACAACGAGCTGAAAATCTCTATAGTAGGCCGCAGCTAGAAAGAAAGCATGATAATTTTTAAATCTTTATTTCGTTGTTGTATAAGTATTACTTGTAGTACCGTCCTGAAGTTTTTAAGTACCATCTCATTTTTTGCTACACCCGCCCACATGGGCATTTATTAAATTTTATATCAGGATATTACAATGTCTAACATCGTATCAGGTACAGTTAAGTGGTTCAACGAGTCTAAAGGTTTTGGTTTCATCGAGCAAGAAAATGGCCCAGACGTTTTCGCACATTTCTCAGCAATCAAAAGCGAAGGTTTCAAAACTTTAGCTGAAGGCCAACGTGTAGAGTTCACTCTTTCACAAGGTCAAAAAGGTCCACAGGCTGATAACATCACGCCAGTATAATTTTTACTTTTAAAGTAAAAATAAAAAAAAGCGCCTAAGGCGCTTTTTTTGTGTCTTAAAATTAATTATAAGGCACAAAAAAAAGCAGCTTAATAAGCTGCTTTTTTAATATTCTATAAATGTTATAGCATAGTAAATAACTTTTGTAGTTGTGGCATGTACTCATTCACAAGTTCTAAGTTACTTTCGCTTACTACCGACTCTTCTTCGCTTGATGAACCACCAAATGCACCCATTAATGAGCTTGTATCTTTACTCTTTAATGCGCTTAAGCCACCCATAACTGTATTTGCAGTTTCTTGATTTTCAGTTGATAAACCAGACTTTAAGTTTTCAACATAAGCCATAGATACTTCTGTACCAACAGTTAATAACTGTTCAGGAGTAAAACCATAGCTTGAGGTTAAAGTAGCAAAGCTTTGATATAGCTCTTGCTCTTTAAGCATGCTCATTGCACCGCTTATCATAGAGCTTTGCGCTGTATCACTGGCAACACCACCTAGCATACTGGTTAAATCAAAGCCTTCTAAAGAGTCTTGGCTATCAGCCCAGCTAGAAACAGCCGGTAGTGCCGACATGTAGCTTTGTAATTCGCTTTCGCTAAAATCAAACGCTGCGCTTGAAAAGCTCATAGCAAGTAAACTGGCAGATAAAAGTAACTTTTTCATTAATGAATTCCTATTAGTAAGTTTGTAGTAATTAGAAACTAATTTGCAGGTAATGCCAACAAAAAAACACTTTTTTATGCATTTTATGTTAATTAGCGTCACTATAACGAGCTAGCAACGAACCAGCGATAGTTGAATATTACAAATATATATACAAATGATATAATGCATTTTTACGGAAAACAGCTGAACACGATGTTAACAATTTCAAATACAGTCACAATAGATGAATGGGAATTAGAGCTTACCGCTATTCGCTCTCAAGGAGCCGGTGGGCAAAATGTTAATAAAGTAGCCAGTGCCATACATTTACGTTTTGACATAAACCGCTCAAAACTCCCCGATTTTTACAAAGAACGTTTATTAAAATTAAACGACTCACGCATTACCAAAGAGGGGGTTTTAATCATTAAGGCGCAAAGCCATCGTACACAAGAGTTAAACCGTGAAGACGCGCTTAACCGCTTAAAAGAGCTCATTCTCAATGCAACAAAGGTAAATAAAGCACGCAGAGCCACTAAGCCGAGCCGCAACTCTCAGCGTAAACGCATGGATAAAAAAACAAAACACGGACAAACTAAAGCATTACGAGGGAATATTAAATTTTAATGGTGGGTTAAACTTTAATTAAACGATACAAAAGAAGTTAAAGTCAAAATAAACCTCAGTGTCTTCTTTACTACCTCAATTTTTAAATAACGTGTTGAGTTGATCTGCCTTACTTTCTATAAGTTTACTAATAGCATCAGCATCTTCTTGGCTGGTACTGCTTTTGCTCAAGGCGTAACGCACAACACTCTGATTTAACGGAGGTAGGTTTGTCGCTTTTAATGAAAATGAGTTTTTTAAATAAAAATCACCAACACGTGCATCTTCAGCTACATAGTCTACTCGTTTTAAATCAAGCATTTCAAAACGCTTTTTAGCCGAGTTTATATAAATGATTTGGCTCGGGTGGCTTTCTTTATATGCTTCAAACTCATCACCGTAATAACTGCCAATATTAGCGGCCACTGTCATATTGTTATTAATAATGTCGGCTAAATTAGCCATCGATTGCGTGTTGTCTATATGGGTATATAAACGTAAGGTTTCATCACGGTAGGTTGTCGTAAAGTTAAAAAACCGGGCTCGGCGAGGGGTGTAAGTAATTGCCCAACTTAAATCGATTACCCCTTTTTTTTGCTCTGTTAAAGCGCGTTTGGTATTCGCTAATTGTATTATGTTATAACAATACTTAGAATTTTCAAATATAAGATCAAGCGCTTTAACTTCTAAGCCTGTTACTTTGTCATTGCTTTTTGAAACATAGGGCGCCCATAAATTGTCGTGTATACCTACGTTAAAAGTTCTATCGCATGCGTGTACTGGCTTAGAGGCGAGCAACAATAAACCAAGTATGATTGTCATTATCCTTTTCATAGTATGCCTCCTGCGTAAGTAACCTTACTTAATGTAAGTATATGCAGCTTTTAATAGAGATAAAAGATAAAAGTACATAAAAGGAACAAAAATAATTAACAATAAGTTATTTTTGTCTTTTTCGTTCATGTAAATGAGCTTTTAAATCGGTTTTTATTATCGACGTAATTTAGTTATCACCGCTTTTATATCATTTTAAAAATACGACTTATAGCAGCATAAATATTGTGCATTCGTCATCCTCAGCAGGTCATGGCTTAACACACATCCATGCGGTGTTGTTACTCATTAATTACGCCTTTTCGGGCAAAATAACGGGGGAAGGGGAGTAGGTTTAGCTTTTTACATAAGGGGGCGCATTTATAAACCGTAAATACATGCCAATTATGTCGTGGTATATCGAGTAGTTAATTACATTAAGTACCTGTATTAGGTTTTTGTTGTCTAACCATCTATATTTATTAGTTTTATTAATGTAAATTAATAGTATGAGTACACTATTTAATAAAAACGTGAGTTAAATAGTACAAACCAAGGAGTGGTTTATACAGCCGCTTTAATATTGGAAGATTGATTATGCGGTTGAAAGAAGCCCTTAGCGTTTTATCAAAATCATCACCTTATGCCGTTTCTACAGTATATAGGGCGTACAAACCATGCCTACCTTCAGCTAAAAAGGTCTATAAAGTATAATGTTTTCTTCGTTAGACTTGAAGGAAGAGTATAGGACAGGAGAGGCTAATTTAGTCACTGACTTTTATCTTCCGTGCCTTAATCAAAGTGATGTATATCAACGTTCAGTTGGATACTTCAGCTCCACAGTATTTTTGCTTATTGGCCCTGAGCTAATAAATTTTGCTCGTAAAGGCGGGAAAATTCAACTCGTATGCTCGCCGTCTTTATCAGCAGCAGACATTGATGCGTTAGAGCAAGGTTATGGAAGGAACCTTCAAAAAGCTAACCAGGAAATAATTCACACAGTTGATACTTTGTTAAGTGATCCTAGATTAATTAAAAACACAGAAGCTTTAGCAACACTTATCAAGTTAAATATAATGCAAGTAAAAATAGCATTCAGGAAAAATTCAACTGGTATTTATCATGAAAAGCTTGGAATATTAACCAGTAATACTTCCTCAGTTTCTTTTAAAGGCTCGGTAAATGAAACATGGAGTGGCTGGCATGAGCGAGGTAATTATGAGTCACTAGATGTATTTTGCAGCTGGAAGGATGGAAGAGATGAGCGACAAGTAGAACGGCATAAAAGATATTTTGAAAAACTATGGGCTAATCAAGTTGAAGAGCTTGAAATAATCGATTTCCCTTTAGTCGCAAAAAATAGATTAGAGGCAAAAGCTTATAACTCTCTAGGTGAAATAGATACAGAAAAACTTACCGATTACTTTTCACTTGGTAATGAATATGAGAAGAAAAGATCATTGTCTCTATCACATAAGAGAAAGCCACTACCTCATCAGGTAGCAGCTTTAGAGGCATGGGAAACGCAAAACTACCAAGGTATTTTCGAACATGCCACCGGCAGCGGTAAAACTTTTACTGCACTAACAGCTTTAAAAGAGCACCTGTTAAATGGTGGCGTTGCAATTGTTCTTGTTCCTGACCGTCTCTTACACAAACAGTGGACTGAAGAAATAAAACAAGAGTTGCCTGACGCTATAATTTTAAAAGCAGGTGATGGATATAACCGATGGCGAAAAAATCGGAGGCTTTATCATTTTACTCAACTAGGTGAAGGGCTAGGGAAAAGGATTGTTTTAGCAACGATGCCAACAGCAAGATTAAATGATTTCATCAATGGTCTTGCTGATGGAAATCACCTTATGGTGGTTGCAGATGAAGTGCATGAAATTGGTAGTATCGAAAACTCTAAAGCGCTATCTATTCGAGCTGGTAAAAAGCTTGGTCTTAGCGCAACACCTACGAGGTATAGTGATGCTTTTGGGACACAAAAAATAATTGATTATTTTGGACCTATAGTTCAACCACCTTTTACCTTAATAGATGCAATCAAAAGTGGCAGACTAGTTGAGTATGAGTACTTGCCTGAAGCGATAAGGTTTACAGTTGAAGAATCTGAGGCTTGGGAAACTGCAACTAAAGAAATTTCTAAGGAGTTTGCTCGCTCAAAAAGAGATGATACGGGTAAGCCTGTCCCCTCAGTAAAATTGCAGAACATGTTGATTCAAAGAGCACGCATAGCAAAAAAAGCAAAATCAAAAGTGCCTTATGCAATTAAAACAATTATTGAAAATTATAAAGATGGTGAAAGTTGGCTTGTTTACTGCGAAGACCAATATCAATTAAAAGAGGTAATGGAAGCTCTTATGCTTAAAAGTTACTCACCTTGCGAATACCATACAAACATGGAAGGTGATCCTGCAGCATCATTAGACTGGTTTAAGCAATTTGGAGGAATAATGGTTTCTATTCGCTGTTTAGATCAAGGCGTGGATATCCCAAAAATTTCTCACGCAATTATTCTAGCATCATCGCAAAACCCAAGACAATTTATCCAGAGAAGGGGGAGGGTATTACGAACTTGTCCCGGAAAATATAAAGCAGTTATTTTTGACGCAGTAATGGTTCCTGTTTGTTTAGAAAGTGAGCCAGGGCAATTATCGTTGCTAAAAAGTGAGCTACAAAGAAGTATTCAGTTTTCAAAAACAGCCATTAATAAATCTGGTTCAAACAAGTTAATTAATATTGCTATTGAATTAGGTATTGATCCTGAAGAAGTTGGATTATTAGACTCTGATGGTATAGAGGAAGAAACATCATGACACATAAAAGCGACCCACTTACAGTCTTATTAGAACTAAATTCAAAGTTAAATCTAGAGTTAGATAAGCAGCTAATTAAAGATTGTTATCAAGTACAAAAAGATCATCAATACGATAAAGATCGAAATACTCTGGATAAAGTCAAAGCAATAGTTGAAGAGTCCGTAGTTGAAAAACAAGGAAGCAAGTTAATATGAAACTTCAAGAAATCGTCATTCAAAACTTTATGCCATACAAAGGGGAGCAGAAAATTGAATTCCCACAGCATGATACTCAAAATGTGATGTTACTTTTTGGGGATAACATGCGAGGTAAAACAAGCTTTTTGAACTCAATACGTTGGGGTTTCTATGGGTTGGCCTTGGGTCGACATATGCGACTAATTCCACGGCTTAATTTGATTAATAGTATTGCTGCATCAGAAGATGACTGGAGTATGTCGATTAAGCTTAAATTTAGTCATGAGGGAAAACAATATGAGCTTCGTAGGCAGCTAAACAAAAAAGAGCATGTTTCTATACCAAGAAACGATGGTGACTTTGAAGAGTCAATAGGGTTAAAAATTGATAACCAAGTTATAAATGGTGACTCAATAATTAATGAAATTAACCAAGTAACACCTGAAGAAATATCACGTTTTTTCTTGTTTGATGGTGAGCTACTTCAAGAGTATGAAAACCTGCTTGTTGAACAGAGTGAGCAAGGCGAGAAAATCAAAGAGCACATAGAGCAAGCTTTGGGTGTACCAGCCTTAGTTAATGGCAGAAATGAATTTTCTAAATTATTAACAGATGCAAGAAGAATACAAACCAGAGATGCAAAAAACTCTTCAGATGCAAAAACGTATGCAGAGCAGCAAAGAGTTAATGAGGCAAAACAAGCAACTTTAGAAAAGGATGTACAAGACCTTGAAATACAACAGCGTGATGTTCAAAAACAAATAGATGATATTGAAGAAGAGCTAAAAAATACTGAAGCTGTGCAAAGAAAAAAATACGAGTTAGATGCATTAAAGGCGCAGCTAAAAAAGGTTGAAGAGCAACTCGCATATGATGCGGACGAACAGAGAAAGTTATTCAAAGATGCCTGGAAAGATGTTTTATTTAAAGGCGTTGAGCCATTAATATCTAACTTGCAATCAAAGCGAAATTCTTTAATGTCAGCTGCAAATAATAAAGCTGTATTAGATTCTAAAATATCAGAATTGCAAAAAAGCTTAGCGAACCCGGTTTGTCCTACATGTACTCAAACTATTCCACGAGAAGAGCTTGATGGCATAAAAGCTAAGATAGAAGAACTAAAAGCTGAAGCCGAATTGTCTATGGTAAATTTTGATGATGTTACGGACATAAATCTTCAAATAGATAAATTAACTAAAGTTAAGTCGCATAATGAATGTAGCCGAATTTGTGAGTTAGTCACTAAAAGAAGAAAAGCTCAAGTTACTGTAATAAAAATTGAAACTCAGATTGATGAAATTCAAGAAGAGATTAGAGGCTTCGACACCGAGCAGATAATGCGACAAAGAGAAAAGAAAGACAGGCTTGGTAATCAATTATTTAAGCTTGAGAACGATATAAAAGATAGAAAAACTCAATTAAATAAATTGTCTGAAACCCAAGCACATATATCGACATTAATATCAAAAAGTTCAGGAAGCGAAGGGCAATCAAGTACAATTCGCGTCAATCTATATCAGAATTTAGAGGCGGTATTTAAAGCAGGTATTAACGAATTAAGAGATGCTTTAAGAGGACAAGTTGAGACATTTGCTTCAAATGCATTCAGTCAGCTTACTACAGAAAAAACGTATGCTGGCTTAGAAATAAACAATAATTATGGTTTATCTATTCTTGATCATACCGGTAATGTACTTAAAGAGCGTAGTGCAGGTGCAGAGCAAATTGTTGCTTTATCTTTAATTGATGGGCTAAATAAAACCGCTAGAAAAAGCGGTCCAATTGTTATGGATACACCACTAGGTCGTTTAGATCCTAACCACAGAAGTAATGTACTTAAATACTTACCTAAAATGGCAGAACAAGTTGTATTGCTTGTACATGAGGGCGAAATTGATCCAAGCCGCGATTTATCTAACTTTGCTGAGCGTATCGGAGCACGCTATCAAATCCACAGAATTTCGGCTACAGAGTCACGTATAGTAAGGAGTAACTAATGAATGAGCCTAATCGTATAGGGTTAACACCATTAACAGCACAACAATTAGATGAATTGTTAATGGAATTAAATCCGAGTGAAGATGCCAAAAATGAATCATATAAATTAATTAAATTTGATATTTATAGGCTCGCTGTTGCTTTAGGCATAAAGGAGAACAAACTTCCTAAGCCACTTGAAGATAAAAGTAACTCTGTATTTAGAGTCAGTGAATTAGACCCTGATAAAACATTATTTACCGTGGTCGAATGCTTAGGTATGCACTCAAAAGAGGTGTCAATATACAGTTATATCGAGCAACTAGCTGAGCAAGGTATAAAAGAGTTTTATCAACAATTCCAGTCAACAGGTGAGCTACCTTACGCTGAATATTTTTCGGATAGGACTTAAGGTATGTCAGCACTAAAGATGTTTTTTTGTATTGTAAATGATAATGGCTCTGTTGATGTGACGGTTCATCGAGAGCTTAACTCGATCTACACTTTGTGGAGCAACGAAAAAATGTTTAATAAGGTCGGTATTATACATATTGGCTTTATGCGTCCAAAAGTACCGAGTTATGAGGAAATCGAACACTTCAAGGAAAGTATACTTGTTTCTTCAAGTGTAAAGTGGGCCTTACCTGCAGAGTACCGAACAAGTAATAAGGTCGCAAATAATAGTAAAATACCCCTTTATCAATTGCTGTCAGGCTTTGGTTACGATATTGAGATAGAGGATGACCTCCCTGTAACGGAAAATGTAGTACAGGAAACTAGCGCTAAGACAGAAGCAAATTATACGATTACTTCTGCGGCTTTAGAAGTCTTGGAGTCAACATCTCAATCTATGTCTAAAGAGGAGATTTACGGACATATTATAGATCGTAACCTTTTCAATTTTGGTGCAAAAAAACCAATTAGTGTTTTAAACGTTGAACTGAATAGGCATTGTAAAGATTCAGACTATAGCCATTCATCATCAAATAAAATATTTGGAAAAACTAGCAATGGATTGTTTTATGCATTAAGTGCTAAAAGGGAGTTTACTGGTTGGTTAAAAGTATTACAAGATGAAAACCCTAGTTTGGAAAGTGAATGTTTAAAGTTACTTATTTTTGATGACAAAACGTATTTAGAAAAGAGGCATGAGATTACTGATCAAGTTAGCCGTGAGTTAGATTTAATAAGGTTTGAACAGCTCAAGCTATCAATAGATACTGAGGATCCAAGCCAGCTTATACCTCTGCTTCCATCACCTATCCTAAATGCACATATTAGCCAACTAGGTTTAACTGTAAGAACGAGTAATGTGTTTAGTATTCAAGGTATTTTCTTTTTAAAAGATGCAATTGGTATTTCACTCCCTGACATGCTTAGTTGGCCTAACTTTGGGAAAAAATCAGCCAAAGACTTGTGTGAATTGTTAATAGCAAGTGCTGTCAAATTAACTTTTCAGCTTCCAAATCCTTCATTAAAAAATACCAACTTAACTGAACCGTATAATATAATAAATGGCCCTACTTCAGAATATGAGAATCAATCGGACGATTATACATTTGAGCATATAAAACAAGTTCCACTCAAACAACACTTTGAAAACTCATTAGCGTTGTTAAGTGAGAATGCGAGGCTTATTCTTGAATACCGTACTGGTTATAAAGAGCCAATAAAAACTTTAGAAGAGGTAGGGCGTTTACTTGGCGTGACCAGAGAGCGCATACGGCAAATACAAAAAAAGAATATTAGTAAAATTATAGATACTGAATATTGGGATGATTGTATTGCCATAAAAATTGGTAATTTATTGATAGATAGGGATCAACCTTTATATCTAGAAATGCTAGAAGTTGAAGATGATTGGTTTTCAGGTTTTATTGGAAATTACCAACACTTAGCGGCAATAATTCAACTTTTCTCAGAGAATCAAATACAGCTATTAACTATAAATGGCGCCGTAGTAATTTCGAGGATTAGCCAGGATGACTGGGATAGCCTTATTAGTGGTTTTAGAAAGTCACTAAGAGCTAAAGCAAGTGAGTGCCGCTGGACTAGAGACGATATAAAACTAATATTTAAAGCTGATTTAGAAAGTAAAGGCGCGGTAGAGCTGTTACCTGTTTTATTAGACACTTTCAATGATACCTTGCAGTTCAATTCTGAGGACGAAGTATTAATTGCTTATGGCAAGTCAAGTGAAAGTGCCGTTTTTACTGTATTGCAGCAAGCAGAATCACCATTACACTACAGTGAACTAGCGGAGAGGGCATCTGCACTGTTAGGTAAAAAAGTGGATGTAAGAACCGCACATAATTCGTTGGCAAGGCTCGGAGCTAAACTTTTTGGTCGTGGTACTTACGGTTTACCTAAATTTAATCCTATTTCAGACTTAATATGCAACCATATTCGCACAGTTGTTGCCAAAACGCTTTACGAAGGACCTTTAGCAAAACAGTGGCATGTCACTGAGTTGCTTACATATTTAAAAGAGAAATTCCCAGCATTACCTAAAGATCTCGATATGTATATTTTAAATATAATTCTTGAAGATTGTGACGAACTTACATATTTAAATAAAAATGTTTGGGCAAGAGCAGACTCTGGGCAAAAGCCATCTGATAGAGTTGATATGGCTGATGCTTTTACAAAAATATTGGAAGACGCAGGAAAACCATTAAAAGGTAAAGAAATTAAGGCCCGGTTAGAGGTTGTAAGGGGAGTGCATGACTCTTTACAAATTCAGCCAACTGAGAGAATGCTACAAGTAGGTCCTGATACATGGGGGCTTTACGAAAGAGACATTAGTATTGAGCCTGAAAATATCACTCAGTACTTAAATGTTCTGTATAACCACTTGAAAAATGAGGGAAAAGGTATTCATGTTACTGAGGTCGAAGACTTTTTAGATAAAATAAACTTAGGTTTAGAATTACCAGAAAGTTATACCTTACTGAGCTTAGCGCAACAGGATGCGCGTTTTTATCTTGGTCGCTCTATGTTCCTCGGGCTTGCGGATTGGGGGGATGACACTAGACGTTATACAAATGCACAGGCCGTGAGAAAAATATTAGATGGTATGACTAAGCCAATGAGCATTATAGAAATCAATGCAAAAGTGCATGCTTTAACTGGTATAGATACAGATACAACAGTAACGGGTATTTTGATAAACGAAGGTGCGAAGTATTACAAAGAACAGCGACTTTGGTTTAAAGAGTAAAATATAATAAAGAGAGCCTAAAATGAAAAATATTGCAGTTGATGCAAATCCTACAAAAGATTTTTTTATATCGATGCTAACAAGAGATATTCCTCTTAATAGATCTATTTTAGATTTGATTGACAATAGCGTCGATGCTGCTTGCTCATTAGATAATGAAAGTCTTATGGGGAAAGAGATTTTTATTACACTAAGTAAGGATGAATTTCGAATAGAAGATAATTGTGGTGGTTTCGATATTGATATTGCAAAACACTATGCTTTCCGGTTCGGGCGTGATTCCAAGGCTTTACGTCAAACACCTAATTCTGTAGGTCAATTTGGCGTTGGTATGAAACGTACTCTTTTTAAGTTAGGTAACAACTTTACTGTTCGTTCTATTTTCTCTTCTGGGGCATTTGAGTTAAAAGTAAATGTTAACGAATGGCTAGCAGCGACAGCGGATAAGTGGGAATTTAACTTATTAGAAATTACAAAACCTAATAAGCCAGAAGGGACTTACATTGAAGTAGTTGACTTGTTTCCTTCTGTGAGTGAGCAATTTGAGGATAATGAGTTTATAAGGTTATTCAAAGAGGAGGTTGCAATTGCTTATTTCAAGAGAATTAACCAAGGTTTAAAAATTTTTATAAATGGCGATCCAGTAGAACATTACGATATAAAAGTTAAACAATCTGAAGAGCTAGGAAGTGTTTATTTAAAAGAAACTTATGATGGTGTGGATATTACTGTAAGGGCTGGTGTTGCAGAACAGGATTTAATAAAAGGTGGTTGGTATATCGTTTGTAACGGACGATTAGTTGAAAATGCAGAGAAAACTTTTAAAAGTTTATGGGGCACAAATAGCATACCTAAATACCATGACCGATTTGCATTCTTCAGAGGCGTTGTTGAGTTTGAGTCCTCTGACTCCTCAAAGCTACCTTGGACAACGACTAAAACCGGTGTTGACATAGATAGCTCTGTATATAGGTTTGCTAATAAATTGATGATAAGAGCTATTGAGCCAGTAATTAAATTCTTAAATCAAAGGGAGGCCGAGAGAAAACAAGTTGCTGAAAATAGGCTCGAAAAAAATGATCAAGTCCTTGAGTTAGCAATAAGCAATGCAAAAACAGTCAGCATTTACAGCGCTGCAAATACTGAGCAAGCTGAGTTTATTAGACCAGAAAAAATGGAAGCTAGCGCAGCTAAATATGGGACAGTTTCTTATCAGGTTGAAATGGAAAAGCTTAGCCTTGTAAAGGAAGCAACTGGAGCAAGTAGTGCAAGTGAAGCAGGGAAACTAACTTTTGACTACTACTTAGATTTCGAGTGTTAGAATGAATAGTTCAAGAAAAATCAACTACTCAACTAGGATTGCAAAAAATATAGAAAGAAAAATGCTTCGAGATATATTGATTCGTTTTTCGTCTAATTTTCCGATGAGTGATTATACTTATGTAGGCTTTGGTTCTAAATTTTTCACAGATTTTTTAATGTTTCATAAGTACCTTCATATAAATAAATTGATAAGTATTGAAGGTGATGAGGGGAACCGTAAAAAGTATGATTTCAATAAACCCCTTAATTGCATCGAAATGATGTATGGAATGTCCTCTGATATTTTGCCTAATTTACAACTAAATAAAAATAAATCAATTATATGGCTGGATTTTGATGGTCTTCTCGAAGAAAGTTGTTTAGCTGATATAGCATCTTTGGCCGAACGATTAGAGACTGGGAGTGTATTATTTATTAGTTACAACAGTAGACCATTGAAGTCTTTGGAGTTAAGGAATAAATATCCGAATATAACCTCAGAGAAAGAACAACTTGAAAGGTATCTTCGAGACGTTCACGGCGAAAATTATCTCCCGCACAAGCTAGAGCTGAGAGGTTTGAAAAAGTGGGATGATTATTCAAGACTTTTACGAGAGATTATAATTAATTGCTTGACTAAAAGGCTTGAAATTAAGAACAGAGGCGCTTCGGAGAAGATACAGTTTAAGCAAATTGTTAATTTTAATTATCAAGATGGTTGTGAGATGTCCACACTTGGTTTTACATTTTTTAATAATGAAAAAGATCTAGCTAAGATAGAAGATACTCGCTTAGATGCATTTGATTTTTATTGCGATGACAAAGAATATTATCAAATCGAAGTCCCAAGTTTAACTATGAAAGAAATTAAAGCTTTGTTGGAGATAATGCCCAAAGCATCAAAGGGAGCTATGAGAAAGATGGAGAGTATAATACCTCCATCAGAAATTATCCAATTCTCAAAAATATATAAATATTTACCATTGTTTACAGACTCAGAGATTTCATAACTGGTTTTGGTAAAAACTAATCCCACGATTTAAATGTAACTTAACAAAATCGCCAAAGTGTACGCCTTCTAGGTGTGCACTTTGTTTTTGATAAGCTTCACGCAGCACGGCTAAATATACATCGGCATATTCACCTGCAAACACCTTCCAGCTCATTTCTACGTTACTGTCTGAGGGGATCTCCTCAACAGGTGGTATTGAGTCTTCAGCGAGCGACATGCAAAGCGCCCAGCGACATAATACGTTCCAGTTTTCGATGCCTGTTTTACTTTTAAGGCGAACGAGTTGCTGCTTTTGTTTTTCAGAGAGCTTAATTGAGTCAATTGTATGGAGTGTGGTATTCATTAAAAGTACCCCTCAGTAAAGGTTGAGGTTTGTTCTTGCTCGTTGTAATTAATGTGGTATTCACGGCAAATAGTAGGCTTTAATTGCGTGTAATATTGCCCTGTTATTTCTTCGTCAGTGGATAGTAAAATCACTTGGCTTGACGCTTTAGGGAAGTAGTTATTAATTAACTTAGTACGGTGTTTACCATCTAAACGCCCTAGTGGAGTATCGATAACGGTTGGGATTTCTTTACCAGACGCTTCTGCTAATCCCCATAAAATAGCGATAGCCAGTAACTGCCTTTCACCAGCGGATAATCGGCTTGGCGACATTGGTTTTTTATTGGTGTCAAGCAACGTAAGTTTGAATGAATCTGGGCAAATTTTAACGCTGGTAATTAAGTTGTTTTTACGGGAAAGATCAAAAAACTTAGCTGTTATGTGCTCTTCAAGCCCTGTTACATTTTCACGTATTAACTCATCTGCAAATGACTTCATGGTATTTTTAAGTTTACCAATATGTTCTGCTACTTGAATTGCACGTTTTTGCTCAAACGTGTCTTTGCTTTGCTGGGTTAGCAGGTTTGCGTAGCGAGTGTTTAATACTTCGTCGCGCGCTTGCGCTTGCTGTAATAATTGCTGCTTTTGTTTTATTAAAACAAAATCGTTTTTAAGCTCGGCTTCGAGCCCTGAAAGTTCACTCAATAAATGTTGCACAGTTTCATAATCAGGGATCGACTCTAACTTTTTATCAAACAATGCTTGTTGCTCGAGGAGCCCTTCGCGAGCTTTTAGCAAGTTTTCACGCTCTAACTTATCTTGCGCAATTTTTTCATCAAGGCCATTAAAAATGGCCGCATTACTGCCAATGTAGCATTCTGTATTGGCGAGCTCTTCACGCTCTTTAGCCAAACTAGCCATTTTATTATTAAGCGCTTTAAGTGCGCTTTGTGGCACATTTTCGTTAATTAGCGTTTGGGTAATTGTGGTTTCGTACTCAGTAATAGCACTTTGAATAACATTAGCTTGTACTGCTTGCTCTTCTTTTATAATTTGTGCTTGTGTGCTTGCAATTAAATTAGGTATTAAACCAAGCGGTCCGCATCCGGCATCCAATTTTACGCGCTCGGCTAAATTGGCTTTGAGCTTTTCTTCAATAGCACCGAGTTCAAATTTAATAGAGTCGCGCTCTTCAATTAAGTGAGCGCCCGCAGAGCGAACCTTTTGACGGGCTTTATTAATACTTAAATTAGTATCGCTAGCGCGCTTTTCGAGCGCTGCTATTTCTGTTTTAAGATTTGAAACAAGTGTTGATTGGTCGCCAATTTCAGCCTCTAAGGCTTCAACTTTGGCAATTACGCTGCTTTCTAAATTATCGCTTTTACGCTTACGCTCAACGTTATTTAAATCGATATGCAGTTGCGAAAGAAGGTCTAGTCCAAGTAAGTTTTCAATACCTGTTTTTATTAAATCGGCGCTTCTGTCTGGGTGTGCCAGGTTTTCGATTTTTTCGCCATCGAAAAAGAATAAGTCAGACAGGCTAAGTGGAATAAACTCATTTACAAACTCATCCCAGTATTGGCTTAAGTGGCTATCTTCTTCTTTATTACAGTAAACCGTTACTTTGTCTTTAACGTCTTTTGTGTTGGTTTTCCAATTACGTACAACAACAAACTCTTTGGTTGTGGTATCGGTTGTGTGTGTAAACGTAAGTGAAATCTCAACGGTGTCGTGATCGCCAACATAACGGTTTTTGGTGCTGCTTAAAAAGCTGCTATAAGACTGATGCCCACGGTTAGAACACTTCGCATGTTTACCATAAAGCACGAGTTGCAATGCATCTAAAAAGGTTGTTTTACCGCCGCCGTTTAAACCACCAAATAAAATAATAGGTTTATTTTTTGCGGTGGTTAAATCAACTTCGTGTCGCCCCTGATAAATACCAAAGTTTTCAAGGGTAAGTTGTTTAATTATCATCGTGTACCTCTTCAAAATCGATAAGTAGTGAGCTGTAGCCTTGTTCTTTTATCGACTTAGTTACCATGATGATTTTTTCTTGAATTGCAGCTTTATCATCTTCAGTTAAATTAGGAGAATTATTTAGTTGTATTTGTAAGCGGTGGCGTTCGCGCTCTAATGCAAATTGCTTTGCTTCAAATAAGTTATTAAACGCGCCTTTATCGAGGCTTTGTGCAAGCTCGTCAGAGAGTTTGGCTCTGCGTAACTGGTTTTTATGCTTATTAGCAATGCTCATTACTGAGCGCATTTGTTGGTATAGCAAACCGTCTTCGTCGCCTTGCTCTTGGCAATGCGCTTTTAATTTATTAAGTACATCTAAATTAAGAATAGGGTGGTGTGCGCGTTGCTTACCCGGGTATTCTCTTTTAAGTACTTTTTGGTAAATTTTTGGCACGCTGTCTTCTGCCTCGTGCTTTTCTTCTAGCCAAATTCGGCGAATTTCTTCAAGGTCTTCTAGTGGCAGTAGTTCAAGATCTTTAACTTCTTCTGGCCCAAGGTGTTGTACAGCTTGTTGTGCTTCTAATACTTTACCCAGCAAATGCTCTCTAAAAGATTGTATATAGGGGCCAGGAACTAAATCTGCACCGTGTTTAGATACATGCACGGTTAGGTTGCCGTTCATACGTCTAAAGTCGCGATTGGCTTTATCACGAGTTAATTTTTCAATTTTTTTAGCGCGGTTGGCATCGTTCACTTCAATCTCATTGCGAAGTGCTACAAGTGGATACATCCACTCTTTTTCTTCATCGTTTGAGATCATGGCATTCATTGATTTATCTTCAGATACCATTGTGCATACGTAACATCCAAAACGGCTATCGCCACAACTTTGCGTTGATTTATCAACAACAAGAGGGCATTCCCCACCTTCTGTTGCGCCTTGGTACATGCCCATTAGGTCATGATTTGGGAAGTTCCATGGGTTATCTACACTATTTAAATACACCCAAACATCGTCGTTACTCCAGCTAGCTATAGGGGTATAAACCCACACGCGCTCAAGCGATCCGTTTTCGGTTAAACCAAGCGCTTTTCGAGTATTGGTCGTTGAGCTTTCGAAGCGTTCCATACTTGCTGCACGCGCTGTACTTTCGGCTTTACGTGTTCCGAGTACTAAAATAGCTTCGCCGTTTTTATCAGCCATGTTTTGTATAAATGTATTCGATGGCGATATTTTTAAGCGATCTGTACACCAGCGAAATTTATAACGAGGGGCTGGGTAACCTTTACCTATTAGGTTAACCCAAAAACGGTCTTTAACTGCTGGAGTTAAGCGATGCGGCACGATTGGTAAGCCTTGCTCGTCTGCTTGCTCTTTCATGCGCTGCAGAGACTTACCTACCCACATTGCTACAATTGGATTTTCTACAAGGGTGTCTGTACTGATTACATGTACTTTTTTCTCGCATTTACCTTCTTGCACTAGCTCTTGCAGGGCATACCAAGTTAATTGAAGTATTGCCGTTGAATCTTTACCGCCGCTGTAACCAATTACCCATGGGATTGAGTCACTTTGGTAAAGCATTTTTATATGATCGATGCTTTGGCGAATAGAGCTTTTTAAGCCAGTTTCGCCAAAGGCCGAATGGAACTGTACACCTTTATCAGTAGCCATTTCGTTCCTCTATGAATGATTTTTCTACCGGCTCTTCTTTGTCGGTAAGTGGTATCTTTAAATAAGTTTTAATTTGAATGCAGGTGAGCTCAGCTGCTTTGCGATTATTTGTCATTGACTTGTTATTTACACAGCGACGGTTCCAGTCAGGGTTATGACGACTCCAATTTATTTTTTGTAAGCCTTTAAGTTTATTGTGCCATTTTGGCTCATTATTAAGTAAATAAAATCCTAAAAGACCGAGGGCATGAAAGGTTACTGCATGAGCATGTATTGATTCGTCGCGTAATTCTCCACCTGATGCTTTATCATCGCATACAAGCTGCCAAGCTGGCATATTTTTGAGTACCTCATGCCAAAACTCATAGGCTATAGGAATTAAAGATCCATAGTTACTTTTAGTTATTGTACCAAGTAAGTATTTACTAGCTTTATTTACGGCACTATGGCTAATTAGTTTTTTAGAACGAGGCCCTAAATTACTTTTTTCCATATGCACTAACTTTGTTAATTGTTCACTTCTGAATATGATTGTTTTAGATAAAATTGCATCTGGTTTATCGTCGTAAGTAATACTCAATGAGCTATCGGTTTTTACTGGATAAAGATTAAGGTCTTTAAAGATCCTTTGGCGCTCTTCCAGTGATTTATTTGTGAAAAAAACGACTGAAATAGTTTCATCTGCAAGTGTTGGATCTGCTTTTAAAGCTTCTAATATTGCTGCATTTCGGTGTTGCCCATCAGTAATATAAATCTCGGCGTCTTCATCAATAATAAGAGTACCAATTTTTTGTTCGTGTTTAGATTCACCTATTGCTACAAACTCACTTAAACCATCTATACATGCTGTTAAAGCAGAAAAAACATAGTTATCTCTACTATCTAGAATGTAGTTTGCAATATCAGGAATACGCTCTTCGTTGATAATACGTTGGGCGCGTTGGTCTACAGGTAATTGCCCTTCATCTAAAGTAAATATCTTACTAAGCCTTTTTAGTGGGCACATTACAATGTAATATTCTGTTTTTGCTTGCATTCCCTTTATTGCGGGGAATGAAGTTCCTGACACTATTTGGTTCATATCTATCGTAATTCAGTTATAGTTTAATTTGTTCGTGACTTTTATTGTTTGTTCGTACGAACACTGTGGCGAGCTATTCTACATGAATAACTTTATACTGTCTTGCATAGATATGAGTTTATTTGGGGATTTAATGACAACTTATTTAGATATGAATGCAACTTCGCCAGTACTTGATGAGGTAGCTGATTTAGTTAGAGAAATTTTTTTAGAGGAGTATGGCAATGCTGGCAGTCGTACTCATGAATTTGGTGCAAGTGCAAAAAAGGCTGTTGAAAAAGCACGCAAGCAAGTTGCAGATGTAGTTGATGCAGATAAGTCTGAAGTTATTTTTACCAGTGGTGCAACCGAAAGCAATAATATTGCAATTTTAGGCTTAAAAGAGTTTGGAGAAGCGAATAATAAAAAACACATCATCACAACACGAATAGAGCATAAAGCTGTTTTAGAGCCAATTGAACATTTAGAAAAAAATGGTTTTACTGTAAGTTACCTTGAAGTTGATGAAAGTGGAGCTATAAAGCCTGAAGAGCTAAAAAAAACACTTCAAGAAGATACTTTGCTTGTATCAATAATGCACGTAAATAATGAGACGGGTTCGATTCAATCTGTTAAAAATATATGTGATGTACTTGAATTACATGAGGCTTACTTACATATCGATGCAGCGCAAAGCTTTGGAAAATTAAGTGATGATTTAAAAAATGACCGAGTAGACTTAATAAGTGCAAGTGGGCATAAAGTGTATGCCCCAAAAGGTATTGGTGCGTTAATAATGAGAAAGCGTGGCTTTTTAAAGCCACCACTTAAACCAATTATGTTTGGTGGTGGGCAAGAGAAAGGACTACGACCTGGTACTTTAGCCGTTCCACTTATTGCAGGTTTTGGTTTAGCGTGTGAGATTGCACAGAAAAATGCAGCTGCATGGCAAAAGCATGCACAAAAATTAAAAAATGAATTGGTACGAGCCTTAAATACACTTGATGCTCAATACAACGGTGAAAATACATCTCCATTTGTACTTAATTTTTCAGTGCCAAATATAAACTCTGAAGCTGCTATGGTGGTGTTAAAAGGAATTGCAGCTGTATCTAATGGTTCAGCATGTACATCATCAAGTTATACACCTTCACATGTTTTAACGGCAATGCAGTTAGATGAAAAACGTATTGCTGGTGCTATAAGGGTTTCATGGGGACATATGACAGAGTCATTGCCTATTTCTGAAATAATTGAGAAGTTGGAACAGTTAAAGTTGTGATATTGATTCAGTCTATTTATGCTCCGTAGCTAAGATAATCCCCCTTCAACTTCATCTGCAAACAGATAATTAATGAGTAATTATCTCGCATGGATGCGAGAAAAGCGATGCTTGCACATGGATGTGCTTTCATCGCGTTTACGTTCATATTGATTGTTTGTTTAAAGGAAAGTGGAGTTGTGGGGCGCCGTGGGGTTCCAAGGGGCGGACGGCGGTATTCGCCCTTTGGTTGCCGCCAGCAAGCTGGCATTTTAAAAAGGCTTTTATCTTTTATAAAATTTATTATTTTTTAATTCCACAGCCCAATATTCAAATACCTTTTGTAATATGGGCCAGTTAGGCCACTCTGCTTTGGCTACGCCTTTAAGCATATCAGCTAGTTTTTTATCAAACCGTTGTTGGCTTTTGTATTCGCTACTGCCTTTATGTAAATAATCTATTTTTTTATAAAAGGGCTGGTAGGGATAAATATCGCCGTAATAAAAATAGTCTATATCTTGCTCTAGCATTTTCACTTTTATTCGCTCAGTGAGCAGTGGTAGATTTTTATTAAAATCATCGTATTTTAAAAATGTCACTTTGCCTGAGCGCATGTGTATTTTTACTAAATCTACGTCGTCAATGTCGCCATAAAGTTGCACAGCGCAACCTATGTAAACCCGTAATATAGCGGGGAGTTGATTTAAGTGACGAGTGGGTAACATATACGAGTGGCTGTCGTGTAATTCACCAAGCTGAATTAGCTCAAAAGCTTGGTAACAGGCATTTCCAATATTAGCGGGCTCTGCAATTGAGAAAAGCAGTTGCTTTGCTTGCTCTAAAGCTTGGTTGTAATCGCTAAAATGTACTTTTAAGTCCCGCGTTAACCTTGCAGGCATGTGGCTTTTAGCTTGGCGTTTACCAAATAGGCTAAGTGCAAAATAAACCAGTAAATCGTGTTTGCGTTTTAGTTTAGCTTGCTCAAATTCATTTTGCTCGTAGTAATTTTGCAGTAGGGTAAATGCTTTGTTGTGGCTTGCAAAGTATTTACGCAATGTTGTACTTTGCTCAAACTCGTCATTTGTAGGTAAGCGGCCAAAGTGTAGGCAGTGTTGCCAAAAATCATCAAGCAGGGTTTGGTGCTTTTCAAACAAGGTTTTTTGTTGGGCCTTGGGTAATGCTTTTGGTTGTGGCCTTTGGGTTATGTGTTGCCAGTTATAGTTTTGAAATTGCAGCTCTAGGTGATGTGCCTCTTCTAATTTTGGGCATTTAAAAATAGCGATAATACCTTGCCCAAACGCCATAGTTTTAACGTTTAGGGTTTGCTCTATGTAAGCTCTTATTTGAGCTTGGCTATAGTATTTTTGAAAGGTATTCCATTTAGTAATTACGCCATCTTTGTATTGCTTAAAATGCTCTTGCTTGGCTTCGTTGGCGAGCATTACTGATACTAAAAGCAATTTTTTAGTATGTTTGTAAGCCGCTTTTAAAGTGTCTTTTCGCTCTTGCTGCTCTTCAATAACATTGAGTACAAAGCCCAAATTAACAATATCACTTGCTTGCTTACTTCCGTTTGGCCTGTGTACTGGATCCCATGCGTTAATATTTAAACCGTGAGCTTCAAGCTCTGTTGCATCATCTGCCAGGCCACATCCGTAATCAAGTATTGAGTAATCACCATTTAAATAACCATACTTTGCCAGCTTTTGAAAAGGCGCTGAAAGCCTATCACGATTTATTGCGGTTAAATGTCGTTGTATTGTTTGTGGTTCTTGTTCTGTTATGGGCTCTGGTAACTCTGCTATTTTATGTAGCCTGCCTTGCTTATCCAGCTCGTAGCCTTTGCGCTTAATTAAGTTTTTCCACTGGCTCTTAAAGCCAATGCTCTTAGTGTTTTGGTATAGACCTATTTGCTCGCCTTCATCGGTAATATCTTTAAATAATAGGTATTGAGGGTAATTAGGTAAAACAAAGGTTTCTTTACGGTGCAAGATAGGCGGGTTATTTGAACTCTTGTAGTGTGTAGTTTTTATTGTTAGTTCATCGGCGTCAATTGTATAACTGGTATGTAGTGAGGGGTATGCGTATTCATCAAAGTCAGGGTAATTGAGTAGCGTAAATTTTAAGTCACGTTTATAAAGCTTTATTAGGTTCCACGGCTGTTTTACTTCAAGCTTTTGAATGATGCTTTCTACGAAGCTGAATAATTTAGGTGACAGGGCTTTTTCTAATGAGCTTTTATGTAAATAGATAGCTGTTGGTAATGATTTACCATGTTTGAGGTTTTTTACTAAATCACGATACTCAGGGTAGTTCATTTGTTTATACTTTCGAGATTTTCAACGTAATAAAAATACGCCCGTCCGCGCTTTTCAAACTTAAGATCACTCCGCTCGCGACGGTGCATAAGCTCACAGCCCGTTATTTTTAGGTGCGCCATCGCCTCTTTACTGGAAAGCCATTTCCCTTTTTGATCTTGATTAGTCATTTAAGTTACTCAAACTTAGTATAAATTTAATATACATAACTCTTCGCATATCGACAAATTTTGCTTAAAGAACGATGTGAAGATAATTCCCCCGTGATCACACCCGAAAGTTATAAATTGATGAGTAATCACTTGCATGGATGCAAGTTAAGCCGTGACTTCGCCATGGATGGCGAATACACGGCGCTTACGTTCACACCAATTTTTAACTTGAGGAAACAGTGTGATCCTCGGGGCGCCGTGGGGTTCCAAGGGGCGTACGGCGCTATGCGCCCCTTGGTTGCCATCGCCAACGCGACATAATTAAAGTTGGTAATACAAACAAGCATTAACTCATTATTGAATTAAAGGCCGCTGCTAAGATAATTCCCCCGTGATCACACCCGAAAGTTAATTAATGATGAGTAATTAACAGCATGGATGCTGTTAAAAAGCGTAGCTTGGCCATGGATGGCCTATCTACGCTGGTTACGTTCATATCATTAATTTAACTTGAGGAAACAGTGTGATCCTCGGGGCGCCGAGAGATTCCAAAGAGAAGTCGGCGGTACTTCTCTTTGGTTGCCATCGCCAACGCGATATAAGGAACTGAAAATACAGAGCGCGAGCAAGCTTCGCGCCTAAAGGTGTTTAGGTGAGTTTTGTAGCATTGGTTGTATTTGAGTTTGAATCATACGACATGTATCTTTTTTTAATGTATAAAGTAAAGATTGTTATTATAGGAACTCATCATGGATGATTTATTAAGCCAAGGTTTAAGCCTTTTATTTGTTATTGGTAGTGTTTATTCCTTATTAGGTGTTTTGTTTTTTCGTATTTGGTTACATCAACGCAGTGCTAAACTCCCTATTGAGCGTAATAAATTAAAACGTGTTGCTGCACAAACTCTTCAAGAACAAGTAAATAACCAAATTGTTGATGTTATTGGCTTAGTATGTTTAGCTACGCTCATGATTATAATGCCTTTTGCTATTAAGGGTATTGCTGAAGTCTTTGCCAGCGGCAAGTTTAATTACTTTTTCATTATTTTGATCGTATTGGTTTTAGCTTATGTAGCAAGAAAGCTTTGGGTTAAATCTAACGACTTAATAAAACTAAAGCTGGGGCGTGATGCAGAATTAGCAGTTGCTTCAGAGCTTATAGAATTACAGTCACACGGATACCAAGTATTTCATGATATACAAGCTGATGGTTTTAATATTGACCATTTAGTTGTTGGGCCTAATGGTATCTTTGCCATTGAAACCAAAGGTCGGCATAAACGAATAAAAGATGAAACAAACTACAAAGTTAAATTTGAGAAAAATCGTTTAGCATTTCCTTCTTGGTTTGAAAGTAAGCCGCTAGAGCAAGCCCAAAATCAAGCTAATTGGGTGAATAAGTGGCTTTATGAGTCAACTGGTTTTAATACCCAGGTTTTGCCAATTTTATGCTTTCCGGGTTGGTTTATAGAGCTTAAACAAAAGCCAGTATTTCCTATTGTCTCTCATAAACAAATGGTTAAAACGATCCTTTCAATGCAACAGGTTAACTTAAACCAAGAACAGCAGCGTGCTATTTGTTATCAAGTAGTGCAGCGAGCCTTAAACGATAGTAAGGCAATTTAAAAGTTTTACTTTTCGCGTGGGCAAGCTTTGCGCTTACGTTCACACCAATTTTTAACTTGAGGAAATAGTGTGATCCTCGGCGCCCCGTGGGGTTCCAAGGGGCGTACGGCGCTATGCGCCCCTTGGTTGCCGTCGCCAACGCGATATAAGTAAATTATTTTAAACGCCCCCTTTTTTAAGCGAGCAAGCTTCACACCTACTGTAAATTTTAAGCCGATCTGCTAAGAAAACTCTGCCGTGATTACATCCATAATTAAATTAATGATTAGAAATTAACAGCAGGGTTTATTAGGAGGAACGATGCAACCATTGGATTGGTTGTCATTACCAAAGCGATTTTTCAAATTTTTATTGAATATATTTATATATATCAATACTCTATATTTATAAATTAAGGAAAGGAATTATAGACAGTAATGGATGCATCAAAAAATAAAAGTAACTCTGAACCCCTCAATATTGTTTGCCCTGCTTGCACAGAGGAAAACTCTTTAGAGTATGGAAGCCATATAAGCTGCAATAAATGCGAAAAGACCTTTGCAGGTCATACCTATAAAAAATTTAAAAAGCCTCTGCTCTCGGTTAAAGCTGCATTATTTATAGGTGCAGTGGGCGCATATAAAGTAGATAAAGAATTTTTGGAGCCAAAGCGTTATTCAACTGGTGCTATTGTTGAAATAGTCAGCTTTTGTGCAAACTCCGATACTATTTTTAGAAAAGCCTCCCAAAGAGTCACTGCGCAGGCTTGTATTTGTGCTTTAGACGAGACAATGAAAGAAGTGCCAGAGGCGGAGCTATCATCAAATGCAAAATTGTTTAAAAATGCGTTTGTGAGTAATTTACAGCAATGTAGATAGCGATACGTTTGTATCGCTATCCGCCTACTTTATTTTGATTTAGGTGCGTTATTACCTCGCCCTTTTCCAGATATGTTTCCTGTTTTACTAGGGCCATTAGGTGGGGCCGGACGAGAAGGTTGTTGGTTATTTGCAGCAGCCCTTTGAGCTCGTGCTGCAAAGCCGCCTTTTTCAACTAAACCGTTGTTAGCTTTTGCTTCTGCTGCCTGAATTCGTGCAGCGGCACTTTGATTCATATTTTTCATGGTATTACCTTTATTTAGTTTAAATTATGCTCTTCGCTTTGAGAGCAAATTCATCTTAAATAAGGTATTGGGACAAATTGGGACAGAAAATGGATAAATGCAAAGAATTACAAAATAAAATTAAAATTATTATAAAAGAGCTTGGTTTAACTCAAATAGAAATGGCTAAGCGAGTTTATTGTGAGCGTTTTGAAGATGATGATCCTGAAGAAATACGTAAATTTACAGAAACATTTCGGCAAAACTTAAAACGAAAAGCAAAGCCGGAATTACTTGAAAGCTATTTAGCAAATATCGCTAATTTACGAGCGTTTAAAAACTCAGAGATGGCTATTTCTAGTCCTTTAGATCTTGGTTTTATACCTGTAGATATAAAAAGGGCACTTGAAGGGATATCTAAAAAGCTAATAGATGACATAGAGTCAGAAGCTAATAAGCTTTAATCGATTGGGCTGTTTTAAAGTGTTATATGACCCCTTAGTTGCCGTCGCCAATGTGACATAATTAAAGGCGACTGCCAAGGAAGCTCCCCCCGTGATCACACCCGAAATTTAATTAATGATGAGTACAGAACGTATGTTTGGCGTTATTCGGAAACTAGATAAGGGTAAGAAATTTGTTTTTATAACGTCAGAACATGGTGATTTTCATTTTAGGGTCGATGAATTATCAGGTAATATTGAAAAATACGAAGAAACAAGCAAGGTTTCTTTTTACCCAATTAAATGTAATAAGGTAGTTACACAAGGGCTAAAATGCCCAAGTGTACATAAGATTGAAATATGTAATTAAAGGGATTAAAAAGGGGCTGTTACTTAGTCAGTTTGCTCCTTTAACTTTTAGTTTAGGGATTAATTAATGATTAAATGGATTTTTATTTTTCTTGGTTTTATAAGTGCCTTTTCATACGCTGATGATGCTTATACGCAATCTCAGTGTGACCATATCAAAAAGCAACGTGAATCTATTCGCTCTCAATTTAGGCAAGGTTATAGTAATAAAAAAGGTGAGCGGCTAAGGGCTCGAGATAAACAACTCTTTAAAGAATTAGCTAAACACTGTAATCGCCCTCAAAAAAATAGCAAGGCACCCCCTAGCTACTCTAATCGTACGCTTAGCAATACATCAAATGCTAATTGGTTACTAAATCAGAAGGTGTCGAATTCAAGCCTTTATAGTAATAGCTATAAGAATGAAGCTAAGTTAGCAGCGTGGTCGAGGTTTTATAAATTACCAAAGCGGTGTCGGCAAAAGAATATGGAAACGGCCAATTTTGTATGGTGCAGCGAGTATAGGGGTAAGCAAAAAAAACTATTTGAAGCACAGTGGCAAGGGCGCCCATAAATATGTTTAAAACAAAATTACGTGTTGTGTTTATATTTTTTGTACTGCTAATTGTATCGGCTCTTATTGCAAATTATTTTACTGGGCGAGTATTTAATTATCATGATCCTATAGGCGAGGTAAAACGAATTTATAGTAGTTTATCGTCGCAGCTAGCGAGCGAGCCGTTAGCGACTAAACAGTTAAAAAAAGAAGATGTAGCAACTGTAAAAGATGTATCTGTACCTGTGGATCATCACTTATCGCAAGTTAATAATACGCGCTGTGTGGATGTATCGTTAGGGCAGATTAAATATAAACGTAATGGCGATATTTTTACGTGGACAGACAGTGATGGCGTACCACACTTTAGTGATAAAAAACCTGATTTTGCCGTAGCAACTTACGATACGGGTTTTATTGAATCGTTAGATTACTTTGATCTTACTTTAAATACGCCTAAATTGCCTGGATCATTTAACCAAGAGTTACGCATGAAGCTAAATACGGTATTTAAAGTATATGGGCAGGTTATTGGCGTTCATGCACTTAAAAAGGTAAAACTTAATTTAACAGTATTGCCTACGCGCCGCGCTTATGAGGCTGCAATAAAGCACCGCGGTGGTAACCCTACAAATACTGCTGGTATGTATTTTCACGCGAGTAATTCTGCTTTTATTCATTATGATAATGCACACAAAGCAATGCGAACGGCCGTACATGAGGCCGTACACGCCATTAATAAAGCCGTTTTAGGTTATACTCCTCGATGGTTTAACGAGGGATTTGCTGAATATTTTGAGTTTACTAAAAATAATATGCAAACCGCTATTGTGGCGCCAAATAGTTCGTGGACGAAGAATAATAATCTTACTAAAAGTGTATTTTCAATTGATACGTTAGTGGGGTTAGATGACACGTGGAAAGAAGGTGATACCAGTAAGCTTTATGCAAGCAGTTGGGCTGCGATTTATTTTTTAATGGATACTCAAACGGGGAGAGCATTACTTAAGAATATAATGCTTGCTGAGCAAGAGCACCTCTGTAATAAGCTACCTGAAAAGCAATTAAAAGCGATGGTGTATAAGCAATTCCCTAATCTTAATCGTGAATATTCTCAGCGATTAAAAAAGCCTTTAAAAGCGCATACATTTTAAATAAAGTGAAAATTTAATCGCCACACTTCGCGCGATTAGCTAGAACCTATAGATGTTTAAGCTGCTGCATTAGTCAGAAACGTTATTTTTGAGTGTGAGTCAGCTAGAAACTTATAATAGTTTTAAGTACCCATGTGATTTTAGTTACTATTTAGTTACCCTTAATAAACTTTTTAATCGGGCGAAAGTCGGTGCGTTTAAAGTGTGAGCTTGGGCGTAATTTAAAGCCGATTTACTAAGTCTAAATAAAAATTTAAAAAGGCTGTTTTAATAAAAAGTTAAGATGACAGTCCCTAATAAAATACTTATAGTAACTAGCCCTCGGCATATAATTTTAAAGGTAAGTAATGGGTAACAATAATGGACCTGGTGGAAAAGTTATTATTTTTACGCTTATTGCTGTATGTGTGTTAGTTGTTGTAGTGCAAATAGCGATTTCTCCTTCAGAGCCTGTGTACCCCGCGCCATACGATGCGCCTAAAAGCGTTGAAACCACGCAATATATACCGTTGGCCCCCACGTCTAATAAAATTGAAAACCCGCAGCGGGTTGCTCCCATAAAAACACAACCGGCTAAAAAGCGGCGTGTGATTGATATAAACGATATTGAAGATTTAGATACAAGTGTTGCGCACCAGTGGCATGAGGTAAAACCCACTTCACGAGACCTTAAATTGTGCCGTGATATGCAGTTAACCCCAATTGCTTATACCAACGAAGATGGTTCAACCGGCTTTGATTATTTAACACTTACATTAATAGCTTGGCATAATGGTAAAACCTATCCGCTTGAGGATATTTATGGGAGGTCTTTTTCAGAGTCGGTATCTAAGGCATTGTACGACAATTTAGAACAAGTATATTTACAATATATTAAGTGGTTTGGTGCACAGCGGTTATCTAAAACCGATATTACAATATATATAACTAACTCGCGTGAGCAGTATATAAATGCCTTGTTAGATAATGGTGCCGACGATTCTATAAACAGCTTAGGGGTCTATTTACCTCAAAAACATAAGGCGTTTGTTAATATACCTTACACGACTGATAAACGATTCGATTCTACGTCATTTATGAGCACTTTAACGCATGAAGGTACTCATGCAATTAACTTTGTGCAGTTTGGTTACATGCACCGTTGGGCGCAAGAAGGTTTAGCAGAATATTTTGAATTTTTAAGCAACACCGACACCCCCGAGTTAGCGCTTAGCTATAAACAATGGCAAGTATATAGCGATAATTTAGGCGAACCGTTTACACTTGCTGATTTAATTTATCAAAATGAAAAATGGTCACAAAATAAGGGGGCGTTATACACAACTAGCTTGATATATATGCAATATTTTAGTTCGTTATCGTTGGATAATAATCCGTTAGTTAATATGTTAATTGATGAAATGCTTCCGCGTTGTTCAACAATAGATAAAAGTAAAACCATAGATATACTCGATAGCGATGGCCTGCTTAGTAGTAATATGTATGAGTGGTTTAGCCATAATGTGATTCATTATAAAGATCGCGCTATCGAGCTTGCTGAAAAAGAGCGTAGTAAAAGTAAGTAAACACTCGCTATACACTCAATCAATACACCAAGATTAAAGCTTAGTGGTAAGTATCGGCGCAAAAATTAAGTGTACAGCCATTATTGCTACAAAAAGACCTGCGCTTGTGGATTAGTGTTTGGTTTGTTTTTAAATTATTGATTATTTGTTTTTTCACTTCTCATTTACCCTCATTTGCTTCTCTTTGTGAGCATTGTTTTTTGTCTTTGGTTTTAAGTAATTAAGTAATTAAGTAACTAAGACATATATGCACAAAGAGGCGCTTCGCTCAGGAGGCGCTGCGCTTTTAGAGTAGTGATTTAGTGACTAGAACGTGTTTTTGGCTTCTCATTTACCCTCATTTTCTTCTCTTTGTGAGCATTGTTTTTTGTCTTTGGTTTTAAGTAATTAAGTGATTAAGACATATATGCACAAAGAGGCGCTTCGCTCTGGAGACGCTGCGCTTTAGAGTAGTGATTTAGTGATTTAGTGATTTAGTGATTTTTAATTTAACTAACTGTTTTTATTATTTATTCACTTCTCATTTACTCTCATTTGCTTCTCTTTGTGAGCATTGTTTTTTGTCTTTGGTTTTTAAGTGATTAAGACATATATGCACAAAGAGGCGCTTCACTCTGGAGTCGCTGGGCTTTAGAGTAGTGATTAGTAACTAGATCGTGTATGAACTTGTGTTTTTGGCTTCTCATTTACCCTCATTTACTGCTCTTTGTGAGCATTGTTTTTTGTCTTTGGTTTTTAAGTGATTCAGTAATTAAGCGATTAAGCCATTATTTGCACAAAGAGGCGCTTCGCTCAGGAGACGCTGCGCTTTTAGAGTAGTGATTTAGTGACTAGAACGTGTTTTTGGCTTCTCATTTACCCTCATTTGCTTCTCTTTGTGAGCATTGTTTTTTGTCTTTGGTTTTAAGTAATTAAGTGATTAAGACATATATGCACAAAGAGACGCTGCGCTTTAGAGTAGTGATTTAGTGATTTAGTGATTTAGTGGTTAGCTATTTTTATTTAACTAGCTGTTTTTATTGTTTTTTTACTTCTCATTTACTCTCATTTGCTTCTATTTGTGAGCAATGGTTTTTTGTCTTTGTCTTTGTCTTTGTCTTTGTTTTTAGTGGTCAGTGTTTTTAGTTGGCGGTTTATATTGTAAATATATTAAATACCGCTAAACTAATCATTATATAGTTAATGATTAGTTTGGTATTCATTTGTGAGATCTGAAAAAGCATTAAAATTAGCTAAGCGCATGGGGGATTTGATCCGCCAATATCGTACTTTACAGTATACCCAAAGCACATTTGCAAAAATGATAGGGGTATCGCGATCGACGGTACAAAAACTTGAACAAGGAGAAGTTGTAAAAAGCGATATTTTGTTTGAAGCGTTAATTGTACTGGATTTGCAAGGAACACTCTTAGATGAAATTAACGATTTAGCTGAAGAGGTGGGTGGCTACCAGGCTCGCCAACGTAAGAGTAATAAACCTCAGGTAATTAACGATGACTTCTGAATGTTATGTATTTATTGATGGCCTAGAAGATAAACCTATTATTTGTGGTTTTTTTAAACTGAATACACAAACTGGCCGAGGAGAGTTTAATTATGGTAAAAGCTATTTAGCTCGAAGTGATGCATTTTCGCTTGACCCTATACATTTACCTTTACAGTCTGGAGTTGTTAGTTATACCGCGAATAAGGGGATTTTTGGTGTATTAAGTGATGCGGGCGCAGACTCATGGGGGCGAAAATTAATAGTCTCTTTGCATAGTACGAAACCTAAAAATGAATTGGAATTTTTATTAGCGGGTTCTGGGTATGGTGTTGGGGCTTTGGTGTTTAGCTTGTCACGCAGTGCGGCAAAACATAAAAAAAATAAAAACACCTTGGCCGATTTAGCATTACTAGATCAAGCAAAAGACGACTTACTGGCTAATAAGGCTATTTCAAATGAAGCTAAAAAAGCCTTTGAGTTTGGTCAAAGTATGGGAGGCGCTCGTCCTAAAACATCACTAGAAGTGAACAGTATTCTTTATTTAGCAAAATTTAACCGTCAGGACGATTTATTTAATTTAGTTAGAGCTGAACATGCGGCTATGTGTATGGCTAATAAATTAGGGATCCGTACGGCTAATACACATATTCATGAAACAGAGAATGGTGATGTATTGCTTGTAGAGCGTTTTGATGTAAAAGCTGGCGTCCCAACCCATCATTTTTTAAGTGCGAATAGTTTAGTGCAAAAGGCAAAGGTAGCAATGAGTGATTTAACCACTTATTACAGCTATGCAGAATTGGCCGAATTTATTCGTCATCACACAGCGGAGTACGCTGATGATGCAACCGAGCTATTTAAGCGAATGGTGTTTAATGTATTTATTGGTAACACGGATGATCATAGCCGTAATCATGCCTTTGTATATTGTTTTACTGAAAAAAAGTGGCGATTAAGTCCTGCTTATGACATTACCCCTATTAATAATTCAAAGCAGTATGGGTTGGGAATTGGTGATGAGGGACGATATGCCAGTATCGAAAATATGTTATCGCAAGCCAAGCGTTTTGGTTTAACCCGAGCACAAGCAAAGTTGGTTATTGATGACATTGAAAGTTATACCCAGCAGTGGCGCAATCACTTTAAAGATTTTGCTGATATTAGTGATGCTGATATACAACGTTTAGGTGCAGTGATCCCGCATATTACTTAAACAATGTATTGTTCATAGTTTATATTAATAGTGATTTAAATATGTTTATAATACAGTTGGTTAGGTGGTTTAAAGTAATTGTTTTCAATTCACATTTACCCTCGTTTTCTTCTCTTTGTGGGCAATGTTTTTTGTCTTTGGTTTTTAAGTGATTCAGTAATTAAGCGATTAAGCCCTTATTTGCACAAAGAGGCGCTTTGCTCTGGAGACGCTGCGCTTTAGAGTAGTGATTTAGTGGTTAGCTATTTTTATTTAACTAGCTGTTTTTATTGTTTTTTTCACTTCTCATTAACTCTCATTTTCTTCTCTTTGTGAGTAATGGTTTTTTGTCTTTGGTTTTAAGTAATTAAGTGATTAAGACATATATGCACAAAGAGGCGCTTCGCTCTGGAGGCGCTGCGCTTTTAGAGTAGTGATCAGATTGTGTTTGGTCTTGTATTTTTCACTTCTCATTTACCCTCATTTGCTTCTCTTTGTGAGCATTGGTTTTTGTCTTTGATTTGTTAGTGATTAAAGCTAGTGATTAAGACATATATGCACAAAGAGGCGCTGCGCTCTGGAGACGCTGCGCTTTTAGAGTAGTGATCAGATTGTATGTGAACTTGTGTTTTTGGCTTCTCATTTACCCTCATTTTCTTCTCTTTGTGAGCAATGGTTTTTTGTCTTTGGTTTTAAGTAATTAAGTGATTAAGACATATATGCACAAAGAGGCGCTTCGCTCTGGAGACGCTGCGCTTTTAGAGTAGTGAGCCAGTGACTAGATCGTGTTTGGTCTTGTATTTTTGGCTTCTCATTTACCCTCATTTTCTTCTCTTTGTGGGCAATGTTTTTTGTCTTTGGTTTTAAGTGATTAAGTGATTAAGACATATTTGCACAAAGAGGCGCTTCGCTCAGGAGGCGCTGCGCTTTAGAGTAGTGATCAGATCGTGTTTGGTCTTGTATTTTTGGCTTCTCATTTGCTTCTCATTTGCTTCTCTTTGTGAGCATTGGTTTTTGTTTTTGATTTGTTAGTGATTAAAGCTAGTGATTAAGACATATATGCACAAAGAGGCGCTGCGCTCTGGAGACGCTGCGCTTTAGAGTAGTGAGCCAGTGACTAGATCGTGTTTTTCACTTCTCATTTACCCTCATTTACTGCTCTTTGTGAGTAATGGTTTTGTTTTCACTGCTTAATTGCTTCTATTTCTGCTCTTTGTGATTAGTTGTTTTTTATTTTAAAAGTGATTAACACAAAAACGAACTCTCAGAACGTACCACGATGGATATGGCGTACGTTACACGCGGTGTTAGAGGGGTAGGTGATGCAGTAAAAAGCACAGAGCGAAAGTAGACTAATTACGATAACTAACGAGATACCTTTTTTGTTCAAATCAGTATGTTATTTAATGTATGGTTTGCTAGTATGCATATTCACATAGGGAGCTCTATAATGACTAAAATCGAAAACGTCGCCGTTGTTGGCGGAACACATGGTAATGAATTCAGCGGTATTTACTTATTAAAAAAATGGCAAGCATCCCCGCAACTTCTCGCTAAAAGTAACCTTACAATTAATACGCTTTTTGCTAATCCAAAAAGCTTCGAAGAAAACAAACGCTATATTGACTGCGACTTAAATCGCCAATTTACTTTGCCTGATTTAGTTAATAACACCTTAGCAAACTATGAGCAAAGTCGGGCTAAAGTCATTAATGCTGAGTTAGGCCCTAAAGGTGGCGCAAAAACCGATTTTATTATTGATTTGCACAATACAACAAGCAATATGGGGCCGACTTTAATTTTATTAAAATCAGATGACTTTAATAAAAAAATGGGGGCTTATGTGTTGTCTGTTATGCCACAAGCTATTATTGTTTTTGAAGATCAAGTTTCTATGCACGATCATACCTTTTTAGCCTCAATTGCTGATCAAGGGGTTATTGTTGAAATTGGCCCGCAACCACAATCGGTAATACGACAAGATGTACTTGATTGGATGGATACCATGACCCACGCTATTTTAGATTTTGTGGTTATGTACAATAAAAGTGAATTGCCTGCGCTACCTGCTAGCTATACCGCTTATAAATACGTTGAAACCATTGCATTACCGCAAAATCAGCAAGGCGAACGTATGGGGATGGTGCATAAAAATGTGCAAGATCAAGATTTCAAAGCGTTAAATAAAGGTGACCCTATTTTTACTTTATTTGATGGTAGCGAAATTACTTATCAAGGCGATTATCAAGCCTACCCGCATTTTATAAATGAAGCGGCTTATTATGATAATAATTTAGCGATGTCGCTTGGTGAAAAAATAACGGTAACGCTTTAAATTTACGTGGGTAAATCAGTTTTATGCCCTATTTTAAAGCAGTATGGCCAAGTCGTAATTATAAGTAGCTCGCTTAAGTGATTAAGTAATAAGCCCTTATTTGCACAAAAAGGCGCTTCGCTTTTGGAGGCGCTGCGCTTTAGAGTAGTAGCCTAGTGATTTTTAATTTAACTAACTGTTTTTATTATTTATTCACTTCTCATTTACCCTCATTTTCTTCTCTTTGTGAGCAATGGTTTTTGTCTTTGATTTGTTAGTGATTAAAGCTAGTGATTAAGACATATATGCACAAAGAGGCGCTACGCTTTGGAGACGCTGCGCTTTTAGAGTAGTGATTAGATCGTGTTTGGTCTTGTGTTTTTGGCTTCTCATTTACCCTCATTTTCTTCTCTTTGTGAGCAATGGTTTTTGTTTTTGATTTGTTAGTGATTAAAGCTAGCGATTAAGACATATATGCACAAAGAGGCGCTGCGCTCTGGAGACGCTGCGCTTTTAGAGTAGTGACTTAGTGAATTAGTAACTAGATTGTGTTTGAGCTTGTGTTTTTGGCTTCTCTTACCCTCATTTTCTTCTCTTTGTGAGTAATGGTTTTTGTCTTTGGTTGTTAAGTGATTAAGTGATTAAGACATATATGCACAAAGAGACGCTGCGCTTTAGAGTAGTGACCTGTTTGGTCTTGTGTTTTTCACTTCTCATTTACCCTCATTTTCTTCTCTTTGTGAGCATTGGTTTTTGTCTTTGGTTTTAAGTAATTAAGTGATTAAGACATATATGCACAAAGAGACGCTGCGCTCTGGAGGCGCTGCGCTTTTAGAGTAGTGATTTAGTGACTTTGTGAATTAGTAACTAGATCGTGTGACCTTGTGTTTTTCACTTCTCATCTGCTTCTCTTTGTGAGTAATGGTTTTTTGTTTTTAAGTTATTTGTTTTTTAGTGTATTACAGTTAGTTTATACACCTAGTTATATAACCAATGAGGGCTTTGTTACTCATACGTATGATGGCGGGTCGCGCTAAAGCGATTTAAAATACGGTGCACAATATACACCGCGCATAGGCTTGTCATAATGGCGACCGATACTGAACTAAAACGATATAAAGCGCTGTAAATAAGGTCTTGTCCTGGGCCGAGAGATTGACCAAATAAAATACCGAAGGTGGTTAACACCCCAAAACCAACCCCAGGGGTTCCTCCTGCCAATATATGAAAACGGCTAAATATGAGTGATAACACCCATAAAATAATAACCGGGAATAATAAAAAATCGGTGTGGTTATACAATAAAATTTGCGCTAATAATGCAACATTACAGCCAATTAAAGTGCCAATAGCCCGTTGCCAACCCGCCACACCAGCCGCTTTCCAACACAACGAAAACAAAATTAAAACCGAGGCTGCTTGCGCCGAAATTGAATCGTTTAAATCGAGCACCTGAAATACCACAAATGATAAGGTAGCGACGGTGGCGCAAAGGAGTACTTCGTGGCGTATGCTTTGTTTAGCTTTAGCCGGCATTTGTGGCATTTGCCGTGCCGATACATCGGGGAATAGTCCATGCATTAAAAGGGCAATAACGATGGATAATAATGTAGCAGCAATATTACTGATTATTAAAGGATAGATACTACTGCCTGCGGTTACATAGCTTGAAAAATGCAATTGTATCGAAAGCCCCACAGCCCCTAATGCGCCAAATAAAAAACCGCCGCCACTGCTCATCTGATAAAACAATATACAAAATGCGGCAAATGCGATCAGTGCCATTAGTACAGGTAAGTGAGAAAAAAATCCCTGTAAAATAAGCACAACAACCGCACTAAAGCCTGCGCTGGCAATAAATTGACGTACTACACTTATATTTATTACCGGTACTAACCCGAGTAATAACATAGGGTAAACGGTAAAAAATATGCCATTTGGCCAGTCCATTAGTTTACTTATGGTAAAGCCAAGGGTACAACCACCGGCAATACGCAATGCTTGTCTTAAGCCATTGGTGGTTAACTGTGGGGCGTTAATGTTATTACTCATAGCGCGTCCATTAATATATGTAATGTAACCAGCTGATAAAGCGAATTTGGGCAATGGCAAACCATTGGCCAATTGTTGATTCAGGTAAAAGCTGTACGGTGGCTCTGGCACCTGAGGGCATGTTAGCAATTAAATTGGGGTGTTCGTTAAGCGTTAAATGTATGCGCTGGCGTTGTGCGTCGCGCACCCAACGTGAGCTGGTGTCGGTGGTACTTAAAAGCCCGTTAGCGCTTAGCTGACCATCGCTTACACCGGCTTCAAATAAGGCAATCTGTGCACTGTAAACTTCCCCAGGGCGATTATCAAATACAACGCGAGCTTGTGTTGAGAGTGTCATATTTTTAAGCGATTTTTCACGAAAGTCAGCCACTAAATCTGCTTTTTTTGCCACAATCGCTAACAGCGGGCTGCCTGTAATGGCGTAAGCACCGTTAAGTAATTGTAAGTTAGAGACCACTCCATCGGTAAGCGCATGAACCTGTGTGTATGACAAATTTAGTTTTGCTTGTGCTAATTGGTTTGCTGCATGGCGAATGGCTAGGTTGTCGTTGCCCGATTTACCGCGCGCTAGGGTGGCTTCGGCTAATTGCGCTTCAAGGGCGGCGGTATTTGCTTTACTGGCTTGAAAATTAGCATGTATCGCTTCGAGCGCTTGCTCCGATATCGAGCGTTTTTTATAAAGGGCTTCGGCCCGAGTTTGCGACAGCTTTTGCTCGTGCTGTTTGGCTTTAGCTGCAACAATTTGCGCTTTAAGGGCTTTTACATTGGTGTCTAAGCGCTGGTTTTGTAACTTTGCATCGTCTAGGGTTAGTTGCGCTTGAGCTAATGCAAGTTGATAGGGGGTTGGGTCTATTTCAAAGAGAATATCGCCCACTTTTACTGTTTGGTTATTACTAACACGTACGTTGGTCACTTGGCCACTAATTTGCGGTGCAACTTGTACTACCGAATGATATACCCTGGCTTGTGGCGTAACAGGCATCGTCATATCGGCAATGAGGTAGTAGATAAATAGGCACACAAAAGCAATTAATGAAAAGCGTACATAACGTGTAAATTTTTGATCGGGAGTCATTACTTTCCTTTATCTGTTACTGTGTTTAGGGCGATTGCGTGGGCATTTTTTTCGATATTAATTAATGCATAAGCCATTGCGTCTAGTTGTTTGTGGCTTAAACCGCTATAAAGTTGGCTTTTTAGCGCTGCTACTTTTTCATCTAACAAGGCTAAAGTACTGCGTCCTTGTTTGGTAAAGTAAATTTGCTTGCTGCGTTTATCATTACTGGCAACTTGGCGGGTGATTAACTTTGCGTGTTCGAGCTGCTTTAAGGTGCGTGTTAACGAGGGCATTTCTATACCTAAGCTGTTTGCTAACGCTAATTGAGTTAGTCCTTCACCGACCATACTTATATGTAACAATGCGGTCCAGCGCGATTGCGTTAACCCCAGCGGCTCTACAGCGGTGGTGATAACATCGCGGCACAAGCGATGTACTCGGCCCATATTACCAATAATGGTTAAATCTAACGTTTCGTGAAAAGGTGGGTGTGTCATTATTAATACGTTATTTAGTTAGCTTGCTAAGTATAATAACATTGCTTAACAGGCTAAGTAAATATGCGGCTGTGATCCATTTTTGTGTTGATAAAATACATTATTAATATTAATCAACAATTAAAACAGTTCGTTAAAAACGTCCTCAAACTGTTCGCCATTATTTAATCTCTCTAAGCCTTTGTACATGTCTTTTGGGTTCATCGGGTTTACAGCGATTAGTGATGCTTGATAATACTTTAAATTGGTGTTTGCAAAGTCACTGAGGTAAAACACCGATTTAACTTTGGTTACGTCATCATTTGTCACATCAATGTTTTCTAATAAAAATGGCTTTCGGTAGTCAGCTTTTATCCCAGTGCCTTCAACGAACCAAGCCGGTAATTGAGTTAGTTCTACATACAAGTTTGTTCTGTGTCTGACTTCTGCATGAACCAGTTCATGAGCTATTACGTCAATGTTTAGCCCTTTTGGACCAAGAAATATGCATTCTCTAAAAAAACCAGAGCTTTGCATGCCTGTGGTGTTGAATCCGAACTTGGCAAATTTAGTTTCTGCTGTTGCAATAACTCTAGGGTGAGCATCGGGAGTACCATAGATACCGGCAACTCTTTTAAATGCGGCTTCTACAGCCTGTAATAGCTCAACTTGCTTTAGGGTGTCGATACTTTGGTCAACATAAAAATTGGGTGACACTTCATTAAAGTGCGATAGTCCTATTAGCTCGCAAGCAATGGCATTTTTTTTAACATAGCCTAATGAAGCTATAAAAAATGTAATAAAAATAATAGTAAATATCTTAAGTATCTTCATTAAAAGTCCAATTGTTTATAGCTTGCATAGGGTAGATACCAGCTATCACTCTTTGTCTGTAAGTATAACCGGTACTTTAGGTATTGTTTTTTTAATGCCAGATAATGGCGTACCAGTGTTACTAAAATGGGGGGCGTGTGGCTGTGCCTTATCATGCACAGCAATGGATCAGCGTCAAATCTTCGCAGTATTAACTATTTTAATAAAAACACGGCCTAAGCCGTGTTTTGGATTTAATTATAATAATGTAAAGAGTTAAAAATTTAATAAATTGGCGGGTGAGTATTGATCTGTTAACACTTTGGTATCGCTTGGCCAATCTTGATTATTTTTGGTGTATTGCAGGTATTCACTTAAGCTTTGCATATCAACACCATAAGGTGCTAATTGTGGATTAAGGGTTTTTATACGTTGCTGTATTTGACTCTCGCTTGGCAAATGGGTGTAACCGGCCAGTATAATTCGGTTACTGCGCTTTTCGCGGCTCACATTAATAAAGTCGCCAAATACACTGTGATAGGTGGCCGATTCATGTTGGTATAACTTACTACTTGAAAACGTGTTGGCCGCTATGATGCCTTTAGGCGCAAGTATACTTTTTACCTCTGTAAAAAATTCTTTAGTGAGTAAGTGCTCGGGAATGTAGTCGCCATTAAACGCATCTAATATGATCCAATCGTAGGTTTGTTTTTTTAGAGCTGCACGTTTTATAAAAATACGGCCGTCTTGTACTTTAGCGCTAATGTTATCGGCTTCGATAAAATTAAAGTAATCGCGAGCCACTTTAATAACCGCAGGGTCAATTTCTACATTGTCTATTTGTGCTGCTGGGTAAAGCTGATGAATAATATTTGATAACGTACCGCCACCGAGTCCTACAATAAGTACATTTTTAGGGTTGTCGATAAGTAATAAACTAGAAAACACTAACTTAGTGTAATTAAACACCAATTTATTAGGGTTATCGGTATACATGCAACTTTGGCTACTTTTACTGCTTTTAGTGTTAAATTTTAAACAGCGTAAATTATCGTTTTGTTCAACAATGATATTTCGATACAAAGAGCGTTCTTGATGAATAACTTTACTGACAACAGGTGCTGAAAATACCGTTGCAAGCAGTAATAAGTATTTAAGCATGAGCAGGCTCCTTATGCGTGTTTACTATTTTATGTAAAAGTATGGCCAGTGTACCAAGCGCCCCTAAAGTGAGTGCAAATGCAGTGATAATGGTATTAACATCAAATGCCAGTACAAAATAAAACGAGGTAATAATAGTACCCAAGGCACTGCCTAATGTACTTACAAAATATAAAATTCCTGCAACTTGCCCACTTTTTTCACTGTCGGTTACCAATAGCCTAACGGAGTAAGGTGAGATCATGCCTAAAATAATCGTGGGAATAAAAAACAATGCGGTAGAGGCTAGTAAAGAGCCATAGCGGCTGTCTTCAATATGCGTAAAAATAAACGTCATAATAGGTTGGGCAAATAACACAATGGGTAACACCATGACGCTGGCAATTAAAAAGATTAAACCGTATTTAGACAGCGACGCATTTTTTGTACTGAGTTTACCGCCAAGTAAATAACCGAATGATAAGCTCAACATAAATACAGTAATAATACTGCCCCATATATGTACACTACTGCCAAAAAACGGCGCGAGTATGCGTCCACCTAAAAGCTCAATACCCATAATGCAAAAACCACTGCAAAAGGCTAAAAAATAAATTAATGTGTTGGTATTTAAAGTCATGTAATTATCGTTATGCAACTTAGTTAAATTATGTACTTACCATACTAACGTGAAGCGTATAAGCTAGCCAGTACAAAAATCAAGCTAAGTTAAAATGTGTATTTAAAAAGGGGTATTTAAGCTCACTGTTAACCCCCTTTACAGTAAAGTATGATGGGCTTAACTAATAAAATTTAATAACAACAGCAAAAATATTTAGCGGGTGGATATGGATAAAATAAAACAAAAAAACCTTACAATCACAATATGCATTATTGCACTGTTAATACTGCCTTTAATAGAAACAATGAGTAATGGCACACTATGGGGAATAAACTTAATCTCGCCCTCCTTTATGGCTCAAGTAAGCGGTTATTTGCTGATTATTAAGTTAGTGTTTGTAAGCCTAGGCCTTGTGGGGTTAGCCCTCAAAGCGCAAACGATTAATGCCGTAATTAAAGCCAGATATTTACGTGTTATGTTTTATTTGTGTGCCGGCTTTATAGGTATAGTTCAGATTGTATTTATTAGTTTAGGGGCTTTATTAAATCCCCTATTTTCATCTTCTGTAGGTTATATACATAAACAATTTAACATCGAAGGGCGCACATTTTATGTGTACACTGCCGATCCGGGAGCTATGGGGCGTGCCTATCACTATGTTTACTTACAGTGCCCACTTGCGTTGTCGCGCTATGAGTTAAAAACCATAGCAAAGGTAGGCTGGATGAAAGACTATTCTCTAGAAATACATAATAATAACTTAACAATACATCATTCACAGAGTGATAAACCCATTCCCAGTTTTGATTTAACTCATATTACCTGCACTAATTAAGCATCACATTTTAAGTGTGTATTGATAAATAACACCTGTATTTTACAGGTGTTATTTGCATTAACTTAAGAAAATCACTCGCTTTATTTTTAAAGTCGCCTGTTTATAGCTCGTATCGTATTTGCTCTTTTGTGATGCGTTTCGGTATGTTATATTATAACAATTAAGGTGGGTTTTTATTTATTCGCCTTGCAATACATTGTTTATATAAGGCTGAATTATGAAAAAGTACACGCAAGGGCTTTGTTTATCTGTTTTATTAAGTTTTGGGGTAAGTGCGCACACTCATACCCATGGACAAGGAGAGTTGCTTGTTGCCCAAGATGGCCATACTTTGCAAATGCAATTTATTATTCCTGCCGATGACGCTCTAAATGTTGAACGCACTGCAGATAGTGCAACAAAACAAGAGGCCATTAATGTCCTTGCTAACAAATTACACACCAGCCACTACATCGTCGATACAAACGGTCAATGCGTTTTGCAAAGTTCGTATAATTCATTAAATACAGAGCATGAAGAGCATGCGCATCAAAACGCGCATTCTGACAAAAGTGAAGATAGCCACGAGCATCACGACATTGAAGCAACTTACACTTTTAATTGTAAAACCACTGTTAATCGTTTTTCAATTACCTTGTTTGAACTCATGCCGTCTCTCAATTCACTGAGTATGCAGTGGATTAATAATTCGGATCAAGGGTTATTAAAAATTACACGTAATCAGCCTGTTATAAATTGGCAAAGTTAACAACCCGATAAGCCCCCATTATTAAGAGCGAAAAGCATGAGAAGCCAGTTAATAAAAAATGCCCGCATTGTAAACGACGGCAAAAGCTATGTTGGCGATGTACGCATTAGTCATCAAATAATTGAATGTATTGCCCCTAACATAACGCCAAGGCCTAATGATGAGGTTATTGATGCAAAAGGCGCTTGGTTATTACCCGGTATGATAGATGACCAAGTGCATTTTAGAGAGCCGGGTCTTACACAAAAAGGGTCTATATTAACAGAGTCACGCGCAGCAGTAGCAGGGGGGATCACAAGTTATATGGAAATGCCAAACGTTAACCCTGCCACCACAAATAATGCAGCGCTTGAGGCTAAATTTGCTATAGCGGCAAAAAATTCATACGCAAACTATTCGTTTTATCTTGGTGCTACAGAGCATAACCTTGACGATATTAAAGCCATTAACCCAAGAAAAGTATGTGGTGTAAAAGTATTTATGGGAGCGTCGACAGGTAATTTATTAGTGGAAAACCCTGAAGCGCTTGAGGGTATTTTTCGTGAATGTCCTGTTCTTATCGTTACTCACTGCGAAGATGGAAAAACCATACATAAAAATAATCAACGCTATGAGCAGCAAGGCATTGTACCGAGTATTACCGACCATCCTAAAATTCGCGATGTGGAAGCATGTTACACCTCATCGTCGTATGCGGTATCGCTTGCTAAAAAGCATAATGCGCAATTACATGTGTTGCATATCACCACCGAAAAAGAATTAAGCTTATTTAGTAAAGGCGCTATTACTGATAAAAATATTACCGCAGAAGCCTGTGTGCATCATTTGTACTTTAGCGAGCAAGCATACCCAGCTTTAGGTAACTTAATAAAATGTAATCCGGCAATAAAAGCACACACCGATCGCGATGCATTAATTGCCGCGGTTAAAAATAATCAAATAGACATTATTGCGACCGATCACGCTCCGCATACATGGCAAGAAAAACAAGCTCACTATGTTGATGCCCCTGCGGGGCTGCCTTTAGTTGAGCATGCACTACTTAGCTTATTAGAGCATGTTAAACACGCGCGTTTAAGCATAGAACAGGTCGTTGAAAAAACAGCCCATAACCCTGCACTGCGTTTTAAAATAGATAAACGCGGTTTTATACGCCAAGGCTATTACGCCGATTTAGTCTTGGTATCACCCGAGCAAACAACCGAAGTTACCCATGAATCATGCCGATACTTATGCGGCTGGACACCATTTAATGGCGTCACATTTTCTTCAAAAATAGCCAGTACATGGGTTAATGGAGAACGTGTTTACGATGGGATTAATGTTACTAAACCGCGTGCTGCTATGCCCCTTGTTTTTAATCGTTAACCGGAATATTTAACTTTATGAATGCTAAAAGCCATTTACCCGATATTACTTCTCAATATAACTCGCTTAACGCACTGCCTTTACAATGGGTTGGTATGGAAGCGATATCGTTGCCGCTACATATTTTAACAATCGATGGCGAGCCCATTCATACGCATGCCAAAGCCGACATTTTTGTAAGCCTAAATAAGGCTGATGCAAAAGGGATACATATGTCGCGTTTGTATTTATTGCTTAAACAACACCTTGCTGAACAACCATTAATGGGCGATAGCTTAACGGTTTTATTAAATAATATGCTGAGCTCTCAACAAGGATTAAGCCTAAGTGCTAAGGTAAATTTAGCCTTTGAACTTACCCTTAATAAGCCGGCCTTGTTATCAAATCAAGCGGGTTATCAGGCGTATCCGGTTAAGGTATCTAAGTATATTGTTGATGGTGAAATGGTGACTGATTTGAGTTTAACCATTGCCTACTCAAGTACGTGTCCATGTTCGGCAGCACTTGCAAGGCAAGCATTGAGCGATGCTGTAGATAAGCAATTTGCAGAGCAACAGGTTGATAAAAATGCGTTATTAGCGTGGCTATCGTCAGCGCAAGGAAGTATTGCTACACCCCACAGTCAACGCTCATATGCTTATATTACGATGAGTATTAAAGGCGAAGAACTCCCCGATTTACCCTCCCTTATTAACGAGCTAGAAAGTGCCATTGGTACGCCAGTACAAACAGCGGTAAAACGCGAAGATGAACAAGCATTTGCAAAACTTAACGCCGAAAACCTACTGTTTTGCGAAGACGCTGCGCGTAGAATTAAACGGGCATTAGAGTTAAAAGCCAATATCAGTAATTACACGTTTAAAGTTGAGCACCAAGAAAGTTTACACGCCCACAATGCGGTTGTGTACGATCAAAAATTTCCATCTCAACATGGTGTTTAAAATCCCAACAACCTGATAAATAGGATAAAATATGTTAAGAAAAAACCCCAGTGGCCATTTACCACAGGTTGCACAAAGTGCATTTATAGACCCTACGGCGATTATTTGTGGCAAAGTAATTATTGAAGATAATGTATTTATTGGCCCTTATGCCGTGATCCGTGCTGACGAAGTAGACGACACGGGTGACATGGAGCCTATTATTATTAAAAAAAATTCAAACATACAAGATGGAGTTGTCATACACTCTGTTGCGGGTGCCGCCGTGTCGGTAGGTGAGCGTACCTCAATAGCACATCGCTCAATTATACACGGTCCTTGCACCGTGGGTGACGATGTATTTATTGGCTTTAATTCGGTTGTATTTCGATCGCATGTTGGTGATGGCTGCGTGGTAAGGCATAATTGTGTTATTGATGGCTTAGATTTACCGCATCGTTTTCATGTGCCACCTATGACCAATATTGGACCCGGTTTTAATTTAAATAGCATCAGTAAAGTCCCACCTGAGTACTCATCATTTTCAGAGTCGGTGGTGTCTGCAAATCACGATTTAGTAAAAGGTTACAAAAAATTGGCAAATGAACTCTAACAATAAAACGTTACATGCAATTCCCACTTCAATTATTAGTGGCTTTTTAGGCGCTGGAAAAACCAGCGCTATTTTGTCGTTGTTACAACAAAAGCCCGCACATGAACGCTGGGCAGTGTTAGTTAACGAATTTGGCGAGGTCGGTATTGATGGCGCTTTATTGCAAGGGCAGCCCTCTGAGAGCAATACGCTATTTATACGTGAAGTCCCTGGTGGTTGTATGTGTTGCAGCGCAGGCGTACCTATGAAAGTAGCGTTAAACCAATTACTTGCAACAGCTAAACCTCACCGTTTATTAATTGAGCCCACAGGGTTAGGCCACCCTAAAGAAGTGCTAGCGACACTAAGCAGCGAGCATTTCAAAGATGTATTAACAATTAACGAAAGCATAACTTTAGTGGATGCCCGAAAACTTAATGACGTGCGGTATACGCAACATGCCATTTTTAATCAACAAATTGATATTGCCGATATTATTGTAGGCAATAAACACGATTTATATACAGAACACGATAAAAGCCGGTTAACCGCATATATTGCAGAGCGTTTTGAGCAGATGCCTAAGGTTATATTTAGTGAGTTTGGGCAATTAGATCTGAGTGTTTTACACAATGAATCGAGTAAAAATAATGCGTGTTTCAGCGATAGCCATACACATCATGCGCCAACTCAGTATGTTGATATTAATACTCTTAGTTTTCCTCAAAGTGGCATTTTAACTGTACAAAATAACGCGCAAGGTTATTACAGTATTGGATGGCGTATTGCGCCACAACATATATTTAACCTACAGGCGCTTAAACAGTGGTTTAGTGAGCTACAAGTAACCCGAGTAAAAGCGGCGTTTATAACACAACAAGGGGCATTTGGGTTTAACCTTGCCGATGATGTGTTAAGTATTAATGAGCTTAAAAAATGCCACGAAAGCCGTATAGAAATAATTACCGCGCAACCCCCTTTAGATTGGCAGCAATCATTTATGCAGTGCCTACAAAAATAAATGTATAGGATAAAAAATGAAACTATTTAATTCGTTAACGCTACTGGCTGTTGCTGTGCTCAGTACAGGGTGTACTGTGACTTCAAGTGAGCCCGTTAAGACTGGTGAGCCGTTAAACGTCATGTCTGGTGCATTAGCCACGCCTTTAAAAGTGGCTACTTGGAATATTGAACATCTTGCATTTCCTATTGATAGTGGCTGTAAAGCGCGTACTCCCGAGCAGATTAAAGCATTACAAAATTATGCTGAAAATTTAGATGCGGATATTATTGCCTTACAAGAAGTGGCTTCAAAAGAGGCGTTGCAACAAGTGTTTGCTGACACTCAATGGCAGTTAATCGTATCACCTAGAGCCGATAGCCCAAGTTATACATGCAGAGGAACCGGTGCTGAATCAACACAACAAAAAGTGGCATTTGCAGTAAAAAAATCAGTACCTGTATTAGCCGTTAACGCCTTTGATGAACTCGGACTTGAAAAAATAGGCCTACGATTTGGTTTACAAATTACGGTTAATACCGCCGCCGGTGCGACCGATTTACTAAACGTTCATATGAAAAGTGGCTGCTTTGTAGATGACTACTTAAAAAGTGATAAACCTGCATGTAAAACCTATGCACAACAAGTCCCAGTGCTTAATAATTGGATAGAAAAACATGAGTCGGCCGCACAGCCTTATCTTATTTTAGGTGATTTTAATCATCGTCTTTCTGCGCCTTATAACCGCGCCACACAGATGCTATTGAATGATGAACGCAGCGCAACAAATACCACTGCGCATTTATTGGGTTGCCAAGCGCGTTACCCTGCGCCTATCGATCATATTATTGTTGGTGGGATGGACACTCAACGTATTGCTGATTCGGCGGTTGTTCACCCATTTAAAAATATGCAACGCGATGCCATGTTAAGCGATCATTGTGCGGTATCTGTGACGTTAAACTTAGATAACGCCGCGCTATCATCGGCGGTAAAATGGCAAACCACAAGTAAAGAGTATCAGGCGCTCACGGCTCATATGTATCAGCAAGCTGAGGCAAGTGTGGTTGCTCTTGATACTCACATTCAACAAAGCGCTAACTGGGTTGCAGTAATGGATGTTGATGAAACTATTTTAGATAACTCGGCTTATCAAAAGCACAGTGAGTTAACCCAATCGGGGTACACACCAAAAACTTGGCAAGCTTGGGTAAAAAGCGAAAATGCAACCTTAGTCCCAGGTGCTAAGTCATTTATCGAAACGGTGTTTAAACACGGAGGTAAAATTGCACTTATTACTAATCGTGACAAGCAATTAGATGAAAATACATGGAACAACTTAAAAGCAGTTGGCTTGGCTATAAACAATCAAAATACATGTTTAATAGGGCGTTCGCAGGCCGATAAAAGTGCCGTTAATAATAAGCAGTTTATAAACGATAAAGACTTACGTCGCCAGCAAGTTACACAAGGTAATGCTGATTGCTTTACGCCTAACAATGCACAAAATAGCTGGCAACAACCACAGTCTATTTTGTTTCAAGTAGGAGATAACATTGAAGACTTTAGTGGCGTAACGCAAGAAAATGCGAATGTAGACACGCTGTTACCTAAAATAGGAAAATCGCTGTTTTTATTACCTAACCCAATGTATGGCTCGTGGTAGTTAAATATTGAGCGCTAAAATAGCGGTGTTAGCTTGCTGACACCGCTATTTTTTGTTCAAGAGAAAACGGCTGACTATTTAAAAAACCTGCTATTTTAATAATGATTTCGGCGTTACCTGCTTGGTTAGCAACATATTTTAAATGATGTATACCGCGGTTACGGGTCAGTAATAGTGAGGGTTTACTCGTTAAGTTAATTGCATCACTGGCAATAAACGTGATATTTACATTGGTGTAGCGTTTAGGTATTTGGTAGCTAAATTTAGCGATGTTTTCATCGCCTGTTTTTACGGTACTTTGGTTGGCATGATTTAGTGTAAAGTTTTGTAGTATAGGGGGTTGAAAATGCTGACGTGCAAAGGGATGAAACTGGTTTGCATATCCGCCATTAGCATGCAATTCACAAGCATTTACTGTTATTGTACTGCTGGCTAAAATCACAGCGCAAAAAAGAGTTATTTTTTTGTTGTTCATTATTTACTCCTCCTCATACAGCGATACGCTATCTAAAGTAAGTTGGTACGCAGACGTACCTAGCTCATTTTCTACCGTGACTATCGATAACGTTCCTTCAAACCAAAATGCATCGTACAAGCTTTCAAGCTCAACACCTTGTTTATGCTCAACATAAATAATTTGATTAGGCGGTGGAGGTGGCAAATGTAAACATGCGCCAAAGTAAGGCACAATAAAAAATTCGGTAATGTCTTCACCTTCAACCGATTCAAGCGGCACGATAAACCCCGGAATACGTATTTTAGTATTGTTAAAACTCGTCATTACGCGCATAGAGTTTAATGCTTGTTGGTAGCGCTTTTCGTGTTCGTTCGAAAACTGACTGCTATCAAAGTTTTCTATCGTATCTTGCGCTGAACCATCGGCAATATCGTCTAGGTATTCGGGAGGATTTAAGAGTGCGTCTAGGTCATCTTTAGGTAATAATTGTATCCATTCTATGGTTTTATAGTCTTTCTCGTTTGCAATTACGCTTGGGCTGGCAACGGTGCTGATAAAAAAAATGCTTAGAAAAACAAATCGTTTAGTTAGGTTTAAGATCATGAGATTAAACTTTAAAATGCTAATTACGTTATACTATAACATTTAAATTTAATTTATTCAGTAGCCTGTTTTCTTATTTTACACTTTGTTGGTAATAAGCCGTGAACGCTCAACTCGTGGGGTTAAAAATAAAAACCGCCATGGTAAATAGCGGTTTTATTTATACTTTTACTTATTAAATTGCTTGGTTAATATGCCCCTGCGCTATAAATTAGCTCGTAGCTATGGCTGTAAATCTCAAGGATGTTGCCAAATGGGTCTTCCATATAAATCATACGGTATGGCTTTTCACCCGGATAATAGTAACGTGGCTCTGGCATGCGTTTTTTACCCCCAGCGGCCACAATACGTTCAGCAAGGCCTTCTACATCGGGGTCTTGAACACAAAAATGAAATATACCTGTTTTCCAGTATTCAAAGTTATCTTTAGGGTTTTCTTGATCTTTAAATTCAAAGATCTCTACCCCAATACGATCACCTGTTGATAGGTGCGCTATTTTAAACTTTTCCCAGTTAGCACCAAATACATCGGTACACATTTCGCCAATAGGGCTGTTATCTTCTGTAATGAGGGTGGGCTGCATGATGGTGTACCAACCCATTACTTTGGTGTAAAACTCAACGGCTTTTTCAACGTTAGGGACCGAAATGCCAATGTGCGAAAAACTACGAGGGTAAGTGTGACTCATAATATTGTTTCCTTATTTAGTGAATGGAAAAAGTTTACGGTCAGACTAATATTAAGTAAAGTTATCATTAATCATCATTTTAAGTACGTTTTGTTATGATAAATCCAGTTTGGTTAAATACGTTTTGTACTTTAGTAGAAGTAAATCATTTTACACGCACCGCTGAGCGCTTATATATGACGCAGTCTGGCGTGAGCCAGCACATTAAAAAGCTAGAACAACAAGTGAATTGCCAGTTGCTTGAGCGTCATGGTAAACAGTTTTCGCTGACGGTTAGGGGACAAAATTTATATCAACAAGGCAGTGCATTACTTAAACAGTGGCAGTTTTTAGAACAACAATTAAAAGAAGACTCTGCGTATACGGGGTTAGTCAAAATACAGTCGCCGGGCAGCTGTGGTTTACAGTTTTATAATCGCTTGTTAGCACTGCAAACGCAGCATAACGAACTCAGTATAGATTACCGCTTTGCGCCTAATAGCAGTGTTGAGCGGGCAGTGGCTGATCACAGTGCTGATATCGGTTTTTTAACTCAAGCGCCCAGTTTAAGCGAGCTAATAAGCCATAAAATAGCAAAAGAGGCGTTATTACTGGTCACTCCTTCACGAGTTACGCAGCCTACGTGGCAAAACTTGTGCGAGTTAGGTTTTATTGGTCATCCCGATGCGAAACACCATGCACAGTTATTGCTTAGCGAAAACTACCCTGAGTTTGAACATGTTGATCAGTTTAAGCGGATGGGTTTTTCTAATCAAATTAGCTTAATTTTACAGCCGGTTAGTTTAGGGTTGGGCTTTACCGTATTACCGGCTCATGCGGTAAGTGCGTTTAATAACCCCGAACTAATCAACACTTTTCACTTAGCGCATCCCATTAGCGAAGACATTTATGTATGCCATCATCGGCATAAGCCATTGGCCAAGCGCATGCAGTACATTATTGAGGTGATAAGCGCTATACAGCCTAAAACAGCGTAGATGCAAACGTTTTTGTGAGGTGTTTTTGTTAGAAAAATCCTAAAAAAGGACGGTATAGAGCGTACTTCTGTGTACTTTATAACACGTTAACCTTCCATGTGTTTGCTGTTTATTGGCACAGTAAAGGGGCACCTTACAAGCAAAGCTGGATTTTTATGCTAAATTTTGAGCTGGCCTGCTTTATAAAAGGAAATACAATGGAAGTTAAAAATTTAACCGCCAAGGCGTTATCTGGCATGATGATCAGAACGTGTAATGCGGATGAAATGAACCCTGCTAAAGCCAAAATAGGCGCGCTGTGGCAAGACTTTGCTGCTCAATGCGGACCACAACTTAATGATGAGTCGAAAGTGTATGGTGTGTACTGCAATTATGAAAATGACATGAATGGTTATTTTGATGTGATTGCAGGGACAGATACAGGGTTAAATTCGCTCGGTAATTTAACCCAGGTTACCCTAACTGAGGGCGGCTATTTGGTGTTTAGTAAAAAAGGTAAAATGCCAGAGGCAGTGATAGCGCTTTGGGGGGAAATTTGGCAATACTTTAATGATAGCCAATGTCCACATATTCGTGAATATCAAACCGATTACGAATTTTACAAAAGTGAAAACGAAATCGACATCGCGATAGGGATAAAAACACCGTAATTTACATGCGATGCACTAAATTACGGTGACACAAAAAAGCGCTCGTTTTTGCCAGAGCGTTTTGTTTATAACATAGGTTTAAGTACATCAATAAGTGCATTAATGTGATCGTCTCTGTCGTTTAAAGCTGGGATATAACGGTATTTTTCGCCTCCAGCATGCTCAAATATTTCGCGGTTTTCGGCTTCTAACTCTTCGAGTGTTTCTAGGCAATCGGCACTAAATGCAGGGCTTATTATAGCGATATCTTTTATTCCTTGTTCAGGAAAGCCCTCTAGTGTGGCATCGGTATAAGGTTGCAGCCATTGCGCTTTACCAAAACGACTTTGAAAAGTACTGATCACTTGGTCTTTCTCAAGCCCTAGCTTTTCGATGACCAAACGTGTGGTTTGCATGCAAAGGCAATAATAAGGGTCGCCTCTTTCTAAAAATAACTGCGGCATTCCGTGGTACGAAAATACTAATTTTTGCGGTACACCGTGAGCGTTTAAATCCTCACTAATACTGTTGGCCAGCGACTCTATATAAAGTGGGTTTTTATGATAGCCGCTCACAAAATGAAGTTCTGGTACCCAACGCCATTTTTTTAAAACATTTGCAACTGCATCAAACGTTGAACCAACTGTTGGGCTAGAATATTGCGGATATAAGGGCAGTACGATTATTCGGGTGTAGCCTTTGTTACGTAGGGTTTTTAAACCCGCTTCGATAGAAGGATTACCGTAGCGCATTGCCATAACTACATCGGTTTCGCTGTACCCTTGTTGCTTTAATAAGGTATCGAGTTTGTCGCGTTGTTGTTTTGTGATGTGAGTAAGTGGTGAGCCGTTTTCGGTCCAAATACTTTTGTATAATTTTGCTGAACGTTTTGGTCTTACGCGTAAAATAATACCATGTAAAATGATCATCCAAAGCAAACGTGGAATTTCAACAATACGGGGATCTGATAAAAATTCGCGTAAATAAGTGCGCAGTGCGGCTGCGGTGGGGGCATCGGGGCTGCCTAAATTGGTCAGTAAAATGCCTGTTTTTTTATTAAAACGCCCATCGTGTGGGTTGTCGGTAATACCAGAAAATCGCGACACCGTTTGCTCCTTCAGCAAAACTTTATATTAAGGTTATTGTAACGAAAAAAAAGCCATTATAGATCATATAAACGGCGCTATTATTGATAAACATGCTAGAAATTAAGTTTATTTAATCATTAGCCTAAATGGCGCTGGCTTTTTCGCTTCGAGCTGCTGTAGTTTTTCGATAGATTTTTTAGTAAAAACATGGCCTTTAGGCAGGAGTAATATACCTGCATGACTATGTAAAGCACGTGCTAATACATTATTTTCTTCTAATTCTTGTGCATTACACACTTTAATAGAACCTGAACTATTTTGTTGGCATGCCAGTTTACTTTGGCAGCTTTCTAATGCTTTAGTTAATTTAGGATGATAAAACGTTCCGCTATAGCGCTTTATAACATCTTGGGCGTAAAGGTGTTTTTCAACATCTTTGGTACTCGGGCTTTGTTCAAAGGCTTCCCAATAATCCCTGGCTATATTTATCATCATTGCCCCAATGGGGATGTCATTTCCCGATAACCCTTTGGGTAAACCATTGCCATTGTAGCGCTCAAATTGGTAGTAAATTGCCTCAGAAACATAGTGTAAATGTGTTGCGGGCATTAGCATTAATTGTGCTGTACTTGGATGGGTATAAAATGTTTTTCGTTGTTGTTCTGTAAGTTGTGAAAAAGGGGTTTCATAAAGCGCAGGATCCATACCTAATAGCCCTATTTGCGCTAAATACCCTCCTAGTGGGGCGAGCTCTACCGCTTTAGGCGGTAACTTTAATGCGATGGCAATTTGCGCACAGGTGTTGGCAATATTTTGTGCTTTGTTACTGTCTAAATATGGATTGGCGTTTATAAAATTATAAAGTAGTTCAACGGTTGATTTATGTTCTATTTTTTCGTGTTCATTCGCTTCTTGTAATTGCTTTAATACTTTTCTGATTTGTTTAGTACGCTTTTCTACTTGTTGCTCAAGATTATTGTTAAGCTCTTTAAGTTCTTTATTTTGCTGATTAATTTTTATTTGAAGGGTATGGTTTTGAGTTTTTAATTGGTACTTTTCAATACTGCCGTTAATACTTTGTAGTAGTAAGTCGTTTTGCCAAGGCTTTTGAATATAACCATGAATTTGTCCTTGGTTTACTGCTGCTAATGTAGTGTCTATATCTGAATAACCGGTTAGTAAAATACGTTGGGTATCGGGTGTGAGTGATTGGGCTTTTTCTAATAATTGCGCACCGTTCATACCGGGCATTCGCATATCACTAATAATTAATGCAAATTGATGTTTAAAAATCAGGTCTATGGCTTCATCCGGATTAGAGCATGTCATGCTACTAAGATTGTTATTTTTTAGTAGCCTAGAGAGCGAGCGAAGAACGATTTCGTCATCATCTACACACAATACATCGATATACGTTCTTGTCATTAGTAGCAACCTAAATATCAGTTATATTTTTGTTTTATAATAATAGCTTAAAAAATCCACTAGGTTGCAAAAATCATATAAAGCAGCTAAATACTATAAAAAAACAGTATGTAAATGATGCGATGGCCACCAATATACCCGATTATAAAACATTATATTTGCAAGAGCGCGATAAGCGAATTGCGGCGCAGCAATTAGTCGAAGATAAAACGCAGGTACTGATTGCAATTAATGATGAATTACAAAAAAAAGTTGTGGCTTTAGAGCAACATCAACAATGGCTAGTGCAAAGTGAAAAAATGGCAACCTTAGGTACGTTGTGTGCAGGGGTGGCCCATGAAATTAATAACCCTTTATCGTATGTAATGAGTAATATTGAAGTAATACAACATACGGGGGTTTCTCGAGTTGCGTTGTTAAATGCGGTTAATGATTTTTTACACCAAGATATGGCTGAAAATGAGTTAAAAACCATTTTAGCAACGATTGATAAACAGCATAACTTGCACACGATGAGTGAAGATTTACCCGAGCAACTAAATGAGATTGCAGAGGGGTTAAAACGAATAAAAAATATTGTGGCCAGTCTACTTAATTTTGCGCATCCAGGCTCAAAAGACAAGCAGTTAGTGGATATAACTCAAGCTGCAAATGACGCACTAAAACTTCTGAATAATAAAATAAAACGTTGCAAGGTAAGTACACACTTTAGTGATGTGCCCAGCATTTATTGCCATTTAGAATCTATTAATCAAATTTTTGTAAATTTGATAATAAACGCATACCAAGCATGTTCTTTAAATGCTAATCAAGAATGGTTAATAGATTTATGCATCTATGCTAATTCAACACATATTGTTATTGAACTGACTGATAATGGCTGTGGTATGAGCAAGCAAACACAGGCTAAAATATTTGACCCATTTTATACGACTAAAGAAGTTGGCGAAGGCACGGGGATGGGGATGACGTTAGTTTATGCCATGGTAAACGATCATGGTGGGACAATAGAGATTAAAACGCAGTTAAATAAAGGAACCTGTATTTGTTGCTTTTTACCTATTACACAAGATGTGGATATATGAGCAGGCTAAAAATGCTTAAAATTTAATCTTAATTGAAATAATAAACCTTTTTCAGGTTGTTAATTAATCAGTGTAAGTTGTAAATTTCTCATGTTGTTTGTTTTTTGCATAATATTGCTTTTTAACATTTCTTTTTAAACCGCGTTATTGTTAGGATACCTGTAATTAGCGAGCTATAGCTTTGCTTTAATACTAAAAAACACACTAACAGGGTCTACAACATGGCAATATTTCGTTTCAATACACTCGCCATTGCTATCGCAATGGGTGGTGCTACTGCGAGCATAGTTAATGCACAAGAAGTAACAAATCAAGCACACAGTAATATTGAAAAAATATCGGTACTTGGTTCACGCGTATCTAATCGTACTGCTACAGAGTCTTCTTCTCCTATTGATTTAATTGACGCAGACGATTTAACTAAAGGAGGGTTTACTGAGCTAGGTCAAAGCTTACAAGCAACAGCACCTTCATTTAACTTTTCAAGAACACAAGTCTCTGATGGTTCAGATTTATTTAGACCTGCCACATTACGCGGTTTACAGCCAGATCAAACCTTGGTGCTGGTAAATGGTAAACGTCGTCATAATCAATCAATTTTTGGCCTTAACGGAACGGTAGGCGCTGGCGCTGCCGGGACCGATATGAATGCTATTCCGCTCACCGCCTTAAAAGGAGTCGAAGTACTGCGTGATGGTGCAGCTGCGCAATATGGATCGGATGCTATTGCCGGAGTTATCAATTTATCACTTAATGATTCTACTGGTATAACAACAGGATATGTTCAGTATGGAAGTACTAGCGAAGGTGATGGCGATACCGTATCAGTCGGTTTAAATCGGGGTTTTGATTTAGGCAATGAGGGTGGCTTTATTAACTTTTCGCTTGAATATCGTGATGCTGATGGCACCAATCGTGCTGAGCAAGACACAGGCGGATCGTTAACTGTAGAACCAGGTACGCTTTCAGAGGATGTACGTTGGAGCCAAGGTAATTCGGCCAGTGAATTTACGTCATTATTTTATAATATGGCATTGCCGATGGGCGATAACGAGCTGTATTCGTTTGGTGGTTACTCAAAGCGTACGGCACTTGGGAATGGGTTTTATCGCAACTTTAATGAAGCGTCTAAAAATGTCACCCAAGTATACAGTGATGGCTTTTTACCGCGTATTTATAATGAAGCGCAAGATATTTCATTTGCTGTAGGTGTTAAAGGCGAGATAAACCCAGATTGGAATTTTGATATTTCAGCGGTCTATGGCGAAAACGAGTACGACTTTACATCACGCAATACAATAAATGCCTCTTATGCTGCTGAATATGTATTTAATAATCCAGATGCCAGTGATGCTGATATAGCGGCGAATGCCGGACCTACAGGTGGTTATTCGGGTGGGTTTAGATTCGATCAAACCACTATTAATGCCGATCTAAGCGGGATTGTAGATATTGGTAGAGATGAGCCTTTGTACATTACTGTTGGCGCTGAGTACCGTAAAGAAAATTATCAAATAGTTCCTGGCGATGAAGCTTCGTACGCTTGTGGTTTAGCTAATATGGATACTTCGTATCCTTCAGTGAACGATCCAGATCAATTTGCACAATGTGGTTTTCAAGCTTATAACGGATTACGCCCTGAAGCATCTAATAGCAGCGATAGGGACAGCTATGCCTTTTATCTTGATGTAGAAACCATGCTTAGCGACGAATGGAATGTAAGTGCTGCACTTCGTTATGAAGATTTTTCGGATGCAGGTGATGACTTAATTGCTAAATTAGCTACTCGTTATGAACTAAGTGATGATTTTGCTGTACGCGCAGCGGTATCAACTGGCTTTAGAGCGCCTTCTTTACAGCAAAGCGGTTACACCGCTTATACAACAAATTTAGCGTCTGATGGGTCTTTAACGCAATCGTTTACTGCAACCACTGGCTCTGATTTCCCATCAGCATTAGGGGTTGATAGTTTAGAGCTTGAAACTTCAACTAATTACAGTGCAGGTTTTGTTTATGATGTGACGAGTGAATTATCGTTAACGGTCGATTTTTATAAAGTAGAAATTAAAGATCGTATCACGTTAGGTAGTTTATTATCATCTGACGATGTTGATTTTAGTGATGAAGCCGTTGCAGCGCTTGCAGCTACGGGCGCAGTACAAGCAAATTACTTTTCGAACTCGGTTGATTCGACCACACAAGGCGTTGATATTATTGCCTCGTACCGTACTGAGTTAGAAGGCGGCAACTTTGGTTTAACCTTTGCGGGTAATTTAAATGAAACCAAAATTGATAAAGTAAACGCCGAAGACGGAATACCACTAAGCGTAGCCTTTGATGATTTACAGCGTAGCTTTTTTACCGATGGGCAACCAGGAGAGCGCGCTACATTAACATTTGATTATGCTCGTGAAGACTACATAACAACATTACGCTTTAACTACTTTGGTGAAACAGACGTAAAATACTTTGGTAATGACCATATTTCACTGCCTGGTGAGCTATCACCGACCGGCTCATTTAAACCAACCAGCACAGTGGAGTCTGCGGTACTTGTTGATTTAAATGTTAGTTATGACATTAACGATATGTTTACTGTTGCCTTGGGGGCCGATAATATTTTTGACGAAACACCGGATGAGTTAGGTGATGATGAAGTACTTAACTTTATTACTAATGGGGCATTCAAGTATCCTGTACGTGCACTGCCTTATGGGTTTGATGGTCGAACATATTATGCAAAACTAAGTTTTAGTTTTTAATAAGCTTTAACTTTTAATAAGCGCAGTAATTTACTGCGCTTATTTATGGGTAACAATAAAATAGATTGCATCGCTGTAAAATAAGTCTACAATCGGCGCGCTCATGCTTGCAGCATGTATAAATATTCGACACGTTTTAACTAAAAAAGCTAACGTTAACTTTATTTACATTGTTGCTGTTGGGCAACTCAATAAAATATAAGTTAAATTTATTAATTACATGATGGGTAATAATAGTGTTTCGTTAATTTAAATAGGAACCAATATGGCTAAAAAAGCTAAACACAATAAAACAAAAAACAGTGCGATTGACACAGGTAGAGGAACTGTTAAGCATAATGCATTAGCAGCATTAGTGACTTCTAAAGTGTTTAAATCGCAAGTAGTTACGGCTAAAAAAGGAAAAGGGTCGTATAAACGTAACAATAAGCATACAGGGCAAGAGCCCTATTTAATCGCGGCTTAAATAGCTGGGATCAAATAGGGCTTTTACTCTTAAAATGAATGACGGTTGTAATAAAATAGACACAAAGTAAGGGTATATTAAAGGGACTTGCTTAGAGATATACAAGTATTGACATATGAATCCCTTTTTTCGGCAAGCTATTAGCTTGCCGTTTTTTATGCTGCACTTTCTTTCAGATCATTATTTTACCTACTAAAGCTAATTTATAGCTAAAACGATAGCGCTTATAATCATAGCAATTAGGGTTAGGGTGCTTAATAGTTTTATATACTTTACTAAAAAACTACAAAAAATCATTATAATTAAAGCACTTAAGTTAGTGTAACCAAAAAATAGTAAAGTGCCATAGCTGCCTTGAGTCGATACACAAAGAGCCAAACTTAGTAAAATATTGATCCACGCAACAGCAAGTAATAATTTTCTTTGCTGTGCACTTGGGCGGGTATTAAACACATCTTTAAAGTGGTTATTCTTTGCTAAAGCAAAGCAATTAAAGGCAAGTAAGCTAAGTAAAAAGGCGAATAAATCAATCATTACTCACCTCATGACGTTTATTTTTAGCTGTATTTGCGGGGCTTTTTACCGTACGTAATTTTTTGCTTTGTATAATAAATATAAGGCTAGAGAGCAAAAATAAGGCATCGAAAATAAACAACGCCCATTGCTTATTTAGCGCATAACTAATTATGTTTCCTTCGGTGGTAAAGGCATTAACGATAGGCACAGCTAGGCATGCAATGGCATTAAGATAGGCGGTAATGCGCCATTGTGTTGTATCGCGTTTCAGCAAAGCCAATATGGCAATAACCAACCAAGCTGCAAAAAATGCATCAATTTCTTTATCGGCTCGTCCTGCCAGCATTGGGTCGAGTAATCGATTTGCGATAAAGAACCCACAGGTGGCAAAGGGAAGGCCCATAATCGTTGTTAAATTGAGTCCTTCTACTAATTTTAAGCCAAAAGAAGGTGGGGTGTTTTTGTTTTTTTCTCGGATCCGTTTTGCCCATAACATACAGCTAGACGCTATCATTATACAGCCCGCGACACCGCCCAGTACAAAGAGCCAACGCAGTAGTGGATCTGCAAATCGCCCGGTATGCATAGAGTTGAGTGCTTCATAAAGTGCTTTGCTATTACTAAGCTCATCTTGCGATTTAGCAATCAACTCTCCACTGGCGCCACTAAAAATAATACGTGGAATTTGGTCACGTAATGCTTTATCAGAGCTGACTAACACGGTGACAGTAGAGGCTGCCATAGCGGGTTTACTGATCAGTACTTGGCGAATGTCGGCGTTTGGCCACTTAGTATAAACCTGATCTAAAATATGCGTTATGTCGACTAATGGTGCTGTTCCTTTTGCATTATTGGTGAGTGTGTTTTTCGGGGTGGTGTCGTTATAAAAGTCTCTGACCCCATTGTCATACGTGCTTTGAGCTGGATAAGGAAACAGCATAAAAATAAGAGTCATAATACCGGTGTAGGTAATCATTAAATGAAATGGTAAGGCAAGAACGGAGCTTAACGTATGAGCATCAAACCAAGCTCTGCTCCCTTTATTTTTCTTAAAATTAAACATATCTTTAAAAATACGTTTATGAATAATGATACCGGTTACGATGGCGATCAGCATAAAAAAGCTGGCAATACATACGACCCAACGCCCCGGAATTGCTTTGAGAAAATAAAGTTGATAATGCACTTGGTAAAAAAATGCACCCCCTTTAGTTTCGCGAAAAGGTGCCAATGGCTGCATGGTGTTAGGGTCTAATTGCGTGTTTATATATTGGCTTCTGCGCTGCCCAGGCTCTTTTGCTTTAGCATAACCAAACTCTAAATATGGAATACGTGGTTCGGGTAATGTAATACGCCAGTTGGGGGCGTTTTCGGCATGTTGAGATAAGTAGCTAATTGTATTTATAAGCTGATCTTTTTGTGCTGCTATACGCTGCTCTTGTGCCTGTATATTATGTATAGCAGGTTGATTCCAAAGATTTATTTCATCTCTGAAAAAGCTCACTGTGCCGGTGTAAAATACAATATAAACAATCCAGCAGGCCAATAAACCAACCCAAAGGTGAACCCAGGTCATGGTTTTTAAAAATTTATCTTTCATAATTCACCTTTAAGTAGTGCAAGTACGCCAATAAATACACTAATACTTAGTAAAATACTGATCCAAACCGTCGTGAATGATTTAACAGCAAATGTATATAGAAATACCAAGGTATAAATAACTAAACTAATTGAGACTGATAAATACACGGCATCTTGTTTACTTAAAGCTAATATAAAGCTTAACAAAGCGATTGCACTTGAGGTGAAAACATAGCCCCCCACAGTGGCAGTAAAAAACCGTAGAAACACTAATACTCGGTAGTTATTGGTTATTTTTTTTAAAAAGGCAGGTAACGTGTGTACTTTGTCTAAGGGTATTGGCATGCAGAGCGAATCATTTATCTATGAGGTTTAAACAGGGGAGCTATTATATCGCGTATAAATACAAAAGATAGTTATTCTCATTTAAAAGTGGTTGTTTTAACTTAGTAAAACAGTGATCTATAAATTATTTATTGTGGTTGCTCTCTATAGCGCAACACACTACAGTGTTTAAACCTCTAATGTGGAGTTAAATGATAATGCACGAACATGAAAAGTTAAATTATGTTGAGTTTGCTGCTGAGAACTTACCTGCAACAAAACAATTTTTTTCACAGGTATTCAATTGGCACTTTAGCGATTATGGTGACCAATACATTGCTTTTGAGGGCCAAGGGCTTAATGGTGGGTTTTATTATGCACCGTTAAAGTCTACTTTTGAACGTGGTGGTGCATTACTGGTGTTTTACTCGAATAATATTGTAGAGACGATGGACAAAGTGATTGCTTACAATGGTGAGATTATTGAGCCTATTTTTGAATTTCCAGGCGGTTGTCGTTTTCATTTTTTAGAGCCTAGTGGTAATGAATTTGCAGTATGGTCTGAAAATCAATGATATTTCATATGGTTATATTTAATTGTTGTTGAGATCATTATTTTACTAACATTGAGGGTATAACAGCAAAATAAACCGATTTTTTACCTACTAAAATACAAAACTTGGCTGTTTAGTCTGTTTTTTAAGCCAATATAGGTGTTTTTAAGTGAACTGTAACAATTTAATGACTCGAGTTAGTCAATGCGTGATCTGTAAATCGGCATTGCCCTTAGAAGTGCGTCCAATTATTCAATTTAACGCCAATGCAAAAATATTAATTGCAGGCCAAGCGCCAGGATTAAAAGCACATCACAGTAATAAACCGTTTACCGATGCCAGTGGGGAAAGGCTAAAGGCGTGGTTAGGATTATCCGACAGTGAATTTTATGACGCGAGTAAGGTGGCTATTTTACCTATTGGATTTTGTTATCCGGGCAGAGGGAGTCGTGGCGATTTACCGCCCAGAAAAGAATGTGCACAGGCATGGCGCGCTCCGTTATTAGCCCAACTAACCAAATTAAAGCTAACTATAATATTGGGTAAGCACGCCCAAGCATACCATTTACCGCAACTTAAAAATAAGCCGCTTACTGAGTTAGTAAAATCGTGGCGTGATCATTGGCCAAAATACTGTGTGTTACCACACCCAAGCCCAAGAAATAATATTTGGTTATCGAAAAATCCGTGGTTTGAACATGATGTTTTGCCAAGTATAAAGCAGCGTGTTTCTCAAGTTATAAAAAATTAAACTGATTTAGACGGTGTTTGATTAGCAGTAAAGAGAATAAATAGACATAAATAAAAAAGCTAAAGTACTAAAACGATAAAAGGGCCTTGCGGCCCTTCGGAAGTATCGTTCAAGTCAGATAGTGCTTTAACCCCTTAAAGCGCTATCCTATTGTTTTGCAACACCGGTTATGTTCTTCTCAAAGTTTCTAAGCTAGCGAGAGGAAAAACCCAGCAATTGCTGCACTCATAAGGTTAGCCATAGATCCTGCTAACACTGCTCTGAGCCCTAAGCGCGCGATGTCCTTTCGCCGACTAGGCGCCATACCGCCTAACCCACCTAGTAAAATGGCTATCGATGATAAGTTAGCAAAACCACATAATGCGAATGTAACAATCGCTTGTGTGTGGGCGCTTAACGTATCGCGATAATTAATAAAGTCTAAGTAAGCTACAAACTCGTTTACAACTAACTTTTGACCGATAAAACTGCCGGCTAGTATTGCTTCATTCCATGGCACACCTAGTAACCATGCAATAGGCGCAAATACATAACCTAAAATTTCTTGTAACGTTAGGTTTGGGTAATCAAACCAACCACCAACGCCACCTAACAATCCGTTAAGTAATGCAATTAAAGCGACAAATGCGAGTAACATTGCACCTACATTAAGTGCTAAATGCATGCCATTTGCTGCACCTGCGGCGGCTGCATCAATTACATTAACAGGCTTATCTTCGTCGATTTCTAAATCGGCTAAATTATCCTTGGGTGTTTCTGTCTCTGGCACAATCATTTTTGCCATTAAAAAACCACCCGGTGCGGCCATAAAGCTAGCTGCAATTAAATATTTAAGCTCTACACCAATAATGACATAACCCGCCATTACTGAGCCTGCAACGGTTGCTAAACCACCGACCATTACTGCAAAAAGTTCTGACTTAGTCATCGTTGCAATAAAGGGCTTAACGATTAATGGTGCTTCTGTTTGTCCAACAAATACATTCGCCGTTGCTGAAAGCGATTCAGTTCGCGACGTTTTAAGTAGTTTTTGTAAGCCACCACCTAAAATCTTGATAATCCATTCCATGATCCCAAGGTGATATAGCACCGCAACAAGCGCTGAGAAAAATACAATAACGGGTAATACCTGTATTGCAAAAATAAATCCCAGTGTGTCTTGTTCTCCTAGTGGGCCAAACAAAAAGCTAATCCCATCATTGGCATAACCAATAACAGAAGACACGGCAGCCGACATACTCGCAAGCACATTTTTACCCGCGTCAAAAAATAACACAAAACCGCCAATAATCACTTGCATCGCAAAAGCAACGCCGACGGTTCTTTTGTTAATTGCTTTGCGGTTTGTGGAAGCCGCAAAGGCAATGCTTAGCAGCATTACCATGCCAACTAAGCTCATAAATGTTGTCATAAACATGTTTCCCGTTGTTATTCTTGTAGTAAATGTTTAATTTTACTTTTTATTATATCTATAGCAACGCGGTTCATGCCGCCTCGAGTTACCACTAAATCAGCATTATGTTTCGAAGGCTCTATAAATTGATAAAACATAGGTCTTACAGTTGCTTGATATTGCTCAACAACAGATTGTAATGTTCTGCCTCTTTGCTCCATATCGCGTTGCATGCGTCGCATTAAGCAAATATCTAGCGGTGTATCGATAAATACTTTTATATCAAACTCTTTATTAAGCGCTTTATCGCTCAATAATAAAATACCTTCTACAATGAGGATTTTAGCCGGTGCGATGCGTCTGGTTTTGTCACTACGGGTATGTTGAGCATAATCGTAGGTTGGTACATCAACCGCGTGTCCGTTTCGAAGTTGCGTTAAATGCTCAAGCATTAACTCATGTTCAAATGCCTCAGGGTGGTCGTAGTTGGTTTGCGTACGATGTGCAAACGGTAAATGCGACTGATCCTTGTAATAAGCATCTTCTTCGATAATGGCAATGGCACCTGGATCAAGTTCATTTACCAACTCATTGTATATAGTTTGGCTAAAAAGAGATTTGCCTGACGCCGATGCGCCAGCTATAGCTATAATTGTTCGTGTCACTAAAGTTCTCACCCACACAGAAGGATATATTGTTGGACGATAACAATAGCAAAAAAGACAAAAATAATCTCTCTTGTATCGCCTAATAACGCAAATTTATAATGTTTAGGTTTTATGAAACAGGACTTATGTCCTGTACGGAAAATTCTAAGAGCGGATAAAGTAACCACCTAGAAGTTAAGTGAGGTCAAAATGGCAAGAGCAATTATTTTAATGGCAGATAGTCTTGGAATTGGTGCAGCACCCGATGCAAAAGCATTTGGTGATGAAGGCGCTAATACTTTAGCTCACTTGCTCAAAGCTTATTATGATGAAAAGGGTGAAGCACTTGCGTTGCCTAACTTATCAAAGCTTGGTTTGATTGATGCGTGCGAAGCCGCAGGTAAAGAACCATGCTTAGTTGCAAACCGTCAAGCACCGGAAGGTGCGTGGGGTTATGCTAAAGAATTATCAAGTGGTAAAGATACACCATCGGGCCACTGGGAAATGGCAGGCGTACCGGTTTTATTTGATTGGGGATACTTCCCTAAGCAACCGCCAAGTTTTCCACAAGAATTTATTGACGAGTTTATTGCTCGTACAGGTATTCCTGGCATTTTAGGTAATTGCCATGCTTCAGGAACAACCATATTAGAACAGCTAGGTGAAGAACATGTAAAAACAGGTAAACCAATCTGTTACACCTCTGCTGATAGTGTGTTTCAAATAGCCGCGCATGAAGAATCATTCGGCCTAGAGAAGCTTTATCAAGTTTGCGAAATCGCACGGGCGCTGCTTGATGAAATGAATATAGGACGAGTGATTGCGCGGCCATTTTTGGGTTCAACAAGTCAGGACTTTGCACGTACCGGTAATCGTAGAGATTACTCAGTATTACCGCCGGCACCCACTTTGCTAGATGTATTAGCAAAAAATGGTGGTGAAGTAATCAGTATTGGTAAAATTTCTGATATTTATGCGCATCAAGGCATTACACAAAAGCACAAAGCACCTGGACTTATGAACTTACTGGAAAAAACCAGTGAAGTATTAGCAAGTGCAGAACAAAATAGTTTAATTTTTACTAATTTAGTCGATTTTGATGAGAAATTTGGTCATCGACGTAATGCGGTAGGTTATGCACAAGCGCTAAAAGAATTTGATGATTATTTACCGAATATTTTAGCCAAATTAAATACCGATGATGTATTAATAATTACAGCAGATCATGGTTGTGATCCGACTTTTCCTGGGTCAGAGCATACCCGTGAATATGTCCCCGTTATTGCTTACCAACCAGGGCTAAAAAATACTCCGCTTGGTGAGCGCAATAGTTTTGCAGATATAGGTCAAACCCTCGCGCAGTGGTTTAACTTACCTGAACTGGAATATGGCGATAGCTTTGTAGATAAGCTAAATAAGTCTTAATAAAAGGATAAAAAAATGAGTACTCCGCATATCAGTGCTAACGTTGGTGATTTTGCCGAAACAGTTTTAATGCCGGGCGATCCGTTACGTGCGCAATATATTGCTGAAAACTTTTTAGATGATGCCGTACAAGTTACTGGTGTTCGTAATATGTATGGTTTTACCGGTACTTATAAAGGTAAACCTGTCAGTATTATGGGTTCAGGTATGGGTATTCCATCAATGTCTATTTATGCACGCGAACTAATAGTTAGCTTTGGTGTTAAAAATATTATACGTATTGGTACCTGTGGCGGTATTGGTAGCGATATTAAAATCCGTGATGTTATTTTTGCACAAGGTGCAAGTACTGACTCAAATGTAAATCGTGCGCGAGTACGTGGTTATGATTTTTCTGCTATTGCTAACTTTGACTTACTTTTAAACGGTGTTAACGCTGCGAAAAAGCTGGGTATTGAAGCAAAAGTCGGTAATGTATTTACTACCGATACTTTCTATCAAGCTGATGATACTTTCTATAAAGATTTAGATAAGCTAGGTATGTTAGCTGTAGATATGGAAACAGCAGGCCTGTACGGTGTTGCCGCTGAATATGGTGCAAATGCTATGGCACTATTTACAGTAAGTGATCATGTTATCACAGGTGAAGCAACACCTGCAGATGAACGCCAAAGTACATTTAATGAAATGGTTAAAATCGCGTTAGAATCAATCTAACGTGCAAACAGTTCCTTGGTAACGTATTCACTTTTTTTGGAGACACGCCCAAAGTGAGTGAGACAAACACCACCAAAGCCGCATATTATTTATGCGGCTTTTTTTATCCCTGTTATCTTTATTAAATAAATACAGATATAAAATATATATTGATGCTTTATGGCGTAAGCTATAACGCTCGCCATGAAATTGATATAACTACCAGTAAAACTTAAAGTTTGCTATGTTATAAATAATAAAATAAATGAATTTATTTAAAGGAAGGCCATGAAGCCAACTATTTACAGCTTTACTTTTAGTGTTGCTTTTTTTGTGTTTTTTAGCGCATCGACAGTAGCGCAAACCCAAAGTATAACGACCGATGAAACTAAACTTAATACTTTGTATCAAGAGCCCGTTAAAAGCAAAGAGGTTATTGAAACAAAAGATAAATCTAAAGTATTAGGCAGTGAGTTACTAAATACTAATGCTCAGGCTAAAACTTCTCAAGATAAAGAAGATGCACTGGCTGAAGAAGCAAAAACGCTAAATCAAGCGAAACAGGCATTAACAAAAAAGCAGCAAGAAAAAGCCAAACAATCTCGAGAGTCACTCGCAGTCGTTGAAAAATTGGTAAGTGCTTATAACGCACGTAACATTGAGGCGTTTTTACGTGTTTATTCTGAAGATGTAGAGTTTTATATTTTCCCAAATGAGCTACTATTTAAAGGAAAAGAAAAACTGATTGCCCGATATGGGTTAATGTTTAAAAAATTAAAGTGTATTCATTCATCGCCTATCAAACGGATAGTGCATGGCGATATAGTGATTGATCATGAGCTTTCTGAAACCTGCTCGCAAGATAAAGATATCATTGATAAGCGCTCAGAGCTTATATCTAGTTATCAAGTTAAAGATGGAAAAATAGTAAAAGTACTGTTTTTTAGGTAATAAAGGATACCCAATGCAAATAAGTGATGAAAAGAAAATACGTTTAATGTACCGAGTTGAGCCGGGGTGTTTAGGCCCTCAAGGTGTGGAGTATATTGAAGACTTTTGTCGGTATGCAAATAAGCATATAAAGTCGCCTTATTACAGTAAATTGATGTTTTTACCTAGATATGACAAGACAAAAGATGAGCGCCAATATAGCGTGAGTAATCGTAATTTATCACAAGCACAAGCCAAAGCGTATTTGCAACATTTTGAAATTAATATAGAAAGCTTTGAAGAGCAGCTAGATGAGCTGCTCACAAAAGCAATTGATTTGTTTTTTAAACGTTAACTAACATTTGCTGTATCAGGATTACTGACAATCGCGTTAAAACTTTCATTATCATGTAAGCTTGCAAAGGCGCTTTCATGTAATAGTTCGTTGCGTAAGTTAGGTGAGTGCTCTAACGCCATCGTGATATCAGCAAGTGCATCATCGTGTTTATGCGTAAGCGCATACGCACAAGCTCTTTGCCAGTAGGCATAGCCATAACCACTATCCATTTCAATTGCCTGATTACATAGTTCAATGGCTTGTGCGGTTTCATTTAGCTCAAGTAACGCATCTGCTTTATAGGCAATGGCTTCTACATCTTCAGGTTTACGTTGCAGTATTTCATCAAAAATTTCGATTTTGTTTGCAAAATCACTTTCTAAATTTGCTCGCATCCATAATGAATGTATCTCGTTGGTTATAGATATTCTTTCTTGGTTACTGAGTATTTCTTCTGAGCGTACTCTGAGCTTTTCTTCTAATGTTTTTAAGCGATCTTCGTATTCATTTGTAATCACACTGACACGGGTGTTAACGATATCTTCAACTTTGTTTTTAACATCTCGCAATGAATTCCAACCAACTAACACTAAAATTGAAGCCGTTGCTGTAATAATAAAAAACACGTTGTTTATTGTGTCAGTGGTATAAATAAGCGCCCTGTCAGCGGTATCTAGCTGAGCATGTGTTACCTGTTTTGTAACATCTTCGCGTAACTTTTGCTGGTCCTGACGAACAGATTTTAATTCATCTAGAATATAACGTTCTAGCAGTGGTTTATACATAGGTTCAGTAAGCTCATTTAGGGCATCTTGTTGCTCTTTTTGGCTTGGTGTATTGGCTTGCGATTTAGCACTTACAGTGAAAATACACGTTAAAATTAATATCAATAAAAAGTGGCGCATTAATATGCCTAAAGGTAGCTAAAGTAAAAGAAATATACTAACACAGCAATGCGATTAGGTACTAGGTGTGGTTATACCGAGACGCTGTTTATGTTATTGCATGTTATTTACCATCTCCTTAATTAATTTTGTTAATACTTAAGTTGTTTGTTTTTCATAAAATGCAGGAAATGACAATTATAAATTAGCACTTTGTTGTTAAGCGAACTATAATGCGTTCGAAATCAACACAAATATGGAACTACTATGAAAAAGCTACCTTTAGCTATCGCTGCGTGTTTAGCCCTAGCTGCAAACTCTGCAAATGCAGAAGTGCGTATTAATGGTTTTGCTTCTATTGTTGCAGGCAAAAGCCTTGACAGTGAGCAAACCATCTATGGTTATGATGATGATATTTCATTTAAAAATGAAAGTATTTTTGCATTGCAATTATCAGCCGATTTACAAGAAAGCTTAACTGCCACTGCACAAATTGTTGCCAGAGGGAGTAACGACTTCGACGCTGAGTTTGAGTGGGCTTATTTAACATACGAATTTACCGATGAGCTGCAACTCAGTGCGGGTAAAATGCGCGTCCCTTTTTATCGTTACTCTGACTTTTTAGATGTTGGTTATGCGTATCGTTGGGTTAGACCACCAGAAACAGTATATGGCTTACCATTTTCTACTTACGAAGGTTTAAGCTTACTGTATACCTCACAAATCGGAGATTGGGATTCGACAGTCCAGGTTATTTACGGTAGTTCTGAGGCAAGCATTGATGCTATTTCGAATGAGGCTTTAGATGAGTCAGAGCTAGAAAGTATCGCAGGTGTTAACTGGTCTGTTTCATATGACTGGTTTAGCGCTCGTGTTGCTTATTTAGTCGCTGAGACAACAATAAACGTAAGCTCTGCTGAAGAAGGCGGTGCTGGTTTTAATAGTTTAGTTGATACGTTAGTTGCATCTGGTTTATCTGCACAAGCCGATGAGCTTTTAATTGAAGAAGATGACGGCGCTTTCTTTGGTATCGGTTTTTCAATTGATTACAACGATATACTTTTTGATACTGAGTACACTCAGTTTGAAGTTAAAAATTCAATTTTAGCTGAACAAAAACAATATTACGTGTCGTTAGGTTACCGTTTAGATGATGTGATTGTGCATGTAACATATGAAAACGATGAGGATAAGCATGACGCTTCACGTTATAACCAAATTGCATCAGTACCTACATTAAATGCTTTCTTTAACGGTGCTTTAGATTCTTCACGCGATAAAGCCGAAGTTTATACCATTGGTACACGTTATGACTTCCACCCATCAGCTGCGCTTAAAGTTGATTACAGTCATGTAAAAAACAACCTAGCACAAACCGATGTTGATGTAGTATCAGTCGCTGTCGATTTAGTTTTTTAAGGAGTTAATAATGAAAAAATTATTATTAGCAAGTGTTGTGTCTTTATTTAGTATCTCGGCGTTTGCTGAGGTTGCTGTTATTGTTAACCCAAGTAACTCAAGTGCGTTAGATGCAAACGAAATTAAACGTATTTACCTAGGTAAATCTAAAAAGTTTGCTGATGGTGTGAAGGTTAACCCTGTTAACCAAGACGGAAATGCAGTGGCTGACGAATTTAACGATAAAGTCGTTGGTAAGTCGAGCAGCCAGTTAAATGCATATTGGTCTAAGCTTGTATTTACTGGAAAGGGAACACCACCAGAAAAGCGAAATAACGATCAAGCGGTTATAAGCTTTGTTGCTGGTAATGCCGATGCAATTGGCTACATTGATAGTAGTAAAGTAACTGATAGCGTAAAAGTGGTCGCTAGCTTTTAAATATAAATAGTTACGAGTAATAAAAGCCCAAGTCGACGTTTGTCGGCTTGGGTTTTTTATTACTTTAAATGTGTATTTATAGTCTTATCGATCGCCTTTACCGACATTAACTTAAACACTGAGTGACGCTGCTCGTATAAAGTAATCAAGCAACGACATACCTACACCGTTTTAACAAGTTAAGCTAACCCCAATTACAACACGTTATGTAATACGGCTCATAAGATCGGTATCACAATACTAACTAAACACGCACAAAAAAGGCCTGTAATAACAGGCCTTTAATACATTATTTCACGTGTTGCTGCGCTAAATTATAACGCCTTTATTCAACCTTAAACTTAGCCGTCGCATTAAGTAAGTTATCTGATAAGGTATGTAGGTTTTGCGCTACATCACCAACCTCAGACAGCGATTGCATGGTATCTTCAAACGATTCGTGCATGTTAGACACGTTTTCTACTACCATAGCTGCAACCGATGTTTGCTCTTCAGTGGCTGTTGCTATTTGCGCATTCATGCCATTGATTTCTAAAATCTGCTCTGCAATTTTCTCTATTGATACGCCTGTTTTTTCAGCTGCGGTGGCATTATCTTGTGCCATATCTCGAGCTGTTGTCATGGCTGTTACCGAGTCGTTGGCTGCGGTAGTTAAGGTATTTAGTAATTCTCTAATTTCGTTTGTCGATTGTGCGGTACGAGATGCAAGCTCTCGTACTTCATCTGCGACTACCGCAAAGCCACGACCATGCTCACCCGCTCTAGCTGCTTCTATTGCCGCATTAAGCGCAAGTAAGTTAGTTTGCTCTGCAATGGAGGTAATTACATTTAAAATTTGTGTTACATTTTTTGTGTCGTCAGCGAGTTTGTTAATGGTGCTTGCTGCTAAATTTATCTCGTCACTTAGCGTACGAGATGCATTGACAGACATTTCAACTTGTTCTCTACTTTGATCAACTTCTTTTTCTGCTGTTTGTGCCGCATGTGATGCATTAGCCGCAGATTGCGAAATATCACCCACGCTGAGCTTCATTTCTTCCATTGACTGCTTAACAACTTCAGCATCGCTCGCTTGTTTAGTGGTTGCATGCTCTGCTTTTTCCATGCCTTGTACTAAACGGGTTGAGTTTGTTAATAGCGGTTCACACACAGCCATCACTTCAAGTACGGTTTTTTTCAGCATCACCATGAAGGAGTTAAAGTTTATAGAGACTTTGCCTATTTCATCTTCTGAATTTACCGCTAATTGAGAGCTAAGAGAGCCTTCGCCATTAGCTAATAACCCTAAGTTTTTTGCCGCCGACTTTGCTGATGAGCCAATGTTTTTTGCAATAACCATCGCCACTATAATCAATAAAATAAGTGAAGTTACAGCAATCATTAGCATTAATTTCATCGCGCTATCAGAGCGAGCTTTGGTGTTTTCTACTAATTCAAAAAAGCGATCATCGGCTTTTTTCTGCGCAGCCGTTAAATCTTTTAAAGATAAATTATATAACGATGTTTTACGCTGAGCTTGCTCTTGTATTTTACTAAAATCGGCAGTGCCATCTATCATGCCAGAGGCGATAGAGGTCGAAATAGATTCATAATCAGCGAGCTCTTGCTTTATTTTAGCATTTGAGTAAAGCGAGTTTATTGATTCTATTGTGTTTAGATTGTTAGTGAGGAGTGTGTAAGTTTCACGTGCACCTTCAAGTAGTTCTTGTTCACCAAAAGTAACTGCTTGAGTGTATAACTCGTCTAACTTTTCTAACAGCACTACATTTTGTGATGTTAATTTTACAACCTTGTATGATGATTTTTCCATTTCATCGAGCGAAATATGATTTTCATTCATTGCAAAATAGTTATTTAAAACAATCATTAAAAAAGCAATGACGGCAATACAAGTGATAGCATGTATTTTCTTTGTAATGCTAAGGTTTTTAAACGAAATAACATCAGACATGTGTGTAGACTCAAATTTTTATTGACTGTATATAGTATCGGCTGAATATTGCAAAATGTTAAATTTTATTAAGTATTTAACGTAAATATTTTTAACACTGTGTTTTTACAGATTACAGGCATCGTACTTAAAGTTAATTAAGTACGATGCCTATATATTTATACTTTGTTTTCTTCGCAACTAGCAAGGTACTCATCAAAAGTGCCTTGAAAGTCGACCACTTGCTTATCTTTTATATCGATAATACGCGTCGCTAACGATGAAACGAATTCGCGGTCATGGCTTACAAATATAAGTGTGCCAGCAAACTCTTTTAATGCATTATTTAATGCTTCAATTGCTTCCATATCCATGTGGTTGGTTGGTTCGTCCATAACAAGTACGTTTACGTCTTGCATCATTAACTTACCAAATAACAAACGGTTTTTTTCACCACCCGAGCAGTTGCGGGCTTTTTTATTTGAATCATCGGCTGTAAACAGTAAACGCCCCAACATACCACGTACCATTAAGTCGTTATGTTTAGCGGTGCGCCATTGCGACATCCAATCAAATAAGGTTAAGTCGTTGTCAAAATCTTTTGTACTGTCTTGCGGGCAGTAACCAAAACTTGCGTTTTCAGACCACTTAATTTCACCTTCGTTACTTTTAAGCTCGTTGACTAAACAACGTAAGAAGGTGGTTTTACCTACCCCATTTTCACCAATTACAGCAAGTTTTGCACCGGCCTCTAGTAAAAATTCGCCGTTAGAGAATAAGGTTTCACCATCAAACCCATGGCTTAACTTACTTACTTCAAGCGCCTGACGATACATTTTTTTACCTTCGTCAAACGATAACGATGGGCTCATTCTACTCGATGCTTTAACTTCATCGAGTTTAATTTTATCCATTTTTTTAGCACGAGAACTGGCTTGTTTAGCCTTAGAAGCATTTGCACCAAAGCGATTCACAAAGTCTTGTAGCTCATCAATTTCGGCACTCTTCTTTGCATTTTCGGCTAATAGTTGTTCGCGTTGCAAACCTGCCGCTTCTAAAAACTTTTCGTAGTTACCTGGGTAAATACGTAGTTCACCGTAATCAATGTCGGCCATGTGAGTACACACAGAGTTTAAGAAGTGACGATCGTGCGAAATAATAATCATGGTGCATTTACGTTTATTTAATTCGCCTGCAAGCCACGAAATAGTGTGTATATCAAGGTTATTGGTTGGCTCATCGAGTAGTAATATATCTGGGTTAGCAAATAATGCTTGCGCAAGTAACACACGTAATTTCCAACCGGGTGCTACGTTTGCCATTAAGCCATAATGAAACTCTTTATCGATACCCGCTTCGAGCAAAATTTCTTCAGCACGGCTTTCTGCCGTGTAGCCATCCATTTCGGCAAAGATGCTTTCAAGATCGGCGACTTTCATACCGTCTTCTTCGCTCATTTCGGGTAAAGAATAAATACGGTCACGTTCTTGTTTTACTTTCCACAGCTCAACATCACCCATGATCACAGCATCAACAACGCTATATTGTTCAAATGCAAATTGATCTTGGCTTAGGTTACCTACTTTTAATCCTGGCGTGATAGATACATTACCCGCACTAGGAACTAAGGCTCCGCTTAAAATCTTCATAAAAGTCGACTTACCACAGCCGTTTGCGCCAATTAAACCGTAACGGTTACCGTTACCAAATTTAGCTGAAATGTTTTCAAACAGCGGCTCTGCGCCAAATTGCATGGTGATATTTGCGGTGGAGATCAAAAAAGGTAATCCTAACAATAATACTGAAAGAGCTTAGGATTATGACCATAAGCTTAAACAATAGGGGGTAAAAGAGGTGGCAAATTATACAGGTGCCTAGTACATGGCACAAGGTAAAGCTGAGCTTGGTTAAAATAATATGTTAAAACGAATAAAACTGCCCTGGCAAAGCTTGTGATTAACGCAACGAATTATAAAAACGCGCTGCGTTAATTATATTTTAATGAAGTTTCATTTTAGGGCGTACTACACGCAGTACTTTTTCGCTTATCCATAGCGCAAAGGTTTTTGCACTTCCATGTATGGCTCGTTGATGCATGCGATACAGCGAAATATACATAAACCGCGCTATTTTACCTTCAATAAAAAAGCTATTACTGGTTAAATTACCCATTAAACTACCTACTGTACTGTATCGAGATAAGTTTACTAATGAGCCGTGATCGTTATATTCAAACTTAGCTAATGGTTGCTGTTTTAATGTTGCGATTAGGTTTTTTTCTACACATTGCGCCATTTGATGAGCTGATTGTGCCCGAGGGGGGACTAACTTGCCATCTTCTTGGGTAAACGCACAGCAATCGCCAATAACAAAAATATCGTCATTGACGCTACTTTGTAAAAATTGGTTTACCTGTATTTGGTTACTACGCGTTAGCTCAAAAATACCTAAATCTTTTATAAAGTCAGGGGCCTTAACGCCGGCTGCCCAAACCATTATATCGGCGTTTATTAATTCGTCGTCTTTTGTTATAAAGCCTTTACTTGTCCCTTCTTTTACTTGGGTGTTTTCAAGTACATTTACGCCTAAATTAAGTAGCTCGCGTTTAGCACTTTGAGCAATGCGTTCTGGTAAGGCGGGAAGTATGCGTGGTCCTGCTTCTATTAAATGAATATGCAAACGCTTAGAAGACATATTCGTTAAACCATATAACTTTAATAACTCCGACACATGGTATAACTCTGCAGAAAGCTCTACGCCGGTTGCACCACCACCAACAATTGCAATATCGAGAGCTTGTTGTTGATTATCGTCTTGGTGTAAGCGGGTAAAACTGTCGAGTAAAGCATGTTGAAAACGTTCTGCTTGTTGCGTTGAATCAAGTAAATAACAGTGGTCTTTAATACCTGGAGTATTAAAATCGTTACTGACACTGCCAATCCCAAGCACCAAATAATCGTAGCGTACAGTGCGCTCAGGTAAAATGTTATGACCAAGCTCGTCGCTTAATGCAGATAAAGTAATGGTTTTATTATTTTGATCTAGATTAGAAAAGGTGCCTAGCTGAAAGTTATAATGATGTTTAGCTGCATGAGCCGAATACACAACCCCGTCTAAATCGGGGTCGATAGAGCCTGTTGCTACTTCGTGTAGGAGAGGCTTCCAAATATGAGTCCGGTTTTTATCAATTAATAATATGTCTGCGCGGTTTTTTTTCCCCAGTTTGTGTCCTAATTGGGTTGCTAGCTCTAATCCGCCAGCTCCTCCACCAATAATGACGATTTTTGGAGTCGTGATACTCATAACGGTTGCCTTTAAAAATTAATATACCCAAATGATCTAATTATTATTTTTTTGAACTCATTTGGGTATATAAAACAATATTAGCTAGTCATTTTATATATCGCTATTTTGCGCTTTAATTAAGGGAGTGTCAGCAATAAATACGTTATAGTAGATGCAAATTTTTCATTTGCCTTGCTGTTTTGTTATTTTGCTAAAAATGCTTAAAGGGAATTTTATGAACATATCACTTTTACAATCACTTGAACACCATTTTGGTTTTAGCGAATTTCGTCAAGGCCAGCAACAAACAATAGAGCAACTGTTAAATGGGGAGTCGTCATTAGCCATTTTTCCTACCGGCTCTGGTAAATCACTGTGTTATCAATTAACGGCATTACATTTACCAAATTTAACCTTGGTGGTGTCGCCTTTATTGGCCCTGATGAAAGATCAAATTAGCTTTTTAAACAGCAAAGGTATTTATGCTGCCAGCTTAGATTCAAGCCAAGATCAAATGCAAAGTAGTACCGTGATGAACGATGTACGACATGGAAAAGTTAAAGTATTAATGGTGTCGGTAGAGCGTTTTAAAAACGAACGCTTTAGAGAGTTTATCAGCCAAGTGGCTATTTCTATGCTGGTGATAGACGAGGCACACTGTATATCTGAGTGGGGCCATAATTTTAGGCCCGACTATTTAAAATTACCGCGCTATCGCGATGAATTAAATATCCCTTTAGTATTATTACTTACCGCAACGGCCACCAAAAAAGTAAAACGCGATATGAGCGAGCGTTTTAACATTGCACCTCAGTGCATAGTGCAAACGGGTTTTTATCGCCCTAATCTCGATTTAAGTGTACTAAGCGTAAAAACGAGTGATAAAAACCATGAACTGACTAACATTGTGCGTGCGCAAAGTGGCCCGGGTATTGTTTATGTCACGCTACAACAAAGTGCTGAACAAGTCGCTAGTATGCTAAGCGCACAAGGCATACATGCTGTTGCTTATCATGCTGGGCTTGAAGATACTCTGCGCTGGCAGATTCAAGATGACTTTATGGCGGGCAAAATTAATGTCGTGGTGGCAACTATTGCCTTTGGTATGGGTGTTGATAAGTCGGATATTCGCTTTGTTATTCACTATGATTTACCTAAATCAATAGAAAACTACAGCCAAGAAATTGGCCGAGCAGGGCGCGATGGAAACTTATCACATTGTTATACTTTAGCGAATTTAGATGGCTTAAATACGGTTGAAAACTTTGTTTATGGCGATACCCCAGAGCTGAGCGGTATTGAATACGTTATTAACGATATTAAATCGCAACCACAGCAGTGGGAAATGCAAGAGTATAGCCTTTCAAGCGAAAGCAATATTCGTCAACTCGCACTCAAAACACTGTTAGTGCAGCTAGAAATACAAGGTGCAATTACAGCACAATATGCCTATTACGCCGATTTTAAATACAAATTTTTAGTAGATAAACACACGTTGCTTGAGCAGTTTGATTCGCAACGCCAAGCATTTTTAACACAAATATTTAGCCATACCGATTTTAAAAAAATATGGGGTACACTTAATTTCGATACCCTCACACATGCAGCACAAGTTGATCGCAAACGTGTTGTTGCGGCACTTGACTATTTAGCCGAAAAAAACTTAATCACCCTAGAAACAAAGCGTATTACACAGGTTTATAAAGTAAATAATGAGATTATTAATAACCCCGCGCTTGCCCAGCAACTACATGCTTATTTTTGCGATAAAGAACAGGCCGAAATTAAACGCATTGCGGCATTAGTGCGCTTTTTTGAGCTGCAAACATGCTTAAGCTATAACTTAGCACGCTATTTTGATGATAATAATGCGCCACAGCAATGCGGGCATTGTAGTGTGTGCCGAAATCAACATGTTAAATTACAATACTCGGTAGACCCTATACAAATTGAGGATAAGCAGATTTACCAAAAGGTTGATGAATTTTTAGCGCATATGGCTAACAAAGGGATTAATAATGTGGGCATTGAAACCCAATGTCGCTTTTTAGCCGGCATGAGTGTGCCATTATTTACACGAAATAAAGTGCGTCAATTAAGCGGCTTTGCACTGTGTGAGCAGCTACGATACAGTGAAATAAAAGCGAAATTACTCGCACGTTAACTTAACTTGGGTATGCTAGGCGAAATTTATGCGTAAATTAAAACCTATGTGCATCTAAAAGTTGCACCTATTTTGTCCCTAATAGTAATTAAGCCCTAGAGGCTTATTAAAAAAGTAAGTTATTATGTCTGAAAATGTTATTCCTACCACCACACTATCAAGCAATAGCAACGAAGTTAGTTGTAGTAATTGCCAAGCGTGTTGTTGCCAATTAGAAGTGCGTATAATTACCGACACGGGAGTGCCTTTTCAATATATCGACTACGATAAATGGGGCAGTGAAGTGATGAAACGAGCGGATGATGGCTGGTGCATGGCGCTTGATAGAAACACGCTAATGTGTAGTATTTACGAAAACCGACCGTTGACGTGCCGTGAATTTGAAATGGCTTCGAATGAGTGTATCACCGAGAGAGAGATCGCCGGTATATAAAAAACCATTAAATATTAGGTGTTATTAAAGCCTTTAATAACACCTAAAAAGTAATAAATTAACTTACTTTAAAGTAATTTATGTATTGTTTTAAAGTATCCGAAAGCTTCGCAAGTGCAATCGCTTCTTGAGCATTGTTATTAAGTGATTGACTGGTTTCTTGCGACATATTGGCAATTTCTTCTACGCCTTCACTTATTTTCGATACCGTTGCAACCTGATGCGAAGTTGCATCTACAATTTCTAATACCTTATTAAGTGAGTCATTCGCTTGTTGTTGAATATCGTTAAGTAGTTGATTGGCTTCATTGGTTAAGGTTAGGCCATTTTCTACTTGCGGGACGGTGGTTTCCATTGCTGTGACAGACGCTTGGGTATTTTCTTGTACTTGTAATATCATGGTTTCAATATCGCCGGTAGCATCGCCGGTACGCTGTGCAAGTTGTCTAACTTCGTCGGCAACAACCGCAAACCCTCGGCCCGATTCACCCGCTCGTGCGGCCTCAATGGCTGCATTAAGGGCGAGTAAGTTAGTTTGGTCAGAAATACTACGAATAACCCCTAAAATATCTCCAATGTGTTTGGATTGTTCTTGTAATAGGTTTACCTGCGTTACCGTGGCTTTAACTGTCACCGATATTTTCTCTATTTCGGCCGCCACTTTTTGCACTGCACTGCTACCTTGCTGTGAAAGCTCAGCGGTAACTTTAGAGTTATCTTCGGTTTGTCGTACTGAGTCGGCTACCGAGTGAATACTGTCACTCATTTGCGCTAAACTGCTCACGGCAGAGTTAGTGTAAGCGACTTGAGTATCTGCGGCTTTTAAAGCTTGTTGCGATCCTGAGGCAACACTTGCCGAATGTATCGAGAGCTCATCAGAAGAGGTGATAATACTGTGTACAATTGTTTTAAGTTCGTTTTGCATAATTTGCACAGATGCCATCATACTATTTGAACAACATGAGTCTATTTCGGTGGTTAAATTACCTTGTGCTATATAAGCAATCGATTCTGCAGCTTCGTGTGGTTCGCCACCTACAGAGCGTTTAATTTGCGAGCTAATAAAGTACGCAACCGTTAACCCAATAACAACAGCAAGTGTGGTGAGTAAAATCATCCATAAAGTGAATGAGCTTGAAATCTCAAGGGTTTCGGCGGTTGTGCTTTGGTTTGCTTGTTCTTGTAAGTTTATAAATTGATTAATTGCACCTAGCCAATCTACAAAAGCAGAGCGCGCATCGTCAAGTAATATGGCTGAGGCTTGCTCAACATTACCTGATTTTTTCGCATTAATAATTGCAGTGATTAAAGGCTGCGTTTTTTGCTCAATTTGGTTTATGTTATTAAGTATTGAACGCTCTTGCGACGACATATTACCAGTTAAGCTACTCATTTTAGTACTTGAGGTTTGATAAAAAGCATCAAGTTCATTAATTTCACGAATAACGGTATTTAATTTACTGTTATTGTTAACTAATATCACGTCTCTTATTGCAATAGCGCGGTCGTGAACACTGCCTCGAAAGTTAATAGCGTAACGTTGCTTTACTGAGTTTACATCGGTCATATGAGTAATATTGCTATTAATTACGCTAACGCGCGAAATACCGATAATCGTTAATACTAACATCATGGCTAAAATAACCCCAAAGCCCGATGCTAAACGCATATTTATTGTCATGCTATTGTCCAAATAAGGAGTAATGAATCTTCATTATAATTTAATTGTTTTATTATGCCTTATTATCTATTTAAAAATAACAACAATGTTGCCTCAAATCGTTATTTTATTAACAAAATAAACGTAAATAAATATGAAATGTAAACAGCTTTAAGGGGGAAGAGGCTATATTAGCCTCTTTTTATTAATCGTACTTAGCTTCTAATTCATCGGCGGTGTGATATTTTTCATGACTTTGCAGTTGTTCGTCATATTTTGCTATATGACTAAAATGCGCTAGCTGACCAGCATTTTTAATAATTTCGACAATAAACGACATCATAATATCGGCACCGGTGAGGGTGTCGTTTACTAAATAGCGTTTACCTTCAAGGCGGCTATTAAAGTAACTCATTATTTTAGCCGCTTCGGCATCGGCATACCCTTCTAAAAACTGAGTTTTAGCGCCATCTTTTGCAACAAACATTTTAAGCAATAAAGGTAAAATTGCTGAACTTTCGGCAAAGTGTAGCCACTGTTGGTAATCTATATACTCGGCAGTTCCTGACTTTGGTGCAAATTTTCCATTACCATATTGCGTAATTAAGTAATCGGTAATGGCGCCTGATTCGGCAATCACTAAGCCATTGTCTTCAATAACTGGCGACTTACCTAGCGGGTGAACTTGTTTTAGCTCATCAGGTGCTAAAAAAGTGTCTTTATTACGTTGGTATGCAACAATTTCGTAGTCAAGGTCTAACTCTTCTAAAAGCCAAATAATACGTTTAGAACGTGATTTATTTAAATGGTGTAGTTTTATCATGGGTGTCCTATTGAGCTTATAAACAGGGTGTGTACCTAGTTTATAAGCCCATTAATTTTAAAGTGGATTGTTAATTTTCACGACGGTTTTACCAAAGCTTTTACCACATAACATATCGTTAAACGCACTGAGAGTATTTTCAATGCCTTCTACCATGTGCTCGCGGTACTGGATTTTTCCTTGCGAAAGCCAGCTTTGCATTTCGGTGGCAAACTCATCGTAACGATGCGCGTAATCGTCAAAAATAATAAAACCTTGCATCTTAATTCGTTTAGTTAATAACTGCCCCATTAGCATGCCCATTCTGTCGGGGCCTTGTGGCAGCTCGGTCGCATTATATTGTGAGACTAACCCACACAATGGTACCCGTGCGGCGGTATTAAGTAACGGCAGTACTGCATCAAATACTTTACCGCCAACATTTTCGTAATACACGTCGATGCCTTTATCACAGGCATGTCCTAATTGGGCTTCAAAGTCATCGGCTTTGTGATCAATACATGCATCAAAACCTAGGTTTTTGACAGCATAACTACATTTTTCTTGTCCACCAGCAATCCCTACCACCTTGCACCCTTTTAGTTTTGCGATTTGGCCAACTGTTGCACCTACAGGGCCAGTTGCTGCGGCAACGACCACGGTTTCGCCTGCTTGTGGTTTACCAATATCAAGTAAACCCATATAAGCGGTAAAGCCGGGCATACCTAATATCCCCAATGCGTACGAAGGATGTGTTGGGTTTTTCCCTAATGGGGTTAAACCTTCACCATTTGAAATAGCGTAATCTTGCCAACCGGTATAGGCTAGTACCCAATCTCCTGTAGAAAATTCGCTATTGTTTGATTCCTCGACTTGGCACACCGTAGCACCGACCATCACATCGCCAATGTTCACTGGAACAGCGTACGATTTAGCATCGTTCATGCGCCCACGCATATATGGGTCGAGCGATAAATAAATAGTACGCAGTAATATTTCGCCCTCTTTAAGGCTTGGAAGTTGTGTCGTTTTTAAAGAAAAGTTTTCATCGCTCGCAATCCCATGCGGACGCGAAGCTAACGTAAGTTGACGTGACGTAATAGACATAAAGGGCCTCCAAATTTAAAAGTAAGTTGCTCAGTGAAACTTCAAAACAGTAAACAAATACGCAACTGAGCAATAAAATAACCGTACTAAACGAACTTAGGGCTGTTGGCCTATAATTCAAGCCATACAATTAAAGTAAATATAAAAAGTGTTTATTAATGAAGCTATTACTTTAATTTAAAGTGCTTTAAACTAATGCACTTAATTTATTAGGAATCGCTATGCACCCACATATTGAAAAACTTTACATTAGCGCGCGTAAATCTAGCCGGTTAATAATAGGCTTAATGAGTGGCACGTCGTTAGATGGTTTAGATGTTGCCTTATGTAAAGTTACGGGGGCAGGGACTAATACCCAAATTAACGTTTTACACTTTACGACCGTAGAGTACGACCAAGATTACAAAAATAAAATTAAACAGGTATTTGCAAAACGCGAGTGCGATTTAGAGCTTGTTACCTTATTGCACCCGTGGGTAGGAAAGTTACACGGCACAATGGTTAGTAAGTGCCTGCAAACATGGAAGGTTAATGCAAGCGATATTGATGTTATAGCCAGCCATGGACAAACGATTTATCACTGCCCTAAAACACAGCATAATCACCCCGATTTTGATAATGGGACATTGCAAATAGGCGATAGTGACCAAATAGCGGTGACAACCGGTATTACGACCATTGGTGATTTTAGACAAAAACATATAGCTGCCGGCGCAGAAGGTGCACCACTTGCGGTGTATGGCGACTACTTGTATTTTTCAAGTGCAGACGAAACCCGTATTTTATTAAATATGGGCGGAATCGCTAACCTCACTTTTTTACCAAAAAGTGGTGCTATGCGGGATGTATTCAGCAGCGATATTGGCCCAGGTAATACCATAATGGATGCCTACGTACAGCAGTATTTTTCGCCTTTACATTATGACGACAACGCAAATATTGCTAAATCTGGAAAGGTGAATGCTGATTTATTAAAGGCATTATGTAATAACGCCTTTTTTAATTTATCAATGCCTAAAACCACTGGCCCTGAGGTATTTAATTTGGCGTATTTACAGCGCGCTCAGCAAAAATCAAATACGCTTAATTTAAATCATGAAGATGTGTTAGCCACCTTAAATACGTTTACTGCGCGTGTTATTGCCAACGCAATAAATGAATGTGCGCAAAATAATAGTGTGGTGTATGCCAGTGGCGGGGGAATTCATAATCCATTACTAATGGCGCAGTTAAAGGAGCTTTGTCCGAGTATTAAAGCATTTAAAAATACGGACGATTTAGGGATTAACCCCGACGCTAAAGAAGCGGTTTTATTTGCTATTTTAGCTAACGAATGCCTAGCAGCAGAGCAACAAAGTTTAAGTAATCACACACAAGGTATTGCCGGTATTACCATGGGTAAAGTGAGCTTTCCCGATTAAAATAACGATAAAAAGGTAGAGCTCATACTAGAAAAGTAATGTTTTACGCTTTGCTTTTTTGTATTACTGGGCTTAACTTGCGTTTGTTTATAGCCTTGCTGATAAGCGTTTATATGAATATCAAATTGTATGCTGTTTTTTAGTGTTGCGTGTTTGCCATGCAACATCATTTGCATAACAAAACACTGACTGGTTGAAATTTTATTGAGTTGTAAATTTACATAGCCAGTATCTAAATGTGCCTGGGTTAGCTTTTTTTCACTAAAGTAGTGACTACCACGTACATTAACTTGTGTCGCACTTAGCGAAATTGCGTCACCTTCGTGTGCATCATCAGGTAATAAGCACTGCAACGTAACACTGTGTAAGCTATTAGCGTTTATTGTCAGCTTTTCATATTCTAAGGTATGTTGCATAGCCGCAGATAAATGATCTACAGGTGATTGTAGGGTAAATGCTAGCTGTGCTAAAGGTGTGCTCATACGTTTACTTAGTCTTACTTGTGGGCTGTTTGTTTATCGAAGTGCAATAATACGACATTTATATTGCAAAATTATGACTGCTGTAACAGGTGGTGATTTAAATTACATCACCTTTTTAATCAGCCTATTCTAATTATTTATTTAAAAGGTAATTATTGGTGAAATTATTAGGGGATGTAATATACGCCGTTATGGTGTGTTATAAACCACCAAAATGGTGTTCAATAAATGGTTATATTCCATTGGAGACTTGAGGTTGATATTGAAAAAACTAGGATGGTCTCTCGCCTTAGGTCCAATGTTCGTTGTGCCAGCAGTTATCGTCGCATTATTTTTAGATTACATCTTTTCATCAAATAACTCTGACTATCTATCATTAGTAGGGTTTTACATTTTTGCAAGCTTGATCGGAGCATACGTGTTTGCTCTTATTATTGGTTTGCCGGCCGCATTAATTTTAATCAAATTGAAAAAGTTGAATCTGTTGTCCTTAAGTATTGTGGCAATAGGTTTTTCTACTATGTATGGGTTATATTATGATCAAGGACCTTTTGAATTTTGGTTGTTTTTGCTTCTGTGTTCATTGGCTGTTTCGACTGGCTGTTACTATGTTTATAAGAATGTACGAGGGTAAGGAGCATAACAAAAAAATTGAAGATGGACAAAATACAAGAGCGGTATTTCGCCGCTTAATTTGGTGTTAACTGTATTTTAGGAGGAATTTTTGCTCCAAGTGATTTTAGATGTTGTAGCACCGCGAGCTCAGGCAACTCTTGATGTTTGTGACGCCAAATTATTTTCTGATATCGTCGATAGATTCTCGGAAAAGTTTGACGTTAAGACTCAAAAAAAAGAGTCTGTAAGGTTTCGCGTAGATGGTGATTTCCTTGCTGATTTGAAAGCAGTGCAAGTAGCTAAAGGCATAGATGCAGATCCCTCTCACTATTCGAAGGTTGGTTTTTACTTAGATGTACGTGTTTTTGATGAGCGTGTTTGGTTTCGTGCTCAAGAGAGAATAATCTTTGGCTATGTTGAAACAAAAGCTGTTGGGTTAGCATTAGAGAACAGCTTGGTTGAACTTGCAAAGACATACTGTTAACAAAAATCTTGAAGGCGACAATTAACAACAAGACAACTAACAAAAAGACAACTAACAAAGACAACTAACAAGACACCCACTTTAAATTTTGCACTTTTATAAGTTAGAGGCTAGCCTTTGTTTAGTGCCAAAAACAAGCAGGGTGTCACATGGCAATTGCAAGAAAACGACAAATAAGTTTGGTTGATACAAAATATTACCACTGTATTTCGCGTTGTGTGCGCCGTGCATATTTATGTGGCAAAGACGATTTTACCGGCAAGTCATACGAGCACCGCAGAGGCTGGGTTGAAGAAAAACTGCTTAAATTAGCCAAAGTATTTTGTATTGATGTATGTGCTTATGCTGTTATGAGTAACCACACTCACTTAGTACTGCATGTTGATGATAAAAAAGTGAATCGTCTGAATGATAAAGCGATTATCATTCGTTGGCATAAGCTCTGTAAAGGCACCTTACTTACGCAAAAATATATACAGGGCGAAACGCTAAGCAATGCCGAACTTATCTTTTTTAATCAAACAGTAAAACAATATCGAAAGCGTTTATCGAGTATTAGTTGGTTTATGCGGTTATTAAATGAAAATATAGCCCGCAGAGCAAATAAAGAAGATAACTGCACAGGCCGATTCTGGGAAGGCAGATTCAAATCGCAAGCATTATTAGATGAAGCAGCTCTTGGCGCTTGTATGGCGTATGTTGATTTAAACCCCATTAGAGCCAAGATAGCTAAAACGCCAGAGGAGTCAGACCATACCAGTGTCCAACAACGTTTAACATATGCAAAAGAAGGCAAGCAACCAAAACCACTGCTTCGCTTTGCAGGCAAGCCACGTCAAACAATGCCAAAAGGGTTGCCGTTTGAGTTTAAATCGTACCTTGAACTTGTTGAGCTAACAGGGCGCTGTATACGAGAAGACAAACATGGTTATATTGCAAGTACGCACTTACCCTTACTCGAAAGAATGAATATTTCCCCCGAAAACTGGTTAAAGCTCACCACCAAATTCACTCGTGTATTTCATGGTGCAGTCGGCAGGCCTGCCTCACAAGTCAGTTACTGTGAAAACTTAAACAGAAAGCGGCGAGCGAACATTAGTAACTGCAAGAAACTATTCGCATAAAACTTAAGCTGCTCAGTAAAACTATTCAGTAATAAATCACAACTGCATCATGCAGCACATTTCCATGGGACAAATTTAGGTTTAAGCGTGCTAATTTGTTTTTTATGGATGAAATAGAAGTAATCGAGTAATAAAAGATACATTCTTAACAAAAAATCAAATTGAAAGAGATTGTTCTGTTCGTAAAATTAAAGTGGCTGTCTAGTTTATTTTTCTGTCTAGTTTATTTTTCTTTTATGGATGAAATAGAAGTAATCGAGTAATAAAAGGTAAACTCTTAACAAAAAATAAAATTGAAAGGGATTGTTTTGTTCGCAAAATTAAAGTGGCTGTCTAGTTTATTTTTTCTTAACAAAAAATAAAATTAAAAGAGATTGTTTTGTTCGTAAAATTAAAGTGGCTGTCTAGTTTATTTTTCTATCGAGTAATAAAAGATAAATTATTAACAAAAAATAAAATTGAAAGGGATTGTTTTGTTCGCAAAATTAAAGCGGCTGTCTAGTTTATTTTTTATCTAGTTTATTTTTGGGAAGGAAAATAAAAAAGCAGAAACCTTTTTGATTCCTGCTTTTAAATGAGCAACTAGCTGTATTTAATTAAGCCTGCGGGTTAATTAAATATTTTTCGCCTGTGGCTTGTTTTGAATAACCCTCTATGGCTTTTAATTGCAAAGCGCCATTAAGTGATACTTCGTGAGTATAGTGGCTTGCAAAAGTGGTGGTTATTTCGTTGGCTACACGTTGGCGCATTGCCATGACTGTTTCGGCTCCTAATTTGCCTAATGCATTAAAGAGTAAAAAGCCATTTACAGCCCAAGCAAAACCAAAGTTACGATTAAGCGTAATGGGGCCACGATCTAATGCACCGTATATATACGCTTGTTTAAATGTATCTGAACCATACAAGCTGTGCTCTTGCATATCGCGCGAGGCGGCTACTTCCATACAATTTAAAATATCGCTTGTTAATTTCCCGCCGCCAATAGGGTCGAATGAAATGGTTGCGCCAGTTTCAATTATCGCGGCCGTTAAGTCGTTAATAAACGTGTCGCTAGTTGAATTTATTACGTATTTTGCTCCCATGTTACGCAATAATGTTTCTTGCTCGGGCTTGCGTACAATATTAATTAAATCAACGTTATCGGCAATACACACACGGTTAAGCATTTGTCCTAAATTAGAGGCGGCCGCGGCATGAATAATTGCTTTATGACCCTCTGCACGCATGGTTTCAACCATGGCTAAAGCGGTCAGTGGATTAACAAAAGACGATGCCCCTTCTTTTGCGGTTGTGCCTTCTTTTAGTACCAAACAGCTTTGCACATTAGCGCATAAAAACTTACGGTACGTACCCCCTCCAATCACTGCCACTGTTTTACCCATTAAGGCTTGTGCCGTTGCCGACGAACCTGCAGCAACCACAACCCCCGCGCCTTCATTACCAACGGGAACGGCTTTATTTACACGCTTTTCAAGCGACGGCATAAACTGCGCAGGCACGCTGGCAGAAATAACGGTGCTTTCTTCAGTACCTAACTGCTTGGCTGTGGTCATATCGGCTGCGCTAAACAAGACCCCTAAATCAGATGGGTTTAATGGTGCAGCTTCTATACGCACAACAACTTCGTCGGCATTAGGTGTAGGCATATCAATGCTTTGCAAAGCAAGTGTTAGAGTGTGATCTGCGTTAATGGTTGAAGTAAGTTGTGTATTTGTATTTGTCATAATATCTGTTCCTTATTTATGGATGACTACTGGCCCTGAGCAGCTTGAATTTGTGCTGTTACTTTTTGCATAAATTCGGGCATATTTGCTTGGCGATCCGCTTCTATTTGTTGGGCTATAGGAGATTGGCTTAGTGTAATTTGCCATTGTTTCATCCCTGGTATATCTGCAATTACATCCCACTCAAGTTGGCTTGAGCCAAACGCAGTAACAATGGTGTTTACGTAATAAAGGTAAATGTCTGCCATGGTAAATTGCTCGCCTACAACCCATGTAGAAAAATGCGTTAATTGGCAAAGTGCATTTACCCCTCGGGTTAATAGTGTGCGAACTTCGTCTTTTAGTGATTCAGGGGCTTGTGTACCTGTAAACGCATAGGGGATAAGGCGTCTGCTTGGCAATTCAAAATACAGCTCGGCTATTTTCATTATTTGACGAACTAAAGCGCGGCTTTCGGGGTTGTTAGGATATAACGGGTTACTTGGGAAAGCCTCTTCGAGGTAATCGCATATAACGCTCGATTCTGCAATGTTAACGCCATCGGCGGTGGTTATGGCCGGTACTTTGCCCATAGGATTAATGGTTAGTAAGGCGTCATCACTGGTATAAATAAGGTGTTCATTAAATGGGAGTGCTTTGTATAAAAGTACGTGTTTTACCACGTTATAGTAGTTGCTAGCTGCAAAACCATGCAAAGTAATCATAATGTAGCCTTTGGTTTTATCGCTTTTAGTATTGCCTGTAAGCATAACTAAAAGCGTGTAGATAAGTTATGTGCATTATTACTTGTTTTATTGTGCTTATATATAGGGTAAATCGCTAATCACTTTTGCTTTTTTGACAATAACCTGTGCTTGAAGGTTTTATGCTATTTTACAATGGCTTTATTTCTACATTTACTGCTCTTTGTGAGCAGTAGTTTTAGTTTTTAAGTAATTAGCCATTATTTGCACAAAGAGGCGCTACGCTCTGGAGGCGCTGCGCTTTTAGAGTAGTGACTTAGTGACTAGAACGTGTTTTTAACTTCTCATTTCTGCTCATTTACTTCTCTTTGTGAGCAATGTTTTTTGTTTTAGTTTTAAAGTGATTAAAACATATATGCACAAAGAGGCGCTACGCTTTTGGAGTAGTGATTAGTAACTAGATCGTGTTTTTGGCTTCTCATTTACCCCCATTTACTTCTCTTTGTGAAAATTGGTTTTTGTTTTAGTTTTTAAGTAATTAAGACATTAAGACATATTTGCACAAAGAGGCGCTACGCTCTGGAGGCGCTGCGCTTTTAGAGTAGTGATTAGTGATTTAGTGACTAGATCGTGTTTTAACTTGTGTTTTTGGCTTCTCATTTCCGCTCATTTTCTTCTCTTTGTGAGCATTGTTTTTTGTTTTTTGTTTTTGATTTGTTAGTGATTAAAGCTAGTGATTAAGACATATATGCACAAAGAGGCGCTACGCTTTGTAGGTGCTGCGCTTTTAGAGTAGTAATTTAGTGACTAGATCGTGTTTTTGGCTTCTCATTTCCGCTCATTTGCTTCTCATTTCCGCTCATTTTCTTCTCTTTGTGAACATTGGTTTTTGTTTTAGTTTTTAAGTAATTAAGACATATATGCACAAAGAGGCGCTACGCTTTTAGAGTAGTGATTAGTAACTAGATCGTGTTGTTTCTTCTCATTTACCTTCGTCTTTTGTAAGCAGTAGTTTGGGTTTAGATAAAGGGGTCTTTAGCATCAAACACTGGCTGTTTTATTTAGATTTATGTTTAAAGGAGGGGCAGAAAACGATGAGTAAATTACGTTTAGTTAAAAGTGGTAAGGTATTAATAAAATCGTAGCAAATTTATCAGGCTCTATTAAGGTTATAGAGCCTGATATTAAGTTATTTAAAAGCGGTAACTTGCGCCTAAATAAATAGTACGGCCATTAACGGTCGTATTGTATAAACGGTCGCTTGAATCAGAGTACTGCTCTTCACGTTCGTTAGTTAAGTTACTTGCTTCGATAGTTAATTTTAGCTTTTCGTTAACTTGATAAAACGCCGATGCATCGATGTAGGTACTCGCATGAAAACCATTTTCATCCTCATCCCCATTACCCGCTTGAACTGAGGCAATGTAGTCACTTCTATACGCTGTAGCAATACGAGCTCCCCACGTGTCAGAGTCGTAATATACAGTAAAGTTACCAGAGTGTTCTGAAAGCCCTGGGAATGACTTGTATTGATCTACCCCCGAATTCCCCACATTACGGTATAACGCTTCGCCATCAGCAAAGGTATAGTTAGCAATAATGCCTAGATTATTAAATGGTGCGGGTAAAAAATCAAAATCGCGCTGAAAGGCTAATTCCCAGCCACTAATATCACTTTCATCTAAGTTTTGTGGTTGAATAACGGTAAAAATAGTATCAGCTGTTTGCGGGTTACCGTTTTCATCTACATCTCCTAAAAAGCTTTCAGGGTATCCGGTTTGGCTATAGGGAATATCGTAGGTTTCGGTAATAATAAAATTATCGATAGACTTATGAAAGTAGCTGACGGCTGCATAACCTATGTTTTCAAAATAATACTCAACAGATAAATCAAAATTAACCGACTCATAAGGTTTTAAGTTTGGGTTACCTGAGCTAATGCTTAGTCCATTGGTTGATGTGGCGTCGTTTTGCACTACGCCTGTTGGTACTAATGCCCCTAATGAAGGGCGAGTTAGGTTTTCGCCGTAGCTTGCACGTAATACTAGGCTGTCGTTACTATCCCACGCTAGGTTTATTGCCGGTAATAAACCCGAGTAAGCGTTTTCAACATTAACCACTTGTGCGTTAATTAAACCAATTGCATTTGTGGTTGTATCGTAATGGCGTACGCCAACATTACCTAATAAATACCCAGAGCCCAGTTCCCATTGCGCTTCGTATTGCAAATATGCAGCAAATGTTTTTTCTTGAACGTTATCGGTAAAGTCGGGGTTATCAAGTTCAGGGTTAATATTCATGCTTGCTAAAGTGCCCGGTACGTCAACGCTTACCCACTGTAGTTTGTTGTGGGCGGTATTTGTAAATGTAAGGCTGGCATCTACGGTATCATCAAGCACACCGTTTTCCCAATCACTGCGATTAATGTTGTCTGATTTGATTTCACCGTTTTCACTTTCGAAGTGTTTATTTGATAAGCCAAATTTAATATTAGCAACATCGTTAAGTATGTAGTTAAAGTCGAGCTTAATTGAGTCAAATGTATTGGTAATCTCTTCTTTTGATAAATCAATTTCGTGATAGCGAAACAAGCTACTATCGGTTGGATCGAACCCATATGTATTTTGCCCATAGTATGCATCGTCTCGGTAATCTATGGTTTCATTACCAAAGGTTTCGAGGTAAATTTTTACGCTGGCGGTGTCAAACTGTGTTTTTGCTCGGCCCACTAACGCCGTCATATTAAAATCGTCACTAATTTGCCAGTCAGTATTAAATACAAATTGACTTATTTTCGTATTAGCATATTGATTACGGCTTTCTGAGTGAATGGCTGCGTTTTCAAATACCGAGTAAATAGCATCATTGTTTTCGTTTAGTTCAAGCTCCGTTAATGTTGAACATATAGGTGCATCATTGTAAGCAGGGCCGGTACACCCTATCGCTGTAGAGCTTGAGCCTCTGTTTTGTAAATGGTATTCACTGCGGTCGTTATTCAATTCGCCATATAAAGCATCAAAGCCTAATTCAAGATTATTGGTTGGGCGGTACTGTAAAGAAAGAGTGGTGCCTAGGCGTTCTTGTTCGTTTTCAAATAATGAATAACGACTACCGCGTGAAAAGCTTACTTCTTCGTTATTAATTTTGTTTTGTAATTCGTCTGATAACTGTGAAATATCTGACCCCGATGCATTCTTTTTACGCCAGCGATAAGTATTATAACCTTGCTCGTTAACATCTCGTTTGCTGTAAGCGACAGAAAATAATGCACCAAATTTATCATCCCAGGTGTTTGAAATTAGTACTGCAACGCGTGGGCTTATATCGTCTGTTTGCGAGTTGTCACCTAACTGAGCCGATACCGCGGTATTAAAACCATCAAAATCGAATGGTTTTGCTGTATGAAGGCCTACTGTTCCACCTATGCCGCCTTCGTCCATTTCGGCAGAAAATGATTTTTTTACATCAACACGTTGAAATAACTCCGAGGCAAAAATATTAAAGTCGAAAGCGCGAGAGCGACTTACCGAGCCACGGCTGTCCATTGCCGAAGACGAGGTACCTAGTGCTTCCATACCGTTTAGTTGTACCTGAGTGAAATTTGCTCCTAAACCACGTAACGATATTTGACGCCCTTCACCCCCTTCACGAGTAATAGCAATACCCGGCACTCGTTGTAATGAGTCGGCCAAATTTAAATCGGGAAAGTCAGCAATATCTTCAGCAACAATAGAGTCTTGCGATCCTACTGCATTGCGCTTTAAATCTTTTGCCTTTAACAGGCTATTACGATAGCCCTGAACAACAATTTCTTCGATTTTTGGTTGTGCGCCTTGCTCAGCATAAACAGTCCCAGTTAATCCAAATGAACTGATTATAGCGGTTGCTAAAAGTGTACGTGATGGTTTGTGTAACATGATGCTTCCTTGGGGTTTAATTTAAAGTTGATTTAGTAAATGGGTTTTTGCGAACCAAACGACCTTGATCAAACTGCACAACATAATTAAAACGAGCATGTTGTGGTGAGTTTGCAATAAAGTCGGTCGAAATAATGTGTGCGCCGCTATGTTTGGCTGCATTAAATTGTTTTATGCGTTGCGCGTTATCATCAGTTAGTGATGCATCTGCACGGGTGCGTACTAGGTAACCTTTGGCTACAAGCTGTTGAATTTTATGTAAGTGCTTTATGGGGTTGTTCACTATCATAAACGCCGCTTCGTTTTGATTTGTGTCGTAGTGAGCAAACATACTGGCCCCCTTTAATGAAGGGCGCTGGTGTTTGTAATCGCGGTTTTGTTGGTGATTGCCATCAAATAAGAAAATAAATCGGCCTAACAGCGCGTCAACATTAGGCCAACCATGTTTAACAACGCTTTGATTTAATGTTAATCCAACATGGCGTAAATCATCGGGTGTGAACAGCAATGCTTGCAGCGTATTTTTTATGGTTTTATCGAGTAATTGATAGTCATTGGGAGTAAAAATGAGTGGCGTTGGGCCTGCTACTAAATCTGAGCGTGTTTCTTTTACATTTAGCATGATAACAATGGGAAAATGCTGCTCATTAGCGTTTGACCAGTTTTTTAATGTGGTTAAACAATCAATAAACAACACACAATCGCTTTGCACATCAATATCGGGAATATGCATTACTTTAAAGCCCGCAGTGGCTAATTTTTGTTTTTCTAACGGGCTAATAATAGTGCCTTTAGCCACCTTATTTGCCCAAGGGTTTGAATATAAATTGCCTGTGGGATCATTTAACACATCAATTTCTAAATGACGCACGCCGCTATTTAACTGCGACATAATCGAATTATGGCCATAATCAATGCGTGTTACTAAGTTAGGGCTTAATTTAGTAAGTTGGCTTTTTACATCCGGGTTAAGCATTTTTTTATAGCTATTGTGAGAGCCAATGATTTGAAATTGATTTAATGGCGTAGCAGCCACACAAAAAGTTAATAGGCTACAAATAACAAAAATAAAAAAAGGCATGCCACATCTCATTTAATACGTTTGCTAGCTAAGAGCGCGTAGAGATAAATTAGGGGACACAAAAAAAGGGGTTTAACAAAAGCTTCATAATTGGATGAATATTGTTAGCTAAAAATGTCCCCTTTTTTATGTAAGGTGGCTCTACCTAATAACAAAGAATGTATTGATAAGATGACTATGAATAAAGTAAAAGTAGGGTGTGTATTATTTGTTATATTTACGCTAAGTATTTTTAAAGTAACCGCTATAGAGTATTTTGAAGAACCGCAGCTACAGCAAAAAAATACAGTGAAATTGGCATTTTTAGCTGATATTCACTTACATGATATTTTTGCTCCGATAGCACACACAGCCAATATAAAACGCCCTACTTATTTATATACACAGCAGTCATTATTGATACGTAGTATGTATTCGCAGTTGCACTCTACGCGCCTATTTAACGAAAACTATTTTGTGTTTATTCAGGCATTAAATGAATTAGCCGCTAAAAATATTAAGCTGGTAGCGCTACCAGGAGATTTTACAGACGATGGACAGCCTATTAATGTAAAAGCATTGGCACGTGTGTTACGCCATTATGAAATACGCTACGGGATGCGTTTTTTTGCTATACCCGGTAATCATGATCCAGTAAAACCCTTTAGCGTGGCTGGTGGAAAGGCCGACTTTTTAGCTGCTAATGGCAAAGAGTTTGGTGTGTACAGTCACACTCATAAAAAATGCCTTGAGCACCAAGCTGTATGCGATGATGGATTAAAGCTTTGGGGGTATAAAGAAATTTTAACCACATTAAACGACTTTGGTTTTAGCCAACATAAAGATGACGTGTTATACGAAACGCCTTATAAAAATAGTGCGTTTTCGTGGTGCGATCCTAAAAATTCAAAGCGATGCGTTACCATGGCCGATGCAAGCTACTTAGTAGAGCCGATTGAAGGTGTTTGGCTATTAGCAATAGATGCCAATGTATATGCGCCGCAGTGGGAAAATAACCCCGTGACCTTTAAAGGCTCGTCAGGTGCTGGATATAATGCATTAATTCAGGCAAAGCCAGCTCTTTTAAGTTGGATAAAATCGGTGGTTAAACGCGCTAAAACGCAAAATAAAGCGCTTGTTGCTTTTAGTCATTTTCCAATGGGTGATTTTTATGATGGTGCAAACGAAGAGCTGCATAAATTGTTTAGCCAAGGGCAATTTTCGTTACCGCGTGTACCAACCCCTAGTACGGCAAAAACCTTAGCAGAAACAGGGTTAACTCTTCACTTTGCAGGACACATGCACTTAAACGACACCGCGTTAATTACCGCTAATACGGGGTCTCAATTGGTTAATGTGCAAGTGCCTAGTTTGGCAGCCTATAAAGCGGCTTATAAAGTTGCCGAACTTGATATTAATAATGCAACAGCCAAAATCAGTACGCATACTTTAGAGAATGTACCTAATTTTAATAACTTATTTAGTATATACGAAACAGAGTGGCAATTTAGAAATGACAATCATCTTGATAATTTTGATCGCTCAATTTTAGCTTCAAAAAACTATAATGAGTTTACAAAACGTCACTTGTTTGGGTTAATTCAGCAACGTTTTTTAAAGCGAGACTGGCCCAAAAGCTTAGCGACATGGCTTAATAAAAATAATGATTTTAGCGTGTGGTTTAATGAAATGCAGTGCTTAGATAAAGTTAAGCCCGCTTTACTCCAATCGGTAAAAAAGCTAACAACCAAAGCCTGGTTGCACGATTTTTATTTATTACGTAATGGTGATGTCAGTGCCGATGTATCAACTAAACAACGCGTGTTTTATCAAAATATAAATACATTTATAGAGCAAGGCGATTGTAACGTTAAAACGCCAATACAACAGCACTTAGCCCTACTAATTAAAGTTATGGCTAAATTTAGTACTTATACCCAAGGCGAGCGCTTTACTGTTGATTTAACCACAGGAGAAGTCACTTAATATTGATAACTTAATCCCATATAAAAAGTACGCCCGCTAGTGGTTGTGTTATAAGCTCTTTGGGTTGAATTACTATATTGGCGCTCTTGTTCGTTAGTTAAATTGAACGCACTAAACTTAAGTTTCCAGTGTTCACCAAGGTAGTAATTAACACTCGCATCCCAATAGGTTGTAGGCATAAATCCAGTTTCATTTTCATCAATAAGTAAAGAACCCGCGCGTATTAAGTATTTATCACGGTAAATAGCGCCCACTTTAAAATTAAAGTTTGAATGGTCGTAAAACAACATTAATGATGCGGTGATTTTAGATAAATAAGGCAGGCTTTTATTAAAAATAGCCTCTCCAGTATTGTTATTATAATAAGTGACTTTGCCCTCATTATAAGCCGCCTGCATATTAACTCCCCAATAGGTATGCGCAATTAAGTAGTTAAAACTAAACTCTGATCCCCATTGATAGGCGTTTTCGGCATTACTTTGCCAAAGTAAGGGGGTATTACTCGGCGTGTAATTAGTGACTGCTGAGGTGGGCACTTGTGTGGTTACAATGTAATTGTTTAGGTGTTTATAAAAAAAAGCGATGTTTAATGTACTGCCCCCATTTAATTTCCCCTCTAGCGAAATGTCTGAATTATAAGCGGTATAAGGTTTTAGGTTTGGGTTAAATACATAGTTAACGTTACTTGTTTCATCGCTTGGCTTTGCAAGATTAAGTGAATCTAGCAGGGGCTTTGTATGATTTTTAGATAGTCCTGCGCGTAATCGCCATTGCTGATTTATAAAGTAGGTTGCATTAAACGTGGGCAACCATAGTTGATACGAAATAGGAGTCAGCGGAGCTTGGCTATAGGAGGTAATAGACTCTGATTGAAAACGTACGCCAAGTTGAGCCTGCCACTGTTGCTGTTGCGAGCTTAGTAGCGTGTATACGCCTTTACTGTATTCTTGTATGTGTTCTTGCTCACTGCTAATCGAGTCGTTATTGTTTTGCATATTAAATGCATCAATCCCATATAATGTAAGGGCTTTATTGGTATTTATTTTTAACCAGCTTAGGCTTTTATGTTCGTTTTTCACTGCCACTAATGCACTTGGTAGTTCACTTAATTGTTGAGGTGTGTTGTTTATGTCGCTAAAAAAAATATCGTTTTGTTGAGGGTTATACATTTTGTTTTTAAACTTGGTCCAATCACCACCAAAGGCCACGGTTATTGTATTATTAAGTGGAAATTGCAGGCCTAGTTTTGCAAATGTGTATTTACTATTAGAGCGATACTGCTCTAAGTCTCCATGATACATTTCCCACATCGATGGGTTTTCTAAATCTTCGCTATAGTTAATATCGGCATAAAATGGCGATGCTCTATAATCTATCGAAACATCGCTCACCCCTTGGGTATAAATCTTATTACTATACGGAATGTGATAGCTTGATTGCTCGTTACCTAAAAGCAAATTTAGTTTTACTTTGTTAGCAAACGTATGCTTAAGTGACGCGACATATTGGTTGTAGGTGGTATTAATCTTTTGCGCTCTACTTTCACTTGCAACACGTGCATTTTCATAATTAGCATATACAAGCTCGTTGTTTTCATTTGTTTCAATGTGGGTGATCGCCGTTATATTTTTAATCACGGGGGTGGACTGATCGCCTCTAGGGTATAAGTGGTACTCGTTTCTATTCCCTTTTAAAAAACCCGATAGAAAATCAAGGTCGAGATGGGTAGTATTGTCTTTGTATTCTAATGATAGATTGGCACCAAAGCGTTGTTGCGACGACTCCCATACAGAGTAACGGTTGCCTCTAGGAATAATGTAATCGCCCTGAGTTAAGTGCTTAATTTGCTCATCATTTAATGCGGATAAATCGGCATTGGTAATGGCAATATTACGCCAACGAAAGGTATTAGCTCCTTGCTCTAGTGCGTTTTTTGTAGAGTAAGCCACACTTGCAAGCGCTCCCCAACTTCCCCATGTATTTGATATTAAAGCTGAATAGCGCTTTGCCCCCGTACCAGAATAATCGTTGTAACCTATTTCGGGTGTAAAAATAAATGCAAAGTCGTTGTTGTCTGAAGGATTTAATGTTTTAAGTGCAATTGTACCCGATATACCACCTGCTATTTGCTCTGCTGAGTAGGCTTTAGATATGTGTATTTGTTTAAATAACTCAGCGGGTAATATATTAAAATCAAAAGAGCGGTCGCGTTGCTTTTGTACTCGGCTGTCCATTGGTGAGTCGTTATTAGCAAGTACAGGCATGCCGTTGAGAGTAACTAAACTAAAATCGGGATAGCTACCTCTTAATGATATTTGACGACCCTCACCAGCTTCGCGCGTAATTGCCACTCCCGGAATATACTGTAACGCCTCGGCTAAATTGGTATTAGGAATATCGTTAATATCTTGTGCGGTAATGGCATCACTAATGGTATTTACACTTTGTTTTAAATCACTCGAACGGGCCAGTGAATAGCGAATGCCTTTGACCGTTACCTCTTCAATAGCATGGTTATCTGATACTAATTTTTGCTGGTAAATAACAAAACCATGGTCAAAAATTTTATAGCTAAGCTGGCTGTTTTTTAATATTAAATTTAACACCTGAGGCAGCGTGTAAGTGCCACTGACCATCGTGTTTTGCTTGTTGTTAACTAGCATTGGATCGCAGCTAAATGACACATTAAAACGGCTTGCGATACTTTGTAGGCTATTGTGCATTGCACCGCTTGCGATATAAATAGATTTTTTTGAGGAGGGTTTTAAGTTATTAGCTAAAGCGGGCAAGTGCGCTAAAACCCCAATATAAATAAAACTATAAATTAAAGTGCGTTTAATTAATGGGGTCATAGTTACTTACTAAGTAGAATGTCATTATTTATATTTAAGGTGTTGTTAAATATAAAGTATTGTTAGTGTTTTTTATTTCCCATTGATAAGTAGAAGCAATTAACATTAGGCTGCTTTTAGGAGTTTCTAGATTAAATCGCCCGCTAATTAAAGTGTCGCTAAGTGCCTTATTTACTGTGATTGGCACAGAGCTGTAACGCTGTAGTTGCGTTAATATGTGCGATAAAGGCTCGTTATCGGCCTCAATAAAGCCGGTGCGCCAAGATGGTAGTTGAGACAGTAAAAGATCATTTCTTAATGTAATAATCCCATTTTTTACACGGGCTTGTTGTGGCGGCTTGAGTACGACAGTATCTGCTGCTGATACTTCAACACTGCCTTCATAAACAGTAATTAATACATTATTTTTATTACGCTCTACATCAAACGATGTACCAAGTACTTTAATTTTAGCCTGCCCGCTATTGATGATAAATGGCCGTGTTTTATCTTTAGCTACATCAAAAAAAACTTGGCCTTTTTTTAATTCTATCTCTCTGGCGTTTGGTAATAATGAGGCGCTTAATTCGCTGTCTGCATTTAAATGTAAATACGAGCCATCATTTAATAACTGCGATTTACGCTCGCCCACCGAGGCCTTAAGTATTTGCTTTGGCTGCGTTTTATTAATGTTTTTGGCTAGAGAGGCCGACACCGGCACTTGGCTTGGTATCGTTTGCCAATAAACAATTAAGGCAATGGCTGCAAAACTTGCCGCTAAGGCTAAAAATCGGGTTGTTTGTTTGGTTTTTTGCTTTGGCGTGAAAGTGTGCGTGGTCACATTATGTGTTTGAGCATAGGTATGCAAACACTGTTTAATAGTGGGATCGCCAAATACGTTAGCCATTTTTTCAAATGCCTTTTTATTCAAAGGACACGATAACCACTCTACAAGCTCTTTGTATTCATGCTCGTTTAAATCGTTAATACGATCTATAAAATCGGCGGCTTGCTCTAAACGTTGTTCGTTCATTAAAAAACCTATTTTGCCACTATGTAAGTAAAAAGAGCGGTGATAAATGAAAAAGGGGACATTTTATTGATACTTTTCGAGGTAAAGGGTTATTTGTGTCATTGCGCGCGTAATATGCTTTTTTACCGATTCGGGGTTCATGTTAAGTTGCTTGGCAATATCTTCGCGGCTCAGCCCTTCTATGCGGCGAAGTTCAAATACTTTACGTCGTAATGGTGGCAGTTCGTCTAATGCTTGTTTTACTAATTCTAATTTTTGCTGGGTAATTGATTGAGATTCAGGATCGCTACTTTCGGGTGTAAATAACTCGATGTCTTGGGCATTATCGGGTTGTGTTTTACCTTTTTGCCAATCGCTATACATAACTGATTTAGTAACTTGATTAATATATGCCTGAAAGTTCTCAATCTCAGAGGTATTATTTCTGCTTAGTGTTCGCACTAAGGCCTCTTGGACTAAGTCATCAACATTATCGGTATTTGCTGTACGGCGAGTGACAAAGCGGCGAATATGTTTAATCACACTTTGTACATCGGTTTGCTCTATATCAACAGCTAAATTAGATGGCATGGGGATTTTCAAAGTTTTCCTTACTCAGTCCAGGCTTTATTTTTAATAAATACTAGGTGACTAATATGACCAGCACATGACAGTGGTAATTAATGAAGTAAAGAATTGGTTATTTACTGTTTTAAAGTGATTAAGACATATATGCAAAAAGAGGCGCTTCGCTTTGGAGAAGCTGCGCTTTTAGAGTAGTGATTTAGTGAATTAGTGATTTTATGACTAGATCGTGTTTTAACTTGTGTTTTTGGCTTCTCATTTACCCTCATTTACTTCTCTTTGTGAGCATTGGTTTTGTTTTATTTTTTAAGTGATTAAGACAATATATGCACAAAGAGGCGCTGCGCTTTGGAGACGCTACGCTTTTAGAGTAGTGAATTAGTGATTTAGTAACTAGAACGTGTCTGGTTTTGTGTTTTTGGCTTCTCATTTGCGCTCATTTACTTCTCTTTGTGAGTAATGGTTTTTGTCTTTGGTTTTTAAGTGATTAAGACATATATGCACAAAGAGGCGCTACGCTCTGGAGGCGCTGCGCTTTTAGAGTAGTGATTAGTGAATTAGTGAATTAGTGATTTAGTAACTAGAACGTGTCTGGTTTTGTGTTTTTGGCTTCTCATTTGCGCTCATTTACTTCTCTTTGTGAGTAATGGTTTTTGTCTTTGGTTTTTAAGTGATTAAGACATATATGCACAAAGAGGCGCTACGCTCTGGAGGCGCTGCGCTTTTAGAGTAGTGATTAGTGAATTAGTGAATTAGTGATTTAGTAACTAGAACGTGTCTGGTTTTGTGTTTTTGGCTTCTCATTTCCGCTCATTTACTTCTCTTTGTGAGCAATAGTTTTTTGTCTTTGGTTTTTAAGTGATTAAGACATATATGCAAAAGAGGCGCTTCGCTTTGGAGGCGCTGCGCTTTTAGAGTAGTGATTTAGTGGTTAGAATGTGTTTTTGGCTTCTCATTTACTCTCATTTACTTCTCTTTGTGAACATTGGTTTTTGTTTTAGTTTTTAAGTAATTAAGATATATATGCACAAAGAGGCGCTACGCTTTGGAGACGCTGCGCTTTTAGAGTAGTGAATTAGTGATTTAATGACTAGATCGTGTTTTAACTTGTGTTTTTGGCTTCTCATTTACCCTCATTTACCCTCATTTTCTTCTTTTTGTAAGCAGTGATTTTTGTTTTAGTAATTAAATGATTTTATGTATAAAGTGGTGCTGTGTTGTTGATCATAGATGAAAACTAAAGGGGGTATTTACACATGCTTTTACAATTAATTACACCGAAGTTACTTTTATTAAGGTAATCTAATTACTTAATCTAAATAAATATATAAAAACACACCTGTTTTTAAAGGGATTTTGTATGCTAAAGCCACTATCTTATGCACTTGCTATTTTGCTTTCGCCAATGATCGCATTTGCACAAACAATGGTGATTAAAACCACAGATAAATTAATCACCACCGACTCACCTATTTTATTTGCTTACAATAAAGAATCAAAACAACTAGAAATAATAAACCTACTCACTGCAAAAAGCAGTGAACTGATTTTACCTAAAAATGCACTGGGTTTTGATGTTGCAACACTTGCTAATACACAAGAAAAAAAAGCACTTATTTTAACCAATAACGGCGTGTATAAAAGCGAAGTATCTACAGCTTCGCTTTTATTTAATTATCAGTCGGTAGTTAGCCATTTAAAAATGGATCAATTTAAAAAAATTGACTTTGTTTTTGATGCCAATAACGATGGCTTGAGCGACATTTTAATTCCCGATTTAACCAACAGTACGTTGTATATTCAAAATAGTGCAGGGGAGTTTAAGCCGCATCGCTTTACACAGACGCCTCAGTACGAGGGGCGTTTTTCAAAAAAAGGGCTCATTCTCGAAGTAAATATAAACAACAAGCCTGTAATTAACGACTTTAATAAAGATGGCTTAAACGATTTAATTTTTACAAGCGAGTTGGGTGCAGACGTTTTAATTGCTACTGCCAATGGGTTTGAAAATACTTTAACACCGATTAATTTTAATGTTGAGCTAGGCGAACTGAGTAGCGGCGAAAAACGTAAAATTAAGCAAGTAATAGACGTTAATAACGATGGTTTTTTAGATGTTATTACCCGACAGTTTAAGCCTGCTCAAGGGATGGACGCTTTAGATATAAAATTTAAACACACCTTATATTTAGGCAATGCAAGTGGGTTTACTACATCGCCTATAAGCTTATTTGAAACAGAAGGTCCGAGCGAGCTAGTGCTTAAAACCGACTTTAATAACGATGGCTTAATTGATTTACAAAAAATGGATTTAGATATTGGCTTAGGCACAATTGCTTCTATGGCAATGGGGGGAGGGAGTACCGATGTTGATGTTGAAATGAGCTTATATAAACAACATAAAGATGGGTCATTTGCTAAAAAATCAAATATTGAAATTGACTTAGAAATGCCAATAAATATGAGCGGAGATGACTCTTCGCCTGCGTTATATTTAGGCGATATCAATGGTGATAGCCAGATTGATGCCGTTTATAAATACAGTAAAAAAACCCTTTATATTTACTACGGTGAGCAAAGCTCATTACTTAATAAAAAGCGTAAAAAATTAAAGCTTACGTTGCCTAAAAATAATAAAGATATTTTATTGGTTGATATAAACCAAGATGGCAAAAAAGATTTTGTGTTTAAATTTACTGAAGAAGACGGCACTAGCAAAATAAAAACACAGTTAAATTAACTAAAACAAGGCTATTTTTATGCCCTAATCACCTAAGTAAAAAGGTGATTAGGGCCTATGTAACGCGGTTAAAATGAGTATTGAAACCTAAGCGAAATAGCGTCGCCCGATGTGATTTCGCCACCGGCTTCAAAGTATTCGGCTTTTATGTAGTCGGCCATAAATTTAATGTTTTTATTTACTGTGTAGTTAACGCCAATAGCGTAACTTTTTGCGTCTTGGTTTTCTTGTTTGAGGTTAAGCAAACTGTAGCGGCCTGTTATTTCCCAGCCTGGTTGTGAGCTGGCACCTAATTTAGCATTTTTATATTTACGATACCCACCGGATACCTGGTAACCAAATTGCACGTAACCACCGTCGTAATCGTGGGTGGTATTTTCAATGCTGGTTATCTCAGCTTGTTGCCATTCGGCCATTACCGTTAGTTTGTCTTTAAGCCATAACAATTCGACTCCTTGTTGAGAAAGGCTGTCGGCATTAATTTTATCGCCTTCAAGTAACGAGTCGGCGGTGTATACTTCAAGCGGCTCGTTTACCCTAAACTCGTTGCCGTCGTATTTGCGTTCGCTAAATGCTACACCTACATGTAACAGGTTAGTATCTTGTTGCCATGGCACCCAAGTTAAACGTCCAGTTACGGCAGAGGTTGATTCATCTGGATCGGGCTCATAATAACCTAGCTGCCAGTTAATCGAAGCCACCTCACCCGATAAACTTACCCCTAAGCTGCGCCCTGGCGAAAATGCTTCGCTTATCATGCTGCGCTCTATCATAAGGGTATTGCGCGAGCTGGTTCGTTTTTCAAGGCCAAAGCTTTCTTTTTGTTGGCCTATCGTAAGCTCAGCAAACGACCAACCGGTATAAGTTAAATAGGCATCTTTTATTTCGACTTCATCATTGGCAAAACCAAGCTGAAATTTACTTTTCCAATTATCGTCAATGTCTGATTTTAAACTTAAACGAGCGCGCCTAATTTCAAAATTGTTTTCAGAGCCACTGGCCAGCGATGAGTCTTCTAATAATGAGGTATCAAACTTGTCGTAATCAAGCATGATGTAGCCACTTAAATCTATATCGTCATATGTTTTTGCAAAGCTTACTTGACTTGCAAAGCAGCCTATTACTGCAATGGCCACGTTGGTTAATGTTATTTTACGTGTCATGTTAGGCTCCTTTTTTTGCCGCGATATGGCTTACTTTTAATTGGGCTACATCTCTTAAAAAGTCTATGTGATCTATTTCTACGGCCACCACATTTAAGCCTGTGCGGTGTTTTAAATCGGCAATTAATGAGCTTTGTTTTTCGGGGGTTATGTTTTCAATACGCTCGTAAGTAACCGTTTGTACTGCGTAGTGTTTTACAAATAAGCTTGAGTCGATAATAAAGGCAATTAAACAAATAATACCGTTTAAAATCCCAAGTTCTATAAAACTCATTTGGCCTACAGAGGTTAATAAAGCAATGGCAGTCACTAAAAATAGGTAGGTCATTTCTTTTATAGAAATAGATTCGGTGCGATACCTTAACATGGTAAATACGGCAAATAAGCCAAAAGCAAATTCCATCGACATATCAACACCATGCAGTAAAAAGGTGATAATAAATACACCTACACCAAACAGTGTAAACGACCCCGCCACAACGGCGTTTTTGCTTACTCTAAAATAACAGCCGTAACACAGCACTGCTAACGACAGTATGTTAACTAAAAAGCGCGAAAGGAAAATAACATCTAGTTTGGTCATTTTAAAAATTCTCTATTGGTGATAATGGGTTGTTAAGGTGTAATTTTTTTATGCGTGATAACACCGACTTAAATCGATTGGCTTTAATACTGGTGAGGTATAACAATGCGCAGCCAATGCAATATTTACTAAACGAGACGGGAAAAACGTGGTGTTTACTCATTAGTTGATAAAACGGCGAGTTTTTAGATTTTTTACTTTGTTTTAATTCGGCAATAAAAAAGCCAGGCAGTGATACTTTGTTATCGCCCTCGGGGGTGTTGTACCACAGGTTAAAATCTAAAGTTAAACGCTCGGCTTTTTCTTCATTTGCTAGTGCAATGCGGTTATAACCACTTTGTTGTGTAATGGTTAAATGATCATAACTGTGCTTCATTTCTTGTTTAATAAAAGCCGTACAGCGGGCTTCTTTGTTAGCCGTATCGGCAAGTTTTATCCGTGTTTTAACGGTTCTTTTTTGATTATTTTTAAGCTTAACTTCTAAAAACTCGGTTTGTGTATCCACATAGCACCGTCTGCGTACTTTATAGCGGTTTAGTTTACCGTTGTGATGGGCTCGATATAAGTTTAAATCAGGGGTATCAAAGTATTGATTATAATACGAAAAAAAACGCTTTCCTTTAATGTCTAATACCCGATACTGCCCTTCTAAGTGTTTTAGTAACTCAGGCAAAAACGATAACGGCAACATAAACTTACTATCAACACGGTTCATTAAATTCGCATTATTCAGATCGTTTAAGCCATAGCCTTCAAATGGCATTAATAACGTATTTACGACCTCATAAAGATTTGACTGTATTGTGATTGGGCTAGGCTGTACTATTTTTTTTGCTGGTATATCACCTGATTGTACCTGTCGCTTTGGGCTAAGCGGTACGACATCCATTTCATAACTTTCGTCCTGCACGCGCATTTGAATTGCCATAATTATCTCGGATTATTTAATAGTTATATTTGGTTAAGCGGATTTAAAATAGCGGCTGTTTAATGGCGTATTTACCCGTTGTTTTAAACGTATAAACACAAACAAACCTTTAAGTGACTAACTTAGTTAAGCTTTTTATTAAATAGAGTTATACCATTTAATGGCTGAGTAACGTTTTTGCTATACATGCGTAATGCGGTAACACTCATTTATGCGGCTCTTATTGTTGTTAGTGCAAAAACTATAAAAGCAGAAGGTGCAATAAATGTGTAAAAAAAGAGTAAATTACATTTTTGTGTATTTAGTATGAATTTTAAAAATAAATTTAAGCAGTGTAGTTATTTTGCTTTTTTAGAGCATGGTATGAATGGCAGGTAAATAATACTGTGTTTAAAGAAAGCTGTGCTTAAAGCGAAAAGTATTTAACGAAAAAAATATTTAAAGAGAAAAGTGCTTAAAGAGAGAAAATATGGTGCTTTGTCTAATATTACTGATCTCCACCATTTTGGTGTATTTACGCACTGACCAAAAATAATGCTAAGTTAACCCACTGTTTACAGGTGGTTATTTGATGGTTAAGATAAATACAGTGTTATATATGGACATTTGTCGGTTTATAAAACGACAAATGTCGTAGACAAAATTGTTAACTTCCCTCGGTGTCCAAATCATCATTGTGGTGCATTAATTTATAAAACGAAATCAAGGATAGGGTATGAATTTTGAAGTATTGGTTGAAGATGATTTCTTAGAGTTATGTTTAGATGAGAATCTAAAACCAATAGGAAATAAATCATTATTATCTATGGCTAATGATTATCAAGAAGGGAAATGGCGCCACAGTAAGTTTCACAACTTTGTTTGGGATAATATCGCTGAAACGTCATTGTCGTATTCAGAAAGAGAAAGTTTAATCGACCATTCGCATAGCAAACTAGTTGCCGCAGCACAAAGCCTTCGTTTAACTGACTCAGATAAAGACATTGGTAAAGGTAGTGAACTCGCTGAGATTGTTTTATATGGAATAATGAAGAATCACTACGATGCATTGCCAGTCGTACCAAAAATATTTTACAAGCAAAACTCTCAAGATAATGCAAAAGGCGCCGACAGCGTTCATATAGTTCTCGATGGAGATGATGATTTTACTGTTTGGTTTGGAGAAGCAAAATTTTTTAATAATATATCAGATGCTAGGTTAGGCGACATAGTAAAATCAGTAGGAAATTCTCTCATAACTACTAAGCTAAAACGTGAAAATTCCATCATTACAAATGTACCTGATATTGATCACTTGATATCAAATAAGCAGCTACTCGAAAGTATAAAAAAAGCTCTTAGCTATAGGGAATCAATAGATAATATAAAGCCAAAATTGCATATCCCAATATTAATTATTCATGAGTGTGAAATTACCGAAAAAAATGGAAGATTTAATGATGAGTACAAACAATCAATAATATCATTCCATAAAGATAGAGCTACTGCTTATTTTAAAAAACAATTAAAGGCTATGTCTGAAATCGATATGTATGAAAGCATAACTTTTCACTTAATTTTATTTCCAGTTCCAGATAAAGAAAAAATTGTCACTAGGTTTGTAAATAAGGTGAGAGTATTCAAGGAGGACGCTGCAGATGAATAATGTCTTTAAACAACTTCATTATATAAATGATTTCATTAATGCAAACGAAATTGATCTCGCTAGAAATGAAGTTATAAAATTATTAGCAAAAATTGAGAAAGAAAACCTTGAATTCCCAGAACCACTTAATCATTTCATTCGTTCAGTTGGACTGTATCCATATTTAGATTTAAAAACAGCAAGCTGGCAGGAAAAATTCGTTCACGAGTCTTTCAAAGTAGATGTTGGGCGTAACGAAGTTACATTACACAAAGAGCAATCATCATTATTAAAAAAGCTTCTAGATGGAAAGAATATTGCGGTGAGCGCACCGACAAGCTTTGGTAAAAGTTTTGTCGTGGACTCATTCATAGCCATTAAAAAGCCCAAAAATGTAGTTATAATTGTTCCAACTATAGCTTTAACTGATGAAACTAGAAGAAGGTTGCAAAATAAATTTTCAAGCGAATATAAGATAATAACAACTGCAGATGTTTCTCCCGGAGAGAAAAATATTTTTGTTTTTCCTCAAGAAAGAGCTATGGGGTATATTGGGGTTTTAGAAAAAATAGATATTCTTATAATTGATGAATTTTATAAAGCTAGCAAGCGTTATGATAAAGAGCGATCACCTTCATTGTTACGAGCTATCTTAAAACTTAGTAAAATAGCCAATCAACGATATTTCTTGGCCCCGAATATAAAGTATTTAAATGGTAGTGTATTTACGGAGGGTATGGAGTTTTTAAGCCTCAATTACAATACTGTTTTCCTAGAAAAAAATGAAATTTATAAAGATATAAATGATGAAACTTATACAAAAAGTGATGCGCTGATAAGTATCTTGGAAAAAGAGAAGGGTAAAACACTCATATATGCAGGAACCTATTCTAGTATTGATGAAGTATCAACTCTTTTAATTGATGCAATGCTTCCAACAGAGAGTGAATTACTGATAAATTTTTCCAATTGGCTTAATAAAAATTATGACAAAAACTGGAAGCTCACAAACTTGATAAAAAGAGGTTGTGGAGTTCACAATGGTAGATTGCACCGTTCATTAACTCAAATCCAAGTCAAATTATTTGAAGAACCAAAAGGCTTAAATAGATTGCTTTCTACATCATCAATAATTGAAGGTGTGAACACGTCAACTGAGAATGTTGTCTTGTGGAGAAACAAGAATGGTAGCTCAAATTTAAATGATTTTACATATAGAAATATTATTGGACGCGGCGGTCGCATGTTCAAGCATTTCATTGGAAATATTTTTTTACTAGAAAAACCACCCAAACAAGAAGAGAACCAGCTAGATCTTGAGTTTAGCGACGAACTTTCTGCAAGCCTGAATGAAGAGCACTTCTCTAAAGAGTTAACTCAAGATCAAATAGCGAAAATAATAGCCTACAAAGATGAAATGTCTGAAATATTAGGCGATGACTCTTTTGAGCGACTACAAAAAGAGCATGTCTTTGATGATAGTGACACATCAGTAATCCTAAGAATATCTCGCGCACTTGATGAATCGCCAAGCAACTTCAAAGGACTTGGCTATCTAAACTCCGATGACCCAGAACAATGGGATTATTCGTTATTTAAGGTTCTTGAGGTAATTCCTGGCTATATTGGTGCGCCATATAGAAAATTTGTAGAGTTCATAAAAGTTATTTCTAATAATTGGCATATGGATTTTCACCAACTGCTTAATCAGTTAGATCAACATAATATAGGCATAGATGAGTTTTTTGACCTTGAGAGAAAAGCTTCATTTAAGTTTTCTTCACTTTTGAATGAAGTGAATTTAATCCAGCAAGAATTATATCCTGAACGTGCCATCGATATATCTTCATTTGCATCAAAAGTTTCGCATGCTTTCCTGCCTACGAATGTATATATTCTTGAAGAGTATGGTCTACCAAGGATGATTTCAAAAAAAATAAATCAGTCGTCAGTTATTGACTTAGAAAACGAAGAAATAACTATTCATGAAGTTCTCGATGTTTTCAACAAAATTGGAATTGATAAAATAATAAAAAACTGCCCAGATTTGGATTTCTTTGATAAGTATATATTGAATCACTTTTTTGAAGGTATTCAAAAGTCAGAGTAGCCAACAACTCAAATGACGGGAAGTTAACAAGGCCATCAAGTCGGATTCGTAACAGTTGGCTACGTTTCGCTTCGCTACACAGTATAGCCAACAGCCACTCACCGCTTATGGCGGCGTTGGTATGACTCCCACTGTCAAGTTAAACGCACTGATCCTTGCCTAACTTTTTAAGCCATAATTACTTCAGCTCGAATTAGAGCGAGTTAATACATAGGATGAAGCAAGTAATGTCGTCGGTTATCTTGCTGATATGACTACAGGCGTCCTGCCTTTCGTGAATCAGCTACGCTGTTCAAAATTGTTCCTGACAATTTTGTCGTTGGTTATTACTATTTCTAGTAACAGAGCAGACCTTACTTAGTTCGTCGTGGCACCTGTCTTCAGTCTATGTTCGTGGTTCAATGCAGCGTTAGCTGCATTGCCATCCTAACGCCGTCGGTGGTTGTGCCACACCCGATGCTTGATCCCATGCACTAACTCTAATTCGTTTATCATGCGGGTACTCTTGCCAATCTAAGTTTTGTATTCACTGGCGTAAGCACCACTTCTTTAGCTATTGCCCATATGTATGCAATCATTTCTCGGGCAATGGCAGTGACAACAAGGTTGTAGTGTTTCCCTTTAGCTATCATTTTTTTATAACGTTTGCAGAGCCTAAGCTGCGCTTTCCACGCAATATCAATAATATCCTTTGGTAAACCTTCTTGTCGTTTTTGCATATCTGTGGATATATTTGCCGCATACCGATAAGTGTGCGCACCTTCAACAAGAAGGCGTCTTGCTCGGCCGTTTCCGCATTTTGTGATAGCGCCAATATGGCGTTTGCCACCACTGGAGTGTTCACTAGGTACAAGACCGAGATAACTCATTAATTTACGGGGATGATCGAAGCGAGTTAAATCGCCAAGCTCAGCAACAACGCCGGTGGCGACCAATAATCGAACGCCACGCATAGCTTGTATTGCTTTAACAACGGGGTAATAACGCCATTGGTGAACGTGGTGTGTGAGTTCATTATCAAACCGTTCAAGTCGGCTTATTCGTTCGGTAATTGTTTGTAAAAATTCTTGTAAGACGATGTGCTGAGCGGGATGCGGAAGCACAAGTTCAGTGAGCCAACGTAAATGTTTTTGTGACCAATTTGCGGTGCCTTTGTAATTAATATTATTACGAAGCAGCAGCGCTTTTAATTGGTATTTAGCATCTTTTAAATCCTTCATTGCTATTTCGCGTGCGCGAGATAAATCGCGTACAGCTTCATCTTCAGGCTCAGGAACATAGATAGGTGTTAAATCTTCAGATTTAAGTAATTTAGCGAGCTTAAGGGCATCACGTTTATCGGTTTTAATTTTCTCACCGGGTTTTTTAGGGATAAGAGAGGGTGCAACCACATAACAGCAATGGCCAAGGCTGGTGATTAATCGGTAAATCCAGTAACCACAAGGGCCTGCTTCATAAACGAAATGAAGCGTTGCGCCAGGGTATTTAGATTCAAACTGACGAACAAGCTTTTGAACGGCCACTTTGGAAGAAGAAAATCGACCAAGGTGAACAGGTTGTGCACCTCTATGTTCTTCAATATAGGCGACTTCATTGAATTCTTTATGTGTATCAAGACCGATAAAAAGTATGCTATGTTTATTCATGTTAGCCTCTGCTGTTTAGTTAATTGACAAACTAATTATGGCTCTGGCTTTGAATTAAGCTAACCCACGAAAAGCGGAGGCTAACACCGTGTGGGAGTCATTATGTCTATATGCCATCACAGCTGGAGATATATGGAGATTAAATTCACGGTTAACTACACTGATGATGAATACCTTTGTGCAGTTCGAGAAAAAGTAGAGCAAATGCCAAACATTAAAGTCCATACATATATCCCGTTCATGATGTTGGTTTTAGTAGTTTGGTTACTCAACTACTTTGTGTTATTAGATAGCTGGTGGGGTATGTCGCTATCTTTAATTTTGGCTCTATACGCTATTCCGTCTTTGTTTGGTCGTTATCTTACTCCTTATATTGGATTGTTCTTTGCACGAAAGAAAAAACTACAAGAAACGTATAATTTTTCAATCAATTCAGAAAAAATTTATAGATATTCTCAACAGGGTGTAATAGAAATATTGTGGTCGGATATAAAATCAATTGATGTAACTACTAAAAACTATTTTTTTAACTTATCTAATGGTTCAATGTTACTTCCAAAATCTAGATTTAGTAATGAACAATTACAATGGTTAAATGAAATGATATTGGCATATAACAAGTGAATAATGTCCCTCGTATACTCACTGGGACAAATACTCGCTGGCCTTCGGCCAAATCACTCACATTTCCACTATATTCAAAGCGTTAGTTACATATGAAGTTGTCTGATGTAGGTAAGAAAATTCATGATTGAATTAAGTACTTTTGATCTATGGTTTTATGTTCTCTTTGGTATCGCATTGGCCTTAGGTGGATTCTTTCTATTTTATTACTATAACAATTGGGTTAAACGGCAGCTAGAAGATGTGGGGTCATCTTTTATTCGTGGCTCGCTGCTAGTTTGGTTTATTGGTTTTGGTATTTCACTGACAGGGGTAGGTGTGACTTATATTTTTGGCTCGGCGCTGTTTAGTTTTTATTTTAGCTAAGTGCAAAGTCTACATAATAAAGCAAATTAAAAGGGGCGGACAAAAACCAGTTGGCTTTGTTCGTACTCAATTAATTTTTCTGTTAACAGAGCGTTAACTGTAAAGGGAGTCTTGAATATTGATCTCGCAACTACCAAAATGGGTTGAAATAGGTGCTTTTATTTTAGCGATGATAGCTGGTTGTGTGAATGCTGTCGGATTGCTTGGCTTTGAACATCAATCTGTCTCCCATTTGTCAGGGACAGCTACTCTATTAGGGACAAACATTTTAACATCATCTTATCAAAGTGTTATTCATTTGCTAGGTATTTTGTTGTCCTTTTTGTTCGGCTCAATGATAGCTGGTTTTTTATTACATGGTTCAACGATAAAACTTGGCAGACACTACGATACAGTATTGATATTAGAATCTGCTTTATTGCTAATCACACTATGGTTTCTATCTAATGACTCGTTTTATGGCCATTTTTTTGCATCAGCGGCATGTGGTCTACAAAATGCGTTAGCAACAACATATAGCGGCGCTGTAGTAAGAACAACTCATGTGACGGGGATTTTCACAGATTTAGGTATAATGATAGGCGAATTTTTTAGAGGTAAAACGCTTGATAGGCGTAAGGCTAAGATATTTTTAACTATTATTATCGGTTTTATATTTGGTGGAACATTAGGTGCGTTGCTGTATATAAAATTTAACTTTATGGCATTGCTGTTTCCTGCGAGTATTTGTTTTTTTATTGCTGTTTGTTATCGTGTGTATTCTAAACGTTATAGCTAACAAAGCGTGCGTTATACGTTTTTCAAGGATGGAGTATGAATTACCTAAAATTAATATTATTTAGTATCTGTATAGCCACTTGCTATTATGCACTGACGATTTCAGCTATAGGTGTCGCAGCCGCAGGTAAAGTGTTTTGGTGGTTTCAATGGAAGGAGAACTTCCACTTTTATCATATAGCTCAAAACTTTTTCGGAATAGGCTTAGCTGCATTGATTCCAGCATTTCTCGTTCATAGTTATGAACCAAGTAAAAAGTGGTTAAGTATTTCTATTGTTATTTTAGCTTCAATGCTTTTTTTCGGTAACATAAATTACATGCCGCTTGATCCTAATGGTTTTGTTCGTTTTTTTAAAACTACATTTGTTTATGGTGATATTGGTTCTATCGGTGTGTTTTTAGAAATAGTTTTTTGGCCTGTGCTTTGGTTATTGATATTTAAACGAATAAAAACACGCCCTAGTTAATTAACAAACTAATTATGGCTCTGGCTTTGAATTAAGCTAACCCACTAAAAGCGGAGGCTAACACCGTGTGGGAGTCATTATGTCTATATACCTAGGATCATCAATGTCAGTTATCGCTAATACACCTAAACCTCCATATTTTGCTGTTATTTTCACTTCTACACGAACTGAAGGTGATAATGGTTACGGTGATATGGCAAATAGGATGGTTGAGCTTGCAGAACAACAACCCGGATTTTTGGGCATAGAATCAGCAAGAGAAAATGTTGGTATAACTGTTTCTTATTGGGCCGATTTAGATTCAATTAAAAATTGGAAAGCTAACTCAGAACACTTAGAAGCTCAAAAAACTGGTCGTAAGTCTTGGTACGATTCATTTAAGGTTCGCATATCTAAAGTTGAACGTGATTACGGTATATGACAAGCCCATTAAGCTGATTCGCAACGCCGTCACATTGGTTGCAAAAAACAAAGGCCTAATAAATTGTTTCAGCACTGCTCACGGCTTATGGGGGTATAATATGCTTGCTAGGAAGGTCGATAAATTAGTGTAGAATCAGAGTTTTGAGGAAATTGGATATCAGTATGCCTAAGCCAGTTCAGCAGCAAATCGGTAATGTAGCGCTAGTCGTTGAAAACTACGATGATGCGATTGCATTCTATACCCAGAAGCTTCAATTCACGTTGCTCGAAGATACCGACTTGGGTGGGGGGAAGCGCTGGGTGCAAGTATCTCCTCCAAATTCTAATGGTACACACTTACTTCTAGCCCAAGCGAGCAGTGAGGAACAATTTCACGCCGTAGGTAATCAAACTGGCGGTCGTGTATTTTTGTTTCTACAAACTAATGATTTCTGGCGTGATTACAAATTGATGAAATCAAATGGTGTACTATTTTTGGAAGAACCACGAATTGAAGAGTACGGTACCGTAGTCGTGTTCGAGGATCTATATGGTACTAAATGGGACTTGTTGCAATTAAACGATGCAACAGGCTAGCCTGCACATAATAAAGCGTTCAAGTATAGCCAAGCGTGCTAACACTGTATGGGAGTTATTATGTCTAGAGCTAACATATATAGAGCTACCATATATAGAGCGACTAAGAGAGTGGTGTTAAATTAATTTATGGTATTAACTCGAAGCCGAAATTATTTTCAGATATTTTTTGCATCATTATCGCCAATGGTTGTAGTGGTTATTGTTCTTGCAGAACTTAATTTAGGTATTAATTTATCGCTCTCAATCCTTTTAGTGAGTTACTTAATTTCATTTATATTTTGGTTTAAGAATGGTACTAAACCAGCTGCATGGATTAAGTACGATGAATTACATATTAGAGATGGTGCTTTCGAAACGGATGTCATTAATAAAAATTTAGTAGAATACATGCGCTATGAAACTGGGCATAAGCGTGCTGTCGCAAGAAGAGGTAACGAACAAATAGATATGCACATCATGGTTATTAAAATGAAAGGTTTCGATAAATGGACTCTTCCAATTAAAGATTTGGTCGAACATGGTGCCAATTTAAGACTTTACAAATTTATAAAAGAAAATTTTTACAACATAACGTTAGTTAAAAAATAGCTCTAATAAGTTACTAAATCAGGAAAATTACTGGGGTTATGCTTTTTGCAAAAATACGCTAAAAGCCTGCTCTTGAAACTACCCATTAGCAACGAGTTTTGTATACAAGGAGCTCCATTGTTCATTAGGCATGTCTTTTTATTCAGTTTAATCTTTATTTGTTCTGCCTGTACCACGTCAGGCCAGCTTTATTATGTTGATACCAAGGGTAATGAAAAGCTTGGTTGTGACGTAGAATTTATTGGTATACCAAGTGTCGATAAATTTGCCGTTGAATATGCTTTAAGCCTTTGCGCTAAAAGCATTGTAAAAAAAGGTGGCGTGATTAAGGAAAGTCACCTTTTAAAAATTGATACTACGATTCCTGCTGCGCCGTGTGGTGCCGCTTGGACTCATGAGCTAGCAAAGCAACATTTTCAATCTAAATATTTATCTAAAAAAGAGTATGGTTATATTGTGGCGAATATTGATTTGAAGCTTGCTGAATTAAACACGTGTATATAATGGACGTCCTAGTTTTCACTACACGGTGTGTAACTTTGAATAATACGCTTCGTTAAACTTATCAGCTGCTTTGTGTATGTGAATGAACTTCATATAACTTGCTAGGCATTAGGTATCATGCGCTAGGCTTTGTTTTTATGCTATTTACTTTTAAAGCATGTAATTTATTGATAGCGTGAATAAAATATTTAAAATAAAATTAGTGAAAAGGGAATTGTTGCTATTAAAAATGTAAATCCGTGGTTGATATCGGCGGCGATTCCGTTAGTAAAAGCCATGTAAAATAAAGCGAAAAAAAAGCAAACAATGATTAACACCGGCAAATGTGTAACTCGGTTTTTCCACAACGTATCAAAAATGCAGGTATTGACCAAGGTGTGTTAAGTGTTGCCCTGTTTACAGGGAGAATTTATTTATAAAGTTAAATGCTTTGCCATTGGGTATTAAAGCACAGGAGTTGTCGGTTGGATCAACTAAAAGCCATACGGTATTTTATTAAAGTAGCCGAAACCGGTAGTTTTACCAAAGCCGCTAAAGCCTTTAGTGTGCCGCCTTCGTCGTTATCGCGCCGTGTGGCGGATTTAGAAAAAAGCTTAGGTGCTACGCTTTTAAAACGTTCAACCCGTATTGTTAAGCTTACCGAAGTTGGGCATATTTACTATAACGATATGCAGCAAATTTTGGGGCAGCTAGCACAAAGCCAAGAAACCGTCCGCAGTTATCAAACAACGCCAATGGGGCGGTTATCAATTAGCTGTATGGTTGGCTTTGGCGATAAAATTTTAATGCCTTTGCTTGATGAATTTAGCGCTTTGTATCCGCAAATTATACTTGATGTGAGCCTAAGCGATGAGCTTTCGACCTTAGGGCGAGACGACGTTGATATAGCGATTCGTGGTGGTTATGCCCCAAACGAGCGCGTATTAGCGATTAAGCTTATGGATAATGGTTTTATTCCTGTTGCCTCGCCATGCTATATACAAAAATACGGTATACCTAGTAGCGCAATGGAATTAAAACAACACCGTGGACTTTATTTTAAAACGCCATCGGGGCCTACACCGTGGTTATGTAAAATAGATGAGCAATGGCACGATGTATCCGCACCTGCGGTGGCTATTTCAAATAGTGGGACTTGGCTTGCTAAAAAAGCCTGCAACGGTGAAGGTATTTTAATGTCGACTCGATGGGCACTTAAATCGCACCTTGCATCGGGCGAGTTACAGATGCTTAATTTTGAACATGAATTAGCTATTACACAAAATACCCATTTAGCGGTTTACTTGTTGTATCAAAAACAGCGTTATTTAGTGCCTAAAGTAAAAGCGGCGGTTGATTTTTTAGTGCAAAGAATAAAAGCGCCTTCCAAAGATGCAAACTAACTAAATAAATAACTAAAGCGCGTGCCTGTTTATTGGCTGTTTTATTTATTTGTATAAAAATAGGTACTAAATGTGTCCTTGGCCTAAAGCTTTTTACTCAGCGCCCGATAAATTATTAAATTGGGTAGGGCGATTAAGGATAATCATGATCAATAATGCACTGAGTAACCACACACATTTAAATACTTTGTTTGCTCAATCAGTTAAAAGCGTTGATCAATCTTCCCTTTCAAATACCTCGTTAAGCGCTCATAACCTTCAAGCGCTCAATGATATAAAAGCCAGTGCCTCAAATAACGCCGAAGCGTTACTTAGTCAATTAAATAATCAAACGCCCAATAGCGCTTTGAATAACGAAGCTGCAGAGATGGTGTTAGAACAACAGCTGACCTCGTTATTTACTATTTCAAGCACACCTAGTTTTGGTAACTATAAACTCACGAATGAAGAACGTGCCTTGCGCACCGTTATAAGTTCGCAACAAGAGGGGTTATTACAAAACGAAAGCAGCGATAAATTAATGGCACGTTTAAATACGTCGGTTAAAAATATTGCGGGTGCTTATGCAAATACGAGCGATATTTTATCGAGTTTAGGGCAGCTTGGGGATGAACAACAAAGCTTTTTAGCGTCAAGTCAGCAGCGTGTTGAGCGCACGCTTAATCCTTACATGGAAAGCCTTAACCGTGCTAAATATGAAAACGATGATAACTATAAGTTTGATCTATCGGTAACCACTAAAGAAGGTGATGTGATAAATATTACCTTTAATTCATCACAAGGTTATGACGAAAAAACCGGCGAAGCTGTTGATGCATTTGGCATAAGTTATGAAGTAAATGGCGATTTATCGCAAGATGAACATGCAGCTTTAACGCAAGTGATGGACGGCATTGGCGAAATGGCCGATGAATTTTTTAAGGTCAATGAAAACGCATTTAATGCTGTTATTGTGCCAAACCAAGCCGATATGGGCTTAGACTTTTTAGCCGGTTTTAATAGTGAACAGTTAACAGGATTTGATGTGTCGTTTTCTAGCTCGCACAATAATGAGTTTAACGCTGGCGAGAATACGCTTGATTTAAGTTATTCTATTGATGGTGCATTAAACCAACAAGCACTGGTATTTAAAGCCGATACGGGGCAGCACGATATTGATTTTGCGCTTGATATGTCAACCATGGGTGGCAAAGACACACAACAAATGCAGCAGTATTTAGCGTCGCTCGATCAAAGCCTAGAAGATACCCGCGTAAACAGCACGCAGGATGATAAAGCATCGGCATTTGGACGTACAGGCGATGAGGCAATGCAGCAAGGATTTGCGTTATTTAAAAGTGCATTTTCGAGTATGTCGTCGGCGGCTGAGCGCTATAGTCATTTAGAGTCGATAGCCGAGCAGCAGTTTAATGACGGGCGCGCTATGGTTGCCGATTTAGTTGATAACATGATCACCCGCGATCCTCGTTACCAAGGGCTTGGCAGTAATGCGCCTAATACATTGGGGACGGGTATTTCAAAGCTTGCTGATTTTGATGCTACTTTTTCGTATGCGCTAGATAGCGGCGATTATCAGCCTAAAAGCACGATTGAACTAAGCCAAGCAACAACGCAAACCCAGCAAGGGGAGCTAAGCGGTGTAACACAAAGCAAAAACATAAATAGCCACTTTGATTACCAATTTAGTCGCCCTGATTACTACACCAAAGACGAAAGCTATAACGTAGACACGGCAGTTAAAAATAAAGCGCTGGTAGGGCTTAATCAATCGCACAATGTGGATGTAGATACACAACTGTTTGCATTTAATCCGCAAACCAATCAATACGAACTGCAAATGGCAATGCAACAGCACACCGAGAGTAAAAGTAATATTCGTTTAATTGATGATATTTGGCTAGAAGAAAACGAAAATAGCGACACGATGCATAAAAAAGAGCGCGACGAGAGTGAAGATCGCCAAGATGATTTTATAGAAACAAGTCGTCATTCTCATACTAAGCTGGTGACCTTAATTGGTGATTTAGATAAGCTGGCAGAAAATAAATATGCACGACGCGAGTATTTAGCTAATTTATCGCACGTTAACTTTTTTATGGATAAAAAATAACGCCTTAGAATTGTTCACTCCACACTCAATCTTGGGTATAGTCGTTTAATACCTTATTTAATACCTTATTTAATACCTTATTTAATACCAAAATTAAGAGTAACCCAATGTTTAAAAAATTAATTCTATTATGTGCTTTAAGTGTTGCCCTAACGGCCTGCGCGGCGAAAGGGCCTTTTGCTGGTGCAATCAGCACACAAACACTGTTAAACGATTACGCACCATTTAACGAGCAATACACTGCATTTACACCCACTCAGCAAGATATTGCCTTAATGCAAAAGCTAAAAGGTAAAGAAGTAATTGTATTATTTGGAACCTGGTGTCACGACAGTGAGCGCGAAGTGCCCAAGCTTATTAAGTTACTTGAAGCGTCGAAGGTAGAGCTTGCAAGCATTGAGTATGTGGCTGTGGGTTACGACAAACGTGACGACGGCGGTATCGCACAGGCTAACGACTTAAAATACACCCCAACGTTTATCGTAAAACAAAACGGAAAAGAGTTAGTACGGGTAATTGAAAAACCAACGGGTACGTTAGCACAAGACTTAACTAAGGGATTGTAAGTAGAGCTTGTTGCCGGTTTTGCTAATAGATATATCAGTTAGCTGGTAGGTAGTTATGTTAATGATTGTTGTGATCTCGCGAACAAAAGAGAAGTAGGTTATAGCTGGCCTCGATTGACATTTTCTCGTTGGCGTTAGCGCGTTATTTTAGACCTCTCATAGCATGATATGTAGCCTATTGGTAATATTTAAAGTAAACTAAAGTCATGGGATATTATTTTGGAGGCATTATGAAAGCTTTGTTAGGTAGTTTAGCTAAGAAAATTAAAGGTGATCCATTGGGAAGCAAACAGTTGAGATCTTTTATTTCTAGTAGCTCAAAAGACAGTGAAGTGATTACTTTGTCAAATGGCAAGAAATATCGTGTTTCGACTTCGCCTAAAGAGAAAGCTGTTGCATGAATATAGCTTTTCCTGCTTTTTTTATTTTAGTGTTGATAATTCCAGGTTTTATATTCCAAAACTCTTATGAAAAAGTAGAAAATACTAGCATAGAAAAAAAGCCATTTGATGTATCTTCATCTTTGGCTTTTTTTTATGCTTTAATTTTACATATTTTTCTAATTTATATTTTAGTACCTTTATTTGGAAACGAAATTAATTATGAAATTTGTCTAAAATTATTAACTGGTTCTAAATCCGTGTCGGAATCCGATGTAGAAATTGTAAGTGCTAGTATCCCTAAAATCATTTTATATTTTTCTAGTTCATTTCTCCTTGCATATATTTTGGGGAAAATATTTCAAAAGCTAATTTTTCACTTTAATCCATACAAATCCTCAAGGTATGCCTTCGATACTCCATGGTATTACGAGCTAACTGGAAAATTATCTGAAACTCAGGATGCAGAGTTAATTAAGTTATCTTGTTTAGTTGAGACTAAAAATATTTCCTTTTTATATTATGGTGTTCTTGAAGACTTTTATCTTGACTCTAGTGGGCAGTTAGATCGTGTTGTTTTATCCGGTGCCATGAGAAGACATATAGAGTCAGATAAGCCTTCATCTACAGGTTCCCCAACCACTCGTTTTTATGAGATTAAAGGAGATCGACTTATTCTCAAGTATGAAGATATTAAAAATATAAATATTGAGTATCTTTATATTATTGAAGAAGAATAGCCAACTAACAAGAAGTACAGTAGTACTGTTACTAATTGGTACACAAATGTGATTTATATACTGCGTTTATACTTACTTATAATCATTACTTATTAAACAGATTTTTTTCGAATGCTTGCGCTGCATGCGAAGAGGGCCTGTCTTTGTAATGTAGCTGATACAGCGGCCGTGAAAGCGGGGCTTTATTTTGTTGACTTACCCGTTTTAGCTTTCCTAATTGCACTAAATCCTCAGTAACCACATTGGGCAGTAATGCAACGCCCATCCCTTGGGCTACGGCCCTTGCTATGGCTTCGTTGCTGCCTAGTTGCATGCTTTCTTCTACTTTTACTGCGTGTTGAGTTAAAAGTTTACTCGATATTTCGAGCGTGCCAGAGCCGGGCTCGCGTAATAACCAATTTTGTTTACTTAACCAACGCTGTAGATTTTTATCGGGTGTGAACGTACTGGGAATAACAATGCTCATTTTATCGTTTTGCCAATGTTTGCTGATGATATGTGGCTCGGTTGGGGTGCCTTCTACAAGCGCTAAGTCAATGGTGCAATCACGTAGTGCTTGTTCAATATGTGCGGTATTGGCAACTTGTACTTCTACTTTTATATGCGGGTATTGGGTGCAAAAGTTAGCTAAGTAGGGGGGTAACCAATAACTGGCTATGGTGGTGCTTGCCCCAATTACTAAGGTGCCGCGCTTTAAACCTGTACGCGACTTTATATCGTCTATGGCGGCTTTTTCTATAGCAAAAATACTACGTGCGTGCTCAAACAGTGCTTGGCCGCCTTCGCTTAAAGTGAGTTTTTTGCCTTTAGAGGCGCGCTCTATTAATTGTATGTTTAGTTGATGCTCAAGCTCTTTTAATGCTTTAGATACCGCGGGTTGGCTTATAAAAAGCGCCTCGGCTGCGCCTGAAAAACTACCCAATTTTGCTACGGTGTAAAACACTCTGAGTGCGTGTAAATTCATTGTATAACCTAAAGTTATCAAATCATGATATTAATATATTGGAGTTATATTTTGCACTTTCTTAAAATGAAGTCAATACATTAACGTTGTTTAATTAAGAGAATACAATGCTTAGCGCAATTAAAAATGAATGTTTGCCTTTAGCTATTAATACTAAGCAATATAACGATACTCGCTGGTGGTTAGGCATGCTGCTGGTGGTTGTTTTAGCCGGGGCATCTGTTGTATTAAGTAAACACCCGATAATGCAAGGGGCGCAATTTAGCTCGTTAACAATTGGTATTGTGCTTGGCATTATGGTGGGTAACAGTGTGTTTTCGCGAATTGCAACGCATACCAATGTAGGTGTTGATTACGCTAAAAGTATATTGCTTAAAGCGGGCATTGTGTTGTTTGGTTTTAGAATTACGTTTGCTCAGGTTGCGGGGGTAGGCTGGCATGGCCTATTAACCGATGTGATTATGCTCGGGGGGACATTTATTTTGGCAGTGCAGCTAGGTAAGCGCGTATTTAAGCTTGATGAACAAACAACCATATTAATAGGTGCGGGTAGCTCTATTTGTGGTGCCGCTGCGGTTATGGCTACTGAGCCGGTGATAAAAGCACAGGCGCATAAAGTGTCTGTAGCGGTGGCAACAGTGGTGGTGTTTGGTACGTTAAGTATGTTTGCCTACCCTGTTATGTTTAAGTTTATGGGATTTAGCGAGCACGCTTACGGTATTTTTGTTGGTTCAACCATTCATGAAGTAGCGCAAGTGGTAGCAGCAGGTACGGCGGTAAGTGCCCATGCCGGTGACACCGCCGTGATTGAAAAAATGCTACGCGTAATGATGCTTGCGCCCTTTTTAGTGATCTTATCGTTTTGGCAAAGTAAAAAGCACGGAAAAACAAACAATAACAAGCCTGGTAGCGAGCAAAAAACGGGTGTGACTATTCCTTGGTTTGCGGTGTTATTTATAGTGGCAAGTGGTGTGCATTCGTTATCGGTTATTCCTCAAGGTGCTACAAACGCCATTGTATGGTTTGACAATATATTACTTACCATTGCCATGGTGGCTTTGGGTTTACGCACGCATGTTGGCGCTATTCGCCAAGCAGGTATTAAACCACTGTTATTAGCTGGCTGTTTATTTTTGTTTTTAACTTTGGGTGGCTTTGCCATTAATGTAGGCATTGCGCAGTTGTTTTAAATTTTGGATAAATAACCTGAACTCAATTTAACTAGATTGGCTTAAACAGGCCAATCTACTTCGTTGAAGTCATCGACCTGCTGTGTTTTATTACTGTGCCCATGCCACTTGTTGGTATAGGTACCATTTGGGTCAAACTGTGTGGTTTGCTTTTGTATATTAAAGTGGCGTCCGCCACGTGGGTCAACCCCTACACCGGCTATGTACTGCCAGTTTCCCCAGTTTGCTGCTACATCGTAATCAATAAGTTGCTGCTCAAAATAGGCTGCACCGTATCGCCAATCAAGGCTTAACTCGTTCACTAGGCAGCTTGCTGCAATTTGCCTTGCACGGTTTGAAATGTAACCCGTAGCGTTTAGCTGGTTCATAATGGCATTGACAAGCGGGTAAGGTGTTGCGCCATTACACCACGCAGCAAAGCGGGTAGGTGTAAAAGTAGTAAGCGGTTTAGTCTGCTTTTGACCTTTAAAGCTAAATAGGCTGCTACCTGCTTTAAGCGCGTGCCATTTAAAATACTCTCGCCATAGCAATTCAAATTTAATCCAGTAAGTAGACTCGTTTGCCGTATTGCTTTGCTCGTAATCTTCTACGGCTTTATAAACTTGTTTTGCACTTAAACAGCCAAAGGCAAGCCAAGTGCTAAATTTGGTGGTGTTGTTAAAGCCATCGAGCTCGTTACGTGTCGTTTTATAAGTACTCGGTATTGCGCTTGCAAAGTACTGCTTTAAATGTGCTTGAGCGCTGTTAAGGCCGCCATGCATTACGCCTTTATTGGTTATACGTTCTATAGGTTTTTTGGCGCATAAGGTTATTGGCTGAGGGAGCAAACCGTTTGGAAAAGTAGAAGATGTAATGGGGCTATTAGCGGCCTCTACCTTTTTACGAAACGGAGTAAAGTGTTTAGGTAACTCGCTTAAATCAAACGGGAGGTCACTTTGCTTAAAGAGGGTGTCGTGCTGCGACCCTGTAAACTGGGTATTGGGGCAATGTGCTTTAAGTAAGTGTATTTGGCGTTGCTCGTACACGCCAAATTGCTCGCTGTATAACACTTCATCTATATTTTGCTCATAAATACGCGCTTTTAAAAGCGATACGGGGTCACCCTCAAGTACATGCAGGGTTTGCCCACACTCAATAAGTGCTTGTTGCAGCTCGTACAAGCTTTGCATTAAAAATAGCTGCTTATGTATGCCGTAGGGTTTTTGTTGGTAATTATTATTTTTAAACCAGTGTGGATTTATAACAAATACAATATCAAGCGCGCATTGCTCTGTAGCAAGGTCACTAAAAAGTGGGTTGTCGGTTAGGCGTAAATCGTTTTGTAGCCAATATAAAATGCGTTTGCTCATACTTAATGCTCTGGTTTTTGTAATCATTAAGTTTACGAAGCAAAAGCGGGTAAGGATTGATTTTCACTTGTATTTAATTAAGAAAGGATGAGCAAGTGTGACTTGCTCATATAGATTTACTTAAAAGATTGAGTTGCTTGGCGTATGTTTTCAGATATATAGGCAATTAAATAAACAAAAACAGTGAGTGGTAAACCAAATATAAACAAGGCAATTTTGTACTTATTAGCAACTGTTGATTTAGGTAATGTGATTGCAAAGCAAACGCTCATGGCTAACCAAAATAATGCTAAAAGTGGTGATAGGGTTGATTGAGGGTGAGATAAATCACAAGTGCCAAATGAAATACTGGCAATAGATGCGTTACCTATTTCTATACACTCGTTGCTGTTGATAAGGCTTAATGTAATTACTGTTATGATTAATACTAGTAATAGAGGTAATAAGTGTTTCATATTTTTTTCCTTAATTATTTAATTTTATGGGTCGCTCTATAGCGCCTAAACAAATTAAAACGATTGGAAAAAAATAACGATAACAAAGCCATTAACTCGTTATTATAAAGTTATAACCATGGTGTTACCTTGGTTATAACTTTTATAAATCATTACTATTCAATAGGTTGTGTTTTACTTCGGCGATAAGCTGATAACCTCGCTTCATTACAGACTTTATATATTTAGGGTTTTTTGTGTCGTTATCGTTAAGGGCCACACGTAGTTTGCTAATCACTCGCCGAACTGCGGTATCGGTTACGATTTGATTCTCCCATACATTATTGTGTAACTCTTCAAGGCTAACTATTCTTGGTTGTTGCTCTATTAAGTAACTAAGCACCTGCATGCATTTAGGCTCTAATGTGTAGAGGTTATCTTCTTTAATTAAAGATTGCTGCAGGCTGTCAAAAGTGTACTCGCCAATTGTTAGCTGATTAACACTCGGCTTTTCAATAACGGGTTCTGCGCAATCATGGTTAGGTTGGGCTTTATTTTTTGCGGTGGTTGAATATTTTTTATAAATGCGAGATACCATCATTGCAGTTAAATTCATTAATAGTACTAACGGGCTGAGTGGGAATGCACACAGAAAAAGTAAATATTTAAACCCCACGTGTATATTTGGTTTATTAAGAGTCTGTCCGAATAACACGTTTAAAAGCATCCATATAATAAAATAAGGCGTAAGGGTAATTGAATCTATTTGCTCTCCACAAGCGCCATATTTTACTCCCTCTATGTAGTTTGATGCTTCTAAACAAAACGCATTAGCTTGGCTGCTAAATAAAATGAGTGATATAAAAATAAGTAGGTGTTTCATTAAAAAATCCATTTAGAAGAGGCGGCAAATAATACCGCCTTCATTAATGTTAAATAGCCGATTTTTGTTTTGCTATCCAATCGTTTATAACGTCTTCAAGTACTGCCATAGGGAGCGAACCTTGGCCTATTACGGTGTCGTGAAAGCTGCGAATATCAAATTGTGCGCCGAGTTCTTGTTCGGCTTTGGCACGCAGCTGGCGTATTTTTATTTCGCCCATTTTGTAAGAGAGTGCTTGGCCTGGCCATGAAATATAACGATCTATTTGATCTTCTACGGCGCTTTGCGGTAAAGCGGTGTGACTGGCTAAGTAATCAATCGCTTTTTGACGACTCCAACCAAAAGCATGAATACCGGTATCAACCACTAAGCGCACTGCACGCCACATTTCGTAGCCTAAGCGGCCAAAGTCGCTGTATGGATTTTGGTAAAAACCCGCTTCTTTACCTAATCGTTCGGTGTATAGCGCCCAGCCTTCGCCAAATGCAGAGTGGCTTAGGGTACGTCTAAACTCAGGGACATTTAGCTCCATTGCAATGGCGTTTTGTAAATGGTGCCCGGGTATGGCTTCGTGCAGACTAAGGGCTTCTAAATTATATAAAGGTTGCAGTTTAGGTGTTGAGGCTAAAAAGTAGGTACCTGGTGAGCGGTTATCGGCCGGTGGCATATAAAATGCTCCGCGGCTCGCAGAGCCTTTTATAGTAAAAGTATTGCGTGGTAAATGGCCAAAGTAAGTGGGTAACTTGCCATACATTTTTTGCGTTATAAAGGCGGTTTTTTCGAGTAAGTCTTGCGCGTCTTTTGCGTAAAATTGCTCATCGGTTGCTAAAAATTGTAAAAAATCGCTGTACGACCCCTCAAAGCCAACTTCATCAATGATGTTTTGCATTTGTGTTTTAATACGTGCCACTTCTTTAAGGCCAAGCTCATGTATTTGCTGAGGAGTTGCATTTGTTGTGGTGTAGTAATTAACCGTGTACTGGTAGTAATCAAGCCCGCCTTTAATGCTTGCAATTCCTGGCTGCGCTCTGCAATGTGGCATGTATTCATTAACAAAAAAATCGTAAAAGTGCTGATAAGCAGGTACGACTTTTTCGGCAATAACGGTTTGCGCTTTTTGTTGGTAATCGTTTTTTTGCTCATTGCTAAACGTAGTGGGTATACGCGTAAAGGGCTCGTAAAGGGCGCTGTTTTTGGGGTTTTTAACTATGTGCGCGCTAATGCTTTGGCTGTAGTTTTCAAACGTTTTACAGTAATGAGTAAAGCCGGTTTTAATCCCGTCTTTCATCAAATCAATGTTTTGCTGATTAAAGCGCGGGTAATCAGCAAGGCTGATTAAAAATGTGTTGTAATCATCGGGGGTTAAAAATGCCATATTGGCCGGTGCTTCGGCAAAATAAGTATGCCAGCCACTTAAAAAATTAACCGGAAAATACTTATCTTGATAAAGATAACTTTGTTGTTCGGTTTCGCGTTCATATTTAAATAAACGGTAGTTCATTAACTGCTCGTTATTGAGCGTTTTAGGGTCAATGCTGGCTAGGCTTTTTAACACGCTGTTGTTATATGCTTGGCGCTTTGCAATGGCTTGCTCGCTCCAATTTGGTAGTGTGCCATTTGGCTTCCAACCATCTGGATCGGTACGAAAAAATATTTTTTCGGTTTGGGCATTTTGCCAGTGGTTATCAATAATGGTTTTTAAATCGGTATTACTGTTGGCTAAACTTGGTAGCGACACTAAGGCTAAGCACGCAGCTAAAAGGTTTTTTTTAAACATAGTTATCCGTATCAAAAAGTGAATTGTTATGGTTATTTATGAGTTTATAATTGTTATGTTAACTATATTACCAAGTTAACTTTATTAAAGCGCTGGTTTTTACATAACCCCACGTTTATTGTTTTATTAACGCCAAAAAGGATTAAAGATAAAAATGACTGTCATGTTTAATAAAGTGATGACCTTAATTGATGAAGCCAATAACCAAGACCCAAATACAGCGCTTTATAATGGCCAAAGTGTATGTAAAGAGTTTCTTTATGCAATACATATGAGCGACATGCTTAAGCGCTTTAAACCCAGTGCCGATGAGCTTATGCAAATTGCAGTGCACGGGCAGCACATACAGCGCTGGAAATCGCCGCGTAGTGACTTTGAGATGAATAAGCAAGGCTATCATCAGTGGCGTAGTGCACTTTATATATTTCATGCAAGTCGTGTTGCTGGGCTCATGAAGCAAGTGGGATATAACGAGGCTGAGCAAAACAGAGTGTACAATGCAGTTGCTAAAAAGAATATTAAACGTAACCCAGACAGCCAATTAGTAGAAGATGTAGCAAGCTTGGTTTTTATTGAGCATTACATGCTAGATTTTGCTAATGCTAAACCAGACTACAACGAAGAAAAGTGGATAGGTATTATTCGTCGTACGTGGCAAAAAATGTCTGATGAAGCGCATAAATTTGTATTAGCAGGAAATATTACTTTGCCTACGCCGCTTGTGGGGCTTATTGATAAAGCACTTGAGTGAGTTTATTGCATTATAAATAACAAAAACGGCGTACTAAAAAGTACGCCGTTTTTTGTAGTAAATTAATTCGTAGCGAATTTATTTATTACGGTTTTCTTTTGCAAATGCACGTATTTTACGTTTTTGCGAAAGCGTTACTTTATTAGTACGCCCTGCAAATGGGTTATCGCCTTCTCTAAATTCAATTTTAATTGGCGTGCCCATAATTTTAAGTGCTTTACGGTAGTAGTTCATCAGGTAGCGTTTATAGCTATCGGGTAAATCGTGAACTTGGTTACCGTGGATAACAATACGTGGCGGGTTATAACCACCGGCATGGGCATATTTAAGCTTAACACGACGACCACGAACAAGTGGCGGCTGGTGATCGGCTTGAGCCATGTCCATGATACGACGTAACATTGCAGTGCTAATTCGTTTAGTGGCTGACTCGTATGCTTCGTCAACTGATTCAAATAAATGACCTACACCTGTACCATGAAGTGCAGAGATAAAATGTAAGCGGGCAAAGTCAATAAAGCCTAAGCGACGATCAAGCTCTGTTTTTATGCGATCTTTAACGTAGTCATCTAAGCCATCCCATTTATTAACGGCAATAACTAATGAACGACCTGAATTAAGGGCAAAGCCTAGTAAGCTTAAATCTTGATCAGAAATACCTTCGCGCGCATCAACAACCAGTAACACTACGTTACAGTCTTCAATGGCTTGCAATGTCTTGATTACAGAGAATTTCTCTACTACATCGCTTACTTTTTTACGCTTACGGACCCCCGCAGTATCGATTAAAATATATTCTTTGTCGTTACGCGTCATCGGAATATAAATTGAGTCGCGTGTTGTTCCAGGCATATCGTAAACAATAACCCGGTCTTCGCCTAGTATGCGGTTTGTAAGCGTTGATTTACCTACATTTGGACGACCGATAATTGCCAGTTTTACCGGCTTATCTGCAAAGGCTTGGTGATCGGTATCATCGTCTTCACCTTCTTGATAAAGATCGATTAGCTCGTCATCATTCTCTGCAACATCTTCATCTTGTGCAGCAAGCTCAGCAATAACGGGCTGTAAGGTATGCTCAAGTAATAATGTAATACCACGACCATGTGCGGCTGCAATATGATGAATATCACCTAACGATAACTGGAAAAACTCTGCACAGTTTGAGTCGGCATCGATACCATCGGTTTTATTAGCAACGACAAAACATTTCTTTTCTTGCTTACGTAAATGGTTGGCAATAGCTTGGTCGGCTACGGTCATACCTACGCGGGCATCAACTAAAAATAGAACGATATCGGCTTCTTCAATGGCTAATAGCGATTGATCAGCCATTTCGATTTCGATGCCTTCTTCTGAGCCATCAATACCACCCGTATCTACCACGATAAATTCATAGCCATCGTAATTAGCTTGGCCATATTTTCTATCTCGTGTTAAGCCTGGAAAATCGGCTACGAGTGCATCACGAGTACGTGTTAAACGGTTAAATAATGTGGATTTGCCCACATTGGGTCGCCCAACTAGAGCGATCACGGGAAGCATAAACTACCTCTTTAAAAAACAACAAAAGGCTTCGCTGAGCGAAGCCTTACAAAAATCAATTAACTATTAGTGGGTTAGACTAATAGCATAGAGTTAATTTGGTATTGCTACCGCACTAACTTCACCATCTCTGGTGTATAAAATAAGTTTGTCATCAGCAACAACTGGCTCTATAAAAAAGCCTGAACTGTCAAAGTCTTCACGGGCAACAAGCTCGCCGGTTTCTTTGTTTAGCCAATGCAAATTACCTTCTTGGTCACCCAATGCTAAATAGTTACCAGCAATTGTAGGACCCGTTAAGTACCAGCCACGTAAGGCCGGTTGACTCCAGTGTTCAACACCTGAATCTTTATCGAGTGAATAAATAACGCCATCGCTATCAACAACGTATATATCTTGCCCGTCCATTGATATTTCACGGTAGCTACTATATTCACGTTTCCATACCGTATTACCTGAGCGGATATCTACCGCTGCTAAATTACCATTGTAAGCAATAGCATAAGCATATGGGCCGCTAATAATTGGCTGTGTGTCTACATCAACTAAACGTTCAAACTCAGAAGCGCCTTTTGCCACGGCAATCTCTGCACTCCAAGCTGAGTATCCATTTTCAGAAATAAGAACATTAAGCTTACCCGTTTCAAGACCAATCAATACACCGCCATTAGCGATTGTTGGAGAGCTTTGACCACGTAAAGTTAATGCAGGTACTTCTTGTTCAAAGCTCCAGCGTTCTTCACCGGTATCTGGGTGTAATGCTAGTAATTTACCTGAAGCTAAGTTTACAAAAACTAAGCCATCACCGGCAGCTGGTTTTGAAAGCGCTTCACCAGGCACTGATTTACGCCATACTTCTTCACCGGTTTCACGATCAAGCGCAATTAGTAAGCCGTGTTCTGAGCCGATGTAAATTTTACCATAAGCTTGTAAAATACCACCTGATAGTTTGGCATTTAGTTCATCTTCCCATGGCCAAAATGAACTTTCTTCGCGAACATCGGTTTCCCAAAGCGTATCACCGTTCTCTAGTGAAAGTGCTTCGACTTTCCCTTCGCGGCTAGCTACATAAACCGTGTCTTTATAAATTGCAGGTGCTAAGCGAGAAAAATAGTGCTGCACCCCATCGCCAATCGATTCTTGCCAAATAACGTCGGTTTCAAACTGGTTTACCACCGTTGGTAATATCAGTTCTTCTTCATCACTTGACGAACACCCTGCCAAAGTAGCCATACATAAGGCAAGGGTTGCGGTAGTAAATTTTTTCATTGTTAACACCTTATGCCGCTGGTGAAGTTACTGCGAGGTCGTCTAACTTAATTTGTAAAAGAGGGTTAGAAACTAATCCACCGGCATCAACTGCTGCCTGATAAGCACTACGAGCCTGTTCTTTACTTCCTTTAGCGCTGTATACATCGCCTTTTAATTCAGCGATATTTGCACTAAAAGCCTCAGGTAAAGGTGAGTCTAATAATGTAAGTGCATCATCAAATTTTTCTGTTGCAATATAAACACGTGCTAAACGAGTGGCTGCTATGGCTTTTAACTCTTGGTTTTGTGCGTTATCAACAATCCAATTTAGTTTGCTAGTAGCAAGGTCTAATTTATTTTGGTCTACGGCATCTTTTGCAGCAACAAATGCAGCAAGTGTTGCGTAGTTAGTGTCTTTATGTTCACTAATAAATTGATCTGCTTGGCTTAATACATCATCGCTTTGCACTAAAATGGTGTAAACGTCAGATGTGGCTTCAGCTGTTGTAATTTGGTTTTGGTTATATGCTTTCCAGCCGTATAAACCGCCTAGTCCTAATACGACGCCTAGCGCTAACGTAACGCCGTTCTCACGGAAAAAACGTTTAATGGCTTCTGCTTGTTGTTCTTCTGTTGAATAAATGTCCATTGTTACCTCTTTGTATCGGCTCAGCTGTTGATTAGCTCAGCTAATAGCGCTTTTGCTTGTTCTAGGTTTAGTGTGACTTGTTCTTTACGTTCTCGTAAGTATTTAATTGTCACAACACCTTGTTCTAATTCATCTTCACCGATAATAATTGCGACTAAGGCATCGCTTTTATCGGCACGTTTTAATTGTTTTTTAAAGTTACCACCGCCTGCGTGAACTAATACACGTAAACCGGGCACTTCTTTGCGTAAACTGGCAGCTATTACCGGTGCTTGAATACTGGCTTTGTCGCCCATCGCAGCAAGGTATACATCGCTGTTGCGGCGTATTTCGCCGGTGCACTCTAAGGCTTGTAATAAAAGTACTAAGCGTTCAAGGCCCATAGCAAAACCAACTGCTGGCGATGACTTACCACCTAACTGTTCAACTAAACCATCGTAACGACCACCGGCACAAACAGTACCTTGTGCGCCTAAACTGTCTGTAACCCACTCAAATACAGTGCGATTATAGTAATCTAATCCACGTACCAGCTTTTCGTTAATCGTATATGAGACGCCAGCTGCGTCTAAACGTTCACATAAATTTTCAAAATGTTCTTTTGATTCAGTATCTAAGTGTTCTGATAACTTAGGAGCGTTTGTTAATATGGCTTGTACGTCTGGGTTTTTGCTATCAAGCACACGTAACGGGTTAGTATGCATGCGGCGTTTAGAGTCTTCATCTAGGCTCTCTACGTGTTGTTCTAAATAGCTTACTAATGCTTCACGGTATTGAGCACGTGCTTCATTTGAGCCCAGTGAGTTTAGTTCAAGGCGAACATGTTCACTAATTCCAAATTGCTGCCAAAGTTGCGCTGTTAGTAATATAACTTCAGCGTCGATGTCGGCTGTTGCAATACCAAAGGTTTCTAAACCAAACTGATGAAACTGACGGTAACGTCCTTTTTGTGGGCGTTCATGGCGAAACATTGGACCCATGTACCAAAGACGTTGCTCTTGATTGTAAAGCAATCCATTTTGATTACCCGCACGTACACACACTGCGGTCCCTTCTGGGCGTAATGTTAAGCTGTCGCCGTTATGATCGGCAAACGTGTACATTTCTTTTTCTACGATATCGGTTACTTCACCAATAGAGCGTTTGAAAAGATCGGTTGATTCTACAATTGGAAAACGAATTTCTTGATAACCGAAAGATGCAACTGTTTCACGTAAGATGTTTTCTACTTTCTGCCAAACTTGCGTATCGCCCGGCAGACAATCGTTCATTCCACGTATTGCCTGAATTTGTTTTGCCACTGCTAAATCCTAAAAACTGTATATGCGTATAATTTAAAAAACTACGCGACTAAAAAGAATGCTTAAAATTGACCCGCCATTATAGCGTGATCAGTAAAAAGGTAAACGGCAAACCAGCTTGTTTGCCAAGTATAATGCTATTTATTCGACAATTTTTACATCGATAGGAGTTTGCTGCTCTTTTTCAGCGATAAAGTCACGTACATAGCCTTCAAGTTGGTCAACAATATTATTGTTATCGATACGTGCTTTTTGACGCTCACCGTTAATGTATAGTCCTGAGCGGCGATTTGCCCCTGCTAAACCGATATCACTTACTAATGCTTCACCAGGACCATTTACAACACAGCCAATAACCGATACCGACATGGGTTCAACGATGTCTTCGAGGCGCTCTTCTAATTGGTTCATGGTGCTCACTACATCAAACTCTTGGCGCGAACAACTTGGGCAAGCAATAAAGTTAATGCCGCGCGAGCGAATGCGCAGTGATTTTAAAATATCAAAGCCTACTTTTATTTCTTGTACAGGGTCGGCAGCAAGCGATACGCGTAATGTATCGCCAATGCCTTCGGCAAGTAGCATGCCTAGGCCAACGGCCGATTTAACCGAACCAGAACGCATCCCCCCGGCTTCAGTAATACCTAAATGCAGTGGTTGGTCTATTTCTTTGGCTAATAAGCGATAAGCACCCACGGCTAAAAATACATCAGAGGCTTTTACCGATATTTTAAATTGGTCAAAATCAAGGCGGCGTAATATGTCTACATGGCGCATCGCTGATTCTAATAAGGCTTCAGGGGTTGGCTCACCGTATTTTTCTTGCAAGTCGCGCTCAAGTGAACCGCCATTTACACCAATACGAATTGGAATATTATGCTCTCGGGCAGAATCAACAACCGCTCTTATACGCTCTTCACTACCGATATTACCTGGGTTGATACGTAAACAATCAACACCATATTTAGCGACTTTTAGTGCAATGCGGTAATCAAAGTGAATGTCGGCCACTAAAGGAATCGACACTTGTTCTTTTATGCTTTTAAATGCTTCGGCAGCGTCCATTGTAGGTACTGATACACGCACTATATCGGCCCCTGCATCTTGTATTGCCTGAATTTGTGCCACCGTGGCATCAACATCCATTGTATCGGTATTAGTCATCGACTGCACGGCAATCGGTGCGCCATCACCAATAGGAACATTACCTACGTTAATTCGGGTCGATTTACGGCGTTTAATAGGAGATTCTGAAAACATAGCGGTTACTCTGCTAACGGTAATTTAAATTTGGCTAAACGATTTGGTGCAAAAGCTGAAATATCAACGTTCTCACCATTTAATGTAATACTAACAACGGTATGCTTACCTAGCACGACCGAAAAAGGAGCTATGCCGCTGACGGTCATGGTATAGCCTGCTTTTTTAACTCCAAATGCAATTTTATCGCCTTGTGCATCATGTATTTCAACCCAGCTATCGTCACTGAAGTTCATGACGATGGTGCTATTTTTTGATGCATTTTGCTCTGCGGTTTTTATCTCTGCAGGGGCAATGACTGGACGTGCAATGTCAGTCGTGTCGCTTTGCCCTAAGGTGTTATTTATTGTATTTTCTTGTTGCGGCTGTGCTTGCGGTGAAGCCGTTATAGTTGAAACTGTTTGTACGCTAGTTGGTGCATCATCTAATAACGTGCTTTGCGTTGTTTGACTACGATCGTTTTGAACAACATGACTTGCTGTTAATTGCGATTGTTGTGTGCCTACACCTGTATTTGAATTAGATCTTAACTGTACTTGCTCTTCAATTGGTGTGGCATTTTGCCACCACCATACTGCTGACGAACCAATCACGATTGCCAAAATGAGATAGCTGACAAGCATTAAACGATTGTCGTTAGCTTCTTTTTCTGTGCGTCTTGAAAAGCTTTGCATTTTCGCCGGTTTTTGAGGCACTGGGGCCTCTGGCAGTAAAGCTAATATAGGTTCGCAGTCGATATTTAATTCTCGGCAGTAGTTTTTAATATAGCCTTTTACAAAAGTGGCTGGGCCGAGTAATTGAAACTCATCATTTTCTAAATGTTGTAATTGCACCACCGATAACTTTAAAGGGTTGGTGAGTGATTCAAGGCTAACGTTAGCTTGCTCTCGATGGCTTTTTAAAGTGTGTCCAACGCTTGGCTGATCTTGCGTTTCAGTTTGTGTATTTTCTTGTGTCATAATTTGTATGAATCTGGATCCACTAATAGAAGTCGGTGCCCAGGTGTGAGTTCTATATCTGGGCTTAATTTATTCCATCGCATTAATTGGTCAATTAATACTTGTTGCTGGGTGGCTATATCGTATAGCGTATCACCGGTTTTAATTTCATAATAAACATTTGGATCGTTTAAGTAGATTTTACTTCCATTCACTACACGATCAGACTCTTTTAAACCATTCCATTGTAATAATTTTTGTAGTTTAACATTGTATCGTACTGAAATGCTAAATAGGTTTTCGCCAAATTGAATTATATGAAAAGGGATTGTCAACGGCGATACTTTAGGGTTTAACATTGCCATGCTTTTGTCTGTACTTGTTTGGCTGTTGTTAAACATATTTTCTTGTTCTGCTTTGTTGTCGTTTGCAAATACGGTTGTATCTTTTGTAGCGCGATAAAATACAACTGATTCTTCGTTTTCGCTCGGGGCGCTGACTGACGTGTTAGGCGTTGTAGTTGCTTTATTAATGTTTGTTGTAGTGGGTGAACCAAAAGAGATGATTTTTACACTATTTTGCTGAGTTGTCTCGGCGGATGGCATTTTGATCATTTTTTCGATTTCAACCGATTGAGGCGTCACTTTAGGGGTTGCGACGCTTGTCGGTGGTGCCGATGCCATTATTGCAGAGAGTACTGCGGTCGTATCTGTACTTGGCTGCAATGTTTCAGCCGATGGCTCTATGTCGGTATTAACTGCTGTAGAGGGGGTTGAATCACTCTGTTGAGAATTTAATAGCGTATTAGCAGCCGGTGTACTGTTATTTTTAGTCGGCTGTACTGTGCTGGCCGATTCGTTATTTACACGGGTTATTTGTGCATCTAATGAATTTTCAACGGGTGTGGTTGCTTTGCCAGTGTTACTTGGTGTGGTTGTGATTGACTCAGTCGTTGTAAGGGCCGTATTTACAGGGTCTGTTTTGACAGTGTTTTCGGCGGCTATATTAGCGGCGACTAAGCTAGTTGAATTATTACTGACAGGGCGTTTCTTTCGCTTAATTATGATTTTTGGTGTTTTGTTTTGCGTATAAGCGGTGTCTTCTTGCATCGCTTTTAAAGAGGCTTTACGGTAGTTGTTGCGTAATATTTCAAATTCGCTTTTACGTAATGCTTGCTCTCGTAACAACACGGCTTCGTTAGAACTTGGGTAAGTTTGCTGTATTGTTAAGGCAATTTTTTCGGCTGCTTCAAGATGCCCAGTACGTTGTTTAATTAAGTATTTAAGTAATAAAAAACGAGGTGACACAAGGCCTTTATTTTCATACTGTACAATTAACTCATTCGCTTTATGTAAATCACTTTTTGCATAATACAAAGCCGCTAAGCTAATAACCGTCGATGAACGTTGAGAGCTGTGATTCATTGCCTGAATAAAATAGCTTTGAGCCGCATCAAAGTCGTCAAATTCGATAGCACACAAGGCTAAATTTTCGTAGCTTTCGGCGACACGTATATAGCTGGGGATGGCAATTGCTTTTAGAAATTGATCGGTTGCTTCATCATATTTATCGATACTACATAAAAATACCCCATAGTTATTTAAGGTATTTGGGTCATCAGGTTTGATACTAAGGGCTTTTTGATATGACTTATCAGCGAGTGTATCTTCGCCAACTTGTTGATAGTAATACGCGAGTGAGTAATGTACTTCAGGGGAGTGTGGAGCAAACTCCATGGCGCGTTCGAGGTTGTATTTAGCTTGCGAGTTATTGCCTGCTGCTAAATATTGTAACGCTAAAGAGATTCGGGTTCGTGCAACGCTTTCATTATTTATGGTGCTATCGGGGACGGGTTTATCGCTACCTTTATAACTTGTTTCGGTAACGCATCCCGTTAGAGTTAGTACACCCATTGTTAACACAAGTAATGATCGCATTTCCATATCTCTTATTTTTTTTCTATAGCGCCTATCTTACCGAAAAGCCTTTATGTTGCATCAATTATTTAGAAAAATAATGATTTAAATATAAAGGCTTAGTATTGTTTTAATTTTAAAGGACACATTTACATTAAATGCACCGTTTTATTTATGCTTTTTGAATATTGACCGCAATTGCATTATCGTCGCGCATTTTCTTTTTAGCCATACGTTTTGTACGGTCGACAACATCGCCAGCGAGTTGCCCACAAGCTGCATCAATGTCATCACCACGTGTACGACGTACAATACAAGTTATGCCAGCTGCTTGAAGTACTTTAGAAAAGCGATCGATGCGGCTGTTGCTTGAACGTGTGTATTCATTACCTGGGAATGGGTTAAATGGGATAAGGTTCACTTTTGAAGGTGTGCCTTTTAAGGTTTTAACTAATTCGTGGGCTTGGTCGGTGCTGTCGTTCACACCATTTAGCATTACGTATTCGATAGTGACGTCTTTATTTGCTTTTGAACCATCGATGTAACGGCGACACGCGGCTAAAAACTCTTCTATTGGGTACTTTTTATTAATTGGAACAAGTACATCACGAAGTGCATTATCTGGTGCATGTAGTGAAATAGCTAACGCTACGTCAATTTTTTCTTTTAACAAATCAAGTGCAGGAACAACACCCGAAGTACTTAGTGTGACGCGACGCTTAGATAAACCAAAGCCCCAATCGTCCATCATTAATTCCATAGCCGGTACTACATTTTTAACGTTTAGCAGTGGCTCACCCATTCCCATCATCACTACATTGGTGACAGGGCGTTTTTCGCTGTTACCATCAAGGCCAATGTCTTTAGCTACACGCCATACTTGACCGATGATTTCAGATACTTTTAAATTACGGTTAAAACCTTGCTGTGCAGTAGAACAAAAAGTACATTCAAGGGCACAGCCTACTTGTGATGAAACACATAAAGTCGCGCGATCTTTTTCAGGGATCCACACTGCTTCTACTTCTTGCCCGCCATCGAGTACTAACGCGTACTTAATGGTACCGTCGCTTGCTTGTTGGCGTACTGAGATTTCTGGTGCAACGATTTCGCATTCGTTTTTAAGCTTTTCTTTAAGCTTTTTATTTACGTTGCTCATCTCGTCGAAGTTGTCTACACCAAAATGATAAATCCATTTCATCACCTGATCGCCACGAAATGGCTTTTCACCGAACGATACAAATAGCTCACGCATTGCATCTCGATTTAAATCTAATAAATTAATCTTTTTTTGTTCAGTGGTCATGAAACAACCTTAATCAGTGACGGTGGTGATAAAAATTTACGAGTATGAATTGTACATAATTCACACACTTTAATCATTAAGTAAAATATTAACGATAAGCAGAAATAGTTTACGTAATGATTAAAAAAGGGCTCGAAAGCCCTTTCTTACTTTGCATTACAGGATTAACTGTAAAACTCGAATTAACGAGTACGTGGGCAAAGTTCTTCGTCAGCGAAGAAGTACGCGATTTCGCGAGCAGCAGATTCAACAGCGTCAGAACCGTGAACAGCGTTTTCGTCGATGCTATCAGCGTAGTCTGCACGTAAAGTACCTGCTAGCGCTTCAGCTGGGTTAGTTGCACCCATGATTTCGCGGTTTTTAAGTACAGCGTTTTCGCCTTCAAGAACGGTAACCATTACTGGACCAGATGTCATGAAAGATACTAAAGCGCCAAAGAAAGGACGTTCGCTGTGCTCAGCGTAGAAACCTTCAGCTTTCTCTTGTGAAAGGTGAACCATTTTTGCTGCAACGATTTTAAGACCCGCAGTTTCGAAACGGTTGTAGATTGCGCCAACGTGGTTTTTAGCTACTGCATCAGGTTTTACGATTGAGAAAGTACGCTCTAAAGCCATCTTTATGCTCCAATAATTTAATTTAAAAAGTGTGAATATTAACGGCCGCGAATTATACGCGCTTTAGTTGAAAAATCCTAATGTTTATTAAAAAGCAGTTTCGTGGCATTCATATGAAAATGAATTAGTTTAGCTAAGTATGGTGTTATTATTTATGTTCAATAGGGCGCATAATGAGTTACTTTTTATAAAAACATTTCTAAAGAGGGGGCGTTCAGTATTTAATAGTGTGGTTGGGTGAGTATTATCTTTAAAGTACATTTAGAGTAATGAGAGGCTATGGATACTAAAATTTTAAAAAGCTTTGTCAGTGTTGCAAACCATAAAAGCTTTTCTTTGGCGGCTGACGAATTACATACGGTACAACCGGCGATCAGTCGACATATTTCTTCATTAGAAGCAGCGCTTGGCGTGACATTATTTCAACGTACTTCAAGAGAGGTTGTAATTACTCCTGCGGGTGTTCAACTTTTTAAAGATGCGACAGCTATATTGTCAATGATTGAACAAGCGACAACGCAAGTTAAGTTAGTCGATAGTGGCAAAGTGGGTACTTTAAAAGTGGCTTATTTTAGTTCGGCGTGTTTGTCGTTTATGTCGCATTTGATTAAAAGTTACAAACAACGCTTTCCTATGGTTAAAGTGTCACTATATGAAATGACTGCTTCGGAACAAATTGAAGCGTTTAAAAACGATGCCATAGATGTGGCATTTTCAAGGGTTTTGCCCAGTAATATTAAAGATCACTTTATTACAGAAGATATTTATACCGATAAACTGGTGGCAGTTGTACATGATAGCCACCCATTAGCTGGGTTTAATACAATTGATTTAGCGCAATTAAAAAATGAACCTATGATTATTTTTAATCGAAATGAGGCGTATGGATTATTTGATGAAACGATAATTCAATGTAATAACGCTGGTTTTTCGCCTCAGATCATCAGTCAACCACGCAATATGCAAACACTATTGACAGAGGTTGCCGCGGGCTTAGGGGTTGCGATAGCACCTTATTGTATAAGTAAGCTGTATAGTGAAGGATGCCATTATATTGCTTTAAACGATGTAAACACCCCCATTCCATTACAAATGCAATATAAGAAAAAACAGCATAGTGCGACATTGGCGACGTTTGTAGATTTAGTATTAAGTAATAAAGAAAATATTAGCCGTAATATGCTCTAGAAATGTGTTTTTGTAACCACATTGTTTTATTACCTGTAAATTAGGATGAATAATTAAAAATTTAATTTGCTATAGTTTTGGGTACTAAAGAGTGGTTATCATACCAATTGTTGATAATGAAAAGGAAATAATATGGCTAACCTATTTATCATGCCAGTAGGAGAGGTTGTTGAGTTTACTCGCGTTTATTTAGCGGCTTTTTATACTTTTGTTGCGGTATTTTATACTTTTCGCATTGTGAGTAAAAACCGGGTGATTTCAGGTGGTGTTGTATTTGAGGGGGAGAAATATTGCCAAAATTGGTGGAACCATCTTACATTTCGCTTTTTCAGAGTAGTAATTTGGCTGATATGTGTAGCGAGACTGTTTTATCCTGAGTTAGATCAATACTTAGGGCATTTAACAATAGGTAATAATGTGACGCTTTTAGCGTTAGGTAGTGTGTTACTGACTATCGGGTTTGCGTTGAGTATGTGGGTGCATTTTAATATGGCTACATTGTGGCGTTCGGGGATTGATCCTCAAGGGCCCGCACAGCTAAAAACCAATGGTTTATATCGTTATTCACGTAATCCTATGTTTATCGGTGTTGCCATAGCGCAATGGGGTTTTTTCTTAGCGATGCCAAGCGTATTTACTTTGGTTTGTTTGGTTATTGGTTTTGCCGCGCTTCGTAGTCAAATTAGCACAGAAGAAGCGCATTTATTACAACGTTTTCAATCTACTTATCTTCGATACCTACAGAGCGTTCCTCGGTGGCTTTAGAGGATAAGTAGCTAGTTAAAAACTCTTGCTTTGTTAGCGGCTTAGAGAAAATATAACCTTGTATAAAATCACAGTTTAAAGCGACTAACTTTTTGTACTGACCAAATGTCTCAACACCTTCAGCAACTACGCGTACGTTTAAACTGTGCGCCATTGTTATAATTGCGGTCACTAATGCTAAACTGCTGTCGCTGTATTCTAAATCATCGATAAATGATTTATCTATTTTTAAAATATCAATATGTAATCGCTGTAAATAAGCCAGTGATGAATAACCAACACCAAAGTCATCGATGGCAACATCAATATTAAGTTCGCTTAAGCGTTTTAAGTGCTTTTTAATGGCTGAATTAGGCGCCATTAACGTGTTTTCGGTTATTTCTATTAATATCGCATTTGCAGGTAGATTATGCTCATTGATGGCTTGTATCCATTTTTCGGCCCATTTACCGGCTTTATCTATTTCTAATGCGGAGGTATTAATACTAATTTGAACATTTTGCTCACCGGTTTGATAAAACTCGCTAATATCGGCAATTGCTTGCTGTTTTATCCATAAACCTATTTGCTTTATTAGCCCACTTTCTTCAGCGGTATCAATAAATTCATTAGGGCCTAATAAGCCTCGTGTTGGGTGATGCCAACGAATTAATGCTTCTGCTTTTTTTACAATGGTGCCACTAATATCAAAAATAGGTTGATAGTACAGTTCAAATTGTTGTGCTTCTAATGCAGCTCTGAGCTCGTCAATTAATAAACGGTTTTTAATCGCTTCTTGTTCCATTTCTAACGTGAAAAATTGAAAGCAATTTCTCCCTTTGCTTTTTGATAAATACATAGCTTGGTCGGCTCGTTTAACCAGCGCTTCAACGGTGTCTCCGTCGGCGGGATAAAATGCGATGCCGATACTGCCTGTAACAAATACTTTCTCATTTTTTAAATGGATTGGTTCGATAAGGCTATCTAATAATTTTTTACCTATTTCAGCCGCTCTTTCGGTATTTTCTATATCGTTTACGATTAAAGTAAATTCATCGCCACCTAAACGCGCAACTAAATCGTCTGCTCTAATACAATGACTAAAACGTTTTGCAACTTGGTATAATAATAAGTCACCAAAGTCATGGCCTAATGTGTCATTTATTTCTTTAAACCCATCTAGATCGACAAAGAATAATGCAAACTTCATATTAGGGGTACTGACTAAAGAATGAAGTTTTTCGTAAAAAAATCGTCGATTAGGGATGTCGGTTAAGCCATCATGGTAGGCATATTTATGAAGTTGCTCATTAGCCGTTTGAAGTTCATCAGTTCGTAATTTAACTTGTTTTTCAAGTGAGCTTTCACGCTGCTCTATTGTGTGTAACATACTATTAAAACAGGTTGTTAGTTCTCCGACTTCATCTTGTGAGGTTTTGTTTACACGTAAAGTGTAATCATTTGAGGACGTTACTTTTTTTGCTATTTCAGCTAAATACAAAATAGGGGTTAAAAAACGTCGTCTGAAAAACAATGATAAAAAGAAGCTTAATGCAAATGTCACCATTAACAAGCAAATAATAAATTTGATATAAAAACGGGCTTTATTTTCCAAAAAGCTATGATCAGCACGAATAATTAATTGCCCGAGTATTTGCCTATCTATTTCTAAGCGCATACTCACGATGGTATCTGAGCTTTTGGTTGAAATATTTTCTTTTTTACTTTTTGCTGTGATTGTCGGTTTAGTATTGTTTTGTGGGATCACACTAATTAAGACGATATCTGAACGTGATAAAATAGGGTTAATTTGCTCTTGCACTGCGGCCGAATCATCGAATAAAAGTGCGGTGATAATATTAGGGGCAAGCATATTTAACAACGATTGTAGACTTTCTTTTTGTTCTTGTTTGGCTGTGTTTAATTCATAGGCGGTAAACACACTGGTTATAATTAAAGAGGATGCAATAGCAACACTCATTAAAATAAAGAGCAATTTTTTTCTGATAGTGTTTAAAGCAAAAAGAGTTCTCATAAGGTTATTTATCCACTAATCTTGCTAAACGTAATACTTTTGAGCTCATTGTGAGGCCTGAATTTTTTAATCGCTCTGGAGATATTTCAAAACGTACTTTGCCGCCTGATAAGAAAAAACGTATATGCCCACCATTTTTAATAAAGTCTGTGTTTTCTCCAACTAACATCATATTTAGCGGCTCTTGATGCGCAGTTGTTTGCCAGTTTTCAAATGTATTATTTGTAATAAATAACATTTCACAGTCACTGAAGTTTGCCGTGTTGAGTGGGGTATGTTTACTTTTTAAAATATGAGAATGTACTGTTTTCCCTGCTACAACGGTGTTAGCAATATCGATAAAGTTTTTATCGGGGCTACACAGGGTGAAATACTCATCAGATGGGTTATGTGATTGCCACTGTCCAAAGCGTGCAAAGTTAAATAAAAACCCTGCTTTTAACGCATACTCTTTATTATTGGCAAAACAAGGTTGGCATAAACAAAGCAATACTAATATTAGTATTAACTTGCTTGTGTTATGCCAAAGAGAAATCATTAAAAATTCGCCGTAACTTTTACACTGATGTCATCATCACTGTAATTCGGAATCGCATACGTTTCATTACGATTGTTGTACTCAATGTGCTTACCAGCAAATATGTTTTTACCAGACAAAGCGGTAGACCAAATATTGTTGATTTGCCAATTCCAGGTAATATCTAAGGCTGTGTAATTATCACTTTGATATGCATTGCTATTTTCGTTTCTTAGCGTGGCAAATAAGGTATGGTTTTGCACAGGCGTATAATTTATTTTGGCAAATACCTGACGTGTGGTCGAGTCGACCCCGATAGCGGGTATCGTGTTTGGCGGTAAGTGATATTTAAAGAAAATGTAACTATAACCTAGCTCTGTACTGAGGTCTTTATTTGCCGAGTATGAAAATAACACCTCGTAGCCTTGTGTTGTAGTATCTGCAGTTGAGACTAAATCAAACGTAATATGTGTTGCACTTAAAAAATTAAAAGCGTCATCATAAAGCCCTTGTTGTAGCAAACCAATCAGGGGATCAAATTGCGTTAATTCGACTTCAGTATCAACAACACCCACATTACGACCAGTGGTGTGGTAAGTTGATATATCGACAGACCAAACAGGGGCTTTATATCGGTAACCTAATTCATAAGACGTGTACTTTTCAGAAACAATGCTGTCGTTGCCATTTAAGGTGGTGTTGAGGAAGAAGTTATCTATTTTTTCGATACCTGTTTTTGCACCTACTACGGTATAAAACTGAGCGCCAACTAGCTGTGCGTTATTATCATATTCTATCAATGATGGCGCACGAACACTTGTAGAGACGGCAGCCCAAATATTTTGGTTTTTACTCGGTTTTAATTTAACTCTAAGAAGCGGTTGGTTTTCCCACTGTGTTAAATCATTATACTCAAACTTGTTACCTAAAATAATTGATAGTTCGTCATTTAAGAAGTCAAATTGGCCTTGAACAAAAACGCCATATTGCTCTAGCTCGTTAATGTTGTTATCGGACGTAACAAAGCTGCTTTGTGCCAACGACATATCGTTATAGCGATAGTTTAACCCCCAATCAAATTGCATGGTTTGATAAACAAAGTTCATTTGGTAGTCAAAATCATAGGTGTTAAACTTTTCTTGTACAAAAGTATCTCGACCTTGTTGATTAACCCAAGATAATTGAAACATTTGGTTGGCTGAATTTGATATTCTATTATCTAAGCGTGCCATAATTCGGCTATCGTGGCGCTGTACTATTTCGGGTAGCTCTTTACTAATATTATTTTCATCAACTAAGTCTTGGTAGTTTTGACCAAATTCTGAATCTGAGTAATCGGCTTGAATGAGTGCCGACCAATTGTCATTCATAGAAAAATCAAGTCGAGTGCCTACAGCTTGTTGTTTAGTCTCATCAATAGGTGGAATAGTGGTAGTACTGCGCTCTGAGGCTGAAAGGTTTTTAACTGAGCCATAAACTCTATAACTCCCTAGGTTTTTAAATAAATCGCCGCCGTGCCGCAAATTTATAATTGAGTTAATTTTTTTACTGGTTGTGGCATCTAGGTAAGTCCCACGGCTGTCTAAACTGTTTTTGGTTATAATATTTATAACCCCATTATTGGCATTATTACCCCAGAGGATTCCTCCATGACCACGCATTACTTCGATGCGCTCTATATCATAAAGTGGGATGTTAAGCGCTTCCCAGTAAACCGTTGCAAATTTAGGGGTATATAAACTCTGGCCATCGACCATGACTAAAAGTTTACTTGAAAAACGAGAGGCTAAACCTCTGGTAGTAATGGCCCACTGGTTGTTATCAAGCTGGCGAACCACTAATCCAGGCACTAGCTTTAATACTTCGGGGATAGAGTCGGCATTGGCATAAGCAATTTGTTCTTTAGTTAACACATATATTGACGAGGCTGTATCAAATGCAGATTGAGATCTTCTCATTGCCGAAGTAGCTTGGACATCGGCGGCCATTAACGTATCTAAATCAAGCTCGATAGAGTCGAAAGATGCTTGGGCACTCACCATTGAGGTAAAAAGAGTACAGAAAAACAATATACATTTGTAATTACTCATCTGTGTCCTCTTTTTAAAGTTTACGTTAAAAATCAAAATAGCTCCCTTAAAATGATTTGTTTTTAAATACATCGAATGATAAAAAACAACAAACTTGGTACTTTTTTACTGTTATTTGTTCCTAAATTGTAATTTTAGCATATGTAAGCTTATTTTAAAGTATTTAATGCTATTTATGTTAAGTAAAATACTAACTCATAAAATGGTATGTAAGGGGTTAACTAGATTGAATTATCTTATTTTTATTGCCGATATAAAGCATAAATCCTCAATGGCGAATGTAGTTTTAAGTGCAGAACCCGTTTACTTATAATAACTAGCTATCACCGTTATTATGTACTTTTTAAGTGACTGCATTTAATAGATTTGATTTATTTTTGTTAAGTTATTACTTAATGCATATCTTATAGTTTCATTAATATGAATAGCCAAAGTTTATATGGAGCAGAACTTTCCTCTTATTATGTTTGTATTTTAATTTGAATTTATACATAGGTTGGTACTAAAGTGTTGATTTTTGTTTTTTTAACATTACCTTATCATTTCCGGTTCTTTAGGGTTAAATATGCTTAAGGGGCTACTTTTTTATTTAATAATTTCAATTTTTTTGAACAAAACTATTAGTTAACCGGTCTTCATTATTAGATACGGTATAGAAACCATAAAAAAAAGTAATTTTGATTGAAAAATAGTCGTAGTTATAGTCTTTTATGCTGTAATCCTATAAGATTACGCTTTCTATTTTATATCCAACTTTTAAATTGTAATTTGGCTTTTACTCAGGGTTTCTCCAGTTATTATGAAATTTTTTTCCTCAAAAAATATGGGCTTCACGCTTGTTGAGCTTTTAATTGTTATTGCTATTTTAGGTATATTGTACAGCGTAGTGGCGCCGAGTTACTCAGACTATATTATTAAAAGCCGTAGGGCCGATGTTCAGCAACAGTTATTACAATACAGTGCTATTTTAGAGCGACAATATACTCGTATGGGAGGTTACCCTGATGAGTATACATTTAGTACTTCGGATTATTATGATTTTAACTACACCAGTGATGCAACTTCGAATAGCTCCGATGGCACTAGCTTTTTGATTACGGCATCGCCAAAAGGCGCTCAAAAAAGTGATGAATGTGGTGCTTTAAAAGTTGATCAAACGGGTGAGAAAACAGCTAACTTAAGTAGTTGTTGGATTAATTAATGCGTGGATTTTCATTATTAGAGCTGCTTATTACTATTGTTGTTATTGGTATATTATCGGCAATTGCTGCGCCATCGTTTATCTCTTTTATAAAAAATGAGCGATTAACGACTAATGCGAATCAACTTTATAGCACTTTTAAAGTGGCGCGTAGCGAAGCGATAAAGCGTGAGCAAACCGTTTCGATTGTTGTGAATGATACAAAATGGCAAGCAAACACTTTAATCGATTCTCAAATGACAACTGTTGCCTCATTTGAGCCGACACATACAAGTATTTCTGTTGCATTAGAAGATATTACAATTAGCTCATCGGGTTATTTATTGACTAACTATGACTTTTTAATAACCGACAATGATGATTCAACCAGTGATATTCGGTTGTGTATTTTAATAAGTGGGCAAAGTTGGCTCAATGAGGATGGATTGTCTTGTTAACAAAGTTGCAGCATAAAGGTTTTACGTTAATTGAAATATTAGTTTCTTTGATAGTGGCATCAATTGCATTGCTTGGTTTAGCAGCAGGTCAATTAAAATCACTGCAATATGCAACCAATAGTTTTGATTATACAATGTCTGTTATTCAGGCAAATAATGCGATTGAACGTGTTTGGCCATATTTGTGTCAATTACAGCATAGTAACCCTTCTCTTTATGATGATGCGGCATTTCGAGCGAATTTAGCTCCACAAACTGATAAATATACTTTGGTATTACCTGATGATTTTTCTAATGATTTAACTATTCAAGTGAGTTGGGAAGATAAACGCTTGGATGACAATTTAGATAATGAAATTGCAATTACAGGCAGTTACCCTGCATTACCTTCGACATGCACACCATGAAAAACCATATTATAAAAGTACAACAAGGTTTTACGCTCATTGAATTAATGGTTGCATTAGTGGCAGGTATGTTTTTACTGGCTGGTGTTAGTGTTGCTTATTCATCTATTTCGAGTAGTAAAACAGCTGAAAAAGAAATAGAGAATGCGCTTGATGTTATCCGTTTTTCAAGCACTTTATTTAGTACCAGTTTAAAACAAACACCAAACGAGCCTACCATTATTGGTAATACGTTATCAGTTAGGCAAGAAGCGAGTGCGCAAGCGTGTACAGGACAAGTTAAAACCAGTGACTTTACTGAAATATATAGCGTGCAAGATGAATTTTTATATTGTGATTGTGGTGAGGGACCAGTAAAACTACTTAAGGGAGTTCAATCGATTAGTTATTCTTTAAATAATAATGTGGTGAGCGTGTCGTTATCTATTGATAACATTGCAAGCCCTTTAAACGGGGTTGTTGGTATAGATATTGCTTTAACTCGCATTATTATGAATGAGGCATTTGGATCTTAATGAAATCAAAAGCAGGTTATACCTTAATTACCGTATTATTACTGACGTCGGTGGCATCGATTGTGGTATTGAGCTCCCTACACGATACGGTATTACAAGAACGATTAAGTGGTAACTTTCAAAAAAAACTTAATGCTCGTTTAATGTCTGAAAAAGGGGTTTATGACAGCATGGCCGCTTTGCTTCAAACGATAGAAGATCAACCTACTATTTCTATTGAAGATTTAATGAATGAAAACAGTGAAATGTCTGCAAGTGGTGAGCTAGATAATATGCACTATTCAGCGATGATGGATGTCAATAGCGACGGTGACATCGTTGTATCGAGTACCGGTGAGCGTTATGAAGGTGAAGTAACGCTGCAAGCGGTATTTGAATTAGTCACCCTTACCTCTGGAACAGAGAGCACCGTAGAGTCGGTTTTTGATAAAGCGATTACAGGGTGTGCCAGTGTTGCTGTAACACAAGGTACATCTATTGATAGTTTTGATTCAAGCTTAGGTGAGTATGGCGCGACGTTATCTGACGGCAGTAGTAATATTTCTCAAGAGGCGTTTGTTTACACGTTAGATGATGACAGTGAAATTGTTTTAAGCGGATCGGGTAATATAAATGGGGATGTTATCTCCTCAGATGCTCTAACGCTCAGTGGTAGCGCTTATATATCGGGCAATGTTCATTCCAATGGTGATTTAGTCTTATCTGGTAATAGTATTGTTGGTGGAAACGCAACGAGTTTTAAGAGTTTTACTCAAAGTAGCGGTGAGGTAAAGGGAAGTATTTCGGCTAATGATTTTATTACGATAAAACAAGTACCTGTAGGTGGTTCATTAACCTCTCAAGGTGATATTTCTGTTACTGGGAACACAATACAAGGCGCGATACTCTCTGGCTCTGATGTTTATTTATCGCAAACTACAATTAATGGTGGAGTGCAGGCTGCGGGTAATTATCAACAAACGGGCGGTACTGTTTATAATGGGGTAAGGGTGACAGGTAATGTGGCTTTAAATCAGTGGGGAAGTAACATTAATGGAGATGATTTACGCTATTCTGGTAGCGGTAGTTTTCAAGGTGATCACCCTGAATATTATTCCGCACCTTATAAATCGTCAACAACGGTTAACGTAGATGATGTTCCAGCAGTTGAGCTAATTACCGATGAAAGTGAAAGCGGTTTTTCAACCTGTGACAGTTTAGCTATTGATGACGAAGTGTCTGCTGCGAATAATAGTGCTATTGCTTCACAAAGCTTAACAATAAGTAATAATGGGAATAACGATTATTTTCAATTTGAAAATACTAAAGCAGCATACCTTGAAAATAATAGCAGAACACCTGATACGCAAGTTACGCCAAACGCAGCCAGCTTTTTAGATACAAGTACCGATATTTATTATTTTGATGATGTTAGCATCACAGGAAATGTCACGGTTAAAGAAGGGCACAATGTTGTTTTACTCATTAGGGGGGACTTTTCGATGTCGGGGGCTGCATCATTAACGATTCCTGAAGAATCGAGTATGACTGTCCTTATAACAGGCCAGTTTGAAATTTCAGGAGGGGCACAAGTCTATACGCCTGTAAATGGTATTACTTCACAAGGCCAACCTGTTTTTAGTATATATAGTAGCTATACTGGTACAACCGCTTGGGATCCAGGGATTTATTTAGGTGGGGGTAGTGATGAAATTTACGCAGCTATTTATGCACCTTACACCAATGTTGAAATTGCTTCTCATTTTAGCTTTATGGGATCAATTTTGGCAGACACGGTTAATGTCTCAGGATCAGGTGATATACATTATGATACCGCGTTAAGCGAAGCAAGCTTTGCAGGCAGTGCGGGAAGTTCAAGCTCAAGTACCAGTACCAGCTCAACAACAACGCAGTTAGTGTTTAAAGAATGGCAATATGTATACGATCAAACAGATAGTAATAATTGATAGCCATGTAAAATTATTTTTCTTTTAGAGCATATTTAATCGATATTTTATTCTATGATTAGAAAGTTTAATATCATTTATCTCTAAAGGAGTTGATGTCAACAAACGGATTTAGTTGCTAATAATAACTTATGAATACATATTCAGACTTAACTGAACGTAAAGTAATAATAAAACTTTTTGCATTAATTGCATGCTTAACTACTGGCTTTATGGCTATTGTGTCATTTTTTGGTGGCCTTAAAGTGCTCGCCATTATTTTAATCGTGAGCGCAATTGGGTTTTTCACTGCATTTTACATAACGAGCTTTGTAAATAAGCGTATTTTATTTAGCTCAACTATTGTTTTATATAATATATTTCTTTTAATGCTGTATTTGGTTATTACCGGTGGGAGCAAAGGAACGGGGATATTTTGGATATATTTAGTACCACAAGTTACGTTTTTTATCAGGGGTTTTAAACGTGGTATTTTAGATATTATGCTTTTTGGCATAGCTGTTATTGCTTCATTTTATGCAGTATATATATTTGACCTTAAAAGCTACGGTAATCGAGGGGAAATATTACATTTCGCATCTCGTATTATGTTTTCTTTTGTTATTGTAAGCAGTTTAAGTGGCTTATATGAGTTTTTTAGAGAAAGTTATAGTAAAAAATTAATTGGATTAGCGAAACACAATAAACTACTAGCAGTAACTGATCCCTTAACTAAGTTACCTAACAGACGCCATGCAATCGATACTATGCACGACTTTAAAAAAACTCAAAGTGATAGTGTGTTTTCAATTGTGTTGGTTGATGTTGATGATTTTAAAAATATAAACGATAAATATGGTCATCTCGTTGGTGACGAAGTACTAATTAGTTTAGCCGATATTTTAACTTATGAATTAGACAATACTGACTTAGTCTCTCGTTGGGGAGGAGAAGAATTTTTATTCGTACTTCCACATAAAAATAAAGAGCAGGCTGTACAGGCAACTCAAAAAATTCACCAAGCATTGGCTAAATCCCCCATTCAAACACACGAAGGTATCGTTTATATAACGGTAAGTATGGGGGTTAAAGAAGTGCTTGGCTCTCATTTATCAATTGATGATGATGTAAAACAAGCCGATGATTTATTATATAAAGCGAAACGTTTAGGTAAAAACAGAACGTGCGCATAAAGTCGATGCAATAGTGTTTTAAGTAGGAACAATTAAATACTAAAGGTTGCAATAACAGCCATTTACGTCGTTAATCATTAAATTTGAAGAAAAACCCATATTATAATTATTTAACACAGTTTCTATATAGCCATTTGATTCAGTGCAAGCAAGCCCAGCAGAATAAGGGCCAAAATATAATAATTCGCTCATTTCATCTAACATTAAAATAGCGGGTGTTGAGGGAATAATCGAATTAAGTTTTTCTGGCAAGGTTATATTTACAATAGCAAAGCCCGCTTTTAATGCTGTTTCGTTAATACTTTTTTTATGCTCTTCACTAAACTGTGTGCAACTACAGTTTTCGCTGGTTATATGGATAATAACTTTTTTAAATTGCGTATTTTTAAACTCGCTAAGTAAACTAATTTCATTTAATAATGCCGTAGAATTTTTAGCCGTAAGTAGTTTATTAGGATCAAAAGGCTGCAACCGATCGCTGATAAAGTATGCCGCTGCAATTCCCATCATCATAAGCCATAAACTAAATATAATATAATGCTGTTTTTTCGCTGTATTATTTGAAGCAGGCAATACTAGCCTCTAATAATTTTACTTCTGCCGATATATTATTTGCCTCTTGTGCTACCAACGCAACCTTTTCTACATCACTTTTTCCTAAAGAAATCATGCGTTCGGTACTTCTTGCGATTTCATTGGTTGTAATTGATTGTTGCTCAATTGCAGAAGCAAGTGAGTGTGATATATCACTTGATAATAACACTAATTCAGAGGCATGATTTAATTCAACTTTTACCTTTTTAGAAGCTTCTGCCACTAACTGCACCGCTTCAAGACACTGTGACATAGAGACCGTAGAAGCGCTTGAATAAGACACTAAGTTATTTAACGTACCTTCTATTTTGTCGGTGCTTTCTTTTGTTCGATTTGCTAATGCACGTACTTCATCGGCAACAACGGCAAATCCACGTCCTTGGTCTCCGGCCCTAGCCGCTTCAATCGCTGCATTTAATGCAAGTAAGTTTGTTTGATCTGCGATACTGGTTATTTCAGATAATACATTAATAATGATATCACTGGAGTTTGCTAATGCTGATATTTCTTCACTGGTTTTATTTAATTTACTTGTCAGTTCACTGTTTTTGTTATGTATTTCTTCTACAAACTCATTGGCTTGCTGTGTCGCTGCATTAGCTTCTTTAACCTGGTCGCTCAAGTCATTACTGTCTTTAGCAATAGAGGTAATGGTAAGCGACATTTCTTCTACGGATGATGCGATTGTTTCTGTTTCTATTTGTCGATTTGTGGCAGAAACCTCTAAGTCAGATTTTGCAGCAATAAGATTATTCGAATTGACAATAAAATCATTAATTTGGTGTTTAACTTCTGACACTACATTATCAAGTATATTTAGGAGGGTATTAAACCCTTGTAACACTTGGTTGCCGTTAGTGGTCGTTTGTATTTTTAAATCAAGAGCGTCCTCATTTTTAGTGAGCTCCTGGGTAACAAATGCAAGCTCTTTACCTACTTGGTTATCGTCATATAATGTCTTGGCAATAAAAGCTGCAACAACCCCTTCTACAATGGCATACACACCATGCACTAAAACAATCGAAAAGGTAAGCCTATCGCCATCAAAAATATGAACATTTAAACCGCCTGTTTGCATAAAATAAAAAGAAAAATGATGTACAGCAATTACTGCAACGGCAGAAATAAAAACCTTCCAATCTTTAAAAATAATCAGCGTGGCCATGAGTATAAAAATTTCAAAGTGTACTTCAATAGCCCCGTTTAGCTGATGTATATGAAGGGCTGAGAAAATCATGGCTGCTGTAGCCGCACAATGTTTTGTAAGTGTAGCGTTAGGAATACTATTAAACAGCCATAATGGAACTAATAATGTTGGGAGACCGACGATAAATGCCTCAATATAGGTATCATAAACAAATGCCATTACAATTGATTCAACAAAGAGCAGTGTTAAAATACTTGCAAATACTTTGTTTGTTTTATTCATGATTAGTTCCTAATTCAAATTTTATTCGTCAATGACAATCAGGGGTCTTTATACGCACATTTTATAAAAATAGCTCAATAATTTTAGAATAATTAGAACTTAACTAATATTACCTATAATATTAAAGCTTTTAAAATACGATTTATTTAAATCACTATAGACCAGTATAAGTTAAAATATAGGAAATGGGAGAGTAATGTGAATGGGTTAAACGCAATTGAACATTTAACTATTTTGTTAGTAGAGCCTTCTGAGGTACAACAAAAATTAATTATAAAAGCCTTAAATGTCATGGGTGTATCTAAAATTGAAACAGCTATCACTATGCAGGCGGCTTTTGAAAAAGTAGTTCAATATGCTCCCGATCTGGTTATTAGTTCTATGTATTTATCAGATGGAACCGCAGATGATTTACTGCAAAAAATAAGAGGGAATGAAGCCACCGAAAATCAACCTTTTATGCTTATCTCTAGTGAACGCAATAAAAAATACTTAGAGCAATTAAGGCAGTCGGGTGTGCTGGCTATTTTACCTAAACCTTTTACCGCAGAAGCGATAACTCGGGCTCTTAAGGCGACTCTTGATCTGATTAGTGAAGAAGAAGTTGAGCTGGATCATTTTGATGTAACTTTACTCAGGGTATTAGTTGTTGATGATAGCCGATTTGCTCGTAAGCATATTATACGAGTGCTCGCAGGCATGGGAATACCTGAGCCCGTAGAGGCCGAAAACGGGAAAGAAGCGATTGCACACTTAGATGAGCAATCGTTTGATTTAATTGTAACGGATTATAATATGCCCGAAATGGATGGTCGAGAATTAACAGAAACAGTCAGAAAATCAAATGCTTACTCTCACATTCCTATTTTAATGGTGAGTTCTGAGGCAAACGACACTCACTTAGCAAATATAGCTCAAGCCGGAGTCGATGCAATTTGTGATAAACCGTTTGAGCCTGCCACGGTAAGAGATTTACTGTATAAAATAATGTCTTGAAAAGATCGCAAGAGCTAAGGTAAAAATTACTTTTTTGCCTTAGCTATATACTTCAAAAATAAACTTTAAAAACTAGCCTATGAATTGAGTTTATTGTCGCTGTTAAGTTTGTTCAGATTTTTTATCTGACATTAAAACAAATGCCGATACAACAACAAAGAACGCAACCACCATACCAATAAGCTTATAGGCCTCAGCAAAGCCTATTGCATCGTACATAACACCAGTAAATACCACCAAATTAGCTAGACACCCATCCTAAATTTTGTAGTTTAGCAAACTAAGTACTAGGCTTTTATTAGTTTTGAAAAAAGCAGAGTGTCTTATGGCTATCGCAAGGAAACGTCAGGTAAGTTTGGTTGATACAAAACACCAAATTAGCTAGACACCCATCCTAAATTTTGTAGTTTAGCAAACTAAGTAC
>NZ_JAGJEG010000007.1 GCF_018100905.1 Pseudoalteromonas sp. MMG010 | reverse complement strand
CTTAAAGCGTAAACGGCGAGCTAGCATTAGTAACTGCGAAAAATTATTTGCATAAAGCCCAATCAATTCTTAAGTACTTCCACTAAATAATACAGGCATTTTCATGGCTGTTATTTGAGTTTTATTTTTTTAATGCGCCTATTTTAAAGCTTAATTTATTTTGTATAGCAAAAAATAAATTTCCCGGTTCACTTTTAATGTTTGTAATACAGTTTGAACAGATAAATTAAGATGGGTGTCATCTTTATTTCAGATGGGTGTCATCTTTATTTCATCTTTATTTTTTTTTAATTTTTAGATGGGTGTCATCTTTATTCTTGTTTTTCTTCACAACTTATTCCTTTTCTAATTTTTGTTTATAAATCAAAGCTTTAAGTTAGCTTATTTTTTACATGAAGATAGAAAGTGTTTTATTTTTTGCATTTAAACTAAAGTTTTATACACATTAACCCATTCTTAACCTATACAATTATATTGTTTGCCTATTATAGGTCCGCAATACACAGTGCGGACCAATTGAAAACCAATTTACTTGAATATAAGGACTGCTATATGAAGATGTATCCATTGGCCTCTATTGGCTTTGCAATGATTACATTGCTGTTACTAAATGGTTGTGATGAACAACCTAACATACCCCAAGGGCCACGTATTACTGAAGTATCTTATATTAATGTAGCAAGCTCAGAACATAAAATTGAAACCCAATTACAAGGTAGGGTATCGGCATCATTGTCGGCTGAAGTTCGTCCTCAGGTAAGTGGTATTATTCAAACGAGGCTTTTTAATGAAGGGCAAAAGGTAGAGCAAGGGCAAACTTTATATCAAATTGATCCAAAAAGTTATCAAGCGGCTTATAACGAAGCGAAAGCTACTTTAAATAGTGCAAAAGCGGCATTGGCATCAGCTCAATTAAAAGATGAACGTTACGCAAACTTATTAAAAATTGAAGGGGTATCTCAGCAAGATGCTGACGATGCACATGCTGAACATCTAGAAGCGAAAGCCGATATCGAAATGTATCAGGCTGCATTAGAAACAACTTCTATTAATTTAGAATATAGTCAAGTATTAGCGCCTATTTCGGGTCGTATTGGTATTTCTCAAGTTACCCCTGGTACGTTAGTAACAGCACAACAAGATACCGCTCTTGCAACAATTCGCGCGTTAGATCCAATTTATGTTGATATGACTAAAAGCAGTAAAGCGTTATTACAATTACGTAAATTAATGCGTCAAAGCGATATAAAACAAGGTACTGCTCGGGTGAAGTTAACACTTGAAGATGGCAGTGTTTATGAGCATGAAGGAGAGTTAAAAGTGCAAGAAGTTGCGGTTGACGAATCTACTGGTGCCGTTACTTTACGTGCTGAATTTCCAAATCCAAATGGCTTACTGTTACCGGGTATGTTTGTACGTGCCACGATAAGTGAGGCGGTCAATGAAAATGCTATTTTAGTTCCTCAGCAAGGTATTTATCATAGTTCAACAGATCAAGCCTACGCATATGTTATTTCTTCAGAAAATAAAATTGAAAAACGGGTCGTCGAAACCAGCAGTACCGCTGGCAATAAATGGGTAATTACCAGTGGACTGGCTGTGAATGACAAGTTACTTGTTGAAGGTTCTGCAAAGGTAGGGCCTGGTAGTGAAGTGAAACCCGTAGAAGTTGAAATGGATCAAAATGGCACAATGGTTGTTGTAGCTGATAACGCTGGAGCTATGGCTACAGCTGGGAGCAAGTAATTTATGCTAGCACGCTTTTTTATCGACCGCCCAGTCTTTGCTTGGGTAATATCAATTATTATTATGCTCAGTGGAATCGCATCTATAATGTCGCTTCCTATTGCACAATATCCAAGTGTTGCACCACCTGTAATTAGTGTAAGTACAACCTATACCGGTGCCGATGCACAAACAGTAGAAAACAGTGTTACCCAAATTTTAGAACAACAGTTAACCGGACTAGATGGATTGCTCTATTTTTCATCTTCGAGTACTTCAGATGGCTCTGCTTCGGTAGATATTACATTTGAACAAGATACCGATGCAGATTATGCACAAGTTCAGGTACAAAATAAGGTTGAGCAAGTTACCTCAAGGTTTCCTGAATCAGTTCAATCTGAAGGTGTGACGGTTACTAAGTCAAATACCGACTTTTTACTTGTTGTTGCACTATATGACAGCAAAGATCAATCTACCGCATCGGATATATCGGATTATATTTCTTCAAATATTGAAGATGCGTTAGCGCGTGTTGAAGGTGTAGGTGATACCCGAGTGTTTGGTTCTGAGTATGCTATGCGTATTTGGTTAGATCCAACAAAGCTGGCTGCTTATGAACTTATGCCCTCTGATGTGTCTAGTGCGTTAGAGACACAAAATGTACAAGTAGCGGCAGGTAATATTGGCGCAAGCCCTTCTTTGGCTAATCAAGAATTAAATGCAACGGTGACAGCGCAATCTATGATGTCTAAACCAGAGCAGTTTAAAAATATTATTTTAAAATATGATGCCACGGGTGCCAGCGTGTTACTCAGTGATGTAGCTCGTGTCGAATTAGGTAGTGAGAGTTACAATATCATTTCAAAATTAAATGGCCATCCTTCATCTGGTATTGCAATTATGTTATCGCCTGGTGCTAATGCATTAGACACAGCGACGGCAGTAAAAAATAAAGTAGCTGAATTACAGCAAAGTTTGCCCGATGGTTACGATATTGCCTTTCCACGCGATAGCACTAATTTTATTAAAATTTCAATCTCTGAAGTGGTGCATACCCTAGGTGAGGCCGTAATACTGGTTGTATTAGTTATGTGGCTATTTTTACAAAATTGGCGCGCAACACTTATCCCTGCAATTGCAGTACCGGTTGTATTGCTCGGTACCTTTGGTGTGTTATCGGCATTTGGTTTTTCAATTAATACATTAACTATGTTTGGTATTGTTTTGTCGATAGGTTTACTCGTTGATGATGCTATTGTGGTGGTAGAAAATGTTGAACGTTTAATGGAAGAAGAAAACCTATCTCCTCGTGATGCGACAATAAAATCGATGTCGGAAATAACCGGAGCGTTAATTGGTATTGCTGTCGTATTATCTGCGGTATTTTTACCCATGGCATTTTTTAGCGGCTCGACAGGTGTAATTTATCAGCAATTTTCTGTTGCGATTGTTTCTTCAATGATTTTATCGGTTATTGTTGCACTTACCCTTAGTCCGACTTTATGTGCCACTTTTCTTAAACATAAAACACCGAAGAAAAATGGCACTACATCACGTATTTCTTTATTTACTCGTTTTAACACAATGTTCGATAAGCTATCAGAGTCATATTCGAGTAAAGTAGGGCGAATTATCAACAAAAAGTTACGTTGGGTTGTGGTTTATGCTGTGATCATTGGTGTACTTGGCGTACTTATTGTTCGTATGCCTACAGGCTTTTTGCCCAATGAAGATCAGGGCAGTATTATGTTTCAAGTGAACTTACCTCAAGGGGCATCAATTAAGCGCACTCGTGCTGTTGTTGACCAAGTTCAAGAATACTTATTAACTGAAGAAAATGAGGTGGTAAATAAAGCATTTGCTATTTCGGGCTTTAATTTTTCGGGTACTGGACAAAATGCAGGTATGGGCTTTGTGGCGTTATACCCATGGGATGACCGTACTGAAGACGATGAAAGTGCTGATGCATTAATCGGGCGTATTAACAAAAATTTATCGGGTATTCGTGATGCTAGTGTATTTGCCTTATCGCAAGCCGTAATCCAAGGGCTTGGGCAAAGTAATGGTTTTACGTTTGAACTACAAGCTGCAGCAGGCACTAGCCGAGCTGAATTAACTGAGCTTAAAAATAAATTATTAGTACAAGCAAGACAAAGCCAATTGCTTAATAGTTTACGTGAAGGAACACTAAGTGATACGCCACAACTTAATATCGAAATAGATAATGTAAAAGCCACTTCGCTGGGTTTAGATTTGTCAGACGTGTCATCCACATTAACTTCTGCGTGGGCAGGCTCTTATGTTAATGATTTTATCGATGATGGCAGAGTTAAAAAGGTATACATAGAAAGTGACGCACAATATCGTGCAACACCAGAAGCTTTAAACCAGTGGTATGTTCGAGGACAAAATGCCGATGGCGATACAACAATGACTTCATTTGAAGCTTTTAGCTCTTCAAGTTGGTCAAGTGCGCCGCAAACGTTATCGCGTTTTAATGGTATTGCGTCGTACCAAATTCAAGGTTCAGCGGCCAGTGGTGTGAGTTCTGGACAGGCTATGGCCGAAATGGAGCGCTTAGCCGATGAGGTTGGACAAGGTAAATTGTCTTACTCATGGAGTGGATTATCGTATCAAGAAAAAATTTCGAGTGGACAATCAACGATGTTGTACGCGATTTCTATTTTAGTGGTGTTTTTAGCATTAGCTGCTTTATATGAAAGTTGGTCTGTACCGTTTTCGGTTATTATGGTTATCCCATTGGGGCTAGTGGGGGCGGCATTAGCATCGACCCTGCGTGGCTTAGAAAATGATATTTATTTCCAAGTTGCATTGTTAACTACAATTGGTCTTTCAGCCAAAAATGCCATACTTATTGTCGAATTTGCTGAAGCATCATATCAAAAAGGCATGTCATTATTTGATGCAGCAGTTAATGCGGCGAAATTAAGACTACGTCCTATTATTATGACATCGTTGGCCTTTATGTTTGGTATTTTACCGCTTGCAGTATCGACGGGTGCAGGAGCAAACAGCCGTATTTCGATTGGTACGGGGATTTTAGGTGGTACTTTTACTGCAACAATATTGGGCATATTTTTAGTACCTATGTTCTTTGTATTAGTTCGTGGTTTATTCCCTAGCCGTCGTCCAGTTTACGGCGATGATGGTGAACAGCAACAAACACTCGTGCAACCAACACAACAAGTGGAGAGTGACCATGAGTAAGGTTTTCAATCAGCTTAATATAAGCAGCGAAAATAAAATGGAAAAATCAGTAAAACAGCGTAGCTCGCTTTGTACACAGTTCATATTATTGCCAGTGGTTGGCGCAATGATGTTGGCAGGTTGTAGTACAATGATGCCCGATTATGAGCGCTCACAAGCCGCAGAATCGAGTCAGTGGCAAGTTAAAGCACTGGAAAGCACTCAAGGATTGTCGTCACAACAAGCGCTCGACATTCCTTGGCAAACATTTATTAAAGATCAACGCTTAACGCAAGTTATTGAATTAGCGTTAAATAATAACCGAAGTTTACGCGAAGCATTGGCCGATGTTGAGGCCGCTAGAGCGACTTATCGCATCCAAAAATCGGATTTATTTCCAGATGTTGATGTGAGTTTATCGGGTAACCGGACTAAATCCTCTAGTGGAGAAATTTCTACGACTTACGAGGCTGAAGGTGGCTTTAGCAGTTACGAAATAGATTTATTTGGTAAAAACCGCAGTTTATCTGAGGCAGAAATGCAAGCATATCTCGCCAGTGCCGAAACAGCAAAAGCCACTAAAATAACCTTAATTGGCGAAGTGGCGAATGCTTGGCTAACTTTGTCTGCCGATAGCAATTTATTAAGTTTAGCTGAAGAAACGGCAGCCAATGCAGAGCGTGCATTAGCTATAACTAATAAGCGTTTATCATACGGGGTTGATACCCGAATTGATGTAGCGAGTGCTGAAACAGTGTATTATTCAGCCTTATCTGATATTGCCAGTTATAAAACACAAGTTGAACAAGATTTAAATGCACTGCGTTTATTAGTTGGTGATAAATTAGATGAGAGCTTATTGGCCTACAGCTTACCTCAAAGCGAAGCATTAGTGACTGATGTGCCTGCAGGCGTGTCATCAGCTGTGTTACTCGAACGTCCAGATGTGTTATCAGCTGAGCACGATTTAAAGTCGGCAAATGCCAACATTGGTGCAGCGCGAGCCGCTTTTTTCCCTACCATTTCGCTTACGGCTACTGGCGGATTAGCCAGCTCTGTGCTATCTGATATTTTCAGCGGTGGAGCCAGCTCAATTTGGAATATTGCACCTAGTATAAGTTTACCTATTTTTGATGGCGGCGAAAATAAAGCTAATTTAGCGTATAGCGAAGCACAACAGCAAAAGTATTTAGCGGCTTACGAATATACAATTCAAAGTGCATTTTCAGAAGTTGCAGATGCGTTGGCTAGGCGGGCGACAATACAAGATCAGCTTGATGCAGATAATGCTTTAGCTGAGGCTGCAACACGCAGCTATAATTTGTCATTCTCACGCTATGAAAATGGTGTAGACAGCTTTCAAGAGGCGCTTGAATCGCAGCGTACTATGTACAGTGCGCAACAGTCCTTGATCACCTCACGCCAAAGTGATTTAGAAAACCGCATCACTTTATATAAGGTATTAGGGGGTGGATTGGCACCTTACGAAGCGCTAAACGGTGAGACCACGCCAACAGAGTAAAGAGTTCACAACCGATAAAAGCCGAATATACTGTGCGTATATTCGGCTTTTTTGTTGTTTTAGAGTAAAAGTAGGAATATTACTTAGGGAATATAACCTAGACACCCATCCGGAGAATATAACCTAGACACCCATCCTAATTTTTTGCATTTCGTTGAACACAACACACTTCTTTAATATAACCTAGACACCCATCCTAATTTTTTGCATTTTGGGAATATAACCTAGACACCCATCCTAATTTTTGCATTTCGTTGAACACAACACACTTCTTTAAAGGTAAATTAAGATGGCTGTCATCTTAAAAGATGCTCTTTAAAGGTAAATTAAGATGGGTGTCATCTTAAAGGATGCTCTTTTAAAGATAAATTAAGATGGGTGTCATTTTAAAAGGTAAATTAAGATGGCTGTCATCTAAAAATATAACCTAGACACCCATCCTAATTTTTGCATTTCGTTGAACACAACACACTTCTTTAAAGGTAAATTAAGATGGCTGTCATCTTAAAAGATGCTCTTTAAAGGTAAATTAAGATGGGTGTCATCTTAAAAGATGCTCTTTTAAAGATAAATTAAGATGGGTGTCATCTTAAAAGATGCTTTAAAGGTAAATTAAGATGGGTGTCATCTTAAAAGATGCTCTTTTAAAGATAAATTAAGATGGGTGTCATCTTAAAAGATGCTAGCTAGGTGATAAAGTACAGTCATTATATGGACAATGGCCGTTTAGCATTGTGATTGTTTATAACCAAAGCGCCTATCTTAAGGCGCTTTTAAGGGACTAAAAATTATAAAACAGCACTAACGCACCTGTTGGGGCAAAATAAGTGCCGTCATTGGTTGATAAATGTTCATACTTAGTTGCGTCGCGTAATTTAAATACAAAATCTACACCTACCGATCCCCAGTTATAACCTACTCCCGCTGCAAGTTGTAGTCCTTTAAACGAGTCATAGTTTTGGTTGTTTATAGTCCATTTATCAGAAAAGAAGCCTGCGCCACCATAGCTCTTAAAACCTGTGGTTGCTAAACCAAAACCACCATACGCCATTAAATCAAAACCCTGGCTTTCTAATATAGATAGATCTTTATTTTCTGAGGTGAAATAGCTTGCTCGCACTTGAAAGTAATCATTTATCGCATAACCAGCAGCAATATTTAAACCTGTAAAATCAACATTATTATCTGAGTTATCAGTATTTACGATTGAAAAGGCTTGTGTGCCTGCACCCACACTCCAATGTCTGTTGGTAGAGTTAGGTTCGTTGGCTTGTACCTGTGCAGTAAGTATTAACGAAGAAATAAGTAATGTGTAATGAAATGCCTTTTTCATAGCTGTCCTTTTCCAAATTATAATAGGTTTAACGTATTGGTTTATATTTTACTTTTAATGCTAAAGTGCCTATAAATAATACAGTATTTAGTCCCTAATATCATTTGTTGGGTATTATTTTTTATTTTGCCTTCAAAAAAACATCCATCGATTAATTTTATGAATTAAAATAGTGACCTTAAAGCAATTAAGCTACAGCGGTGAGTGTATAGTTATGGCTCCTTTTTTATCATTATTAAAACCTTATTATAAAACAATTACTTTAGGGGAGGTGATCACCGAACTATGGAGTGGTTGTGGTCATATTGTGCAATGCAAAATTGATGAAAAACCCTGTGTTATTAAAGCCATATCTGTACCTGAACAAATTAATCACCCGCGAATAAAGCAATCGATTGTTGCTATACAGCGCAAAAAGCATTCGTATATTGTTGAATATAATTGGTATAAACACTACAGCCAACATTTACCGCTTTGTGCTCAAGCAATTACGTGCTTAAAAGCGTTAGCGCAAGACAATTTAAAGTTATTAGTTTTTACAGATTTTAATATTCAAGGTTATCAACAAGCTAAAAGTAATAACGATGTAATACAGGCTGTATTAAGTTGGCTTGCCCATTTTCATGCTTTTCATCTTAAGCAACCAAGCAAGGGCTTATGGCAACAAGGTAATTATTGGCATTTAGCAACACGCCCAGATGAGTTTGCTAACATGCTAAATGGCCCGCTTAAACAATCAGCCCAACAAATAAATGACAGTCTTGTTAATGCGCAGTTTCAAACAATTATCCACGGTGATGCGAAGTTAGCTAATTTTGCCTACAACAGTGCAACGCAAAATGTATTAGGCTATGACTTTCAATATACTGGCAAAGGCGTGGGGGTTATTGATGTTATGTATTTTTTAGGCAGTTGTTTAAACGAAACTGAATTGACTAAGTATGCAGAGGGTTACTTAAATACGTATTTTGACTATTTAACTCATGCGTTAATGGTATATAAAAAACCGCTTGATCCTGCCTCCTTAATAAACGAATGGCGTGCTTTATGGCCCGTTGCATGGGCTGATTTTTATCGTTTTTTAGCCGGTTGGGATCCTACACATATAAAAATAAATAGCTATATGCAACGTATAAGCAGTAAATGTATAAACACGAATGTAAGCTAATGCGCTTTAGCATTAAAACCATGGTTTATGGTGCTTTTAAACACAAACTATTAAAAGATAATGAAAAGCACAGGTAAAATATTTTTTTATATTATAAAATAGCGATAATTTTTGTTTTAGTAGGTTTCTATCATGGCTATTCACGTTATTTCACACCCTCTTGTTCAACATAAATTAGGTTTAATGCGCGCCGACGGTATTAGTACTAAAAGTTTTCGTGAATTATGCTCTGAAGTAGGTACTTTACTTACTTACGAGGCAACTAAAAATTTACCGCTTGAAGATAACCAAATTACTGGTTGGGATGGTAATGCGCTTAAAGTTCAGCATATTAAAGGTAAAAAAATTACGGTTGTGCCTATTCTTCGTGCTGGCTTAGGTATGATGGATGGCGTAATGCAATTACTACCCGCTGCCAAAGTAAGTGTTGTGGGACTTGAACGAAACGAAGAAACGCTCGAGCCTGTGCCTTACTTTGAAAAGCTTGTAGGTAATATTGGTGAGCGTTTAAGTTTAGTCATTGATCCTATGCTTGCTACTGGTGGTTCAATGATTGCGACGATTGATATGCTTAAAAAAGCTGGCAGTAAAGAAATAAAAGTCATTGTATTAGTAGCAGCTCCCGAAGGCGTAGAAAAAACGTTAGCTGCACATCCCGATATCGAAATTTTTACCGCTTCTGTTGATAGCCACCTAAATGAAAAAGGTTATATTATTCCGGGTCTTGGTGATGCGGGTGATAAAATATTTGGCACTGTGTAGAGCGGTTCATGGATACTAACTCAACATTTTCAACTAAAACCATTTTAACGGGTGCACAAATGCTGTTTGTTGCATTTGGTGCACTTGTACTTGTGCCATTGCTAACAGGGCTTGATCCGAGTGTTGCATTATTTACCGCTGGTTTAGGTACTTTACTGTTTCAAGTTGTTACTAAAGGCGCTGTACCGATATTTTTAGCCTCGTCGTTCGCATTTATTGCGCCTATTATTGCATCGGTTCAGCTATGGGGTGTACACGCGACAATGGGTGGCTTGATGGCTGCTGGTTTTGCTTATATGCTTTTGAGCTTATTGGTAAAATTTAAAGGTGTGGCTACACTTCATAAAATTTTACCGCCGGTGGTAGTGGGCCCTGTGATCATGGTGATTGGTTTAGCGCTGGCACCTGTAGCGGTAAATATGGCAATGGGTAAAAGTGGCGATGGCAGCGTGCAATTAATTGCGTATAACCACGCTATTTTCATATCGATGTTTTCGTTATTAGTCACGCTTATTTTTGCTGTATGGGGTAAAGGGGTATTTAAGTTAATCCCCATATTGGCAGGTGTTGTTTCAGGCTATTGTTTATCACTTGCCTTGGGAGTAGTGCAATTTGATGCTGTGAATAATGCCCCGTGGTTAGCTATCCCTAATTTTACCTTACCAGAGTTTAAATGGCAGGCTATTTTATTTATGGTGCCTGTTGCCATTGCCCCTGCAATTGAACATATTGGCGATATGATGGCTATAAGCCAAGTTACCCATAAAGACTTTTTGAAAAAACCAGGTTTGCACCGCACTTTATTTGGAGATGGGTTAGCAACATCGGCAGCGTCGCTATTTGGAGGACCACCGAATACAACATACTCTGAAGTAACAGGGGCTGTAATGCTAACTAAAAACTTTAACCCTAAGGTGATGATGTGGACTGCTATTATAGCCATTGCACTGGCATTTATTAGTAAAATGGGAGCGGGACTACAAACTATTCCAGTTCCGGTAATGGGGGGGATAATGATTTTGTTATTTGGCTCTATTGCGGTTGTCGGATTAAATACTTTGGTTAAATCGGGCGAAGATTTAACAGCACCACGTAATTTAAGTATTGTGGCATTAATATTAGTTTGTGGTATTGGTGGTATGCATATTGGTGGGTCTGGATTTAGTTTAGAAGGTGTGAGCCTGTGCGCAATTTTGGGCATTGTTTTAAATCTTGTATTACCTAAATACAAAAATGAACACGGGTGATACTCATTTTGCACATGGTGTGTAAATCTTGCACCAAAATGGCGCATATTAAATGCGCTATTTTTTTAACTAATTGAAAATAATAATAAATTAAAATTGGTCTAGTAACTGCATTTACCTTGATATAGTCGAGTAGTATTTACAGGAGTTATAATGTCAGAGGCCAATGTAGTGGATATAACCCCGTTTTTAGCCAAACACCAACTACCATTAAAATATCAACTTTTAAGCGAGCAATTTTTTGTTCCTTTAGCCCTCGATATTCTCTCATCTAAAAAACCAGATACCCCTTTATTTGTCGGCATAAATGGATGCCAAGGTTCAGGAAAAACCACGCTAGCTGATTTTTTAGTCACGTGGTTTAGTGCTAACACTGCTTTAAATTGCATGGCCATTTCAATAGATGATTTTTATTTAAGTAAAGATGCACGTAAGCAGTTAGCAGACGATGTACACCCTTTATTTGTTACCCGTGGTGTACCGGGCACTCACGACACCGATTTAATGCGCGATACCTTAACGCGATTAATGGCAAAAGAAACCGGTGTGCCGATCCCCAGCTTTAATAAACACGAAGACGATTGCACCGATAAATCACAGTGGCAGGTAACCACAAAGCCCGTTGATATTATTATTTTAGAAGGATGGTGCGTTGCAAGCGAAGCACAACAACCATTTTCTTTAAGTGAACCGATTAACGAGTTAGAGCAGCTGCAAGACGGGGACGGTATTTGGCGTCGCTGTATTAATAGTTGTTTAGCGAATGAGTATAAATCAATTTTTAATATGATTGATTATAAAGTCATGCTTAAAGCTCCCAGCTTTAGCGATGTGTTTTCATGGCGAAAAGAACAAGAAGCTAAATTAATTGCATTAAAAGGTGAAGGCAGTGGCACGATGGACCATGCTCAATTGGTGCATTTTATTTCGCACTTTGAGCGGATCACCCGCGAGAATTTAAATACATTAAGTACTAAAGCTGATGCATTGATTGAGTTAGACAGTGCGCGAGATATAACCGGTATGCACTTGATCAGTGATGATACGTTGCAGCCAATTATTTTTACAGATTTAGATGGTACGCTATTAAGCCATACTGATTACGATACCAGCAATATTGCACAGCTAGTACAAACGCTACAGCAAGGTCATATTCCTGTAATTTGTAATACCAGTAAAACATTTAGTGAATTGGTTGAATTAACACAAACCTTAAATATCCAACAACCTTTTATTGTTGAAAATGGATCTGCTGTATACATTCCTTTAGATTATTTTGAATTAAAACCACTGGGATGTAAGCAAGTGGGTGATTATTGGCAATATGCTTTGGCAGAAACGAGCCATCAACTTGCAGAAGATTTAGCGCAATTTGAAGGTGACTTTAACGGTTGCTACACCTTATTTAGCCAACTAAGTAAAGAAAAGGTGAGTAAGTTAACCGGGTTAAGCCTAGAAGCGAGTGAAAAAGCACAGGCTAGAGAATTTTCAGATCCCATTTATTGGCAAGGAAACGATGAACAGTTAACGCTTTTTATCTCCCAAGCGACCAATAAGGGTTACACCGTTCAAACGGGTGGGCGATTTATCCATTTAACAAAAAATACAGATAAAGGGATTGCCCAGCAATGGCTAATAAAACAATTTACAGAGCAATATAGAAAACCATTAACGGTAATAGCGCTAGGCGATAGTGATAATGACAGAGTCATGTTAGAGCAAGCCGATATTGCCATTATTATTATTAATCCTGCGAGTAAAAAGCCGGTAAAACTTACCCATAACAAGGCACGTTACTCACAATCACCAGCCCCGCTAGGTTGGATAGAAGAAATTACGGCGTTGTCTTGTATAAATAGCATTTTAAAGAATATTAAGGAGCACACGTCTCATGGCTGATTTTTATCAAAACGGGATAATAACAACATTACATAATATTTCTGATCGCCCCATTGAAGAAGTAGAAAAAGAGCTTGTCGGCTTTAGTAAAAAGCGCCCAATGGGACTTATTTTACCTTCGTTGTTTAGTGAGCTTGAAGGGCCAGCGTTAAAAAATATTGTGAAAGAGTTAAGTGATGTGCCGTACTTATCTCAAATTACTATTGGTTTAGACAGAGCAGATGAAGCGCAATATCGTCATGCTTTAAAGTATTTTGACGATTTAGGGCAAAACCATAAGGTATTATGGAACGATGGTCCTCGTTTACAAGCCCTTGATAAAGAACTACAAAGTTTGGGTGTTGCCCCTCGCGAATTAGGCAAAGGACGTAACGTTTGGTACTGCATGGGCTATAAACTTGCCACTGCTGAGGTTGAGTCAATTGCATTACACGATTGTGATATTTTAACTTACGATAGAAGCTTATTAGCAAAACTTATTTATCCTGTTGCTAATCCACGTTTTAACTATGAATTTTGTAAAGGGTTTTACCCACGTACTGCGGGCGGAAAAATTAATGGGCGTGTTTCGCGTTTGTTAGTAACCCCCTTACTGCGCTCGTTTAAAACGTTACTTGGTAGTCAAGATTACCTTGAGTATATGGACTCATTTAGATATCCATTAGCCGGTGAGTTTTCGTTTAGACGCGATGTATTAAGTGATATTAGAATCCCAAGTGATTGGGGATTAGAAATTGGTGTACTTAGTGAAATGTACCGTAACTACTCGCATAACCGTTTATGTCAGGTAGATATTGCAGATAATTATGATCATAAACATCAGGCATTATCGTTAGATGATCAAGAAGCTGGATTATCTAAAATGTCGATAGATATTACTAAAGCATTATTTAGAAAATTAGCGACACAAGGCGTCACCTTTACCAGCGAAACTATTCGCTCGTTAAAAGCAACTTACTACCGAATTGGCTTAGACTTTATCGAAACCTATCATAACGATGCAATTATGAATGGCTTAACACTTGATATTCACCAAGAAGAAAAAGCGGTTGAGATGTTTGCACAAAATATTATGCATGCAGGGCAGCACTTTTTAGAAAATCCGATGGAAGCACCATTTGTGCCTAGCTGGAACCGCGTTGTATCGGCTATGCCAGATGTAATGGAAAGATTAAAAGAAGCGGTAGAGCTCGATAATAAAGAATACAAATAATAACTAAGGGGCCGATGTGAGTACTGTAAGCGAATTATTTTTACAAAGGGTGGAGCAACACCTACATATAATCTATCAAGACGTAGAGTTACCTCTTTCAATTTCGAAATTGGCTCAACAACTAATAGATATTATTTTAGCTGATGATCCATTAAGAGATCCCACCCCTCATATGAATCGATGGGATGAGCAGGATATTATCTTAATTGCTTATGGTGATAGCATCATTAAGCATGATGGTAGTGAATTTGCTGTGACTAATCCTATTGAGGCCCCGCTTAAAACATTGCACCGATTTATTAAAGAGCAATGTGACATGCAACTTAATTCGTTACATATATTACCATTTTATCCGTATAGCTCAGATGAAGGCTTTGCGGTGATGAACTATGTACAAGTGAATGACTCGTTAGGTGATTGGCAAGATATTCAAAACATTGCTAAAGATGTAAAACTGATGGCTGATCTGGTTATCAATCACTGTTCAAGCCGAAGTGTGTGGTTTGAAAACTTTTTAAACGATTTACACCCAGGTAAAGACTATTTTAAAACCGCTAGTTTAACTGATGACTTAAGCCAGGTGGTACGCCCACGTACATCACCTTTGTTAAATACAGTAACGACCCCAAGCGGTGATAAAAACGTATGGTGTACCTTTAGTCACGACCAGGTTGATTTTGATTTTGCTAACCCAGAGGTATTAAAAGAGTTTGTCGGTATCATTAGGCATTACTTAGATAATGGAGTGCGTTTATTTAGAATTGATGCCGTGGCATTTTTATGGAAGCAACTAAATACCAGCTGTATAAATTTACCGCAAACTCATGAAGCGGTCAGGCTATTACGCACGTTAATAGAGCATGTTGAACCTAGCGTGGTTATTATTACCGAAACCAATATTCCTAACCAAGAAAACCTGTCTTATTTTGGTAATGCTAATGAAGCGCATGCAATATATAACTTTGCACTCCCGCCTTTGTTGTTACACACGTTATTAAGTGGCGACAGTACGGCAATAAAGCATTGGATGATGAGTATGCCGCCGGCGCAAAACGGTACTGCCTATTTTAATTTTATTGCTTCACATGACGGAATAGGGCTGCGACCAATCGAAGGGTTATTACAACCAAGCGATGTGGCGTCGTTAGTCAGTACCACGATGCAATTTGGCGGTAAAGTCTCGATGCGTACCAGTAACGATGGAACGCATACGCCATACGAATTAAATGTAGCTCTTTTTGATGCGCTACAAGGGACACATAATGGGCCTGATAAGTTTGGTTTAGAGCGTTTTATGTGTGCGCATGCCATTATGTTTGCTTTAGAAGGTATTCCTGGGTTGTATATCCATAGTTTATTAGGGACTACCAATGACTATGAGCGATACGAAAACTCTCAACACAACCGCGCGATTAACCGACATCGCTGGCAAGAATCTAAATTATTATCGGCACTTGATGATAAATACAGTCATCATAATAAAGTGTTTACCGGTATAAAACAGTTATTAAGCGTGCGTAAAAAGCAAGGGGCATTTCACCCGAATGCAACACAGTTTACTCTGCATTTAGCAGGGGGATTATTTGGTTTTTGGCGTCAAAGTATAGACAGACAACAAAGTATTTTTTGTATATATAACATTAGCGATAAACCGCAAACGCTTACTTTAGCTGATTTAAACTTGATCAATACTCAACAATGGTACGACCTCGTTGCTGGTACGACAATAAGTGAAGACATGCTAACAATGGAGCTAGAACCTTATCAAAGTGTATGGTTAAGTAATATAAAATAAAAGATTTAGAGCAACCCGTTCAAAGTATTATAAAGGCCCGCATTTGCGGGCCTTTTGTTTTTTTAATTAAATATGTTGTTTAACTGATACATACAGCCTGTTGTGTAAAGGCCCTTTACAGTTAATTTATTACAATATTGATTACAACTTTATCAGTGGTTAGGGCATAACTAACTTGCTACAATTACAGGCTCTTAGTCAGTCATTGGTTTGCTTAATTGATAAGGTTACATATGAAGATACTTTTTATTATTAGTACATTATTTTTTTGCACACTTTCTTTTGCGAACAAACCTGTAGATCTTGAAGTGAATATGAAAAATACCGGACTTGCTTACAAAGATGCTGTGCAAGCCATTGGTATTGGTGGGTTTAATACGGCTATAGATAGGTTTATTGAGTTGGTAGAGATCAGTAAGACGGCCAAGTTCCATAAAGAGGAACAAATGTCGCTACAAGGCTTAGATAAAGTGATAGAACAGGCAAAAATAGCGAAAGTATTAGCTAATGAGCGTGGGTTAGAGGCCGCCAAGCCTGCGCTTAAAAATATTGATAACTTACGTAAAAAATATCATGAGTTACATGAGCCTCCGGGCTTTTTTGATTTATTGTTTGGAAATTAAGGAGTGACAATGGAAATTACAGTTTCAATGTTAGCTGGGCAAAAGCAAAGTGCAAAATTTGGCGAGTTAGAAGTAATCAGTGATCAAAGTATCACCGCTGGAGGAGATGCTGAGTACCCAGAACCCTTTGATTACTTTTTAGTAAGCATGGTGTTGTGTGCAGGTTTTTATGCACGAAAGTTTTGTGAGCAAAGAGATATTTCAACGCAAGGCATGACGTTAGTGCAAAATAATGACAATGTGGATGAGCAAGGTAAAAAGAAGTTTTCTATTACAATTAATTTACCAGAAAGCTTTCCTGCTAAATATAAAAAAGCATTAATAGCCGCTGTAAATACGTGCACGGTTAAAAAAGTAATACAAGCACAGCCAGAGTTCGATGTGTTAGTTAAATAAGTAAGAATGCGGCTAAGTGTTTTAAAATACTTGGCCGCATTGTTCACGGGGTTATTTCTTTTTCATACCTTGCACCGCTTTAAAGCGTGGGTTGTCTTTACAAATGACAAATGTGCGGCCTTTGCGTTTTACAATTTGACACCCTGGGCGTTTTTTAGCGCTTTTAAGAGAGCTTAATACTTTCATGTTTAATCTTTTTTAGAGGTCGATAAGTTTTTAAAGCGACGGTTAAATTGTGCAACACGACCATCACTTGCCACTGTTTTTTGCTTACCAGTGTAAAACGGGTGAGAATCACTAGATACATCAATTGGTACATACGGGTACGTTTTACCCTCTAATTCGATAGTACGATCCGTTTTAATGGTTGATCCAATCATAAAGTAGCTATCAGCAGCAGTATCATGGAATGCCACTACTTGGTAATCAGGGTGAATATTTGGTTTCATAGTACATCTCGGTAAGTGTTATGTGATAATATATCGCTAATTTACTCTGATAATTTGTATTTTGCAAATGATTTTTAATCGTATTTAGAGCGGGTGTTGTTGACTAAATGCGCAGCTGGTTTAAAAAATAATCACTTAAACTAAAAATACTAGCTATTAAAATTTAGGCTGTTATAACTGTATTTAAGAGTTAAATACGTTAACAAATATGGTTATAAAAGTTATCACAGAGGTAATGCATGAATGACGCAACACAACAACAAGAACAAATAGATCAAGGGGTCATGGATACCCTAAGAGAACGCGATCATAGCGTGTTAGCACAACAGGTTAACCCAATTAGCTGTTCACATAATGATATTATTGAATTATTGGCACATTATATTGCATTGAGTGAGCAAGACGATGATGAGTTATTTGACCATTGGTTTGATAATTTAACGAAAGAACAACACACAGTGCTTAAAACATTTGAAGTGTATAGAGGACAATACGAACACCAAAATTAACATATCGACTATTTATACGCTAACGTTTAAATAGTTAACCACCTTATATACACAGTGTGCATTTAATAAAAGTATTTTTAATAAGGCATATTTTGAACTCTCAACTATGCCTTATTTATTTTTCAGCAACGTTTAGTTTCTGCCACTATATTTTACTTCATACCGCGTTTTATCATGTCAATTAACCGTGTCGGCAATATCTATTGATCTCGCATCATCTAATTGGGTGTTTTAAACCATTACTTATATAAAAACTGTATAAAGCAGTCATAAGAGTTTGTTGCATCTAATGGTAGTTAGCATACACTCAATTGAAATTATTTTTTAACAATAAAAGCATAGAGAATTATGGACAATAAAGAACAGTTAACTTTAATTGCAAAACATTTTTATAAGCAACGCAGTGCCGCGCTACCACACTCTGATTTACCTGAAGGGTTAAGTGTTGAGTCTTTAGATGATGCTTTAGCAATTCAACGACTACTCATCACGTTAAATAACGATAAAGTGTATGGCTGGAAATGTATGACGCCACTGGCTGATGGCACCATCATTGTTGCTCCATTATTAAAACCAACCGATGTGCAAACAACAACATGCTCGCTAAAAGCAAACAATGACAATAATAAAACAAGTGTTTTCATCGAGCCTGAAATTGCGTTTATTTTAGAAAAAGACTTAGCGAAAAATCAAACATTTACTGATAGCGAGGTCGATGCTGCGTTTGGTGATGCGCATATGGCACTTGAACTAATTCAAAAGCGCTTTAGTGCGACAGGCAATGCAACGAGTTACGATAAATTTGCCGATGGGTTATTTAATCAAGGCGTGTATTTAGGGCCTAAAATAGATAAAGAAGCGGCGTATAAGGCCGGTTCATTTGCCGTAACAATCGCACAAGAGGGTAACGATGTGCTTAACTTATCTGCAAAGCATCCTGCCGAATTGCCTCAAAACCCTTTATATTGGGCAATGAACTTTTTATCTGCGCAAGGCGTTGAACTAAAAGCTGGGCAAGTATTTATAACGGGATCATACTGTGGACTTGTTGAGCTTGATACGCAAAAACACACCGAATTTAACTACGAAAATTTAGGGACGATGGCGGTCACTTTAACACTCGATTAAGAGTAAGTAGGCCACAACTGAGTGTATCTGCCTTAGCGATACACTCAGGCATTAACGATTAAAAATCATCTGTCGGTCATTACTTAATAGACAAATCGTATTTTAAAATAAGTGCATCAATATATTTAGCGCGTAAACTGTTATTTTTCTCATGGGCCGCCCCATGACTGAGTGCTTTATTGAGTAGCTTCATTGCTTGGTGTAATTCTTTGCGTTCGTCTTGTTCAAGGCTTACTTTTGTTCTTAATTCGGTGGTATTATCGATAAGTAAACGCGCTATATCAATAGAGACTATTTCTTCTAGTAAGCCATTTTGAGTAAGGGCACCGTATTTACTGCATAAAAATTGCTGCCACACTTGCTGCACTTGCTCTTCTAAATCACAACCAAACAATTCTTCATCAAAGGCAAACCCTTGTTGCGCTAATTTAGATAAATACCCAGTGTAATGCTGAGCAAATAAATTAAAGGCATGACTCGATAACTCAATCTTTTGCTTTAATAAATGCTTTCCCCAATTTACGTAACCACGCGGGTAGTAATCATCATACTCTTCACATTCGTATAACCCAGAGTAAGAGCTACAACTAAGTTGGCTTTTAATACAATAACTAGGCTTAGGAAAAAGTCCTGTTTGTTGCCAGTGCTCTAGTGTCTCGTGTGAGATAGATAAAGTTTGGCAAAGCTCATCCGTATGATAAAAGTGGCTTGCTAAATAGTGTGATAAACGCATAAGTAACACTCAAAATAGGTAAAACAAAATACTGTTTTTATATACAGTGTTTATTGTGTCTGATTCTATTTAATAACACAAGTTATTTTACAAATAACACTGCCAGCCCTCCCCAAATGAACGTATTTATGATACAACTACGGCAAGTTTTTTTAAGAATAATTTTTTATGCGCACCCTAGAACAAATTAAACAAGCAAGCCTAATTACAGCGATTAAAACTCCATTTTTAACTTCGGGAGAAATCGATCTTGTTACTTACGATCAGTTAGTCGAAGAACAAATCGCAGCCAATGTAGATGGTATCGTCGTTGGTGGAACTACAGGCGAAGGCCAATTAATGAATTGGGAAGAGCATTTAATGCTTATTGCGCATAGTGTAAATAAGTTTAGCGACAAACTTGTGATAATTGGTAACACGGGAAGTAACAACACTCGTGAAGCTATTAAAGCAACCCAATATGGTTTTGCCAGCGGAATGGATGCGGCACTACAAATAAACCCATATTATGGACGTACATCTTTAGCAGGTGTTAAAGAACACTTTGCTCGTTTACTTGATATTGGCCCTGCGTTTATTTACAACGTTGCGGGGCGTACTGGGCAAGATTTAACCCCCGATATAATTGCTCCGCTGGCTCAGCATGCACACTTTATTGGTGTAAAAGAATGTGGTGGTAATGAGCGTATCGCACAGTACGAGCAACAGGGTATTGCGTGTTGGTCAGGTAATGACGATGAAGCACATGATGCACGCCACATACATAAAGCCCACGGCGTAATATCGGTTACTTCTAATCTTGTACCTGGTTTGTTTCGTGAATTAATAAACGTTAAAAATGAGTCGCTTAATGATTCACTGCAAGCACTGATGGGGTGGATGTTTTGCGAACCAAATCCTATCGCAATTAATACCGCACTGATGATGACAGGCGCCGTTAAACCGGTGTTTCGTTTGCCGTATGTCCCCTTATCTGTAGAGCAACAAACTCAAGGTGTAGCGCTTATTAATGCACTTAACGAAAATGATTTTGTGGGTCGTCGTGCTCAACTATTAAACACCGAAGATGTCGTAATTGGTTAACTTTTGTAATCATTTATATTGCTAATAAAAAAGTCACTTTAAGTGACTTTTTTATTTTTATCATATTGGCTTATTTTGTCGCCTTAATAAGTAATTGGCTCAGCTTTGCTTCTTGCTCTGCAACGTGTTCAAGCGTTAAAGCAATATCATTTAAACTCACATCACTGCGTTTTTTACAATATTTTACTGCTTGCATAGCAAACTCTCGCCAAAGATCACCAACCACCGTGGTGTGCTGTGCGCACTCTAGTAGTAATGGGGTATTAGTTTGTTTGCTTGCTTGCTCTAAAAAGCTGGCGTACATAAATCTAAACCCCGCGCCACCGGTGCCTATCTCTTCTTGCATTCGTACAATATGTGCTAAATATAAACGTGTATATTTGGCTGGTTTACCCTCAAGTGCACGAATTTTATTTGCCATGTGTTTAATGCCTTTTAAACCAAAGTAGGGCAAAATTAAACCATTCATCATTTTAGCTGTTTTTTTAATAGCAGGTTTAATGATAGGGGCTATGTTTACGTTTTCTGGCACATCACGAATAACATACATTAACCCTTTGGCAGCTAAAGCGCCTTTGGCAAATCGTGCATTTTTTAAATCTTGCGCTCGACATGTTACAGGGTGTTCAAATACAGGGTCGCTTATTAAGTATTCGTCGTTATCATTTTTGCCATAAACGACTAAGTTATGGGCATTAAAATGAAAGCGCATATCTTCAGGAAAGTAAGGAAGCCAGTATACCGAGCTTTGTAATCCAACTAAATTGCCTTTACTTAATTCATCATCAAGCGCTTGCATGCCCGCATCAGGGTTTGAAAACTTACGTGTTTCTAAATTAATGTTAAGCTTTTTACACACCTTTTTAATGATCGTTTTAGGCGGCATACGATACGCGATAAGGGGCATGCCCGATATTTTTACAAAGGGTAAATAGGCAAATGTAAGCGCCGATGCGAGACCAAAAGCCATAGGCTCAGTCATTGCAATGCCTTTGCTTTGCAATAAGGTAGCGACCACACCTGTTTCACAGTGCGATGACTGTTGGTGATTTATTGAAAGAATTATCGACATAGTGTTATCTATTGTGAAGGCAATGAAAGTAAAGTTTCACGGCTAATTTTTAATGTATCGCAGTAACGGTGTAGCTGCTTATCGTTTAGCTTATTGAATATTGCAATACGAAGGTGGCGTTTTATTTGCCATTGAAAAAAGCCCGTGGCCGCGGATAAGCTGGCTATATCAAATCGACGAGCTAACATGTGATAAGCCAAAGGCGACACCTCACCTGCATGAGCTTGTTGCAGCGCGTATTCAGTTTGTTCGTTTAAATCGTCAACAGCAAGCTGGGTGGCAAAGCTTTCAACTTCCCACCCTGATGATTTAACCCCTTCGTAATGGCCATTATCATCAACGGCATAAAGTAACTTATTTTGGCCTTGATAACTTTTACTGTTGTCTTGTGGCACATGCTGTTTTTTCATAAAAAACCTTAGCTTTGTGCTGCTACAACAGTTAATTGCATAAAGGCACTTGAAAAACGTCCGCTTTCAGGCACATAGCACAGTAATTTTTGACCATCTTTAAGCTCGCCTGAGCTAAATAGTTCTTCTAACATAATAAAGATAGATGCTGAGCCGGTATTGCCCTTTTGCGTTAGGTTGGTAAACCATTTGTCGTAAGCAATTTCAAAGTTTATATTTACTAAACCATTAAATAAACGCTCTCTAAAATAGCCAGATGAGTAATGAGGTAGAAAATAAGCGTAGTCATCAGGGTGTATATTGCGTTTTTTAGCTATTTTACTTAAAGCGTCTTCAACGGTGAATTTAACAATGTTTTCGTTTAATAATTTTACATCTTGTTTTACAGATAAAATCGATTGTTGTTCACGCTCGTTTGCATTATAACGATTCCAGCCTTTTAGCTGGCCATCTATTTTTTCTGCACCAGCGTACATACACGCTTCGAGTTGATCGGCATAAGACAGGACATCAATCCAATCAATTTTTAACGATAACCCTGTTTTATTTGCTTGATTAGATAATAAAGCGGCACCGGCACCATCAGAAAGCATCCACCGTAAAAAGTCTTTCTCAAAGGCTAATTCGGGCTTTTGATTTAGCATGTCTACTTTGTATTCGCTCTCGCCTTCAAAGTTACGCGAATGCATGACATTTGAAGCCAGCTCGCTGGCAACAACAGCACTGCTATTACTTTCGCCAGCTTTTACATTTAGATACGCATATTTAAGTGCCGTCATGCCACATAAACAAATACCCGATGTAGAAACAACTTCAAGCGGGGGATTTTTTAGTTCCCCATGCACCATGACACCATGGTTGGGCATAATTTGATCGGCCATTGAGGTACTGGCAACTAAACAATCTAGCTCATCAAGTGAGCCGTCATTATTATTAAATAACCCACGAACGGCTTCGGCGGCAAGTGATGCATTGGTGTAATTGTATTCACCTGTTTGTGGATCGATAGCGTAATAGCGGTTTTTAATTTGATTACTGCGTAAAATTACTGGCTTTGCACGTGAACGTTGTCCACCTACTTCACCGAGGACCGCTTCCATTTCTTTGTTATTCACCGCTTCGTTAGGTAATACAGCGTGTAAATTATTTATATATACGGCATTTTCCATAATCTAAAACTACTCTCCAGATGGCTCAGCAAAATACGCTTTTTGCTCTGCAATTCTTTTTTTTGTTAAGGGGGTAATTAATTTTTTTATTATCGCAGTAATTGGGACTACGGTAATAATTAAGGTCAGCAAAAATAACACATAGATTAACAGCCCACAACTTCGACGTTTTGAGTGCATAGGTCCAAGCGTGCTGAGAATTTTACTCCAAATTCTGAAGCTATGTTGGCCAACTCGCTCACTGGCAATAAATTTTTCATTTACTTTAACGGCACCTAGACCTTTTAACGTTGGCTTTTTTAACGTTTCATGAACTGGCAAAGCATTTAAAGCACGAGCAATAGCGGTCCCAAAACGACTGGCGGCTTTTATTTCGTGATCTGCAACCCCCGCTGCAGGTACCCATGAGACTGATTTTTTCTTACCAGAAAACATCCAAAGTGGTGTGGCTAAAAAGCTAAACCCTGTGCCGCATTCATCACTAAGTACAACATTATCGATTAATTTTGCATTTACATTGGTTAACAGTTGCTTCATTTTCTCTTGTGCTGTTAACCACATGCCACGACAACCAATGACAGTAATCACGGGTTTAGCGTTTAATAATCTATAAGCTTGCTCTGACTGCATAAATGATGAAATAGGCAGTGATGGGGATAAAAACCAGACTTGATAGGTAATAATCACTAAATCATAGTCATGGTGCTTAGTTTCTACCGGGGCCATGACTTGTGGCGTCATTTTTACGCATTCTGGGAATATATGAAAAAACGTTAAAAGTGGCCAAGGGAATGGAAATAATTCAGTCGGTTTTAAGTTTAAATATTCTACACTAATATTGTCATCAGCGTTGAGTGGGTCTGTAATAGAGTTGGCAATATCGGTCAGTTGCCCTGTTTGAGAATAATGAATAACCAGAATCTTACGCATCCTTTAACCTTTTCTAAGTTCCTCAAAGTCCGCTATTATAACCAAATATAAAAATTCTAACCATCATTAGGGGAAAATTAGTTAATGAAATTAAACGTTTTTCTTAGTCTGTGTTTGCTTATTCCGATGTTAAGCAGTGCTAATACATCAACGCAAACGTTAAAGTTAACTTTAGCTAAATTTAAAAATATCAGCGGTGTAGTGCATTTTAAATTATTAAATTGCAATGATTTACTGATCACTGAGTGGGATAAATTACCCATTGTGCATATAGGGCAGTTTAATGTATCTGATGACACACAAGACATTACTTTCACAGATATAGCTAATGGACAATATTGTTTTACTTTTTTTCAAGATTTAAACAATAATAATACGCTTGATCTAGCGGCTAATTCTATTCCTAAAGAGCCGGTTGGTTTTTCAAATAACCCGAATTTATTTAAAGGCAAACCATCGCCAAGTGATAGCCTGTTTGTGCTCAATAAACCCACCTCATTAACAATTAAAGTTAATAATAAAAAACGTCGCTAAGCGACGTTTTTTGTTTACTCTTTACTAATCTATTTTTACCATGGTCTCTAAATCAAGAGAGCCGGCTTGATAATACGGACCATCACCATCTATTTCGTCAGGACAGTGCTTACGTACCGCACGAATAGGGCTGTTTTCATGGGCATTTTCAATTAAGTTTTTATAACGCCCCGTGTTATCACGCGAAAGGGCTTTACAAATCCAAGCAAGTGTATCGTATTGATGGGTTTGCCCTGTTGTATAGTGTCTAGAAAAATACTCGGCTAATAAATCAGCGTTGTCGGTACTTGCAATACCGTTAGCTGAATAACGCTGGGCAAGCTGCTTTATTTCTACTAAATTGCCGCTGGCTATATCGTATTTTATTTTATCGCTCGGGCTTAAATTATTAGTGTTACTCGTATTTGTATTAGTACTTGCGGCTAATTCAGTTAAATTAATTGAACCGACAGTATATTGTTCTACAGTCGTTGTTGGTGTTTGACGTAATGCTTTTTTTGCATATTTACGTATCTTTTTATGTGCATCGCTGCTTGTTATTTCAGAAAGTAAATCACGATAACGTGCACTGCCCGTTTCTCCTAGTGCACGACAAGCCCATGCTATTGTGTCTAATTCATACGCTGGGGCAGTTAAATAGTTTTGTGCTACAAATTCAGCCAAAACATCTAATAACTCTGCATTTGAATTAGATTGCGAGACTAGACTTTGTGATGCTTTTTTGATTTTAATTAAATCACCCGAAGCCAATTGATTGTATGTATTTTGTTCCGCTGATGTAAGTGCAAACGCAGAGCTTGAAAGAGCAAGTAAGCCAATACCTGATATAAATGATTTTACAGTGTTCATCATTCTTCCTTGTTGATTGTTGTTAAAATTAAATAGTACGGTTTAAAACAAAGAATTAAAGTACCTGTTTTTTGCATTAAATACACTATTTTCACTAAAATCTAAAAAAATTCATGGATTTTTTGCGCTACTTTATAAAGCTTGTTACTCTAGCGCAGTTTTGTACCACGGATGAATGTTTTATGCCTTATAGCCAGTTACTTAGCCCTTATACACTTGGGAAATTTACACTTAAGAACCGTGTGGTTATGGGCTCAATGCATACTAATTTAGAAGAGTTGCCTGAAGGTTTTGAACGTTTAGCTGCATTTTATGGTGAACGTGCTAAAGGGCAAGTTGGTTTAATTATTACCGGCGGTATATCACCAAACCAAGCAGGGATCCTTGCACCAAACCGCAGTGTACTAAATAGTGTCGAAGGTATTGTTGAGCATCAATTAATTACCAAAGAAGTGAAATCGCACGGTACAAAAATATGCATGCAAATTTTACATGCAGGGCGTTACGCCTTTCACCCAAAACAAGTTGCCCCAAGTGCCATTCAAGCACCTATTAGCCCGTATTGTCCTATCGCGCTGAGTGATGAACAAGTTCATCAACAAATCTCTGATTTTGTAAATTGTGCCAAGTTAGCACAAAAAGCGGGATACGATGGTGTTGAAATTATGGGCTCGGAAGGTTACTTAATTAATCAATTTATTGTTAAAGCGACTAATCATCGAGACGATCAATGGGGTGGTAGCTACGAAAATCGGATTCGGTTTGCCGTTGAAATTGTTAAACAAACTCGTTTAGCGCTAGGCAATGATTTTTTGATCATTTTTAGATTGTCACTTTTAGATTTAATTAACGAAGGTAGCACCTTTGATGAGGTGATATTACTGGCAAATGCGTTAGAAAACGCCGGTGTTGATGTTTTTAATTCAGGTATTGGTTGGCACGAATCTCGTATTCCAACAATCGCCAGTGGTGTACCCCGAGCTGCGTTTTCATCGCTTAGTCAGCGTTTAAAAAGGCATGTCTGTGTGCCCGTTATCACCAGTAATCGAATAAACACCCCCGAGGTAGCCGAAATCCTTTTACAACAGGGACATGGCGATTTTATTTCGATGGCCAGGCCATTTCTTGCTGATAGTCAATTTGTTGCCAAAGCCATGGCTCAACAAAGTGAGTTAATTAATACGTGTATTGCGTGTAATCAGGCATGTTTAGATAATATTTTTGTTAATTTACCCGCTTCATGCATTGTTAACCCAAGAGCATGCAACGAAACGTTAATGCCATTTTTGCCTGCATCAAAACGTAAACACATTGCTGTGATTGGTGGGGGAGCTGCTGGTATGGCATTTGCCATTTATGCCAGTGAGCGTGGGCATTCAGTCACCTTGTTTGAAAAACGCGCACAATTAGGTGGGCAATTGTTACTTGCAGCTAATGTACCAGGTAAAGAAGAATTTAAAGAAACGCTGCGTTATTTTAAAGCTAAATTAAAAATACTAAATGTTCAGGTGAAATGTAATACTCACGTAAACATAGATCATGTAACAATGTTCGAGCATTGTGTCATTGCCACCGGTGTAAAAGGGGCAGTGCCAACGATAGAGGGGATCTTACATTCATCCGTCGTGCCTTATCATAAAGTATTGTCAGGAGGCGTTAAGCTAGGCACTAAAGTGGCTATTATCGGTGCGGGTGGTATTGGTTTTGATGTGGCAAGTTATATTATAGATAAGGCTAAAACAGCTCCTAACAGTGATGAGTTTGCTGCGCAGTGGGGCGTTGATTTAACGGTTAATTTACCCGGTGGTGTTGCCAAAAAACCAGATAAAGTAGTTAACGAAACGTGCGTCTATTTGTTGCAACGAAAATTACGTAAACATGGTGCAGACCTTGGTAAAACGACGGGGTGGATCCATAGAGAGCACCTAAAGCAACAAGGTGTAAAAATGTTAGCGGCAATTAATTATGAAAAGATAGACGATAAAGGCTTACATATTTCAGTGCGTAATCGTGAACGCTTACTTGAGGTAGATAATATTATACTTTGTGCTGGGCAACAGCCGGTTAGGCCAGATTTTATTACACAATTAAAAGCGAAAAACATACCACTTAGTTATATAGGCGGTGCGTTAGAGGCTAATAAATTAGATTTACAACGCGCTATTGGCGAAGCGTTTACATTGGCGCAAACGCTTTAAATAGACACTAAATAAAACCATAATAAAAATAATAAATGTTTAAAAGGAAGTGACCGGTGCAACAAAAAAATACGGTGGTGGCTGTTGAAAACATCAGTTTTCAATATCCCAAAGCACAAACCCTAAGTGTTGATGACATTTCTTTTTCGTTACACAAAGGCAGTTGTACAGCCATATTAGGTCCAAATGGCGCAGGAAAATCAACGCTTATTTCATTGCTGTGTGGTTTGCTTAATGCAACTTTCGGTAGTGTGAAGTATTTATCCTATCCAACACTTTCATTATCACAAGCAATTAAACAAAAAGTTGCTTTAGTGCCACAAGATTTTGCATTTTATGATGAACTGAGTGTGCTAGATAACTTGGCTTTTTTTGTTTCGATTAGTGAAAAAAACACCGCTAAACATACCTCGATTATTACTAATGTACTTGCACAATGTGAGTTAGAAAATGTAGCTAAACAACGCAGTGGCACACTGTCGGGTGGGTATAAACGACGTTTAAATATTGCCATTGCATTGAGCAAACAACCCGATATTATTTTTTTAGATGAACCTACTGTGGGGATCGACCCTTTATCGCGTGACAGTATTATTCGCTTATTAATTAAATTAAAAGAGCAGGGGAAAACCTTGGTTTATACCTCGCATTTACTGCATGAAGTTGCGCAGTTATGTGATAACGTTGTGTTTATTCGCCAAGGTAAATTAGTTGCACATGAAGCGCTTTCTCAGCAACAGTTGAGTTTAACGTTTACGACGTATCGTGTTCTTAGCAAACAGCAATTACGCGCATTTAATAATGTAGAATGTGTAGATACAAGCGCTCAATATCGTGTTGTTGCTAATAATGCAAAACAACTGAGTGAGGCTTTTTTAGCGCTAGGGCAATTAACAGATGAACTTAAAACAGTGAGTTTTTCTGATAACTATATTGAGCAGTTATATCGCGAGTTGTTTACGGAGGTTGTATGTTAATTCATACCCTAAAAAAAGAAGCGCGGTTAATTAGTCATGATTTACATAGTTTAGCGGTACTGATTTTAATGCCCGTTATTTTTATGATTATTATGACACTTGCTAATAGTCAGTCGCAGCAAAATATGAATGCGTTACTGACTATTAAACTCATAGGTGCTCAAAACAGTCATCACAGTGAGGTATTTGCAGGTTTATTAACACGACAAGGGTTTAGCATTTCGCCACAGAGTAAAAATGAGCTGACTTTAGTAAAAGGGGTGGATGCACTTTTTTTAATGCGCCAGGGTGACAGCCAAATAAAGTTAAATTTAGATGCGAACTTAGCACCGCAAAGTCGGTTATTACTTAACGAAAAAATTAAAGCAAGCTTAGCCCAGTTAAAGCTTTATTTATATATGCTCGACACTGGTGATTTAGACCCCGAACAAAGCCTTGAGCAACAACTTGATCAAGTAGTGAGCTCTGCTGATGTCGGTTATTTAATTGCCCCCCAAGTGGAACAGCCGCTGGAAAACCCAGCGTTAAACAGTATCCCTGCGTGGTTAGTTTTTGGTGTGTATTTTATTGTGTTACCGATGTCGTTAACCTTTATTAATGAGCGGGTAAATGGCACCTTAATTCGCTTAAAAACGTATCCCATTACCATGACTCGTTACTTTTTTAATAAAGGCTGTGCGTTTATGGTGGTGAGTTTTATACAAATGGCAGTGCTTGGGCTCATTGGGTGTATTTGCATTCCTTATTTTTTAGGGCAACCCATGCTCTTGCTGCATGACATTAGTTTTGTACTCATCGCTATTGTTAGTGTGGCCGCAGGCGCTATTGCGTTTGCCTTATTAATAGCGAGCATTGTCACTAGCTTTGAACAAGCGATGGTCGTTGGAGGGGGCGTTAACATTATTATTGCCGCATTAAGTGGTTTTATGGTGCCATTGGAACTTATGCCAGATAACTTAGCGCTGATTGCACATGGCTCACCTATGTATTGGTCTGCTCAGTTACTGAGATATTTAATGAGCGACACACACGATAGTAATTTTTGGTACAACATTGTATTACTTTGGGGTTTTACCGTAGTATGCTTTTTGTCAGCTTTATGGATATTTAATAATAAAATGAGGAACTTAACGTGGAACTAGACGATATAAAATTGCAATTAAAACAATTAATAATAACAGAATGCGATAAAGAAGATGATTTTTCACCGGAAGATATTATTGACTCAGAGCCTTTATTTGGTAGCAAATCACGTATCAATTTAGACTCACTCGATGCACTTCAGCTGTCTTTAGTTTTAAAGCAGCATTTTGGTATTAAAGTCGAAGGCTCTAAAGAAACCCGTAAACATTTACAGTCAATCGATACCATTGTTGATTTTATCGTTAAAGAGCAAGCAAAGTAATGCAAAAGCGAGACGTATTTTTAAATGCTGCGAATGTCATTTGTGCGCCTATTACAATGGAGGCAACCGATGTTTTAGCGCAAGACAACCTCCCGGTGGCATTTAAAAGCTTTAACCAGTGCGTTGAAAAAGCAAGTTTTGAGCAGATTATGGCTCACTTTGATTCCCTATTAGCCCCGGTGTTTTCAACATTACAATTGAGTAAAGAACAATGCGCTAATACGACCTTGCTGTTAGGGTCAACCTCATTAGATATTAGTGCGGTACAAATAGGTGATAACGATGATCTTTGGCTTTCTAAAACCGATAAAATAAGTCAGGCACTGGTTGCAAAGTATGGTTTAGCGGCACTTGAATTTACCTTTAGTACAGCATGTACTGCCAGCGCAAATGCGTGTTTATATGCCTCTCGTTTAATTAGCCAAGGCAGCATAGAGCATGCCTTGGTGATTGGTTGTGAGTTTTATAACCCACTGACAGTGGAAGGCTTTAAATCGTTAGACTTAATAAGTAAGACGGGTTTAAATGCCTTTGCAAAGTCACGCTCTGGCTTAGTGTTGGGCGAAGGGTTGGGGGCACTCTATTTATCAGCGACACCTAATAGCCAATGTTTATTAAAGGTACTTGGGGGGGCATCATCGTGCGATACATATAGCTTAACGATGACAAAAGAAGATGGCAGCCATATTGCCCAAGTCATTAACGACGCCATGAGACAAAGCCAAGTTACAGCTAACACTATTGATTTAATTAAGGTGCATGGAACGGCTACATTGGGCAATGATGAAGCAGAAAGTAACGCCCTGACACAAATTTTTATTGATAATCGCCCTGCCATTGTGGCTTTTAAGCCTTTTACTGGGCACACATTAGGGGCATGTGGGGTGATAGAAATCGCGCTGTTTAATCAATTTATTGCTAAATCGATTCCTTTTTTACCTATTCCTGAGTATGTAAATAATGAAGGTGTAGAGCTTATGTGGCCTTTTTATGATAATGAAAAAACTCCAAGCATCAATACTATTTTATTTAACTACTTTGGCTTTGGTGGCAACAATGCTGCGTTAGTGTTGCAACGTGTTTAATGGACTTTAAAATGAAAGAAATAGCCAGTGCGCAAGTTACGTTTGATAAAAGTACGGATATAAAGACACTGCGAAAAAAGGTTAAAGAAGAAACCGAGCTGGTGGTTAGGCGCATGGACTCATTTACTTTAATTGCCTTACTTGCTGTCTATAAAGCCACTAAAAACCTTCAGTTAAATGATCGTATTGGTTTATATAGTTGTGCTGATTACTTTTCCAGCGAGCTTATGCAGTCGATGCTACAAGATTTAGCTCAACAAGAGGCTATTAAACCGTTAAGCTTTGTGGCAACGGTAGGCAATGCTGCCAATTATTATTTAGCAAGTACGTTTTCGATAAATGGACCTAATGTTTTTTTAGGGTGTAGCGAACAAGCCCAAGAAAAAAGCCGTTTACTAATAAATACTGATATGAGCCTTAAACTCATTGATTTTGCCGTTATGGTTATCTGGCAAGAAGACAGTAAAGCACGTTATTGTAGGGTTAAAGTATTAGCTGTTGATGGCTTTGTAAACGAAAGTTAATCCAAGATACAGTTTTGCTTGAATCCATTAAACAGCAACTGTAGTATTTACCCTCATTTTTATTTTAGACCAGTGATAAGGATTATTACGCTTGCAGTTTGTTATCTCAAAGTGTGTTGCGTGGGGAGATGGCAAAACATCAACTCAAGATTGGCAACAATATGCACAAAACCTTGTGACTCAGTCGCAAAGTTTGCCCTTACCAACATTAACTCAAATGCCAGCGATGCAACGCCGCAGATTAAGTGCGTTTGCTAAAATTACCTTACATTGTGCACTAGAAGCCAGTGGCGATTACCAACACGATATTGCTAGCGTATTTTCGTCTCGTCATGGCGATTTACATAAAACCACAAAATTGATCAGCGATGTTGCAGATAAAGAAGCATTATCACCAACGCATTTTGGTTTATCTGTTCATAATGCGGTGGGCGGGTTATTCAGCATTTTTACAAAAAATAAAGCCCCTCTTAGTGCCGTTGCAGCAGGTGAAGATAGCTTCTTTATGGGCTTAGTTGATGCAATCGCTAAAATGCAACGTTATGGCTATCCTCGTATTTTGTATGTATACAGCGACCAAGGTGTTCCTGAACATTATCAACAATATGTAAAGCAGCAACCAGATAACATTGCAGTGGCGCTCTTAATTGAGCCTGGCAATAATAGTGCGAACTTTGAACTTAATTTTACTAGCCAAATCCCTAACCTTGATGAAGAGAGTAGCCAATTACAGGCTCTTGATTTTTTACGCTTTTATTATGGCGATAGCTCACAATTAACGATTGAGTCTAAACGTTTTAATTGGTCGCTATCGCGCAATGAAAAATAAACTTATAAAACTTTATCGGTTATTGGCCACAGGCAGTGCTTTTGCATTATTCAGTGTTGGTGGTTTAATGCTGTCAATTGTTGTGTTTTCGCTACAACGTATAATTTATCGTGATGTTACTACACGTAATAAAGCTGCCCGCACTGCGGTGCACTACAGCTTTAAATTTTTTGTAGGCTATATGCGTTTAGTTGGAATTCTTCGCTTAGATATAGAACAAAAAAACGAATTAAAGCATGCCAAAGGCAAATTAATTATTGCAAACCACCCCTCTTTGATTGATGTGGTCGTGCTTATTTCGTTAGTACGCCATGCTGATTGTGTCGTTAAAGCCGATTTGTGGAAGAACCCATTTTTAAAAGGGGTGGTAAATGCAACCGGTTATATTAATAACGACTCAGATCCCGAGTTTTTTTTAAAAAAGTGCCAACATAGTTTTGGCCAAGGAAATAATTTAATAGTATTTCCTGAAGGGACACGTAGCGTGCCTGGTAAAGAATGGAAATTTAAACGAGGGGTTGCAAATATTGCGCTGCGTACGCAAGCGACCTTATTACCTGTATACTTAAATGTTAGCCCTGTAACATTAACAAAAGGGCAAAAATGGTACCAAGTCACTGACCGCCGTTTTACATTTAAACTTCGGGCGCTACCTGGATTTTCGATTGAACCTTATTTACAACACGATCAAATAACCAACGCTGTACGTGAGTTAACTCGCGATTTACAAGCTTATTTTAACAAGGAAAAATTAAATCATGAGTGATTTAAGCACACAAGTAAAACAACTAATCATTGAAACATTGGACTTAGAAGATATCGAAACATCAGATATTAATGATGAAGAAGCACTTTTTGTTGATGGCTTAGGTCTAGATTCAATTGATGCACTTGAGCTGGGTGTGGCAATAAAAAAAGAGTTTGATGTAAAAATTGATGGCAATACTGATGACAGTAAAAAGCACTTTTATTCAGTAAAAACCCTTTGTGACTTTATTGCGTCGACCCGCGCATAAAAATATTGTTTTGGATAAACTAATGAGTAATGACAACATGAATAATGGCGATAAAATTTTTGCAATGTTAAGCGAAATTTTACAAGAATATTTTGAAATCGAAGCAGATGACATCACCCGTACGGCTCATCTATATGAAGACCTCGACCTAGACAGTATTGATGCAGTTGATTTGGTTGTGAAGTTGCGTGAGCAAACAGGCAAAAAAATTGAACCTAACGATTTTAAACAAGTACGAACTGTACAAGATGTTATTGATGCTGTTGAAAAATTAATGACTACACACGCATAATGAAAAAAGCACTGCTCGCTGGCTTACTCTTTAGTTATCCTTTAGCCGTTTTTTTTGGCTTAAAGTACAGTGAGCCCGCAGTTGTTGGTGGCTTTTTTGCCGCTATTTTATTGTTGCGTCACTTTGTAGTAAAAAATACAAAAGCAAGTATTCCCCACTTAAAAATAATGACAATTAGCGGTGTTGGTTTACTTGTTTTTGCCACTTTAGCTAATTCGGCATTAGCCCTTAAGTTTTATCCGGTGGTAATTAATGCGTGTTTTTTAGTGGTGTTTTTATATTCGTTATATCAATCCCCAAGTGTTGTAGAAATGATTGCCAGCAAATTTGAAACCCTTGATGAAAAAGGGCGCCATTATACTCGGCAAGTGACTAAGGTATGGTGCGGCTTTTTTATTATTAATGGCTCTATTGCAGGGGCTACGGTGTTTCATCCGGATCCCGCGGTATGGTTAACTTACAATGGGTTGATTTCCTATATTTTTATGGGACTCATTATGGCAGTTGAATTTTTAGTTCGAAGATGGCAAAAGGCAAAGAATAATTCTGATGAAGTGGCCAAGTAATAATAATACATTTTTTGGGGAAAACGTTGATTTTTCTCATTGGCAAAAGCAAGTGTTGGGGCATGCAGCTGTTTTTTCTGCTCGTTCGCAGCAACGCTGGTTGCTGTTTGATGCAGATAGTTACCAATTTAGCGTGCTATTTTTTGCATTATTGGTGGCAAAAAAATCGGTAGTTTTACCGCAAAATGGCCAAGTTGAATCATTAAAGTTATGTTTAAAAGACGCTGAGGCTTATGCTGGTTCGCAAGAAGTTTGCGATCAGCAAGTGGCATTTAATTCGACATGTATTGTTGAGCAATGTGGCGATATAGAAATAGATGAACAAGCCGATATTCGTTTTTACACCTCAGGCTCTAGTGGGGTGCCTAAAGCAATCGATAAAAAATTTAACGCTTTGCTACTTGAAGTAAAAGTGCTTTGTGAAAAGTTTGCTGATCAGATTGATAATACAATGGTTGTTGCCACTGTCTCACACCAACATATTTATGGATTGCTTTATAAAATACTATTGCCATTGTATGCCAATTTAGACATGTGTTTGCAAAACTTCGAATACCCAGAGCATTTATTGCATTTTATCACGCAAAATAATGATAAGAGTAAACGTTACACTTTGATCAGTAGCCCAGCATATTATCATCGCTTAGTGCAAGATAACGTACTCACCCCGTTGGCAAAACAGTTGAGTTGTTGTTTTTCTTCAGGGGGGCCGCTGCAACCAACCGCTGCAAATCTATTGCATGAACAATTTGGTTTTGCTCCCGTTGAAGTGTTAGGTAGTACAGAAACAGGCGGTATTGCATGGCGACAACAGTGCAAAAATAAATACTGGCAAGCCTTTGATGCAATTAAATTGCAGTTAGATGAGCAGCAACGATTAGTTATTTCGTCACCTTATGTCAATGACGCCCAGTGGTATCAAACCGACGATACGGCGCAAATTCTTGATGAAGGCTGCTTTATACTTTTAGGGCGCGCAGATAGGGTTGTTAAAATAGAAGAAAAGCGCTGCTCATTAGATGAAATAATGCACCGTGTTAATCAACATCATTATATTGATGAAAGTTATGTTTTATTACTTGAACATAACGATAACCCAAATAAACGAAATGAAATTGCGTGTGTATTAGCACTCAACCCACAAGGTTTAGCAGCGCTTGAAAAACTGGGGAAATTTAAATTTTCGCAGTTGATAAAACAGCATTTAAAGGCATATTTTGAAGCGCTGGTAATACCAAGAAAGTTTCGTTATTTACCTGCTTTACCTTTTAATTCTCAAGGTAAACTTGAAAAAACACAATTGGAGAAATTGTTTGACTGATTTTGTATATAAGCCGATTTGCGAAGTAATTGAAAAAACGCCACAAAGTGTACGCTTAAATTTAACGATTCCAGAAAATCTATATTATTTTCAAGGTCATTTTGATCAAGCTGCAATATTACCCGGTGTGGTTCAGTTAGATTGGGTTATGCATTATTTAAAGACGTATTTGCAGGTAGATTGCGATAAAGTGATGTCGGTTGATGCTTTAAAATTTCAAATAATTGTACAACCAAATTATCAAGTAGAGTTGGTGCTTAAGGAAATTAAGACGAATAAATACAGCTTTAGCTATAGCTCTACACATGGCCAGCATGCCTCAGGCAAAGTTGTCATCGCTGATTAGGCCAATAAGAGATATAAAATTATGAGTCAATATGGATTTGTGATCCCAAATTATAATCATCATCTTGTCATTGAAGACACACTCGATGCTTTAGTGGCCTTTAATTTACCAATTATTTTGGTTGATGATGGCTCTGATGCACAAACACAGCAAGTTTTAGATAAAGTCGCGAATAAGTTTGAGTTAGTCACACTGGTGCGTCGTAGTCAAAATGGAGGCAAAGGTGCCGCAGTGCAAACAGGGTTAAGCCATGCGTTTACAGCAGGTTGGACGCACGCCATACAAGTTGATGCGGATGGACAGCATGATTTAAATGATGTTGAGCAATTAATTAGCCGGTCTAAGTTTGCACCCACCGCATTAGTTAGTGGTCAGCCAGTTTACGATAGCTCTATTTCAAAAGGGCGTTATTATGGGCGTTTTATTACGCATTTTTGGGTGTATATAGAAACGTTATCATTGCAATTAAAAGATACCATGTGTGGTTTTAGAGTGTATCCATTAGCCGCGTACGACCGTTTAATTAAAAGCTCAACTTTGGGCAATAAAATGGACTTTGACATCGAAATAATGGTGAAGCTTTTTTGGCAAGGTACGCCTGTTGAGTTTATTAAAACTAAGGTCCATTACCCCGAAAACGGCGTTTCACATTTTAATGTTTGGGAAGATAACGTATTAATTTCAAAAATGCATACCCGCTTATTTTTTGGAATGTTACTTCGCTTACCTCGTTTAATTGCAAATAAGTTTAAATAGGAATCGCGGTGTCAGAACAGCAAAAAGAACAAACCGCATTTCATTGGTCTGAGCTAAAAGAGCGCGGATCGATGTTGGGCATTGAAATATTAGTCTTTATTTATAAAGTGTTTGGTAAATGGTTATTTAAAATAGTATTAACGCCAGTGATGTTTTATTTTTATGTCACAGGGCGATTATCACGTCAGGCAATTTGGCATTACTTAGATAACCTAAATACGACAATGAACCAGCCAAAGCGCCAAGGTTGGGCGCGATTTAAGCAAGGGTTTAAGCTGTATTTTTCATTTGGTATGGCGATTTTAGATAAATTTGATGCCTGGTTAGGCAAAGTTAATATAAAAGATTTAGAAATAGCTACACCGCAAGGGTACGAAGAACTGTTACAAAGCAAAGGCGCGGTTATTTTTAGTGCCCATTTAGGTAACATGGAGATTTGTCGCGCTATTTTTAGTATGGGTGAAAACAAACGCCCACTTAATGTGATTACTTATAATGAGCATACACCGTCGTTTAATAATTTTTTGAAAAAGGTGAATCAGGATGCTGCGATTAACTTTATTCATATTAATGACTTTGGTATTGATGACACGATTAAACTAAAACAAAAAATTGATGATGGTGAAGCCATTGTTATTTTTGCCGACAGAACGTCTGTAAATAACCCCGACAGTGTTCATAAAGCCTCTTTTTTAGGTGAACAAGCCCCGTTTGCCGTGGGGCCTTTTGCATTAGCCAATATTATGGAATGCCCGGTTTTTTTAATGTTTTGTTTAAATGAACAAGGCGGTTATAAAACGTATATCGAAAAGTTTGCCGATCCTGTAAAAGTTAAACGTAAAGACCGTCAAGCTCACTTTCAAGCAATGGCTAATCGTTTTGCCCAGCGGTTAGAGTTCTATTGTATGAAAGCCCCTTACCAATGGTACAATTTTTTTAATTTTTGGCCTAAATCGTCAAACAATGATCCTAAGCCTAGTAAAGATCTGGAGAATTCAGTAAATGGAAAATAATAAATCAAACCACCTGTTATTTGGTGCAGGACGTTTGACAATCGAAGATATTATCAGTGTTGTTAAAAATGATCGTAGCGTTGCTTTATCAGGCGATTCACAATTTGCAGAAAAAATTGACAGTGCCGTTGCTTTTTTAGATAAGCTTTTAAAAGACGAAGGTCATATTTATGGTGTAACAACCGGCTACGGTGATTCATGTACTGTTGAAATTCCACTTGAGCTGGTTAACGAGTTGCCAATGCACTTAACTCGCTTTCATGGTTGTGGTTTAGGTGACTTTTTTACCAAAGAACAAGGCAAGTTAATATTAGCGGCACGTTTAGCTTCATTATCTCAAGGTTACTCAGGTGTGAGCTGGGATTTATTAAAACTACTCGTTGAAATGATTAACCGCGATATTATCCCAGTGATCCCACAAGAAGGGTCGGTAGGAGCAAGTGGTGATTTAACCCCATTATCGTACGTGGCGGGTAGCTTAATTGGTGAGCGCGACACCTATTACAAAGACCAAGTAGTTAATTCACTGGTTGCGTTTGAGCAAGAAGGTATAGAGCCTATTACTTTGCGCCCTAAAGAAGGCTTAGCGATTATGAACGGTACCGCAGTGATGACTGCGTTAGCGTGTCAAGCTTATGACCGTAGTGAATATGCAAGCAAACTAATGACGCGTATAACTGCGTTGGCAAGTATTGCACTTAAAGGCAATAGTAATCACTTTGATGATATTTTATTCAGCGTGAAGCCACATCCAGGTCAGCAAAATGTAGCTAAACGTATTCAGCACGATTTAAATCATGTTGAGCACCCACGTAACTCTCATCGTTTACAAGATCGATACTCGATTCGTTGCGCACCGCATGTTATTGGTGTACTAGAGGATAGTTTACCTTGGCTACGTAACATGATTGAAAACGAGTTAAACAGTGCTAACGATAACCCGATTATTGACGGGGTTGGCGAGCATGTATTACACGGCGGGCACTTTTATGGTGGCCACATTGCAATGGCAATGGATTCGATGAAAAACTGTGTTGCTAATTTAGCCGATTTAGCTGATCGCCAAATTGCCACGCTAGTTGATGTAAAAATGAATCATGGCTTGCCATCTAACTTAAGTGCTGCCTCAAGTGAGCGCAGTTACATAAATCATGGTTTTAAAGCGATACAAATAGGGTGTTCTGCATGGACTGCCGAGGCACTTAAATTAACCATGCCTGCGAGTGTTTTTTCGCGTTCTACAGAGTGTCATAACCAAGATAAAGTAAGTATGGGGACAATTGCTGCACGTGATTGTTTGCGCATTTTACAATTAACAGAGCAAGTACTAGCCGCTACTTTATTAGCGGCAGTGCAGGGAGTACGTATTCGCATTTTAAATAATGAAATAGACGCGGACTCACTTAACCCAGAAATTACGGCAATGATTGATGATGTAGCTAGCTTTTTTGATTTACTTGAAGAAGATAGACCTACTGATAAATTGTTACGTCAAACTATTGAGTATATCCAAACTCAACGTTGGTCTTTATACCAATAATTTACATTAGGAAAGCTATGAAAAAGTCCAAAGCCATTGTAAGTGCATCATTAGATATGGTGGTGCCATTTTATGATTTAGATCCAATGCGTATTGTATGGCACGGTAACTATGTGAAATACATTGAAGATGCGCGTTGCGAGCTATTAAATAAAATTGGATATAATTACAATGCGATGGAAGAGTCTGGCTATATGTGGCCGATAGTTGATATGCGCTTAAAGTATGTTGCGTCGGCCAAATTTGGTTCTCGTATTCGTATTCATGCAGATTTGGTTGAGTATGAAACGAGGATTAAAATCGACTATAAAATTGAATGTTTAGATAGTCATAAAATCTTAAATAAAGCTTACACTATTCAAGTGGCGATTGATTTAGTTAATGAAGAGCTACAGTTTGAATCTCCGGCTGTATTTACCGATAAAGTAAAAGCCTATGTATAAGCTTTTTAATTTTTTACTCGTGTTAACGGCCCTCAGTACTGTTGTACAGGCAAAGTCAACCGATGTAGATTTAAACCAATTTACAATTAACGATAGTGTGTGGCAGTTTGAGCAACAAAAAAAATTCACATTTTTAAAACGAAAAATTAAATCGACAGGCAATTTTATCTTGTATGACGCGCAAGTTTATTGGCACACGCTAACACCATTAGAAAGTGAAATGTTACTGTTAGCGCAAGGGATTTACCGCCGAGATGCTAACGAGGCTCGTTATCAGTTAGTTACTAAAGAGCAGCGTTTTAATCAGCTTTTAGCTAAATTGCTCAGTGGCCGTATTGCTTCGCAAGATTGGCAAATAACACCTCAAGACGTGGCTACGTGTATTGAACTAAAGCCGATTGATACACAAATTTTAAATTTGTTTGAAACCGTTTTGTTATGCGCAGAAGGCGAAACGCAACGACAGATAATGATAACCGATCAGCAAAAAAACCAAACAACAATAACAATGACGCTAAAAAGCAAGGCGCTGACACAAAATGAAATGGATAAAGTTAAGCTCGCGCAATAAATTTTTTATTTGGTGTGCGCAGTTAACGTTATTGTTAGCTGTGTTTATATATTTACAGTTAAACCATAGTTTTACTGTGGTGGCAGATATAAACCAAGTATTTGACATACAACAAGATCCTATCGTTGCTGCTGCGACGAATAAAGTTGAGCAGCAACAGTTACGCCAGCATATTGTATTAATAGGTAATAAAGATAAAAATTTAGCAATACACCAAGCACGTGCCTTTGCCAATAAGCTTGCTGAATTAGATCACATTACGGTTAAAAGCCAATTTTCTAAGCTCCCTACATTAGATGAAATAAGCCAAAGTTACGCCCCTTATGCCCAAAAGCTAGTGAGCGCCTCTTTTGCTAAAGCACTACAAAGCGGTGATAAAGACACATTATTTAATCTGCAATTTAATTTATTAAATGACATTGGATCGCCCTGGATTGCTGCGACCTTTGAATACGATATGACATTATCGTTAGCTGACTTTTTTACTCGCCAAAATTTACCCGCGTTAAACTTAACCAACGAGCAAGGTTTCTTAATTGCGCAGCATGTCGTTAATGATCAACCTACTTTTTATGTACTGATCTATTTTAATAGTGATAAACCCGGGCTTGATATAAATACGGCCAAAGAGATTGTTCAGCATATAGAGGGGATTGAAGTCGACCCGCTTAGCGAAGTGCTTGTGACAGGCGCGGCTTTTTTTACCGCCGATGCCAGTCGTAGTGCTGAGCATGAAATGACCTTATATGGCAGCTTATCTATTGTCGCTACCTTGCTTTTATTGTGTGTTGTTTATCGTAGTATGAGTAGTGTGTTGTGTACTTTATTTGTGGTTTCGGTGAGTGTGTTATACGGTTTTGCTGCACTGCAGTTATTTTTTAATGACGTTAATATTTTAACATTAGTCTTTGCCGTCACACTAATTGGTATTGCTGCTGATTATAGTTTTCATGCTTTAAGTGAATTGCGATTTGCGAGTAAACTAAACTTTAAAAACCCTTTAAACTCAATTCGTAGCTCATTGTTGTTAGGGTTTATTACGACAACCGCAGGTTATTTGATTTTAATGTTAACGCCCCTTAACTTGTTCAAACAAATCGCGGTATTTACTGTGGCTGGGTTATTTGGCGCATTGTTGTGTGTCATGTTGGTCTTTCCGCTGTTAAGTGGCTTTATTCATGCAAAATCGCTTTCAATTCCACGTTATATTTCTCAGCTAAACGCGCTGCAACTACGTTACTTACAGTGGCGGATTTCACCCATATGGGTTTGGTTAGGAACGATTGCGGTTATAGCGGTGCTGTGGGTATCTCCTTCGCAAAATGATCCTCGATTGTTTTATAGCTCAAAGGCGAGTTTAAACGAACAACAACAAAAAATAATGACTATTTTAGGTGCTAATTGGGATAGCCGTTATATTTTAGTGCAAGGTGAAAGCGCACAACAAACATTATTGCGCAGTGAATCGCTCACTCCTTTATTAACGCGTTTACGTGAGCAAGGTGTTATTGCTGATTTCTCTTCTATTAGCACTTGGTTACCCAGTGTGAATACACAAAAATCGGCCCAGCAACTAATATATCAAGGTTATGAGCAAGGCATGTTTGAGCCATTACAACAACTGCTTGGCAATCGAGTTATAACAACCCAAGACGAGGTTTTTTTAACACCTCAGCAATGGCAAACGATGCCAATAAGCGCTATGTATGCAAATCAATGGTTGGTGCAATCGGCGCATTTTTTTAGTGTTATTAAGTTAGCTAATATAACGGATGTTAATGTATTAAAACATGATCTAAGTACCTATGAAGGTACAAGTTTTATTGATAAAGTAGGTTTGGTAAGCGAGCAAATTGGCCAGTTTAAAAACCAATTAATCGGTATTTACCTGTTAGCGTTATTAGGTGCTTTAATTGTATTTACTAAACGATATGGTTTTAGCCGTGCAGTATTAGCCGTTAGCCGTCCCGTTATTGCTATGTTACTTGCTTTATTGTGTAGCTTATTGGTATTCGAACAGTTAAGTATTTTTAACTATGTCGCAGGGATTTTAATTCTTGCGTTAGGATTAGATTACTGTGTTTTTTATGCCGAACATGGATGTTGTGAAAAAATTACGCTGACAACGACCGTATCAGCGCTCAGTTCACTGTTTGTGTTTGCAATTTTAATTTTTAGTTCAACTCCTGCGATTAGCCAATTTGGTTTTACCGTGTTTGTAGGAGTGGTTGTGGTGTTTTTTATTGCACCACGTTTAGCTCAGATATCAAAAAGGATTATTTAATGGCATCTTTCGATTATGATGTAACGATTATAGGCGCTGGACCATCGGCAACCGTGGCGGCAAGTTTATTAATGCAACAAGGATTATCGGTATGTTTAGTTGAGCGTGATACGTTTCCACGTTTTTCTATTGGCGAGAGTTTATTACCGCAATCAATGAGTTATTTAGCACAAGCTAATATGTTAGAGGCATTACTTGAACAAGCTGATGAATTAGGTTTTCAATTTAAAAATGGTGCCGCATTTTATCGCAGTGGCCATCACACTAACTTTAACTTTGAAGAAAAATTTAGTAAAGGCCCAGGGACAACCTACCAAGTTAAACGCGCTCAGTTTGATAACTTGCTCGCTGAGCAAGCTATAAAACAAGGTGCTGAAATTCGTTTTTCTCATAGTGTTACGGGCTTTTCTACTGATAGTGAAGGCACGGTTTTAGAAGTCGTAGATTTAAATACACAAGAAACAACAAAAATTAGTGCACGTTTTACACTCGATGGCAGCGGTTTTGGCCGAGTTTTGCCTCGTTTAATGGATTTAGAAGAGCCCAGCGAGCTGACTAAACGCAAAGCCATATTTACTCACTTTAAAGACAATATTTGTGACAGCCAATTCGATCGTAATAAAATTTTAATTACTGTTCATCCCACTTTACCCGATGTTTGGTTTTGGGCTATCCCTTTTAGCGACAGTACAATTAGTGTTGGTGTGGTTGGCGAAACAGATCAAATCGTTAAAGGCGATAAAGACTTAGAGCAAACATTGCTAAGCTTTATTAAAGAAGACGACAATTTATCTTCTTTACTCAGTGATGCCAAAATTATTGCCCCAGTGCGCACCATTGGTGGTTACTCAGCGAATGTAAAACGCTTACACGGTGATAATTTTGCCCTACTAGGTAACGCTGGTGAGTTTTTAGATCCCGTTTTTTCATCCGGTGTCACCATTGCACTTCGCTCTGCAGTGCAGGCGTCTGAATTGGTTATAAAGCAATTAAATGGTGCGCCCGTTGATTGGAAACATGACTATGAAGTGCCATTGCGTGAAGGTATAGATGTATTTAAATACTTTGTTAATTCGTGGTATGACACCAGTTTACAGTCAGTTATCTTTTTCTCCGATGGCCAACCTGATGTAAAAGCGATGGTATGTTCTATTTTAGCCGGGTATGCGTGGGATAAAGAGAATCCATTTGTAAAAAATACCGAGCGTGGACTGCGTATTTTACAGCAGATATGCGAACCAGAGGATACCAGTGAAACAATGGCATCAGTGATTTAAATGGGTTATTTATCACACTATAAATTACTCGTCATCGCTTTTTATTTGTTTACTTTAGTTGGATGCGAAAGTGCAATTAATAGCCGTGTAAAAGCGCCGGCTTTATTTAGCTTGATGCCCATTACTGAACAATTAGTGGGACGCGGTTGGCTTGAGAGTTTTACGTTTTCAGGTGTGGTTGAACACTCATTAATAGTCTCAACTGAATTTGAACAACACATTATAAATGTTGCCGCATTAACACCCGAAGGCATGCCAATAAGCCAGCTAAAATTTGATAGTAATACTGGGCAGTTTATAAACGCGGAAGTACTCAATGCAGCTTTAGATCCCACAAAAGTAATTTACGATATGCAAAGTGCTTTTTGGCCGATTGATGCAATAAGACGTGCCGCGATGGCGAATGTTGCTGTTGAACAAGTAACAAAAAATGGCCAACTAACTCGACTTTTTTATCGAAATAACGCATTAATTCGAGAAATAACCTATAATGGCGCGTTGACTCAACTAACAGAGCATGAACAACAATATCGTCTTAACATACAAAGATTAGAAGAATATTAATATGGAACACACTCTTTTTATTAATCACTATGCGATGGTGAATGCGCTCGGTGGTGATAATAAAACCATTAAGGATAATTTATTAGCGGGTAAACAAGATGGCATTGCAATAAATGAAGTGTTACTTAATGAAGGCCCTATTCATGTTGCCAGTGTCACGTTGCCTTTGCCTGATTTATCGGGTAAACGGATTGAATTTCAAACCCGAAATAATCAATTAGCGAGCCTTGCTTTAGCGCAACTTAGATTGCCGGTAGAAGCGTTAATTGCGAAATATGGTGCCCATCGTATTGCTGTTATTGTTGGCACCAGCACCTCTGGTATTGCCCAAGGTGAGCAAGCAATGACACAGTTAAATCTAACGGGCGAATTTCCAGATAATTATTGTTATCAACAGCAAGAGATGGATAACTTATCGCAATTTATTAGTAGCGAGTTAAAAGTAAGCGGGTTGTCGATGACGCTTTCAACCGCGTGTTCTTCCAGTGCCAAAGCATTTGCCACTGCACAAGAACTTATCAGTAATGGGTTAGCTGATGCGGCCATCGTTGGGGGCGTAGATAGCTTATGTGGTATGACCGTTAATGGCTTTCATGCGTTAGCTTCGACTTCGGCGGGAGTATGTAACCCTTCGAGTGTGAACCGTGATGGTATTAATTTAGGTGAAGCTGCGGCCTTAGCCATTGTGAGTAAAGAATCGGGGAGTGTTAAGTTACTCGGGGTGGGTGAGTCAAGTGATGCCCATCATATGTCGGCACCGCATCCTGCAGGTGAAGGCGCAAGCCGTGCGATGCAAAGTGCATTAAATCATGCCGGTTATAGTGCAAGTCGTGTTGATTATATTAATTTGCATGGGACTGCGACACCTAAAAATGATGAAATGGAAGCACTTGCTGTTGCCGATGTATTTGGTTGCCATGTTGCGTGTAGTTCGTCAAAAGGTTTAATTGGACATACTTTAGGCGCCGCAGGGGCCACTGAAATAGGCTTTTGTTGGCTATTATTAGGGGGCACTGATTTCGCAGGACACGTTTGGGATGGTCAACGTGATAGTAATTTACCTCCTATTAATTTAGTTCCGCCAGGGACTCAGCACAGTCAACCTATTACTACTTGTTTATCTAACTCATTTGCCTTTGGTGGCAATAATGTTAGCGTTCTTATTGGATTATAACGATGAACACACACACGATAGAAAGCATTTTGCCGCATACTAGACCGATGATCTTAATTGACGAATTGATTCGTTACGATGATAGCAGTGCCCGTTGTGGCGTGACTATCACTAAACACAGCAATTTTTATGATCAACACACACAATCAGTACCAAGCCATGTTGGCATTGAGTACATGGCTCAAACTATTGCCGCGTATGCTAATGCGAATCAGATAGACAATGGTGATGATGTCGCTATTGGCTTTTTAGTGAGCAGCCGAAAATATAAAATGCACACTAGCAAGTTTAAATTAGATTGCACTTTAACGATTGATGTAGAAAAGCTCTACAGCGAGCCGAATGGTTTAAGTGCATTTGAGTGTATTATTAAAAACGATGAAAGTGTTGTTGTTGAAGCAAAAATAAATGTTTTTCAACCACAAAACCCAGAGCAATTTTTAGCGGAGCAATTGTAATGTCAAAACGTATATTAGTGACCGGTTCAAGTAAAGGCATTGGTAAAGCTGTGGCTATTGCATTGGCTAAAGATGGCTTTGCTATTAGTTTACATTGTCGCTCTGGGATTGACGCCGCAGAGCAAGTAAAAGCTGAAATTTCAGCGCTAGGTGTTGATGTTGATATTTTACAGTTTGATGTTGCCAATCGGGCACAAGCAAAAACAGTATTAGACGAATACGTAGAAAAAAATGGCGCTTTTTACGGCGTTGTTTGTAATGCGGGTATTACTGCCGATACGGCATTTCCGGCAATGACAGATGAAGAATGGGACAGTGTAGTGCATACAAACCTAGATGGGTTTTACAATGTATTGCATCCTTTAGTGATGCCAATGGTACGTACACGTAAAGGCGGACGTATTGTGGCTATGTCTTCGGTTTCGGGAGTGGCGGGTAATCGTGGACAGGTTAATTATAGTGCCTCTAAAGCTGGGGTCATTGGTGCTTCAAAAGCGCTGGCGGTAGAGCTTGCTAAACGTAAAATCACCGTAAACTGTGTTGCACCGGGTTTAATCGACACGGGGATGACAGATGATTTACCCATTGATGAAATGATGAAGATCATCCCTGCAAATCGAATGGGACGCCCAGAAGAAGTTGCTGCTACGGTTTCATTTTTAATGTCTGAAGGCGCCAGTTATATTACTCGTCAAGTTATTCAAGTTAATGGCGGGATGTCGTAATGAATCGAGTTGTTATTACGGGCATGGCCTCTATTACCGCATTAGGTGATAACTGGGATGATTTTAAAGCTGCACTTATTAAAGGCGAAAATGCCGTTACTATCATGGATAATTGGGCTTATATTAACGATCTTAATACTAAGCTTGGCGCACCTGTTAGTGATTTTTCGCGCCCAGCACATTATTCACGTAAAAAAATTCGCTCAATGGGGCGAGTGTCATTAATGTCAACGGTGGCCACTGAGCGTGCGCTTGAACAAGCTGGTTTGCTTGAACATGAAGCGTTAACCGATGGCCGCACTGGCGTGTCTTATGGTTCCTCAATTGGGTCTACCTCACCGTTAGTGTCGTTTGGCAATATGATGGATACAGGGTCAATGAACGGTGTAACCGCGACCAGTTACATTCAAATGATGGCCCATACTGCACCGGTGAATGTGGGCGTGTTTTTTGGTTTAAAAGGACGTGTTATTACCACCAGCTCTGCGTGTACATCGGGTTCGCAAGGCATTGGCTATGCGTATGAAGCGATTAAGTTTGGCCGTCAAAAAGTGATGGTAGCTGGAGGAGCTGAAGAGTTATGTGTTACTGAAGCTGCGGTATTTGATACGCTATATGCAACCAGTACACAAAACGACACACCTAAGTTGTCGCCGCGCCCGTTTGATAAAAACCGTGACGGTTTAGTCATTGGCGAAGGGGCAGGTACGTTGATTTTAGAAGAGTATGAGCATGCCAAAGCTCGTGGTGCAACTATTTTAGCTGAGGTTGTTGGTTTTGGCTGTAATTCAGATGGTAAACATGTAACACAGCCTACCTCGCAAACAATGCAGATAGCGATTGAAATGGCATTACAAGATGCCGATTTAACAGCAGACAAAATTGGTTACGTAAATGCGCACGGTACATCTACCGATCGCGGTGATATTGCTGAATCGCATGCCACATTTAATGCTTTAGGTGCTAAGCCAATTAGTTCATTAAAAAGCTACCTTGGTCATACATTAGGTGCCTGTGGTGCTATTGAAGCATGGGCAAGTATTAATATGATGCGTGATGATTGGTTTGCTCCAACCATTAACTTAACGCAAGTTGATGATGAATGTGCACCACTTGATTACATAACAGCACAAGGGCGTGAAATTAAAACCGATTATGTAATGAGTAATAATTTTGCATTTGGTGGTATAAATACATCATTAATATTTAAACGTTGGCAATAATAGTAATGCGTAGCTTATTTTGTTTACTGGCTTTTTGTAGCTTTTGCACACACAGTGCTTCAAAACTTGAAGTGGGTGCAGGGGTGTTTTTAGCAGAGATACCACATTATTTAGGAAGTGATCAAAGTGAACAATTTACGCTGCCTTCACCTTATATTCGCTTCTCTAGTGATGAACTGGATATAGACCGCAGTGGTCTTACTGGTTACTTATGGCAAAATGGAGCATTACATTTAGATATTTCTGCTGGATTTAGCACGGCTGTTGCCAGTGAAGATAGTCGTGCTCGCGACGGTATGGAAGATTTAGACTGGGGGCTTGAACTGGGTCCTGCTTTAAATTATTACCTAACAGGTGATAGTAAAACAGGGCAGCAGCTGTATGCTAGCTTGTTTACACGAAAAGCCATTGCCACTGATTTTTCTAGTATTAGTGATATCGGCTGGCGTTACGGAGTTGGTATCTATGGGCAACAACCGATTGAGCTTTTTACTGAATTCCCGCTTATATTGAGTGTTAAAGCGAATGTGAATTTTGCGACTAACCGTTACCATGATTACTTTTATACGGTGAGTGAGCAATTTAGTACGCCAAATCGACCCGTTTACAATGCGAAAGCCGGTTATTCGGGAAGTGATTTATCCTTAGGGTTAAGTTACGATAATGAACAGTATTGGGTAGGGGGATTTGTGAAGTATTACAATATTTCACATGCTTCCTCACTCATTGCCAGCCCGTTGGTGAAGCAGCATCATAACTTAGCTGTTGGCCTGGGGTTTGCCTGGAAATTTTATACACATCAAGGAGATTAAAATGAAAAATATGATAACCCTACTTTGCTTACTTACCACAATACTTGCGTTTAATGCACAAGCTCGTGATGACATTAGTAAATACCCAATTCAATCGTTGTTAGAGACAAGTAAAGCAAAATCGGCGCTATTAGATATCCCCCTTTACTTTGCTAGTGAACCTTATGGAAAAGCAAGCGCCACGTTTGGTGAGGTTTTAACAAATAAAAAAACCAATGCATTTGGTAAATCTGATACTGAAGCTTGTGAATGGGTTATGTTAAGTGCCCTAAAAGCATTGCAAGAGCGTGCGGTTAAAGAAGGCATGAACGCGGTTGTTAATATTCAGTCATATTATAAAAAGCGTGAATGGGTAAGTACTACTGAATATGAGTGTGGTGCAGGGACTATTATGGCAGGTGTTGCATTAAAAGGCACTTTAGTTAAGTTATAACTAACTGTTGTCTGTAATTTACTGTATAATTTGCGACCCTTGATAATGTGGCCGTAGGTTATACAGTATGAATTTTAAATCTTTTAGTTTTGCCCCTGAGCTTATTCAGGCGTTAGATGAACTTAACTATCACACCCTTACGCCCATTCAGCGTGCGGCTATTCCAGCTGTTCGTAAAGGTAAAGATGTTTTAGCCAGTGCACAAACTGGTACAGGAAAAACAGCGGCTTTTGCCTTACCTATTATTCAAAAGCTAATCGAGTCACCCCTTAGCACTAATAATGCACCAAATGCTTTAGTTCTTGCACCAACGCGAGAATTGGCAGAACAAATCGCGAATAACTTTAAAGCGTATGCAAAGCACACGGCACTTAATGTTGTTAGTTTATTTGGTGGTGTTAATACAGCAGGACAAGAAATCTCTTTAAAACAAGGTGTTGATGTTGTTGTTGCCACACCAGGGCGTTTACTTGATCATATTCGTTTAGGTAATTTAAGCTTAGCTAATGTGAAACATTTGGTACTTGATGAAGCCGATAGAATGCTTGATATGGGTTTTATCAACGATATGCAAAGCGTTATAAAAAGTTGTGCTGATGAACGCCAAATTTTACTTTTTTCAGCAACATTCCCAGCTGCGATTAAACAATTTGCATCAAAGGTATTAAAACAACCTGAAATTGTACGAGTTGATCAAACCAACAGTACTGCAAGCACTGTTCAGCACGTGGTTTATCCTGTTGAAGAACGTCGTAAACAAGAGTTACTTTCTGAGCTTATTGGTAAAAAGAACTGGCAACAAGTATTAGTGTTCGTCAACATGAAAGAAACGGCCGATGAACTTGTAAAAGAACTAAACCTTGATGGTATTGCTGCGGGTGTGTGCCACGGTGATAAATCTCAAGGTAATCGTCGCCGTGCATTACGTGAGTTTAAAGAAGGCAAAGTGAGAGTATTAGTGGCCACTGAAGTCGCTGCCCGTGGTATCGATATTGATGGTTTACCGCGTGTAATTAATATTGATTTACCGTGGCTTGCTGAAGATTACGTTCACCGTATTGGCCGTACAGGTAGAGCCGGTAACGAAGGACAAGCAATTTCTTTTGTCAGTCGTGAAGAAGAAAACATGCTGTTTGAAATTGAAACATTAATCGGGCAAAAAATAAAACGCGTATACCTTGAAGGTTACGAAGTAAGTAATCGTGAAGTACTTATTGATAAAATAGGCAAAAAGCCAGCTCACTTACGTCGCAGTCGTGCTAACAAACCATCAGGCCAAGCAACAGGTGAAGCAAGAGCGCGTAATCGTTCACGTATTTCAAATGTTCGTAAAACGCTAAAAGGTGCCAAGCTGTCACTTAAAAAGTGATCGCTTTACACATAAAAAAAACCTGAGCATGCTCAGGTTTTTTTATGTCTTTAATTAACATTAAGGCACAGCATCGCGGCGATACTGTGTTTATTAATGGATTTTATTTTGTGTTTTCAAGCATAGAAAGTGCAACGGCTTCAGCGGCTTTTATACCATCTATTCCTGCAGATAAAATACCCCCAGCGTAGCCAGCTCCTTCACCTGCTGGGTATAGCCCTTTGGTATTGATACTTTGAAAGCTTTTATCGCGCTTGATACTGATTGGCGATGAAGTACGGGTTTCGACACCTGTGAGTAAGCCATCATTAGTAGAGAAGCCTCTGATCTTCTTATTAAACGCAGGGATTGCCTCACGAATAGCATCGATTGCAAATGCAGGGAGTACTTGCGCCAAATCTGTCAGCTTTATGCCCGGCGTAAATGAAGGTTGTACATCGCCTAAATCGTTAGATGATTTACCTTTTAGAAAGTCACCAATTAATTGCGCTGGTGCATCATAGTTACTGCCACCAACGAGGTAAGCTTGCTCTTCAAGTTGGCGTTGTAATTCAATACCTGCTAATGGGTGTCCTGGGAAATCGGTATCAGGGTCAATGCCGACGACAATTGCACTGTTTGCATTTCGTTCACTACGTGAATATTGGCTCATACCATTGGTAACAACACGCCCTTCTTCAGAGGTTGCAGCAACAACTGTACCGCCAGGGCACATACAAAAACTATAAACAGTACGGCCATTATCACAATGGTGTACCAGTTTATAATCAGCAGAGCCTAAGATAGGGTTACCAGCGTTTGGTCCAAAGCGACATTCGTCGATCATTGATTGTTTATGTTCTATTCTAAAGCCAACAGAAAATGGTTTTGCTTCAACATAAATACCTTTGTCGTAAATCATTTTAAAGGTATCACGGGCACTGTGTCCAACCGCTAAAACAATATGACGAGTGGCTAAATGCTCACCGCTTGACAAGCTTAATCCCGTCACTTGGTTATCATCTAAATGAATATCATCTACACGAGTACTAAAGCGAATTTCGCCACCGAGCTCAATAATACGCGCGCGCATTTTTTCAATCATGGTGACTAATTTAAAAGTACCAATATGAGGTTTGCTGACGTATAAAATTTCTTCAGGTGCTCCGGCTTCTACAAACTCAGTGATGACTTTACGGCCATAATGTTTGGGATCTTTAACTTGGCTATATAGTTTACCGTCTGAGAATGTCCCAGCTCCGCCTTCGCCAAATTGCACATTTGATTCGGTGTTTAATGTACGTTTACGCCAAAAACCAAACGTGTCTTTGGTGCGCTCTCGTACTTCTTTTCCGCGCTCTAAAATGATTGGGTTAAAGCCCATTTGAGCAAGTACTAAGCCGGCAAATAAACCACAAGGTCCAAAGCCGATGACAACAGGGCGCTCGGTTAAATTTTCAGGGGCTTTGGCTACAAATTTATAGCTGGTATCGGGAGCGATTTTAACATGCTGATCTTTACTAAACTTAGTAAGTAATCCTTGTTCGTTATCAACCTCAATATCTAAGGTGTAAATAAGTAAAATAGCTGTTTTTTTACGGGCATCGTAGCCGCGTTTAAATACGTTATAACTATGAAGTTGTGCTGGCGTGATGTGTAATTTTTCTATGATGGCTTGGCCAATCGCGTTTTCGTCATGATCCAGCGGCAGCTTTATTTCGGTTAAACGTATCATTTTAATCTCTTTTAGGTGTCATAGCCTAAGTTAATATTCACTTGGCTCACAATAAGGGGAATGCTGATATTATCATTAACAGCTTAATTGGATATTTTACTTTAAAATACATAATTTGGGCACTTATTTATTGTATTTTCATTCGGGTTGGGTATGATCCACGCTCATTTATTAATCTTAGGGTAAAGCTTTACTATGGCGTTTGTTGTCACCGAAAACTGTATAAAATGCAAATACACAGATTGTGTAGCGGTGTGCCCGGCAGATGCATTTTATGAAGGCCCTAACTTTTTAGCAATTAGCCCAATTGACTGTATTGATTGTGGGCTATGCGTACCAGAATGCCCCGCAGAAGCTATTTATCAAGAAGATGAACTACCCGATTCGCAAAAAGAATTTACTGAACTTAATGCCGAGCTGGCATTAATTTGGCCTAGGATCACACAAGTGAAATCACCGCCTAGCGATGCCGAACAGTGGAATGGCATTGCAGATAAATTAAAGTTGATTGAAACTTAACTCTAATATTTAACAGTTACAAAACAATAAAGGCCTCATTATGAGGCCTTTATATTATTAAGTATAATACTTAACTTACAGATCAAATGTACGTGATACAGCAAGTACAATACGCTCATCACTGGTATCGTAATCTAGGCTAGTATCTTCTGCGGCTACTTCAATATTAAATCCTTCGTAGCTTGTTTGATACGCTAAGCGGTAATGCTTGTATGATTTTTTCTCATTAACATCCCATGCCCATTTATCGCCATCTAATGAATTTGAAATATCAAAGCTTGCACGTAATGCATGATTTGGAGCAAGTTCATAAGTATGTGCGATCATCGAAATTACATGACCAGCACCGCTGCCAAAGTAATCCCAGCTATACCAAAAATTAAGTTCTGTTTGACCAAGATCATTAGCAAAACCAAATTTTGCGTAGGTCTCTGCGTAGTTACCATCGCTGTTTTGACCTTGATAGGTGTAATAAGCAATACCATAATCAGCTGAGATTTTATCAGTTAATTGCACATATTTACCTAAGTATGCATCTAGCTCAAAATCGGTGTCGTCATTAAAATCAACATTTGACGCCCATACACCGGCATATACACCGCTATCAAAAGCGTAATCTAAACTAGCTTGAATAGCAGGGTCGTTATTTGTTTGGCTAATACCATTAAACGTATAATCTGAAGCCCCTGTGATTGTTGTTGACCAGTTTGCTGCTGCACTTGTTGATAACAGGGCAAATGGTAGTACTTTTATCAGTGTCTTTAATTTAATTGTCATGTGATTTCCTTAACTTGCTGTTTCAATTTTTGTGTAATCAATTTTGTTCGCTTTTGGTGAGCTGTCTATATTGCTAACGGTTTTAAATTTGCTGTAAACGATAAAGCCAGCGCAAGCAAAAAATAACCCAATAACAAGTGCTCCCACCCATTGTATTTGTAAAAACTCAAGTTTAAATAATAAGGTTAAAAGAGATAATGCAATGATATTAAAAGCAATATATTTAGCCTTACCTAGGCGCTTAACCGTTAAATTTAAATTATCAGTATAGAGCCTAACCAGTGAATCTAGTGAGTTTATAACAAACACAATACCAACAAATACCATCGCGAAATTTTTGATACCTGTGGTTGAAATACCCGCTTCATGGTATTGATAAAGTACACTAAACCAAATGGCGATAGGGATTGAAGGGAAAATTAACATTGCCCCAAGTACTTGATACGTTTTTAATCCGCCAACAAAGCGAGAAGTAAACTGACCAATCATAATACTCCAAGCAAACCACCAAAATAGGTAAAACTCATGGTAGTCGTTCAACGGTAAAATAAACTGAGGTAAGTTGGCAAAGTAAGTACCAATTGAACCAAGGTTATTTGTAAATGCCGACATTTCACTGTCGCCTAATACAAAAGCACCTACCCACATAAAGGCAATTAATGCGATAAATAACCAGGTGGTTGAAATGCTTAAAAAGCGAACATACTTTATATCTGTGCTTGAATATACTGCAAAACAAATAGCTGCTAAAACAATAAGATAAAATTCAGGTATGACAGATTCACCATCGCCTAACTGCGGTATATACCAAGGTAAATTAGTCAGTAATAAGTAAGCAGTAAATGCACATGTACCAATAATAACGACGTTATTGATGAACTTTACCCATGGAATTTCAAAGAATTTAACCTTAGGTTCTATTACACAGAAATAAAAGCACGTAAGAAAGTAAAATCCCCAGATGAGAAAACCCCAAAACCCAAATTCAATAGATAGCGGGTTTGCAAACGCGTATTCTGGGCTTGCTTTTATGTCTGCATAACCGGCAAATTCGGTAAGCGGAAACATGATTAGGCCAACATCTAAGCCTGAGGTAAATAAGATAGCGATAAAGGTAAAGGTTTTTACGGGAGTAACCCCAACTACGCGTACATTGCCCCATTTAACAAGAATTAAAATAATGGCGAGTAAGGTAAATATAATGCCTGCATTAAGCCAAATAGTCATTATCACCCTCCCAAAATAAATAAAACATAAAATCTCCGTTGATTATTATTACTTGCATTAACACAGCATAAAATATTTATGCTGTGCGCCACTGCAAAGTAAGGTTTGTTGATTAAAACCTTACGACTGACTAATTAAAATTTGTTATTACGTTGTGTGGTTTGCCACTTTTCATCGTTAATTACAGCAACATCACTTGGTGCAAGCGCCGGGCGACCTAAAATAAGGTCTGCGGCTTTTTCTGCCACCATAATGGTTGGAGCATTAAGATTGCCATTAGGAACCGTAGGGAATATCGATGAGTCAACCACCCTAAGCCCTTTAATTCCATGTACTTGAGTATTAGAGTCAACCACGGCCATTTCATCTTCGCCCATTTTACAAGAACAAGAAGGGTGGTAAGCACTTTCTACAGCTTGGCGTACAAAGGCATCTATTTCTTCATCAGTTTGAATATGACTGCCCGGTTGAATTTCTTCATCGCGGTACTCATCAAAGGCCGCTTGCTCAATAATTTCACGAGTTAAACGGACACACGCTCTAAAACCAGCGATGTCATCTTGATGCTGTAAGTAATTAAAAACTATTTTAGGCGGCTGTTCAGGGTTTGCTGATGTGATGGTTACACTACCGCGACTTTTTGGTTTATTGTGGCCAACATGCACCTGAAAACCATGACCGGCAAACGCACTACGACCGTCGTAACGCATTGCAGCAGGTAAAAAGTGATATTGTATATCTGGCCATTCTACGTTTTCTTTTGAGCGAATAAAGGCACAAGATTCAAAGTGATTCGTCGCCCCTAATCCTTTGCGTGTAAGTAACCAACGAGCGCCAATTAAGCCTTTTGAGAATAACCCTAGCTTACCATTGAGCGTAATCGGCTTTTTACACTTGTATTGAAAGTAAAACTCAAGGTGATCTTGCAAGTTTTGTCCTACACCCGGTAAGTGGTGGTTTACTTTTATTTTTGCCTTTTCAAGTACACTGCTATCGCCAATACCAGATAGCTGCAATAAATGCGGTGAGCCAATAGGGCCAGCACTCAAAATCACATCTTTGCTTGCAAACGCTTCACGGACAGTACCATTGACTTTATATTCGATACCTGTGGCTTGCTTATCTTTTAAAATAACCTTTTGTGCTAAAGCCCCGGTAACAATCGTTAAGTTTTTACGCGATTTAATGGGATCTAAATATTCACGTGAGGCTGAACTACGCACACCATTTTTAACGGTCATATGCATAGGGCCGAAACCTTCTTGCTGCGCGCCGTTGTAATCATCGGTACTAGCATAACCTGCTTGCACACCTGCTTTTATAAAAGTGGTGTATAGCGGGTTTTTCATTTCGTTGCCATTATTCACACCGAGCTCACCGTGAGCACCACGGTATTGGTTTTCACCTAAATAATAGCTTTCCGCTTTTTTAAAGTAAGGTAAACAAGACTGGTAATCCCAGCCTTTAGCGCCGTGTTGTTGCCATTCATCAAAATCTTTTGCATGTCCACGTACATAAACCATACCGTTTATAGATGAAGACCCACCTAGGACCTTGCCACGTGGGCAGTGCATTTCTCGGTTGTTTAAATATGGCTCTGGTTGAGTATGAAACTGCCATGCATATTTATCAGTATTCATCGGTATAGAAAGCGCTGTTGGCATTTTTATAAAAATACTTTTGTCGCTACCACCCGTTTCTAAAAGTAAGACACGGTTACTTTCATCAGCTGATAAACGATTAGCTAAAACACAGCCAGCAGAACCTGCACCGACAATAATATAGTCAAATTGATTACTCATGCTTTCCCCTTAAAACGGACTTTCTATATCGCTCATACCCACGTAAATCGATTTAGTTTGAGTATAATGATCCAGCGTTTCTACGCCATTTTCGCGCCCTATGCCCGATTGCTTATAACCACCTACAGGCATTTCAGCAGGTGAGTTACCGTAGGCGTTTATCCAACAGATACCGGCTTGTAGTTGATGAATAACACGATGAGCACGTTTAATATCTTGAGTGAAAACACCGGCAGCTAAGCCAAGGTGTGTTGCATTAGCTCGTTTGATTACATCATCTTCGTCTTCAAACACTAATACGCTCATTACTGGGCCAAAAATCTCTTCTTTTACAATGCTCATATCGTCATGACAATCGACAAATACGGTTGGGGCGACAAAATAGCCATTAGGCGCAGAGGCCGGTGATAAGGCAGTACCACCTGTTAATAAGGTCGCGCCTTGGCTAAGTCCACTGTCAATATAGCTTAGTACAAGCTCTTGGTGTTTTTTAGAAATAAGGGCGCCAAAGTTTACATTTAGATCTTGTGGATCGCCGGCAATAATATTTTTCTCTGTGCGGGCTTTAAGTTCATCAATAAACGATTGGTAAAGTGTTTTATGAACATAAATACGGGTGCAGTTAGTGCAAATTTCGCCTTGTGTATAAAAGTTACCTAACATAGCAGCGCTGACTGCTTGCTCTACATTGGCATCTTCAAAAACGATCAGTGGTGATTTTCCACCAAGTTCCATCGTCACATCTTTAAGGGTACTTGCGGCACTTGCCACAACTTTTTTCCCAGTACCTACTTCACCCGTAAATGACACTTTATCAATTTGTGGATGTGCGGTTAGCCATTGCCCAACTTCGCCAGCACCTTGAACAACATTAAATACACCGGCGGGTACGCCTGCTTCAATAAAAATTTCTGCTAATTTGATTGCACCTAGTGGTGTCTCTTCAGATGGCTTAAAAATAAATGCATTACCGGCAGCTAGAGCTGGGCCCGATTTCCAACAAGCAATTTGCAGCGGGTAGTTCCACGCACCAATACCGGCACAAATCCCTAAAGGCTCTTTGCGCGTATAGTAAAAGTCGTCGCCAACCATTTGTTGTTGTCCAAGCTGTGTAGGCGCAAGCCCGGCAAAATATTCTATAACATCAGCTCCGGTTTCTATATCAACACAATTTGCTTCTTGCATTGGTTTGCCGGTATCGAGTACTTCTACTAACGCTAGTTCATCATTACGCTCACGCAATAACGCAACCGCTTTTAATAAAATACGGCTACGGGCAACCGGTGTCATTGCTGACCATTGTGCAAAACCTTGTTGGGCACTTTTAATCGCTGCTTGCTGAATTGACTCATCAGCAATTTCAACTTTGTAAATAACCGTATCGGTAGCAGGGTTTTTAACATCGAAAGTGTTACCACTTTGGTTTGCTAAAAATTGTCCATGAATAAAGTTTTGATAGACAGGTGTAGACACATTAGACTCCGTATTGCTTTATAAGTGAGTGTACATAGCTTTTAGCTAGCTCTTCACTGCGTTTAAATTCGTTTTTATCTGATTTACTAAGTACAGTTCGAAGCCAAAGGCCATCAATCATGGCTGCACACAAATGGGCACACACTAAGGCATCTTCTCGATTCATTAATTGCTTAAATGAATAAGCCAAGTTGCTCTTAAGGCGAAGGCTATTTACTTTTTGTAAACGATGAAGCTCATCATCGTGCATAGACTGAGCCCAAAAACTTAACCATGTTTTTGTGGTATCGCTACGCTGTTGTACTAATGCAAAGTTCGTTTCAATAATGTACATAAGACGCTGCACATGACTGGTTGTTGGAGTAATTTTATAGATTAACTCTTGCTTTAAATTGTTTAGTAAATACCTAACTGTTGCTTCAATTAATCCCTGTTTAGCACCAAAGTAATGACTAATAATGCCAGAGGATAACCCCGCATTTTTACTGATTGTACTAATGGTCGTCTTTTGTAATCCATGGGTTGCGACCGATTCTATTGTGGCGTCAATGAGCTGTTGACGTCTTACAGGTTCCATTCCTACTTTCGGCATAACTTTTATTAATTGAACGTTCAATATAAAACATTTTAAGATAATAGCTCTAACAATTCAAGTGATAAGCCATGCTTGAATTAGCACTATGTGTTAACAATGTTTAAAAATACAGAGTGAATATAGAACAAAGAAAAAGCCAACTTGAACATGTAAGTTGTTAAATTTAATATGTATTTTAAAGTCTCACTTGGTTTTTATTTGGTGTGAGTATTTATTATTTTTAACAATGTTAATTTAGTTTAATTTTTATAATTAGAATCAAAATAATTAGAGTACTAATCTAATTTTAGATGTAAATATCAATAACGCCTTTAAAAAGTAACGGATATCGACGCAGCCGATTACCGATGTAATCATTAGCCAAAATTTGCTGACAGATTTCATCTATATTTTGTGTTGCATCAAAGACCCAATCAAAGCGCTCAATTGCTAATAAAAAGCCTCGTTTTAAGTGAGTTTGCTGGCGGTAGTGCTCTAAATTACTTTTAATGACCTTAAGTTTATTCGGATTTGCTTTAAGTTCAGCGACAACCGCTTGAATAAATTGTTGATTTTTTGAGGGGGTATGACGGATGATATTTTTACGTGCACGCATTAATCTTCACTCGCAATTTGAGTGAGTTTCTTTAAAAAATCATCTTTTTGTTTTTCGTATTCATATTTTAGGTGGTAGGTGTTATGAAAACCAAAACGCAGTAAAACGCCACTGCCTTGCAAATATAAGGTGTAACCGTCAATATCACTAAAGGCGGTGATCCCTTGATAGTGCATAGCTTGGTGCGAATTATTACCACGCTGTTGGATGCGTTCATAGACACTTAAAATTAACTTATTATCGATTTCGTTTTTCATAATAAAATCCTATTTTAATACATGTACGTAGTTTAAATAAGAGAAGATCAGAAATGCATTACACTAAAAAGCCCGTAAGGGCTTTTTTAATTTTAATTATAAATTAACGTGTATTAGTACTTTCGAAAATTTTATCGGCAGAGGCGGCAACAAAACCGGTGTAAAGTTGGCCATTCGCCTGGGGGTATCGGATAGCAAATTCATAAAAGCAGCTAGGAATGTTTATTTTTGTATCGCTAAACTCAACCGGGTATTGATCGGCAAGCGTTGACGATTGTTCTAATAAAACCGCAGGTGAGCCTTTTATTTCTCCTCCTGAGCTATTTAGTTTAAATCCGGCATTTTTAAGTGCATCATTAACTTGTGTAATATTTTCAAAGTGGCTTAGGGCATTAATATTCACGGTAAAATGATTTGCACGATAGCCCCATGCCGACATCCACGCTGCATATTCACTTTCTTCTAGTAAGCGCTTATATGTCTGTGATGAAACTTGCCAATGGGTACCCGAATACAAAAAGTCACTGTTTGTTATCGAGTTTTCGTCTATATTTTCAACCATGTCGTAAACAATCTTTTGCAGTTGCTCAGAGCATTGCTCAACCAGTAGCTCAGAAATAAAGACTTTAGGTTGGTTCGGGTCGGTGTGCTCGTAATGTTTTGCGTACAATTTTTTAGCTTTAAAATGATATTCACCGCACTCTTTATAACCTAATGCAATAAAATGTGCTGCGAGCTTTTCTAGGCCTACTTTTTCTATATTAAAAGTCCGTAATGCAATGTGATCGTTAATAATATCATTGCTTTGAGATGACCCTAAGAGGGTATGGATTTTTTCAGCCGACGGCGTCACTGTTAAATAGTTTTCCCATAGGTTTTCAAAGAGGGTATTTACATTGGTATGCATCTGTAGTTCCTTAAATTACGCTTTTAATTTAATGGGTTATTTTGATTAAACGCTTATTTACAAGTCAAAGAAGCGAGCAGTATCGCCTTGCTTTAAATTAAGCGCTGTAGCCACTTCAGGGCTAATTATTAATGTGTGTTTGGCAATATCATAATATGCATTGTCACTAAATGTGGCTCTAAAATCACTCATACCCTGATTACAAATGGCTAAGGTTTTTGAACTGGTTTGCTCTTCAGAGCCATTAGCCATAATTGTGACAGGGCATACATTAGACTCTCGGACACTACGAATATTGCCTAATTTGGCTTCAACTGTCGGACCGGCATCAAATAAATCAACATAGCCACGGTGCTCGAAGCCTTCTTTTTCAAGTAACTTAAGTGCAGGTTTGGTTTTTTCGTGTACTTTTCCAATCACGTTTTGCGCTTTTTTACTGAGCAAATTGGCATAAATAGGGTATTTCGGCATGAGTTCACTAATGAACACTTTATCGCCTAACCCGACAAGGTGATCAGCTTGCGGGAACTCAATGCTAAAAAAGTGCTCCTCTAACCATTGCCAAAAAGGAGAATGGCCATGTTCATCACTCACCCCGCGCATTTCTGCAATAATCGTATCGGCAAAGCGTTCACTGTGTTGGCCCATAAATAAAAAGCGAGCTCGAGATAAAAATCGTCCTGTTAAACCTTGGCGACTTTGCTCTTGTAAAAATAAGGTGCAAATTTCAGAGCAGCCGGTGTAATCGTTACACATGGTTAAAATTTCGACTGTGTTATACACTTTCAAAGCTTGCGAATGATGGACCGTTTTTCCTAAGTGGTAGTGATATAGCGGGGTTTTTAATCCTACAGCGGCTTCAATTGCCGTTGTGCCAACGACTTTACCTGTTTGTGTATCTTCTAAAACAAATAAGTAGTTTTCATCACTAGGTTGGCTTAGCTGTTTATTAAAACTATGTTCGGCGCGCGCAATTTTATCTTTTAATTGGGTATCATCAACGGGGAGTGAGGTAAAACCATGTCCTGATTCGATTGCTATTTGTTTTAGCGACTCGAAATCATGTTTATTTATCGGACGAAGTACATACATGTATTAATAGCTCCATAAGCACACATAATGTGTGCTTAAATAGTGTTGTTTTTGTTATTTAGCGTTTACAACGTCGCCGACCGCTTTTTCAAAACGAGCCAGGCCCTGTGTTATATCTTCTAATGGAATAACCAGTGAAGGCGTAAAACGAATGACGTTTGCTCCGGCAACTAAATTCATTAATCCATTATTTAAACTGGCTATTAAAAAATCTCTTGCTCGGCCTTGGTATTGCTCATTTAAAACAGCGCCAATGAGTAAACCTTTACCTCTTACTTCGCTAAATACATTATGTTTTTCGTTTATGGCAGCAAGCCCATCGCGAAATAATTGTTCGCGTTGTTTTACGCCGTTAAGCACTTGCGCGGTATTTACTGTATCGAAAGCGGCTTCGGCAACAGCACATGCTAACGGGTTACCGCCATAGGTAGATCCATGCGTACCTATTTTGAGGTGTGCTGCAATATCACTTCGTGTGATCATCGCACCTATAGGGAAACCACCACCTAATGCTTTAGCGGTGGTAAGTATATCTGGTACAACCGCTAAATCTTCGTAAGCATATAATGCACCTGTACGGCCAACACCGGTTTGCACTTCATCAAAAATAAGTAGGGCGTTATGATCCGTACACAGTTTACGAACGGCTTTAACAAATTCGTCACTAGGAGAAATAATACCGCCTTCTCCTTGTAATGGCTCCATCATTACAGCACATGTATTGTCGTTTATTAGTGCAGCAAATGCGTCGATATCGTTGTAGTCACAATGCACGATATCACCAGGTTTTGGGCCAAAACCATCTGAATATGCTGCTTGACCACCGACAGTCACAGTAAAAAAAGTTCGGCCATGAAAACCTTTATTAAAAGCAATTATTTGCGATTTTTCTGGACCATGATTATCTAGCGCTACACGTCGAGCCAGTTTAAGTGCTGCTTCATTTGCCTCTGCACCTGAGTTGGCAAAGTAGACTTTTTCGGCAAATGTCGCTTCAACCATTTTTTGGGCAAGACGAAGTGCCGGTTCATTGGTCATTACATTTGATAAATGCCAAATTTTTTCACCTTGATCTTTTAAGGCTTTAACTAAAGCAGGATGACAATGGCCTAAACAATTTACCGCAATACCCCCAGCAAAATCTATGAACTCATTATCATTTTGATCCCATACACGAGAGCCTTTTGCGCGCACAGGGATCACCTCTGAAGGGTTGTAATTGGGCACCATTACATCGTTAAATAAATCTCTTGTTATTTGCATGTTTACACCTAAAAATGGGGACTGAAGATAGTTAAACTTAGCTGATTTATGTTTAAAATCGAAATAAAAGAAATGAAAAACAGCTAGTTTTTATTATTAAATAGCATTATCAATGGTTGTAGGTTAAAAATGCAGTGCTATTTTGTAAAAATTGATTAAAATAATATACAAATTAACGAATGGAATTGGCATTTTGATAAGTCCACAAGATGAAAAGCTACTTGCTATATTAAAAACTAATGCAAGAGCGAGTGTTTCTGATTTAGCGAGGTTACTAAACTTATCGCGTTCGACGGTGCAAAGTCGAATGTTAAAACTAGAGCATGCTGGTGTTATAAAAGGATATAGTGTTGATTATGGTGATGACTATTTAGCGAGTTTAGTATCGGCCCATGTTTCTATAAAGGTAAAACAAAAATTAACGACTAAAACTAATTTAGAACTTAAGCACATAGATGCAATATCGCAGCTTTATGCAATCAGTGGAGAGTTTGATTTAATTGCGATTGTACAAGCTTCAAATTTAGAGCAATTAAGTCATTTACTGGATGATATTGGTAACCTAGACGGCGTAGAGCGTACGACATCTTCGGTAATATTAGAGACAAAGTTTAAACGTTAATAATCATAAATGTTATATATTATTGAGTATGGCGTTTAACTACTTTCTTTTCTACTTCATCGAGTTTTATAAAGTAAGCATTACCCCCGATCCCTTTAAATTCTTCATCAGTAAATACGAGGGTATTTTCATCGTAAAAAGTAATGGCTTCTTTTTGTGTAACAATGCCTAAATCGATTCGAGATACATCACCTGAAAAAAATTTATCGTTTTTGAAGTTTTCGAACAACCAAATACTGGTGGAGTCGAGTAAAACTAACTTTGTTCTATCTGGGCTTAGCGCTGCCGAGGTTATCCAGCATAGCTTTTCAAAGGTGGTACATGTTTGAAATGAATCAATAAGCTCTGCTTTGAAATTAGCAGCATGATCTCCCACCTTATAAAGGTTTGTAATGCCATTAAAAGGCTCTGTCCTATTTTTGGTGAACAAATATAAATGGCGATCGAATTCGACAAATGCTTCTAAATCAAAGTTACGCTTATTGGCTGTGATAGGTGTGCCATCAAATTCAGGGTAAGTAAATTTAATTATTTCGGCTTCAGTCGTATTTGTTTTTATATCAATAGGATTTTCTATTTTATAGATGGTAAGCCATTTTCTATCGTTTTTATTATTACCGAAATCACCTAAAAAGAAATGACCAAACTTATTTTGTGTCATATCTTCCCAATCAATATTTTTCGCATTTGTGACTAAAATTTCTTTTTTAATGTGGCCTTGCTTGTTAATTTGATACAGTTTTGCATCATCACCGCCATCGTTAATAGCCCATAAGTTATTATGCTTATCATATTCAATTCCAGATATTTCTTTTAACTTACTATCAATAGAAATTACTTTTTTACTATATAAAGTATATGTTGAAAATCCAATAAAAAGAGCACTTATAAAGATTAAGCTGGCGATAGCGATATAGAATGTTTTTTTAAACATGGTGCCGATGAAAATGAAATAATATGGTTTTATTATAACAAAATCATATGGCTTAAATATATAGCATTAACAAACGGTTGAATAACAACAAGGTTAACGCGTTTTTTTAAACAAATCGGGCATCTTTATTTTATATATAGACACTGATTTATTATCGTAATTTTAAAAACTTTCTTTGTGTTGAAATTTATACATAATATTCACCGGTGTGCATACTTATGCAAGATAAAGACTGGTCTGTCCACTTTTTGTACCCGTAAAGTGTTTTTAGTGAATTTTTATTCGTTTTAAACAGGCTTTTTATTGCTTATTAAATACCCTCTGTGTACTATCTTTTACAAGACAAGTGAATAACAGGGATTTAGTTTTTACTACTGGGCTTTTATGCCACCTTGCCTTCCTTTCTTATTTAAAAGTTTACAAATAATCTCGTTTTTTATTTATGGTTTGATTTTTGCTCAATTGTATTGGTTATAAAATAGACAGCTTAAGGCCGTGTATGTGTTTATATTTGGTGCAAAACTAATTCGAAATGTCTTTTGATGGTGCAAATTGTTGTTGTCATGAAATATAAATAAAAGATTGTTTTAATTTCAAGCAAGTTTATAGGCTTTTAATAACCTATTTTATTTTAATTAGTAAAGTATTTGATGAAGCGTAAATTAAATAAGTGTCTAGTAGGAGTTTAACATGTTGAACAAACGTTTTTTTAAAACAAAAGATGAAGCTGAAATTACTTTCGAGTTTTCTCATCCAGAGGCGACTGAAGTGAGTTTAATTGGTGAGTTTAATGAGTGGGAACCGAAACCAATGAAACTTAATAAAAAGCTAGGTGTCTTTAAATATAAGCAACGACTGCCAATTGATAAAGAGTTTACCTTTCGTTATTTAGTTAATGGTGAAATTTGGGATAACGATCATCAAGCTGATAATTATGTTGCTAATGAATTTGGTTCAGAAAATAGCGTTGTAAATACGCATCGCATTTAGATAAGGCTAATAAATGAACGCACTTTCGCAGTTGTTTTATCTGTCTGGTGTTGGCTATGAGTATACTAAATATACTGGCGAACATGTTTATTTTAGTGAGCAAACCCGTAAACACGCTTTAAGTTGTTGTGAAATAAATGCTGAAGATGATGAAAGTATTGCGCGGCAAAATTATGAGCTAGATGCTGCAACTTGGCTTAAATTTGTGCCCGATGTGAGTTTAGTTGATGAGGCGCAGCCTAAATTAAAGATACGAATTGACGAAAGGCAAATCACATGTCCATGTAAGATATATATAAAGTCAGTAAACGTTGAACATAACTTAGCATCATTAATTGGTTTGTATCAAAGTGGCGAATATATATTAGATGGCATTAAGTATATTGAGCTATTGATACCGCTTCCTCATTTACCCGTAGGTTATCATGCAGCTGAGGTGTTAATCGATGGGGGGCATAGCAATACCCAGATTTGGGTTGTCCCAGAACAAGTTTTTCAAGATGCTGAAGAAAAACGGCTTGGATTGTCGTTACAGCTTTATACGCTAAAGAATAAAGCGGGACTTGGAATTGGTGATTTTAGTGATTTACTGGATTTAATTGATCACTGCGCCAAGCATAATATGGATTATATTTTATTAAATCCACTGCATTTACTTTTTGCAGATAACCCCGATAATGCCAGCCCATACAGCCCCAATAGCCGTGCTTTACTAAACCCTTTATACATAAATATAGCCGCTTGCGTTGAAAGTGAAAATAACCCTGAGTTAAATCAACTTTTGCAAAGTAGTGATATTACTTCGTTGACACAGACCTCTTCTCAATTTATTGATTATAAAAAAGTAAGTGACATTAAATACCGTTTATTTTCGGCCTTGTATAATCAGTTTTCTTGCTGTGCAACAAATCAACGACGCGCGCAATTTAACCTGTATTGTGAAGAAAACAAAATGGCTTTAGCGACCATTAAATCACAAAACAGAGAATTTGATTACTACTTACAGTGGCAAGCCCATTGCCAGTTAGTTGCATGCCAAGCACGTTGTAAAGAGCACGCAATGGCTATTGGTTTAATAAATGATTTAGCCGTAGGTTGTTCACCGGATGGCTGCGAATATAGTAATCAGCAACCGCTGTTTGCTATAAACGCCAGCGTAGGGGCTCCACCTGATCCTTGGGCTGAAGGTGGCCAAAACTGGGGCTTACCGGCACTAAACCCGCACAAGTTAAAGCACGATAATTATGCATTTTTTAAATCGCTGATTCGGGCAAATATGCAAGGTGTTGGTGGTCTTAGAATTGACCATGTAATGGCTTTACGACGTTTATGGTGGTGTTTTGATACCCTAAATGGTCAAGATGGTTGTTATATGTATTACCCTTTTGAACATTTGCTAGCGATTTTAAAAATAGAGTCTAATCTAAACAAGTGTATTGTGATTGGTGAGGATTTAGGAGTGGTTCCGCCAGAGGTAAAAAATGCACTTAAACACGGTGGTATATTTTCTAATAGCCTGTTTTATTTTGAAAAAGATGAATATGGTGAATTTTTGAATTTAAACGACTTTGATTCTCACAGTTTGTTAATGATAGCAAACCACGATGTGCCCCCTTTTGCTGGCTGGTGGCACGATCATGATATAAATATTAAATGTGATTACGCTTTGCTTAATGAAATTGAAAAACAGCAGCAGGTAGAGAATCGTTTATTTGAGAAAGAACGTTTACTTCGTTTTATTAAAAATCACACCAACTGCGAACTCTCTCTACACAGTAATGCAATGACAGTTTATGAAGAATTGGCAAAGTGTTTAGCTAAGTCAAAATCACGTTTATTTGCTTTGCAACTTGACGATTTAGATGAGCAACATTACCCGGTAAACATACCCGGTACACATACAGAATATCCAAACTGGCGCCGTGTATTAAATCATTCTTGTGACACAATATTTTCTAAACATGCTTCTTTTTTAGCTCAGATCGATTCGTTAAGGAATATGAAATAATGAGTAAAAGTACATCATCTATATCACACACAACTAATTACGATGCGCAAGTAAGTGCTTTACAAAGTGGCTGTTTTAAAGACCCATTTAGCTTTTTAGGGGCACATGAATTAAAAAATAATACAACAGAGATACGCCTTTTCTTACCCGCTGCCATTAATGTAAAAGTAAATATTAAAGGCCAATTAGTTGATGCAGTACGTTACCAAGATACTGATTTGTTTATTGCAACGTTGCCTCAGTTTCCATTACTGCCTTATCAATGTCAGGTTAACTACCCACAAACTGACGTTGTGTACTTTGATGAATACAGCTTTAGCAGTGCATTAGATGAGCAAGCAATGTATTTATTTAATGAAGGGAGTTTAGAGCATGCTTATCAGCATTTTGGTGCGCACTTTACCCAATTAGAAGATGTTGATGGTGTTCGTTTTTGTGTATGGGCTCCAAATGCTGTAAGTGTGTCAGTGATTGGTGATTTTAATTACTGGCAATCAAATCGCCACTTCATGCGTTTTCACCCAGCCAGTGGCGTGTGGGAGTTATTTATACCGCACTTAAAAGCAGACATGTGCTATAAATATTCGATTACGACACAGCATAAAGAGGTCATTGAAAAAGCCGATCCATTTGCCTTTAAAATGCAACAAGCCCCGGGTACCGCTAGTATTTTGCAACATAAAGCAGCCGCTATTGCATTAGATTCAAACGCAATGGCTAATAGGGCCGCACGAAACCACATTGATGCGCCCATTAGTATTTATGAAGTTCATTTAGGTTCGTGGCAGCGTGAACAAGACAACCGGTATTTAAGTTATCAAGAGTTAGCAGATAAGCTAGTAAACTATGCCATTGATTTAGGATTTACGCATTTACAATTAATGCCTATTAGTGAGTACCCCTTTGATGGTTCATGGGGTTACCAACCAGTCGGATTGTTTGCGCCAACAAGCCGCTTTGGCTCTGTAGATGATTTTAGGTATTTTGTTGAGCAATGCCATAAGGCAAATATAGGTATTTTGCTCGATTGGGTACCCGGTCACTTTCCAAGTGATCCCCATGGTTTACATAAGTTTGATGGAACGCATTTATATGAACATGCCGATGTTCGTCAAGGCTTTCACCCTGATTGGAATACATATATTTATAACTATGATCGGCCGGAAATAAAAAGCTTTTTAATTTCTAATGCGATGTATTGGTTACACGAATTTGCCTTAGATGGGTTAAGAGTAGATGCTGTTGCGTCAATGTTATATTTGGATTACAGCCGAAAAGAAGGTGAATGGGTCGCTAATTGTTTCGGTGGACGTGAAAACTTAGGGGCTATTGAGTGTTTAAAGCAAGTCAATATGCGCACTTATAAAAATAACCCCGGTATTATGATGGTGGCTGAAGAATCAACAGCTTGGCCAGGGGTTACACAAAGTGTTGAACACAATGGTTTAGGTTTTGGCTACAAATGGAATATGGGCTGGATGAATGACAGCCTGCATTATATGCAAAACGACCCACTGTATCGCTCTCATCATCATCATGAAATGACTTTTTCGATGGTGTACGCATTTAGTGAAAATTATATTTTACCTCTTAGTCACGATGAAGTTGTTCATGGTAAAGGGGCGCTAGTTGAGAAAATGCCAGGAGACGATTGGCAGCAATTTGCTAATTTGCGCGCTTATTATGCATTTATGTGGGCCCACCCAGGGAAGAAGCTGTTATTTATGGGCGGAGAAATAGCCCAGCGCCGAGAGTGGAATCATGATCATTCAATTGATTGGCATTTACTACAATACGACAGCCATCTAGGGATGCAAAAAACAGTAAAAGCACTTAATCATGTCTATAAAAACGAACCTGCTTTATATCAACTCGATAATAATCCGGCCGGTTTTTCGTGGATAGACAATAATAATGCCACACAAAGCATTCTAAGCTTTGTACGCTTTGCAAATGACAACAATGATTTTGTTGTGGTTATTGCTAACTTTACACCGACTTCATATCAAAACTATACCATTGGTGTTCCACAAGACGGCGTTTATCAGGTGATTTTAAATACTGATGATAGCGAATTCTTTGGTTCTGGTATTGCAGCAAGTAACAATAAAAACAATTTAGTACACGCATTCAAATCATCAAATCATGGTTTTAACTATTCAATAGATATCGCCTTAGGTGGATTAACGACACTGTATTTAAAAAAGGTAAATGATGAGTGACCCATTTATAGTTGAGCAAGGTTTTGTAGAACCTTTAGGCTCAACATTAATTAATAATGGTGTAAATTTTGCGCTTTATGCACCAAAAGCCAAGCAAGCGTATGTGTGTTTATTTGATAAGAGTGGGCACACAGAAATTTCTAAAATCGCGATGAATATCAATGAAGGCGGTGTTTGGAGCATCTATATATCATCGTTAACTGATGGTGCTTTGTATGGTTATCGGGTTGAAGGCGAATATAAGCCCGAGCATGGTTTATTTTTTAATGAGCATAAATTATTAATAGACCCTTATGCAAAAAACTTGTTTGGAGAGTTTACATGGAGTGAACGCCATTATGGACAAATGCCTATAGGGACAAAAAGTACAGCAAATAATGCTATTGATATGCCTAAATCAAAAGTCACTGCTATATCGCCCTATAAGGGAGAAAAGCCAAATCATAAATGGTGTAAAACCGTTATTTATGAATGCCATGTAAAAGGTGCAACTGCTCGACACCCTAAAATACCCAAAGCATTACAGGGTAAATATTTAGGGTTAAGTCATCAAAGTTTTATTGAACATTTACAAAATATAGGCGTCACTGCCATTGAGTTACTTCCTGTGCATTCTTTTATTAGTGAGCAGTTTTTAACAGGAAAAGGATTACAAAACTACTGGGGTTATAACACGCTTAATTTCTTCACACCCCACCGCGAATTTTTAGTTAATGATGATATTAACGAATTTAAGCAAATGGTAAGCGAACTGCACAAAGCTGATATTGAAGTGATTTTAGATGTGGTTTACAACCATACTGCTGAAGCGGGAAGTGATGGACCCATTTTATCTCTACGTGGCTTAGATAATCATGCTTACTACAGAACTTTACCAGATAAACCAAGTGTTTATATTAATGATACGGGGTGTGGTAACACCATAAATATTGACCATCCTAAAACATTACAATTAGTGCTCGATAGTTTACGTTATTGGGTGGAAGTGATGGGGGTTGATGGCTTTAGATTTGACTTGGCCACTATTTTAGCACGTACCCCACAGGGCTTTAGTGCTGCACACACCTTTTTACAAGCCATTGCACAAGACCCTATTTTAAATAAAGTAAAACTGATTAGTGAACCATGGGATATTGGCCCAGGTGGCTATCAATTGGGAGCATTCCCTTCGCCTTGGCGTGAATGGAATGATCAATATCGCGATACCGTAAGACGTTTTTGGCGTGGCGATGAGGGAAGCATTGCTGATTTGTCTAAACGCTTACATGGCTCGTTTGATATTTTTGAGCACAGTCATCGCGGCCCATTAAATAGTGTGAATTTTATTACTAGCCACGATGGTTTTACGCTGGCCGACTTAGTCAGTTATGAGAACAAACATAATCAAGCGAACGGTGAAGATAACCGAGATGGCCACAGTGGTAATTACTCTTTTAATTGTGGTGTTGAAGGCTTTACTAGCGATAAAAAAATAACTGCTTTGCGATTACAACAGCAAAAGAACTTTTTACTTTCTTTGTTATTTTCAAAGGGAGTGCCGATGATTGCTGCGGGTACTGAAATTGCCCATTCTCAAGGGGGCAATAATAATGCGTATTGTCAAAATAACCGTACAAGCTGGCTGGCTTGGAAAGACTCGCAATTAAACCATACATTAAGCCAATTTATTGATGATGCACTTAAAATTAGAAAAGGCCATCGGGCTTTTAAGCACAGTGTGTTTTTAGCCGATGTAGACGAGCGATTTACCGTGAAGTGGTTTACTGAGCACGGTAAAAGTATGCAAGTTGAGCATTGGCATGACCCTAAACGAAAATTTTTAATGTACAGCATGTTAGATAAAGATGAGCAACATGCATTACTAATTATATTAAATGCAAACGACAAAGATCTCGCATGTCGATTACCTGCATCGCCGGTTAATGCGCCATGGGAATTGGCTTTATCGAGTTTAAATAATGCATCAGCGAATATCGCTGATGATGCTATTTGTAATATTAATGCACAGAGTAGTTGGGTTTTTAGTGCAACTTTTGAGGATGAAAAAGATGGCCAAACAAAATGATCAAGTGTGTGTGGTAAAGGGGTGGGAAGATGGCCCAGTGATAGATGAAAGTACACTTAATGATGACCTATCACGCCATTTCTACTATACCTTAGGACGTAATAAGGTCGGTGAATCGCAGTTGTATTTATACAATGCGTTAGCACTAACTATTCGCGATAGACTGGTTGCGCGTTGTCGTGAAACGAATAAACACATTGAACAACAAAAAGGCCGTAAAACCGCTTATTTATCTCTCGAATTCTTAATGGGGCGCGCATTAGGTAATGCGGTGTTAAACCTTGATTTAGACCAACAAGTTGCCAGTGCTTTGCAAGAGTACTGTACTGAACTTGAAACCGTAGCACAGGCAGAACATGATGCCGGTTTAGGTAATGGTGGATTAGGGCGTTTAGCTGCTTGTTTTTTAGATAGTTGTGCAAGTTTGGCATTGCCTGTTGTCGGTTATGGCATTCGTTATGAATACGGTATGTTTAATCAATCACTCAAAGATGGCCACCAAATAGAGCAACCCGATAACTGGTTAAGAGAAGGTCATCCTTGGGAGCTGAGCGCTCCCGAACAAGCTAAACGAGTGAAGTTTTTTGGTCATGTACAAAGTTATACCGATAAAGATTCGCGAGAACACCGTCAATTAACAGGAACCCAAGATGTTCTGGCTGTGCCTTATGATGTACCTATCCCTGGTTATAAAAATAATGTGGTAAATACCTTAAGATTATGGAAATCAGAAGCAACAGATGAGTTTAACCTAACTGAGTTTAATGCCGGTAGTTACTCCGAAGCGGTGGCGCAAAAAAATCTAGCCGAACAAATTACCATGGTTTTATATCCAAATGATGCCAGTGAAAATGGTAAAGAGTTGAGATTACGTCAACAATATTTTTTATCCTCAGCCAGTATTCAAGATATTGTTGATCAATGGGTTGCTAAACATGGCGAAGATTTTAGCGACTTTGCTAAGCATCATGTTTTTCAACTTAATGATACCCATCCAAGTATTGCTGTTGCAGAGCTGATGCGTATTTTGATGGATGATTACGAACTTACTTGGGATGCGGCATGGGATATCACCAGTGCAACAATGGCTTATACAAATCATACACTATTGCCAGAAGCGCTTGAAAAATGGTCGGTATCGTTATTCTCACGATTATTACCACGTATTTTAGAAATTATTTACGAAATTAACGCACGCTTTTTAGCAAAAGTGGCGCAGCAATGGCCTGGTGATACACAAAAACAACGTGCGTTATCACTAATAGAGGAAGGGGCAGAGCCGCAGATCCGCATGGCCTATCTTGCGATCGTAGGTAGTTTTTCGGTGAATGGAGTTGCCGCTTTACACACTGAGTTATTAAAAGAAGGTTTATTTAAAGATTTTTATGATTTATGGCCTGCTAAATTTAATAACAAAACCAATGGGGTCACTCCACGACGCTGGGTTGCGCACTGTAATCCACTTTTAAGTAAATTAATTTCACAAAGTATTGGTGATGGGTGGGTTGCAGATTTTGCAAAAATTAGTCAATTACGCCGTTTCTATGATGATAAAAAGTTTCACAAACAATGGCAAAGTGTCAAAACACAAAACAAACAACGTTTAGTCGACCTAGTTAAAGAGCGGTGTGATGTAGATTTTGATGTCACTATGATGTTTGACGTTCAAGTTAAACGTATTCACGAATATAAGCGCCAATTGCTTAATGTATTGCATGTTATTCATTTATACGACCGCATACGTCGTGGCGATACAGAAGGCTTGGTACCTCGTTGTGTTTTACTTGGAGGCAAAGCTGCTCCTGGGTATTACATGGCTAAAAAAATCATTAAGTTAATTAATAATGTTGCACACGTTATTAATAAGGATCCAAAAGCGGCGCCTTATTTACGTGTCGCATTTTTACCTAACTATAATGTAACTGCGATGGAAACAATTTGTCCAGCAACGGATTTATCGGAACAAATATCAACCGCAGGTAAAGAAGCGTCTGGCACAGGCAACATGAAGTTCATGATGAACGGCGCACTGACAATCGGCACTTTAGATGGTGCAAATATCGAAATTAGAGATGCTGTTGGCAGCGATAACTTCTTCTTATTTGGTGCACAAACCAGTGAAATAGATGAGATAAAGTCACGCTATAACCCAGCAAAACTGGTTGCCGAAAATAGCGATTTAGAAAATGTAATGCAGTTATTGCAAAGTGGTCAATTCAATTTATTTGAACCGGGTTTATTTGACGATATTATCAACGCCATTATGAGCCCACACGATCCATGGTTAGTTGCACATGACTTTGAAAGTTATATTGCAGCCCAAAAGCAAGTAGAGCATGCGTATAAAGATCAATATTATTGGACACAGATGAGCATTTTAAACACCGCTGCCAGTGGTATGTTTTCTAGTGATAGAACCATAGCGCAATACAGTGACGATATTTGGCATTTAGAGCCTTTAACTATTAATGACACTCACACAAATAAATAAAGTGTCATTAAAAGCCTAAACTAAACGGAGAGAGTATTATGCCAAACAATGCGAATCGCTATATAAGTAGCTTAACAAGAGAAACCTATGCTCTAGTTTTAGCTGGTGGACGAGGATCTCGATTACACGAATTAACCGATTGGCGGGCTAAGCCGGCGGTGTATTTTGGCGGGAAGCATCGAATAATTGATTTTCCTTTATCAAACTGTATTAATTCAGGTGTACGCCGCGTAGGTATAGCAACACAATACAAGTCGCATTCACTCATTCGCCACGTTAATAGAGCATGGGGACACTTTAAAAAAGAGTTGGGTGAATCGGTTGAAATATTACCAGCATCACAACGCCAAGGCGACGATTGGTATTGTGGTACTGCGGATGCGGTTTATCAAAATATTGATATTATCCGCCATGAACTGCCGAAATACGTCATGATTTTATCGGGCGATCATGTGTATCGTATGGACTATGGTGCCTTACTCGCTAAACATGTTGAAAACGGTGCAGATATGACCGTATGTTGTATTGAAGTGCCTGTTGAAGAAGCCGCAGATACGTTTGGTGTTATGACCGTTGATGAGCAATCAAGAGTGTGTCGTTTTGATGAAAAACCATCACAGCCAAATTCTATTCCAGGGCAACCCGGTGTGTGTTTAGCCTCAATGGGTAATTATGTATTTAACACTGAGTTTTTATTTGAGCAACTTAAAAAAGATGCTGAAACAGAAGGCTCTGGTCGCGATTTCGGCCATGATATTATTCCAGCGATTATTCAAGAGCACGAAGTATTTGCATATCCATTTAGAGTTAATGACGAAGAAATTCAGCCATATTGGCGTGATGTAGGGACTTTAGATTCTTTTTGGGAAGCTAATATGGAGTTAGTCAGTCCACAACCCCAACTTGATTTATACGACCCAACTTGGCCAATATGGACCTATCAAGAGCAATTACCTCCTGCTAAGTTTATTTTTGATGACGATGATCGCCGAGGCATGGCCGTTGACTCAACGGTATCGGGTGGTTGTATTATATCCGGTTCGCTTGTAAGAAAATCGCTACTATTTTCTAATGTATATGTGCATTCATTTTGTGAAATAGAAGAGTCGGTGATATTACCAGGGGCGGTGATTAATCGACATTGTAAAATTAAGCGCGCAATTATAGACCGAAGTTGTGAAATTCCTGCGGGCCTTGAAATTGGTTATGATCGAAAAACCGATGAAGAAAATGGTTTTAGGGTATCTCAAAAAGGTATAGTCTTAGTGACTCGCGAGATGCTTAGCGCATTGGCAAAAAAACTAGAGCAAGAAACCGAAGAAAACAAAAAGTTAGCTTAAGTATATAGGCCTAACTAAAGCCCACTTTAGCGAGTGTTAAAGTGGGTTAATAATAACAAAAGAAGAGAAAACTAAATGCATGTATTGATGGTTGCAGCTGAAAATGATGCCTTACCAGGTGCTAAAGTAGGCGGGGTAGCCGATGTTGTAAGAGATATACCTAAAGCACTAGCAGAGCAAGGCTGTAGTGTTGATGTTATTATTCCTGATTATGGATTTGGCCATTTAAATAGACAACATATTGGTCAGTTAAACGTCCAATATAAAGGCGCTTTACATCAATTGAGTGTTTATAAAATAGAGTCTACGCAGTCAGGGGTTTATCAGTTTGTAATTTCCCATCACTTATTTAGTGATGCTGGTGGTGCAGTGTATTGTAATGATGCGCCAGGTCGACCTTTTGCAACAGATGCGAGTAAGTACGCATTATTTAATGCGGCCGTATGCGAGGGGTTATTACAAGGTATATTTAGACGTCCTGATGCGTTACATTTACATGATTGGCACAGTGCGTTAGTGGCTGTGTTGATTAAATACAGCGCTCGTTATAAGCCACTGCAAGCTATACATACGGCTTATACCGTTCATAATTTAGCGCTACAAGGGATAAGGCCATTTAAACATGATGATTCGAGTTTAGAGGCTTGGTTTGAAGATCTAACTTATGATAGATATGAGCTGTGCGATCCCCGTTACAGTGACTGTTTTAATCCAATGCGAAGCGCGATTAATTTAGCAGATAAAGTCCATTTAGTGTCTCCCACTTATTCGCAAGAAGTACTAAAAGCAAGCAACTACGAACAAGGTTTTTTTGGCGGAGAAGGACTCGAAAGAGACTTGCAAAATAAAGCGAATGCCTCGAATGTTGTCGGCATTTTAAATGGCTGTGAATATACCGAAATCCCCGCACATAACGAAACTCAACATAGTTTATACAACCAAATTGAACAGTCTTTGTTTATTTGGATGGCTACTCAAACTCAGGTGCAATCTAGTCATTACATTGCACATCAGCGTTTACAGCAGTTTAAAAGCAGTAAAAGTACAGGACCTTTAATTACCAGTGTGGGTCGTTTAACCGAACAAAAGGTGCTGTTATTAGCTCAACAATATGACCAAACCTTAATGCTCGATAAAGTGTGTGAATTAATAGCACAATTTAAAGGTCGGTTAATTATTTTAGGTTCGGGTGACAGTGATTTAGAAGCTTTATTTTGTAAAGCAATGGCGCGTAATAGTAACTTTTTATTTTTAAAAGGATATGCGCAAGGTGTTGGCGACACTTTATATCAGCTAGGTGATTTATTTTTAATGCCTAGCTCGTTTGAGCCGTGCGGTATAAGCCAAATGTTGGCAATGCGAGCAGGGCAACCTTGCTTGGTACACAGTGTCGGTGGACTTAAAGACACCGTTGTACATAACGAAACAGGTTTTTGTTTTACAGGTGACTCGTTAAATAAACAAAATGAGGCGCTATTATCTACTTTAGAATCCGCATTAAGTATGCATAAAAAGCAACCTAAACAATGGCTTGAAATAGCTAAAAATGCACAGTCACAACGTTTTAGTTGGGATACAGTTGCCCAAGATTACATTAAATACTTATATCGCTAATGCCTAGACTGTATAACCTCGACTTTATTCGTGGCATAGCTGTGCTAGGTTTGGTTTATTTAAATATTTATACCTTTGCTATTTTTGAACTTGATTACGTTGCATCAAACACCCCACCTGCGAGTGATTATGTTATTACTCGCATTAATGTGTTTTTTTTAGAGGGACGTTTTAGAACTCTGTTTAGTTTGCTGTTTGGTGTTGGCTTGTATATACAGTTTCAGCGAATGTCGCATGATAAACAACTAAAGAAACGGTTAAAATGGCTTGCTGTATTTGGTTTAATTCATGGTTTTGTGTTTTGGGCTGGAGATATTCTTTTAGCTTACGCTTTGGCTGGGCTTTATATCACTGATTATTTAAATGATAGTCAAAGCGAATTAATTAAGCGTGCTACACGTTATATTTTAGTGAGCGTGTTGGTGGTATTTTTTATTATTTTAGGTGCACCTGAATCTGTATTAACCCGAGAAAGTAGTGAGTTTATTACACTTTATAGTGAAAACTTCGCGAGCTTTACTGCGATTATAAAAAGTAACCTGATCATGAACTTATTTATCTTAGTGATGCTTCCCTTATCAACTATGTGGATGTGTGCAGGGTTAATGCTAGTGGGTATTTATTTATATAAAAGTAACGTATTTGAAAAAGGCTTATCAACGCCTGTCCTACAATTATCGCTTGCAGTGAGCATTTTATTTAGCATATTACGCGTATTGACGCTAAACGATACAGGGGGAGTCGTATATGCAATGCAAGATATATTCATTACAGTCGCGGCTTTATTTATGGCAATGCTTTATTTGCATGTTGGCGTTAAGTTTTGTCAAAGTAATGCGTCAAAAGGTAAATTAATTCAAGCAACAGGGCGCTTAGCATTTACGTTATACATAAGCCAAACGCTAATGCAGCTGTTATTATTTAAGGGGTTGTTTTCTCAGTGGGTGCTTGAGTTTAACCGTATTGATTATTTTATTGTTGCTACCCTTTTAGTGATTGTACAATTGGCGTTTGTAGCAATTTATAGTCAATTTAATAAACAAGGCCCATTAGAATATGTTTGGCGTAAACTTAGCTATAAATAATTCACGTTTATAATGAAATTAAAGGCGAAATATTTACTTTGCTGGTTTACACTAACGACCCTCAAAAACTAACACGCAAAATAACCATGACTGAATTAAAACGTTTAAATAAATTTATTAGTGAAACCGGATTTTGCTCTCGTCGTGAAGCCGATAAATATATTGAGCAAGGGCGTGTTACAGTAAATGGCCAACAACCCGAGATGGGAGTTAAAGTTGCCCCTACCGACGTTGTGTTAGTCAATGGGAATCCTCTTAAAGCAGTGCCTAAGCGTGTATACATTGCTTATAATAAACCAGTAGGTGTTACCTGTACTACAGAGCGTAAAATTCAAAGTAATATTGTTAAAGCGGTTAATTATCCCGATCGTATTTTTCCTATTGGACGTTTAGATAGACCATCAGAAGGCTTAATATTTTTAACCAATGAAGGCGATATCGTTAATAAAATTTTAAGAGCGGGCAATAACCACGAAAAAGAATACCTTGTCAGTGTAGATAAACCGCTTAACCGCCAATTTGTTAATAAAATGGCAAGTGGTATCCCCATTCTTGATACGGTTACTAAAAAATGCAAGGTAACACAAACAGGCCCTCAACAGTTTAAAATTGTATTAACTCAAGGGTTGAACCGTCAGATCAGACGTATGTGTGAGTATTTAGGTTATGAAGTTGTGACACTAAAACGTACTCGTATAATGAATGTGACACTCAAAGGATTAAATGTTGGTAAATGGCGTCATTTAACTGAATCTGAAATGGCACAAATCAATGACTCAATAGCCGACTCGGGGAAAACACAAGAGCACTCGGTTGACTCGAATAAACACGTGTCAGATAAAACCAAACCCGAAAAACGTAACTTCCAAGGTGAAAACCCACGAGGTTTTAGTCGCTCTTCAGGTACTAATGAAGGGGGATATAAATCGGGAAGTAAAAAAAGAACAGCACATTATGCTACAAAGCCTGGGGCTGACAGTGGCAATAAAACACATCAAAAGAGTAATAAAGTTAGCGCTAAACGTGCAAAGCCAAGTGGCACTTTAAGTTTAAAAAAATAAAAAAACGCAGCAACCGCTGCGTTTTTATTATGTAATTAAACAGTTGTTTAATTACTTGTTTTGCGCTTGATAGGGAATTTTAAAAATCACCGTGTAAAGCACAGGGACTACAATCAGGGTTAAAATAGTCGCAAAGCCTAAACCAAACATGATTGTTACCGCCATCGATTGAAAAAACACATCAAATAATAACGGGATCATGCCTAAAATGGTGGTTATAGCAGCCATTGCAACTGGACGTACACGGCTTACGCCTGAATCAAATACCGCTTGATAGGGCGCTTTACCTTCACGTAATTCTAGATTAATTTGATCTACCAACACGATACCATTTTTAATTAGCATTCCACTTAAACTCAATAGGCCCAATAAGCCCATAAAGCTAAAGGGCGCGTTCATAACTAATAAACCACCGCTCACACCTATGATAGCTAAAGGAACTGTTGCCCAGATAACAAGTGGTTGCTTAATTGAGTTAAACAATAAAACTGTAACAGCAAACATGGCTAAATAACCTAAAGGTAATGAGCCAAATATTGCTTTTTGAGCTTTGCTAGACGATTCAAACTCGCCACCCCATTGCATTTCATAGCCATGTGGTAATTGCATTTCTTCAATTGGTTTTCGAATGCGAGCAAAAAGTTTAGCCGGTGTTTCTTCGCCTAATACATCATGATCAGCCATGACCGTGATAGTACGTTTACGATCGCGACGCATAATAAGACTGTCTTCCCATTGCACAGTAAACGCATCAACAACTTGTGTTACTGGTACAAATACGCCTAAAACAGGACTATAAATTTGTAAGTCGTGCACGCTTTCAACATTTAACCGCTCATTAGCAGGAGATCGTGCAACGATAGGTAATAATTGTGTACCATCACGATATACACCTACTTGTTTACCCGATAAGCTAGTTAATAGCACGTCATCTAAGTCTGATTTGCTAATACCTAATCGTCTTGCTTTTTGCTCATTAAATTGTGGACGGAGCATTTTTGTCCGCGCTCGCCAATCATTGCGTATATTATAAGCTTGACTATCTTGCGCGATAATATCTTGTGCTTGAGTTGCTAATTGGCGTAAAACGACAGGATCAGGACCAGAAAAACGCGCTTCAATTTTGGCGTTTGTTGAGGGACCTATATCCATTGGCTTAATCTTTAATTGAGCCGAAAGCGCGTTGCTATCAGAGTAATCACGGACTTGGCGCATGACTTTAGCCACCGCCTCTCTATCTTTTACTCTAATAATTAGCTGACCATATGCAGGGTATGATCGCTCTGGGGCGTAAGTAAGCATAAAGCGTGGTGCACCTTGGCCTACCGTGCTGGTTACTTCTTCTACTAAAGGTTGTTTTTGTAAATACGCTTCTAGATTTTTAACGCCCTGTAAAGTTGAGCGAATATCTGCGCCTTGTTGTTGCCAATAATCAACGTAAAACATAGGCGTGTTTGATGCAGGGAAGAAAGACTGTTTTACTGAACCAAACCCAACCACAGCGCTACATAATAAAACGAACATCAGCACTAAGCTGGTTTTTCTATAATGCATACACACATCGAGTATCGTTTTATAAGTGGTAAAAATGAAGCCTTTATATGGGTCGTCATCTTCTTCGCCTTGCTTATTTTTGAACTCATTTTCTTTAAACATTAAATTAGCAAAAAACGGGGTGAGGGTAATCGCCGTGATCCAGCTTAATAACAACGAAATAAAGAGCACCCAAAATAAGCTTCCTGCAAATTCACCGGTTGCATCGGCACTTAAACCAATTGGTGCAAACGCGGTGATTGCAATGACTGTTGCGCCTAGTAAAGGCCATTTAGTTTGTTCAACAATATTAATTGCCGCTTTGAGCTTTGTTTGCCCTCGTTTTAAATTAATCAATATGCCTTCGGTCACGACAATGGCATTATCAACTAACATCCCCAAAGCAATAATCAATGCACCTAAAGAAATACGTTGTAAATCGATGGCAAATAATTTCATAAAAATAAATGTACCCAGTACGGTCAGTAATAAAATACCGCCAATAAGTACACCACTTTTTAAGCCCATAAAAATAAGCAAAATAATGATAACGATAGCTATTGCTTCAACTAAGCTAACAATAAAGCCATCAACCGACGTTGCCACTTCTTTTGGTTGGTTATACACCGCGTTAATATCAATGCCATGTGGCCGTTGATACTCTAAATTAGCCAGGTGTTTATCAATATTATGGCCAATATCAACCACATTCACACCAGACATAAATGACACACCAATCAGTAAAGCTTGATTTGAGTTATAACGAATAACATTACTAGGGACTTCGGCATATTCTCGGTATACCTTGGCCACATCCCCTAAATAAATAAGCTCACTGGCCCCCGGTTTTGAGATTAATAAGGTCTCTAATTCTGTTACATTTTTAAATTCGCCAGTGGGGTGTAAACGGATAGATTCATCTCCTACACGAATTTTTCCTGCATTAGAGACGGTATTTTGTGATTGTAATAAAGCAAATATATGGCTAGGTGTTATCCCTAATTGGGCTAGTTTTCGAGTTGATATTTCCACAATGACTTGTGGTTTTTGTTCGCCAGCGACGGTGACTTTACTTACCCCTTTGACTACAACGAGCTCGCGCTTTAAATAATCCACATAATCTTTTAGCTCGTCGTATGAGTAGCCATCACCAGTCACGGCGTACATCACTCCGTACACATCGGCAAAATCATCAAGTATTGTGCTAGGGTATACACCACTGGGTAATGAAGGAGATAAATCGTTTATTTTACGACGCATTTCATCCCAAATTTGTTGTAACTGTGCTTTACGGTAGGTGCTTTTCATTTCAACCGTAATTTGTGACTTACCGTTTGATGAAATTGAAGTAACGTAATCAACATAAGGCAGTTGCTGAATGGCATTTTCAATAGGAAATGTCACTTCTTCTTCTACCTGTTGCGGTGATGCTCCCGGGTAAAGCGTTATTACCATTGCTTTTTTAAGCGTAAATTCAGGGTCTTCTAGCTGCCCTAAATCAAAATACGAGACACTACCGCCAATTAATAGCAGTAGTGTAAACATCCAGCTAATGACTCTTTTTTCAATCGATAGTTGGGCAAAGCTCATAATTATAAACCTCGCTCTTTATTCCATGGGCGAACCTGCATGCCTTCTTTAAGAGAATGCACACCCGCAGCCACAATAATTTGACCTTCGGTTACACCGCTTAGCACTTCAATCCCATCACGGTGTAATTGACCTACCGTTACGCTTTTTTTATGAACTTGCTGGGTTTTTTCATCATAAATCCATACATAGGCATTATCCGAAATAGTTTCGGTTGGTTCAGAAAATACAGATTCATTGGGTAATATTGTATAGCTGGTTTGTGACTCAGTGACTTTTGCAATATCAATAAAAACACGAGCGGTCATACCCGCTAATAAGTTAAAGTCGGTGGGTACTGGCAGTGAAAATACAACTTTGTAAGTTAATGTGGCTGGATCTGCTTGCGTATCCCACTCTTTAATACTTAACGAATATTGCTTGTTATCATAACCATCAAAGATAACGGTCGGGTGGTAACCCGTTCCTTTTTTAAAGCGCGCGACAATTTTTTCGGGTACTTGAATCACAACATCCATTAAGTCGCGGGTTTCTAAGCGTAATATATTTTGTTTGGCTTGAATGTTTTCAAAGTTTTTAACAAATACCTTTGCAACTGTACCAGCAAATGGAGCGCGTAATTCGCTGTATTCTAAATTTGTTTCGGCAATTTTAAATGCAGATTCAGCCACTTGCATGTTTGCTGTGGCTTCATCAAGCTCAGATTGACTGGTGATGCGCTTATCGAATAGTTTTTCTATGCGGTTTAATTGAGATTTTGCTAATTCGTAACGTGCTTTTCTCTCATCGTATTGTAGCTGAAAATCTTCGGGATCTAATTTTGCTAAAAGTTGTCCTTTTTTTACGTGCTCACCAGCTAAAACAGGAAATTCAACGAGCTCGCCATTAACACGAAACGCTAAATATGACCCTTGATTGGCAACTACCTCACCAGGAAAACTACGTAAGTTTGTTTGCGAATCGTGGCCTATAGTGAATAATTTAACCGGACGAATGAGCTTTTCTTTCGTTATTTTCGGTTCTGAGCATGCAACTAATCCTGTAATAACGGTGGCTATTAAACAAAAGCGAAAGAGGTTCATGTGTTCTCCGAACAAGGTTTTACAAAATAATTAAGTGCAGCATACGCTGCAAACATATAAAATAAAAATCATTATATTTTAAAAACAATATAAATTTAATTAATGGTGTTTGCATCAATGAAAATTAATCAATTACAAATATTAGATGCCATCGTACAAAGTGGCAGTTTAAGTGCCGCGGCCCACAAGCTACATAAAACACAACCCGCTTTAACGCTTGCTATTAAAAATTTAGAAAACCAAATTGGTTTTGAGTTATTAGATAGAGAACATTACAGACTGCAATTAACACAAAAAGGTAAAACCTTTCACCGACAAGCATTGCAATTACTTGATGCAAGTACTGAATTAAACTTATTGGCGAACGAGTTAGCGCAAGGTAACGAACCGTTATTTAGGATTTGTTACGAACAGATATGCCATATGCAAAGTTACAACACCATAATCAGTAATACGTTTAAATCGTTTATGAGCACCGAGTTTAGTTTAAACAGTGGTAAGCGTTTTGTATCGCTAGAGCAAGTAAATACAGGGCAAGCTGAGCTTGGAATTGGACCATGGTTTGATTTATTTCATGCCACCGGTGATTTAGAGAGTATACCCATTGGTAAATTAGATATTGGCATCGTGTGCGCTAGCGGTTTATTACCTAAATCTTTAAGTTACAATGAGCTGCAGTATTACCCGTGTTTAGCGATGTTTGAAAGTGATTTGAGCTTTGATAGCGACCGATTATCATATTCAAAAGGTGCTGCGATTATGAAAATAGATGATCTTTCAAGTTTAAAAGCTTTTTTACTTTCAGGTGCAGGTTGGGCAATGATGAGCTTAGAGCATTGCAATCATGAAATTACCGCAGGTTTATTACAAGAAGTGAAAATAACCGATCGTGAATACCAATTTAGTGCACAAATTAGAGCATTTAGAAAGCATGCAATGCATCATGGTCCGGTGGCTCGACAAATTTGGCAGCAGTTTAAAGAATTAAGTCACGAATATATGCAACAGGAAAATATAAAATAATGGAACCTGATAAAAATACACTCATATATACAATTATAGGAACAATCCCCATTGGTTCTGTGGCAAGTTATGGCCAGGTGGCTGCATTGGCAGGCTACCCTCAAAATGCGCGTTTGGTAGGGCGTTTATTAAAGGAAATGCCTAACGATTCAACCATTCCATGGCATAGAGTTGTTAATAGCCTGGGGAAAATTTCATTTGCTGTTGGCAGCGACAAATACCAACAACAAAGGCAAAAACTGTTATTAGAAGGTGTTACGTTTAAAAACGAAAAAGTGAATATGCGTGAACATCAATGGCTTTAAATACACTGAGCGTAAAACAAGGGTTTTACGCTCAGTTAAACATTAATTAATGCGTGGCTTGGTCACCCCAAATTTGTTCTAATCGACTGTCTCTTCCACAGCGCCAGCGGTATGTATTATAACGAATAGGATTATTTTTATAATAATCTTGATGGTAGCTTTCTTTGCCTTTAATAGGGTAAAAAGTACTGGCACTTAAAATGGGAGTCACTACGGTTTGATTTGGAAATTGCGCGACAACAGCCTGTTTAGATTGCAGTGCAAGCGCTTGTTCTTTTTCATTTGCGACAAAAATTGCACTAAGGTAGCTTGGGCCTTTATCACAAAATTGGCCTCTGCTATCAAAAGGGTCAATATTCACCCAATAATGGTCAAGTATTTCTTTATAAGACACGACTTTTGGGTCGTAAGTAATTTCTACCGCTTCGTAATGGCCTCGGTGATCACCATTATAGGTCGGGTTTTTAATTTTACCGCCAGTGAAACCAGAAATCACATCGGTCACACCCGCTAGCTTTTCAAAATCTGACTCCATACACCAAAAACACCCTCCAGCTAAAACGGCTTTATCGGCTTGCGCTGTTGAGGCATAAAATGCTGCGGATAGTGTTAAAGTAAGTGCGAGTAATTTTTTCATAATATTCTCTTGGCTTGAAAGAAATAACATAAGATACAAACAAGACCTGACTTTTTTGACAAATATTTCGTTACTTACCTTCAATTTAATAACAGCGTATATTTTATAGTTAGAGGAGAAGCCCCCAATTATATTAGTACGTTTAGTTGAAATGTTTTGCACTTAATAAACATACTTACTAATGGCGATATAATGACAAACACAACCCGCTATCACAAATAAGTGCCAAATAGCATGATTGTAGCGTAACGAATTTACACTATAAAAAAATGTGCCGACACTATATAACAAACCTCCAGACACTAACCAATACAGCGCATATATATCAATGTTTAAATACAAAGGGTAAATGATAACAACAGCAAACCAACCCATTAATAAATAGGTGGCAAGCGACACTTTTTCACTGCCATTGATTATTAATGCCTTATAAATGACACCGGCTAAAGCCACAGTCCAAATGAATATAAATGGTAACCAAGACCAGTAACCTTCTAAAGATAATAATAAAAATGGGGAATAAGTACCTGCTATAAGTACATAAATAGCGCAATGGTCACACTTTTTATAAAAAGCTCTTAGTCTAGGATGTGTACTGGCGTGATATAAGGTTGAGGCTAAAAATAAAATAAAGAGGCTAGTGCCATATATAATGGTACTTATATGTGCCTTAATATTTTCTCCTTGGCTAAATAAATCCCACATAACAATGAGCGCAAAAATAACACCTAAAGCATGGCTAAGTACATTTAGCTTCTCTTCTTTTTGAGAGTATGGCGTTGCTGACATAAAAATTATCATTCTTAAATTGAGTTCAGTGTACAAGTGTACACTGAATGGATTGATTTCAAAATCATGTGCTTATTATTGTTTTAATACTACACAAATTGCTTTATAAGTTAATTATATAATTTTAAAAGTGAAAGAGAGCTCGCATAAGATTATATAAATGCAGCCTAAGTATGTAATTAACGAGTTAGTTAATTTAAATTACTTGGGGTACAGCCGTTAAACTAGGATTTAAATTTTCATTCAAAAGGTTAATATGAAACCCTTATACAAAGCATTATTACTTTCAAGTATCGTCTATCCAGGTTGTGGTCACTTTAGTTTAAATAAAAATTTAATCGGGGCAGTATTTTCACTTGTGTTTACGGTGTTACTTTTATGTGTGACCTATAGTTTGTTTTCGTTCTCTCAATGTATTGCCCATGAAATAATTGACGGCAAAATTAATAGCAGCTTTTCGGCGATAATGAATACAGTTAACAATCCTCCCCCCTCATGCAAAGCACTTAGAAGCACAGCGACTGATTATTTCCCTTTTTTACTGATTGTATGGGGCTTTAGCTTGCTTGATGTTTATCGTATTGCTAGCAAACAACGGTAGATATAACACAACCTTGGTTCGGTTGTTAAAATAACTAATAGTTAGTTTATTACACTGTTATTAGTGGTTAAATTAACTATTGGTTTATCGTTTGTTTAATTGTTATTTAAATTTGTTGTTTTAATTCAATTACTTATTTTTATATTTAGATTGGCACAACCTTTGATTATATAAATACGTCTAAAGACTATTAATAAAAGGAAATGAACATGAAAAATGTAATTAAACTAATAGCAGCGAGTGTTTTATTAATTGGCACTTCACACGCACAGGCCGTAGAAATTGAACTAGACATAACGCGATTATTAAATGAAAGTGTCAGTCGCTTTGTACAACAAACTTCGCTTGAACTGGAGAGTTCATTAAAAGAAAGTTTAAATTTCGATACTCATTTTGTATTGGATAACTTATTTGAGCCTCGTTATGCGAAACAACAAAGTGTAACGCAAGAGAACTTTAGCAAAAAAATAAATGTACACACAGAGGACTCAGTTGATGAATAATGAGCTTGAGCTATTTATTTTAATGCTACTTCCTGTTGTGAGTTTACTAAGTGTTTACTACTCATTCCAAATGCTTAAAAGCATGAGTCATTGGTTTAGTTTATAACTGCATTAATCAGTTTTAAAACACCGGCTAGCTAATTACAAAAGCAATAAAACTAATTTAATGTGTGAGTAAATAGCATTGTTGAAGTCAGGATTAAATTTAGTATGAGTTAATTTGATCGCCAAACGTATGACGCACGTAGTTAAGGGTATAGTTTTTAGCAGAAGCAGACTTTATGAAACGTGCGATTTTTCCACTCCCTTTATTTATTTTACCTGGCGGTTATACACGTTTGCGGATATTTGAAAAACGCTATTTAACCATGGTAAAAAATGCTTTAAAAGATGACTCCGGTTTTGTGTTATGTACATTTGAGCATAATACACCACTGAATGTGAGTAAGTACGGGTGCTTAGTGGACATAATCGATTTTGACCAGGATGAAAATGGATTACTACTAATAGATATTTATGCCCGTCAAAGTGTCGAAATAGTTAATACCTATTTGGGTGATGAACAATTACGATTTGCATCAGTATCGCTAAGTGATGAGCCTAAGTGGTATAACAATACAAAAGAGATTGCGCTAACTGATATGCCTTTAGCTGATAGCTTAAAGGGTGTATTTATGGATAACCCAGAGTTAAGTTCTCTTTATAGAAACACCGAATTTAATCAGCTATCGTGGGTAGTTGCCCGTTGGCTTGAAATCATTCCTATATCAATCGATAAAAAACAGCAACTTGCCTTCAAAAGTCATTTTGATAATTTACGAAACTTCCTCCATACTGTGGTTAACGAATAACTTTCATTTTAATGTGATCCTACTTTTGTTTTTTATCGTAAATCTATTTATGAAAAGCAAAACGCGGATTAAATAAGATGGTAAGTCAACAACAGTCACCATACTGTGAACCTAATGCAGGTAAATACACTGCCATGTCAGAAACGCCAAGTACTGAACTGAAAAACGCTTTAATTGCGGTTGCGCAAACACGTGATAAAAAAGCATTCGCTTTTTTGTTTGCCTATTTTTCACCGAGAATAAAACGCTTTGGTATCAAACAATTTAACTCTGAAGCACAAGCCATGGAGTTAGTACAAGAAACACTAACATCAGTTTGGCGAAAAGCACATTTATACCACAGTGAAAAAGGGGCTGCTACAACGTGGGTTTATACCGTAATGCGTAATGCGTCGTTTGACATGTTACGCAAAATGAAAAGTAATAAAGAAGATCAATTGAGTGAAGATATATGGCCAATTTTGACTGAGAGTCAACAAGATAACCATGAGTTTAGTGATCATCTAGAAGATAAAAAAATTAAAAATTATCTAGATAAGCTCCCAGCGGCACAACGTGAAATAGTCCGCGGAGTTTATTTTCAAGATTTATCGCAAGAGCAACTTGCGAAGCAATTAAATATACCTGTAGGCACGGTTAAATCACGTTTACGGTTAGCTTTACAAAAACTACGTAACGAAATGGGAGACCAGCATGATTAAACATCACCCAACAAATCAATTATTAACACAATATTGTGCAGGAAACCTAAGTGCATCATTGAGTGTTGCGGTGTCAATTCATGTTGATATGTGTCCACTGTGCCAAGAAAAAGTGGCCCATTATGAGCAGCAACACGCCGAACATGCATTTATGCACCGACAATCTGACTCGCTCGAGGACGTATCATCGAACCCTGAGCAAGCTGAAGAAGACTTCGACTCTATGTTATTTAATACGATTGTCTCTAATGACGAAGTTGATGAGGTTTACGAGATAGAACCGGTTACTGTCTGTGTAAAAAATACTGAATATACTTTACCACGTACACTCACTCGTATCGGACACAGCAAGTTTTCATCACTGGGTAAGCTTGCCCGCTCACGTGTTGATATTGACGATGGAGAGTTGCGCTCTAGTTTATTTCATATTGATGCTGGTGGAGAAATACCCGAGCATACACACACAGGTTTTGAGCTAACATTATTACTCGATGGTGAGTTTAGCGATGAAGCGGGTAGTTATGTGCCAGGTGACTTTATTTGGCAAGATCAACAACATCAGCATACTCCAGTGACTAAAGATGGGTGTTTGTGTTACACCGTTGTAAGCAGTGCATTGCACTTCAATAAGGGATTAAGTAAGTTATTAAACCCAATTGGACAATTTATATATTAAGGACATTTATGGATACAGATACCATTCATATAGGTTTAAGTGCTTGTCTGGCCGGTGAAAAAGTAAGATTTGATACCGGCCATAAAAAGTCTAATTTTTGCATGAACGATTTAGCAAAGCATGTTGAGTATACAAAGTTTTGTCCAGAAGTTGCGGTGGGTTTACCGATCCCTCGTCCTACGATTCGTCAAGTTAAAGTGGGAGACACAATTAAAGTCTGTCGCCCTGATGGCACCGGTGATGTGGGTCCGCAACTTACACAATACGGTAAAAAGGTGGCCACTGAACAAGCAAAAAACTTAAGTGGTTTCATTTTTTGTGCAAAAAGCCCTAGCTGTGGCATGGAAAGAATAAAAATATATAACGAAGCGGGGACCGGCAATACCTCCGAAGGGGTTGGATTTTTTGCAGAGCAAATAATGCACCATAACCCGCTACTACCATGTGAAGAAAATGGCCGTTTAAATGACATGCATTTACGTGAGAATTTTGTAATGCGTGTGTACACATTTAAGCACTGGCAAAAATTAGCTTCGGAGCCATTATCGCTTCATAAATTAACCCAGTTCCATGCCCAATATAAGTACTTACTTATGGCTCATAATTATCAAGCTTACCGCGATTTAGGTAACCTTTTAGGGACTTACCAAGGAAGTGATATAGAGGCATTGGCCGATGAATACATACTTGGTTTAATGATGGCATTAAAAAGCCCGGCATCACGAAGAAATAACACAAACACATTAATGCACTTGCAAGGGTACTTTAAAAAAGCATTATCAAAAATAGAAAAACAAGAACTTCGAGATGCAATTGATGAATACCGCAGTGGTTTAGTGCCTTTATATGTGCCTTTAACATTGCTAAAACATCATTTAAAAGTACACCCTAATTCATATTTAGAAAGTCAGGTGTTTTTTAACCCTTACCCAAATGAATTAAAACTACGTTATGGTATTTAATGAATACATTATTTTGGTTTAGGCGTGATTTACGCCTTTTTGCAAATGAAGCGCTGATTGCTGCGTTAAAAAATGGCGCCAAAAACGCCATTTTTTTTATTACAGAAAAACAATGGCAACGTCATGGTTGTGCCCCGATTCAACTTGATCTTATTAAACGCCGAATTGCTTACTTACAAAAGCAATTAGCGCAGTACGGTGTAACCCTTCATGTTATTAATGCACCTTTGTACAGTGATTGTCAGCAGGCACTCATTGATTTTTGTCACAGTAACAATATTGAACACATTATTGCTAACAGCGAGTATGAGCTTAATGAGGTAAACCGAGATCGTGCTATTTTAAAGGCATGTGATGGTGCGAATATGACATTTACTTTGTACGAAGGTGATTTAATTGCACCGGTTGGTAGTGTTAAAAATCAAAGTGGCGAAATGTTCAAAGTATTTACACCCTTTAAGCGTGCGTGGTTAAAGCAGTATCATCATCATTATTTTAGTTTATCGGTGTGGCCATTAACGGAGCAACCTTGTGAGTTGGTAAACGAATTTGATTACAAAACGGATGAAAGCTCGCAAAAGTGGCCTGTTGAAGATGATGCATTAGCCACAGTCGTTGATAATTTTATTGCAGAAAAACTAGCAGATTATGACGATAAGCGTGATATCCCCAGTGTAAAAGGAACCTCGGGGTTAAGCCCTTACTTAGCGCTGGGTATAATTAGCACAAAGCAGCTTCTGATAAACATACAGCAACGTTTCCCCGATATTTTAACTACCTCAAAAAGTAAAACATTTAGTTGGGTTAATGAACTGATATGGCGAGAGTTTTATCGCCATTTAATCGCAGCCTATCCTAAGTTATCTCGTTATGAAAACTTTAACGAAAAATACAATGGGATTGTTTGGCGTGAATCATCGAGTGATTTTGCTGCCTGGTGCGAAGGTAAAACAGGGTACCCATTAGTTGATGCTGCAATGCGCCAATTATTACAAACGGGTTGGATGCATAATAGACTAAGAATGGTGGTAGCAAGTTTTTTAACCAAACATTTATTAATTGATTGGCGAGAAGGCGAACGCTTTTTTATGAAGCACCTAATTGATGGCGATTATCCCTCTAATAATGGGGGGTGGCAGTGGGCTGCTAGCACGGGTTGTGATGCCCAGCCTTACTTTAGAATATTTAATCCTATTACTCAAAGCGAACGATTTGATCCCAATGGTGAATTCATTCGTAAGTATTTACCAGAGCTTGCGCATGTGCCAAATAAACAAATTCATTTCCCTCATACTTATTTAACACTAAGGGGTGAAAACGAAAAAGTATATTGGCCTGCCATTGTCGATCATAAAGCAGCACGAGAGCGTGCGTTAGCAGCATTTAAGGTGTGATATGCAAAATCAGTTAGTGTTAGATAAATTTATAGATAGTTATCAAAAGCTTAATAAGGATAATTTAACACTTTTAGATGACATATACAGTGCAGATATTGTTTTTGTCGATCCGATGCACCAAGTAACTGGGCTTGAAAGTTTACGCACTTATTTTGCAAACTTGTATAGTAATGTATCGCGTTGCCAATTTAGCATTTGTGATTCTTTTACTGTGCAAAACGATGGTTTTTTATATTGGACCATGCAATTTTCGCATAGCAAACTAGCTCATGGCGAGACAATATATGTACAGGGCCATAGTAAATTAAAATTTAAAAACGACAAGGTGGTTGAGCACCGAGATTATTTTAATGTTGCTGATATGCTCTATAAACATATTCCGATACTTGGCAACGTGATCAATTATATTGATAAACGAGCAAGTTAAATATGAAGATTTTAATTACCGGTGCGACTTCGGGTATTGGAGAGCAACTTGCTTTGCAATATGCACAACAAGGGCATGACGTGGTTGCATGCGGTCGAAATAAGCATAAATTACACTCGCTTAGCGTTCATAAAAACATACAAGCCTGTCAATTTGATACAACTAAACTTGATGAGATAAAACACGCTACCGAAAGTTTCACACAACTAGATTGTGTTGTATTAAACGCTGGTACGTGCGAATACATTGATGACGCTAAAAATTTTGATAGTGAGCTATTCGCAAGGGTAATTAACACCAATTTAGTGTCATTAGGTTATTGCTTAGACGCTTTATTAAACAAAATAAAGCCGCAAGGGCAATTAGTTATTGTTAGTTCTAGTGTGACTTATTTAGCATTACCTCGTGCTCAAGCCTATGGCGCTTCTAAGGCCGGGGTTAGTTATTTAGCCAAAAGTTTAGCCATTGATTTAAAAGATATAGATGTATCGTTAGTTCATCCTGGATTCGTTAATACGCCACTGACCGATAAAAACGATTTTTCTATGCCTATGGCTATTAACGCAACTAAAGCGGCCGATTATATTATTAAAGGCGTGGCTAAGCGTCGCAAAGAGATTCATTTTCCTCGCCGATTTACCTTTATATTAAAATTACTCACACTGCTGCCATTTACAGCATGGCTAAAGATAGCAAAAGGATTATCACGTTGAAAAAAATAGCAATAATAGGAACTGGTATTTCAGGTCTCACATCTGCGTATTTATTACATAAGCATTATGATGTCAGTGTGTTTGAAAAAAATGATTATATAGGTGGCCATACGGCAACGGTTGATGTAACGGTCGATGGCATTGAACATGCGATTGATACCGGGTTTATTGTTTTTAATGACCGAACCTACCCGTATTTTGAAAAACTGTTAAAACGAATTGGTATCGATAGACAACCGACACAAATGAGCTTTAGTGTTCATAATGATGAAACTGGTTTTGAATATAATGGCCACACTTTTACAAGTTTATTTGCACAAAGGCGAAACATCTTCAGACCGAAGTTTTGGCGTTTACTATACGATATTGTTAGGTTTAACAATCTGTGTAAATCGTTACACAGTGAAGGTGTTTACACGCAGGGACAAACACTGGGTGAGTTGTTAGTGAACCACAAATTTAATGATTTCTTTAAATATCATTATATTTTACCCATGGGCGCCGCTATTTGGTCAACAAGCATAAAAGAAATGCAGTTAGTCGATGTTGAGTTTTTTGTTAAGTTTTTCTTTAATCATGGATTATTAGATATTACTAATCGCCCACAGTGGTATGTTATACCGGGTGGTTCTCGCCAATATATCAACCCATTAATTAAGGGGTTTGCCGATAAAATAACATTAAATAGCGACATAAAATCGGTAAAGCGCAGCGGTGAAGGTGTCGCCGTTGAATTTGGTACTGGCGAAACGCAGCTTTTTGATAAAGTGATCTTTGCTTGTCACTCTAATCAAGCGCTCGCTTTGTTAGATGATACAACAGCGCAGGAGCGTCACGTTTTAGGTGACATTGCGTACTCAAAAAATTCAGTGGTATTACATACCGACACTAAATTACTCCCCGATAGAAAAGCTGCGTGGGCAAGTTGGAATTATTTGTTAAATAATAATGCTGACAAAAGCGCTGTAGTAACTTATCAAATGAATATATTACAAGGGCTTTCAAGCGATACACAATTTTGTGTCACGCTTAATCATTTACATGGCATTGATAGCGATAAAATACTGCGTGAATTTAATTACGAACACCCTGTATTTAATAAACAATCAATTGCAGCACAGAAACTTAAACATACCATTGATGGTAAAAATAATAGCTATTTTTGTGGCGCTTATTGGTATAACGGTTTCCATGAAGATGGTGTTCGAAGTGCCGTGGATGTCGCTAAACAACTTGGTGTCGAATTTGAGTAGTGCTATTTATTTAGGTGATGTGAAACACCGACGTTTTGAGATAAAACATCACCATTTTAGTAATCCTTTATACATGATGTGGGTTAATTTATATGATCCACACTCATTAAATAATATTCATCGTCAATTAGGTACTCAAGGCTTTAAAGCATTAAAGTTTAAAGAGTCAGACTATCTAAACACTGATGCAAATAACATGCACTTAAGCATCGTTAAACGCGCTCATTGTAAGCTACAAGATTTAGGTGTTGAAACCCGCTTTTCTCATGTGTACATGCTAGGGCAATTACGTTGCTTAGGCTTATATTTTAGCCCGGTAAATTTTTACTTTTTTGGTGATAATACTACCCATTTTAAATATATGGTGGCAGAGGTTAGCAACACGCCTTGGAATGAGCGGCATTATTATTTAGTGCCTTTAGATAAAAAAGTGAACTTTAATAAAGTGTTTTCCGTATCACCTTTTATGGACTTAGATATGCAATATCATTGGCGTGTTAAACAATCAATAAATAACCTGCTAATACACATTGCTAATAAGCGTGATGAGCAATGTGTTTTTGACGCCACTTTGCGCTTAAAAAAGTTCCCAATAACCGAACAATCAGTGTCTGCTTTGTTAAAACGATTTCCTGCAATGACTTGGATTATTGTTAAAGGTATTTATATTCAGGCACTTAAGTTGTTTTTAAAAAGAGTCCCTTTTTTAGGGCATGCAGATAATTATAAATAGCCATTTAGCTTATAAATAAAAAAGGTGAAGCGTGGAAAAAGTAACCAATTTACGTTGTGAAGAAAGCCCAAGCTGGTTTACAAGCTTTTATAAAAAGCTGGTTTTTAGTGCTTTTTCAACCATTGAAACTGGGTGTGTTGTTGTTATTGATGACAATCAAACGTTTACATTTGGTGAAAAAAACTCTCCCTTAATTGCCACAATAACCGTTAAAGACAAAGCAATGTATAAAGCATTTACGCTCAGTGGCAGTGTAGGTGCGGGGGAGTCGTATATATTAGATCATTGGTCATGTGATAACTTAACGCAATTAATCGAAATATTTGCAATAAACCAACAGCAATTAGATAAATTTGAAAGGAAGTTTTCAAAATTAAGTGGCTTATTCCATAAGATTAACCACATGAAGAATAAAAATTCGCATGCAGGTGCTAAAAAAAATATTGTGGCACATTACGATTTAGGCAATGAACTTTATACCTCATTTTTAAGCCCAGAAATGCTGTACTCAAGCGCTGTTTATCCTTCGCCTAGTAGCTCTCTTGAACAAGCCCAACAAAATAAACTCAAACGTATTTGTGAGCAAGTTAATCTACAACCTGGAGACTCTGTGATTGAAATTGGTACAGGTTGGGGGGCATTTGCTATTTATGCTGCTACGCACTTTGACTGCCATGTAACAACCACCACCATTTCGCAAGAGCAGTACGATTACGTAGCGAAAAAAATTAAAAAATTACGATTAGAGCATAAGATTACTTTATTGCAATTAGACTACCGTGATTTAACGGGTAAATACGATAAATTAGTTTCAATAGAGATGATAGAAGCCGTTGGTCACGATTATCTTGGCAGCTTTTTTAGCCAATGTAATGCACTATTAAAAGATAATGGGGCAATGTTAATTCAAGCAATAACCATTGCTGATCAACGTTATGCACATTATTTAAAAAACTCTGATTTTATACAGCAATATATTTTTCCTGGCGGTTGTTTACCATCACTGGGTGAAATGAACGCACAAATAAAAAATGAAACCGATATGGTAATACACAGTATTAACGACATCGGCGCGCATTATGCCAAAACACTGGCCGATTGGCGCACACAATTTATTAAAAATTGGCCTACACTCGATAGATCTAAATTTGATGATCGCTTTTATCGTTTGTGGTTATTTTACTTTGCCTACTGTGAAGGTGCATTTAGAGCAAAAGCGACAAGTACAGTACATTTAGTGGCGACCAAACCACGTTTTTTTACTAGCCATGATACAAAAACACTCAGTTATTAACTTTTGTTTGTTTCAAGCAGTGTGGTTTACAACCTTGCTGCTTGAAGAACATGCCATATTTATCAGCTGTACTGTTATTTTGATCATGTTTTATTTATCAAAACAAAAAACACAGGACATTATTTTATTAATTACTGCCTTACCTTTGGCTATTGGCCTGGAATTATTAAGTGTATATTTTAATTTAATAACCTTTAAAACCAGCTTTATTCCTTTATGGTTAGTTTTATTATGGGCTGCGCTATTACTGTGTATTAACAGCTCAATGGCACTTGTAACACGTATTAAACCACCCAATGCATTTATTATATGTATGTTGTTTGCTCCATTGAGTTACCTTGGAGCCGCTAATTTTGGTGCTTTTACACTGTCAGTTGCGACCTGGCAGTTTTACTTGGTTTATGGTTTTTTGTGGGCCAGTGTATTTTGCTGCATTTTACAGATTAATAATAAAATCAAAACTTACCTGGTAAGTTGATCCCCCACTTTTTTCTTTTCGTACAATTATTACAATCCTGTTATTTAGCCTTGGAAGTGTTGTGCGTAAAATATTTTTAATCTTCTCACTGCTTATGTGTTGCAACACATTCTCAGCCGATTTTATAAAAGTGGGCGAAAGCCGAATGAGTTATCTTTTTTGGGATATTTATGATGCAAAATTATATACCCACACTGGAAAATACCAACATATGACACACCCCATTAAGTTCTCCTTACGGTATTTAAAAGACATAAAAAAAGAAGATATTGTTAATGCAACCAATGAGCAATGGCAGCACTTAGGTAAAAGCGAGCTTATAAGCCGTTACAGTCAAACTTTATTAAAACTTTGGCCCGATATACAAAAGGGCGATACGTTAACGCTCATAACCTCAGACACAGGAGAATCAACCTTTTACTTTAATACGTTGGCGCTAGGTGAAATTAATGACCCTGAATTTGCCGAGCAATTTTTAGCTATTTGGCTTAGTAAACACACCTCACAACCTTTACTAAGAAAACAATTATTAGGATTAAGCGATGACTAAAATAGTGAAGTTATGTTTGCTGATTATATTTACAAGCATACTTAGCAGTTGTTCCTCAGCTGACGTGAGTGCGTATAAAGAAACAACCCCTGATTTTAATTTTAAACGCTTTTTTAGCGGAAAATTAAAAGCCTATGGTGTAGTACAGGATTATAGCGGTGACTTGGTGCGTAAATTAGTGGTCGATATGGACGCAAGTTGGCAAGGTAATAAAGGCACCATAAAAGAAGACTTTATTTATGACGATGGCGAAACACAGCAACGGACTTGGTATATTACAATTAATGATGACAACACAATAACAGGTACGGCTGATGATGTGATAGGCACGGCAAGAGGTCAAAGTAGCGGTGGGGTATTTCATTGGCAATACGACGTTGAATTAGCCTACGACGATTCTATGGTTGAGGTTCATTTTGATGATTGGATGTATTTAATTTCTGATGATCGCTTAATAAATCGTACATCAATAAATAAGTTGGGCTTGCAAGTCGCGGAGCTTACCTTATCAATCGAAAAAGTAAAATAACGCACAGTATCTTTAAATAATTAATATTTAGTTCATATTGTTGCATTATCTAGCGTATTTTTGATTAATAAATTTTAAATATCACTCAATTTTCAATGAAATTACGTAAAATATGCAATTTGGTGTTGCCATCACCTTTAAAATACATAAAGATAGGATTTGCGAAGGCAAAATAATAACGAATAGGAATTTAAAATGAATAAAGCTCAATTAGTTGATAAAATTGCGACTGACGCAGAAATCTCAAAAGCAGCTGCTACTCGCGCACTTGACGCGTTTACAGGTGCTGTTACTGCTTCATTAAAAGAAGGTGATTCAGTTGCATTAGTTGGTTTTGGTACTTTCTCTGTTAAAGAGCGTGCAGCACGTACAGGCCGTAACCCTCAAACTGGTGCTGAGATCCAAATCGCAGCAGCAACTATCCCAAGCTTTAAAGCAGGTAAAGGTCTTAAAGACCAAGTTAACCCTTAATCGCTTTAAAAGATTGTAAAAAAAAGGGCTTTTATAGCCCTTTTTTCATTGTCGGTCCTTTTTAATCTTCACTTTTAATAAAAATACGATCAATTACTTTACTACTTGCCCGAACCTGCCTTATTAATAAAAACACAGTGTTTTTCACATCTACGCATTAGTATGATTTAAGGTGAGTTTGTTGATGTATTTGTCATTTACCCTATGGGCAACACTAATTCTTGTTATCGTGAGTGTGAAGAGGGATAAGTGATGAGATGGGGCCTAATAGTGTAAAACAGTATTAGACCCAATAAAGCAGGTTGAAGCGCTATGCTTTTAAGGCTTTGTCGCCTCGTCCAATGCCTACAGCACCGGAGCGTACTACTTCGATAATTTCGCTTTCATGGCGTAAGGTATCTAAAAATGACTCAATTTTTTCTGTGCTACTGACCAACTGTAAACTATAACTCAGCCGACCCATATCTAAGATAGTACCTTGGTAAATATCGGCAACGCGAGTTACCGCAGCACGTGTGCTTTCGTCTTGAGCAAAGACTTTAACAAGTAGCAATTCACGTTCGATATGACTCATCTCGGTTAAATCAATTATTTTAAGTACATCGACCAATTTATTAACTTGTTTGGTGATTTGCTCCACAATGCGATCATCGCCCATCGTCGTGATCGTAATACGAGATAACGACTCATCATCGGTAGTACCAACCGTTAAACTATCGATGTTGTAAGAGCGCTGTGAAAACAAGCCAACAATACGTGATAGGGCACCGGGTTCATTTTCTAATAATATAGATAAAATACGACGCATTATGCTTTCACTCCTTTACGTAACCACATCTCATCAATGCCACCTAATTTAATTTGCATTGGATAAACATGCTCTTTTTCATCAACACGTATATCAAGAAATACTAATTTGTCTTTTATACTCATTGCTTTGTCCATCGCTGGCTGTAGCTCTTCAAGGGTATCTACTTTAATCCCAACATGGCCATAGCTTTCGACTAATTTTACAAAGTCAGGGAGAGAGTCCATGTAAGATGATGAATGGCGTCCACCATAAATCATATCTTGCCATTGGCGAACCATGCCCAGTGAGCGGTTATTTAGTGATACCACTTTGACGGCAAGGTTATACTGTAAACAAGTAGATAACTCTTGAATATTCATTTGAATTGAACCATCACCGGTCACACACACCGATTCTTTGTCTCTAAATGCTAACTTCACGCCCATTGCCGCAGGTAAGCCAAAACCCATGGTGCCTAAGCCACCTGAGTTAATCCACTGACGAGGGTATTTAAATGGGTAATATTGCGCAGCAAACATTTGGTGTTGTCCAACATCAGAACTAATATAAGCTTCACCATCCGTTGCTTTATAAATTGCCTCTATAACCGCTTGAGGTTTAATTTTATCGCCTTCGTTTTTGTAACTTAAACATTTTACTTCACGCCAGTTATTGATTTGACGCCACCACGCTTCTTGTGCGTTTTTATCTATTTGTATTGTACTTTCATCGATCGCGCTTTGTAATTGCTCTAGTACGGTTGCTAAGCAGCCCACTACAGGGATATGCGCTTTAATTGTTTTAGAAATCGACGTAGGATCAACATCGACATGTACAATGGTGGCATTAGGGCAGAATTTTTTAACGTTATTGGTAACACGATCATCAAAGCGTGCACCTAGCGCTAAAATGACATCTGCATGGGCCATGGCTTTGTTTGCCTCAACAGCGCCATGCATACCTAACATACCGATAAAATTAGGATGCACACCTGAGATACCGCCTAACCCCATTAAAGTATTCGTGATTGGTGCATTGAGCGTTTCAACCAAATGTGTCAATTGCTCTGAGGTATTTGATAAAATAATACCGCCACCTGAATATATTACTAAATTCTTAGCCTCTAGAATGGCTGTAACAGCTTTGCGAATTTGTTTAGAGTGGCCTTTTGTATTTGGGCTGTAAGTTCGCATTTCTGTTGTGGCTGGAAAATCAAAATCAAATTTAATTGCAGGGTTGAGCATATCTTTAGGTAGCTCTACTACAACAGGGCCTGGACGACCAGTACTGGCAATATAAAATGCTTTAGCAAGAATTGTCGGAATATCTGCAGCACTGCGACAATTAAAACTGTGTTTAACCACGGGGCGTGAACAACCAACAATATCGGTTTCTTGAAATGCATCATCGCCAATTAAGCTAGTGGGCACTTGGCCTGAGAGTACAACCATAGGCACAGAGTCCATATAAGCTGTTGCGATACCTGTAATACAGTTGGTAGCGCCAGGGCCCGAAGTAGCCAGTACAACACCTACCTCACCCGTCGAACGGGCATAACCATCTGCCATATGAGTAGCAGCTTGTTCATGGCGCACTAAAATATGTTCAATATCGTCTTGTTGAAATAAAGCATCATATAAATCAAGCACAGAACCGCCTGGGTAACCAAAAATATACTTTACTTTTAATGCTTTTAAAGCTTGAACAACCAGTTCGGAGCCATTAAATTGTTGTTTATTCATCCTCATTCCTCTGTGCTGCAGTGCATGTATACCAAAAAAAAACCCTCGCTATTTGCGAGGGTTTTAAAAAGGAGAATCACTTTTTAATACATCCCCGCTGGGCTTATTACCAAGACCAGTACGAGAGAAATTAAAATGCGAAACGTTAAATTCATAAATAATCACTTTTAAACAATTAAACTGTTTACTACCTAATATTTTATAGCTCTATTTTTAAGGTTTTACGGCTTTATGTCAACAGTGAGATTGAATTAAAATTGCAAAAAATAGATTCATTTAAATAAAAAGAAACTTCAGAGGCTTCTTTATAAGCTTTTATTAGAAAAAATATACCTTTTAGGCGTGCTTGATACTCATTTATACACATAACAATATAAATGATAGAAAAGGTACATAGAGCTGGATATTTTGGGTATGATTAATAGCTAATCTGTTTGAGGGACTTACAGTGAAAATTATTACTCGCTTAGTATTAGTATTGTGTACTTTTTTTAGCATTTTTATCAACGCAGCAACTCCGCAAGATTTGGGGGTGGTTGATAAAGAAAAAATTCTATATTGGTTAAAAAAAGATAAACCGTTATCTGAGGAAGATTTAGCGATTAAATATGCTGAGTTTATCAATTTTGATGCGGCTAAAAATCATAATGCATTATCATTAAAATACGGCTTTAAACACCCCTCTTTGCACGTGATACCGCCTTCGAACATAACTAAAACACGCTCAGCACCCACTTCATTGATAAGCGATGAGGTAAATAATACTCTCGATTCTGTTAAAGTTCTGGCTATTTTAATCGATTTTCCTGATTTATCTCATGATGATAACAAATTAAATGAAACCGACACTGATATGTATTATTCGCAATATCCAGTGTCTCATTATCAGCAACTATTATTTTCTGAATCTGGATACACAGGACCTAATGGTGAAAACTTACAAACTGCATTTGAGTATTATAAGGCGGCCTCGGGCAATAGTTTACAATTTACAGGTGATGTATTTGGATGGGTAACTGCTGATCATCAAGCAAGTACATACGGTGCTCGTTTAGGAACCCAAAGAGATATAGCCGCTCCCGATTTAGTTAAAGAGGCGGTTGAAAAAGCTGTAGAAGCTTATGATATAGATTTGAGCGAGTATGACTTAACTGATTTAGATGATATTGACGGTGATGGAATCATTAATGAGCCAAATGGTATTATCGACCATGTGGTGATTTTTCATTCTAGTATTGGTGAAGAAGCGGGTGGAGGGTATTTAAGCACCGATGCTATTTGGTCACATCAATATTATGTATTAGATGATGAAAATCAACCCACTTCTATTGCAAATAGTGATGTGAAAGTGTTTGGTTATACCATTAATCCAATAGATGCTGCTATTGGTGTTGTCGTTCATGAGTTTGGCCATGCACTGGGGCTTGCTGATGAATACGATTTGAGACCCAATAGCATTGGCGAGCCAGTTGCTAATTGGTCTGTTATGTCGAACGGTACTTATGGCGGCGCATTGAGTGGCACTGAGCCTGTCATGTTTAGTGCATTTGCACTTGATTATTTGCAAAATCGTTATCAAGGAAATTGGGTTAATCAATTAACATTATCAATGCGTGAACTTGATGAACGCCCTGAGCATACGCTGACACATGCTGCGAATACAGATACGCAGTTAAGCCAAATAAAGTTACTGTCAGAGAAAACCTTAGAAGCATTTAAAACCCCAGTAGAAGGTAATTTTCAATATTATTCAGGCACCGGCGATAATGTAACTCATCGTTTTACACAAACCATTACTTTGCCATCAACAGATGAAGCGTTAACCCTCGCGTTTGTTGCTTTTTACAGTATTGAAAAAGACTATGATTTTGTTCAAGTTAAGGTTAATTCCCAGCCAATTGAAGGTAATTACACCGAAAGTGTAAACCCATACTATGGTAATATAGGCCCCTATATTTCAGGTGATTCATTTAGTAATGGGGATGCACAACAACCTAATAACTACCTTAACTATAGCTTTGACTTATCATCTTATAATGGTCAAACCATCACATTAAGTGTTGAATATTATACAGATACAACAACACATTATTATGGTTTTGTGTTTGATGACGCGAAAATAACACAAAGCGATACTGTTATTTGGCAAGATAACGCAGAGTCTTTGTCCAGTGCTGATTTATCTGGCTTTAGTCGTATAAGCAGCTACATTTATGCTCCTGATACACATTACTATTTGCAATTACGCGCTCATTTGGGCATTGATTCGGGTTTACAAAATGAAGCTTATTCACCGGGGTTACTGCTTTGGTTTAGCTCTCAAGCATATGATGATAATAATGTAACAACGCATCCAGGATCTGGTTTTGCGTTAATTGTAGATGCTGATCAACAACAGATTAATCAAGGGACTACGACTAATGCAGCCGCAACGAGTATTCAGATACGCGATGCCGCATTTAGTTTATACGATCAAACGCCTGGCTTAGGTGATACCGAACTCTCCGCTATTAGTCAATTTAGTGATGCGGATGATTATAGTTTTGCGGTACAACCGGAGTCTGGGGTGGTATTGCCAGCTAATGGTTTCAATTTTAATATTATTGAACAAGCTTCAAATAGTGAAAGTATCACGATTGCCCTTAATTACGATCAAGTGCAGCATATCCAAACGAGTCAACAAGACAAGCGTGTAACATTTACTGTCGAAAACCTTAATATCAATGCAGCTGATACGTTGTTATGGGATTTTGGTGATGGTGAGTTTAGCGAACAATTAACTCCCACGCATGATTATTCACAATATGGTACCTATGATATTTCATTTGCTGCAACCGATGCTGAGGGTGTTTTAAAATCCGCCGTCGCAACTTTAACTGTGGCAGAGTCGTTTACAATTGAAAAGGTTAATTATCAAGTTGACCAATCTATACTTAGTGCAAGTGTTGAGTTGACTGGTGGGCAAACCCCTTTTTCATATTTATGGCAGTTAGGGGATGAGACTCAGTTAAGTGATGCGGTGATTTCGCATCAATATTTACTTTCGGGTGAATATACAATTTTACTCACCGTGACAGATAATGCTCAGCAATCGGCATCGCATAGTTTTATAGTCAACGTTGAGGTGCCGTTGCAACTTGATGCGCAAGTAGCGGTATCAGATAAAACGGCTTCTTTTAGCGCTCAAATAGCAGGGGGTTATGGTCAGTACAGTTACCATTGGGATTTTGGTGATGGTAACGAGGTATCAAATAGTCAAAACCCAAGCCATACCTACATTAATAGCGGTCGTTATAACGCAAAAGTGACGATTACAGATACGACAGATAATAAAACGATCACTAAAACAGTGGCTGTCGATATTTTAGAGCAAACAACAGTAGAGAAAAAAAGCAGTAGCTCGGGGTCGTTACAGTTTATGTTGATCGTTTTACTAATGGGGTGGGTATTTAAAAATTGTCAATATAACGTCAGGCCATAAAGCCAACTAAAACGGCTTTATGGCAATTAATTATAAAAAGGTTAAATTATAAGCGCTCAATCACTGATTGGGTGAAATCGGTTGTACCATGATTTCCGCCCAAGTCGCGTGTTGTTCTGTCGCCAGATTTAATCACTTCAGCAACCGCTTGACGAATACGCTGTGCTGTATCGCCCATATTTAAATGTTCTAACATTTGAATTGACGCGAGAATAACTGAGGTTGGGTTCGCTAAATTTTTACCTGCGATATCAGGAGCACTGCCATGTACAGCTTCAAAAATAGCCGCATCTTCACCAATATTAGCACCCGGTGCCATTCCTAAACCACCGACTAAACCAGCACACAAGTCAGAAAGAATATCGCCAAATAAATTAGTCGTCACAATAACGTCAAACTCATCTGGGCTCATTACTAATTTCATACACGTGGCATCAACAATCATTTCAGCTGATTCGATTTGTGGGTAACGCTGGGCAACTTCGCGTGCCACTTTTAAAAATAAACCAGATGTTGATTTTAAAATATTTGCTTTATGGACTGCGGTGACTTTATTGCGACCTTCTCTTATTGCTAACTCGTAGGCAAAGGTTAAAATCTTTTCAGCACCTTCACGTGTGATCATTGACATGGCTTGCGCTTCATTACCATCTTCACTTGTGACTTGGCCTAAGCCTGAGTACATTCCCTGAGTATTTTCACGAACAGTAATAATATCAATATTATCGTAACGTGCTTTTGTACCGATAAAGGATTTAACAGGACGAACATTCGCGTATAAACCAAATTGTTTGCGTAAAGTAACATTAATCGAGGTAAAACCTTCACCAACCGGTGTGGTTAGTGGACCTTTTAACGTGATTTTATTTTTCGCGATAGTATCAATTGTCTTTTGCGGTAATAGTTCACCGGTTTTTTCTAGGGCAGTTAATCCAGCATCAACAAATTCATAATCAAAATTACAACCCGCTGCTTTTAAAATTTCTAATGCGGAGTCTATGATGCTTGGACCAATACCGTCGCCTTTGATCACTGTAATCGTTTGATTAGTCATTGAATTTTCCTATAAAAATAATTGCACATAAATAGTTACTCTAAAGAGAGCACACTTGTTAGGATATTTATGTGACGAAATGAGATATGAGGCTGTATTTATACCAATAGGCGATGCATTTAGCTAGTTTATAATATTTATATGGGGTATAAGCTTGGTTTATAGTAGCAGTGCAATCTACAAAATGTCAGATAGATTAAGTTCACTTATCGCGCAGTTAAACGCTTCTTGTGACTCCCAACCCTGAAGCTTAAGTTGTTGCGCTAATGTTTGCTGTTGCCAACTGCTGAGTATGAGCGTGGGTTTGTAGATACATTGTGCAATGATTTTTAAGCATACCCAAAGTTTACTGTCTACTGTGAGTTCTGCTTTGCTGCGCTGTTCAGCATCAAGTAATGCGGGCATCCATTTATTATCATTTAATAAATCAGTCAGTCGCTTATTTTTGTGCTCATCTAAAGTATGCGATACACCAAAAAAAGCACCTAGTGGCGCGCTGTATGTTTTATTTTCTTGCTCATTAATTACTATTTTTCGTGAGATTGTGGTACTTTCATAGGTCAGTAAATAATAGGCATAAGCATAAAGAGGCAGTACGATATGCTCAAATTGTAGCGCTTTATTTTTACTGACTATAAGCGCTGTTATATCAACTAAACTTGTTAATCTGTTTAAGAAAAACTCATGCATTGGGTGAGCAATGCTTTTTACTAATTCACAAAAGATAACCCGTTGTAAAACCGCAGGCAAATTGTAATAGCCAATCATAGACAAGCAGTGTTTTAAATTACTCGCCGTTTGTTGTTCTTTGTTATAAAACTTTGCAGCGTGACAAAGTTGTTGCACAACACAAGGGTAGGGCTTAAGCATGACGTCTAAGCTTTTAAAAGTATATTCGTGATTAACCTTTAATTTTGTTAAAAGTTCAACGAGCTTTTCTGTATGAGCGGCTTTTTTGTTATCAATAGGTCGTGGTATATATTGGCTATTCCACATATTAAAATGTAGGCGAGGGTCATTACATTCTCGTTGTTTGGCATTGTTATTTAATCTCGCTTTTAGACTAAGCCAATTAAGTTTACCCCCAGATGTATTCTCAACGAGTATTGCTCTATTTTTCTGATCAGTACACACAAATACAGCCTGTTTTTCGCCATAAGTTACCAGGCTTGCAGGCAGTATAGGTCCAATATGCTCAATCAGGCATTGCAACGCTGTTTGTGTAAATATATTGGGTGTACGGATATATAAGTCACTAATCGCCTTATAAAAATCAATATGCTTTGACGATTTTTTAAATGTTATATTTGTAGAGATAATATTTGCGATACTTAATAATATGACACCACGGTCATAAAGCATCACTTTTGGTGCATTTAATAATGCCTGCTTATATTTTTGTAACTTACTAAGCGAGCTTGAAAAAATAAGTAAAGAGGGATGCTCTGTTTGCAAAATTTTTAACGCTAGTTTATGTCGTGAGTGCCATAGCTGTTTGTCACTCAGTACTAAAGGAACATCGTTATCTCGTTTATTTAATTGTGTTGTAATACAAAAGTTATCTAATAATGAAACACAGATAAGATTGGTTGAAATTTCATCATCATAACCTTGAGATTTACATAATGCAGCGGTGATGATGCACTGATTAATTGTTAAATTAGTTGCATAGCTGAGTTTTGCATGATGTAAAACCCATTGCGCTTGCATTGCAAGGGGAGCTTGAGAATACAATTGCCAGTATTGTTGTGCGAGTTGACTTAAAACAGGGTAAACAGTGTGCCATTTCTCTTTGTTATAATATAAAGTGCTAAATAACGCGGTTCTTTTTAATAAAGCATTGAGTTGTTCCGCTATCGTATTATCACTATTCACTAGGCTGTATACTCTAAATATTTTTTATAGGCATCAGGGCCCCAGTAAATAAGTTCGCCACTTTTAAATAGTAAACCCGTACATTCATCCATCGTTGTAATGCCGTCTGAATTGACATGTTGAGTTCGATAGAAAATAACTTGCCAAACTAACTCTCCTTGGCGTTTTGCGTAGGTTAAATCTGGGCTCCCCAAATAATCTAATACAGTATTAACGGTTGTGGTTTGTTCAAGACTAATTTTTTCTATATACCGTTTATTAAATGCTTCACGGTCCTGCCATATCATTGCTTGTGGATCATCTTTGTAAAAGGTGATCACTAAACTTGCTATGAGTGCGTACATACCAAGCCCTAATACTAAATACCTTAATACTTTTTTTAACATTATCGACTCGTATAATTAATATTCATAGTGGCAAAAACGACGAGGTTCTCCCGTTAATTAGCTGGAAGACGTAACTGTTTTAAACTAAATCCCAGATTAATATCACAACGTAAACTCACTAGATTTTTAGATATTATAAACATAGCCATGTCTGATTGTAATTTTTTTTGTAATGATGGGGACAGCGTGTCGCTGTTTAATGCCAGTTCTATTTCATCATTGTGGTTAATTATTTGCAGTGCTGATTTATTACCTATGCCTTTTACTCCCGGTACATCATTGGTTTTATCTCCCGCGAGCGCCCAAAAATCAATTAATCTATTTTTTGGTATAGCAAATCGATTATGTATATCATCTTCATTAATAAACTGTTTTTTAAAATAATCATAAACAGCGATGTGCTGGGATAAAAAAGGCAAAAATCCTTTATCCGTCGATACAATTGTACTTGAAATCGCATTATTAGCCGCTTTATTTGCTAATGTGGCAATCACATCATCAGCTTCATCATTAATGGGTTGATAGACGACAATCCCAGTTTGTTCTATGGCGTCTTTAAATAATGGCAATGCTTGTTTAAGCTCACTCGGCATAGGCGAACGAGAGTGTTTATATTCTTTATAGTAATGGTAGCGCCAACTTTTATCACCATCGAACACGGCAATAGCATGGGTAGGTGAGACATTAGCAAGCAACTTTTTACACGCATGATTTACACGGGCACAACTGCTCGCTATCATTTTTTCATCACTGTGATGTGTTTGATTGGCATCAACAGCATAAATGCGCCTAATTAAATTAAGCGCATCGATTAACAATAATTGGGGTTTCAACAAGCGATACTCACGTTTTTAATTTATAACACGGTATATAGTCAGTACCAGGCAATTTCATTCGCCCTTGTGTGACAAAAGCGCGTAATAAACGATCTAAATTAGTCATAAAATCTTGGTCACCATCTAAAATAAATGGACCATATTGTTTGATAGCTTTAACGGCATCATCTTTTATATTCCCCGCAACAATACCTGAAAAAGCACGCCTTAAATTAGCGGCTAATAATTGTTGGGGTTGGTTTAAGTGTAAATCTAACGACGCCATATTTTTATGTGTCGGTGCAAATGGTCGCTGAAAATCAGGGTCTATGTGTAATGTCCAGTTAAAGTAATAAGCGTCACCTTGGCTTTTTCTATATTGGCGAACTTGGCTCATGCTTTGATTTAAGGTGGTTGCTACGCGTTTGGGATCATCAATAATCACTTCAAATTTACTCAGCGCAGCTTCACCTAAAGTCATCTCGATGAATTGACATAATTCTGTAAAATACGCTTCGCTTTGTTTCGGTCCGGTTAAAATAACAGGTAAGCATTGTTTCTCATTCTTAGGGTGTAATAAAATACCCAGTAAATATAATAGCTCTTCTGCAGTTCCGGCACCTCCAGGAAATATAATGATTGCATGGGCTGTACGAATAAAAGCCTCGAGTCGTTTTTCTATATCGGGGAGAATAACCAACTCATTAACAATGGGGTTAGGCGGCTCTGCTGCAATAATACTGGGCTCTGTGAGCCCTAAATAACGATTATTGCTGATACGTTGTTTCGCATGCCCAATAGTGGCTCCCTTCATGGGCCCTTTCATTGCGCCAGGACCACAACCTGTACAAATATTTAAGCCTCGTAATCCAAGTTCATAACCGACTTGCTTAGTGTATTTATATTCTACTTCATTAATCGAATGTCCACCCCAACACACGATCATGTTTGGTTCACTATTTACTTCTAATGCACCGGCATTACGCAACATATCAAAAACCATATGAGTTACCGATTTTTGGTCTTGATGAACACCGTCGTATTTTTGGCAAATAAATAAAATATCGCGAAGAACAGAGAAAATGTGTTCATGAATCCCTGTCATTATTTCACCATCAACAAAGGCGGTTGCTGGAGGATTACTTAACTCAATTTTTATACCGCGCTCACGGCTTATTAGTTTAATGTCAAAGTCGCTAAATTGGCTGTATATTTCTTGTTCGTCATCGGTGTGACTTCCTACATTTAATACAGCTAAAACACAATTTCTGAAAAGTCTGTAGCGCTCACTGGTCGATGAATGTTCAAGTAGGTCAACTTCTAATTGAGAAAGTAAACTTAATACGCCTGTGGGGTTAAGTTGTATTTTCATTGCAATTCCTCGTCGATATAACTAAATAATTATACAGTTAAGCAACATAGTATTACATCTGTATTTACTTACTAAGACAAAGGCGGTCTCTACCCGAGTTTTTAGCTGTATAAAGTGCATCATCAGCACGATTAAATGCATCTAATTGTGTATCACCAGACTTTAATTGCGTAGCGCCTAGTGAAATCGTAATTTGTATTTGAGTGTCTTTAAATTTAAACGGGATTGCTTTTATTGTCTTACGTAATTTTTCTAACGGAATACTCGCAAACTCTAGTGGCGTTCCAGGCATTAAAAGCACAAACTCTTCACCACCGTATCGGGCAATAAAATCAGACTTTCTAATTGATTTTTGTAATGCTTTAGAAATTACTTGCAGGGTAATATCTCCTGCACTGTGCCCAAACCGGTCATTAATCGATTTAAAATGGTCCACATCGATTACGACTAAAGTTAAGTCACTTGCTTCCATATTATACAGATGAATTTCATGGTTATAACGCTCATCAAATGCTGCTCTATTTGGTAATTTAGTTAAACTATCAATTAAACTTTGCGAACGTTGCTCGTTTAAACGCTTTTTGTATTTAGTCAGTTTACTTTCTAAATTTGAAATATGTTCGTTAATATTTTTAAAACTATCGATTAACGTGTCTCGTTCAGCTTGTTCTAGTTTTTCTTTAGCTAAAAAATCTTGGCTAAGGGATTTTAGTTCGTTATCGACAATTTCTTTTAATGCTGAAATAGAGGTCGCTTTTTGTGTTTGAATATTCAGGTTTTTAATTTTGCTTTCAATTTTACTGTTTAAATCTTTAAATTCTTGGTTCATCGATTCTGAATGAGTGCGAGTTGAAACGATAGAAACATGTAACTCTTCAATGGTTTGGTTTAATGAAACCAAAAAGTTTTGAGCCGATTGCCTTTCTTTAGAAATATTTTTAACAACAATTTGAATTATCGCTATCGCTGAATTAAGTAATGAATCAAGCGAATCATTTTCGGCAAGGTCGTTTTGAATGTCGATTATTTGCTTGGCTGCATTATCTTCTAATTTTAATTCGTTTGATAATTGAAGTAATTTTTTTGCGAGTGCCGGGTTCGCTGTTTCATTTTTACTCTCGCTTATTATCTCTAATTTTACTTTTAAAACTTCGTGATAAATATTAACTAATTTGTCTAAAAGTGGAATATAGGCTGGAGTTGAGTGAACATTTGCTAGTTCATGGTCAAGTAAATTACGTAATACGCGTCGTGTTTCTTCAGGCATTTTTTTTGTTTTTTGCAGTTGTTTTCCTGCATTTTGCACTGATGAAAATAACGCTTGTTGCTGTGATAATTGTATTTTTTCTTGTGATTGCAACATGTGCATAATGTTATCGATCATAGGAATGAGTAATTCAAAATCGATGCCTTTAGTTAATGCCGTTCTAAATTTAGCCAATTTGTTATCAAGCTGAATATCAATGCCTTTACTGCATAGGGATAATTTAGCAGCAAGCTGTGACAACTTATCAACTTGAAATTTACGTGCATCTTCAATAGCAATGCGAGCTTCTATTGCCTGCTTTAATTTTTGATTCGTTACATTTGAGTTGTCTTGCACTGATAGTTCCATTTGGCATTTAACTATGTATTTAGTTTACAACAAAAATAAACTATGTGTAGTTATCTCTTTATATTCTTAGTATTTTTAGCTAAAAAATTGATCCCGTCGGGTTGTTTTACTCCTGTCAACTCATACAGTGGGTACTTTAACGTTTTTTATTCACTTTTATTTTTTCAATTGTTAGTATCTCAGTCACTAATAATTATTAAAAGCTGCTATGAAAAAACTAATCGCACTGTCTCTTCTTATTACATCTTTACCGACTCTTGCTGATGTAAATTATAGCCTTAGCATTGACCAGCCTCAGCATCACCTTGGCAATGTGGAAGTAGAATTTCCAAAAACAGTCCAAGCACACTTAGACGTAAAACTGCCAGCATGGCGTACAGGTCGTTATGAAATGCTTAATTTAGCAAATGGCGTACGTTATTTTGATGCTAAAGATAGCAAAGGTAACCCATTAAAATGGGAAAAAATTGACTTTAGTACCTGGCGTATACATCTTGATTCACCGAGTAAAGTGAATCTGAGTTATCAAGTATATGCTAATGAGCTAGCTAAACGAGCACGTCACATTGATGATAGTCATGCATTTATTGATGCTTCAGGTTTTTTTATGTTCAGCGAAGCTTTTCGTCAGGAGCCTGTGACAGTCGCTTTAGATGTGCCTAAGCAATGGCGTTCTGTTTCGGGTATGGAAAACCATAAAGGACAACATAGTTTTACTGCTGCCGATTATGATATTTTAGTTGATTCACCAATCGAAACGGGGATTAATCATCACTACACCTTTGAAGTCGAAGCAAAGCAATACGAATTAGTCATTTGGGGTGAAGGGAATTACGATGTTGATTTAATGTTGAGCGATCTGAAAAAGCTTGTCACAACCGGTCATGTAATTTGGCAAGAGTATCCATATGATCGTTATGTATTTATGGTACATGCTACTTCTGGTGCAGGGGGCGCCACCGAACATATTAATTCGACAATCATTCAACGCCCTCGTGATCGCTTTGGTAGCCGCGAAGATTACTTAGCATTTATAAGTACCGCAGCTCATGAATTTATTCATACCTGGAACGTAAAAGCATATAGACCAAAAGGTCTGGCTCCTTATGATTACACACATATGAATTATTCAAAACTATTATGGATTGCAGAAGGCTCAACCAGTTATTTTGAAGATCATCTTATGGTTCGTTCAGGAATTGAAACCACAGATGAATTTTTTAATGTGATGACTAAAACGATTAATCGTCATTTACAAACACCTGGCAGAAAAGTGCAAAGTGCCAGTGAAACCAGTTTTGACAAATGGATTAATCAAGGGGGCGATCATGCTAAAAACTACAGCACGAATATCTATTTAGAAGGCTCTCTTATCTCTATGCTACTTGATATTAACTTACTTGAAACAACAAAGGGCAAAGTTAATTACCGTGATGTACATAACGAACTTTATAAACAGCACAAACTACCAGATGGCTTTACTGAGCAAGATGTACTGGCTATTTTAAAGCAGTTAACAGGTCAAGATTACTCTCAGTGGTGGCTTAATAACGTGACAAACCCTGCACAAATAGATTTTGAGACCTTATTATCTAAAGTCGGCTTGAAGTATGAGCGTCCAATTAAAGCTAAAGCACTTGCTAGCATAGATGCGTTGGCAAAAAACACTGGCGAGCTACTTACGTTAACCCATGTACGTCGTGATGGTGCTGCATGGTTAGCAGGTTTAACAACCGAAGATAAAATTGTTGCTATCAACAAACAACACGTAGGCAAAAACTTAAAAGCTAGTTTAGAGGCGTTTAATGCTGGGGATAAAGTCACGGTAAGCTTTATTCGTCGTGATGAGTTGCATGAAACAACATTAGAGTTAACTGAGGAATTTGATAAACCTAAAAAGGTAGTTGCTGACCCTCAAGCAAGTTTAAGCCAACGCGCAATGTTTAAAGCATGGATTGGTGTAGAACATCCTGCAATGTAATTAAATTACACCGTTAAAAAAGTAAATAAACTCTTTTAACGGTGTTTAAATTAACTGCTAGTTAATTTAAATTATTGATTATATGTGGCTATTTTGCGTTTTTTTTATAAATTCTTTAGTTGCTTTGCTGTTTGCTAGCATCGCTGATAGCTGTTGAATTTTACGTTTAAAAAACGCTTTCTCTGCTCTTTTTTGTGAGCTTCTTGCCTTAATATCACTCTTGATTTCTTCATCTTGTAAAATAGGGTAGGGCATCAATGAATAACCAAAAACCCCAGTTTCCCAGCTATGCTGTAAATCACAATCAACAGGACGACCAAAGCGAGTTGTTGCTTCTAATAATTGTTTCGCACCAGAATAACTTATAGCGGTTGCGCAACATCCTGTCATTAACTTGCTGTGAATCACTAAGCGCTGTTGATGATTAAGCGCTTGGCTGTAAGCAATAGGTCGAGGCCTATTTTGATAAGCGGCTAATTTGATAAGTTGCCATGGCTGAGAGAGTTTTTCGATATTATTAATGGCGTGATGAATACTGGCATCAATATAGAAATCATCTTCTAGTACAATGGCATATTCTAATTGACGGTCAACAATTGTTTGCCATGCTTTTCGATGGCTAAGGTAACAGCCAATTTGCCCAGGTTGCAGTGGATAATGGTAGTTTTTTTTATTTAAATTGATATCGTAGTGTTGACTAATTTCTTGTTCGGATAACAAGGCTCCATCAACGGCATCAATTCTTTCAAAGGGCAAAGATACAGCAGCTAATCGATCATGGGTTTGCTGTAATCGATCTTTCGAACGTGCTAAATTTATTACAAATACAGCAGCCATTGTTTACCTCAAAAATAAAAAACTAATTATAATCTTGCAAACAACGAAAGACAACTAGCGCTATAGCATTAATCTTTTCGATCTTCTCTTGGCATGGCTAAAATCGCTTTTTTTTCATCATCACTAAGAATGATCCAATCAAAGATTTCTTCATTTGTACGCCCACAGCCTTTACAATACCCACTTAAGCGTTCACAAATACCTTTACAATCAGTTTTATATTTACTTGTTTGATTAGTATTTTGCATATAAAAATGCTGATCTAAGCAAGGCTTAGATCAGCGAAACCCTTATTTATGACGGCTTTGTAAACACTTTACAACATCTTCAAGGGCTAAGCCTTGGCGTTGTAGTAGTACCGTCAGATGATAAATTAAATCAGCCGACTCGTTAGTGAGTTCATCGTTATCGTTTTTCATTGCAGCAAGCGCCACTTCGACCCCTTCTTCACCTACTTTTTGACAACTACGACTTAAGTCTTTAGCAAACAATGAAGCGGTGTAGCTTTTTGATGGGTCGTCGTTTTTACGCTCAACAATGACATCTTCTAATTGTGCTAAAAAGCTCAGGCTAGGTTTAGCGTCATCGCCAAAGCAGCTTTGTCTGCCTAAGTGGCATGTTGGGCCCTCAGGGCTTGCCAGTACCAAAATTGAGTCGTAGTCACAATCAGTATGTACTGATACTACGTTTAAGTAGTTTTCTGATGACTCGCCTTTAGTCCATAAGCGCGATTTAGAACGTGAATAAAAGGTCACCTTGTTACTTTCAAGCGTTACCTTCAGCGCTTCGCTGTTCATAAAACCTTGCATTAAAATAACCCCAGAGCGAGCATCTTGAACAATAGCAGGGATCATTTCGCTTTTAGCAAAATCAACTTGAGTTTGGTTTTGTATGGTTAATTGCATAGTCTTGCTGCCACTTGGTTATCAGTTAAAAATTGTTTTAGTTCGCTAATGTTTATCACATTTTTATGAAAAACACTGGCTGCCAATGCGCCATCTACTTCGCTTTGTTTAAATACATCTACAAAGTCTTGCATGCTGCCTGCACCGCCAGATGCTATCAAAGGTATATTACATAAAGCGCGCATTTTACTTAGTTGCTCGTTGTCATAACCATTACGTACACCGTCTTGGTTCATACAGTTTAAAACAATTTCGCCTGCGCCTAAGTCTTGTACGCGTTTTACCCATTCCTCGGTTTTATAACGTGTACGGCTCGATGCATTAGGATCGCCGGTTAATTGATACACTAAGTAATCGCCGGTCACTTCATCGTAAAAGCTATCAATACCAACAACAACACATTGCTTACCAAATTCATCGTGTAGCTCTTTAATTAGCTCAGGGCGGGCAATAGCAGGGCTGTTAATACTTATTTTATCGGCGCCGCGCTCTAATACACGCGCTGCATCGGCTACGGATTTAATCCCCCCAGCCACACAAAAAGGAATATCGATGTGGCGGGCAATGCTCTCTACCCAATTAACATCAAGTAGGCGTTTTTCAACACTGGCGCTGATCTCATAAAACACCAGTTCATCGGCACCGGCATCGCTGTATGCTTTTGCCATTGTTAAAATATCGCCAACCACTTCATGGCCTTTAAATTTAACGCCTTTAACAACTTGGCCGTCTTTCACGTCTAAACACGGGATTATGCGTTTTGATAACATACCAACGCCTCCTCAACGCTAAATGCACCATCGAGCAGTGATTTTCCTAAAATAACACCGCCGACACCGAGCTCTTTTAGCTTTTTAATGTCATCAAGTGAGCTTACGCCACCCGAAGCTTGCACTTTAATAGTACTGTTATGGTTAGTTAAATCTTCATATAATTCAAACGATGGGCCTTTCATGGTGCCATCTTTACTGATGTCCGTACATAAAAAATCAATAACGCCTAAGCTGACATAAAAATCAACAAGCTCAAGTAAACCAAACTCAGACTCGCTCAACCAACCGTGGGTAGCAGGTGCCCAGCCAGTGGCTGTTTTATTTACATCAAGGGCAATAACAAAGTGCTCTGCGCCAAATTGTTCAATCCAGGCTTTAACTTGCTCGCGTTTTTCTACCGCCATAGAGCCAATAACAACTTGGTTAGCACCGGCTTTTAGCCAATCACTTACATCTTGCTCTGAACGAATACCGCCGCCCACTTGGTATGGTACATTAAGCGCTTTAGTGGCTGCTTGAATATGTTGCCATTGTTTTTTACTCGGATCGCGTGCACCTTCTAAATCGACAAGGTGTAGCTTACCTGCGCCACTATCGGCATATTCTTTTAAACGAGCACCAAGCTCGAATGGGTAAAACTGAGCGGTGTCGTATTTACCTTGGTATAAACGAACAATTTGATTTTGTAATACGTCTAATGCTGGAATAATCACAACTAATCTCTTTATTGTTAGTTGATGGGCGGCTTATAGCTGCCAATCAACAAAATTTTGTAATAAACGTGTGCCTACTTTTGCACTGCGCTCTGGGTGAAATTGCATGCCAGCGTAGTTGTCTTTTGCAACAATGGCTGAAAAGGTTTGGCCGTATTCGCCGCTTACAAGTGTTGCATCGTTTACGGTGTGAGCAAAGCTATGTACAAAGTACACTTGCTCATCTTGTGTTAAGCCTTTAGTAAGTGCATGCTCTTTATTTACGCTTAAGTTATTCCAACCCATATGCGGCGACGTTAAATTACCTACATCGAGTGCTTTTACTTGCCCTGGTATTTTACCTAAGCACTGTACGTTACCTTCTTCGGTGCTTTCGCACAGTAACTGCATTCCTAAGCAAATGCCCATCAGTGGGCGCTGATATTCATTGATTGCTTGTTGCCAGCCGTTATCTACTAGGCGTTTCATCGCAACCGATGCATGACCAACACCTGGCAATATAGCGCGCTCAAAACCCGCTAATTGCTCTGGTGAAGTAATTACTGTTGGCGTTTGCCCTAAGCGTTCAAACGCAAAGCGTACTGAATTTATATTGGCACAACCGGTATTTATTATGGCTATCATAAACATCCCTTAGAGCTGGCTGTTTGTTGGGTCGTGTCTTGTGCTACGGCCATACGAAGGGCACGTGAAAATGCTTTAAATAACCCTTCTACTTGGTGATGACAATTACCGTCGCTCACCGATAAAATAAGGCTAATAGCAGCGTTATCACTTAAGCTTTTGAAAAAATGTTCAACCATTTGCACGTCTAAATCGCCGGCTTTTTCGCGGCTAAAGTTGGCGTTTAATACAAATGAGGCACGGCCAGATAAATCAATTTGCGCTTCCGCTTTACATTCATCCATCGGTAGTGCAAAACCATAACGCGCAATTTGTGATTTAGTACCAAGGGCTTGTTTAAGGGCGACACCTAGCGCAATACCAATGTCTTCAACAAGGTGGTGCTCATCGATGTGTAAATCGCCTTTGGCTTTAATATTTAAGCCAATGTTTGCGTGGGTACGAATTTGATCAAGCATATGATCAAAAAAGCCAAGACCCGTTTCAATACTGCCGTTTTTAGTTTGATCTAGGTTTATGGCGACATCAATTTGAGTTTCTTTGGTATTACGGGTAACACGGCCTTCGCGGTTTGCAGTGGTTAGCTTTGTTACAATTGCAGGCCAGCTGCCATCGTACAAAATGCCTTCACAACATAAATTTTGTGCAAGACCAATATCGGTTTGGCGATCGCCAATTACATACGAACGTGCTAAATCCACTTTGCCCGATCGCATAAGCTCGGTTAGTAAGCCTGTTTTAGGTTTACGACAGTCACAATTTTGCTCATCAAAGTGTGGGCAAATTAATACGCTGTCAAAGTTAATCCCTTGACTTTGCATTATATCCATCATTTTATCTTGTGCTATGTCAAAATCAGCAGTCGGGAAGCTGTCTGTGCCTAAACCATCTTGATTCGATACCATCACTAAGCGATAACCTGCCGCTTGTAATTGTAATAAAGCTGGGATAACACCTGGTAAAAAGGCGAGCTTTTCTAGGCTATCAACCTGTTTGTCTGTCACCGGTTCTTCAATAATGGTGCCGTCGCGGTCTATAAATAAATAGGGGTTACTCATGATACTTCTTTTCCTGCTAATGATGCTGTGGCCGCTGGCATTTGTAAGCCATCTAACCAGATTTTTACTTGTTCGAGCTCTTGTTCACTACCAATTGATATACGTAACCAATCATCTTCACCATATAAAGTGAAAGCGCGCATGACCAGCCCTTGTGCAAGTGCTGTTTTAAAGTAGTTTCTATCGGCTAATTTTAAAGTAACAAAGTTGCCTTCACCAGTGAGTATTTTTAATACACAATCCGAAGCCTCTAACCAATCAATTAATTTGGCTTTTAGGGTATTTAAAATGGTTACTTGACGGCGCATCGATGTAATTGCATCGGGTGCAATCGCTTGCGCTGCAATACTTGCTACCACACCCGATACAGGATACGGCGCTATCACTTTGCGGATAGGTGCAAGCACGCTTTCTTGTGCAAGCGTAAATCCCGTTCTTAATCCAGCAAGTGCAAAGGCTTTTGATAATGTACGTAATACCACGACATTACTATATTGGCTGATGAGTGCGGTGGCACTTTGCTCTGGGCAAAACTCAATATAAGCTTCATCAACGATAACAAGCGCTTTACCCGCAAGTGCACTTGCAATGGCTTTGACTTTATCAAGGGGTGTTAAGCTACCCGTTGGGTTATTTGGGTTACAAATGAACACCAATTTAGCGCTTGCGACAGCGGTGACTATTTCCTCAACACTGCCATTTAATAACAACGCTTGCGTGAGTGCATTAATGGTTACATTGTGTGTATCTGCGGTTACTTTGTACATGCCGTAGGTGGGTAAAAAAAGCGCAATACTGTCTTTTGCGGGTTCACAATAGGTGCGTACTAAAAGCTCAATACCTTCATCAGCGCCACGCGTCATTAATACATTTTCGTTATCAAGCTGTGTGTAAGCCGCGTAACGTTCTATCACCAGTTGTGGTTGTGGGTCTGGGTATCTATTTAAATCTTCAATACTTAACTCAAGGTTTTTAGCATACGGGCTTTCGTTCGCATTTAACCACGTTGTACCGCTAAGTTTTTCACTTTTTGCTGAGCTGTATGCAGCAAGGGCTGCAATGTTATCAGGTAATAAGCTAGACGCTGTTGCGCTCTTATTGCTCATTTTTAATTGCCTCTAAACGAATTGATACTGCATTTGCGTGAGCATCAAGGCCTTCAGCATCTGCCAGTGGTAAAATAGCTTTAGAAAGTTGTGTTAGGCCACTTTTAGTAATGGTTTGTACGGTGTAAGTACGGAAAAAATCAAGTAAGTTTAAGCTTGAATAAGTTGCACTATAACCGTAGGTCGGTAACACATGGTTAGTACCCGATGCGTAATCGCCTGCTGACTCTGGTGTATAATCACCGACAAATACCGAGCCTGCATTTTGTACTTTATCTAAATATGGTGTGGCATCAGCAAGCTGCAAAATTAAATGCTCTGGACCGTATTGAGCAGAAACCGCAAAGGCTTGCTCAATGCTGTCGACTAAGATAAGTGATGAATTAGCCAGTGCTTGTTCAGCCGTTTCTTTGCGGCTTAAGTTGGCGAGTTGACGTGAAAGAGCGTGTTCTGTTTGCTCAATTATATTCTCGCTGTTACATAATAAAATAACTTGCGAGTCGCCGCCGTGCTCAGCTTGCGAGAGCAAATCGGCTGCGATAAATTCGGGGTTTGCACGCTCATCGGCAATAACTAAAACTTCAGATGGGCCGGCGGGCATATCAATTGCCATACCTGGAATGGTTTGTGCCACAAGCTGTTTTGCCATGGTTACAAAACTATTACCGGGGCCAAATATTTTATTTACTTTGGGTACTGATTCTGTGCCGTAGGCCATAGCAGCAATTGCACCGGCCCCGCCACTTTCTATTAATGTGGTGATGCCGCACAGTTTTGCTGCATATAAAATGGCTGGGTTTATCTTCGCATTACCTTGTACTGGTGTTGCTAAAACCACAGTTTTTGCACCGCTTAATTGTGCAAGCACACCTTGCATTATAACCGATGATGGTAGTGGGGCACTTCCCCCTGGTACGTAAATTCCAACTGCTTCGATGGCTTGATATTTTAATTCACATTCAACGCCTGGTTGAGTAGATAGTTTAATATCTTTAGGCAATTGTGCTTGGTGAAAACGTTTTACGTTTGCATAAGCGGTATCAATTGCATATTTAAGCTCTGCGCTCAGTGATTGCTCTGATGCATTTATTTCATCAAGCGGAACACGTAAACGAGGGTTAACTCTATTATCAAACTTTTCAGCCATGGCTAATAAAGCGTTGTCTCCGTGCTCTTTTACCTGTGCTAAAATGCCCTGACAAATAGCCTCTACTTTAGCGCTTACAGAAACAGCAGGGCGCATAAGCGCTGCTGTTTGTACTTGTGAAGATTCCTCATTCCAACGAAGCATGGTAATTACTCCATCATTTTTTCAATTGGCATAACTAAAATAGAGTTTGCGCCTAAAGCTTTAAGCTGCTCCATTGTTTCCCAAAAAAGTGTTTCACTGCTTACCATGTGAAGTGCTACGTACTCCTCAGAACCAGCTAAAGCGAGTAACGTTGGCTGACCCGTACCAGGTAATAAATCACAGATTTCGTCTAATTTATCTTTTGGTGCGTGAAGCATAATGTACTTGCTTTCTTTTGCTTGCTTAACACCACGTAAACGCGGCATTAGCTTGTTGATTAACGCTAATTTGTCTTCGTCTTGTAGGTCTTTATTTTGAATTAAACACGCGTTCGATTCTAAAATAGTTTCACCTTGCATTAAGCCATTCGCTTCAAGTGTTGCACCGGTAGATACTAAATCACAAATAGCATCGGCAAGGCCTGCACGTGGCGCTACTTCTACAGAGCCCGTTAACATAACAGTGCTTGCATTTATCCCTTCACGGTTTAACCATTGTGTTAAAATTTCAGGGTAGGTTGTTGCAATACGCTTACCTTCAAACCAGCTTTTATCGCGTTCACCTAATTCTTGTGGCCATGCAAGCGCTAAACGACAGTAACCGAAGTCTAGTTTAGCAAGTTTGCTAACTTCGCTACTGGCACCTTGGCGCTCGCGTTCAGCTTGTACTTCTACTAATACATTTTCGCCAACGATACCTAGATCACATACACCGTCCATTACTAAGCCTGGAATATCGTCATCGCGCACGCGTAGTACGTCAATTGGCATATTTGTAGAGTGTGCGATTAAGCGTTGTTCACGAAGGTTTAATTTAACGCCAAGTTGTTTTAGTAAGTCTTGGCAATCTTTTGATAAGCGTCCGCCTTTTTGGATAGCGATACGTAGGCGATTTGTGTTACTCATTATTCATTTTCCTTTAATTTAAAAACTAAAAACCCCGAGTGGAACCTCAGGGCGAAAATGAATCATATAATTTGACTCGCCAGAGGTTCCTTTTAGGAATAACCTCTCAGCGAAAGACCTGACAGGTTATTCCGGTGAATGGTGGTGATGATGTACTTTTGTCAGGTTTAAACGCATTTTGTTTCCTATAATACTATCGTGATAATCACAATAGATAAAAATTGTTTGTTAAATATTTCAAGGCCATAAAAACATATATAACGCGGCTTTGGCAAGCTTTTTTTTAATGTAATTAAAGAATAAGTTATAACGGCCGATTAATTTTATAACTATGCGAAGACGTTGACTAATTATTTTAATCAATAAATAACGGTATAGAGGTTTGTATGGACATAATGATCCCATATTTAGGGCAAATTACGCGCTTAACTGCGCAAAATAAAAGTGTCTTTCAAATTGCCGGAGTGCAAAAGTCTGCGCCTGAAAAACGCCTTATAGATAATAAAAAAAAGCAATGGCTGGACGAACAAAGTAAGCACAATCACAATGAAATTGATAAAGAGTCAGACGATGATGAAAATGCGAGTAAATCGCACTTAGATACATGGGCTTAAAGTAAGTAAAATGTGTTTACTTACTTTAAGCCGGTTTTATTATGTTTTATACTCAGTTGCTTTAATACTGCTTTGGATTAACGGTGAAATAGTTAACCCTTGAACAATAATAGAAAAGATAACGACGACATAAGTAACAATAACAATTAAGTCGTGTAAATCTGTCCCGCCAATAAAAACTTTGTCGTGTGGAATAGCCGCTGCCATAGCCAGTGCTAAGCCACCTCTTAATCCACCCCATGTTAATATTTTTACACTGTGCTTATCGTAAGTACGATAGCGTTTAAAAATGATAAACGGAGTGCCGACACTAATAAATCGCGCTATTAATACCGCAGGTACCATTAATAAGCCAAGTCCAATTTCATTAAATGTAATGGGCATGGTCACGATAAGCATACCGATTATCAAAAATAATAACGCATTTAAAAAGCTGTCAGTGGCATGCCAAAAATCTTTCACGTAGCGGGTATCATCAGGGCCTGATATTTCGGTTGCTTTTGCTCTAGTAATATTGCCCAGTAAAATACCACTGGTCACCATGGCTAATGCACCCGATATATGCCAAAGATTTGCCGCAGCAAAGCCCGCAGAGGGAATTGATAAGGTAATCAGTAAACGAATGTTCACATCACGACTATTTATGATTAAGTAATGCCCGACTAATGCAATCACTAGCCCAAAAGCAATGCCACCTAATGCATCGGTAATAAAGAGTTCGGCAATATCAGTAAAGTTTGCTTGCGTACCATAAAATGCAACGGCAAAAATAGTCGTAAAAATAACTAAACCAATGCCGTCATTAAATAATGATTCACCTTCGACTTGGACCGATATACCCTCAGGTGCTTTCATTTGTTTAATAATGGCAAGTACTGCTATTGGATCGGTAGGGCTAATTAAAGCGCCAAATAATAAACAGTATATAAAAGGCACCGGCCAGCCTAATGCTGAAAAAATATAAAAACTAAGGTAACCAATTATAAAAGTAGAAGTAATGGTGGAAAAAAGAACCAAGGCGGTTATTTCAAAACGCTGTTTTTTTAATGCTAATAGATCAATTTCTAGTGCACCTGCAAACAATAAAAAACCTAACATGCCTTTAAGTAATAGTTCGTTAAAGTTAATACTAGAAACAATCTGTGTCATTGCCAGTGCATGCTGATCGCCAAGCAATTTCACCGCAACAATCAATAATAAAGAGATAATTACAGAGCCAGTTGTAATGGCAATAGTGGTTTGCATTTTAAGTATATATTGATTCGCAAATGCAATAAAAATAGCCAGTGCAGATAAAAAACAAATGAGGTACCACGCATTCATTTATAGAGCCTTAAATAGTGAACGTTGTAAAAATTAAAGAGTCGAGTTTTGGACGCGTGTATGGTACTCCTGCATTAGCGATATGTCACAAGTTTAATGGTGTTTTTTTAGCATCACTGTTTGGCAAAAAAATGCGTTCTATTTAAGGCAATTCAAATAGATTTGTATTTGCGCTTGTGCACTTGCTTGCGTAAAATCGCGTTATTATTATTTTATTTGCGATTGCTGTTATCAAACAACTGTTTAGTGCAACCGGACCTTTAGCTTTAGCATTAACTGGCTATACACCTCGCCAGCCACAAATTGATATGGCTGTTGCTGTCGATACTGCATTAAAAAACAGCTCACAATTAGTGGTTGAAGCCGGTACGGGCACCGGTAAAACCTATGCTTATTTAGCCCCAGCACTTAAATCAAAAGGAAAAACAATTATCTCTACGGGGTCAAAGGCACTGCAAGAGCAGCTTTATCACCGTGATTTACCCCAGTTAGTGAATGCGTTAAAAACCAGTAAAAAAACAGCTTTATTAAAAGGTCGGGCTAACTATTTATGTACGTATCGATTAAATCAACATATTGCTCATGTGCCTACAGACGACAGTGATGTAATGCATCAGCTGGCTATGGTGGCCAAATTTGCAAGTGAAACGCAATCGGGTGATTTGGCTGATTGTGTTGGTATAGAAGAAGACGCCAAAGTGTTGCCTTATGTTAATTCTACGACCGATAACTGTTTAGGCAAAGAATGCCCTGATTTTCAAAGTTGTTATATCCGAAAAGCACGTTTAAATGCTGCACAAGCGGATGTCGTGGTGATAAATCATCATTTGTTTTTTGCCGATATGGCGGTAAAAGACAGTGGCTTTGCTGAGTTAATGCCTACTGCCGACGCGTACATTTTTGATGAAGCACATCAACTAAGTGAAATTGCCAGTGATTATTTTGGCGAAACGGTCAGTACTAAAAAGCTCGTTGATTTAATAAATGATTTAAGAGCAATTTATCGAGCAGATATTCCCGATATGCTGCAATTAGGTAAAAGTTTAAATAAACTCGAAACCAGTACCGCAGATTTACGACTGCAATTTGGGGTGGATGGAAGTCGTGGTGATTGGCGAGAAAAGTTGAGTGATCAACAAATTTGTGCCGCATTGCATCGCGTTATTAGCGATCTAGATTTTGTGTATCAAGTTTTAAAGCTATGTTTAGATAGAAGTGAAAAGATAGAACATCCTTTTGAAAGAGCATTGGCTTTTAAAGGCCAGTTAGAGCGTGTGTTTGATACAGCACAAACGGGTTTTAGTTATTGGTATGAAACCACGCGGCGCTATTTAAGCATTAACATTACCCCGCTAAATGTATCAGCAAAATTTGCACAAATGATGAAAGACACCGGCGCAGGGTTTGTGTTTACCTCTGCGACTTTATCTGTTGATAATGAATTGAGTCACTTTAATGATAGCTTAGGCTTAAAACCAGCCCAAAGCATGATTGTAGATAGTCCGTTTGATTACCCAAATCAGGCTATGTTGTGTTTACCGCGTTATTTACCCGAATCGCACGCTGATAATATGCCCCATGCCATTGTTCGATTAACACTTGAGTTAATTAAATCGGCAAAAGGGCGATGTTTTGTGCTCTTTACCAGTTACCGTATGATGCACATGGTCGCTCAGGGCCTGACAACTCAAATAGATTATCCTGTGTATATGCAGGGGCAAATGTCAAAACGTATTATTTTAGAAAAATTTACCCGTCATGGGAATGCTGTGTTATTAGGTACGGCTTCTTTTTGGGAAGGGGTTGATGTACGTGGTAGTACATTAAGTTGTGTTATTATTGACAAATTGCCTTTTGCAGCACCCGATGACCCTTTATTACAAGCAAAAATGCAAGATTGCCAAATGCAAGGCAAAGACCCATTTGCCCATATTCAATTACCACAAGCAGTGATAGCACTTAAGCAAGGGGTTGGGCGTTTAATTCGTGATAATAAAGATAAAGGCGTATTAGTGATTTGCGATAATCGTTTAGTAACGCGCCAATACGGACAAGTATTTTTAAAAAGCTTACCGCCAATGAAGCGCACACGTAGTTTAGAGCAAGCAAATAAATTTTTACAACAAATTAATTGAGTAACAAAATGATAAAAAGCAATATTTTAGCCCTAGATGCATCAACCGAAGCCCTGTCGATAGTGCTACATGTTAATGGTAAAACATTTCATCATTTTGAAGAGTGTCCACAACAACATAGTCAAAAAATATTACCGCTGATTGATGAGTTGTTGGCAAATGCGCAATGCAAATTGAGCGATCTTGATGTGATTGGATTTGGCCAAGGCCCAGGTAGTTTTACCGGCGTACGTATTAGTGTTGCCATTGCACAAGGTCTAGGTTACGCCGCTAAGTTGCCTTTGGTTGGCGTATCTACTTTAGCAATTATGGCGCAACATGCATTTGAGCAGTGTAATGCAAAGTGTATTTTTCCTGCAATAGATGCACGTATGGGAGAGATATATTTTGCACACTATAAAGTAACAAATGGCTTAGTCGATTTAGTTAACGATGAATGTGTAATTAAACCTGAACTTTTACTTAAAGAAAACGAGTTAGCCGATTTATCAGGTGTTGCTGTCGGTACCGGCTTTAAAAGTTATCCCGATACATTAGATGAGGCTCACGATATTACGATAAATACTGAAATTACATTACCTGATGCAAAGTATATGTTGGCCTTGGTCGATCACGCATTTATAAAGGGGGATGTTGTTAAAGCAAGTGAAGCGCAGCCTAAATATGTACGCGATACCGTCACATGGAAAAAACTACCTGGGCGTGAATAGCCTGTTAAGTTGCAAATTGCTCTTTTTTACAGCATAATTTTATTATGTTTAATTTTGGAGTTGTACAATGACATTACCAATTGGATCGGGTTTTTATACCGGTGATATACCAGGTAAGGTTACTTCTACATCGGTTGCTATTAAAGCTAAACCGTTACTAGAACAAACAACAACCACCGAAATTAACAACCAATTTGTAAAAAATACGCGACAAGGCCAAGAGCAAGCAGAGGCATTTTTTCAAGCAAATAGTGCACAGTCGCAATACAGTAATACAATTTATGACCAACCTAACGCACAAACGAGTAAAGCCATTTCTACTTATACTGAGTTTGCAAACTTAGAGAGGCGCGCTGAGGTTCAAAGCATGATTGGCGTAGATATTTACGCTTAATGCTTAATTGATGTGACAAAAAACCCGGTTATTACACCGGGTTTTTTTATGCTTAAAAATATTTACACGCTTTATTGTTGAATGAAATTGATTAATTTGTCTGCAATGTCAATATTGTTTTGGGCGCCAATAAATTTCTCGCTCCCTTGACCATAAGCGAACACTTGCACATCAACCGCAGTGTGACCCGTAGTTGTCCACCCGGTAAAGCTTTCATTACTAATGATTGACTTTATAGCTAGGTTTAATGCTTTATCGCCCAGTTTTTTAGCTTGTTCAAGCTGCGCCTTATGTACAGGAGTAAATTCTATATTAGTATATTTATTCCATACAGGCGCTAAATCATCAGCGGCTAAAAGTAACTTAGTGAGTTTAACAGCCGACGCTTTTACCCCCTTAACAACGTTTGTATCCCATTTATATTGACCGTGAGCACCTATTGTGAATCCGCCAGTTGAGTGATCGGCTGTAACAACTAAAATGGTATCTGGGTGTTTGTCAATATATTGCTTTGCTACCTTAATAGACTTTGCAAAGTCATCCATTTCAGCCATAGCACAAGCAACATCATTTGCATGGGCACACCAATCAATTTGGCTACCTTCGATCATGGCAAAAAAACCATTTTCGTTCTGATCTTCTAGTAAGTTTAGTGTTTTAGTGGTTAGCTTAGTGAGACGCGTTGGGTTTTCATCAATAGCAAATGGCAAGCCCACTTCAGCATACAAGCCTATCGCTGGTATTTGCGTTAGTTCAGCTAAATTATTAATATTGTCATTGTACTGATAGCCGGCTTGTTTAAATTCAGCAACTAAATTGCGCTCATCACGGGTAAAGTATTTAGTCCCCCCACCTAGCATTAAATCGACAGGTAGCTTACCTGCAATTTTATTATCTATATATTGATCTGCAATAGCATCATAGTTATTACGCGATTCATTGTGAGCTGCAAAACTTGCCGGTGTGGCATGGTTAATTTGAGATGTTGCCACTAAGGCCGTTGTCATACCACGCTCTTTTGCGATTTCTAGCATGGTTTTTACGCTTTTTTTATCGGTATCAACAGCAATTGCACCGTTATAACTTTTATGACCACTACTTAATGCAGTTGCACCGGCGGCGCTGTCTGTCACATAAGTATGATCATCAGGGTAAGTGCGTGCCATACCCGTTAAAATCGTATCGAAAACAGTTGTTTCAATTTCTTTGGTTGCAGGATCATCTTTATAATAACGGTATGCGGTTGTGAATGCGGGGCCCATGCCATCACCTATCATGTATATGACATTCTTTGGCGCTTCATTTGCGTAAATACTCGTAGCCGAGCACAATAACGCTAATAAGCTAAGTTGTTTTTTCATTATTATCCCTTAAAAGTACCTAAAAAATTTAACCGCTGTTATTGTATACCCATCGGCAGATAAATAAATGATATTTATTCTGATTATAATTAATTTACAGTCTATTTTTTATTATATTCACGTGTTTAATAAACAGATATAAGACGAAAAGCAAGGGTATTAAGTGCAGTCTATTAATATTAAAACAGCGCATCTTCAGTTAAGTGGGTTTAAAGCAGGGGAAGGTGACGAAGTCGTTATTGCACTTCATGGTTGGTTAGATAACTGTCACAGTTTTTTACCTATGCTCTGTGATAAAGCGCTGACACATACTTGGTATTGCTTTGATTTAGCTGGACATGGTTTATCGTCTTGGCGTGGCGTTGATGCACAGTATCATTTTGTTGATTATGTTGATGACTTATATAATTTAATTAAAACATTAGGCTATAAAAAAGTTCATTTGGTTGGGCATTCGATGGGGGCAATGGTAGCCGGATTGTTTGCAAGTAGTTTTAATGAATATGTAAAGTCAGTGACCTTTATAGAAGGTTTTGCTTTGATCACATCTGAAGAACATGAAACTGCCATACAATTAAAACAATCAATACTTAGTAGAAAACGAGCGAATGAAAAAGCACTAAAAACTTATGAAAATGAAAAAATGATTCACTTGGCGCGTGCTCTAAATAGTGATTTAACACTTGAGCAAATTGAGTTACTGATGCAGCGAAACATAAAATCAGTGGCTGGTGGTTTTAGCTTAACGACAGATCCAAAGCTTAAAAATAAATCAGCTTTTCGTTTTAGTAAGGCGCAATGTATTGGTGCAATAAAAGATTTCTCTGCACCATGTCAGTTAATATTGGGCCATAATGGCTATGATTTTGTAAAGCAAAACTTTGAACAGTACGGTAATTATTACAATAACTTAACTGTGAAAAAAGTTAATGGAGGACATCATTGCCATATCCAAAGTAGTGAACTATGTTATGAACATGTTCATGCCTTTATCGTGCAAAATAGTGCACCTTAATTGTAAATTGACGGTAAATATGGGATTATTCTTCGATTAGAGTATTTGCTCAATTGCACGAACTACCTTACTGACAACACTAAGGTTAAAAAACTATAAATAAAATAGGAGCTAAGTGTGGAAAAAATCTGGCTTAAACGATACCCCGAGGGTATGCCCGAAACAATCGACCCTGAGCATTACAACTCATTATTAGAAGTATTTGAAAAATGCTTTGATGAATACACACAATTACCCGCTTTCACCAATATGGGTAAAACACTCAGTTATCAAGAAATAGACGACGCGACAAAAAAAGTTGCATCATATTTACAGCATGATTTAGGGCTTAAAAAAGGCGACAAAGTTGCTGTTATGATGCCTAACTTGTTACAAACACCTATTACCATTTTGGGTGTTTTGCGAGCGGGTTGCGTTGTGGTTAACGTTAACCCACTTTACACCGTACGTGAGCTTGAGCATCAATTAAAGGATTCAGATACTTCTGCTATTTTCATCTTAGCTAATTTTGCTGTCACACTTGAAAAAGCATTAGCTAAAACAGATGTTAAACATATCGTAGTCACCGAAGTTGGCGATATGGTAGGGAGTATTAAAAAGCATATCGTTAATTTCGTTGTTAAATACGTGAAAAAAATGGTGCCTGAATTTAATTTACCTAACACCATTAAATTTTCTGACGTGCTTAAAGCCGATGCCAATAAGTACGAAAGACCTGATATAAATTTATCCGATCTTGCTTTTTTACAATACACGGGTGGTACAACCGGTGTATCTAAAGGTGCAATGCTAAGTCATGGCAATATGGTGGGTAATTTAGAGCAAGTATCTGGCTGTTTAGATAATGTACTCGAACGTGGTAAAGAAGTAGTGGTAACAGCGTTGCCTCTTTATCATATCTTTGCGTTAACAGCGAATTGCTTAACCTTTATGAAATACGGGGGATTAAACTTATTAATCACAAACCCTCGCGATATGCCTGGCTTTGTAAAAGAGTTAGGTCAACATAAATTTACCGCAATTACTGGTGTTAACACTTTGTTTAATGGTTTATTAAATACGCCAGATTTTGACACACTTGATTTTAGCCATCTTAAAATGTCGTTAGGCGGGGGGATGGCAGTACAACGTCCCGTTGCCGAAAAATGGCAACAAGTAACGGGTGTTAAACTCATGGAAGGTTATGGTTTAACTGAATGCGCCCCATTAGTAACGATTAGCCCTTATGATTTAGACGCCTATAATGGTTCAATTGGTTTACCTGCTCCTTCAACAGAATTAAAGCTGATGCTTGAAAATGGTGAAGAGGCTGCAAAAGGTGAGCCTGGCGAGTTATGGGTAAAAGGTCCTCAAGTTATGGTCGGTTATTATAATCGACCTGATGCAACTGATGAGTGTTTAACAGATGGTTGGTTTGCAACGGGTGATATTGCAACTTATGATGATGAAGGCTTCTTTTATATTGTAGATCGTAAAAAAGATATGATCATTGTATCTGGCTTTAATGTATTTCCTAATGAAATAGAAGAAGTTGTCGCAATGCATGAAGGGGTATTAGAGGTTGCGGCCATTGGTGTACCTCATGATGTGAGTGGTGAACAAGTTAAAGTTTTTGTTGTGAAAAAAGATCAATCTTTAACTGAAAAAGATATAATAAAACATTGTCGTGATAATCTAACTAATTATAAGGTCCCTAAACTGGTTGAGTTTAGAGATGAGTTACCTAAAACAAACGTAGGTAAAATACTCAGAAGAGCCTTAAAAGATTAGTATTTAAAAAAAGCCGACAACCATGTCGGCTTTTTTATTGTAGGAGACTAAGTGCAGTATCAATTGATTGAAAACCAAAACCAGCTAAATAGTTTTGTTGAAAAAATAAAAAATAAGCCCATTTTAGCCATAGATACTGAATTTATGCGTAGGCGCACTCTCTACCCAGAAGTGGCACTAATACAAGTGTTTGATGGTGAGCATTTAGCATTAATTGATCCCCTTGCTGAGCTATCGTTATTTGATTTTTGGCAAATATTAAAAGACCCCAATGTATTAAAAGTATTGCACTCGCCCTCAGAGGATATTGAGGTATTTCAAAAATACGCAGGTTTTGTTCCTGCGCCATTGTTTGATACACAGTTTGCTTTACAGCTATTAGGCGAAGGCAATTGCATGGGTTTTGCGTTAATGGTTAACAAATTACTTGATGTTGAAATTGATAAAAGCGAATCAAGAACCAATTGGTTACAACGCCCATTAACTGAAAAACAACTTGATTATGCCGCAGCCGATACTTATTACCTACTACCATGCTTTGAACAAATAATAGAAAAAATTAATCATGCTGGGTTTTTTGATATTGTCATTAATGAAAGTTGCTTGGTTGCTAATAAACGCGCCTTTTCATTGCCTGATAGTGAAATTTACAAAGATATAAAAAATGCTTGGCAGCTAAAACCTCATGAACTTGTGGTATTAAAAGAGCTTGCTGCATGGCGGAAAAACAAAGCGATAAGAAAAAATTTAGCATTAAATTTTGTACTTAAAGAGCACAACTTAGTTGAAATTGCAAAACGGGCACCTTCAAGTTTAAACTCGTTAAGACAAATCCCGGGTGTTGAATCAATGGAAATTAATCGTTCAGGTATTGAAATTTTAAAATGCATTGATCGAGCGAAAGCAATCGACCCTGAAAATTTCCCTGCACAGCTTAAGCGCCTTATTGATTTTGTTAATTATAAAAAAGTAGCAAAAGAAGTCAGACAAAAAATCACTAAAGTTGCCAAAGAGCATGACATACCTGAAGATGTTATGGCCTCTAAAAAGCAAATAAATCAATTGTTAAGCTGGAATTGGAAATTAACTCCCGCACAAAGAGAGAACCATATTAAGCCTGATTTATTAAGTTCTTGGCGCTATAAGTATGTTAAAGATGTATTGAGTGAATGGGATACTTAACCAACTCGATAAGCTAAATAAGGAAATGAGATGGAAAAATTTATATTACTGTTTAGAGGTATAAATGTGGGTGGTAACAACATTTTACCCATGAAGCAACTTGTAGGTTTGCTTCAAAGTGCAGGGTTTAACACTGTATCTTCATACATTCAAAGCGGTAATATTGTTTTACAAAGTCAGAATAACCCACTAGAGAAAGTAAAAAAAATAGTGGCTGAAAACTTTGGTTTTTCCCCTTCGATATTTTTATTTACTGAAGAAGAATTTTTGCGAAATAGTGTACAAAACCCTTTTTCGGATCACGAGCCTAAGTCAGTACACTTATACTTTTGTGATACCCGTATAAGTGTAAATATTGATTTATTAAACAAATATATAGCCGAAACAGAAAACTACTCGGTTATAGATAATGTCTTTTATTTATATGCGCCGCAAGGGATCGGCCGTTCAAAATTAGTAAAAAACATTGCTCAATGTTTATCGCAAACGACCACTGGGCGTAACTTAAACACGGTAAATAAACTCAAGCACATGTTAAGTCAAATAGAATGATGCTATTTTTTTGCATACGGTAAGCGCGCTAATTTTTCGGTGCTGTGGTAACAATCTAATCCGCTTAGTGCAACTGTGTCTATCGCTTGTAAGTTTACAAAACCATCGTCATCAATTGCTTTATCATCAACATGAATCTCAACGATTAAACCAATGACAAGTTGGGTATCATTAACAGATAAACATTGGTTTTCGACTAACTTCACACCATACTTTAATCGACTTTGTTTTACATAAGGGGCATTTAAACCGCCTAAGTATTGTTTAGTTAATCCTGTATTATCAAACTCAGATTCGAATTTATCGTATCGTGCAGAAGTTTGGTGAGCTTGTTTATAAATATCTCCATTTACCTGATTTATTGTATAAAACCCAGTTTCAATAATATTTTCAAGGGTGTGTCGTGGTGAACTGTGAGGTCGAATTATCATTCCTACCAAAGGAGGGTGTGCGCCTAAATGAAACACTGAGCTGACTATTGCTAGGTTAGTATTTCCGAATAAATCTTGAGTACCAATTAGATTCGCACTTTTAAAACCCGACAACGAGTTTATTAAATGTGTTCTGTATTTCTTTTCTAACTTACTTATAGACTCAGTATTAAATATCATTGTTTTCCTTTACCAGCTTATGGGTTGACCATTGAAATCGATATAAGCTGGGTTGTTTGAATCAGCTTGAGACGATAAATTTTGTAATTGAGCGAACAGACTCTGCGCAACAAAGTCCGGTGTTAACAGGTTTTCTTTATTTATATTCTTTTGAAATGGTTTTGATAGTTTCGTATCCGTTGTCCCTGGGTGAAATAATACAAGCTGTGTGTTTTTAGCTCTTCGTGTTATTTCTATTGCAGCTGTTTTAAAAAGCATATTAAGTGCAGCTTTACTTGCCCTGTAGCTATACCAGCCGCCAAGCTGATTATCATTAATACTGCCTATTCGGGCACTTAAAGCCGTTATTGTGCACGGTGTGTTATGAGATAATAATGGCAGTATTGCTTGAATACATAAAATTGGCGTTAAACTGTTAGCCTTCATTAAGGTGTTGAAGTAATTGGCATCAATGTCTTCAATTTTCTTTTCTGGTGCATGGTTGTCATAATGCAATAGACCATTAAAAACAATAACTTGGTTTAAGCTGGTAACTATAGTTTTAAGTTTATTGGTGATTTTCTTTAAGCTTTGTTCAGAGTAGTCACAATAAAGGCTTGTTACTTTTATAGGTAAATCAGCGAAATCATTGGGTTTGCTACTAATACAAATTACATGACTAAGTGGCTTGGTTTTAGCTAAATACCGTACATAACTTTTTGCAATGTCACTGCTGGTGCCAAATAGTACATAGGTTAAACTCATCTTTTTAAACCACATGAAGAGCGACAAAAAATTCCCACGATAGGTTGACGATATTTAGCAAAAAGCCAGTACCCAATATCTGCAAAAATATTAATTAGTGGAAGCTTTAAAATGTTAAGCCATTTGTGCTTACCTACCGTTGCCCATGCTTTTATTGTGACATCTAAGCCATAAAGCATTTCGCCTTCATTGGTTTGCCCGTGTAAAAACCGCAATGCATCTTCACGTTTAATATAATTAAAACGCTGTTCGAAGTCTGGAGCGTTAATGTCTTCTAAAACAATGTTGTTGTTATAATCAGCTTGTTTAAGTTTTCTCATTTCTGTTGAGCACAATGGACAGTTCCCATCATAAAAAACAATCATTTCTCTAACCAACTTAATTAATAATATTAGCTATACGTTGAAATTGATTTAAACGATTACTTTTAAATAATAAATTATTACTTTTATTGTTTTAGCGGTTTACAGGCTTTTGTTTGACTTAGAAAAGAGGCACTACGTGCGCTTGAGATTATCATTATAGTTATAATGATAATCATCAAGGAGTGAAACGTTATGAGAGTTGTTTTTTATAGTGTTTGGCAGCTTTTGCACGGTTTCCGCATATTTCCATACTACACCATCGTCTTTTTTTTGTACGAGAGGTATCTAAAAACATTAAAACACAGTGTGGATTACTACAATTTTTTATGTTTTTAACTTGATCACTGCATAGTAATTTAGCGCATTCATAGGCAAGTTTACCAAGGAGTGATTCGATTGTGTGTGCACAACGCTCATGTGTTAGGTTAAATGAATTTTGTGCTTTATTGAACGTTAGTAGGTTATTAGGCCTATGTTTACTGATGTATTCGTTTATTTTTGCAATATCATCTTGGTTGTTACTTGCATTTAAGCAGTTATATATACATTGTCTTAGCTCAATGACAGACGCTAATTCATCAGATGTTATGTCTTTATCTAATTCATAATCCACACTTTCACACCAACTTTTAAGATCTTCTTGCGTACTTAGTAATTCAACTAAAAGAGCGTCTTCCATTATTTGTGTATTTACAAAGTCGATGACGATGTGATTGCCAACGAGGACAAAGTTGTTATTTGTAGTTTTCATATAACCACTATAAATCATTTGACAGGTTAGATAAACCTCTTTAGCATACTAACCACTCTAATGGGTTAATAGTGGTTAGGTGTTTTGTTGATGTGTATTAAAAACACACTAATTGAGTATTAATTCACTTTATTTCGCATTCAAATAAATAGGTACTTTTTGTGGTCAATAAAATAAAGTTATATAGGAACCCTAAATCAGGTCATTGTCATCGGGTTGAACTCATGTTGGCATTACTAAACTTGCCTTATCAAACTATTGATCTTGATATGGAAAATGCAGAGCATAAAAAAGCAGCGTATTTAAAAATAAGCCCATTTGGGCTAGTGCCAGCAATTGATGACGAGGGTTTTACATTATCAGATAGCAATGCAATTTTGATTTACCTTGTACAAAAATATGCACCTAACTCACAGTGGTTACCGTGTGATGCTAAATCTGCTGCAAATGTTCAGCGTTGGCTTTCGATTGCTGCAGACAATATTTATTCAGGTCCATGTGCGGCCCGTTTAGTAACATTGTTTGGCGCACCGTTGGATCATGCTGGCGCAGTTAAAAAATCACATGATTTATTGATTATGATGGAAGCCTATTTAGAAAATCGCCAGTGGTTAGTGCAAACGCATATTACAATTGCCGATGTTGCAGCATATAGTTATATAGCACATGCGCCAGAGGGAGGTGTTTCGCTAAAAGCATACCCTAATATTCGTGCTTGGATAGGGCGTATAGAGCAATTACCAAATTTTGTTCCTATGATACCTTCAGCACATGTTGAATTAAGTTAACGCTTAGGCACGGTTAATTAAAGTAAGGTTCAACCTTCATTAAATCGATAGTATAAAAGAGTAGGCTGCATGAAAATCTCACAAACCCCATCTCCTTTTCATAAAGGGGAGATACTTGCTCAAAAACGAGCTGGTGCGAATGATATAGCGCAATGGGCCGGTGATTTCATTCGTGATTATTTGCCTGAGCAACACCGTGATTTTTATACTCATTTACCGTTTTTAATTGTCTGTGGCAGTGATAATCAGCGTAATGTATGGATAACGCTAATTGAAGGAGATGAAGACTTTATTCAATCTCCTAACAAACATTTAATAACATTATCAGCGAAGATAAATGATGATGACCCTTTAAAACTTAGTTTTTCCGATGGTAGTCATATTGGTGTATTGGGGATTGAGCTGCAAAATAGACGCAGAAATAGGTTCAGTGGGTTTATAAAAGCCCTAAATACAGGGTATGAGATAAAAATAGGCCAAACCTTTGGGAATTGTCCGCAATATATCCATCCACGAAACTGGACGCGTGAGTTCACCGAAAAGCCATTACCTGCAATATCTAGTCATGAATTGAGTAACGAGCAGCAACGTTTTATAACCCATGCCGATACCGTATTTATAGGCTCTGGGCAGTTAAATGAATCTGAGCCATTATCAAGCGGGTTTGATGCCTCTCATCGTGGCGGCGAGCCGGGCTTTGTTAAAGTAATGACAAAAACCAGACTCTATTTACCAGATTATTCGGGAAATAATTTTTTTAATACGATTGGTAATATTATCAGTGATGGCCGTATCGCCTTAGTGTTTATTGACTTTGAAACTGGAGGTTTACTGCATATATCAGGTCATGCCAAGATAGATTGGGAGCCTGTTAATCCCCACGACAGTGCTGCTAAACGAATGATAATTATAGATATTGTTAATGTAATTGAACGTCCTAACGCCCTTTCTCTGCGCTGGCAAAAACAAGATGATCAATTATTAAATTTAAAATTAATAAAGCGAGAAGAAGAATCAGCAAATATTACGTCATTTTATTTTTCTACTGTAGATAATACACCACTAGCGCCTTATGCGGGTGGGCAGCATTTACCGATTGAGATACAAATCCCCGGACAAATGGGGTTATCTAAACGCAGCTATTCTTTATCTTCAGGTTATGATGATGGCCAATATTATCGAATTAGTGTTAAACGCGAAGAAATGGGCGTGGTATCTCGTTTTTTACATGATCAATTTAATACCGGCGAGACTCTAAAAGCAGGGCGTCCGACTGGCAGTTTTGTGATAGATAATGTAGACACACCCATTGTATTAATTAGCGCAGGGGTTGGTTTTACCCCGCTGTTGTCTATGTTACAAAGTTTAGTAGAGCAAACTGAAAAACCGGTTTGGTATGTTCATGGAACACAAAATAGCCATACTCATGCGTTACATCACGAAGTAAAAAATATTACTGAGCAATATAATCACTTTAATCATGTTACTTTTTATAGTAAACCTCTGGGTAATGATAAATTGGGGAAAGACTATAATGAAACCGGACGCATAAATGCCCATTATTTAATTAATTTGTGTAAAGCGAGCAATACACAATATTTTTTATGTGGTACTTATGGGTTTATGGCTGAAATCCGCCAGAACTTAGAGTCTTTAGGCGTGTTAGAAACTCACATCCACTATGAAAGCTTTTAAATCAGTCATTTTTTAACTAGACACTAAAAAGCCCATAATTAATTATGGGCTTTTAACTTACCAGTGTATTGGATAAAGCTTATTTAGGCTCTTCGTCTGGTAATGTAACGTTTAGTTCGAGTACGGCTAAGTCATCTTCATTTTGATCAAACTGTACTTGAACAGCCTCAGTACTTACGTTAACGTACTTACGGATCACATCTAATATATCTTGCTTTAATTGTGGCAAATAATCAGGTGTTCCTCGCTGCGAACGTTCATGTGCAACAATAATTTGCAGACGTTCTTTTGCTAGCGAAGCTGTGTTCTTTTTCTCAGAACGGAAATAATCAAGTAGTGACACATTAACCTCCAAATATCCGTTTTAGTAAGCCTTTTTTCTCTACGTCTAAAAAGCGAAAATCGACAGTTTCTCCAAGTAATCTATTGATGGCATCTGCGTAGGCTTGTCCTGCGTCAGAGTCTGCATCTAAAATTACAGGTTGGCCCGAGTTTGAAGCACTTAATACTGCTTGTGATTCTGGTATAACACCAAGTAGTTCAATCGAAAGAATATCTTGTACGTCTTCAACAGAAAGCATTTCACCTTTTTCGACACGCTCAGGATTGTAACGAGTTAATAAAAGGTGCTCTTTTATATTTTCTAACCCTTCTTCAGCACGTTTAGATTTACTATGCAAAATACCTAAAATACGATCTGAATCACGCACAGAAGATACTTCTGGGTTAGTGGTTACAATTGCTTCGTCAGCAAAATACATCGCCATCATTGCGCCGGCTTCGATACCTGCAGGCGAATCACATACGATGTAATCAAAATCTTCTTTTAATTCGTTTAATACACGCTCTACACCGTCGCGAGTTAATGCGTCTTTATCGCGAGTTTGTGAAGCGGGTAATAAAAATAACTTTTCAACGCGCTTATCTTTGATAAGTGCCTGATTTAAGTTTGCTTCGCCATTGATGACATTAACAAAATCATAAACAACTCTGCGCTCGCAACCCATTATTAAGTCTAAGTTACGTAGTCCAATATCAAAGTCGATAATGACTGTTTTATAGCCTTTTAAAGCTAAACCGGTGCCTATTGCAGCACTTGATGTTGTTTTACCAACACCGCCTTTACCTGACGTTACGACAATTACTTTTGCCATGAGATTTATCCTTTAACCAAAGCTGAAATTTCTAATGATTCATTATTTTGTTTTATTTGTACTGCACTACTCCAGTGTTCTCCTTGTAGAGAGTCACTTAACCAGTAGTTACCATTAATAGACACCAATTCGGCCTCTAATTTTTGGCAAAAAATATGTGCGCTATCTAAACCTTTAGCCCCAGCAATTGCTCTGCCTCTTAATGTACCATAAATATGTACATTGCCATCTGCGATAACCTCTGCACCGTGACTGACGGCACCGATAACGATTAAATCACGTTCTTTTGCATATACTTGCTGGCCAGAGCGAACAGTACCATTAATTATTTGAGCAGGTAAATGCACTGTCTTTTCAATTACTGATGTATTTTCTACCGGCTGTGGTGGGGCATTTTTAACATCTTGAGCATAGTTTAAAACTGATAAGCCTGCTGATTTAGCAAGTTTATGTTGTTCTTCACTGCCATTACAAACACCAACAGGATTAAAATTCAGTCGTTCTATTAACGATTTTAAATGAATAAAATCGATACTTTCACCTTGCACATCACTTAAATTTACGACAATAGGCGCCCCTTCAAAAAAACGTGGCGCTTGAGCAACCTTTATATATAGTTGCTCTGCTAATAACGTTATATCAGCGCTAAATAGCTGCAAAACTGATAATGTGAAAAGATTTCCTTTTAGCTCAAAAATTTGATCCGACATAAACACTCATAAGGTTGTTTGATTAGCTATATACATGCTTTTATAACGATAAACATGTAATCTGTAATCTATTTTTTCTAACTTATTATTACTCTCATGTTATAATGTGGCGAACTGTTAAGCAAGATATAAAGGGCGATAATGCTAACTGCGGTATATAAAAGTATTAAAAAAGCGGACACTTTCTTATTTGTTGAAAAAAGAGATGATTTTACAAAAGTGCCTGAGCCATTATTAACCATGTTTGGTAAGCCTAAGTATGTCATGTTAATCAATTTAGCTAAGCGAGATAATTTAGGAACTGCTGATTTAGAAACTGTTAAGGAGGCATTAACCGAGCAAGGTTATTATCTACAAATTCCACCGCCGCAAGAAAACTTGTTGAGTGAGCTACAAAAAGAAAACGGAGTTGATAGTGTTTAAAAAATTAGTCATTTTATTATGTGGAGCGTGTTTAAGCGTCCCTGTTACAGCTAAAACACAAGCTGAGTTTGATATTTATTTAAGTGATCTTAAAGCGCAAGCTTTAGCAAAAGGGTATGAGCAACAACTGGTTGATCAAGCATTTGCTACAGCTAAATATAAAAAAAAGGTCATTTCAGCTGATAAAAATCAACCTGAAGTAAAAGAAACACTCGAAACTTATTTACCTAAAAGAGTGCCGCAGTGGAAAATAGATAAAGCACGTCAACTTTATAAAGAAAACCAAGTTGTACTTGAAAAAATAGCGAAAGAGTATGGTGTGCAAGCCCGCTTTATTGTTGCTTTATGGGGCCTTGAAAGTAATTTTGGCAGAATTCAAGGTGGACATAATGTTATATCGTCTTTAGTTACCCTTGCTTTTGATGGCCGCAGAGAAACTCTTTATAAACGCCAATTATGGGCTGCTTTAGATATATTAAAATCAGGCCATATCAGTTTAGATAAGTTTAAAGGCTCTTGGGCAGGTGCCATGGGGCAAACACAGTTTATGCCAACGTCCTTTAATGCCTATGCTGTTGATTATAATAATGACGGACGTAAAGATATTTGGACCACAAAAGAAGATGCCTTTGCTTCCATTGCAAATTACTTAAAACAAGAAGGCTGGGACGATGAGCTTACTTGGGGCCGACAAGTAAAATTACCAGATAACTTCGATAGCAAGTACGTTTTAAAACGCGGCACTAAAACACGTAAACAATGGCTAGAATATTGGAATGACTCAGAGCGCACTTTAGCTGATTGGCAAGCACTTGGTGTACGAAAAGCTGATGGCTCTGATTTACCTAAGGCTGATGTGCGAGCAGCATTAGTTATGCCAGACGATATTAATGGCCGAATGTATTTAGCGTACGACAACTATAAAGTATTCATGCATTGGAATCGCTCTTATTATTTTGCTACCAGTGTTGGATACTTATCAGATCGTATTGGTTACCCTAAATTGTAAAACACCACATTTTAAAGCCAGTGGCTCCCGTCACTGGTTAAATTTAAAGCCTCAATTTAAACCTTATATTCGTCATATGCCTCCTTGTTTAAATTAATTTTATAGTAAATATAAAGTATTGTTTTTATGTTTATTAGCGATTTTAATTTATAACAACTAATATTAATTATTCCTATTTAGCTAAATCATAATTAATGAACATACGTAAATAATACAAGGATCAGGTGTCATGCGTAAAAATCTACCTGTTACAACCATCGGTAAAACATTTGATGCCAACACCAAGCTCATTTCGGTTACGGATATGCAAGGCATCATTACCGACTGTAACGATGCATTTGCCACAATAAGTGGTTTTTCAAGAGAAGAGTTAATTGGTCAACCTCATAATATAGTCAGGCATCCCGATATGCCTCCTCAAGCTTTTACTGTAATGTGGAGCCATTTAAAAATCGGTAAACCTTGGATGGGACTGGTTAAAAATAGGTGTAAAGACGGTGGCTACTATTGGGTCGATGCTTATGTAACGCCTGTCACCGAAAAAGGGAAGGTTGTTGGTTATGAATCAGTCCGCTCTGTCCCTAAAGCAAGCGATATTGCAAGATGTGAAAAGCTTTATGCACGTTTAAATGATGCCAAGGGGTTGGTAAAACCATTACCATTAGCAAAATCCACGCTATTTATTTCAACTCTATTTATAATCTCCACACTGCTATTTTTTTCTGGCTTTAGCACATTAGGCTTCATTGCCATGGCCATAACCGCGTTACTAGGTGCGGGTATTTTAAATTATAAACATACTGCGCGTTTAAATAATTTATCTAAACAGTTAGAAGGGACGTTTTCTGATGATTTGTCAGTACAATCTTATACCGATAGAACAGGATTAATCGGTCACTTAGAAGTTTCAATTATTAGCATGCACGCACATATGATTACAGTGATAAGCCGTATTGAAAATGCAGCTCAACGGGTCGCTAAAGAATCGTCAGAATCTTATGATTTAGTTCAAGATACAAAATTAGGTATAGATCAACAACAAGCCGAAACAGCCCAAGTGGCCACTGCGATGAATGAAATTACAACCACCATAGGTCAGGTTGCTAATAATGTGTCTGATACAGCAAGCCAAGCAGAAACAGCGTATGATTTAGCTAAAAAAGGTGAAGCATTATCACAAGTTACCAGTGATGCAATTAATGGCTTAAGCGATACGGTCGAAGTCATTAGTACATCTGTTTCTGAGGTTGCTGATCAAACTAATTTAATTGCAAAAGCAGCCAATATGATTGAGCAAATAGCAGAGCAAACCAATTTATTAGCGCTAAATGCAGCTATTGAGGCGGCAAGAGCAGGGGAGCATGGTCGAGGCTTTGCCGTTGTTGCCGATGAGGTTAGAAATTTAGCTAAGCATACTCAAGATTCAACCAGCGAAATTTATAAAATAGTATCGACATTGACAGCGAAAGCAAATGATTCGGTAGAGATAGCCGATAAAGGACGTATAGGGTCAAACGCAGGCTTAGAAAAAGTACTACAAAGTGCAAACATGCTAAATGGGATCGTAAACTCAGTCGGTGAAATTACAAATATGTCGACACAAATAGCAGCCGCGGTAGAGCAGCAATCTCATGTAGCAGAAGAAATTAACCAACAAGTTGTTAATATTTCATCGTTAGCAGATAGCAGTGCCCAGGCCACACACAACGCGTCAACCTCGTTAGCGCACTTAAAAGATATATCTGATGAGTTACACGAATTAGTCGTACGCTTTAAATAATGTTTAAGTTATACCTACGTAGCCTCTTATATTGAGGCTACTTATGCATAGCCATTTGTATCACGGTATCCTTCAGATTCGTTAGCGCTGCGTGCTGAAGTTGATAATATATTTGATGAAACGTATTACACCAATTCGTTTGCTGATGCATGGGTACAACCGGGAACCCCTCGCAGTGTTCGACTATCGGCAAGCTATAAGTTTTAAATAATAGCCATAAAAAAAACCTATAAACATGGATGTGTTTATAGGTTTTATTTAAATAATTAATTGTAATACACTATTTTATTTATTCTTTTTTAAATAGTTTATCTTTTAAATCAATGACTTTTCCAATCCCAGAGCCTAACTTCATTAAATTATTTAATTGCTCAGGGGTTAAACGTTGTAATTCAGATGACCATTTAGTTACTGTTTCAAGTAAATTATGGATTTCTTCCATTTGTTTTTGTGCATACTGTTCATCTTCATTAGCCGCTTGCTCTAAAAGATTATCGCGTAGCAGGCTGAGAGTGGGCTCAATTTCACGTTTTTTTCTTTCTTCAAAAACACGATTTGCCATATCCCAAATATCACCCGCGGGGGTGTAATACTCTTTACGATCGCCAGGAATATGATGTACTTTTATTAATTGCCACGACTGTAATTCTTTAATACCCATACTCACATTACCTCGTGAGATACTTAATGCATCGGCAATTTCATTTGCAGTCATTGGATCTTTGGTAATAATTAATAAACCACACATTTGGCCTATAGTGCGGTTAAAGCCCCAACGACTTCCCATTTCTCCGCAGTGCATAACAAAGGCAAAGTTTTTTTCAGATAATGTCATGATTTTTAGTTTTCAGTAATTTCAATAAATTAATGCTAGCACGGTTAAAAAATATAGCAATGATTAGCACTCATTGACATTGAGTGACTAAAATTAATTTATAAAAAACGCCTATTAGGTAGGCGTTTTTATTATTTATTGGCCTTTTTTAAGCGCTTATTGTTTGTAAACTATGCCTGCCTTCATAACAAATGGTACTTGTTCTAACACTGATATATCGTTCAGTGGATTACCTTTAACGGCAATAATATCACCGGCATAACCTTTTTTAATTTGCCCAAGTTGTGTATCCATTTTTAACAACTTAGCGCTATTTATAGTAGCCGCTTGGATTGCTTGAAGTTCGCTCATACCAAATTTAACCATACGAGAAAACTGTTTGGCATTATCACCATGCGGGTATATTGCAGCATCGGTACCAAACACCATATTTACGCCTGCTTTTACTGCACGACTAAAACTATCACGTTGTCTTTTTGATACTAGCCTTTCTTTATTAAGATTTTCTTCATCAACCCCGTTTTGTTCGCCATACGCTAAAGTATATTCGGTGTTATATATATCCATTGATAGCCATGTACCATGTTTTAGTGCAAGTTCAATGGCTTCGTCATCTAAAAAGCTTGCATGTTCAACGCTGTCTACACCGGCTTTTATTGCGTCTTTTATACCGCTTGTACCATGTGCATGAGCAGCAACCGGCAAATCTCGTCTATGCGCTTCACTTACGATTGCTTGCATTTCTTCAAGTGAGTATTGCTGCGCACCAACCTTGGTGCCTTTTGAAAACACGCCACCTGTGGCACAAAACTTAATAGCATTGGCGCCGTATTTTATGTTTTCTCTTACTTTTACACGGACTGCCCAAGGGCCATCTGCTACACCATCTGCAGTGTATTTAAGTTCAGGAGGTAGGCGGTTGTTATCACAGTGACCACCGGTTATGCCAAGTGAAGGGCCTGCTGCCCAAATACGAGGACCTACAACATCTCCTGCATTTATGCCATCTCGTAGTGCAATAACACTGTAACCTGGAGCACCGACATTACGGACTGTAGTAAAACCTGCTTCGAGTGTTATTTTAGCAAAGTGAGCCGCTTTAACCGCCATACGCGGAACTGATTGGCCTACACGCTCACTACGAGACACCGTTGGATCGCTGGTTAAATGCACATGCATATCCATTAAACCAGGCACTAATGTCAGCTCTGGCAATTGTATGTATTCATCTTCTTCGGTAATGGTTGGTTTAGTATTTTGTTGTACGGCGATAATTTTTCCGTTATCAATACTTATTAAAGGCGATTTTAGTAATTTACCGGTTTCTACATCTAGCATTGCCTTCGCACTGATATAGGTAATAGCGTGGCTTGGTAAGCTGGTAGCACAAATAAGGGCAAGGGAAGCTGCTAAGATCGATTTTTTCATTCGTTTCTTCTTATTGATTAATTAATGTTTTAGAGGCTGTTTTTTTAATGTAGCAATCATCGATTGCACTGTAAATTAATAATGATGTATGTCACTGACCGCAATTGCTTTTAATCAGCTAAATTTAAGCCCATAATCGGGGCAAAGTTATCATAAGGAACAACATGAAATTTATAAAACTAGCGTTAGTCGCAACAAGTGTGATCGCTGCATTAAGTGGTTGTACACATACACCTAACTCACAACACACCCATTTAGCTACGAATAATAAAGTGGTGTCTGAGTTATCAGCCGAGCAACAACTCGATGTATTAGTTTCATTGTATTTTGAGCAATCTTTAACGTTTAACCCAATTAAAGCAACTTATGTTGGCGATAATTCATTTAATGATCAATTTTTACCGGTTATTTCTGCAGAAAATAGGGCAAAACAAGCTCAATTTTATCAACATTTTCAAAACCGTTTAGCGCAAATAGATAAAACGCAATTGACTGGCCAAGCATTATTAAGTTTTGAAGTACTTTCGCATGAACTATCTATTAAACAACAAGGTATGCAATTTCCATCGTATTTGTTACCCATCAATCAAATGTCGGGAGCGCATAATACATTTGCTGGGCTAGGGTCTGGGCAAAGCGCACAACCTTTTAACACACCTGCAGATTATGAGGCATTTATTGGCCGAGCTCATAGTTATATTGCGTGGTTAAATAGCGTACAAACCGCTATGGCACAAGGCATTAAACAAGGGATTGTGTTACCAAAGCCTTTGGCAGAAAAACTACTTCCACAATTTAAAGCACATGTTGTGACTCAGGCCGAAGATTCGTTGTTTTATTCACCAATAAAGCAAATGCCAGCGTCGTTTACAACACAGCAAAAAGAAACGCTGACCGCTAAGTACAGCGCATTAATTTTAGAAGAAATTGTCCCAGCGTATGCCGCTATGAGTGAATTTTTAGCGCAGCAATATATACCTAATAGCCGTGACTCAATAGGGTACAGTGATTTACCTAACGGAAAGGCTTGGTACGAATATCAAATAAAACAAAATACCACATTAAGTTTATCGGCAGACGAAATCCACGAAATTGGCTTAAGTGAAGTGGCACGTATTTTATCGCAAATGAAGCAAGTAAAAGAAACGGTTGGCTTTAAAGGTGATTTACATGCGTTTTTTAATCATTTACGTGATTCAGACGAGTTTTATTTTAATACGCCAGAAGAATTAGTCGCAGCGTACGAACAAGTAAAACAAAAAATTGATGCGCGCATTCCTTTATTATTTGATATTGCCCCTAAAGCGCCTTATATCGTGAAACCGGTTGAAGCGTATCGTGCACAATCGGCAGCGGGCGCGTCGTATGCCTCTCCGGCTCCGGACGGTTCTCGTCCTGGGATATTTTATATCAATACATTTAATTTAAAGGCTCAACCCAAGTTTTTACTCGAAACATTGTCTATTCACGAAGCGGCACCGGGGCATCACTTTCAAATAGCCTTACAACAAGAAGTTGATAATCTACCTTTATTTCGAAAATATGGCGGATACACTGTATTTGCAGAAGGCTGGGCTTTATATGCAGAAAGTTTAGGTAAAGAATTAGGTTTATTTACCGACCCTTACATGTGGTATGGCCGCTTAAATGACGAGCAATTACGTGCAATGCGATTGGTACTCGACACGGGCTTTCATGCCAAAGGCTGGACCCGCCAACAAGGTATCGATTACATGCTGGCAAATTCTTCAATGGCAAAATCTGACGTCATTGCCGAAGTTGAACGTTATATTGCATGGCCAGGGCAGGCACTGAGTTATAAATTAGGTCAATTTAAAATTCAGCAATTACGTGACTATGCAAAAGAGCAGCTAGGTGAGCACTTTGATATTAAGGCATTTCATAGCCAAATATTAATCGACGGAGCTATGCCAATGCCAATTTTAGAGCGTAAAATTAAACGTTGGGTTGCTGCACAAAAATAACAACTTTACGGTGTATATCGCAATACGCTAAAATGCGCGCTCTTAAACGGGGCGCGCGAGTATTATATGGTTTCACAACAGTTAGCACAGACACAGTTTTGGCTTAAAAAGAGCCTTGAAGAAATGCAGCAACATGAATGGGAAGCTATTTGTGATGGCTGTGGTAAATGCTGTTTAAATACATTTATCGATAGTGAAGATGAAGATGACTTTACCGCCACTGACCAATTGCGTGAAGGTGAACAACTGATATTTACTAATATTGTATGCCAATACCTAGACAACCAGAGTTGTGGTTGCAGTGAATATGAAAACCGCCAAACCCTCGTCCCATCGTGTGTTAAGTTAACCAAAGAAAATCTAAAAGATATTTTTTTCATGCCGCAAAGTTGCAGCTACCGTCGTTTACATGAAGGCCGTGGTTTAGCTTCATGGCATCCACTATTAAATAATGGCAGTAAAGAATTAATGCACGAATTAGGTATTTCTGTTCGTGATAAAACGGTAAAAGATGACGAAGTATCTCTTGATGATTTTGATTTATATATTGCCAGCTGGCCAACCATGGATTGTGATTAATGAGTGAGTTAAAAGCCACAATTGGTTTAATTAACCCTAAAAGCCCTACAAACGTCGGGGGTGTTCTGCGAGCTGCAGGGTGCTACGATGCAAAGCACGTTTTTTTTACCGGAAACCGGTATTTAAATGCAAAAAAATTTCATACCGATACTAAAAATGCCGCTGAACATATACCGTTAACTGTTACAACGCAATTATCTGATGTTACCCCGCCAGGGGCTAAAGTGGTTGTAATTGAATTAATTGAGGGTGCAACACCGTTACCTGAATTTATTCATCCAGAGAACGCTTTTTATATCTTTGGTCCAGAAGATGGCTCTGTGTCAAAAGACATTTTAAAATGGTGCGATGAAGTCGTTTATGTACCCACCATTGGTTGTATGAACTTAGCAGCTACTTGCAATGTGGTGCTATATGATCGATTAGCTAAATTGGGTGGTATAAAGAGTAGCGACGAGACTATTATTAGTTCGCGCGATACTAACAATAAAATGAAATGGCAAAAGTAAGGTGCAATAAACCTAAGTCTGCATATCAGTGATAATAAATTTAATTTAGGCGTGTGCCGAAGTGATGCCAACCTTGTAGTTCAAAGCAAATAAGATAAAAATGTTGTATAATAACCGCTCATTAGCGATTACAGCGAAATTTGCTATGGTAGCGTTTATATAACTTGTTACCGTTATTTAAAATTATTTATTTTGATTAACCTAGGTGTAAGAAAAGTGCGATACATTAGTTTATGCTTGCTATTTTTAAGTACTTTTGCAAATGCAAAAGTGGTGGTGCAGTACTATGCTAATGAAAAGCAAAACACAGTAACCAGTGAGTTTTATAAATCTGGTTTGTTATTTAAACACCCTAATAGTCAGCGTACATTACGATTAGTCACGTTAAATTGGCCTCCATATATTAGCGACTCTTTGTGTAACAATGGTTGGATATTACAATTTGTCGTTGCTGCACTTCATCAGCAAAATTACAATGTGCACATTGAATTTATGCCTTGGGCACGTGCGGTTCGATACGTGGAGTTAGGTCAAGCTGATATTTTAATACCCGAATATGATATAGAACATTCGGCGCCATCAGATAACATAACCAATACGACACGCCTTAAGCTATTAGCTTTAAGTGCCCCGTTTCCTGGTGGGGCTTTGTCTTTTTTAAAGCGTAAAGATGATGAATTTACCTTTAATGGTGATTTAAATAGTATTAAAACACGACAGCTAGGAGTTGTACGGGGTTATCAAAACACCCCCGAACTTGATGCAATGATTGATAATAAATTAATCGAACCTGTGTATGCTGTTGATGATTTTCAGTTAGTCAGATTGTTAGCTGAAAACCGGGTAGATTTAATTGTCGGTGATCCTCTGGTGTTCCAACATAGCATTATTAATTCAAACTTAGACGATGAACAAAAGCACGCGTTAATGCAAAAACTCACTCCCGTTGGTAAACAGATTGCTGATAAATCATTGCATTTTGCAATTAGTAAACGTATACCCCATTGGCAACGTGTGCTTGCTGATGTTAACTCCTCTATCTTAGCTATGAAAAATAATGGTGAATTAGCGCGCTTAGCACACACCCCCGTACGCTACTGTAAATAACTTTCCACCTAGCTATATGTGAATAACTAGCAGGCTTTAATGGGCAGGCAAAGTATACTTTTGCTGTTTTTAGGCACCGAGTCATTGTAAGTGTTGTTTAATAGAGGTTACTCACAGCTTTTAGGTTTTATTAATATTTGTAATACGCTAAGGTAGTGATTAAATTTGTTAATTTAAATATATGCTATTGGTTTAAATATGAAATTATTATATGTACACGATCCTATGTGTAGCTGGTGTTGGGGTTATGCGCCGACTTGGGATAAATTAAAACAAAGTTTAAATGGTATTATTGACATTGAATACCGTGTGGGTGGATTAGCGAGTGACTCGGATGAGCCAATGCCTGAACAAATGCAATTAATGCTGCAAAGTACGTGGCAGCGCATAGCTGATTACTTAGGCACTGAGTTTAATTTTAAATTTTGGCAAAATTGCCAACCAAGACGATCGACTTACCCTGCTTGTCGAGCTGCTTTATTAGCACGTAAAGAGAATAAAGAAGTACAAATGATAGCAGCCATCCAACAGGCTTATTATTTACAGGCAAAAAACCCTTCAGATGTATCGGTTTTAGCACAGTTAGCCCAGGAGCTAGGTTTAGGTACTCAGGCTGAGATTGAATCGAAATTACTTAGTGATGAATTAAACCGTGAGTTAATGCAAGAGTTATCCATGCTACAAGCTCTTCCCGTACAAGGGTTTCCATCATTAATTTTGTTACATAACGAACGTGCAATACCCATTGCGATTAATTATGAAGACCCCCTGATTACTGCTGAGCAAATTAAGCAGTTACTTGCTAATGGTTAACAAAATAAAAGCGACATAACGTCGCTTTTATTAAAATTTAACAATGACTTAAGCTTTGTTATCAACAAGCTTGAAGTTCATCGTGCTAACATCACCAAACTTCACTGTTGAGGTTGAACCTACCAGCGTTTCATGAACCCCGGTGATCGCGCCTGAGCTACAAAATGAACCGGCTGGCAAAGTAATACCACGCTGAGCACAACAATCAATCATAAATGCAAATGCAGCCATTGGCCCATTTAATATGCCATCAGTTGGAGCTTCGTTAATTAACTTATCGTTAATTGATACACTGGTACTCATTGACGCAATTTTATTTTGCCAATCTTCGATTACGCTACCAACAATCATACCGTATTGATTACCAATATCGGCGATAATAGCTGTTGGGCCATAGCCATTTAAATCAACAACTGGGCTACTGGCAATCTCAATACCGGCGTACACATTTTTAACTAAGTGCTCCACTCCTTTTGAAGTATCAATACTACCAGGTTTAATTTCTTGATTTGTTTCTATCATCAACTCTGCTTCAATAGCGATAAAGCCACCAGCATATACTGGTAATTCAAATGCTTCGCCAGTACCTTGTGCTTGAGTTAAATGATGATAAACATTATTAAATACAGGGCCTAAAACACGTTCAGAACCTAACTCTTCGCGTAACTCAGGTGGGACCATGCCCACTTTCCAACCTACAATTGTATCGGTTGATGCCTTAATTGAACCATCTTGTACTGTATATGCTTGTTCTAACGTACTTGGGATTGGTCCTGGGAAAGTCGGTAAAATTGTCGCCTCTTTACGTGCGTCAGATAAGGTTTTTGCAAGTTCATCAATTTGCACACTGGTTAAAGTGGTTGTAGACATAAATATTCTCTCTTTATGTGTAATGCGATTATATTTTGATAATGCATTCGTTTCTGGTTTGTAGATATTTAATACCTAGTATAAACAGATTAAAAATATCAAACAAATAGCGATGCCGGCTATTGTGGCAATTAATTAATAAAAAGTAAGAGGGAAGGGGTTTTAAAATGATCATAAATACCGCCACCTTTATGACAGTTTTGTCTTACTAGCGTTAATTTATTTTATTTAAATGAGTGCGTAAATAATTTTAACTATCACATTAAATATTTAACCTATTGATATTTAATAGTTAAAATGCTTTTTTTGTTGTGTGTGGCAAGTTTGTTTCTTTTGTAATAAAACTGACTTTTTAGCGCAACATGCTTGTCATTTTTCATCTATACAATCTCGTTCATTGAAATTTATTGCTTAAATTAAGCTTTATATAAAAAGTTAAATTTTAAACAAAAAATTAAAACTAATAGCAAATCCGCTAATTAACGAGTAAAGGTGTATGCGATGAAAGCCGTTAAACCATTAATCTTAGCTGGTATTGTAGCAGCCAGTGCCGCAGTACAAGCAAATGATTTAAATAAGGTTATCGATAAAAGCAGCAAAATTAACGAAACTGCTGAGCAATCTCAAATTAAAATAGACAAAATTGCAGATTCGATGCAAGGACGTTTACAACAGTTTAAAATCCTTAATAAAGAAATTGATGGTTTAGCTGTTTATAACGCGCAATTAACGAAACAATTAAGTAACCAAATTGAAGAAATGGAGTCGCTTAACTTTTCGATGGATCAGGTCTCAATCATTGAGCGCCAAATTACACCTCTTATGTTACGTATGATCACAGGCTTAGAGCAGTTTGTATCTCTTGATGTGCCATTTTTAAAAGAAGAGCGCACCAAACGTACCGATTCATTAAAGGCCATGATGGATCGTGCTGATATTTCATCAAGCGAAAAATTCCGTCGTGTACTAGAAGCATACCAAGTTGAAGTAGATTATGGCCGTACTATCGAGTCATACACAGCGCTATTAACAGTTGAAGGTAAAGAAAGAGAAGTTGATTTTTTACGTATTGGCCGCCTTGAACTTATTTATTTAACACGCGATGGCAAACAAGCGGGTAGTTGGAACAAAGAGTCTAAATCGTTTGTGAGCTTACCTGATTCAGCCATTAGCCAAATTAATAAAGGTTTACGTATCGCTCGTAAGCAACTTGCCCCAGACATGTTAACCCTGCCAGTACACGCAGCGGAATAAGAGGTTAAAAATGAAATTGTTTACTCAAATGACAAAAATGGCCGTTTTTGCTGCAAGCTTAACGTTTGCGGGTACATCGGTAGCTGCCGAGCCAATGGACTTAGATGCTTTATTAAAAACACTTGAACAAGGCCAATCAGCGCAAGATGCACAAAATAAAGTGCGTGAAGATGCGTTTGTTCAGCGTCAAAGCGAGCAAGTGCAAATGCTTAAAGATACACAAGCTAAGCGTAATCAAATGCTGGTTGAATCTGAGCGTTTAGAAACCCAGTTTGAAGAAAATGAAATAAAGCTGGCTAATTTATCAGATACGTTAGCTAATCGTATGGGCACTTTAAAAGAGCTTTTTGGTGTTCTTCAGCAAGTGGCTGGCGATTCAAGTAATAAATTTGCAACGTCAGTCGTATCGGCTGAGTTACCTAATCGTAGCGTATTTATGGATGATTTAGCGCAAAAAATGGGCTCAACATCTAAACTGGCATCAATTGAAGATATCGAAAAAGTATGGTTTGAACTTCAACGCGAAATGACAGAGCAAGGTAAAGTGAGCCGTTTTAATACGTCGGTTATTGTTGCCGGTGGTAATAAAGCACAGCAAGAAGTGGTCCGTGTTGGCGCATTTAACCTTGTGTCTAATGGTAAATACCTTGAGTTTAACCCACGTACTAACACACTGAGTGAATTAACACGTCAACCAGTGACACGTTATAGTGATACTGCAGAGCAATTACAAAGTGCAACATCAGGTGTTGTTCCATTTGCACTTGACCCAACGGGCGGTTCAATACTTGGTTTATTAGTGCAAGCCCCCGATACATCTGAGCGAGTGACACAAGGTGGTACCGTTGGTTATGTTATTTTAGGTGTGGGTGTAGTAGCACTTATTATTGCTTTAGAACGCTTTTTCTCATTATTGTTTATTGGTGCAAAAATGCGTCGTCAGTTAAAAACTGATGTGCCAAGTAACGACAACCCGTTAGGGCGTGTTATGAAAGTCAAAGATGACTTCCCAACGGTTGCTTACGATACGCTAGAGCTTAAATTAAGTGAGGCAATATTACGTGAAATGCCAAAAATAACGCGAAATCTAACGCTCATTAAAATTATATCTGTGGTTGCGCCATTACTTGGTCTATTAGGTACGGTCACCGGTATGATTAATACCTTCCAAGCAATTACCCTATTTGGTACTGGCGACCCTAAATTAATGGCCGGTGGTATTTCACAGGCATTAGTTACCACCGTACTAGGTTTGGTTGTGGCTATTCCAACCGTATTTTTATACACCTTATTAAACACACGCGCTAAAAACTTACTGCTTATTTTACAAGAGCAAAGTGCCGGTATTATTGCTGAGCGTAGTGAGAAGGGAGCATAAACATGGTGCTATTGATTGATTCAATCAATGCTATCCGTGATTTTCTCGACACCGGTGGCCAAGTTCTCTTGGTCATTGGGGTGTTAATCTTCGCGATGTGGTTATTGATACTCGAGCGATTTATATATTTTTTTATTGGCTTTGGTCAGTACAAACGCAACATTAAAAAGACCTGGATTAACCGTCACGAACGCAACAGTTGGAACGCAGAGCAAATTCGCCAAGCAATGGTGTCTCGTGCCGGACTGCGTTTAAACACCAACTTAGCACTAATCAATGTCATGGTTGCTTTGTGTCCGTTACTCGGTTTGTTAGGCACAGTGACAGGTATGATCGAAGTATTTGACGTAATGGCGATTACCGGTACCGGCAGTGCTCGTTCTATGGCATCGGGGGTATCAAAAGCAACGATACCTACAATGGCTGGTATGGTTGGCGCATTATCGGGCGTATTTGCATCTACATTTTTACAACGTAAAGCAAAACGCGAAGTTGAATTACTTGAAGACAGCATGGTTTTAGACCACTAAATAACTTTTAACAACAGCTTTATTATAAAGCTGTTGTTTGCAGGAGAATAAAATGAGAGCACCACTGGGTAATTTAATGCAAGAAGATGATGCTGAAGAAATTAATATGACACCGATGCTGGATGTTGTATTTATTATGCTTATTTTCTTTATTGTTACGGCATCATTTGTAAAAGAAGCCGGTATTGATGTTAACCGTCCTGAAGCAGCCACCGCGGTTAAAAAAGAGCGCGCCAACATTTTAGTGGCTATTTCAGATAAAGGCGAAATTTGGATTAACAAACGTCAAATTGATGAACGTGCTGTACAAGCTAATATTGAACGTTTAAAAGCCGAGAACCCACAAGGTAGTGTGGTTATTCAGGCCGATAAAAAAGCAACCACCGAAACATTAATTAAAGTAATGGATGCGGCCAGAGCGGCGGGTGTATTTGATGTATCGATTGCAGCGCAAGAAGCATAAGGGTTAATTATGCGTTATTTAGTAGCATTAGTAATAGCAGGCTTAGTCACCTTCTTTTTGTTTTTAGGGATGCAAGCACTGATCACCGGCGGTGAAGGTGCTATGAGCGAACCTGCAAAAGGTAATGTGCTTGACTTTGTCCGCTTAAAGAAAGAAGAAACCGTACAAAAGAAAGAGCGTAAACCGCAAAAGCCGCCTACACCCAAAGAGCCGCCTCCCCCTATGGAGTCGCCACAAATGCAAGATAACAATAGCGATGCAGGTGCAAATAACTTTGATTTTGGAGCCGAAATTAGCGGTGATGTTGACCTCGCTGGTGGTTTAGCGCTTGAATCAAGTGATGGTGAATATTTACCGATTGTTAAAGTTGCCCCCGTTTATCCAAGACGCGCATTATCGCGTGGTATTGAAGGGTATGTAATTGTTGAATTTACAGTAACTAAACAAGGCACCGTTCGCAGCCCTAAAGTGATTAAAGCAGAACCTGAATCATTATTTGATAGAGCAGCAATGGACGCCGCTTCTAAGTTCAAATATAAACCACGTGTGGTTAATGGTGAAGCGGTTGAAGTGGCCGGTGTACAAAATAAAATATCTTTTAAAATAAATGGCTAAGCCAATATTTATAGCTAGTTAGAAACGCGAGGCGATTATGAAATTATACCCAGCAGCTAAATATTTAAAACTAACCTTGTTTTGCACAGCAGCAATCACAGCCAGTGTTGTGCTACCCAGTGCACTTAACTTATTGCCCGGTGTGAGTATGGGGATTGTAAATGCACAAGAGCAAAAAACAGTGCGTGTACCTTCATTACGTAACAAGGTTTACAGCCAATTAGCACGTGCACAAAAGCTTGCCGATGACGGTGATGCAACCGCAGGGTTAGCAGCACTTGATAGTGTTAAAGAGCGTATATCTAGCATGAATTCATACGAAATTGCGATGATGTATAACTTTTACGGTTTTATTTTATATAACGAAAATGATTTACCAGGCGCTATCGCGGCGTTTGAAAAAGTGATTGCAGAGCAAACTATCCCTGAAACACTGCGTTTAAGTACCACATTTAGCTTAGCGCAATTAGCCATGGCGAATAGTGATTACAATAAAGTTGTTTCATTTTTAGATCAGTGGGACGCTATCAACACTAAGCCTAAAACCGATGCATATTACGTATTAAGAGCGCAAGCGTACTATCAGCTAAAAGAGTATGAGCAAGGTTTAAGTTACATTTCACAAGCGATTAATTTAAGCGACAGTGCCGATAAACAGCCGAAAGAAAACTGGCTAGTGTTACAGCGTGCTATGTACTACTCACTGAATCAAAGCGACAAAGTGGTTGAAGTGCTTGAGCGCATGGTTAAATTGTACAATAAACCTGAATATTGGGTGCAGTTATCGGGGATGTATGGCGAAACGGGTAACGAAAAAGCACAGCTAGCAGTGATTGAAGCGGCTTATCAGCAAGGGTTTTTAAAATCTAAGTCGGATTACCGCCAGCTTTCTCAAGTGTATTTATATAATGGTTTAGCGTACAAAGCAGCTGAAGTTATGCGCGAAGCCATTAATTTAGGTATTGCCCAAGACAATGCTAAAAACAATGCATTTATCGCTGAAGCTTTTATCGCTGCTAAAGAAGATGACGAATCGGTGAATTATTTTGCTAAGGCGGCCGAACTGTCAGAACATGGTAAGTTTGATCAACGATTAGCTGAAGTCCTTGTTAATATTGAAAAATACGATGAAGCAGCCGATGCTGCGCGTATGGCACTTGATAAAGGCCAATTAGATTTTGAGTCTAATGCTTACGTTGCACTTGGGATGGCGCAATACAATTTACAAAACTTTGATGCGTCAATTTTAGCGTTTGAACAAGCGCAGAAACACAAAAAGTCACAGCGTTTAGCTCAGCAATGGATTAAGTATGTGAAAAGCGAAAAAGTGCACGCACAAACACTTAGAACCGCACTGTTATAATTTTAGCGTTGCTTTTGGGCAACGTCACCCTTTCATAATCGCAACACCCAAACCGCCTAACGGCGGTTTTTTTCTATCTATAACTTTAACTTATTGAATATGCGTTGTTTTATATTGTCATTTTAGTTTTATTAAAGTGTAACAACTTTGTCATATGTCTGGCGTAAGGTGTGTCGAATTAGAGACAAATTACCTTAGCCGATTATTAAGTCTGCTAACGTAACTTGGGTTTATCCATAAACGAACAAAATAATTAAATACTTTAACGGAGTGAACAATGAAATTATCTGACTTATTTAAAGTTAGTTTGATTGCATCTGCAGTGACTTTAGCGGGTTGTGGTGGTGATTTAGTTGTATCTGAAGGTGATACTTCAACAACAATTAATGAAGGCGATACAATAACAAATATCATTGATGATTCAGATGATAGTAATGATGAAACTTCACAACGTGATGATTCACAAAATGCGACGACGGGTTTTCCTAGTGATATAGATAACGCGTTTGTGCAAGGTTTAGCGACCGATGTTTCAAGTGAATTTAGTTCAATTACAGATAAACCTGTGTATCGTTTAACAGCAGATACAACGTTTACATCAAATGTAAGTTTAACCAATGATGCATACTGGATTATCAGCGGGCGTACGGCCGTTGGTAACGACCGTGCAGATAACGCTGTATTGTATATTCAACAAGGTACAACCATTATTGGTGAATCTGGCGATGACTTTTTAGTGGTTCGTCGTGGTTCGCAACTTGAATCAGTAGGCACAGTAAGCCAACCGATTACAATGACTTCAATTGAAGATGTGACCGGCGGTGAAACGACCATTGGTCAATGGGGTGGGTTAGTTTTATTAGGGAATGCACCTGCTAACTCGTGTGGCGATCAAGAAGGTGAAGCAACCGCCGATGAACTTGCTAACTGTGGTGTGTCTGCTGAAGGTGATGCGGGTCAGTTTGGTGGTAACATCAGCGATGATAACTCAGGTACATTAAAGTATTTAGTCGTAAAACAGGCTGGTAAAACACTGGGTAATGGCGATGAATTAAATGGTATTTCATTTGCAGGTGTAGGCTCAGCAACAACGGTCGATTACATCCAGGTTCATGAAAACCTGGATGATGGTATTGAGTTTTTTGGTGGTACCGTTGATGTTTCAAACGTTGTACTTACCAGCATCGGTGATGATTCGCTTGATTGGTCATTTGGTTGGACTGGTTCGGCAACAAACGTTTATATCCAACAACAAGAAGATACCGGCGATAATGCAATTGAAGCAGATAACTCTGAGTTTGACTCACAAGCAACGCCATTAACTAACCCAACTATTTCTAATGTGACGATTGTCGGTGCTGGCGGTAATAATGGTATTCGTCTTCGTGCCGGTACAGCCGGTGTGTTATCAAATGTATTTGTAACAGGCCCAGCCACTTACGAAAACTGTTTACGTGTAGGGTCTGATTCTGTGCCACGTGCTGAAGACGGCACGTTAACTATTACCCATTCAATTGTTGCCTGTGAAACAACAGCCAATAACTTTGGTAGCGAAACCATTAACGGTGACTCTGTTCAAGCATGGTTTGAAGCACAAGAAGGTAATCAAACTCTTTCAACTACCGAGTTAATGCTTGATGACGATGGGTTTACGCCATTATCAGGTTCGCCATTATTAGCCGATGGCCAAGTTGGCGCATTTGATGGTGTGACTAACTGGATGGACGGTTGGACTGTTGCTATAAACGGTGGTTTTCCAGAAGATATAGATAATGCCTTTGAACAAGGACTGGCAACCGATGTGTCGAGTGAGTTCTCAGAAATCACCGATAAACCTGTTTATCGTTTAACACAAGATACCACTTTTGTTGAAGATGTAACGTTAACTAACGATGCATATTGGATTTTAAATGGTCGAACAGCCGTTGGTAATGATCGCGATGATAATACCGTACTGTATGTTCAATCAGGGACTACGTTAATTGGTGAGTCAGGCGATGACTTTTTAGTTGTACGCCGTGGTTCGCAGATTAATGCGAACGGCTCGGCATCGGCACCTATTACGATGACTTCTATTGAAGATGTTACGGGTGGCGAAACTACAATTGGTCAATGGGGTGGCTTAGTATTACTAGGTAACGCACCTGCTAACTCATGTGGTGATCAAACAGGTGAAACAACCGACGACGAATTAGAAAACTGTGGGGTTGCTGCTGAAGGTGATGCCGGACAGTTTGGCGGTAATATCAGCGATGATGATTCTGGTGTTCTTCGTTATGTTGTTGTTAAGCATGCAGGTAAAACTTTAGGTAATGGCGATGAGCTAAATGGTATTTCGTTTGCAGGTGTCGGTTCAGCGACAAAAGTTGAATACATACAAGTTCACCAAAACCTAGATGACGGTGTTGAGTTTTTCGGTGGTAGCGTTAATGTGCGCAATATCGTATTAACCGATATTGGTGATGATGCGTTTGATTGGTCTTTTGGCTGGACGGGTCGTGCGCAAAATATTTATATCCAACAAAGCGCTGTTGAAGGTGATAACGCAATCGAAGCTGATAACTCTGAGTTTGATTCTAACGCCACACCATTAACGAAACCGCTATTATCAAATGTGACGATTGTTGGTGCAAATGGCACAAACGGTGTGCGTTTACGAGCAGGGACTGCGGGGGTTATTCGTAACTTAGTAGTCACAGGTCCAGATTCGTATGAAAATTGTTTACGTGTAGGTTCAGATTCTGTTGCTCATGCCGAATCGGGCGAATTGTCTATCGAGAACTCAGTTATTGCTTGTAGTACCGATAACAACTTTGGCGATGAAAGCATTGGCTCTGGCAATGTTCAATCATGGTTTGAAGGCCAAACAGGCAACCAAACGCTTACCTCTAGCGACCTAAATTTAGCCACCGATGGGTTTACACCTAAATCTGGCTCTCCATTACTGGGCAACGGTGTTGATGCTTCTCAGTTAGATGCATTCTTTACTTCGACTAATTATGTGGGTGCCTTTGATGGTGATACTAATTGGATGGATAACTGGACTGTGGCTATCACCCCTAGCTTTCCTGATGATGTAAGCAATGCTTTTGAGCAAGGTTTAGCAACCGATGTATCTAGCACGTATGCAGCAATTACTGATAAGCCTGTTTATCAATTAGACCAAGATGTTGTCTTTACATCCGATGTTACTTTAACAAACGATGCACATTGGATACTCAAAGGGCGTACGGCCGTTGGTAACGACCGTGCAGATAACAGTGTGTTATATGTGCAATACGGCACAACATTAATTGGTGAGTCGGGAGATGACTTTTTAGTGGTTCGTCGTGGCTCACAAATTGAAGCGCAAGGTACGGCTACGCAACCAATCACGATGACATCGATTCAAGATATGACGGGCGCCGAAACCGGTATTGGCCAATGGGGTGGGTTAGTATTACTTGGTAATGCACCCGCTAACTCGTGTGGTGATCAACAAGGTGAAGCAACCGCAGAAGAATTAGAAAACTGTGGCGTATCTGCAGAAGGTGATGCGGGTCAGTTTGGCGGTAATATCAGCGATGATAATTCAGGTACTTTAAAGTACGTTATTGTTAAACAAGCGGGTAAAACACTGGGTAACGGTGATGAGCTTAACGGTATTTCACTTGCTGGTGTAGGTAGCCAAACCGAGCTTGATTACATTCAAGTACATGAAAACTTAGATGATGGTGTTGAGTTCTTTGGTGGTACAGCAAGCATTAGCCACCTTGTATTAACAAGCATTGGTGATGACTCACTTGATTGGTCATTTGGTTGGACAGGAAATGCCCAATATGTATTGATTAAGCAATCAGGTTCAGAAGGTGACAATGCAATAGAAGCCGATAACTCTGAATTTGACTCTGATGCAACGCCTCTGACACTGCCTACGGTATCTAATGTTACTATTATTGGTGATGCCGGTGTAAACGGAATTCGTTTACGAGCGGGTACTGCGGGTATCCTTAAAAATGTGCTAGTGACCGGTGGTGAAGGTTACGAAAACTGCTTACGAGTAGGTTCTGATTCGGTGCCACGTGCTGAAGATGAAACATTAACAATCACTCATTCTGTTGTTGCTTGTGAAGCGGCAAATAACTTTGGCTCAGAAACGATTGGTACAGGCAATGTAGAATCGTGGTTCTTAGCGCAACAAGGTAATTCAGTGCAAGCAGCGGCTGATTTAGGCTTAGATGATAATGGCTATATGCCAGCGTCGGGTTCATTACTATTAAGTAACGGGTTTGATTCATCTAGCTTAAATAGTTACTTCGACGCTGTCGATTATATTGGTGCGATGGATTCAGATAAAGACTGGACAGCAGGTTGGGTTACAGTAGGTCTTGAATAACTCACTGTATATTATGGCCGGGCATTGCCCGGCTAGTATATTGTCTTGTTTCGGAGTAAAAAAATGAATTGTATCAAACCTTCTAGCCTTGTTTTATCAAAGTTAAACTATGCAGTGATTGCTGGATTATTGGGGCTATCGACCCACACTGCGGTTGCCGCACAAGCGCAAGCACAAGAGCAAGAAATAGAAGAAGTTGTTGCTGTAGGGCAACGTTTAAAAGGCAGCGCAGGCGCTGTTTTGCAAGAGCGCCAAAATCAAGCCTTTGTTGCTGATATTATGGGTGCTGACCAAATTTCTAAAACCGGTGACGGTGATGCGGCTTCGGCACTGCGTCGTGTTACAGGTTTAACCCTGGTTGATGGTAAATTTATTTATGTTCGTGGTTTAGGTGAGCGCTACTCAAGTACACAGCTAAATAATATGTATGTACCGAGTCCCGATCCTACGCGCTCTGTGGTACCGCTTGATTTATTCCCTTCAGATATCATTGAGAGTCTTAGTGTACAAAAGTCATTCTCGCCTGATATGCCAGCGCATTTTGGTGGTGGTAATGTAAATATCCGTACTAAATCAATCCCGTCTGACTTTTTGTTTAATATTCAGGTAGGCACTTCGTATAACACATCAAATAGCGATACCGGTTATTTTTACCAAGGTGGTGACACTGACTGGATGGGCCGTGATGATGGAACTCGTTCATTGGCGCCATCATTTGTTGAGGTATTTAACTCTGATGCAGGTCTTGAAGGTGATATTAATACTACGCTCGATGAGCGTATTTCATTAATTCAAGATTTAGATTGGGATGTAGGTATCAGCGAAAAAGACGTAAGCCCAGCGATGAGTTTTTCGGTGTCATTAGGTGATCGCTTTGACACTGAAGTGGGTACTTTTGGGGTACTTGCTGCGGTTTCTTATGATAACGAGTGGGAAGTAGTACAAGAGCAAAATGGTGCGAGTCTAGGGAGTTTAGGCTGTGAAGATAAGTGTTATGCTCAGTACTACTCAGGCACGTCTACCGAGCAAAATGTACGCTGGAGTGGTACTTTAAATTTAGGCTATGAGTTTAACTCAAACCATAAATTTGAACTGACTAACATTGCTTTACACGATATGAGTGACCGCGTGCGTAATCGTAGTTATTACGATGCAAACGAAACAGAAGAAGGCGATACTGAGCTACGCCGTGTGGACATTACGTACGAAGAACGTGAGATGTTTTCAACACAGCTTAAAGGCACGCATAACTTTCCTGAGTATAAGAATGTATTTTTTGATTGGTATGCTGGCTTAAGCCGTGCAAACAGAGATGCACCCGGTGGTATTGATATTGTTTATCAAACTAATTTAGATGACGGTGTGTTTGAATCAGAACAACTACAAGATGTTGCTGCGACTAATATCAGTCGTGAGTATCAATCATTACACGATGACGTAGAAACATTTGGCTGGAATATGGGGATCCCTTTTTATGGTGATGGCTATGAGCTTGAGCTTAAAATCGGCGGCGATTTTTCAGAAAAAAAACGTGACGCAAGTAATATCAGCTTTGGTATAACACACCGTGGTATTAGCGATGACTATACTTTTGGTTCAAATATTAGTGACATTTTTGCTGATGAAAATACCGCAAATGCTGATTTTTATTCAAGCGCGACAGGCTCTGGGATTTTTGATGATGGCACCACCGATGGCGATGCCTATGTAGCAGCACATCAATTAAATGCTTATTATTTTATGGCCGATTACTTTTTAGCTGACACATGGCGTATAACTGGCGGCGTGCGGTGGGAAGATTTTTCTCAAGTCTCTATTGGTTATCAAGCTCATACCCAGTTATTTGATTCATCACTTGAAGAAATTCAGGCCGTGGCTATTAAAGAAGATAACTTTTATCCTTCTTTAGCATTAACCTATATTATGAATGAAGAAATGCAGTTTCGTTTAAACTTAAGCGAAACCACAATTCGCCCTGATATGCGTGATGTTAGCTCTTCTTTCTTTGTTGATCCTTTGACTGAGTTCTTAGTTCGTGGTTCGCCTACGTTAGAAAGTTCAAATCTGACCAATGCTGATTTTAGATTTGAATGGTACATGCCATCAGGTGATAACCTATCGGTTGCATTGTTTTATAAAGACATTGAAAATCCAATTGAAATGGTTGAGTTAGCTGGGGTAGGGGGAGCCTCTCCTCAGTTACTTACAGCGAATGCTTCATCGGGTAAACTTGCTGGGATAGAGGTTGATTTTTTAACTGATTTTAGCTTTATTAATGCCGATTGGTCTGCGTTATTTTTATCAGGTAATGTCACGTTATCTGATTCAAGTGTGGATTTAGGAATTGATGACTCTGATGGTGTCGATTCGTTATTTGAATCACAGCTAAAAGATGCATTAGATGCCGATACCGTATCAAACATTGTCACTAATAACGAACGTCGTTTAGTTGGTCACTCACAATGGGTTGCTAACCTACAAGTTGGTTACGATTCACCAGATGGATTTCACTCAAGTTCACTTGTTTATAATGTGTTTGGTCCACGTATTATTGTTCCGGGTACACGCGGTAATGAAGATGCGCAAGAGCAGTCGTTTCATTCTTTGGATTTAGTGTATTCTTACTTTCCTAACTTTAATTCTAAAGTTAATTTTAAAGTGAAGAATATTTTAGGCCAAGAAAAAGAAATTGAACAAGAAGGCTTAACCTTGTGGAAGCAAGAAACCGGGACTGAGCTGAGTTTAAGTTTTAGCTACGAATTTTAGTTACTTCCTTAGCAAAAGCATAATTAACGTGTTTTTATGAACCCCATACTCGGTATGGGGTTTTTTTATGCATGTAATTCTGTATATGAAATAATTTTAAGTTATGCTTTATTTGCTAGTGTTGTCACCCTAGCAATGGTAGTTTACTGCTCTGAGCCTTTAGTTTTGGCTTTAAAAATTAAATCTCACGCAATGAATTTTAATTTTTATGTATTAAGGCATTTTTTATGAATCAAACAGTGGAACAAACAATGAAAAAAGTAGGTTTAGTCGGTTGGCGTGGCATGGTTGGCTCGGTGTTATTAGAGCGTATGGAACAACAAAGTGATTTTGCACATATCGATACCACTTTTTTTACCACCTCTCAAACGGGCCAGTTAGGTCCTGATATTGCGGGTCCTGCAAAACCACTATTAGATGCCAGTGATATTAGCGAACTGGCTAAAATGGATATTATTGTTACCTGTCAAGGTGGCGATTACACAAAAGCGGTTTATCCTGCACTGCGCGATAGCGGCTGGGATGGGTATTGGATTGATGCTGCATCTGCACTGCGTATGGCTGATGACAGTATTATTGTTCTTGATCCTGTTAATAAAGACGTTATTGCACAGGGCTTACAACAAGGTATTAAAACCTACGTAGGCGGTAACTGTACTGTATCGTTAATGCTGCTTGCTTTAGGTGGTTTATTTGAACAAGATTTAATTGAATGGGTAAGCCCAATGACTTACCAAGCAGCTTCGGGTGCGGGTGCGCGCAATATGAAAGAGCTGATTGCGCAAATGGGGGCTATTCATTCAAGTGTGGCTGAACAGTTAGATAACCCAAGTTCTGCAGTGCTTGAAATTGACAAAATTGTGAGCGAAAAAATGGCAGCGAATGAGTTGCCACACGATCAATTTGGGGTCCCATTAGCAGGGAGCTTAATTCCATGGATTGATGTACCTATGCCAAGTGGTCAATCTAAAGAAGAGTGGAAAGCGCAAGTCGAAGCAAACAAAATATTAGGCACATCAGAGCAGCAAGTCCCTATTGATGGCTTATGTGTACGTATTGGTGCAATGCGTTGTCACAGCCAAGCGATGACGATTAAGCTACGTGAAGATATTAGCGTAGAAAAAATTGAAGAGATTTTAGCCTCGCATAATGAATGGGTTAAAGTTATTCCAAATGAGCGTGATATTAGTGCAACTGACTTAACGCCGGTTAAAGTAACCGGGACTTTAAGTATTCCTGTAGGACGTATTCGTAAATTAGCGATGGGCCCTGAATATATTAGTGCCTTTACGGTTGGCGATCAGCTTCTTTGGGGGGCCGCAGAGCCACTTCGTCGTATGCTTCGTATTATTGTTGACGAAAAATAACAGCGCGTTAATACCTATAAATAGACCTACAAAAAATACCTGACAAAAAGGGCGAATTTATCGCCCTTTTTATTGCGTGTTATTTTTGTTCGAGTGCTTTGCTAAGCGCGGCTATTTGCGCTTGTAGTGCTTTGACTTGCCCTTGCGTTGCGGGTAACGAATCGGCATCATTTTCTTCACGGGCATTTTTATGTTCTTGCGACATGACTTCTAAGATAGTACCGACCATCATGTTGAGGAATATAAACGCAGTTAAGAATATAAAGGTTAAATAGTAAATCCAACTGAGTTCATACACCGCCATTGTTTCGTACATAATATCGGTCCAATCTTCAAAGGTGGCAACACGAAACAGTGTTAACATTGATATGGATACATCTTTCCATAATGTAGGATTGATATCGGCAAACAACATGCTACCCATCGCCGCATAAATATAAAAAATAACAAACATGAGTAGTGCAATATACCCCATTTGTGGAATGGCTTTGAGTAATGCATTTACTAATAGCCTTAGTTCGGGGATCATCGATACTAATCGTAATACTCTAAATATTCGTAATAACCGTGCAAGTAACATCGCAGAGCCAGCCGCTGGGTATAAGCTGCCTAATACAATCAGCGTATCAAAAATATTCCACCCTTTAGAAAAAAAGTGCTTAATGCCTCTACTGGCAATAAAACGGATCACTAATTCAATTAAGAAAAAGCCGGTAATAGCAATATCCATCCAGTTTAAAATAAGCTCAACCGTTGGATGTAAAGTATAGGTATGCGCGCCGACTGTAAGCGCAGAAATAATAATTACGGCAATAACAAATGATTGAAATATTTTACTTTTATCGATACGCTCGAATAATTGTTGCAACTGCGACAACATATACAATAACCTTGAAATTAATTAAATTTTAATTGAGCTAATATACAATATTATGGTCTTAGTTGAACCTACTTTTAATTTCAATTTGTAAGGAAATTTATGGTTACTAATAAATCGACTAAATTAAGCGCATGTTGTGTTTTTTTAGCGCTGGTGGCAGGGTGTAGCTCTGATGCTCGCTTTCATGAAATTCAAGCCGCTCGTTTAGCTGAATGTAAGTTTAAAGCCGATAAAGAATATGCCGAATGTGTAGAGCAACAAAACGATAACTTTGAAGAATTTAAAAAACAGCAAGTGCAGCAGCCTTAATTATTATGACTAAAACACAAAAACTTCGTGATAAACAAATACGCCAAGCCTTAACACGCGCCTGTGATGCAATTAAATTACAACATTCTGAGTTTGATTTTTTAACCCACAGTGTCGATTTAAAAAATGAAATGCGCACACTCAAGGTAAGTTGCTTTTTTACAGATACACAGGCTTTAAATTGTGCCCAAGAACAACCCCAATGTATTACCGATGTTATTATTGAGCAGTTATCTGCTATCAAATTATCGATTAAGCCCACACAAATCTCATTTTCAGTGAAATAGCGTTGGTTTGTGTTAAGCGCACTTGTATACTTCAGCAAATTATTTTTAAGGGTGAGCATTAATGGCGGTTCCAACACGTTCGCAAATTAGTATCGGTAGCGAAGTAAACATTGTTTTAAAACAAGATCAACGCAGTGGCACTTTAATCAATGGGATCGTTGCCCGTTTGTTAACTAAGTCTCCTGTGCATCCTCATGGTATTAAAGTGCGTTTAGACGATGGCCAAGTTGGTCGCGTAAAAGAGATTTTATAATGAGTAAGTTAACAACGCAGCAGTTTTGGCAATTAGTGACGGCAACCGATTTAACCGCAGCGCCTGATATTGTAAGTGAAAACTTAAAAGCGCAATTGGCTAATTTAAACGATGAGCAATTAATAGAGTTTGATAAGCTTTTTGCTATTCGTATGCGCCAATGTTTTACTTGGGAGTTATTTGGTGCTGCTTTTGTTATGGCTGGTTGCAACGATGAATATGGGTTTAGCGAATTTAGATGTTGGCTTATTTCTCGTGGCGAAAGCGTATTTAATAATGCATTAGCTAATCCAGACTCGTTAGCGCAATGCCCTTGTTTGTATTACCTTAACGAACAGCCTTATCCGTATATTGACGAATACGATTTAATTGCTGGTTTTATATTTGAGCAACGCAATCAAGACGAACTCCCTTACTTCCCCTCAGGCGGTGAGCAACCTAGTGGTAAACGTTTTAAAGATAAAGCAAAATACTTAAAAGCGAGTTACCCTCAATTATTTGCAAAGTACTGGCAATCTTAGTCGTTATAGCTTTCACTTAGGGGATTAGTCGGTGTTTGTAGCTGCTTTGTAAACCACGCTTATGCCCTATATTGTTACAGTTAATATAGGGTTAGTATGTAGTGAAACTGACCAAAACAGGACTCTTTTTTACTGATGAAATTTTTATCGGCATGCCTTATTTTATTTTTATGCAGCAGTTTTTATGTTAATGCACAACTAAGTAGTAAACGTCAGTTTGTGCAGCTTTTAGCCAATAAAGTGGGGCATTATTCTGTTCAGCAGAGTAACTCTTCGTTATGTACAGACGCCATATTACGCTTTATTGATAAAGCTAACCCAGAGCAAGGGGTTATGCTGTCTAAGCAAATCATGGTGGGCCCTTTTCATAATGGAACACAAACAACAAAAAAAGAAGGTTATTGTTTTATTACCAGCTCCTATAAATACAAAACCGATGGCGTGATCCACAGTATTAAAACAAGCCGTTGTGCCAACCCAAGTAACGAGCAAACGTTAACGCAAAGCTTTAAATTTAAAGATAATAACCTGCACTATAGCTTAAAAGAAAAAAACATAAGCTGCGATTTCAAGTTAAATAACTAACGCTTTAAACACCATATTTAAGTTAGTGCATATTTAAGCTAGTGCATGTTTAGGGCTAGGGCTTATGACTACTATTGTTATGTGCCTATGCTACTGGCAGTGTATTTTGGGAATATCGCGCCAACGCGTTGTATAGTGTGGAGATAAAAAATCTCGGTTCATACGCCAGCGCGTGTTTAACTGGCTACTGGCTATATTTAGCATGCCTTTTCCGTAACGATTATTTACCGTATCTAAACATTGCATTAATTTAGGATTGTCGGTGTTTTTATTAAATAAATCGGGCTGTTGATAATGCTGCGATGTGAGCTCTATTGCACCTATTCCACATTTATAAAATCTAACCCCCGGTTGATAAATATTATTAAATACTTGTGATACCGCATTAGCCATTACACAGGTATCGTTTGTCGGTGTTGTAAATTTATACATAAATGATTTTTTACAATAGCGGTTTTCGTGTCGCCCAGTGGCTGCAAAAATATAAAGTTGCTGAGTTAGCGAGTGTTGCGCACGTAATTTAGTGGCAACCATGCTCACATGATTCATCAGTGCTGCTTTTAATGTTAAAGGTTGTGTAATACGTTCGCCAAAGCTACGGGTTGAATAAATTTCGCGTTTGTCTTGGCGTACATCGTCCCAATTTAAGCAGGTAATCCCATTAAGCTCATTCACAGTTCGCTCTAGCACTACGCTAAAAGCGCGACGTATCGTTTTTGGATTTTGTTGGGCAAGCTCCCATGCGGTGTTTATGTTCATTAGGTTAAGCTTTTTTGCGAGGCGCTTTCCTACCCCCCATACATCTTCACAGCGCATTCTTGCTAAAATAGCATGGCGGCTTTGTTCGTTATTAATAACAGCGACACCATTAAATCCGCTTAGTTTTTTAGCTGCATGATTAGCCGCTTTAGCTAAAGTAGGGGTTGGCCCAAAACCAACACCTACTGGCAGCTTTGTCTCACGCCAAACGGTACGTCTGATAATATGGCCATATTCGTGCCAACTTTTTATTAATGGCGAGTAACCATTAAAGTGTAAAAAGGCTTCGTCAATCGAATAAACATGCTGCACATCGCAAAAACGAGCGATCACATTCATCATTTTTTCGCTTAAATCGGCATACAGCTCGTAATTACTAGAGCGGATCACAACCTGGTGTTGTTCAAGAAAATGCTTAATTTTAAAGTAAGGGCCAAACTTAGGGATATTGAGTTTACGTGCAATAGGGCACACCGCACATATACAACCATCGTTATTAGTTAATACCACCACCGGCTTTGTACGAATAGCAGGGTCAAATACCTTTTCTGCACTGGCATAAAAGGCGACCGCATCTACTAAGGCATACATGTTAGTAACTCTGGGCTTGGGCGGTGCATTCTTATCGATAGCGTTACTACGCCTTCAAGCTGAAATTGATCGCCTTGCGTAAGTTGCACCGGTTTATGTAAAGGAGAGGCCGAAAGCAGTCGGGCATTGGTTTTATCAAGCAACTTACATACAAATAAACCATTTAAATTTGCAACAATAACATCGCCATTATTAGCGTGCTCTGCGCGGTCGACAATTAATAAATCGCCTGCAAAAATTCCAACCTCTTGCATTGAAGACCCTGATGCAATACCAATAAAAGTGGCGTCGGGGTGTTTAATCAAGAGCTCATCAAGCGATACCCCTAGCTCGGTATACTGGGCGGCGGGGGATTCAAATCCGCAAATACCGGCTTCTATATAAATGGGAATAACAAACATAACTCAATCACATATACTGTACATTAATACAGTATATGTTTTAAATAAAAATATGCCAATTAAAAACGCAGATCACTGCATATTTTTAATCATCTGCTGAGCTGTTAGCAAAAAAGTATTGAGTTGCTCGGGCGATAAGTTTTGGCACATTTTTTTATTTACTTTTTCTTCAGCGGCTAACAGTTGGTTAAATAATTCGCTGCCTTGTACGGTAAAGGTCAAAATGAAACAGCGTTTATCGTGCTCACTGGCGCATTTATTTATTAAATTTAAATTAATTAACTCTTTGATTAACCTTGCTATTTGTGCTTTGTCGCGTTGGCTTTGAGTCACAATATCGTTAGCGGTGCAGTGCTTTGTTACTGCAATGATATGTAAACAGCGCACATGCATCGCGTTTAATCCTAAATCGTTTGCATTAATCGCTTCACGAATTGTAACGCGGTAATTTTGCATTAATGCAAACAGGGTATTCGCAAGAGGTGTGTTCATTAGAGCCTTAAAGTAGTTGACAATATCAATTAAAAAAGTATAGTTGATTTTATCAACTAATGGGGCGTTGTGCAATATTCGCTATAAAAAGCAGTTAACTATTTTATTACACGAGGTGATTTTAAATGGGTAAACAAGTTCGCAAAGCTAAAGTACTAAGTACGCAGCAAATTACACCGCATTTACAGCGTATTGTTGTAAGCTCAAATGATTTTGCAGATATAACGTCCGCGCACATTGGTAATTACGTAAAAGTACTTATTCCGCAAAATGGTATTGCCGATTTTAATTTAAAAACGGCATGTATGCGCTCATACACAATACAACATGTAGATGAGATAAGTGGCACACTAACGCTTGATTTTGTAATTAATATGCACCAAGGCCCAGCAACGCACTGGGCTAAAATTGCACAAGTAGGAGATGAGCTAGGTATAGCAGGCCCAGGCCCTAAAAAGCTTGATAACTACCAGCATTCACATTATGTATTACTTGGCGATTTAACATCGGTAAACGCTATTAAAGGCTATGTGCACACGCTGCCTTTATTTTCAAAAATTGATGCGTTTATACATGCCCCAACAGAGCAAGACATTATTGATTTAGACACCACACGCAACATTAATTGGATAATCACCAATAACGCCGATGAAACAATGCTCAATGCGATTAAAACTATTGAGCAAACACAGCAGCCACCTATTGTATTTATGGCGCTAGAGGCTGGTTTAGTGCGTAAAGCCAAAGCCGTGTTTTGTGAGCACTTTAATATACCGCGCGGTAATATAGTGTCATCAGGTTATTGGAAAAAAGGCGTGAATTGCGAAGGGTATAAAAAACAGCGCCAACAAAATGCTCAGCTTGCCTGAATACCTTAGAGCAAAATGGCATATATTTATTTTGCTTTTATCCATACCCTTAACTTGAATTGATTTAATAGCAGACCCACTTAAGTGTTTTATACTGATGATGAACCCATTATTAGTATGCATTTTAGGAGCTGCTATTTTGTTATCTTCCATTCCCTTTTCGCTATTAGAGCTTGCCCCCATGATCAAAGGGGAAAGCGTTTCGCACACACTCGATAAAACCACTCAATACGCCCAGCGCGCCGAACAGTTAGGCTTTAATCGCTTTTGGCTGGCTGAGCACCACAATATGCCCGGTATAATTTGTGCTGCTACTTCAATATTAGTAGGCCACATTGCAGGTAAAACTCAGCGCATACGTGTTGGCTCTGGTGGAATAATGCTACCGAATCATTCGCCATTAGTTGTGGCGGAACAATTTGGCACGCTAGAAAGCTTATACCCCGGGCGAATAGATTTAGGCCTTGGTCGTGCACCCGGTAGTGATCCCGTTACCAGCCGCGCACTTAATAACGATATGAGCCGAGCTGAAAACTTCCCAAAGGAGGTAACAGAGCTACAAACATTATTAGGCCCATACAACGGTACTCACCCAATACGTGCTATTCCGGGGGAGAATACAAACGTACCACTTTGGTTATTAGGCTCAAGTTTATTTAGCGCTCAATTAGCCGCACAAAAAGGGCTCCCTTATGTATTTGCAGGGCACTTTGCACCGCGTTTTGTACATGATGCAATAGCACTGTATAAACGTGAATTTAAAGCCTCAAATGTACTCGATAAACCCTACGTGATGCTCGCATTACCGCTGGTGGCAGCAGAAACTGACGAAGAAGCGCAATACTTATCGACTACCTCAAAACAGCGAGTGCTTGAACTAATACGTGGCAAAGAGCTGTGGTTAAAGCCACCAGTAGAGAGTATGGAAGGTTTATGGAGCGAACAAGAACGCGCCCATGTAGAGAACTTTTTAAGCTTAAGTGTGGTAGGCGGCCATGTAAGTATAAAACATAAGCTTGAGATGATAGCTAAAGAGCTTGAAGTGGATGAGTTTATATTTACAAACGACGTATACAATAGCGAAAAGCGCCACCGTGCACTGGAAATTTTAATGGAAATAAAACATTAATTGATTATTTAGTTAAGCAAGCGTACACCCTAGGCTTGTTAGTATACAGACATCATCAAACGTTAATTGTTTTGTACATCGTTTATTAACTTTTAGTGGTGTCTGTATTGAGCTTTTTTTCGGTATTTTAATCGTGAATTTAAAGTGTATTGCCAATTTTTAGTGGCTGCTTTTGCACTTATTACCGTTCTGTTTTTTCAATCAAATTGATTTAAACAATCAATTTTAAGATATCACGTTAGTTTTTTATAATGACTGTATAAACCAAACATCATTAAATTAAAGGCAGGTATACCGTGAACTCTCTAAACACCCCATCAGCTAATTCAGTTACTAAATCAGCGCAGCCAAAAGTTGCTCTGATTGCTGAAGGTGGCGGACAACGAGGGATATTCACAGCCGGTGTACTTGATGCGTGGTTAGAGCAAAACTACGACCCATTTGACTTATTTATTGGTACCTCTGCTGGATCGCAAAATTTAACGAGTTATTTAGCGCGTCAAAAGGGTTATGCTAAACGCTTAATTAGAGGGCTTTCGCGCAATAAACGTTTTTTTCAGCTAGGCCGTGGCTTGGTGGGTAAGCACATAGTCGATTTAGACTGGTACTTTGAAAAAACCACCGAGGTAAACAGAGTACTCGACTTTAAAACAGCGAAAACCAGTTTAGGCGACCGCGAGCTTTTAATTACCGCGACTAACGCACGCGACAGAAAAGCCTATTACTTATCACCTACCGGTGAAGGTAAGCAATGGCGAGATTTGTTAAAAGCATCAAGCGCATTACCGTTTTTATACAAACAAGGCGTTAAACTCACACCTTGGTTAGATACAAAAGCGGCAAACGAAGCGCACTTAGCGACAGATCAAAGCGAAGAAGACTTTTACCTCGACGGCGGTTTAGCTGCACCATTACCGGTACGCGAAGCTTATAACCGTGGTGCCCGTAAAATAGTGGTTATAAGAACCGTAGACGCACACTTTCAAGCGCAATCTGCATGGGTGCAAAAATTAAGAACGTTTGCATGTGCATCGGGCTATTGCCCAAAAACACTCGACTACTTAATTCAGCATGAGCAAGCGTATTTAGATGAGCTTAACTTTATTGCAAGCCCACCAAGTGACGTAGAAATTATACAAATTTTTGCAGACGAAAAGCTGCACAGTAAATTATTAGGCAGCTCGAATGACGACTTACGTTTTGATCATAAATTAGGTTTAGATGCAGGACGCTCATACTTAGCAATGCAAAATTTACAGGTTAACAGTAATAACTACTACGGTGCTGCTACACAATACAGCTATAACTAAGCTGTAAATAAGAAGCCAAATTTTAAATATAATTAATAAATAGCGCATACCTTTATGCGCTATTTTTTGTCATTAATGACGCTTATTACGCCTAACCGTATTAAAATAAAAAGCGGTTACACCCTTCATACACCAAATAATATACTGAATCTTAAAAAGATATTATTGATTTTTTAACTAATCAATATAAAGTGTAATTGTGATTTATTATTCACATTTAAAGAAATAAAATTCACAGTTAAAGTGAGTTCTATCGCTGATCAATAAACACCCAAACACGCTTCACTAGAAGGTAAAGTCAACTTTAAAAGCAATGATCGTTTAATGTTTATCGATTTGCTAAATAGCGCGATATGGCACAGTTTAAAATGGGTGCTTATATAGAGAAAAAATATAAAAATAAAAAGGATTAGCCCATGTTCGATACCGTAGTTAAAAGTGTAAATGGCCTATTATGGGGAGAAGGGCAAGTACTCATTTACATACTACTGTTTGCTGGTATTTGGTTTTCAGTACGTTTAAAAGCAATACAAATACTTAAATTTAAGCACATGTTTAGCCTATTAAAAGGTAGCAGTAACTGTAAAAAAGATGACATATCATCGTTTCAAGCGTTGTGTACTGGGCTGTGTGCTCGCGTAGGTACGGGTAACTTAGCCGGAGTTGCCGTTGCTATTTCACTTGGCGGTAGCGGTGCCATATTTTGGATGTGGGTTATTGCTATACTCGGCATGGCCACAGGCTTTGCAGAAAGCGTATTAGGCCAAGTGTATAAAGTACGCGATAGTAGCGGCGAATTTAGAGGCGGGCCTGCTTATTATATTCAACAAGGTTTGGGTAGCCGCGCGTTTGCCATTGTGTTTGCCGCCTGTTTATTTTTAGGTTACGGTTTTACTTTTAGTGCAATGCAAACCAATACTATTACTGATGCTTTAAACTATGCATTTGAAGTACCTACCATTTATTCTGGATTAGTTATTACCGTATTAGCAGGCTCAATTATATTAGGTGGCTTTAAAGCCATTGCCCGCTTTGCTGAACGCGTAGTGCCAATAATGGGTATATTGTTTGTAGCAGCTGCTGTTATTATTACAATTATGAATTTACCGCAAGTACCGGCCATGCTTAAAGATGTGTTTTTATCGGCCTTTGGCTTACAAGAAGCGGGCGCAGGCGCGATGGGCGCAGCGATTAAAAATGGTATTCAACGCGGTTTATATTCTAACGAAGCCGGTGCGGGGAGTGTGCCCCATGCCGCAGCAAGCGCAAGCCCAATCCCTAATCACCCAGTAACTCAGGGTTACATACAAATGCTTGGCGTATTTTTCGATACCATTGTACTTTGTAGTTGTACCGCCGTGGTTATTTTATTAGCCGATGTAAATATAAGCGGCGAAATGGAAGGTATTCGTTTAACACAAAGCGCTATGACCGCACATTTAGCACAAGGCGGGGTGTATTTTGTTGCCGCAGCTATTACGTTATTTGCCTTTACCTCGGTCGTGGCCAACTATGCTTACGCCGAAAGTAACCTGCATTTATTTAAGCTCGATAACAAAGTAGGGCGCGCAATTTATACCTTACTTTATTTATCAATGATGCTTTGGGGTGCGTCGGCCTCATTAAAAGAAGTGTGGGACTTAGCCGATATAGCATTAGGGCTGATGACAGTGGTTAATGTAATCGCTATTATATTACTCACACCAACTATTTTGTCTGTTAATCGCGACTACAACACACAAAGAGAAAAAGGCATAGAGCCCGAATTTAAAGTAAAAGATGTAAAAGTACAGGGTAAATGCGAAAGTGGCATTTGGGATTAATTAACGTATTTTAAGCAACTTTAACGATAAATAGCGGTTTTATGGCAACATAAAGCCGCTTTTTAATTTTGCATAATTATTCATTTTTAGATTTTTTTTAAAGCAGTGAAATATAAAAATAATAAGGTAAACCGATTAGATGATCACTATTCACGCGGGTAAAACAGCCGCAAAAATTATTAACGAGCAGGGCTTTAAACCCGAGTTATTTACCTCTTTTTTAGGGGCAAGTGGCGGCCCTAAATGGTTTACTTTATTTGGATTAGACAGATATATTTTTGGCGAATTTTTTAAAAACCGTACCCAACCACTTAATTTAATTGGATCATCTGCGGGTGCTTTTCGCTGTGCATGTTTTGCACAAAACGACCCCGTTGCTGCTATTGAGCGTTTGGCAAAATCGTATTCGCAAACCCGTTATTCTAGTAATAAACCAACGCCCAGTGAGATCACAATAAAAGCCCGGACACTACTTGAAGAGGTTTTTGGCGATAAAGGCGTAAGCGAAATTATAAATAATCCCGTTTTTAAAGCGCATTTTATCGTGGCTAAATCGAATGGTTTCATCGCTAGCGAAAATAAATTAATTCAGCTTTTAGGTTTATCAAAAAGTTACATGCTTAACAGAGTTAGCCGAAAGTTATTAAGCTCGCAGTACGAGCGGTTTATATTTGGCGCACCGAATAGTAATTTATCAATAACCGATAGCTATAATTTTAAAACGCAAAACATAGCGCTTAGCCAAACTAATTTAAAAGATGCCTTACTTGCATCGGGATCTATTCCGCTTGTTATGCAAGGCATAAAAAATATTGCAGGCTCGCCACAAGGTATGTATCGCGATGGTGGAATAATTGACTACCACTTTGATTTAAAAATAAATAACCCAGGATTAATTTTATATCCGCATTTTAATAGTGATCCCAAAGCCGGTTGGTTCGATAAAAATTTAAAACGTAAAGTGGCTCCACAAAATTACGATAACGTGGTGATGATTTCACCATCTAAAAAATTTATAGCAAGTTTACCTTACGGAAAAATCCCAGACAGAAATGACTTTACTGATCTTGATGCAGACACGCGTATTAAATATTGGAATACGGTGTTTAGTGAAACTGAGAAATTGGCTGAAGCGTTTGATAAAAACTTAACATCACAAATAAAGCTAAAATCATTTATAGAGTGATATTAACAAACAAAGCAATAACTACCTATAATTTACGTTATGTTAAATTGGATGTTTTAAAATAAAGTGGGCGTCATTATACAAATCAGCCCACTTATAGGAGAGTTTGTTTTATTAATTTAGCTCAGAATCTAACCAAAATTTAGTGCCTTTTAATACGGCTTGTAAAGCCAACCCGCTTTCGGTTAAAGAATATACAGTAACTTGTCCTGCAATTGCTTCGGCAGCGAGTGCTCCACCATCATTTTTGTACTTTGCTGCGGCATCGGCATGTGCGCTAAAAACCCAGCCGTTTTCAATAAACTTATTAATGGCTTGTTGGTTATGAAACACCATTACGACGTTAAAATCTTTAACCCCTAAACCTAATCCTAAACCGGCTTCGCCCATATTCATATAACTCGATTTTCCAGTCAGGTTATTTTTAACAACGCCATAGCCACCACCAAAACTGGCAAGTACAACATTTACATTCGCGTTATCAAAAACGGCATAACCGGCAGCATTTTTTACTTGTTGTTTTACATCGGGTTTTTCTTCATATAATTTTTCTAGTGTGTTGCTTTTCATACTTTGAACTAGCGCTCTTTTTTTGTCTGCAGAGGCGCTGCCTGTCGTTGCACAGCCAGCAACCGCAAAACTAAAAACGATAATGAATAGAGTAAAAAGGTTTTTCATTATTATCCTATATAAAATAGTGGCGACATTATTTGAATTAACATTAATTTAAATGTCCAATACTAGACGGTATCGGACATTAAATGTATTATAACACTTACTTTATCAAATAAGTTTAATAATATGCTCGTTGCTTTAGTCGATACTTTAAAACAATTACGATATCAAATTGCACATATTGAAGATGATACCCTAAAGTCAGAATACCCCGAACTGTCTGTATTTATACAAGATGTTAGCTTGACTGTAACTGAATCAAAAGCAGAACTAAAATTTTTATATCAATTTTTATATGTATATGGTCGAAAATCCGAAGCAACATTTAATCGCTTTAGAAATGAACTTGAACGTTTTCATTTATGGAGTTGGCTTATTCAAGAAAAGCCGGTGTTATCATTAAAGCGGGAAGATATTGAAGCTTATGTTGATTTTATGGTTGAGCCAGACAAAGAGTGGTCAACTACATCGGTACAATGGCGTTATAAAGACAAGCAAGGTATACGTTTATTAAATAAAAATTGGCGCCCTTTTATTGCTCGCGACTCAATTGCGAGTCAACAAACATTAGCCGCTATGTTTACCGCACTTAATGTATTTTATAAATTTGCGATACTAGAAGAAAAAGCATTTGCTAATTTTGTCCCTGTCGTTAAAAAAAACAGCCCCTATTTAGTGGTTCAATCACAAATACAAATCCCTGACACATTAAGTGATATTCAATGGGAATATGTATTTGGTGTAACGCGTGATTTGTGTGAAAAAAAACCAGAGCTAGAACGTAATTTATTTACCTTAGCATGTTTAAAGGGGTTGTATTTACGCATTTCAGAATTGTCAGAGCGCCCGCAGTGGTCGCCGGTCATGTCACATTTTTGGCAAGATAATGATGGATTTTGGTTTTTACGTATTATGGGTAAAGGTAATAAACTGCGTGATGTAACATTAAGCGATGATTTTTTAACGTATTTAAAACGCTATCGAATTTATCGCAGCCTCCCCGCTTTACCTCGTGTTGATGAATCGCATCCGCTAGTGCACAAAATTAGAGGAAGCGGCGGAATGACAGTAAGGCAAATTAGGCGTTTAGTTCAACAAAGTTTTGATTTAGCAAAAAAATCATTGTTAGATGATGGCTTTACTGATGATGCACAACAATTAGAAGCTGCAACAGCACATTGGCTAAGACACACTGGGGCAACACATGATGCGCAAACTCGTCCGCTAAAACATTTATCTGAAGATTTAGGCCATGCTAAAATTGCAACGACAGATCAAATTTATATTCAAACAAATATAAAAGAACGTGCAAAGTCAGGATTAAAAAGGAAGGTGTAATGCCCTATTTAGTAATTTCGTATGTTGGATTATTATTTTTAATTTATTCTTTATCGATTAGGCAGTTAGAGCGTAGTGATGTATCGGGTCCGATGTTTTTTGTACTGGGCGGAATTTTATTAGCTTGGTTTTTGCCTGGTGACGTTGCAAGCGTAGAAAATAAAATAGATTTTTTATTACCGCTTATTGAAATAACGCTGAGTATTTTTTTATTTTCTGATGCTGCCAAATCAAAACTGTCGGTTTTAAAATATAGTTTTCAATACCCGAGTTTATTACTGTTTGTTGCCCTCCCCCTCACATTTTTATTAGGCACAGCCATCGCATTATTTATGTTTGCTCAGTTGAGTTTAGTTCAAGCGGCATTAATCGCTATCATACTTACACCAACCGATGCCGCGTTAAGTAAAGACTTGTTAAGTGCTGAAAATGTGCCAGAAAAAATACGCGAAGGAATTAATACCGAAAGCGGTTTGAATGATGGTATGTGCGTGCCTATATTTTTAATTTTAGTACTATTAGCCAAAAATCCAGATACAGCAATTAGTGCAGGAAAAATTAGCGAAGTGTTTGCCAGTGAATTAGGTATTGGCATTATGGTAGCCATGTTTAGTGTTTTGTTACTAATACCTATATTAAATTATGCAATGGAAAAACATTATTTTGCAAAAAACACGAGTCCATTTTTATTACTTGGCTTTGTGATGCTGATTTTTTCAAGCACTCAGCTTTTAAATGGCAGTGGATTTATTGCTGCATTTGTTGCTGGGTTGTTGTTTGATAAGTTTTCTAATCCAGAAATTCGAGAAGAACTTATCGCAGGTTCAGAACATATTGCCGATTTTACATCGTTGATGATTTGGTGTTTATTTGGATTTGTATGTGCGTATTTAGTTTTTTCACACATAACAATAAAAATAATTATCTATGCACTACTTAGCACAACATTGATCAGAATTATTCCTGTTATGTTGAGTTTAATGTTTACTAAACTCTCTATTAAAAACAGATTTACTTTTGCGTGGTTTGGCCCAAGAGGTTTAGCATCTATTGTATTAACAATGATGGTATTAGAATCAAAAATTGATAATCAATTTGAAATAGCCACGATTGCGATGACCACTATTTTATTGAGTGTGTTTATTCATGGTGTAACCACAAAACCGATTACTAAAAGCTACAAATAAAAAACCTAACTAGGTTAGGTTTTTATATTTGTAAATTAATAAGGTTAAAGTAATTCGGCGAGTAACTCTATTGGGTGTTTTGGTTTAAATTTTTCGAATCGCTTAACCTGACTCCGACAAGAAAAACCGGTTGATAACAACTGCTCCGCTTTATTTTTATCAACAATAGGTTTCCAACTCATGTCGTATAACGCTTTTGAATTTTGTTGGTTTTGTAATTCGTGGCCATAGGTACCTGCCATACCGCAACATCCAGTATGAGTTGTGTTTAACACTAAACCTACATCGTTAAAAATAGTTTTCCATATAGCGGCCGCTTTTGGTAACGCAGTTGTTTCGCTGCAATGACTTAATAATGTAAATTCAGCTTGGTTAGTATTGTCGACTTCTAAATTTTTAAATGTTTGATTTTGCAACCATTCATGTGCAAGTAAGACATTAAAGTCGCCACGTTCGTGTTGCAAAATACTGTTATATTCATCACGGTAACACAAAACTAACGATGCATCTAAACCAACTAATGGGGCATTTATATCGTTTAATTGATTTAAAAAGTCAGCGGCATTTTTAGCGGTCACTTTAAACTCATGCAAAAAACCTTTTACATGTTGTGGTTTACCATTGGGCTTAAATGGAAGCAGTATTGGTTTTTTACCTAAATGTTTTATCAATTTGATAAAGCTGGTCACTAACTCAGCTTCATAAAAGCTAGTAAATGGGTCTTGCACAATGAGTACGTAATTACTTTGTTGCTCAGCAGTCATCTTTTTAAGTGCTGCTAAATTAAACTTTTCATCTTTAGTTATGCGTTTTGTTAACGTGGGACTACTTAATTGAGGTGTATTTACATAGCCCACGGTTTTTTCAATAGCTTTACTGACAAATGTTGTGTTTACAACGGGATTAATTACCCTTGCCAATTTTGCCATCAGTGGCGCACTGCTTTCTATATTGGCAACTAAGTAATCTTTTAATGGACGCGCATAATAACTATGGTAATAATTTAAAAAACGGGCACGAAATGTAGGAACATCTACTTTTATTGGGCATGCGGTTGTACATGCTTTACATGCCAAACACTCATCCATTGCTTCTTTTACTTCGTGCGAAAAATCATACAAGCCTTTATTTTTTTCACGGCTGTGAACATAGCGTTCCCACCATGTAATCACTTCGCCCTTATTTAATTGTTTTTCAACTTCGAGCAAATCAATGTGTTTATTTTGCTGTAATCGCAACCATTCACGCATTAAAGTTGCTCGCCCTTTTGGTGAATGTCGGCGGTCGCCGGTCACTTTATACGATGGACACATCGGTGAATTTTCATCGTAGTTAAAGCAAATGCCATTACCGTTACAGGTCATAGCATTATTAAAACTAGATTTTACATCGATAGGAATTTGTTTATCAAACCAAGAACGTTTTTGCCCGTCAACACTAACAAGTAAGTCCTTACTGTCGATAGGAGTACATATTTTACCGGGGTTAATGCGGTTGTTAGGATCAAATGCTGATTTTATTTTTCTAAGTTGAGTAAATAAATGTTCGCCAAAAAAATCAGGGCCATATTCGCTACGGTATCCTTTTCCATGCTCGCCCCACATCAAACCGCCATACTTTGCTGTCAGGTTTACGACTTGATCAGAAATTGTACGTAGTAGCTTTTCTTGTTCCGGATCGCACATATCCAACGCTGGCCTAACATGTAATACACCGGCATCAACATGACCAAACATACCATATTGTAAATTATGACTATCGAGTAAGGCTCTAAATTCTACAATATAATCGGCTAAATTTTCTGGTGGCACTGCGGTATCTTCAGCAAATGCTAATGGCTTTTGGCTCCCTTTTACATTGCCTAATAGTCCTACTGATTTTTTTCGCATTGCGTAAATTTTTAATATATCAGCTTTATTATTAGTTAGTTGGTACCCTATTACACCATTGGTTTTATTTTCGACGCATTGATCAAGTAATGAGCATAAGCTATTAACTTTGTCTTTTATGTCTTCGGCTGCCACGGCATTAAATTCGACCATGTTGAGCCCTTGCATATCTTTATTTGATACATCGGTTATTAAGTCCGATACTGAATGCCAAATAATATCTTCGCGTGCGAGGTTTAATACTTTACTGTCGACGGTTTCAACCGATGTTGCTTTTGCTGATACTAAAAAAGGAGAATGGCGCAATGCTGAGTCGAAACTATCGTATTTAATATTAATTAATGTTTTAAATTCGGCAATAGGCGTTAAATTTAATTTAGCTTCACTTACAATACCTAAAGACCCTTCGGCACCGGTAATTAACCGACTCATATCAAATGTTTGTAAGTCTTCACTTAGTACATGCTCTAAGTCGTACCCGGTTAAAAAGCGGTTTAAGCGTGGGAATTTTGCTAAAATTGCATCGCGCTCACCAAGGCTAATATTTAATACCGTACTATAAAGTTGGCCTATTAATGTGTCTTGCTGGGCTATAATTTGTGCTTTTTCAATATCCATTGCACTGCTACACATTTGTGTACCATCCACTAAATACGTAGTGAGCCCTAATACATGATCGCTGGTTTTGCCATAAACTAACGAGCCTTGTCCAGATGCATCGGTACTTATCATACCGCCAATGGTTGCTCTATTACTGGTAGAAAGATCGGGCGAAAAGAAGAAACCATAAGGACGTAAAAAATCATTTAATTGATCTTTTATAACTCCTGTTTGAACGCGGACCCAACCTTCTTCTACATTTATTTCGAGAATTTCACGCATGTAGCGCGATAAATCAACAATAATTCCGGGGGTGAGTGACTGTCCGTTAGTACCGGTTCCGCCCCCACGTGGACTAAATGTTAATGATAAAAATGGGTCGCGAGATGCTGTTTGCAAAGCCGTTTGGATGTCTTTTTCAGATTTGGGAAAAATAACACCTTGCGGTAATTGCTGATAAATACTGTTATCGGTTGAAGCGGTTAACCGCGTTGCATAACTTGCATCGGTATCACCGCTAAATCCTTGTTTTTTTATGGTATCTAAATAGTGTGCAACCAAGTCAGTTGCGGCATCTTGCTGAGAAATAGTTGCTATCATAACGACGTTAATTTATGGCATTTAAATAATTATATCATGGCATTGAACAATAGAAATTGAAGAATTTACAGTTTGTAACACTCTTTTTCGTGATTTAGTGTCTAATCCAAATATACTCATAATGAAATAACACAACGAAGGTGAGTTATGAAAAAATTAGTATTATTATTGCTAGGCGCTATTTTTATATTGCTTGGGTTATTTTTTGCTGTGGTACCGGGGCCATCACTTATTTTTTTAATTGTTGGTTTAATGTGCTTTTCATTTTATTACCCTAAAGCACGTTATTATTTAGCGTTATGCCAAAAAGCGTTAACCAAATCGTGTGCGTTTTTAGATAAAAAATTAGCGAAGTAATTAAAAGCCAGACTGACGCTGGCTTTTTAGTATTAATACCATGCGTATGCACAATATTTTATTTATATACAATGGCTTAATTAATGTGTTGTACTTAAATAATGAAGCCATTGCAATTGAGTTTATTAATATAAATAAGTCGTTAACAGCCGAGTATGTTTAATTTAAATATAAACATACTCGGATAACTTATTACTTTAGGCTTTTAGCTAAATATAACCAGGTCTCTAATACGGTATCGGGATTTAACGATACCGAATCAATCCCTTGCTCTACTAACCATGCGGCAAAGTCTTCGTGATCAGAAGGCCCTTGGCCACATATTCCTACATATTTCCCTCGCGCTTTTGCGGTTTTTATTGCCATTGAAAGTAACTTTTTAATGGCGGGATCACGCTCATCAAACAAATGGGCAATAAGCCCTGAATCACGGTCTAACCCTAATGTTAATTGTGTTAAGTCGTTTGAACCAATTGAAAAACCATCGAACATATCTAAAAACTCATCGGCTAATAGCGCATTAGATGGCAGTTCACACATCATAATTACTTTTAAGCCATTTTCGCCACGCTTTAATCCATGCTCTTCTAAGAGTTCAATAACTCGTTTTCCCTCTTCAAGGGTGCGAACGAACGGGATCATAATATCAATGTTAGTCATCCCCATGGTATTTCTAACACGCTTTATGGCTTCACATTCTAAAGCAAAACAATCACGAAAATCTTCAGAAATATAACGGGCAGCACCACGAAAACCAATCATCGGGTTTTCTTCATCTGGTTCGTATTGTTGCCCACCAACGAGGTTGGCATACTCATTAGATTTAAAATCAGACATACGTACTATCACGCGCTCGGGTGAAAATGCACACCCTAGCGTTGAAATACCTTCTACTAATTTCGTAATGTAAAACTCTACAGGCGATGAATAACCGACGATCATTTGAGTTATTTCATCTTTAAGTTCATCGCTTTGTTTATCAAAATTGATAAGGGCTTTAGGGTGCACCCCAATCATGCGATTAATAATAAACTCAACCCGCGCTAAACCAACACCCGAATGAGGAAGCTTTGCAAAATCGAAAGCACGATCTGGGTTACCCACGTTCATCATTACTTTTATGGGTAAATCAGGCATTTCGTTAACACGTGAAGTAAGTACTTCGTAATCTAGCAGGCCTTCGTATATGTAACCTGTGTCGCCTTGTGCACAAGATACTGTTACGCTTTGCCCTTGATTAATTAATGCCGTTGCATTACCACAACCTACCACTGCAGGGATACCTAGTTCGCGAGCAATAATTGCGGCATGACAAGTACGTCCGCCTCTGTTTGTTACAATCGCTGCGGCACGTTTCATTATGGGTTCCCAGTCAGGGTCGGTCATATCTGTGACCAAAATATCACCTGGCTGAACTTGATCCATTTGTGAAATAGAGTCAAGTACACGCACAACGCCACTGCCTATTTTATGGCCAATAGCGCGTCCTTCAATAATTGTTTTACTGCTACTATTTAATTGAAAGCGCTCCATTACATTTGCATCTTCGTTAGAGCGTACTGTTTCGGGACGTGCTTGAACTATATATAACTTACCGTCGTTTGCATCTTTTGCCCACTCAATATCCATGGCTCTACCGTAGTGTTTCTCGATAATAATGGCCTGTTGAGCAAGTGATTCTACTTCGGTATCGGTAATAGAAAATGTATTAGATAAAGTGGAGTCTACATCTACAATTTCTACTTGTTTGGCATGTTCTTCGCTGTTTGAGTAAATCATCTTAATGGCTTTTGAACCAATATTACGTTTTACAACAGCTGGTTTCCCTTTTAATAAGGTGGGTTTATGAACGTAAAATTCATCTGGGTTAACGGCACCTTGTACGACCATTTCGCCTAATCCGAAGCTAGATGTAATAAATACAACATCTTCAAATCCAGATTCAGTATCGATGCTAAACATAACCCCCGATGCTGATTTATCAGAACGAACCATTTTTTGTATACCTGCACTGAGCGCAACACCACGATGATCATAACCTTGGTGGACGCGATAGGATATAGCGCGGTCGTTAAACAAAGAGGCAAAAACGTGTTTTATTGCCACCATAATGGCGTCTATTCCACGTACATTTAAAAATGTTTCTTGTTGACCTGCAAATGATGCATCGGGCATATCTTCTGCTGTCGCAGATGAACGTACGGCAAATGAAACATCGGCGTGTGTGTCGCCATGTAGTTGCGCGTATGCATCACGAATTGCTTGGTCTAACTTAGGTTGGAAAGGAGTATCGATAATCCATTGGCGGATATCGGCACCTACCTTTGTGAGAGTATTTACATCATCAACATTAAGTGTGTCTAATATGTTGTGAATTTTGGTATTTAATCCTGATTGCTCTAAAAATTCATTAAAAGCATCAGCCGTAGTGGCAAAGCCACCAGGGACTTGAACACCTGCGTTTGCTAGGTTAGAAATCATTTCTCCAAGTGAAGCGTTTTTACCGCCAACTCGAGGAACATCTTGCATGCCTAACTCTTGGTACCAGAGAACGTATTCTTGCACAGATCTTTCTCCATAAACAAATTGTTGTGAGTGTGTATTAATCAACCCTTTTATTAAGGTCGCTATCATTCTACACTGACCTAAATGTTTACGTAAACTGATACACGCTGATTTTAAGTATAAAAATATAAATAGGAATTTTATGAGAACCGCATTTTACATCTCAGACGGCACCGCGATTACTTCGGAGGTATTTGGCCACGCAACGTTGTCACTTTTTCCCATAGAGTTTAACCACAAAACTATTCCGTTTGTTGAAACAATTGAAAAAGCACATGAAATAAAACAACTTATAAATAACACGGCAATAAAAGAAGGTGAAAAGCCATTTGTTTTTTTTACTTTTGTGAATCATGAGCTCGCTGATGTGATCAACTCATCTGATGCTCTGTGTTATGACTTTTTGACCAGTTATAGTGAAAAAATTAAAACCGAATTAAACTTAGAACCCGTCCCTAAAATGCATAGAACTCATTCAATTCATGAAAAAAGTTATGACTTTAGAATTGATGCCGTAAATTATGCCTTAATGAATGACGATGGGGGCAATATTAAAAACTTTAGTGAAGCCGATATTATTTTAATTGGTGTTAGCCGAAGTGGTAAAACGCCAAGTAGTTTATATTTGGCATTACAATATGGAATTAAAGCCGCTAACTACCCCATTACTGAAGAAGATTTAGATAGTGAAGGCTTACCTACTTGCTTGTTACCTTATAAAAATAAGTTGTTTGGATTAACGATAGATCCACAAAGACTGGCTGATATACGACAACGACGTATGGCTAATTCTAAATATGCCTCTATTCGTCAATGCAGAATTGAAGTAAAAGAAGTCGAAATGCTTTATAAAAAACACAATATTAAATATTTTAATTCAACCCATCATTCTGTTGAAGAAATATCGGCAAAGATTATTGTTGATGGCAATTTACAACGTCGTAAATACGTTTAACTATGCTTGTATTTTTAAATATAAAAAAACCGCAATTAAGCGGTTTTTAAACGAAGACGTTGACAATTTATTTGCGAGCGTCTTTTAGTAAATCAGCGACTAAAAAGCCTAGTTCTAGCACTTGGTCGGCATTTAAACGTGGATCACATTGGGTTTTATAACGTTGCCCTAAATCTTCTTCTGATAAGTCGTAAGCACCACCAGTACATTCGGTAACGTGTTGACCCGTCATTTCTAAATGTACACCACCGGCATATGAACCTTCGGCTTTGTGCACTGCAAAGAATTGACTAATTTCACGCATAATATTATCAAAGCTACGGGTTTTATAGCCTGAGCTGGCTGTACCTGTATTACCGTGCATTGGATCTGAGCTCCAGATTACTTTACGGCCTTCTTGTTGTACTTTACGTACTAATGCAGGTAGTTTTTCTGGCAATACATCTGCACCCATGCGGGTAATTAATGTTAAACGACCTGGTATGTTATCTGGGTTAACCGCATCAATTAAGCGAATTAGATCATCTGGGTCCATACCTGGACCGACTTTTACACCAATCGGGTTTTTAATCCCTTTAAAGAACTCAATATGTGCATGGTCTAATTGACGAGTACGTTCACCAATCCAAACAAAGTGAGCAGAACAGTCGTACCAATCGCCAGATAAATGATCACGACGAGTTAATGCTTGCTCATAACCAAGAAGAAGTGCTTCATGGGATGTGTATAAATCAGTTTCTTTAAGGCTTGGTGCCATACTTGAATTAATGCCACATACTTGCATAAATTCCAGAGCATCTTGAATTTTATCTGCAAGTTGTTGGTATTTTTCTTTTAATGGGTTAGCTGCCACAAAGCCCATATTCCAACGGTTAACCTGATGAAGATCAGCCAAGCCACCTTGTGCAAATGCACGTAGTAAGTTAAGTGTTGAAGCACTGTGATGATACGCTGTCATTAAGCGTTGTGGATCTGGAATACGTGCTTTTTCAGTAAATTCAAAACTATTTACAATATCACCGCGATAAGAAGGGAGTGAAACCCCATCTTTAGTTTCTAAATCTGCTGAACGAGGTTTTGCATATTGACCTGCCATTCGAGCAATTTTAACAACCGGGCATTTACCGCCATACGTTAAAACCACAGCCATTTGCAAAATTGTTTTAAATGTATCGCGAATATTCATCGCGTTAAAGTCGCTAAACGACTCAGCACAATCGCCACCTTGTAATAAAAAGGCACGGCCTTCACATACATCTTCAAGTTGCTTAAATAAGCTACGTGTTTCTTCAGCAAACACCAGTGGTGGTGCACTGTTTAATTGGGCTTCTACAGAAGCTAATTCGTTTTGGTCTGGGTAATTAGGTTGCTGTAATATTGGCAACTTTCTCCAGCTATCTGGGTTCCACTGTGACATGTTCTTTCCTCATTCCTACTTTTACCTGATAAATAGGAAATTAACGTATATATGGCCTATTACACAAGGACTATATTCACTAATTATTATTTAATTTTTTATAAGATAGTATTTTTGATGATTTTAGAAGGTATTGTGATTAAAAATAGAAGGTTAAACTTTTATTACTGTTTATATAATAGCTTAAATTACAGTAACTTAAATAATAGATTTGTAGTTATGAGATTTGTGTATCTATTTATATTTAGTTGCTTGTTTTATGCAGAAACAAAAAGAACACATCATACTAAATATCGGATTAATGTAATCTAAACTTTACAGTTAAAATAAATTAATTAGTCACCACAACTAGGTTTTATTTAAATTATGTGCTAGCTGCTATTTTGACTTGTTAGCTCAGAAGTAAAAGTTAACTCTATTTAGTCTTAAAAACTGTTTTAAAACGCGATAGCGTAAAGCTAAGGAGATGATACTTAGTTTGTTATATTAACAACACCGGATATAAAATGTTGTTGGTGCCTCCCCTACTTACTTGTAAATCGTTCTATACTTAAAGGAGAAACCTTAAAGCATAATAAAGTAATTTGTTAAGCCGCTTTTTATATTTTGGCTAAATCTTCTCGTACAACGCATTGCAGTACTCTTGCTATAGCTACGAGTATTCATTTTATGTTTCACCAGAGAATTTTGCAGGTAATCGACGTTTATCATACTCACAGATCGCTTAACAATGTCAGGCCATTGCTTTTCTGATTTTATATTTTAAAAGCTTTTGCAACATTTAGAGTGTTTTATTTTTTCTATTAATTATTTACTACCTACAACAACCAACCAATGTGCCGTTTTAAGATTTTAAGTAATGATTGTTGATTGTAAAAACCTACCCTCAGTCGCCTCTTAAACAACTGTAGTTAATCTATCTAGACAAATATTGCGCACCTTTATGATTTTAGTTTTAAATTATAAAGGTGCGGCATCAAGTTTTGAATAACTCCTTTTTAAGAAACTATTAGGTTGTATATAACACCGTATTGATTGTAGATGGCGACAATCATGATGAACATTTAGTGTACTAACGTAAAATAATAAATCCGTTTATTTAAAAGCCATAATAATAAAACAGCGAGTAAAGTGTTTGTTATTACATTATTAAAAGAACACATCATACTTAAGTAAATTAGTTGCACAAACTTAGCGCTGAGTAAAAATAATCTTTAAATAAACAAAAGATAAGGTTAAGCTTACGGATAAGTTAAAGTAAGATGTGTTCTTTATGGTTTCTAAAATAAGTTTACGTAGTCATTTTGATTTAATGACAGAGTTAAGTTCTTTATTAATTGAAGAATTGCGAGGTTGTGAATACAGTAAAGCTGAATTTTATCAATTACCCGATATTGATGCTAATGATGAACAAACGGTTCCCGAGTTCATTAAAGTAAATAAATTAACCGGTGCATCTGCTCATGAGTCAATTTTAAACGCTTATTTAAATATTTATACAAAAGCGGGTCAAAGTAGTAAGGTTTTAAAGCGTTATCCTGGTGTACTGGTGTTAAAAAATCCAGATACCACAGCGATTAAAAATCGCATAATGCAGGTTAATCAAGCAAAAGCAGATTTTAAAGCCTGTGTACTTTCAATCGATAATAATGATGCGCGTTTTGAAGCGGTGCATAATGCCATTCCTAATTTAATTACACTGGCTGCGTATCGTAAAATTCATTGTGAAGTTGATTCTCCTTTCTCAGTAAGGTTTACTTGGATGCATAAACACGCAACGAAAACTCTCACAAAAAAATTAGCTTTAGAGATGCTTGAAAAATCAGCAAGTTATAATAACCCCCGCATGATAGATCAACACAGTTGGTTAGCATTAGTCGAACAAGAAAAAATGCGTGTAGCTAGTTTATCTGAACATGAAAAATTAAGAATAAGGCGCCCTACTCGAGTAAGTCCGCAAGTAAATGTGAGGTATACGGCAAAACAGCGATATCACGTTAGTGCAGCATTGCCATTTATTTTAATTAATCCGCAACCCGATGTTAAAATAGGTGAGCTAAAACACTATGAAAAACCGCAAAATCATCCACGTAAACGCGAATATGATTTTTTAGTTGATAGACTTTATTTAGAGCAAGTGTAAAATTATTATGTTAAAAAGGCCATAATCTATGGCCTTTACTGTGTAGTGGATTAAGATTTTTATAGATTTAATCTTTAACAATTTCTTCTATTTTATCTTCATCTATTAATACTGCATTTTCTACAATGCGTTTCCCGCCTTGTATTTCAATACGCTTGTTTTGCTTGTTAAGCGTTAAAATCTCATCACAAAACTGATCTGAAGGGTGCATTTCGTAAGTGTAGTCGATGATTTTTCCTGTTTTATCATCTTTTACATTTGTAATGCTGTATTCAGAGATAGCTCCTTTTTCAATTAAGTCTTTCATTGTCGTAGTCATATCTCTACGCAAAGCTTTTAACTTATTTTCAGTCAGGTTATCAGTAGAATAAATAGATCCGTATTTTTCCATTATAGATAACAATCTAAAATGATACGTTTTTCCTGGCGCAGCATAACGCCAAAGATGATAAAGGCGTAGCATCATCCACCTTGATAAACCACGCTTTAATTCTTGTGCACTGTTAAAGTAATAGCCTTTATATTCTAAATTATCGATCATGTTATGAACAAAAGCATTTAAACAGGCAACACATTTTACATTACCACCCTGACCTTTTTTGCCACTAAAATGTAAAGATGATAAAAAGTTCATATTTGACTCATAAAACGAATCATCTACGTTGGTATTTTTAGTATCGGTTGCTGAATATTTAAATGAAAGCTTAGAACCTTGTAATGCTTCAAGTGATTCTTTAATTTGCGGATATGGCATAGATTGGCCAACAGCTTTAAGCTCTTGAGCCAATTCATTCATCGAAAAAACAACCGCATATTGAATACCGGACTTAAAATTAATTTTTACAATTTTACCTTTAGAAGCCAGTCGTATTAGCGCTCTTTCTACTTTTTCTTCACGATCAGATGGCCAAACTAAATACTCAACATCTTCGCCATCTTTACGACTACTGACAACGGCGGGGGTTATCTTAATTTCACCATCGTATAATATGCCATCTACTTTTTCGGATATTTTACGGGTTATAATTGTTTTTTTAGGCGCTTCTTCTAAAGGCAGTTTTTTATAGCCCGAACGAACAAAGCGTCCCCATAAATCGTAATGGTTAAAAGTATTTGAATAAGCACGTAAGCCATGCGCTGCATTTTCTATTGAAACGCGTACATCTTTATTATCTGTAAATAACGCTAAGCTTTCGTTATCAATTGCACTTTCCACCCCATGGATTTGGCCTCTAAGTGTATCGGGCAAGTTATCTACTGAGATGTTGACCTTTCGGCTCATTGTACTTATTTCCATTTTTATTGTGACAGTTAATAACAACACATAAATCAACAAAAGTTAAATGTTTAAGTTAGTATAAAATTGATCTGAAGCTAATAATAATTTTCAGATCATTATTTTACTAAGTATAATAGGATTTATTACTTTTGGATCAACATTATACTAAGTTTATCGTTATAAACCTAAATTTTACTAACTCAAAGTAAAATAATTAATGACTCTTAGCATTTTTAGGCTTATTTTTAGAGTGAACACACTGATATTCACTCGTTTTTGTAAAGGCCTGTGGATAAGCCAAGTTCCAGTTAGCATAGATCTGATCTGTACTTACTACAGATCAGATCTATACTAATTTAAATCGTTTTTATAAGCGAAGGTCATTGGATAAGTATCTAAAATAGTTAGTATTATTCTGATCTGAAACGATATTATTGTTGATAACTAAGTGGGTAAGTTGTTAATAAAGCAAAAGTTAAAATTTAAGTTAGTAATAACTCGATCTGCCACTTAATAAAGATCTGATCTTAACCAAGTATAATTACGATCCAACTATTTTAATATTATTCATAAATATCAACTGGTTATATTACAATTATTGTAGCTTAACCTTTAATACCTATATACTTAACCATACTTAATCTCTTTATTTATACTTAAGCGATATTAAAAATTAATAAATATAATTTTAATGTCTTCTTAGTAAAATACATGTCGTGCTAAATAGTTGTTTACAGCAAAATAAATGGACATTATACTTAATGCATAACTTTGAGGAATTATGTATGTCTATTAATAATAATGCGTTATCAACTTATCGGCTTTTAAAAGCAACGGCAGAGGTGGCAGAAAAGTCACTTAAAGGTCGTATACAACATTATAGAGCTCATTTAAAATCTGAAGAAAAAGAACTTAGAACATACACTCAAAAAGCAGCCGCTGATTTGTTAGGATGTAATAATCGTACTTTAAAGCGCAGACACGACAATGGTGATTTTGATTCGCTAAACATAAAGCGCGGTGCTAATGGCCATTATGCATACACATTAATGAATATTTACGCCATGGCAGACATCATGGACATTCAGGCCGATCATCGTACCGCGCAGGATAAGCTTCAAGTTATTGTTATTAATTCATTAAAGGGTGGCTGTGGTAAAACAACCAGTATGGTTAATATTGCTGCAGCACTTGCTACAACAAATATAAAACGCTATCGAATTGGCATTATAGACCTTGATCCTCAAGGATCTTCTTCAAGTTTTTTCCCTTCGAATGAACACGATCCTACAACGGTTGGCGATTTAATGCGCGACTGTATCGATTTAGATGAAGGCGAAAAATGGTCTGATGTTGTCTCTAATGCTTTTGTTACAACGCATATCCCTAATATTCGTGTTTTACCTTCTGGGATGGATGACTTTTATTTTGAACATGAAACGGCAACATTATTAAAAGACACCAGTGGCTATGATCAATCTCGTCATTATCATAAGCTACTCGAAAAAGTAATTAACCCTGTTAAAGACGAATTTGATATTATTTTAATTGATACAGCCCCTACCCTTAACTTTATGTTTTATAATGCATTAATGGCTTCTACCGCAATGTTAATACCGGTACATCCAGAGGCCGTAGATTTTGATGCTAACAATAAGTATTTAAAACGACTTGGCGAGATTTACCACACTGTTGCAGCGTTAGGTCACGATGGCTGGGACTTTATGCAGTTCTTAGTTACTAATTATGTAAAAGGAAATCACTCTCAACGCGACATTGTTAAAGATGTGCGCAGTGCATTTGGTCGCCAAGTCATGAGCTACCCTATTAATCATAGTTCTGCAATTACAGCCAGTTCCTCTTCGTTTAATACAATATTTGATCAAAAAGCATCAGACAGTTTAGCCAGTAGGGAGTCACTGATGCGTGCACAAGAAAATATTAAAGACGTTGTAGATGAACTTGAAATGCTGATCAGATCTAACTGGGTTTCTACCCAATCAACTATTAAATAACACTAAGTAAGGATGTTATAAAATGGCAACTAAACGTAAAAACGACACCCGCTTAGACCCCTTTGCTAGCGCCGTAGGCAGCAGTAGCTTAGATGCATTACTTGAACAAGCCAGTGCTGGCGATGTTATTCGTATGCCTGCACCGAGTGATCCTAAGCGCGAAATTACACTTATTTGTAAAGTCATTCCATCAAGTGATATTGAAGCGCTTACCGAGGTATATGGTAAAAATCGCCGTGTTCAAGCTTTATTAAACGAAAGCTCTGTTTCAGACATACTGCCAGCAATTGCTGAAGATGGCCGTAACCAACATCCCGCTTTGTTGTGGGACCAGGGTGATAAAAGTTTAGTATTAGCGGGCTCTCGTCGTCGTAAGGCGTGTATTTTAAGTGGGGCCGATTATTTAGTGCTCAGCTCTAGCGATTTTACCGACCAGGATGCAAAAGTACTGGCGGTTTCATCCGATCAATACATAGCGCCGAGCTTATGGGAATTAGGGCAAGCTTACCAACAAACAAAAGATGAGCTAATAGAGCAAGGTAAAAAAGGTTCATATCGCGAAATAGCAGCTATTGAAGGGGTTTCTCATACAGCCATCGCCGATGCAATTAAAGCATTTGAGCATATCCCTGCTGCCGTTATCACGCTCTACCCTACCGCTAATCATGTAGGTCGTGAGGTAGCTAAAAAACTCATTGCAGCAAAAGAGAAAAACCCACAAGTATTTGAAAAATTAACCACTACAGCAGCAAGCGATGAAGCACTGCAAAGCATGGCTAGCGATGATAAACAAGCTGCTGCGATTACTAAATACTTAACAGCAGAGCAAAATAATATAGCAAAACGAGAAGCCGTATTAGAAAACGATTTTGTATTAGTACAACGCCATTTGAAAAGTGGCGATTTATCTATAAAAATTAACAATAAAGTTATGACAGACAAGCGTTTAGAGCAATTAACTAAATTATTAAGTGCATTTAATTAGTTAGTAAAATAACGATCCGAAAAAAATTATGTTAGTAATACCATGATCTAAACGCTCGTTTACTTAGTAAAAATATGATCTATACAAGCTGATTTTTGTGGTTTTTTACCTTATTTGGCTTTATAGATCAGTTTTTTACTAACTTAATCAATTATTTTTTAAATTTATCTCAATTTACGCTTTTGTTAGTAAAAAAGTGATCTGTACTATTTGTTGAGTGTTATAGCCCCTTTAAAATTTCCCACTACTTGTTATTTGTGTCTTATTTTTTGATTGATCAGATCCAACCAGTTTATTTACCTTTTATAGGGCTTTAGCTCTGGCTAGAATAAGCATATACTGGCTAAATTATTTTTTATACTTAACCATACCGAGTAAGATGTCTGCTAACTTATCAAAAAATGATTTACTGGCTATTTTTGAAGAAATTAAAAATGAGCAGGCCGCCCAGTTTCCGCTTACCGAGCGGTTTATAAATAAACTGTTTAGACCTACCGTTCTCAATAAAGCAAAAGAGTATTATAAAAACGGAAAAATTACTTGGTTAGAGTTCAACGACGACTTTTCTGTTATTGACTCAACGGTTGTTGGCGATAAAGGCACTTCTTTTAACCAGCGTATTGAGATCAACAAAATACCAACTGGTTACTCTGTTGATGCTCATTGTACTTGTAGTGCTAAATCAAAATGCAGGCACTTAGCTGCGGTATTGTTAAAACTTAAGATTGAGCATTCAGGTGAATATGGCGAAGACTTTTTTATTAACGACTGGTTTAACGAATTATCCTCATTAAAAAATACCCCTACTGAACAGCCCAAAAATGTACTTTTATTTGTACTCGATATAGAAAATAATAAAGTATTTATAATCCCTAAAATTGCAAGCTTTAGCGATAATGGCCACTATAATCTCGGTCGGAATTTGACTGAGCAACAGCTAAATAGTTTTATAACTCCAACCGATGTACTCGAATCTGATTTTAGGCTTTTCAGTTGGATACGCTCTCAAAACGCCATTGGTAACTTAGAGTTAAAAGGAACATGGGGATTTAGCGCTTTGCAGCAATTAATAGCAACAGAGCGTTTATTTTGGCAACAAACACGAACGTCTCTAACCGCCCAAGAGGGTCAAGCTCTATTATTTAATTGGAATAACACCAGTGATACAACGCAATTAGAAGTTAATCTTGAAAACGCGACAAATTGGGCGTTACTAAAAACCACACCACCGGCGTACATTGATATTGAGCAATTTAAAGTGGGTCGTATAAGAACCCCACTTAGCGCAGATGAAATTGCACATTTAAAAGCTATTCCAGCTATTCACGATACTAATTTTGATCGTATATATAGCCAGCTTGCTAATAACTTTGGTGCTGATGTTATTCCTCACCCGACTAATTCAATTATTGAGCCTCCTAAGCACGCTAATAATGCTATTTTAAATCTAGCCACAACCGCACAAGGTCTTGAACTTAATTTAAAATTTAAATACAAAAATAAAAATTATTTAGCCGCAACAGCACCTAAAAATATAATAAATAAAGCATTCGAAAACACGGTAACAAACGAATTAATAAATCTTGGTTTTGAAAATTGTAAAGGGGGTTTACAAAGCGACTTTATATTTTCAAAACAAACACCGATGCATATACATTGGCTTATTCACGAAGTATTGCCCGTATTTAAAAAGCGAGGCTGGACTATTCATGCCAATAAAGTGTCGGCAAAAAGACCATTATTGAATGTTTTATTGCATGTTTATAGAGGTAATGGCCATCAAATACACAGTAAAATAGTGTTAGCTAATGTAAAAGGTAGTCACTTATTTAACGACTACGATGGGGCTTATCAATCATTAAATAGACAAAGTGAATGCTTTTTTTATTTTCCGATGGGCCAACAATTTGGTGTGATCCCTAAAGACGCTATTAATTTATTAAATACATATAAACAGCGTTTCGAATTTATTAAATCCAGAGATGAATTTAATATACCGCTATCATATTTATCAGAATTAATGGCACAACAAGTCATCGATATTGAATTACATGATGAAGCGCTACAGCATTATTTAAATGAATTAACCGAACTAACGCCTAATACTACACCGATACCAAATACAGCCTTAAACCCCGGTGTAGAATTAAGAGAGTATCAGCAACAAGGTGTGCAATGGCTTAGCTTTTTAAAACGCCATCAGCTTGGGGGGATTTTAGCCGATGATATGGGGCTTGGAAAAACCTTACAAGTAATCGCATATTTGGCAAGTTGTAGTGAAAAACCACAAGCTGGGCCAACATTAATTGTTTGTCCAACAAGTTTGGTAAGTAATTGGCAAAATGAAATTAAAAAATTCACATCTCAATTAAAAGTGACAACTATATTTGGTTCGCATCGCCATGACTTATTGCAAAATATTTCTCAAGCGCACTGCATAATTACAACGTATCCGTTATTAAAACGCGATATAGCTTATTACCCTGCTTTGTACTTTGAAAATATTATTCTCGACGAAGCGCAATACATTAAAAACGATACAGCTCAAGTTTCTCGTTTAGTAAAGCGCTTAAGCGCCGACTTTAAATTGTGTTTAAGTGGAACCCCGATAGAAAATAACTTATTCGAGCTTAAATCTTTACTCGACTTTGCAATGCCCTCTTTATTAGGCTCACAAGCTTATTTTAAACAACATTTTCAAACACCAATAGAAAAAGAAGCCGACAGTGAACGTGCAGAGCAATTAAAGTCGTTAATTATGCCGTTTATTTTACGCCGTACTAAAGCACAAGTGGCCCAAGAGCTGCCTGAAAAAACTGAATTGGTGAAAGAATTTGAATTTGAACCAAAGCAAAAAGAATTATATTTATCGATCACAAATGCACTGGAAGAAAAATTAGTAGGACTTTTTGCCGAACAAGGTACACAAAAAAGTAAACTTGCTTTTTTAGAGGCCTTATTAAAGTTAAGACAAATATGCTGCCACCCTAAATTAATCGATTCTACAAGCCAAGCGGGTAGTGCCAAGCTTGATTGGTTATCGCAGCATTTACCTGTAATGCTAAGTTTAGGCAGAAAAGTTATTATATTTAGCCAGTTTACCTCAGCACTTGATCTGATCTCTGAGCGCTTAAGTCACGAAGGTATTTTATTTAGCATGTTAACGGGGCAAACACGTCATCGTGATAAAGTAATAAACGAATTTACCAGTGGACAAACATCGGTATTTTTAATTAGCTTAAAAGCGGGCGGTACGGGACTTAACTTAACACAAGCCGACACTGTTATTCACTTTGATCCTTGGTGGAATCCAGCCGTAGAAAAACAAGCAACCGACCGAGCTTATAGAATTGGGCAAACTAACCCTGTATTTGTATACAAACTAATTATGAGCGACTCCATTGAGCAAAAAGTATTTACAATGCAAAAAGAAAAACAAGCGCTTGTTGATGCATTATTTACCGAAAAATCAATGACTTTCACTCAGTTTGATGAAAAGCAAATGTTGTCATTAATTAAAAGTTAGTTTTAATTAAATTAATTTGAACTTATACATACAGTGCAGGTCTATTATTATGCTTGTGATTAATTGCAGTTGCTCACAAGCTTCATGTTGAT
>NZ_JAGJEG010000006.1 GCF_018100905.1 Pseudoalteromonas sp. MMG010 | reverse complement strand
GGACACCGCCCTTTCACGGCGGTAACAGGGGTTCGAATCCCCTTGGGGACGCCACTTTACTTAAAAGGTAAAGTTAGGCTGTGTACAATCAATTAAAATCTCCTATTTATATCCCTTTTAGTTTCAAATCCTACTTATATCTTAATTTATTACTATTGAATTTTTTAGCCTTGGTATTTATTTAAATATTTTTTGAAAAACAATGAGGTCAGTTTCAGTCTGCTTATAAACGCAGTAACTGATTAAAAGAAGTAGGGAGTGTTATATAGTGGCTTATTCATTCACTACACCCCCTTAAAAAGAGTCTTGGTTCGATAAATACTTACGGATTTATCAATTAAATGAGAGTATGAGCGATAATTACTTTTACTTTTTTTGGATTAACTCAATTGCATAACCATCAGGGTCTTTTACAAAAGCAATCTCAGTTGTACCACCTTTTACTGGACCTGGCTCGCGGCTAACATTGCCACCGGCGGCTTTAATATCTTCACACGCTTGATAGATATCATCAAACTCAATTGCAATATGCCCATAGGCATTACCTAAATCATAATGATCAGTATCCCAATTGTATGTTAGCTCTAATACGGTATTGCTTTGCTCTTCACCATAGCCAATAAAAGCAAGAGTATAGCGGTATTGTGCATTTTCAGAACGTCGAAGTTCCTTCATACCTAAGATTTGGGTATAAAAAGCAATTGATTTATCTAAATTTGAAACTCTCAACATAGTGTGAAGTAAGCGCATTATGATATTTTCCTAGAAAAGATTAAAACAGTTAGGGATAAGCAGTTATATTCTATTTTAAGTTTTTATTATGCATTTGCAACATAAGCGATCACCGTCGTGAAGTAAAAAAGTATGCAGATTTATGGGATTTATATTAATCAACAACTTGAAAAATACATATTATATGCTTTACCTAATGTTTGGCTCTATATGGCAGAGGCTATTATTGATGTTGGTTTTTTTGGTCAACCAATTATTTTGTGAATGAAAACCAAGTGTTGAAAATAGGAAAAATTTAATTATGACAGCTAAATGATATAAGTTGCTGTTTTAATAGGTTTAAATATAGATAGAATAAACGTAGATATAAATCACTTATTTCAGGGTTAACTTGTCGGTTGACAAAAGAGTCTGTTACCACTAACATTTTGTCATACCAGTTGGTCATATCGTGTAATCGCGGTTATCAACCCTGTAAAAAAATAATAGTTATGTTTAACAAGATTAAGTTTTGTAATTAAGTTTATGCTCTGTGGTGGTTTTTAAAGTCATCTAAGTATTTTCACTCACTTAACATTAAACACGATACTGAAAATTTAAAACAAACATCATCGTACTGTTCTGTAGGTAAATAATTACTTACTTGCTTGCGTTAATATATTTAGGAGTTATTCATGTCAAAACCAACTATCGGTTTCATCGGCCTAGGCTTAATGGGCGGCAATATGGTTGAAAATCTACAAAACAAAGGCTATGAGCTTACTGTTATGGATTTAAACAAAGATGCTGTGGCAGCATGTGTTGCTCGTGGTGCTAAAACTGTTGATACAGCTAAAGAGCTTGCTGAGAATTCAGACATCGTGATGTTCTGTTTAACTACATCAGCTGTAGTAGAAAAAATTGTATATGCTGAAGATGGTCTACTTGCTGGTATTAAAGAAGGTTCTGTATTAGTTGATTTTGGTACTTCTATTCCTGCTTCTACTAAAAAGATCGGCGCTGATTTAGCAAGCAAAGGCGCGGGTATGATTGATGCTCCATTAGGACGTACTCCTGCACATGCTAAAGATGGTTTACTAAACATTATGGCATCTGGTGATATGGAAACATTCAATAAAGTTAAGCCAGTACTTGAAGATCAAGGCGAAAATGTATTCCATTTAGGCGCACTAGGTGCGGGTCACACAACAAAGTTAATCAATAACTTTATGGGTATGACTACAGTATGTGCTATGTCACAAGCTTTTGCTGTAGCTGAACTTGCAGGTGTTGACCGTCAACAACTTTTCGACATTATGTCTACAGGTCCATCTAACTCACCATTTATGCAGTTCTGTAAAAATTACGCTGTAGATAACGTGAGTGATCTTGGTTTCTCAATCGCAAATGCAAACAAAGATTTAGGCTATTTCTTAGAAATGGTTGCTGATCTTGGTACTGAATCTAAAATTGCAGAAGGTTCTTCTGCTAACCTACAAGCCGCTCTTGATGCGGGTATGGGACAAGGTAATGTGCCAGAAATTTTTGATTACTTTAAAAAATTAGAAAAGTAATTATTAATTTAAAGGCCTTTAAAGTTTTACTTTAAAGGCCTTAATTATTTTTATTCTGTTTTTTCTTTGTAATCACATAAATCTTCAATAATACAACTTCCACACTTTGGCTTTCTAGCCGTACATGTATAACGCCCGTGTAAAATAAACCAATGATGTAAATTAAACATAAACTCCGTTTTATTAGGGGTGTTTTTAATAATTGATTGTTCGGTTTGCTCTACTGTTTTACCTTTTGCATATCCAGTACGATTTGCTAAGCGTTGAATGTGAGTATCTACCGCTAAAAAGTATTTACCTTGATTATCTTTTAGCTGCCCAAAAGCTGTATTTAACACTACATTAGCTGTTTTACGACCAACGCCTGGCAGGGCTTCTAATGCTTCTCTATCTTGCGGCACAATACTGTTATGCTCAGTAACCAAAATTTGGCACATTTTATACACATTAGCTGCTTTGGAATTAAATAAACCAATGGTTTTTATATAGTCACGTAATGTATCGTGGCCTAAATCTAAAATAGCTTGTGGGGTATTTGCCACCGGAAAGAGTTTTCGTGTTGCTTTATTTACCCCAACATCGGTTGCTTGCGCAGATAGTGCGACAGCAACAAGTAGCTCGAATGGGCTTGAGTATTCAAGCTCTGTTTCTGGGTGAGGGTTTTGCTCGCGTAAACGGGCAAGCATTTGTTGTCGTTTTAATTTATTCATGCAAGTTGAAACACATAATCTACAGTGTGTTTTCCTTTAAGTTAAACTGGTAACACGCGCACGAGGACCTTTTTCAGCCTCTGCAGGTAAACTTTGTTTTGATTTTATTTGTGTATCAATCACATTTTTAGCTGCAATTAATAACCCTAAACCTAAAAAGGCACCAGGGGGTAATATGGCCAATAAAAACTGATTATCAAAACTGAAGATTTCTATACGTAAACTTTGAGCCCATGGACCCAGTAGTAAATCAGCCCCATCAAATAAAGTTCCTTGGCCGATTATCTCGCGCATTGCCCCTAATACCATTAATACCAGCATAAAACCTAAGCCCATCATTAATCCATCAAATGCAGATAAATGCACAGGGTTTTTAGAGGCGTACGCTTCTGCTCGCCCGATAATGGCGCAGTTAGTTACAATTAAAGGTAAAAATATGCCAAGTGATTGATATAAACCAAAGGTATAGGCATTCATCAATAATTGAATTACTGTAACAAATGCGGCAATGATCATAACAAATACAGGTATGCGGATATCTTTAGGGACCCAGTTTCGAATTAATGAAACCGAGACATTAGAGCCCACTAATACCAATAACGTAGCGATCCCTAACCCTAATGCATTGGTAATAGTTGATGTTACGCCTAGCAGAGGACACAAGCCGAGCAGCTGTACTAATGCCGGGTTGTTTTTCCACATACCATCTTTTAAAAGTGTTTTTAACTCACTCATAGTTAAACCTTTTTACATGCGTTAGGAGCTAAGAATAGGGCGTCAAATTGTGACTTTGCAAACAGTGTCGCATTTTTAACTGAGCTAACAACGGCCCGAGGGGTGATTGTTGCTCCCGTAAACTGATCAAATTGACCACCATCTTTTTTTACTGCCCAGCGCGGGTCATCTTCAGCGGCTACCGTCGTGCCTTTGAAAGTTGTGATCCAGTCAGATTTTTTTAACTCTACTTTATCACCTAACCCCGGTGTTTCTTGATGCTTTGTGACACGCACACCTGCAATTTCCCCATTTTGATAAACCGCACTTAACAGATTTATATCTCCAGTGTAGCCGTTTGGAGTAATATGGCGGATTACTAAAGCAACAGGTTTGCCGTTTAGTTTAGCTCTATAAATAACTTGTTGCTTATAAGGACCTAGTAAGTCATTAGTAACGACAACACAGTCCTCACTCAACTGATTATTATATAGTTCTGGGCTAAGTACTTCATGAAATTGACGTACCAGTTGAAGCTGCTCTTGCTCTGCGATTGTTTCTGCTGTCGCTGCATTAATTAGTGCGACAATGCCTGTTGTGATCAGTGCAAATGCACTAAGCAGGGCACCATTTTTTACCATTGAGGAGATAATCATTTAACCTCTCCATGACCATAAGTACGGGGTTGAGTGTAATAATCTATTAAAGGTACTGCCATATTAAGTAATAAAACACTAAAAGCGAGTGCATCTGGGTAGCCACCAAACGTGCGAATTAAGTATATTAATAACCCAATAATGGCGCCGTATATTAAACGACCTTTGTTAGTGGTCGATGCAGAGACTGGATCGGTGGCAATAAAAAACGCCCCCAGCATGGTTGCACCACTAAATAAATGAAAAATTATTCCAGGCTCTGTCCCTGGGTTCGCTACATAACCGATAGCACTGCATAGTGCCAAACTGACCAGCATGCTAATAGGGATATGCCAATTAATTATTTTACTTTTAAGTAAATACACACCACCTAATAAGAAGCCTAAGTTGACCCAAACCCAACCAAGCCCAGCCCATTCACCAAAGATAGGCTTTTGCATGCTTTCGGTTACCGTTAAACCATGAGCAATATCGGTTTTAATCGTATCTAAAGGGGTTGCCATGGTCATACCATCAACAGTGGTTCGCATTTGCTCTAAGCTAAAACCCGTTGAGGTAAAATTATGAAATATGATACTTAGCTGTTGTGCCAGTGTTGTCGGTTGTGAAAGCAGCTCTGTGACCGGCATCCATGCTGTCATTTGTACGGGGAATGACACTAATAATAAAACGTATGCTGCCATAGCAGGGTTAAACAAATTAAAGCCTAACCCACCGTATAGTTGTTTAACCATGACAATAGCAAAAAACGAACCTATTACTATTACCCACCAAGGGGCTAGGGGAGGAATACTTAGTGCAAGTAAGACGCCGGTTAGCCATGCACTACCATCACTTAATGCAGCAAAAATTGAGCGTTTACGTAACACCATAATTATAGCTTCGAAGACACTAACGCAAATAAGTGCCAATACCAGTTGGATAATTACACCGGTGCCAAAAAATATAACTTGTGCAATGAAGCCAGGGATACAAGCAGCAATGACACTGAGCATCATTTTACTGAGTGATTTTTGGCTATGGTTGTGAGGTGAGCTTGCCATGGTTAATTTCATGACGGGTTATTTCCTTCTTTTTGGCGCTTTTTTTCTTTAGCGCGAGCAATTGCAGCAGCAACAGCGGCTTTTTTATCATCTGCAGGGGATGAATCTGTATTTTCATCTTGTGATTCAGTGCTGTTTTGCTGCGCGGCTTTTTTCGCTTTAGCACGAGCAATTGCAGCAGCAACCGCGGCTTTTTTATCATCTACAGGAGCTGAATCTGTATTTTCATCTTGTGATTCAGCGCTGTTTTGCTGCGCGGCTTTTTTCGCTTTAGCACGGGCAATTGCAGCAGCAACAGCTGATTTTTTATCATCTGTTGATTCTGAGCTGCCCTGAGATTCTTTCTCTTCTTTATATTGTCTTGCTTGTTGCTTACGAATCGCACGCTCTTTTGCAACGTCACTGTTATCTGGTTCTAATTGTTCACCTTGTTGCTTTTTAGCTTTAGCTCTTGCGATAGCCGCAGCAACCGCAGATTTTTCGCCATCTTTATCGCTTTTTGGTTTTACCCGAGCGAGTGCATCAGCCACTTTTTGTTTCTCATCGGCTGATTTGGTTGTAGGTTTACGTTTATGTCTATTTTGACGTTCGGCTTGCTCTCGCTCTAAGCGCTCTTTACGCGCATCAAAACGCTCTTTAGCACGATCGGCTTTAATTTTATCTGCTTGTTGTTCTTTTATTTCTACTTTAGCAACGCGGTAATATTGAACTAATGGAATTTCACTTGGGCATACGTATGAGCAGGCACCGCATTCAATACAGTCAAACAGGTTGTGTTCTTGTAACTTTTCGTATTCTTTTGATTTAGCAAACCATTGCATTTGCTGCGGTAACAATGATACGGGGCAAGCATCTGCACAAGCACTGCAACGAATACACGCTTTTTCATCACCAGGTTCAGCAAGTTCATTGTGATCGGGGGCTAAAATACAGTTTGTTGTTTTCACTACGCCAATACGTACTGTTGGGAGTGTAAAGCCCATCATGGGGCCTCCCATAACTACACGTTGTTGTGGAACCGGTGAAAAACCTTGGCAATCTAATAAATGTTTTATTTCTGTACCCAATAATGCCCATACATTACCTGGTTTATGAATCGTATTACCGGTCACGGTAACAACTCGTTCAATCAGTGGTTTACCTTCATATACGGCTTGCTGTATAGCAAAAAGCGTCCCTGTATTATGCACCAGTACACCGATATCGGCAGGAATGCCACCACTGGGTACTTCTTGATTGGTGAGAAGCTTAATTAACTGTTTTTCACCACCTGAAGGGTAAACCGTGGGCACACTTTGAATTATAATATGTTCATTGTGTTCAGCAGCTTTTTGCATCGCACTAATTGCTTGTGGTTTATTGTCTTCTATACCCACAATACATAGTGTCGGTTGTAAAAGTTGCTGCATTATTTCAATGCCTTGTACAACCTCAACGGCATGCTCACGCATTAAAACATCATCGGCGGTAATGTAAGGCTCACATTCAACTGCGTTGACGATAAAAAAATCAATCTTTTTATCGGTATTTGCTTTAACATAAGTAGGAAAACCTGCTCCACCCATGCCAGAAATACCGGCTTGATGTATTATGTTTATAAGCTCGTCGTGGTCTATGGTTTTAATATTCGATACTTGCTGACGTTGACACCAAGTATCTTTGCCATCAGGTTTTATTATCACACTCAGCTCAGGCAAAGCAGAAGGGTGAGCCGATGGGCTAGGTGCAATCTCTAAAATAGTGCCAGAGGTGGGGGCATGCACAGGTACCGACCAGTTAGCCGTTGGGCTTGTTAATGCTTGACCTTTTTGTACGTAATCGCCTTTATCGACGATGAGTTTACCGTGAGCACCAATATGTTGCTTTAAAGGCACAACTAATTTATCTGGCAAAGGTAAACGTGTTATTTTTTCACTATTGGATTGTGATTTTTGCTGTGGTGGGTGTACACCACCGGGAAATGGCCAAACAGTGCCATGCTTTATTTGTTCAAGTAACTTTTCCACTCAAACCTCTAATCTATTTGCGTAACAGGAATAGCATCTAACTGCCATTTCCAACTTTGTTTTGTTGGAGCGAGTGGGAGCATATCAATACAATCTACAGGGCAGGGCTCAACACATAAATCACAACCCGTACATTCATCAATTAACACGGTATGCATTTGACGCGTTGCCCCTACAATGGCATCGACAGGACAGGCTTGAATGCATTTTGTACAGCCAATGCACTCATCTTCACGAATATAAGCCACCGTTTTAATCGGCTCTGCTTGTTCGCCACCTGCTAATGGTTTAGCTTCTACTCCCATAAGCTCAGAGAGCTTCTTAACCGTGGATTCGCCACCTGGAGGACATTTGTTAATTTCATCCCCATTAGCAATAGCTTCGGCATAAGGCCGGCAGCCAGGATAACCACATTGACCACATTGAGTTTGTGGTAAAATAGTGTCTATCTGTTCAACTATGGGATTACCTTTAACACGGAATTTTACGGCGGCGTAACCTAAGATTACACCGAAAATTAATGCTAAAGAGCCTAAAGCAATAAGTGCATAGAGTAAGGTCATATTAAAATTTCACTAATCCAGAAAAACCCATAAATGCCATCGACATTAAACCTGCCGTTATCATGGCAATCGATGCCCCTTTAAATGGGGTTGGGACGTCTGCAGCGGCAATACGTTCGCGCATTGCTGCAAACAATACCAGTACTAATGAAAAGCCAACGGCGGCGCCAAAACCGTAAATTGCAGACTGTAAAAAGCTGTGTTGTTCTTGAATATTAAGAATGGCAACACCTAAAACAGCACAGTTAGTGGTGATCAATGGTAAAAAAATACCCAGTAAACGATAAAGTGTAGGACTTGTTTTTCGAACCACCATTTCGGTGAATTGTACCACGACAGCGATGACTAAAATAAAGCTCATAGTACGTAAAAATGTGATATCTAATGGGATAAGAATATACTGGTTTACAAGATAGCTAGTTACCGAAGCAAGCGTCAGCACGAAGGTTGTGGCCAAAGACATGCCAATTGCAGTGTCTAACTTACCAGAAACCCCCATAAATGGGCATAAGCCTAAAAATTGTACTAATACAAAGTTATTAACGAGCACGGTGCCAATTAATAACATAACATATTCAGTCATGTTCGCCTCAAGCATTAAAAAACGTCGTTATTATCCTTTTTTATTCGTGTTTTAACAACACGTATAAGGTAAATAAACAACTCATTCGTGAATGATATTATATTGCATTAGTAACTGTGGCGTAATGGAAACCGTTTCAATATTATATTTGGCTAAAATATCTTTAAACTGATTATGTGCAACATACAGTTTGTATAGAGTTTGGTTAAATTGTATCAGTTGCAAACGTGAGGTTTGTATTTTATTAAATGTCACAAAGTAGGGGTGTTCACTATAGGTAAACGCATGTTGAATATTGTCGAGCCCAAATTGCGCTAGGTGGGTTTTAGCTTGTAAGTTGTTCGCAAAGTATGCATCGATGCGCTTATGATCAAGCATTTTTACGCCGGTGCCATTGGCGTCAGTGATTAAGGTAATGCTAAATTCTTTTAAACCCTGAGAGTGCATTTTTTGTTTGAGTTTTTCTAGCTGATATGAAGCATTTGAAGGGCCAAAAACCCCCACATTTAATGTTTGAATATCAGCAAGTGACGTAATGGGCTCTTTTAATGAGTCGTTAGAATAAAAAAAGCCATATTGCATATTCATTAATGGAATCGAAAAATAAAGCTGATGATCTCGCTCTGTATTCCATCCCATTGGAAAGTTGGCCTGTACCTGGTTGTTTTCAAGCATTAATTTTGAGCGTCGATTAGGGACACTAATAAAATGGCACTGATAATCTAGTTCGTTACATGCAAGTGATAATATGTCGACAAACGGGCCTGTAGGGTTATTGTCTTGATCAATTGATGAAAAAGGGGGGTAATTGTGGGTACTAAAAGTTAATGTTAATTGCTCTGCTTTAGCTGCGGCTAAAGTAAAAGGCATAATCAAACAATATACTAAACTTAATATAGCTTTCATTATGCCTCCACAGAGTTATATATCTTTAGGTTTTTCTATGTAATAACCTTGTACGCCATCTAAGCATAAAGTTTCAACAATGTGTTTTTCTTCTTGGCTTTCTACACCTTCAGCAAAAACACTTACCCCTATTCTGTGTGCAAGATCGACCATTAAGCGCATAAAGTATTGATTGTTTTTATCTTCTTCTAAACCACGGGTATAACTGGCATCCATTTTAATAAAGTCAGGTTTTAAATCTCTGAAAAACTTAAACGAGGTTAAACCCACACCAAAACGCTCAACGGTGATACGTGCACCCACCCGATGAACCATATCGATAAAGCGTTTACTCGCTTTAATATTTTGTTGAAGGCCAAACTCGCTGACTTCAAACACTAATTTTGATGCAATATGTGTATCTTTTAATAAGCGACGTTCTAACCAAATAACAAATTGATCGTTATGTGCGCTCGAAGCGGTAACATTTAAACCAAAAAACTTTTCTGATAAGTTTCGGCTTTTTACTTTTTCAAGTGATGAATCAATAATGAGCTTATCAATATCAATTGCCATATCCAGTTTTTCAGCCATGGCTAAAAACGACGCAGTAGGGAGAACTTGATTGTCTTCTGTTTTAAAACGTACCTGAATTTCTGCATATGCTTTAATACTTTTACCAAGTGGCATAATATTTTGCATAACTAAATGAACACGTTTTGATTCAATAACTTCGGTAATAACTTTGCGCCAATTTTGATTACCAAAACCGGCACTGACATTGTTAACTAAATCGGTTTCACGTTGTACATGCCAACCATTGATTTGTTTAGATTGTGCCATACTCATTGCATTATCGACGATAGATAATAACTCACCAAGCGGTTTACCTTTTTCGTAGCCAACAATTCCCGTGTTTGCTACTGAATTGAGTTCTTGATTTTGTTGGTATTGTGTAAATCTAGATTGCAGATTTTCGCCAAAACGTTCAGCTTCTTTAAGAGGTGTGTTAGGCAAAATAACAGCAAAGTCTGAGCTGTTAAGTCGGTAAATTTGGCTGCCAGTGTATGTGCCGCTAATATGTTTAATAATATCAGCAACGCCTTTGACATAATCGTCACCTTTTTGATAACCACGGCTTTGATTTATAGTTTGCAGTTCACTACAGCGCACAAGTGCTAACGAACCAAACGTACTGACCTCGGTATTTTCGATGTGCCTTTCATAATATTCCACAAACATATTACGGTTACCTAAAGAGGTAACAATATCTTTGTAGGCTTCATGTTTAATGGTGAGTGCTTCATTTTGAATATCTTCACTTTTACTTTTTAAAAACAAAGATAAACGATTAAAGCTTGGCACTAAATCTTTACCTAAATGCTTGAGTTTACCTGAATCAAGAGATTTATCTAAACCGCTGCCGATTTCGTTTTGATTAATGTAGATATCAATAATGTCAGCAATCGTAGTACTTATATTTTTGTTAAGCTTGTAAAATAAGCCTTTCATAAGTGCGATAGGGATAAACACTAAAAATGCACTCATGAGAAAAAAAACAATAAAGGCTGTTTGTAATTGTTCAGCCAACGATTGAACGTTAATTGTAAACTCTAGTTTTATATCCGCATGATCATTTACAGCATATTGCGGACGAATAGAGTTAAAAGCCGATTGTATCAGCGACGCAAGTAATGGAAGAGGGGTGTTATTTGATAAATTAATTACCTCTTCACCTTGGTAATCTCGTAATATTAAATTTGAGAAAGTAGTGCCATCAGCTAAAGCCGTTTTAATTCGCTTATTCGCTACATCGTCTAAAGTGAGAGAGTTAATGTAATGAGTTACTGATTTTTGAGCGTGCAATTGTGAAGCACGTACTGTGTTATCAAAGTTAACTGCCATGAAGTAGCTTCCAGCCGCAACACAAAGTAACCATGAAATAATTTGAATAAAAATTAGTTTTTTAAAGCCTGTCATTTTATAAATTCTTTTAATTGTTCAAATGGAAAGGAATCACGTCCTTGATTATTCAACTAATTGCAACATATTAAAGTAATAAATAATGTTTTAGTTATAAGGTAGTAGAGTAGAGGAAAAATTGGAAAAAGTCTATGGGGATCTTGTACGTTGGCTCCCCCTCCCCGACTCGAACGGGGGACCTGCGGATTAACAGTCCGTCGCTCTAACCAACTGAGCTAAGGGGGAATCGTTTTAAACTATATTATGATTTGGCTCCCCCTCCCCGACTCGAACGGGGGACCTGCGGATTAACAGTCCGTCGCTCTAACCAACTGAGCTAAGGGGGAACAATCATATTCATAAACTTGGCTCCCCCTCCCCGACTCGAACGGGGGACCTGCGGATTAACAGTCCGTCGCTCTAACCAACTGAGCTAAGGGGGAATCGTTTATGGTTAAAAAGCTTGGCTCCCCCTCCCCGACTCGAACGGGGGACCTGCGGATTAACAGTCCGTCGCTCTAACCAACTGAGCTAAGGGGGAAGCGTATTGCCTTTCAACGGGGCGAAATATTAATGACCGCGTCGCAAAGTGTCAACATAAAAAGATCATAATTTAAAAAAACAGGGCTGTTCGTTGTTTTTATGTTCAAAACGTACGTTTTATAACGCTTTTTTTTAGCGATATAGACCATTTGTAACAATTTCATATTTTAAATTGTTTGTTTTTTACTCTCTTTTGTATGCCAAGTGAAGGGTAATCCATTGCTGTAGGAAAAAACGGGCGATGAAAACTTAGCGCGTTCATTCATTATTTTGTTATTTCGAGAATCGCTCTATCGCAATAAATTGATCGTTGAATAGGGTGATTATTATTTTTGACCTGATATCTGTGTCTCTTCAGGAGATAAAAACATGATCATAAAGTTTGGATTTTAATCTCTTTAAAAAAAGAGCGCGGGGCTAATTAAAGTCAATATGTCATTACACAATTGGCAAAATAAAATGTATCAACGCACATTAACTTTTCAGGCCTTAGTATAAAAAAAGCGAAAGTGCGAATGTTTTATTTTCCCTTGCGTGGTGAGGCGATGTTTTAGATTTACATAAAGCCTTAATTAATGCGGGGTAGAGTGAGTTATCCACGGAATCTGTGGATAACTATGTTTATGAAACTTTAAGAACGTGATCAAGCTCAGGTATTTAGGGCGCTTCAACGATTTCAAGTATTTAAATTGTTTTTTTTTACTATTTTAAAATCAATAAGTTAAAAAAATACAGTAAAAAATATTTTGATTCGAAATGAATATGATTGCAGTCTGTTGAAACAAATATACATTGTGTGAAAAAACATCATAACTCAGACGAATGTGTTAATTATTTAGCTTAAATATATTATTTCCATGCTTTGAAAGAAAATTAACTACAAACACTATAAAAGTATTTGTTACTTAATTAAGTTAGGTGTAATTATTTAGCAATCAAAAAGAAAAGAGACATAATATTTAATAAAAATTAGTCGTTCCACTCATTACAGCTAACTGGCTTTGTTTAATGGTAAATATTCATAAATCTCTATTTTTTAATAGTTTAAAGGTTTTTATTAAATTTATTTCACACTTAGCTTTTCACTTCATTGTTGTACATTAGCTATATTTACCAGTCATTTTTACCGTATACTTTATTTTCATCTAATAGATTGTATAAAGCCATAGCTTGCGGTGTCTGAATGCTTTAAAATAAAATAATCTGTATAAGAGGCTATTTAATTAAAATGCGCGCAATGTCACCTACTCAATCACGCCCTGATCTACTTAATGCTCCTATATTGCCTACCTTGAAAAAAATGACGATTCCAATGATTTTCGGCATGATTGCATTAATGATGTTTAATATTGTTGATACTTTTTTTATTAGTTTATTGGGAACAGAGCCCTTAGCGGCGGTTAGTTTTACATTTCCTGTAACTTTTACTGTTATTAGTTTAGCTATCGGCTTAGGCATAGGAACATCTGCGGTAATAGCAAAGGCTTTGGGCAGTAATAACCTGACCGAAGCTCGGTTCGATGCGACGATATCTCTTTTAGTGGCAGTCGTTCTTGTTCTCTGTTTATCTTTGCTAGGGTATTTACTCATCGATCCTATTTTTATTTTATTAGGGGCAGGGGAGCAAGTATTACCGTTAATTCACGATTACATGAATATTTGGTTTATGGGGAGTGTGTTTTTAATTACCCCTATGATTGGCAATTCTGTTTTGCGCGCCAGTGGTGATACCACAACACCGAGCTTAATTATGGGAGGGGCGGGCTTGGTGAATGCGATTTTAGATCCCATTCTTATTTTTGGTTTTGGTCCAATCCCTGCCTATGGTATTTCGGGGGCCGCTATTGCAAGTGTGATTGCATGGGCGTGTGGTGTGTGTGTGGTGCTTTATTTATTAGCCTTTAAAAAACGTTTGTTAAGTATGAAACCTGGCACACAAACCCCGTTGAGTTGTGCAATAAAAGTATTAAAAATAGGGGTGCCAGCAGCGGGGGCTAATATGTTAACGCCTATAGCGATGGCAGTAATGACAGCATTAGTCGCTTATCATGGCCCGCAAGCTGTTGCCGCATTTGGTGTAGGTAGCCGAATAGAGTCAATTGCCAGTATTTTAGTGCTTGCTTTATCTATGACTTTACCGCCTTTTGTGAGTCAAAATTTTGGGGCGGCTAAGTTAAATCGTGTAAAAGAGGCCTATAAAAGCACACTGAAGTTTGTCATGATTTGGCAATTTTCTATTTACCTTGTATTAATTGCACTTTCCTCCGTTATAAGCCAGCTGTTTGGTAAAGAGCAAGCCGTGGTAGATGTAATTAAGTTGTTTATTTACACTTTACCACTTAGTTATGGTTTACAAGGGGTGATCATTTTATCTAATTCATCGTTTAATGCCTTACATAAACCTATGAATGCCTTAATATTAAGTGTGATTCGTTTATTTGTTTTTTACTTGCCTTTAGCTTATATCGGTAATGAAATAGCCGGTTTGTTAGGGTTATTTATTGGCGCGGCTTTAGGCAATTTGTTTACTGCATTAGTGGCCTATAAATGGTTTATTAAACAATTACAAGAATTAAGCGATCAAAGCGTATAGGAGTCCCAGTAATGAGTGACCATTTTCAATTAGAATCTAAGTTTAAGCCTGCGGGGGATCAACCAACAGCGATTGAACAGTTGTGTGATGGCTTAGAAGCCGGGCTTGCGCATCAAACCTTATTAGGGGCTACGGGGACAGGTAAAACCTTTACGATGGCCAACATCATTAATGATTTGAATCGGCCCACCATTATTATGGCGCATAATAAAACCTTAGCTGCTCAGCTTTATGGTGAAATGAAAGAATTTTTTCCTCACAATGCGGTTGAATATTTTGTCTCATATTATGATTATTATCAGCCCGAAGCTTATGTCGTCGCCAGTGATACATTTATTGAAAAAGATGCATCGATTAACGAACACATAGAACAAATGCGATTAAGCGCAACTAAAGCGCTATTAGAGCGACGAGATACCATTATTGTCGCCTCGGTTTCAGCAATTTATGGTTTGGGAGATCCCGACTCATACATGAAAATGATGCTGTTATTGAAAGTAGGCGAAACCCTAGATCAACGCGATATGTTAAGGCGTTTGGCTGAGCTTCAGTATACTCGCAATGATATAGACTTTAGCCGAGGAACGTATCGAGTGCGTGGTGAAGTTGTCGATATTTTCCCTGCTGAATCGGACACTTATGCTGTTCGTGTAGAGATGTTTGATGATGAAATTGAGCGTTTAAGCATTTTTGATCCACTGACCGGGGCCGTTGAAAAACACATTGTTCGGGCCACAATATACCCTAAAACACATTATGTTACGCCAAGAGAAAAAATACTCAGTGCAATCGAAAATATTAAAGCTGAATTAAAAGAGCGCAGAGCACAGTTACTCAGTGTTAATAAATTAGTTGAAGAACAGCGGGTTGCACAGCGTACCCAATATGACATAGAAATGATGACCGAGCTTGGTTATTGTTCTGGAATAGAAAATTACAGCCGATATCTATCAGGACGTACACCGGGTGATCCACCCCCTACGTTACTTGATTATTTGCCTGATGACGCTTTGATGATTATTGATGAATCACATGTCACGGTATCTCAAATAGGCGCTATGTACAAAGGCGACCGAAGTCGTAAAGAAAACCTTGTTGAATATGGTTTTAGGATGCCATCAGCAATGGATAATCGACCATTGCGTTTTGAAGAATTTGAAGCAATCGCGCCGCAAACGATTTATGTATCGGCCACCCCCGGCGATTTTGAACTTGAGCGCAGTGCGGGTGAAGTCGCTGAACAAGTTATCCGTCCTACAGGGTTACTCGACCCTGAAATAGAAATACGCCCAGTGGGGACTCAAGTTGATGATTTATTATCTGAAATATACAAATGTGTAGAATTGGGCGAACGGGTACTGGTAACAACGTTAACCAAACGGATGTCTGAAGATTTAACGGATTACTTAAGTGAGCATAATGTTAAGGTGCGATATCTTCACTCTGATATCGATACTGTTGAGCGAGTTGAAATAATTCGCGATTTACGTGCTGGAGTTTTCGATGTGTTAGTGGGTATTAACTTACTCAGAGAGGGACTAGATATGCCTGAAGTTGCATTAGTGGCAATTCTTGATGCTGATAAAGAAGGCTTTTTACGTTCAGCTCGTTCATTAATTCAAACAATCGGTCGTGCGGCACGTCATTTAAAAGGACGCGCAATTTTATATGGTGATAAAGTAACTAAGTCGATGAAAAAAGCCATTGATGAAACACAAAGGCGACGCGAGATACAACATGCTTATAATGTCGCTAATGATATTGAGCCACAGGCATTAGTGAAGGCTATTACCGATATTATGGATGTAGGTGAAGACGCTGCGCCAAAAGATAATTTAACGCTTATTCGTAAAGAATCTAAAAAAGTGCTAAGTGCAAAAGAAATTGCCAGCGAAATAAAACAACTAGAAAATAAAATGCATGCTTACGCGAGCGAATTAGAGTTTGAAAAAGCCGGCTCGGTGCGTGATCAAATCCATGAACTTCAACAACAGCTGATAAATTAACAATGACAACTTACTTTGCCCCCCTGATTGACGCGCTAAACAATGCTCCAATAACAGATAATGAACTATGTCGAGTATTTCACGGTAGAGGACATACTATTGAAGCATTGAGTCATATTAATTTAGATTTTTACCCACCTTGTTTGTTTGTGGTGTCGTATGAAGAAATTGAGCAAGATACGCTTGACGAACTCACTGCGACATTATGGCAATGGGCACAAGATAACCAGTCGGACTTGATTACTTCATTGGTTTATCAACAGCGCGCAGGTGTAAATAGCCATAATCAATTGGTATATGGTGAATTACCACAGCCACATGTAGTAAAAGAAAATGGGATTCGTTTTTTAGTTGATTTAACCAGCAGGCAAAATACCGGTATTTTTCCTGATATGCGCCAAGGCAGAGAGTTTGTTATGGCGCAAAGCAACAATGCAAAAGTGCTTAATCTGTTTTCTTATACCTGTGGTTTTTCTCTTGCTGCAATGCAAGGCGCAGCGCAACATGTGATGAATATGGATATGAGCAAAGGGGTATTAAAAATAGGCAAACAAAATCATCAGCTTAATGGTTTTGATAGGAATGTCAGTTTTTTACCACATGATATTTTAAAGTCATTTGGTAAATTAAAAAAAGCAGCCCCATTTGATTTAATTATTGTCGATCCGCCGAGTTTTCAAAAAGGGAGTTTTGTTTTAACCAAAGACTATCAAAAAGTACTTCGTCGTTTACCTGAATTACTCAATGAAAAAACTCAGCTTTTGTTATGTGCTAATAGCCCTGAGTTGAGTGAAGCACAGTTTAAAGCGTTAATAGCAGAGCATACTGGTGATAGCATTGAATTTGTTGAACGTTTAGCGGCTACAAGCGGGTTTGTTGATATTAATACTGATAAAAGTTTAAAAGCATTAATTTATAAATCAACATTGAAAAATGCTTAATTGGCATCGTTAAATGTCATTAAGCAAGCGTTTATCAGCCATAAATATGCGGGTTACAGCACCAACCGATGTTGTTTGGGACTGCTGTTGTGACCATGGCCAATTAGGACTGAGCTTATTAGCGAGAGATGCAGCAAAGCAAATTCGATTTGTTGATATTGTGCCTGATATTATGCATCAGCTAACAAAAAAACTCAGTGGATTAAATAATTTATCGCCTAGCTGTAATAAAACGCAATCTTGGCAGGTCTTGTGTCAAGATGTCGGTAATATCCGCCTTGACGATAATGCTCAACACGTGATTATTATTGCCGGGGTTGGCGGTGAACTACTGCTTGAATTAGTTAAACAAATTGTTGCGAATAATGATCATACTAACCTTGCAAACAGCCGTTTTATAGTCTGCCCAGTACTGCATACTTATCATCTAAGAGAAGGGTTAAAGCAGCTAGGGTTTGGTTTGTTACATGAGCAGATTGTGCTAGAGAACAAGCGCTTTTATGAAGTGTTAGAGGTGAGTTTTAATAGTAACAATGCGTTATCCCTAACCGGTTCGTTAATGTGGGATTTTACGCAAGCATCGCATGTAATATATCACCAACAATTACTACGCCACTATAACAAAATGGTGAAAACGAATGCCATTTTTAAAGAGGTTATTGCCGACTATCAAATGCTCATTTAATGTTACTATATTAAAGAGTAGATTGTGATCTAACTGCGTTACTTTACTCGTAGAATGATTAACGTTTACAGCGCATATTGCGCATTTGTTTGGTTGAGTTATGTCAGATAAAAACAGTCAATTTAACTTATCGCTAAATTTAGGTGAAGCCGTATTAAATAGTTACGAAAAACCGATTGCTTATGCACCGAGTGTGCAATTACCTAATAACAATCAGGTTGTTCCGCAACACTTTTTACGCTATGACCATACTTTAGACAGTGTTAAAAAAATTTTAGAAAACATTGATTTTTCTACGCATTTTAGGGTGCTGGCCGCCCAAAAGAATAACGAAATATATATTCAAGTGGCTGTATTAAGTCCCGATAACTATCAAACTTCCAATGCTAAAAAATTACTTTTTGGGCGGCGTTGGTTAGTAGAGAAAGAATTACCTACCTCTGAATTAATTCAAACCGCATTTTTAGCATTAAAAATAGCGCGTGAACATGAAGTGAGAGAGCTGTTTCAGTTTTGTCATAGTAAAGGCAGCAGCACACCTTTTAATAACCATCACGATTTACCTTTAATGGCACAAAACCCAGAACTAATAACTGCAGATACGCCACAGGATAACATCACTGATTTTATTACTAAAACTAGGTTTAATGGTGAAAAAATTAAGCTACAGCAGCGCCAAGTTCTCACCAATGAGCAATGTCTTTACACTATTTTGTTAACGTGTGACGACTGCCAATTGGAAGACTTTAATAATAAGTCATTGTCGTTTTTAAGCGCGGTTAGTTGTACTAATCAATTTATGCACGACCTAATTGCAGCACTGATCAATGAGAGTAATGATTTTGTTAATGAAAACTTTAAATACTTAGGATTAGCACGCTTTAGTAAAAACATCAGTGCTGAAAAAATAGGCGAGTTAAGTATTGCTATGCGCTCAACAGAGGCGGTTGATTTGTGCGTATTAGGGAAGCAACATGCAAACCAGCTTAACTTTGAAATAGACAGTGGCCGAGCACCTGATGGCTGCGGTCAAGTAATAGGGCACTTTTTAGCTGCTCATGGAATAGAACAGCCAGAAAATGCGCATTTGTATACTAATCGTTTTTAAAGTTTATTAATTTCGTTTTTTACATCAAAGCTAGAATCTGTAACGATAGCCTCAAGTGTTTGTACTCTATTTTTAAGTTCAGACACTTGAGCTTGCATCGCGTGTAGCTGTTGGTTTGCTTGATTGTTGCTATCGAGGGTTTTATGCTTAAACTCTAAATGTTTTTTATACATATCGTAAATAACTCCCGAGCCAACGGATATTAAAACAATTAAAACTATCATCGTGGTACCCGACATAATGTATTCCTCACTGAATCTTTATTTAATAAAGTAAGTATAACTAAAAACTCATTGTTCGTTAGCTGACATTTGTAACCAGATTTGTTTAAATATTGTTTATATTAAGGATTGGTAATCATTTTTTGGTAGGACACTATGCTAAACAACAAAATTCCCCCAGTGCTAGTTTTATTTGTGTTTGCTTTATTTATGGCCCTTATTGCGTTTAAAACCGCAATAGATTACTCGTCGTTTATTACTGTTCTATCTTTGTTATCGGTAAGTATTGGTGTGATATTTGGTATTGCGGGTGTGATTAGTTTTCGACAGGCTAAAACAACTCTAAATCCACAAAAAATTGACAATACCTCTGAGCTTGTTACATCTGGGATATTTAAGATTACCCGCAACCCTATGTACGTAGGGCTCACTTTTTTACTGATTGGCTGGGGTTTTTGGCTAACTTCTATTTATGCGTTGATTGGTGTGGTTGGGTTTGTTTTTTATATTACGTATTTTCAAATAAAACCTGAAGAAAAAGCCTTACTTCGGTTGTTCCCGGAACAATATAAACACTACATGAGTAAAGTTAGACGTTGGTTATAAAAAGTTTATTATAAAAAGGCTAAGGTGTATTAGCCTCTTTATTGGCTACAGAGTGATTATTGCACTTCGTATTCAAGTGGGTCGGTGAGGTTATTTAGGCTAAATGCTTCTAAACGTTCTTGGCATGCGCCACACTTACCACATGCTTTTTCTCGGCCATTATAACAAGTCCAAGTTTGGCTGTAATCTAAGCCCATTTTAATACCGTCGGTTAAAATATCAATTTTAGTACTGTTTAAGTAAGGGCTGAAAATTTCAACGGCATCGTAATTGGCAATACGACAAACATCATCCATTTTTTTTACAAATTCAGGGCGGCAATCAGGGTAAATTGCATGATCCCCTGAATGGGCACCATAATATACTTGGCTAGCTTTAAGTGATACAGCATACCCAACAGCAAGCGATAGCAAAATCATATTACGATTAGGCACGATAGTACTTTTCATGCTTTCTTCTTCGTAATGACCTTCAGGGACATCAATATTATCGGTTAAAGAAGAGCCACCGATCAGTTGGTTTATCGCTGATATATCGACAATTTTATGAGGAACATTAAGTGATTCACACACACTTGCAGCAACTTTTAATTCTTTTACATGACGTTGGCCGTAATCAAATGATAACGCATAAACTTCATGCCCTTGCTGTAAGGCTTTATTTAATACGGTAAATGAATCCATACCGCCGGAATAAATAACAACTACTTTTTGCGTCATATCTGCTTTGCTCTTCAGTTTTAATAGAGGTTTATATCAGGGCGCGATATACTACACGGCCACGGCATAAATAACAATTTTTGTACCGTGCTTTTGTTTTATATAGTAACAAAATAGTTGCTAGCGGTTAAGTGAGATTTCTTTTGTACAAAATTAATGAAGTGTTTGAAACGATTCAAGGTGAAGCGAGTTTTACTGGTACACCATCAATTTTTTTACGTTTACAAGGCTGCCCGGTTGGTTGCTCGTGGTGCGATACTAAGCAAACCTGGGATGTTGATAATGTATATAAAGTATCGCTAGATGAAACAGTAGAGAAAAAAGCCGATTCAGATCATTGGGCAGATGCCAATGCTCAGCAAATTTTAGCCTTGTTTGACTCAAGAGGGTATAGCGCTAAACATGTGGTGATAACCGGTGGTGAACCCTGTATGTTTGATTTAAACCCCGTGTGTAATTTATTACATGAACATGGCTTTTCTACGCAAATAGAAACCAGTGGCACATTTGAAATTTTAGCTCCTGAAGAGACGTGGGTTACGGTATCACCAAAAATTAATATGCGCGGTGGTTACGAAGTACTGACAAGTACGATGCAACGGGCGAACGAAATTAAGCACCCAGTCGCAATGCAAAAGCATGTTGATGAATTAGAAGCGTTGTTTGCTAAAACCGGGGTTAACCCTGCATTGGTATATTTACAGCCAATTAGCCAAAAAACATCAGCGACTAAACTGGCAATAGAAACCTGCATTGCAAAAAACTGGCGTTTATCAATTCAAGTTCATAAATATTTGGGTATTAGTTAGTTTTTAGTTGAGTATTTGCATAAATTATAATGTGAATAAATAAAAAAGCGCCCTTTAATTAAAGGGCGCTTTTTTTATGGGTTATCGTTAGCGTTGTTCTGACGCTAAATAATCTAATACAACTTGATGATGCTCTTTGGTTTTGAATTTATCAAATAAATGTTTAATGGTACCGTCTTGGCCAACTAAAAACGTTAGGCGATGAATGCCATCGTATTCTTTGCCCATAAATTTTTTGTAGCCCCATACACCGAATGCCTCAGCAATCGCATGATCTTCATCAGCTAAAAGATCAAAGTTTAGCTCTTTTTTAGTTTCAAAGTTTTTTAATCGTTTGATTGGGTCGGGGCTAATACCTACAACACGCGTGTTAAACTGAGCTAATTCATCTTGGTTGTCTCGTAAGTTCTCTGCTTGAACAGTACAACCCGGTGTCGATGCTTTAGGGTAAAAGTACACTAATACTTGTTGTTCTTTAAGTAATTCAGTTAGCGAAATGGTTTCATCATTTTGATTTTGTAGGCTAAAAGCCGGGGCTTTATCACCAGCTTGTATTGGGCTTATTTTATTCATAATAAAAATCCTTAACGAATTCGTCTAAAAATATAATCTACGTTGAGAGTGTGTGATAAGTTCTCAAAACTAATTTTAAATTTATCTATATCTACATCAATGGGGATATTAAATTCAATTTCACAGCGCATAGTGGTGTCTTGCTCAACTTGATCTGTGTCTGACTTTAGTGAGCAAATGCTAATATGATTATCGGCAAAAAAGCGCGTTACCTTGCTCAGTGTGCCAGGGGTATCAATGCCTGTATATTCTAAAGTATAGCCCGCACAAAACTCACTGGGTTCATGACTTGAAGTGCGTTTCATCATGGTTAATAAACCTAACTCCATTGCTTTGGTTGGCAACGTATGTTCAATACGGCTGATGGCAGACATATCACCATTTAATAGCATGATAAAAGTAAATTCACGGCCTAAAATAGCAATGCGGCTGTCAATAATATTACAATGACAATCACTCACTAATTGTGTTAATTCACTGACTATACCTGGTCTATCATCCCCTATCGCGGTCAAGACAATTTGATGGTTTGTAAATGCAGTCATGAAGTAAATATACCTAGGTTATTTGTACGTTGACGATTTAAATAGCGTTTGTGTAAAACTTTGTGCTGTATACGGCGGCGAAGTTTAACACAAAAAGACGTATAAACTATACACAGCAACAACTTTAGGCGGTTTTAAGTCCAGTGTTTCTTGTTTTTAGTGGCGTGTGAAAGTAACATGGACAAAATTTTGCGACTTGTGTTCAGTTTATGTATATAACCGAGCGTAAGTTGCTATCCAAATAGAAGTGTTAAGTTTAAATTAATTTTATACTGAACCAAATCGGTATAACCCACTCATATACTTGTTAAAACAATTAAAGGGTTTGCTAAGGAGAATTATCTGTGCAGTATTGGATCCCAAAAGCATTTGTTGTAAGTGCATTGGTCAGTTTATCTGGGTGTAGTATTTTCACCAACGACGCTCATAATGAGCGTAATTACCGTACCCATGAGTCGGTTAAAGTGCCTGAACAATTAGAAACACCGGCTGAAGACCCTGTTTATAAAATGGATGTGGCGCAATATGGAACAAACCCAGAAGCGAAAAACTATCGTCCGCCTGCTCAGGTATTAACGATAGCGCAAGGTAGCTGGGTTGAAGAAAATGATAAACAATCACGTGTTTATTTTGATAAGAATGATTATGTAGATGATTTGAATGAATTTATTTGGCGTGCAGTAAAAGATACGCTAAGTGCGAATAACACGCAGGCGCTAGCCTTTGATGAGCAAAAAAATACTTTAACAACAGACTGGTATGCACTTGTCATTCCTGAAAGTAATTGGTGGTCTTGGGGAGATGATACTCAACCTGATTTAGAGCGTTTTAAGTTTTTCATAGAAGAAAAGTCACATCAACGTACTGCATCATTACGTGCAGAATTAATCGATTTTCAAAGTGAAAATAACGAATTGACCGATCTTCTTAAGCAACAATTAGAAGTGTCTGCGCTTAATCAAGTTATTCGTGAGTATGACTTTTTATATCGTCAATTAGAAATAAATAAACGTAAAGCGCAAGGTAATATTTCTTTTACAATGGGCTTTGATAGCAAAGGTAACGCAGCGTTAGTTACACAGCAAAACTATGAAAATGTGTTTGAGCGTTTTTCTGGCTTTTTAGAAAGGTTGTCTTTCACAATTGTAGAAGTTAAGCCTGATTCTGGGTTGATTACTGCACAATACAATAAGCCGCAAAGCAGTGTTTGGGATTCAATTTGGGGTGATGAAGCACAGCAGTTACCGATTGAACAAGGCCAGTACCAAATTTTGGTTAGTGAATTACCATCAAACGGCACGAGCTTAACGTGGATGGATACTAAAGGGGAGCTACTTGATCCAAACACCATGAGCGCACTTCAACAAGCGCTAGAAGACGCACTACTAAAACGAAATGTAAAACTTTAAAACAATAATAAACGACACAAAAAGAGCATTAAGCTCTTTTTGTGTTTAAGCGGGTTAAAAAAATGACTGATAAAGCAACAAGTTTACCGTTTAGTAAACGTACATGGTTTACTTTTCTAGTACCGTCTCTTATTGGCGTGCTCTTGTTTATGACGCCGGTATCAAGTGGCGAGTTTATGACCATTCCTATTGCTATTATGGCAAAAGCTATTCAAGCTTTTTTAGCGGATTCAGCACTGGCTTTGATTACATGCATTATTTGTATTACCGGTATTATGTCTGCTATTACGGTTATTTTTAAACCGCGAATAATTTGTAATAACCCTCTTTTAAATCATTTGTTTAACGTTAATTTTGTTTGGTTTTTTATCCGCCTAATAGGCATGATATGCGTACTCATGACCTTTTATAAAATTGGCCCTGAGATGGTAAGCTCTGAAAATACCGGCTTGTTGGTTTTAAATGATTTGTTACCTGTTTTATTGTCAGTCTTTATTTTGGCTGGTTTATTACTGCCATTACTATTAAATTTTGGCTTATTAGAGCTGGTAGGTACTTTGCTAACAAAAGTGATGCGTCCGGTATTTAAAGTCCCTGGGCGCAGTGCTGTTGATTGTGCTGCCTCTTGGTTAGGAGATGGCTCTGTCGGTATTTTAATGACATCTCGTCAGTTTGAAGACAAGCATTACACACAACGTGAAGCGGCCATTATTGGGACAACTTTTTCAGCTGTGTCGATTACATTTTGTTTGGTCGTAATAGGGCAGGTGAAGCTGGAGTATTTATTTGCACCTTTTTATCTTACTGTATGTTTAGCGGGTATTATTGCTGCGGTTATCGTACCTCGCTTACCCCCTTTATGCTTTAAAAAGGATTTATTTATAGATGGCACTGCACCGGCTCATAACGCCGAACAAGTACCACACGGTAAAACATTAGTTTCGCATGCTTTAACGGTGGCTTTAACAAAAGCAGAAAAGGCGTCGGGCGTAAAAGGTACAATAAAAGAAGGGGTTCACAACGCACTTGATATGGTGTTTGCAGTGTTGCCAGTAGTTATGGCTATAGGAACTGTTGCACTTATTATTGCTGAATATACTCCATTATTTTATTACTTAGGTCAGCCATTTATTCCGTTTTTAGAGCTGTTAAATATACCCGAAGCTGAAAAAGCAGCAGAAACAATTATGGTTGGGTTTGCTGATATGTTTATCCCTTCTATCTTAGCGGCAAGCAGTATAGAAAGTGATGTCACTCGCTTTATTATTGCCGCAATGAGTGTAACGCAACTTATTTATATGTCAGAAGTTGGGGCGCTTTTACTGGGTAGTAAAATACCGGTTAATATATTTGAGCTGTTCATAATTTTTATATTAAGAACGTTAGTGACACTTCCGGTTATCGCGTTAATGGCGCATTGGCTTGTCGGTTAGTATTTAAAATATGTGATTAAAGCCTGATTTTGATGGGTTTCAAAATCAGGCTTTGTTATTTTTAAATTGTACGAAATTGCCTTGTTATAACTTTACAAAGGCTGTGATAACGACAATGTGAGAAAGTTTATCCCTGGGTTTGGATGCTTAAAGCCTGCGTTTGAATAATGAATGACTCGCAGCGCTAAATCGGTATCACCAATAGTTGTTACTAATCCTATACGGTCCTCAAATTGGTAGTGAGTACTTAAGTTTTTCTCTGCAAAATAAGTCTTATTAATTAATGAGATGCCAATACCCGCTTCAATCGAAAAAAGTTTACCGTTAAAGTTAAAAGCTGGAAATTGTAATACCGGTGATATAGCCACAACCGTATTACTTTGTGAATGACCACTTTTATGAAATTGCCAGACATTGACACTGCTCTCAAAATAAAATTTCGCATGGCCAACTAACTTTTGTAATTGTGGAGCGTAATATTTATGGGCAAGCTTGATACCGGCGACATTCCCTTCACCTTTTAAAACATCAACACTATAACCGTGAAGCCTTTGCGCGTGGGCTTTAGAAGTTAAAGCTAAAAGTAAGATTAAAGTCAGTGTTATAGGGGCTTTTAATAGACGCATAGTGCCTTCTCTTAAATAAAAAGTTAAGAGAGTTATAAGGATGAGTTTATATAATTCAATATAGGTAAAAAGTAATTGTATACAGAGTGTTTCCAGTAGCTTTATAAGCTACTGATATTTAAAAGCTTATATTATTGGTGCTTGTTCGGCATTAATAAGGTGCTATTTATGGGGTTTTTTGTTGTGTAATAAAAAGTTAAATTAGCGCCATATTCATGATTTAGATTATAAGACAATGACAACAATGAGAACCCTATTAGCAATACTTGTTTTGTTTAGTGCAAACTTGTATGCCCAAGCACAACAAACACCCGATCAGCTACTTGAAACGGTTGCTCAGCAATTATTTCATGATATTGCACAAGTAAATAGCCAAGGTAATGCCAGTAAGCAAGATATGGCTGAAATTGTGGAAAAACAATTAATGCCGCACATTGATATTAAATTTGTTTCATTTAAATTGTTAGGCAAACATATTAAAGGCATTGATAGGGCACAAGCGACACGTTTTATTAGTGCGGTAGAGCATTATTTAACAGGGACTTATGCCGGTGCACTGATGAAGTATACTGGACAGAAAGTGATTTTTGAGCCAGCGACTAAACAAGGTGACTCTGGTTTTGCCACGGTAAAAACACAAATCATTAATGATAATGGTCCGGCCATCGATTTACATTTTAAATTACGTCAAGCCAAAGATAAAAGCTGGAAAGTATATGATATTGTGGCTGAAGGGATTTCGTTATTAAGTGCAAAACAAAAAGAAGTTATTCAACGTATTTCTGATGTTGGACTTGAAACTGTGATTAATGAATTATCAGCTAAATAAACGTACACCGTCGTATTTTTTCTTTAAAACGCAGTCAGTAATTTATACTGACTGCGTTTTATTTTTTTATATATATTCATAGACTTTGCGCTAGCGCGCCTATCAAGGTGTGGTAGAATATTATAAATAGATTAAGCGTGGTGTCAGTTAAGTTTTACTATACTTGTCATTCACTCAAACTACACTGGAGATGTGTTGTTTTAATGGAAAATGTACTGATATGGCCTAAGGAATATCCTCTACTCATTAAAGGCCTTGTTGAGCAAAATGGCGCGTTTATTTTAGATGCTTTAGAAGCATGGCCACAGTGTCGTTCAACAAATGAAGATGATGGCGTTTGTACGACTGTATTACCTCCAATATATTATTTAGTTTGGCTATTACCGCTTGAGCCATTTGAAGAATGTTATTTTCAACACATAAGTGAATTTGACGAACAAGCTCATCAATATATAAGTGCAGCAAAAGCCCATTATCTTGAAAACGATTATTCTAGCGAAAGTCTGTCGTTATTGTTATGCCAGCGTTTAGAAAATTACGCCACGGTGGCTGCACAAAGTCAGGTTTCAACCGAGTTATCACTACTTAGTTTATTGTTTGATAAACGTTATTTTACACTGATTGAACATGCTTTGTCTTACGGCGCTAAAGCCTCATCATATGATATTCTAGCATTATGGAAAGAAGTCGACTTTAGAGAGCGTTTAAGTAGCTTTATACCTGATTCTGTCGATAATATTTCACACTTAGCTGAATTAGCCAGCGCGAAAGTGGCGAATGGGAAAGACTATTTTACATTATTAAAACAAGTGTCTCCTGATGTAGACTCTTTGGTTTTATTAGAACAAGCATTACTCGCCCACCTAAGTAGTGATAATGCTAAACAAACCATGGCCACTCGTTTTATTGAACAAGGCGCTAGCGCAACATTAGCCAATGCCGAGAATAAAACAGCCTTTATGTATGCCTGTGAAAAGGGCTATGTAAAAGTGGTCGAAACATTATTAGCACAACAAGATATTAATGCTGTTGATAGCATAGGCAATAGCGCGCTTCATTATGCTGTGCTTTCTAAAAATGAATCATTAATGGTGTTGTTATTAAAAGCAGGTTACGATTTTAGATTGCGTAATAATGAAGGCTTAAGTTGTTATCGTTTAGCCGTTCATATAAAAGCGATGAATTTAGTTAAGTGCCTAGAGCGTGACTTTGGTATTAAAGAGTTATCGCCTCAAGGGCAGTATTTACGCATTAAAAAAGTCCATATTTTACATGCACTTGTTGCCATACTATTACCGCTCCAATTATTTTTCTTTTTTGAACAAGATTTAGCCATTAAAAGTGAGCTGACGTTAGGTTTAACGATGTTTACTGCGGTATGTTTTTTCTTTGCTACTAGCTTAAAACGTTGCTCTTTATACCCGCATATTAAACACCCTTGGGGTTTGTTTTTATTAAGAACAGTATCGTTAATTAGTTTAATTGCGCAATTAGGACTTGCTGTTATCGTGGCTTTAGCGGCGTTGAGTGAGTTGGTATAAATGCTTTAAGTAAAAGGCGTTGTATAACGCCTTTTACTACTTTTTACTTTTTATGGTATTCGTGAGCCGCTTTTTCTTGGGCTAATTCTTCTTTTAACTTCCCTATTTTTAACCCTAACTCTTGTCCTCGATGTCTAGCGTAATAGGTACACCCAATAAACATTGAACTGGCAAAAAGTAACTCAAGTAAAACAAAAATCAGTTCATCTTGTGCAACCCATAATAATGTAAAGCCATGAATAAAGTAAATCATCACGATAAAGTTAGCCCATGCGTAGGTGTAAGGTTTATCTTGAATAATGCCTTTTAAAGGCAGTAGCAATGGCAAAATATAAAGTGCAAAAATAAAACCGATACTGTGTCCATCTCGTGGAAAGAAAACAAACATCCATAGTGGCATTAAAGTTAATAGACCGATATATCCAAACAGTGCTGTTCGTTGAAATCTTTTGGTGATGGTTTTTTTAGCAGTAACAGCGCTACTCATTTTAGTTTTCTCGCAATGTGGGTTAAGCGTTTACCAACAGCGTGACATATTGCCACTTCTTCTTTGGTTAATGTGTTTGTATTATCTGTACCAGCTACATGCGTAGCTCCATATGGCGTTCCCCCAGACTGTGTGCTTAATAATTCAGGCACATCGTAAGGGACACCTAATAGCATCATACCATGATGTAAAAGTGGTAAAGACAAGTTTAATAAGGTGGCCTCGTTACCGCCATGCATACTACTTGATGATGAAAATACACAGGCTGGCTTATCAATCAATTGTCCCTTTAACCATAACTCGCTAGTCGTTTCCCAAAATGCTTTTGCTTGTGATGCCATCATGCCAAATCGAGTCGGAGTACCAAATGCAAGTGCATCGCACTGTACTAACTCTTCTTTATTTATCACAATGTCGTGCGGATTTTTAGCAACAAAAGTACGAAGTAATGCGGTGTCTCCTTGCATTTCAATCGCTTCAGCAATTTCATGAGCCATAGCATCAACTGAGCCATGGCTTGAGTGATAAAGAACCACTATATTTACTGTCATTATAATATACTTAATACATTCTCAGGTGGTCGACCCAGTGCGGCTTTGTTATTACACACAACAATAGGGCGCTCAATAAGCTTTGGATATTGTGCCATCGCGTTAATTAATGCTTCTTGTTGTGTTTGCTCGTTTAAATTTAATGATTTGTATATCTCTTCTTTTGTACGCATTAATGCTCTAGCATCGGCAAAATCGAGTTGCGAGAGTAATGTCGTAATTTGTTGAGCACTTAATGGTGTTTTTAAATACTCGACAATTGTGAACGATACCTCTTTATCTTTTAATAAAGCGAGGGTTTCGCGTGATTTAGAACAGCGAGGATTGTGGTAGATAGTCACTGACATATATATATTCCATAAATACTAATAGAACGCTATTTTAGGCTAAGCGCTTGCAGACTTAAAGTCTTGCAAGCTCTTTTTGTAAGCGACGATATTGTGTAAGCAGCGCTTTTAAACGTTGTTGTTTAATGAGCTCTGTTGGTTTTACAAAGTTTAATGCTTTTTGAATTTCATCAGAGGCTTTGATATAAGCGCCATATTGTGCCAAAACAGCGGCACTTGCTTCATGGTAATCGACAAGCTTTTCTTGATCTTTATAATTATCTCTTAATAATTGTTTTGCTAAACTATGCTCTGGCTTTTCTAGTAGAAATGTTTTTAAAATCTGTTCTGCTAGATGATTTTTTTTAGCGTGCATTGCTGCATTAGCGTAGTTAAGTGCAATTACTTGATTGTTAGGGCGGAATTTGTTTTTCTCTGCTAAGAAATTGACAGCTTCATCCGCCTTGTCTTGACCAATAAGTAAATCTGTATATGTATCTATATAAAATAAGTTATTTGGATCATTTTTTAACAACGCATCAAGAATACTCTGTGCTTTATCATATTTTTCTTGATCTAAGTACGCGATCCCTAATCCATATTTCAGTGCTTCTTTATCAAAACTATGCTCTTTGAGTAATTTTTCAAAAAGTGTTTGAGCTTGTTTGGGCTCTTGCGCGTAGCGAGCTAACACTCTGCTTTTTGCTAAATTAAACGCAAGGCTTTCGGGAATTTGACGTTTTGGGTATTGTTCTGCACGCAAACGCACATCCGACACACGACTTTCTGGTAACGGGTGGGTTAATAAAAAGGCAGGAGGATTGTACTTATAACGAATTTGTGCCGCTAACTTAGTTAAAAAATCACTCGATGAGCGAGGGTCAAAACCTGCATTGTTTAACGTTTGCATACCAATGCGGTCTGCTTCTTGCTCTGCCGAGCGAGAGTGAGTTAATTGGCTAAAAGCAGCTTGAGTTTGGTTTGCCGAAATAATTGCGATACCCGCATCAGGTGCTACTACTGTGGCTAATATCCCTGCAATTAAGCCCGCAATTGTTAACGCATTATTATCTTGCTGTTGTTGAATGCGTCTAGCTAAGTGACGTTGAGTGACGTGCGCAATTTCGTGCCCTAACACAGAAGCAAATTGACTTTCGTTATCGGCTTGGGCTATTAAGCCTGTATGCACGCCAACATGTCCACCATAAAATGCAAAGGCATTAATGTCATTGTTGTTTAACCAAAAGAATTTAAATGGAAAACGAACATCATTTGCATTTGCGACTAATTTTCGGCCAAGTGTTGTTAAATACTCATCAAGCACAGGATCGTTAATTAAAGGTGATGCACCGCGTATTTGCATCATCATAACTTCACCTATAGCTTGCTCTTTTTCCAGAGGAAGTGCTTGTAAAGCCGAGGTGCCTAAATCGGGGAGTGTAAAATTAGTCTGGGCTTTTAAAGGCTCACTGATTAATAACGTAAATGTGAGTAGTGCCGTGCATAAAGTGATAAATGCTAGTTTAATCTGCATTTTATTCCTTGCTAATGTTTTCACCAAGCGCAATTCTTGCAATATCAATTTCATCGCTGCAAGCTTGGCTATGTTTTTCTTGTAGTTGATAAAGTTCTTTTACTGAGACACCTGAAACCTCAACTATGTTCAATTCTTGCTTTAAAAAATTAATAATTTTATGAACGACTTTATGACAATGCAGAATAAGGGCTTTATCCGCTTTATCTCCACGCTCAAAATAAAAATTAATAAAAGTATGAAATTGATTTATTCGAATTAAATGTTTCATCGTTAATGGATCCCACACTCGGTATTCCATAAACCTATTATCTTTGATGTATTGATCTATCGTTACATCCTTAGCAAAAGGCTGGGCCCATAACTCAAACCCTCGCTCTGTTACGACTTGATATAATGCTATACGAGGTTTGTTTTGACAGTGGATTTCACCACTGACATCGATATGACCATCGAGTGCATCTAAATTCCAATTACGTTTATCTAATAAACGTTTCACTGCAGTATCAAAGCCGTGCTCTAAAATACCTTCGGTTTCACCTATTGATGAGGCGACTAGATGATAAAATGGAGGTAACTCTCCCCAGTTAATTTGCTTTTTATACCAGTTAATCTCTTTCAGCGTTGGATTACTAGGAAGTTGCGCTTTATTGTGTGTACCAGACATTAACTTATCCCTGCTTGTCATTTTTATTTTGTAAGAATAAACCATTGTGTTGAGTGTTTTAAGAAAAACTTATCGGTTTGTTAATTAAATTTAAGACTTTATTCAGATTTTAAGTTTATACTGCAAATAGTTAGTTAATAAATATGTTTTTATTGGTAATCACAATGTTGACGCTTGATTTAAGGCATTATCAATGCCCTCAGCAATTTGTTCAATTTAAATTAGGTTTAAAAAAAAGTCATTTTGAACAATCTAAAATTAAATTTCTTATAGATTTAGAACAACCTATTACAGATATAGAGCTTTTTTTAAAAAAAAATAATTACCGTTATCAATTTGATAAACAATCTTCGTTGTTAATAGTGGAGCCATTAGGTGTTTGATTATGTAAAAACGTGGTACGAAAGTAAATTTTCAGATCCGCATTCAGTGACATTATTATTTTTGTTAATTACTTTAGTTGCGTTGCTATACTTTTTTGGCGCCTTAATTGTACCTGTACTTGTTGCGATTATTATTGCTTATTTGCTCGACTGGCCGGTGTTACATCTTGAAAAACTAGGTCTAAAGCGCTTTAGTGCAACAGCCATTGTTATGCTTATATTTATCAGCGTGATGCTCATGCTTATTTTAGTGATAGGCCCTGTTCTTTGGCAGCAAACCAGTAATTTAGTTCATGAAATGCCTCATATGATCGAGCGCGGTAAATCATTTTTACTAGCACTACCTGCACAATACCCAAGTTTAATCACCAGTGAGCAAGTGCAAAGTGTTGTGGCCAGTGTTGAAACTAAAGTGATCGACTTTGGTCAAGTGCTATTGTCTGTTTCATTAACTTCACTAAAAGATGTTGTAGCCTGGCTTATTTATCTGATTTTAGTTCCGTTATTAGTGTTTTTTATGCTCAAAGATAAACTTGAATTGACGCAAAGCTTAGAAAGGTTAATACCAAAGCAGCGGCGCTTAATTTTGCAAGTATGGCATGAGATGAACCAACAAATTATGAACTATATCAGAGGGAAAGTGTTTGAGATTTTAATTATAGGGTCTGCCAGCTTCATTGCGTTTACAGTGTTAGATTTACGCTATGCTGCATTGTTAGGGTTCTCGGTCGGGTTCTCTGTATTAATCCCATTTATTGGTGCCGCCCTTGTTACTTTTCCGGTTGCCGCAGTGGCATTATTTCAATTTGGTCTTGAAACACAGTTTTGGACTGTTTTGATTATTTACGGCATCATTCAAGCACTTGATGGCAATGTGTTAGTGCCTTTACTGTTTTCTGAAGCGGTTGATTTAAATCCTGTATTTATTATTGTCGCAGTATTATTTTTTGGTGGCTTATGGGGGTTTTGGGGAGTATTTTTCGCTATACCTTTAGCCTCTTTAGTAAAAGCTTTAATTAATGCTTGGTCAACAAGCCACACACAAATAGATCATTGAGGCGTTTATAGTATAAAAAAGCATACTAAATGCACTTATTTAACTAATTGATTATTATATTTTACTTCCATTAATTTGTATTATGGCTATAAGATATAATTTTAAGTAATAAGGTGCGTTTTTAATGTCTGATTTTTTATTGCAAGGTAGTCAAAATAATCAAGTCTACCTTGATGCAAATGCCACCACCCCGGTTTTACCTTGTATAGCTGATGTTGTTTCACATACCATGCAAATTTGTTTCGGTAACCCATCAAGTCCTCATATTACGGGTATACAAGCAAAACATTTATTAGAACAAACAAGACAAAAAGCGTGCACTGTAATTGGTGCGGATACAGGGGATATTTTATTTACCTCGGGTGCAACTGAAGGCATTCAAACCGCGATTGTATCAACTTTGCTTAGCGTAAAAAATCATCAGTTAACTGAGCCTGTTTTAATGTATGGCGCCACAGAGCACAAAGCAGTACCTAATACATTAGCACATTGGAATAAAGTACTTGGTATTAACGCAACTCTACTTCCTATCCCCGTTAATAATAAAGGTATTTTAGATTTAGCCTTTATTGAGCGTCATGTAAAAAATGCTTTAATGATTTGCACAATGGCTGTGAATAATGAAACGGGTGTGATCCAGGACTTAAACGCGATTGAAACTGCAATTAGAACACATAATAGCGATGTTTCTTGGATGGTTGATTGTGTTCAGGCTTTAGGTAAATCGGCACTCGCTTTGAGTAATACTTCAATCGATTACGCTCCTTTTTCAGGCCATAAACTCTATGCACCTAAAGGTATTGGCTTATTGTATATAAGGCAAGGGAGTGCATACACGCCTTTTATTACCGGTGGTGGACAGGAAGGGGGAATGCGTGCAGGTACAGAGAATCTGCCCGGTATTGCTGGGTTGAATAAATTATTTAGTTTATTACTTGATAAATCTAATGGCACATTTAAAAGCCCTGATATTCTCGCTGATTATAGAAAGCAACTGCATCTGGCTATTAGCGATACATTTGGTGACATTACCTATAATCATGACTTTGATTGTAGTGTGGCAACGACCCTTAATTTTACAGTGAACGATTTAACCAGCAAAGAAGTGATTGATTTATTTGACGCTGCGGGTATTCGTGTCAGTGGAGGATCTGCTTGTAGTACCGGCGCGACGCGTAGTTATGTGTTAGATGCTATGGGGGTTAGCAACTGGCAAAGCGAAAATGCGATTAGACTTTCTTTTGGTCCTGCTGCTACGGCACAGGAGATAGCGCAAGCATGTGCAAGTATTCGTGCTTTAAAGCCTATATTACAAGCTAATTGTTTAGTGGTATCAGATAGTGCGACCCCACACCAAGAAGTCTGTGCAATTGGGTTAACACAATATAGACACCAAGGGGCCTGTAGTTGGTTGTATGTGAGCGAGGATAAACATGCCGTTATTATCGACCCTATTATTGAACTACTCCCACGTTTTGAGAAAATCATTAATACCCAAAACTTAATATTAATGGCTATTTTAGATACACATAAACACCAAGAGCGCGCTTCTGGGTGCCAACTATTTAGTGACTTATTTGGCTTAACTGATAATCAAGAGCAGGATGATAAATTGGGGTGGCCTGATGCAATGTCGAAAATACAAATAGGCAGTAAAACATTAATAAAACACGCGACCCCTGGGCATAGCGAAGACAGTGTCAGTTATTTATTACAAACAGCGGATGGCAAAATTGAATACTGCTTTTGTGGTGACTTAATTTTACCAGCAGGCCTTGGCAACACGTTGCTGTTAGGTGGCGATGCCTATGCAATGGCTGACTCGTTAATAACACTTGATAAAGTTATTAATAACGACACCTTAATTTGTTCTGGACACGATTATCAACAATGCTTTGCAATGACTTGGCAAGTACAGAAACAGCAAACGCCCTTATTAGAAAAGCTATTAACGGGGGGAATTACACGTGATCAATTTTCTCTTGAAAAGCATGCATTTGATCAGCAAAAACAACAGTTAAGCACTGAGCTTTGTGGGTATATTGAAGGGCAACCTGATAAAAATACACAGCAAATTGATGTTGATTTAGCAATTGAAATGTTACAACAAGCGAATACGTATTTAATTGATACGCGTGAATCATATGAACATGGGGCTACTGATATTACTCAGTTATTTGCAATTAATGCGGATAAGATTTTTAATATTCCTTTAAGTAGAATGGCGAATGCATTAACGCAACGTACTTTGCACAAAGGTAATCGTTATATCGTACTTTGTCGCAGCGGTAATCGTTCTGTACAAGCGGCTGTTAATTTAGCCCATTTAGGTTATGAAAATGTATATAACATTACTGGAGGCTTAGCGCTTTGCCATTAAGGTTTTGGTTTTTAATTAATTTAGTCATTGGCAATAATGGCTAAATTAATTATATATATAAACCTATTATCTCTATATTAATGCCTCTGAGTGTTAATTGCGTTTATTTCTAGGGTTTATTTCGCGCTTTTTTATTAATAAATTTTTTATGATACCGGTGTCAAAAGCGTTATTTTGGGGTATCATCTATCCTATAAATTATAAAAGTGGCATTTTAAAACGCTCATTAGTTATACTAAAGTAACGTTTTAACCCGTTTTATTTTTCTATTAAAGTGCTTATTTTATAACATGATTACCAAATCAATCAGTTGATTTTCAGGGGATGCTCCATGACAAACCGTTCGCAATTAGCAAGTTGGCAAGCGCTAGAGAAAAGTGCTTCTAGTGTAAAAAACACACATCTTAAAACATTATTTTCTGAAGATAACACGCGATTTTCTCAGTTTTCTCAACAGATTCCGGGTGTGTTATTTGATTACTCTAAACAGCTTGTGACTAAAGATATCTTTAGTCAACTGATATCACTAGCAAAAGAGTGTGATATTGCCAGCTGGCGTAATAAGATGTTCAGCGGTGAAAAAATTAATATCACCGAGGACCGTGCTGTACTTCATACTGCTTTACGTAACCGTGCGCATACCCCACTAATTGTTGATGGCGAAAACATCACGACAGCCGTTGATGCTGAACTTGCAAAAATAAAAGCATTTGTAGCGAAAGTACGCTCTGGCCAATGGCAAGGTTATACAAATAAAGCGGTTAAAGATGTTGTTAGTATTGGTGTGGGTGGTTCTAATTTAGGGCCGCAAATGGCTACTGAAGCACTAAAAGCATTCGCTGATGATACTTTAAACGTACATTATGTTTCTAATGCCGATGGGGTGCAAGTAGCATCGGTACTTAAAAACCTTGATCCAGAAACAACCCTTTTTGTTATTTCATCGAAAACGTTTACCACCTCAGAAACAATGACCAATGCTAAAACAGCCGTTGCATGGTTTTTAGATTCTGCAAAAGATGAATCTGCAATAGCAAAGCATTTTGTTGCAGTGAGCACTAATTTAGAAAAAACCGCCGCGTTTGGTATTAGTGATGACAATGTATTTACGATGTGGGATTGGGTCGGTGGTCGTTTTTCATTATGGAGTGCTATTGGCTTACCGATTGCGTTGTATTTAGGTTATGAGACCTTTGAAGCAATTTTAGAAGGTGCATTCGAAATAGATGAGCATTTTAAATCGGCACCATTAGAAGAAAACATACCATTAATAATGGCATTGCTCAGTGTTTGGAATACGAGCTTTTTAGGCTACACGGCGCAAGCTATTTTGCCTTATGATCAAGCACTGCATATGTTGCCTGCTTATTTACAACAAGGTGAAATGGAAAGTAACGGTAAACACGTTAATTTTGCGGGTGAAACCGTGCCTTATACAACGGTACCTATTATTTGGGGTATGACAGGTATAAACGGACAACATGCTTTTTATCAATGTTTACACCAAGGTAATGTGATTGTTCCGGCTGATTTTATTGCCTCAGTTAAACCTCAAGTGGCGGTTGATAAACATCACGATATTTTATTATCTAACTTCTTTGCTCAAACACAAGCAATGATGGCTGGTGTAGATGCGCAGCAAATTACCGCTGACTTAAAAGCGAAAGGCAAAGAGCAAAGTGAGATTGATGCTTTATTAAAACATAAAATTCACCAAGGAAATCGTCCAACAACGTCATTTTTGCTTGATACAGTTGATGCAAAAACGGTTGGTCGCCTTATCGCGTTATACGAACATAAGATATTTTGCCAAGGCATTATTTTAGATATTTGTTCGTTTGATCAATGGGGTGTAGAGTTAGGCAAAGGGCTGGCTTCTAAAATCGAAGCAGAACTTGTTGATGAAACAGTAACAAATAGTCATGATAGCTCAACGGCAGGTTTGATTGCGTTTTACAAAAGCCAACGTGCTTAGTACAGAATTTGCCTTATACAATTTATAAGGCACACCATATACCTTTGAACGGGTAGCGCTGGAGTGCTTAGGACCTATATTTTTGTGAGAGGGAATATAGAGCTCCTAAGACTCATTTAAAAGTGTGATATTACAAACTAAATACAATTCCATCGGCTGTGTTTTTAGCCAGTCTAAAAAAGTGCAAATTAACATAGTAAGCAGTTAACTGACTTATTACAAACGTAGAGAGAAACAATGCTTAATCCTTTTGATATTATAATTTTTGGCGGCGGTGGTGACCTTGCGTTACGTAAATTACTGCCTGCAATGTACCGCGCATACCAAGAAGGTAATTTACCAGAAGGCTCACGGATATTGCCTACCGTTCGTGAGCAAAAACAATGTGACGATTATATTGAAACGGCTCATCAAGCGTTAAAAGAGTTTTTAAGTAAAGGTGAGTTTAATACAAAAGATTGGAAGGCGTTTTCTTCTTTCTTGTTACCCGTAGTAACAAATGTAACCGAAGCTGATGATAATTGGGATGTGCTTAAAGGTATTTTAAATGAACACGAAGATAATAAATCACGTGTTTTTTACTTGTCATTACCTCCTGCGGTTTATGGTAAATGCTGTGAAATTTTATCTATTAAAGGCCTTATTACCGACACGTCGCGTGTGGTTGTAGAGAAACCAATTGGTTATTGTGGCGAGTCTGCTGAGGTTATTAACGCAAAAATAGCGCAATTTTTTAAAGAAGAACAAATTTTCCGTATTGACCATTACTTAGGTAAAGAAACGGTACAGAACTTAATGGCATTACGTTTTTCAAATTCATTATTTGAAAATATGTGGGATGCTAAATCGATTGATAATATCCAAATTAGCTTATCAGAAACCGTTGGCTTAGAAAGTCGTGCTGGATTCTATGACAAAGCGGGTGCTTTGCGTGATATGGTTCAAAATCACTTATTGCAATTACTTTGTTTAGTCGCAATGGAGTCACCTCACAAATTAGATGCCAATAGCATTCGTACTGAAAAACTAAAAGTCCTTGAGTCTTTGCGTCCATTACTAAATGAGCAAGTAGACGATAATATTGTTCGTGGTCAATATGTACCCGGTGATTTAAACGGAAAAATAGTACCAGGATATTTAGAAGAGCTTAAAGAAGGTTCTAGCAAAACAGAGACATTTGTCGCAATTAGAGCACATATTGATAACTGGCGATGGGCTGGTGTTCCATTTTATCTTCGTACCGGTAAACGTATGGCTAAACGCTGTGCTGAAATCGTTGTCGAGTATAAAAAAGTCTCTCATAACGTTTATAACGATAACGTGGGTAATATTGAGCCAAATAGATTGGTGATACGTTTACAACCAGAAGAAACTATTCAGTTAACACTGATGTCGAAACGTTTAGATAACCTTGAGATGCAATTAGAGCCGGTAACAATGAACATTGAGTTATCGCAAGCATACAGTAATGGTTTTCACTCAGATGCTTATAAGCGTTTAATGCTTGATGCTGCAGCAAATAACCCCTCTTTATTTATTCATCGCGATGAAGTTCGTCAAGCATGGAAGTGGATCGATCCTATTATTCTTCGTTGGCAGGAAAAAGGAAAGCCCGCTTTATACCGTGCGGGTACTTGGGGTCCAGATGATTCCGATGAACTGCTAGCAGAAAATGAGCATGTTTGGTTTAACACCGGTGATAAGGATAAGAGCTAAGTCATGGCTACTATTGTTGAAAAGTTTTTTGAAAATAAAGCGCAGTTGACCGAGGAATTATCGTCAACATTAGCGCAGTCATTACGCAATGGCATTAGCCAAGATGGGCGTGCAGTGTTAATGGTCTCTGGGGGATCATCTCCAGCACCCGCTTATAAGCATTTATCAACGTTAGATTTAGACTGGCAACACATTGATGTTGCTATGGTTGATGAACGTTGGGTTGAACCAAACCATGAAAAAAGTAATGAAGCGTTTATTAAAAGTACGCTGTTACAAAATTATGGTGCGAAAGCTAACTTTATTACAATGAAAAATACGGCTGATACAGCATCAGCAGGGGCCGCTGAATGTGAGCGAGCTTATCAACAGCTTAAAACCTGCTCTGATGTCACTATTTTAGGAATGGGTCCTGATGGGCACACCGCATCGTTGTTCCCTAATGCGCAAGGGTTAGCGCATGGTTTAACAACAACAGACAGGGTTTGTGCTATCAATGCCATTCAAAGCGATGTAACCGGCAGTATTACCGAACGTATGACATTGACTTTAAATGCGATTGCTAATTCTAAAGTGGTTAAGTTATTAATCAGTGGAGAGGAAAAGCTCACTGTTTATAAACAAGCAAAAGCGGGGGGCGAAGTGAATGATATGCCATTACGTGCCGTATTAAATCATCCTACGATAAATATTGAAGTGTACTGGGCTCCTTAGTACATTTAGAGAAAATGTAAACTAATTAATTTAAAAGGTAGCTATTTGGCTATCTTTTTTTTTGCTTTTTTATATTTTAGAAAATGAGTTGTATGTAAAATGAGCGCGTAACGTGTTATTTTTATACGTATTTTCTGTAAATTAGCTGGTTGTTTTTTAGCAAGTGTCCGATTTTATTAATTTTTATTATTTCATGTCAGTTGTAACAAAACTTTCCCTTCCTTTTTGTCTGTAAAAGCATTAGCCTTAATACATAATATTTACAATGAAACCTATAAAAATGGAGCAGTAACATGGCGGAGCAACAAGTACAGCCTTTACATAACGAAAAACATGCCGATATTAAAATTAAAAATGGCATCAATGTAGAATTTATGAAAACTCAGCATTTAGTGCCTGTAGTTGCACATGAGTTTGCACGTATCGCAAATGAATTCCCTATGTCATTTGTTAAAAATAACGAAACAGGTAAATTCCAAGCGGTTGCTATGTTTGGACTTGAGCCAGGTGAAAACCTGTTTGTTGAAGATGGAAAATGGACTGCGGCATTTGCACCAATGGCCTCTACCCGTTACCCATTAGGTTTAGTTAAGCACCCTGAAGGCGATCAATACGGTATCGTAATTGACGAAGCAAGCCCGCTTGTAAACAAAGAAGAAGGCCAAGCACTATTTGAAAATGGTGAAGAAACAGCTTACTTACAACGCCGTAAAGAATCACTTGTATCATTTATTGAATACTCACATGTGACTGATGCATTTACACAGTTTTTAGCCGATAAAGACTTGTTAATCGCACAAACATTAACGGTTGATATTCAAGGCGAGAAGAAAGACATTAACGGTATTTATTTAATTGATGAGAAAAAATTAAATGAATTAAGCGATGACGTATTTTTAGAGCTTCGTAAGCGTGGCTATTTAGCACCGATTTATTCTTTCTTAACATCTACTCATCAAGTAGCGCGTTTAGCACGTATTAAATCTCAGCAAGCATAAATACGTTTGTTAAATAATTAAAGCGCCTTATGGCGCTTTTTTTGTGCCTATTATTTAGTGTACTTGCTATTCAATGCATTTTATAGCAGATTGAATTTTTGCTAATTGTATAAGAGAACCCAATGATAAAAATAAAAAATGTATTACTCAGTGCAGCATTAATTCTTACGAGCCCTCATTTAATAAGTAAAGAAGCTCCTATTGCTATTGCTATTCATGGTGGTGCAGGGACAATTGAACGCGAAAACTTTACCCCGATGCAAGAAAAAGCATACAAAGCAGTGCTTACAACAGCCGTTGAAAGTGGGTACCGTGTGTTAGATAAAGGGGGAGATAGCTTAGATGCTATTACTGCAGCAATACAAATACTAGAACAATCAACGTATTTTAATGCCGGTAAAGGGGCCGTTTATACTTACGAAGGAAAGCATGAGCTAGATGCGTCAATTATGGATGGGCGTAACCGACAAGCCGGTGCAGTCTCTGGAGTGAAACATATTGAAAGCCCGATTCAATTAGCTCGATTAGTCATGGAGAATTCAGTACATGTGATGCTAAGTGGTGATGGGGCAGAACAGTTTGCACAACAGCAAGGGATCCCTTTAGTAAATAACACTTTATTTGATACTCCAAGGCGCTATGAAGCTCTATTAAAAGCAAAGAAAAAATTAGATTCGGCAAAAGATGAGACGAAAAATTTTCAGGCCGCACATCGTGCTTTACCGACAAATTATAAAGTAGGGACAGTTGGCGCGGTTGCGCTTGATAAAAATGGTAATTTAGCTGCAGGCACCTCAACAGGTGGAATGACAGCTAAACGCTTTGGCCGTATTGGTGATGCCCCTGTTATTGGTGCTGGTACATTTGCAGAAAATGAATCGTGTGCTGTATCGGCAACGGGTCATGGTGAATACTTTATTCGTTATAATGTGGCAAGCGATATTTGTGCTCGTGTGAAGTATCAAAATAAGAGTATTGCTCAAGCCGGGGATGAGGTGATTAACCAAGTGCTAAAGCCTATTGGTGGCAGTGGAGGGGTAATCATTGTTGATGCCACTGGAAATATCGAAATGGTGTTTAATACCTCAGGTATGTACAGAGCAAGTAAATCAAATACACAAGCGACGCACGTTGGAATTTTTAAAACACAATAATGTGCACATCGTTAAAATCATTAAATAGGCGGGGCTAATCTATACGCAATAGTTTAACCCTGGCTATTTAATTTGCTACAATCAGCGCTGTTTTTTATTTAATTTAAAGGTATGCGGGTGGTAAACCTAGGTCAATTGTTTGGTGAGTTAAAAAGTTGCTTGAAAAAAGATCAGTTTATTTTAAAGAAGCGCCTGCATGGTGTGAAAAAAATTAATGATGAACAAAAACAAACCATGGCTGTAAAAAAAATCACTGCAGATATCCATCGAAGTCAACAATTAAGAGTGACGCGTTTAGCTCAGTTACCTAAAGTATCATACCCAGAGCAGTTACCTGTTAGCCAAAAGAAAGAATCAATAAAACACGCCATTTTAAATCACCAGGTCGTAATTATCGCAGGTGAAACTGGCTCAGGAAAAACCACACAAATACCGAAAATGTGTTTAGAGCTAGGTCGTGGTGTAGATGGCTTTATTGGCCATACCCAACCAAGACGGCTAGCAGCGCGAAGTGTTGCAAACCGTATTGCAGAAGAAATGAAATGTGAGCTTGGTCAGCAAGTCGGTTTTAAAATTCGCTTTAGTGATCAAGTTTCAAACAACACGTATGTAAAATTAATGACCGACGGTATTTTGCTGGCCGAAATACAACAAGATCGTTTTTTAAATCAGTACGACACCATTATTATTGATGAAGCACATGAGCGTAGTTTAAATATAGACTTTATATTAGGGTACTTAAAAAACTTGTTACCCAAGCGCCCAGACTTAAAAGTTATTATCACCTCAGCGACGATTGATCCGGAGCGATTTTCAAAACACTTCAATGATGCTCCAATCATCGAAGTGTCGGGTAGAACGTTTCCTGTAGATGTACGCTATAGACCAATAGCTGAGATAAAAAATGATGAAAATCAGGGGCAAGGGGATCAACTCCAAGGTATTTTTGATGCTGTTGATGAGCTGTGTCAAGAAGGTCCCGGCGATATACTTATTTTCTTAAACGGCGAACGTGAAATACGTGATACCGCAGAGGCGCTCGGTAAACGTAACCTTAAAGGCACAGAGGTGCTGCCGCTTTATTCTCGACTTTCAAATGCTGAGCAAAATCGTATATTTGCGCCTCATTCGCGTCGCCACATTATTTTATCAACCAATGTTGCTGAAACATCTTTAACGGTTCCGGGTATTCGCTATGTTATTGACCCTGGAACGGCGCGTATTAGTCGCTACAGCTACCGTACTAAAGTTCAACGCTTACCTATTGAAGCGATTTCGCAAGCCAGTGCTAATCAGCGAATGGGTCGCTGTGGACGTGTAGAAGCTGGTATTTGTATACGGCTTTATTCAGAAGATGACTTTTTATCACGCCCAGAGTTTACAGATCCCGAAATTTTGCGCACTAACTTAGCATCAGTCATTTTGCAAATGCTGGCGTTAGGCCTTGGTGATATGAGTCAATTTCCATTTGTACAAGCACCAGATAGCCGTAATATAAATGACGGTTTAACCTTACTTGAAGAGTTGCAAGCAGTTAAGAGCGCTAAACGCAATCAAGCAACCCGCTTAACAGCTTCTGGGCGAGAGTTAAGTCGTCTCCCGGTTGACCCGCGTTTAGCTAAAATGGTCCTCACTGCACACACGTTTAATGCACTTCGTGAAGTTATTATTATTGTTGCGGCCTTATCAATTCAAGACCCTCGCGAACGCCCGCAAGAAAAAAGAAATGCTGCAAATGAAAAACATGGTCGCTTTGATGATCCTGATTCTGATTTTATTGCATTTTTAAATTTGTGGAATTACCTCGAAGAGCAACAAAGTGAGTTATCAAATAGCCAATTTAGAAAGCTCTGCCAAAAAGATTTCTTAGCTTATATGCGCGTGCGCGAATGGCAAGATATTGTGTATCAAATTAGCACTGTTTGTAATGAAATGGGAATAAAGGCAAGTTCTCAGGTTGCTGAATCTGAGCAGATACATCAAGCATTGCTAAGCGGTATGTTAAGCCACATCGGATTTAAAGATGATAAGCAAGTTTATAAAGGCGCTCGTAATAGTCAATTTCATATCTTTCCTGGCTCTGGTTTATTTAAGAAAAGCCCGAAGTGGATTATGTCGGCTGAATTAGTCGAAACCAGTAAACTTTATGCACGGATCAACGCAAAAATAGATATTGGATGGGTAGAACCACTCGCACAGCATTTAGTTAAGCGCAGTTATTCAGAACCGCATTGGGAGAAAAAGCCCGGTGCAGTTATTGCTTTTGAGCAACAAACGCTATATGGCATGTTAGTTGTCAATAAACGTCGTTGTGTGTATAGCAATATTGACCCTAAGGTTAGTAGAGAGCTGTTTATTCGTAGTGCGTTAGTAGAACAAGAGCTTGGCTTAAATGAATACTTTTTGACATTTAATAGCGAGCTAATTGAACAGATTCAGGTGCTCGAAAATAAATCTCGTAGACGAGATATTTTAGTCGATGAACAAACGTTATATGAATTTTATGACAATAACATCCCTAAAGAAATTAATAACCGTGCAGCATTTATAAAATGGTATAAAGTTCAAAAGCAAAAAAACAAACATATTTTACATATGAACCGTGAGCAATTAATGCAACACGGTGCTGATAATATTACAGAACACGATTACCCAGATACGTGGCAGCAAGGTAATTTAATACTCCCTTTAGCGTATCATTTTGATCCAGGGCAAGCTGTAGATGGCATTGCAGTACAAATCCCTTTAGCATTGTTAAACCAAGTGCAAAGCGAGGGTTTTGATTGGCATATTCCTGCCTTTAGGCATGAGTTAATTACAGGGTTAATAAAGTCACTGCCTAAATCAATTCGACGTAATTTTGTCCCTGCTCCAAACTATGCCGATGCGGTACTTGGGGCTGTAACGCCATTGCAAGGCAAGTTAATTGAGGCACTTACTACTAAACTGTTAAGAATGACAGGGGTACGTGTTGAGCCAAGTAGTTGGGATATGAGTGTGTTAGCGCCACATTTAAGACTACAATTTGAAGTACGCGATGAAAATGATAAGTTAGTCGCAAGAGGCTTAGACTTAGTTAAGTTACAAGCGCAGTTACAAAATAAAGTAACCGATACACTTTCTAAAGTGGCTGATCGCGGGATCGAAAAAGAGCAACTATTACAATGGGATTTTGGTAAGCTGCCGAGCTCCTATGCAAAAAAGCAAGGGCAATATGAAATCAAAGCATACCCCGCGCTGGTGGATAAAAAATCAAGTACAGCAATCGAACTATTTGATAACGAAAGCAAAGCACAAGCGGCACATAAAAAAGGTTTACAGCGATTAATCTTACTTAATATCCCTTCGCCTATTAAATATTTGCAGCAAAACTTACCTAATAAAGCAAAACTGGGATTGTATTTTAACCCTTTTGGTAAGGTTGCTGATTTGATTGACGATTGTATTAGTGCCGGCGTTGATGAGTTGTTGTTAGGGTTTGCTGATATCCGTAATGAGCAAGCGTTTGACAGTGCAAAAGAGCACATCCGTGCGCAGCTTGGTGATACAGTTGTATCAATTGCCACACAAGTTGAACAAGTATTAAGTATTGCTCATACCCTTCACAAAAAAATGAAAGGGCGTGTTGATTTAACGATGATTACCGCTCATGGTGATATAAAATCGCAACTTGAGTCACTCATTTTTAAACAATTTGTTACTGCGCATGGGGCAAAAAAATTAGCGGACTTAATTCGATATTTAAAAGCGATACAAAAACGGCTAGAAAAATTACCCGTAGATCCAAATCGAGATAGGCTATGTGTATTAGAGCTTAACAAGGTGTCTGATGAATATAATAAATTAGTGAATAAAATTCCGTCGGGAATGCCAATGCCTCCAGAAATAGTGGATATTTTTTGGATGCAACAAGAGCTACGCGTTTCCTTGTTTGCACAAACACTGGGAACCCCGTATCCAATATCGGCTAAACGTATATTGAATGCAATGAAAGAAATTGAATAAAACTTGCATTTCTTATAAATATTAGTACTTTAGTATCTGGGATTGTTTTTAAATTGGGAAAGGAATGACATTATAATGTCCTCATCAGTAAAATCTAAATTACAACGACTTTTAGTTGTTGATGATGAGTATTTCAATTTTGAAATGCTTAGCTTAGGGTTATCATCAACATTTATTTTAAGTTACGCAGATTCGGGACAAGGGTGTTTAGCCAGTGCGGTAGCCAATCCTCCTGATATTATACTGCTTGATGTGTGTATGCCGGGCTTAGATGGTTATGATACTTGTCGGATGCTAAAACATACACCTGAGACGAAGGATATACCCATTGTGATGGTTTCAGGACTTGAATCAGAATCAGAGCAGCAGGCCGGTTTTGATGCTGGTTGCGATGCTTATGTTGTAAAACCATTTTCTATGAGCCTACTACTAGAGAAAATAAACTCTATAGTTAGGCATTAATATAACAAAGGTGTTCTATGTTTACTGAAGATAAAAGAAACTTTAGACGAATGCAGATGAATACGCCCGCAACATTAACAACTTTAGAGCCGCAATCAGGTTTAACATACCAAGTACTATGTGTTGATATTAGTGCGACAGGGATTGCAATTCACCTAGATGAATTACTTGAGCTTGATACCATAGTGCAAATTATTATGAAACCGACCCATTCTAGTATTGCGCCATTAAATGCCACGGCAAGAGTTATACGTGCAAATAAAGACGATGAAGGGACGATAGGCGCTGGGCTGGAGATCATAGCTTTTAACTGATGTTAAAAGCTATGTAAAAGCAGTTAAAAGACCTTACATATTAAGCCTTTTAAATAAAACCCTTCTGGGTAACTACCTGCTATAGGGTGATCGGCTGCCTGATTTAACCGCTCCATAATAAGTAAGTCTTTACCTGCATCGAGTGCAGCATCAGCAACGACTTTTTGAAATAAGTTTTGTTCCATTAAACCCGAACACGAGAAAGTGAGTAATGTGCCACCGGGTTTTAGAATTTGCATCGCAATCATATTAATGTCTTTATAGCCGCGACATGCACCGGTTAGTTGTGCTTTGTTATCAGCAAACTTAGGTGGATCCATGACAATCGTATCAAATAGCACACCTTCATCACGGTATTGACGTAATAGTTTAAATACATCTTGTTTAACAAAATCTACTTTATTTAAATCTAAGTTATTGTGCGCTACATTACGTTTAGCAGTATCTAATGCTGGCTGCGATACATCTACATTTGTAACATGCTTACAACCACCGCGTAATGCATATAAAGAAAAAGTACCGGTATAACTAAAACAATTAAGTACGGTTTTATCTTTAGAAAAACGCTCAAGGGCAGCACGGCTATCTCGTTGATCTAAATAAAACCCTGTTTTATGGCCATCAATAATGTCCACTTCGAGTTTTAAGCCATTTTCTTCAATTAATACTGGCTCAATAGGGCTATCACCCCATAAAGGCCCTTTTATTGGTTCGAGCCCTTCTTTATTACGCACATCAACATCTGAGCGTTCATAGACACTGCAACCGGGGAAAATATTCATTAGTGCAGCGACTATATCACCTTTGTGGCGCTCTGCACCGGCACTTAATAATTGACAGACTAATACGTTATCAAATTTATCGATTGTGATACCTGGAAGGTAATCTGACTCTGCAGCACATAATCTAAAACCGGTTAAACCACCTTCATTAATTACATAGCTTCGGGCATCAAAAGCACGTTTTAAACGGCGCTCAAAAAATGCTTGGTCAATAACTTCTTTTTCATCAAAGCTCCATACTCTTGCTCTGATCTGTGAATGAGGGCTATAAGCGGCTGTCGCTAAATAGCGTCCTTCATTATCATGAATCGTTACCGTGTCACCTAGGCCTGGTTTACCTTTTATTTTTTTTATTGCTTTAGAAAAAAGCCATGGATGCTTGCGTTTTAAAGATTTATCACGCCCAGCTTGCAGGTAAATGGCAGATGACATAGAAATTCCTAGAAGTAGTAAATTAGGCGGCTATTTTAGTGTGCAATGAGATAAGTTACAACGAATGTTTTGCCGTTATAGGCAAAGCAAGTTAAAGTACAAAAGCTAAATAAACTTTACCTGTACAAAGAGAGCGCAATTGACAAAAGTACCATTAAGTAATGAGTTGAGCATATTAGATAATCAATGCAGGGAGTATATTACTTCTGTTGCGCATGCTGATGTTGCCCATGATATTACACATATAGAACGCGTTGTAAAAGTGGCCAAACAATTATGTACTGCTGAGCATGCAAACATGAACGTAGTGCTACCAGCTGCTTGGTTACATGATTGTGTTGCAGTGGCGAAAAATCATCCTGATAGAGCCAAAGCATCGACTATGGCGGCCGAGAAAGGTATTGCGTTTTTAGCCAGTATTAATTATGACCCGCAATGGTTTGAACAAATCCATCATGCTATCGCAGCACATAGTTTTAGCGCTAATATAACGCCTACCAGTATTGAAGCGTGTATCGTTCAAGATGCCGATAGAATGGATGCATTAGGCGCAATAGGTATTAGTCGATGCATGAAAGTAGGGGGCTCAATAAATCGTTTATTATATCACCCGCAAGACCCATTTTGTTTAAATCGTGAAGCAAACGATAACCAATATACGCTTGATCACTTTTTTATCAAACTCATGCATATTGCTCAAAGTATGAATACGGACTCAGCAAAACAAGAGGCTGTTAAAAGAACAAATTACATGCATGACTTTCTAACGCAATTAAAACAAGAAATTGGCGCTTAATCTAAGTTAGAAAATTTCTTGATTCGCATTTTTTATCGCGATTATTTTATCTATATTATCTATGAATAAATCGACAAGATGTGGGTCAAAGTGAATACCCGATTGCTCTTTTAAATGGCTAAGTGTTTTATCGATGTCCCATGCTTCTTTATAAGGACGCTTAGAGGTGAGTGCATCAAAAACATCAGCAACCGCTACAATACGCCCTTCAATAGATATCTGCTCTTGCTTTAGTCCATTAGGATAGCCTGTGCCATCCCATTTTTCATGATGTTCAATCGCTAATAAGTGCGCCAGCTGTAAAAGGGGAGACGGAGAATTAGCAAGTATTTTTGCACCGATGACCGCATGTTGTTTCATGTGATCAAATTCTTCTGCGGTTAATCTACCGGGTTTTAATAAAATAGAATCAGGGATACCGATTTTACCAACATCGTGCATAGGAGCCGCTTGTTTAATAAGTTCAGCTTTTTCCTCACTCATGCCATAGGCTATTGCTAATACTTTACTATATTGGCTCATGCGAATGATATGCTCACCCGTATCGGTGTCTTTATACTCCGCAGCACGTCCTAAACGTTGCACTAAATCTATATGAGCTTGCTTTAATTGCTCTGCTTGCACAAGTGATAAGTGATTTTTAACTCTAGCTCGAACAATTGCGGGGCTAATTGGTTTAGTAATATAATCTACAGCGCCTAGTTCAAATCCTTTAAATTCATCACTTTCGTCGCTCATTGCGGTAACAAAAATAATAGGGATATGAGAGGTTTTTGGGTTTGCTTTAACCAATTGACAAACTTCATAGCCATTCATGTCTGGCATCATAATATCGAGTAATATTAACTTTGGTTGTTCTTTTTCTAATAAGGTTAAAGCAGCATCACCTGATTTTGCAAATGACATTCGGTAGCTGCTACCGAGTACTTCTCGCATTACTTTTAAATTAGCAGGCTCATCATCTACAATAAGAATACGTGGACGGTTTTTTAAAGAATCCATTAATGCTCCCCTTTTTCTTGACTAACATCTTTCTTGAGGTCAAGTAACAAAGTATGAGCCGAATCAAAATCAAATTCATCAAAGGCATCAGCAATGTTATTAATTATTGCTAAAAATTTAGCTGGCGCAGAGCGTTTCAAATTTTCTAATAAATCATCATTTAGCTCAGCACTTTGTGAATCATTTAAGAGTTGATCAATGTGAACATTTAGTTCATCAATTGATATTGTCGAAGTCGGGTCGTTATCATTTGATTGACTGAGGTTACTGGCACTTGGCTTTGGACAAAGGTTAGCACTCATTAACTTAACAACCGTATCTAGTTCTTCTTTTAACAGTAATAAAATTGGGTGTATATCCGTGTCCGTATTACTGTGTTCAAGATCGGTGAGTAGCTTCATCAACGTGGTAAGCCCTAAATTACCAGCTACGCCTCTTAATGTGTGAGTGAGCGTTTTAAAATCACTCATGTCGACATTGTTTTGTGCAATTAAATTATCAAAATTTTCTTTGTTATCTTTAAGGTAGCGGCTTATTTGAGTGATCTGCTTACACTTAGTGCCCCACAATTGAGTTCCTTTAATAAAATCTATATGTAACGATTGTGGGTCGTTGTTCTCTATCATTACTTCTTTATTTAAACCATAGCCCATAACCATAGCAATTTCTTGATTTAATTGGTTAATATCGACAGGTTTGTTAGCAAAACCATTCATTCCGGCTTTTTTAGCCGTTAATTTATCTTGCTGTAATACACTGGCTGTTAACGCAATAATAGGAGTGTTTTTTAACTGTCTAGCTTGCTCTATTTCACGTATCAAGTAAGTCGCTTCTATACCGTCACACTCTGGCATATGGATATCCATTAAAATCACATCAAAGTCTTGCTCTTTAAAGATAGCAATTGCTTCGTGTCCATTAGAAGCTGTCGTAATACTATGCTCATCACGCGATAATAATAAGGATAACAACTCTGTATTTTGAGCAATATCGTCAACCACCAATATTCTAAGAGGGGGAAGTTCTGTATGAAGGCCATCAAAATGATCGATTTTGTTCTCGTCACCAGGCTCCAGTGGCAGAGAAAAGTAAAAACAACTTCCTTTACCTACTTCACTTACTAAATTAATCGTCCCGCCCATTAACTCTACTAATTGCTTACTAATAGTAGTCCCTAAGCCTGTTCCACCAAAGCGACGAGTTGTCGTCCCATCAGCTTGTTCAAAAGGCTGGAATATCGCTTTAATTCGATCTTTAGCGATACCTATACCGGTATCATTCACTTCAAAAAATAAATGCTCATTTTGTGTAGTGCGCACCTCAACACTCACCGCACCTTTTTCGGTAAACTTAATGGCATTACCAATTAGATTTGTAAGTACTTGGCGTAATCTATCAGGATCGCCATAATAAGCAGTGTGTACAGAGTCATCAATTTTGAGGGTTAAATTTAAATTTTTCTTTTTAGCTTCAAGCCAAAATGTAGAAATAATACTGTCGATAACCGGCTTTAAAGTAAAGTGAAGCGGTTCGATAGTCAGCTTACCACGTTCTAATTTTGCCGAATCAAGGATTTCATTCAATAATCGAAGCAGTGAGCGAGCAGCATCATTAACGGTAATTAAATGCCTTTGTTGTTCTTGGTTTAACGGCGTATCCATTAAGAGATCACTAAAACCAATTATGGCGTTCATCGGGGTACGTATTTCATGGCTCATATTTGCCATAAAAGACTGTTTAGCAATGGCGGCTTCTTCTGCAGCGAGTTTGGCGCTTTCTAATTTCTCTTCGTATTCCTTTCTATCGGTAATATCGATTAAAACACCGTCTATCCAGTTCGTTTCGCCTTGTTCGTTATAATCAAAGCTTCCTTGTTCAAGTAACCATAAAATACTGCCATTGCGATGGCGTATACGGTACTCAACTGAATATTGTCGCTTGTCTTTTAATGCTTGGTTAATTACGTCGAATAACGGGAGCTGATCTGCTTTTAATATTAAATTTATAAATTCTATATTATTGTTCGTAAATTCATCAGGTGTATAACCTGTTAGCTCAACTATGTTTGGACTTATGAAGAGTGTGCTTCTTGCTGTATTATGTTCGCACCTAAATGCAACACCGGGCATGTTATTCATTAAAGAACGGTAGCTTTGCTCTTTTTCGATTAAACTTTGTTGTAATGCTCTCTGCTCAGTTAAATCGGTAATAAAACCTACAAATAACGGAGTCTGATCTTGTAATTTAACCTCACCAACACCGAGGCGAATAGGAAATAATTGACCATTTTTGTGCTTTGCATGCACATCTCGATTAATCCCGATAACTTTTCCAAAATCAATATTAGCAGCATGCTTTAGGTAACTATCATGATCTTTTGCTATGCTACTATCCATTAGCATTTTGACATTTTTTCCTAGTATCTCATCGCTTTGCCAGCCAAATATTTTCGTTACGGCTTCATTAATACTTAAAATAACCCCTTTGTGATCAATGGTTATAATACCGTCAATAGCAGTACCTAAAATCGCATTTAAGCGAGATTGTTCTGCTGTTTTTTCCGATAATAAAAGCTTGTAACGCACAATACCATTAAATACAGCCACTAAGCTGGTTAATACGATTGTCGCAGTTGCAACAGCAATTGCTATGAAATTTAAATCTGATGCATTTGAAGTGTCTTTAATGATTGGAGAAGTAGCAACAAAACGCGATGCAGCCATCCCCATATAATGCATACCAGTCACTGCAAAACCTAAAATACTCGCACTGATGAAGCGGCTAAGTGAAAAATTTAATTGCGGGAACTTCACTTCTAAATGTACCCGCGTATACAATCCAATGAAAGACAGTCCGATCGCAACAAAAATTGATAATATAAATATGATTGGGTCATAACGTAAAAGCGGTGCCAGTTCCATTGCAGCCATACCACTGTAATGCATAGTACCAATACCCGCGCCTAGTAATATAGAGCTTTGTATTAGGGTTTTCATTGACTTATCACTATCGACCAACAAAAACATAGCATATTGGCAAGCAAGAAAAGCAGGGATGAAAGATAAAAATGTGGTTGTTGGGTCATAGGTTATTTGCGTGCACAGCGAAAAGGCAATCATGCCTATAAAGTGCATACTCCATATACCCGTAGAAAAAACCGACGCAGCGGTTATTTTCGACATAAGTTTATAATTCGAAAAGGATGTTTTTTTAGCTAAATCGATAAGATATGATGTGAAAAATGCTGCAAAAATTGCAATAGCAAAAGATAGAAAAACTAACCAAGGGTTGTATGTCCCATTTAAAATTAAACTCGGGTCTTGATCCGTGATAAAAAATGCTTGCAACATAAGGGCTCAAAAAATAAACGTTAGTGCTATAGTTTAATACAAAATATAAACAAAAAGAAGGCAGTTTTTTTATTAGGAACAAAGATATAGAATGTTAATGATTAATTAACTATAAATTAACTGTGAAGTGATTTGGTTAGTTATAAAGTAGTGTTTTTTTCGCGAAGGCTAAGCTAAAAAGAGAAAGGTTTTGTTTGAATACCAATTAAAAAGAAGTACGCGGCGTAAAACGCTTGCTATAAAAGTTGTTAACAAAAAAGTAACAGTTTATGCCCCTCGAAGCGTGTGTGCAAAGCTAATCAACGAGTGGCTATTATTAAAACAATCTTGGGTAATAGCTCAATTAAATAAACAATATTTAGCAATAGAAAAAACACAATATCCATTTAAAAATCAATGTATACAAATTTTCTCACAAAACGTATTAATACATTTTAAGACCGACACAAAATCTTTTGTCAACATTGATAATGATTACTCTAATATGACTATTCATACTTCTTCGAGGGTTTCTGCAATTGATCAGAAAAGACAAAAATTACTGCAGGAGTGTCTACTTCATACTCTAGAGCAATACATAGATATGAAACTTCATTACTTTTGCCAGCTGATGGAAATGACTTTACCAAAAAAAGTGACAATCAAAACTTACAAAAGAAGATGGGGGAGTTGTAATAATCATGATGAGCTTACCTTTAACTTGCAATTAATTGGGGCAGATAAGTCGATTATAGATTACGTGATAGTTCATGAGCTTGCTCATCGGGTTCATTTAAACCATAGCACTGAATTTTGGGCGTTGGTTTCACACTATTACCCACAGTATAAAAATGCTGAACGATGGTTAAAAACAAATGGTGATTCTTTACAGTGGGTATTTTAACAAAGAAGCGATAGCTAGAATTTTTAGACTTATATTAATTAATATAAAAGGAAAGTGGTGGAGGGAGCTGGATTCGAACCAGCGAAGGCTGAGCCGTCAGATTTACAGTCTGATCCCTTTGGCCGCTCGGGAACCCCTCCACACTAATTTGTTGCAATGGCCCCACTTATCTTAGCCGAAGAAAAGTGGTGGAGGGAGCTGGATTCGAACCAGCGAAGGCTGAGCCGTCAGATTTACAGTCTGATCCCTTTGGCCGCTCGGGAACCCCTCCAATGCAACGGCGCTGATAATAGCAAAAAGTTTATTTAAGTAAAGAAAAAAGCTAAAGAAAAATGAAATAAAGCCGATAAATACATATTCTTCATTATAATCGGCTAAAGTATATGCAAATCGATGGTTTGTTAATCACAGAGAGTCAGCTTGATACACGGCTAAATAAAAGTGTCCATGAAAGACGTCGTGGCGAATTTTCACTTTTATTAGCGATGCTCTCTCATGATGCTTTAGATTTTAGTCAATTTCACTTACCGCAATCTGACTCGTTAAATGACATAGTAGATGAACACGTTCTGCGAAAAAAGTTTGGGAGCGGACCTATTCAGCAGTTAGCACCAGACAAATTTAATATGCTAATTGGTCAACACAATTGTAAAATATTGCAACAAAGTGGTGAGCAATCTGGAATGATGACGATAAAACTAACGCATTGCTTAAATCCAGAGCCATTAGTTATAAGAGATGACAGTACTCATATCCCTCTATCGGTTTTAGATAATTGTGAACTGGCAGTTAGAAAGCGCACTACGAATGAATCAATACAATTAACTAATATGCCCATGGATGCAGCTGGGTTTTATGATAGTTTACAAAATGAGTCTATCCATAAACCTCTCCATTTATCATATGCGTAGATGGCCTATATTAATTGATGTTGTTTTTATTTTTTTGATCCGTTAAAAAAACATCCAAAATTTAAATGTAGTTGCTATAATAGCCAAAAATGATGTAACGAAATCATCGTATATCAAAATATTTAGGTAAATTAGGAAAGTAATGAAGAAAACATTCACGTTAAATCATGAGAAAATCAAATACCCTCGTATGGTTGATGCTGCAAAGCATGAAGTGAAAAAATATTTGAAAAGAGAGCGAAATAAAACACTTCCTGTTGATGCTGATTATTGGGCTTTTGATTGTAAGTTTGGAAATACAGCAGACGATGCACAAGCGATTCATGTTTCACAAATAAACAGTAAAATCACAGAGATTGAACAACAAGAGTTGGCTCATTTTTATGTCGAAATCTTAGCTCGTCCAGCTCAACGTGAGTTTATTGATGCAGAAGATGCATAAATACTAAGCAAATTTATTGCCTTATAAAAAGTGTTTCACTCTTTATAAGGCTGACTTACCAATAATAATCATTTGATTTCTCTCTAATAATCCCTCTTTTAATACTTTATACAAATAAATAACAATTAAACGCTTTATATTTGATTTATATTATTTAGCATAATAGTATTAGATAAAATTACAATAAAGATATAATGTTAATATGAAGTTAAATACCGGTTTGGGTAAAATACAGTTGAATTTAGATAATGCTAAAGTGTTGATTGTTGACGACCAGCCATTAAGTTTAATTGTATTAAAAAAACGTTTATCTGAGCATTTCTCTGTCAGTACCGCGAGCAGTGGTGAAGATGCTTTATTGCAAGTAAAAAATGATATTCCAGATATTATTTTATTAGATATATCTATGGACGGCATGAGCGGTATTCAGACGTGTATAGAATTTAAAAATAATGAGCTCACTCACGAAATACCGATAATTTTTGTTACTTCGCTACAGCATGAAGAAACTCAATGTTGGGATGCCGGGGCTGTGGATTTTGTAACGAAACCTATTAACCCCGAAACACTTTATCAACGAGTACGTTCACATTTAACGATTAAGTTTCAGCACGACATACTTTTAAAACAAGTGTTTTTAGACGGTTTAACTAATGTATTTAATCGTCGTTACTTTGATAGTCATTTTGAAAAAGTTGAATTACATGCGTTAAGAGAAAAAACGGATTATGCGGTTTTACTTATTGATATTGACTACTTTAAGCAATTTAATGATATATATGGTCATCTACAAGGTGATAATGCATTAATTCGTGTAGCTAAAACAATTACCGATAGCTTATTGCGACCACAAGACTTTGTGGCACGCTATGGTGGTGAAGAGTTTGTTGTTGTGTTACCTAATACCAGCTCAGAAGGCGCTAAATATGTTGCCGAAAAAATAAAATGCAACATAGAAAGCTTAGCTATCGAACATCAGTTTTCAGAGCATGATTATTTAACAATAAGTATTGGTGGAGCAACTTTCAAGTCTTTTAACGACAATCAACAAACAATAGAAATAGCGGATAAATTACTGTATAAAGCAAAATCTGAAGGAAGAAATCGCATTCACTTTTAACTGCCGTTACCACTTCTTCTTCGGAGCAAACAAGACATCTAAATCATCTTGTTCTTCTTCCGCTTTTTTCTTCAGTGCTTTCTCATTAGAACTTTTTAACTCTTTGGTAATTGCATTTAAATAACCTTCAAGTTCGTTCTTTTTTGCTGTAATGTAATCATCACTATAAGTTAATGCACTTAATGTTGCATATGCTTTTTCAAAGTATTGACGGGCAGAGCCAACCATACTCGCTGAACGTGCTGATAGCCCACGTTTAATTTGACTGTCTATGTTAATTCTCACCTGAAGTTTTTCAAGGCGTTTATCTTCCATTGAATATGTTGCACTTTCTATTCGTCCTTTATTGTGTTCACTACGAATAATTGAGCGTATTTTTTTTATACTTTGAATGATACCAATAAGTTGCTTATCGTTGTTTGGTAACGCCATGGTGTCGCTATTATTGCCCTCAACGGGTTTTTCTAATAATTCTTTTGATTGAGATAAACGAGTTTTTAAGGCTTTGGAGTTAGGCGATAAAGATGACATTTCTATTAGCGCATTATAACTTCTGCTTTGTAGTGTTCTTATTAATGCCTCTGAAAGCGGGATATTTGCACTATTCATTAATGCATCGTCAGATTCTTCAATTATCGCTTTGAGCTTTGTTAATTCTTTACGGCGTTCGATTTCTTTTTTTTCTTTACGTTGCTGCATTGCACCAACCCATAGGGCAATAATGATGAGTGCAACAATTAATATAATAATAATAGAAACGATCATGTTAAAACTCTCTAGTTCATAATCTAATACTGGATAATATTACATTATTTTTATGAAATTAGTTATTTTTATAATTATTGATTATACCACTGTATGGTCATTAACATGACAAAAATTAGTATTGCTCATAAATGAGCTACCTGAACATAATAGATTATGCTAGCCTAGTAGCTAAACTAGGCGTATGTCATGCTATTTTGTTTAAAGCGTTATTTATTTTATTTACTCGTTTTTAGCCACATACTCTCATCTACTTTATTGAATAATAAAACTAAAAAATGCAGCTATGAAATTACAACAACTTAGATATATCGTAGAAGTACAAAATCATAAATTAAATGTGTCGGCGACTGCTGAAAGTTTATTTACCTCTCAACCAGGTATTTCTAAACAAGTGAGGATGCTTGAAGACGAACTTGGTGTGCAAATTTTTGGGCGTAGTGGCAAGCATTTAACTCATGTAACCGGAGCGGGTGAAGAAATTATTAATATTTCTCGCGAAATACTCTCTAAAGTAGAGGGTATCAAAGCGGTGGCTAATGAGCATACTTTACCGGATCAAGGTAAGTTAAATATTGCCACAACCCATACACAAGCACGTTATGCGTTGCCTAATGTTATTCAAGGGTTTATGAAAAAATTTCCTGCGGTATCGTTACATATGCACCAAGGCACACCGCAACAAATTTCTGATGCAGCAGCCAGAGGTGATGCTGACTTTGCAATAGCAACTGAAGCACTGCACTTATATTCAGATTTGGTTATGTTACCTTGTTATCATTGGAATAGAAGTATTGTGGTGGCAAAAGATCACCCACTTGCTAAAAAGGCAAATACCTTAACCGTCAATGATATTGCTCAATATCCACTGATCACATATGTATTTGGTTTTACTGGACGCTCTGAACTTGATAAAGCATTTAATGCTCAGGGGCTCGAGCCTCATATTGTCTTTACTGCCACCGATGCCGATGTCATAAAAACATATGTCCGTTTAGGTTTAGGTGTCGGTGTTGTTGCTTCTATGGCCGTTGATGAGATTACTGATACTGATTTAGTGTGTATTGATGCTAGCCATTTGTTCGAAGCTAGTACAACTAAAATAGGGTTTAGAAAAGGTAGTTTTTTACGTACTTATATGTATGACTTTATTGAGCGCTTTGCCCCACACTTAACCAAAGAACGCGTTGAACGTGCAAGTTTGCTTCGTAATCAAGACGATGTTGATAAGCTGTTTGAAGATGTGGAACTGCCCATAAAATAATTTATTTATAATACAAAGCCGCACTTGTGCGGCTTTTTTATCATAATAATATTAACACTCAATAATATTAACAGCTAACCCACCGCGTGCGGTTTCTTTGTATTTTGTTTTCATATCATTGCCAGTATCAAGCATGGTTTTAATGACTTTATCAAGAGATACCTTTTGCTCACCGCTGCCTCTAATGGCTAATCTAGAAGCATTAATTGCTTTTATAGCACCCATAGCATTACGCTCTATACAGGGGACTTGAACTAATCCGCCAACGGGATCACAGGTTAATCCTAAGTTATGCTCCATGCCAATTTCAGCTGCATTTTCAACATGAACAACATTGCCACCCACAATTTCTGTTAATGCGCCTGCTGCCATAGAGCATGCAACACCGACTTCACCTTGGCATCCCACTTCGGCTCCTGAAATAGACGCATTCTTTTTATATAAAATACCAATCGCCGCGGCAGTTAATAAATAACGTGTTGCAATATCTCGGTCTACTTCTTTTATAAAAGTATGATAATACATTAAAACCGCAGGTAAAATTCCTGCTGCACCATTAGTTGGCGCTGTAACAACGCGCCCTCCCGCTGCATTTTCTTCATTTACGGCTAATGCAAATAAATCAACCCAGTCCATAGCACGAAGTGGATCGTTACTGACTTCTACATTCAGTTTTAAATATAAACTGGGGGCACGTCGTTTTACTTTTAGTCCACCGGGTAAAATCCCTTCTGTACGCATACCACGCTCAATACAGGCTTTCATTACTTGCCAAATATTAAAAAGCTCATCTTTTATTTGATTTTCGCTGCGTAAAGTTTTTTCGTTCTGCATCATCAGGGTGGACACACTAAACCCTGATTCTTTACATAATTCGAGTAATTTTTGTGCGCTGTCAAAAGGGAAGGGGGCTGGGTTTTGCTCGCGAATATCAATAGCAGCTTGTTTTTCATTTTCAAACTCTTCATCGCTTACGATAAAGCCGCCGCCGATTGAGTAGTATACTTTGCGAAATAAAACGTCTTTTTCATTTGAAGCTATAATTTCCATGGCATTTGAATGTTTTGGCAAGGTTTTACGGCGATGAAATATAATAGCCCCTTGTTTTGGAAAATTAGCTTTTTGTTGTTTATTTAAATAAATAACTTGTTCTTGCTCTATGGTTGCCAAAATCCCTTCTACAGCATCAGCATCGATGGTTTCAGGATCGTAACCTGCAAGGCCTAATATAACGGCTTTACCTGAGCCATGCCCTATACCTGTTTGGCCAAGTGAGCCATATAATTCTACTTTTACATTGGTAACTTTAGTGAGTAATTTTTGCTCTGTTAATTCATTGACAAATAAACGCGATGCACGCATTGGTCCTACCGTATGTGACGATGATGGTCCTATGCCTACACTAAACATATCAAATGCACTGATCATAATGTGCCTCTATTTTACCAGCACGCATGCTGAACTTTGAACGGTCGACTATCATAACGCACCGCCTTTGTGCTGTAACTACTATTACGCAGTTTTTAAACTGATCTGACGAGTAAAATGACGAATAATATTTGCTGTTGCCCCCCATAATAAGCCATAAGGGGTGTAAAAACCCGGTAAGTGTTGCAGCTTATTATTACGCTCAAATGTGAAATGTTGCCAATTATGATCTTGGCTTAATGCATGTAAAGGCAGTAAAAAACTAGCTTGCACTTCATTTACATCGTTTTGCCACTGTGTAGTTGGTTTCAATAAAGCAACATAGGGGCTGATAGTAAAACCCGTTAGCGTGTGGTGAACCGGTAATACGCCTAATACTTTAACATTGTTAGATTCGATGTTGAGCTCTTCTTTGAGCTCTCTCAAAGCGGTTGTGCGAAGGGTTAAGTCATGGGGTTCAAATTTACCACCGGGTAGACATATTTCACCCGGGTGATGAGATAAATGACTCGCACGTTTACACAATAAAACATGGGCATGATTATTAATATCGATTATAGGAATGATTACCGCACTGGCACGCGTGTTTAAGTTAGTCTTTATCGACTTATAAGTAGGAAGTGATGTTAATAAAAACCGAGTAACGATATCTTCACTATTCAAAATAACCTACAGTTTTAATAATGGCAGAATTTTATTTACTTTATCGTAAGTCTCTTGGTATTCCAATTCAACTTTAGAGTCAGCCACAATACCTCCACCGGCCCAGCAATAGATTTTGTTTTTGTGACAGACTAATGTGCGAATTGTAATACTGGTATCCATATCGCCACAGGCACTTAAATAGCCAATTGAGCCACAATAAATACTGCGTTTATGCGGCTCCAGTTCTTCAATTATTTCCATTGCTCTTATTTTCGGAGCGCCTGTAATTGACCCCCCAGGAAAAGCGGCCTTTAATTGGTCAACGGCTGTTTTATCATGTGCTAACACTGAGGTAACGGTACTGACTAAATGATGGACTGCCGGAAAACTTTCTATAGCAAATAATGAAGGCACTTTTACAGAGCCGGGTTTTGCAACTTTACCTAAATCGTTGCGAAGTAAGTCGACAATCATCACGTTTTCAGCCCGATCTTTTTCTGAATTTAATAATGTTTGTGCTTGAGCGACATCTTGTACGGGGTTGTCTTTACGAGCTAAAGTTCCTTTGATTGGTTTACTTTGTACACGCTTATCGTTAACTGAAATGAAGCGCTCGGGTGAAATCGATAAAATCACTCCATTCGGGTGATTAATAAAACTAGAAAAAGGCGCTTTATTTGCTTCTCGAAGGGTTTTATAAGCGTGCCACTCACTCCCTTGATAATCCGCTACAAACCGCTGCGCTAAATTAATCTGATAACAATCACCGGTTTTTAAATAACGGTGGATGCTGGCAAATTTTTTCGCATACGTTTTTTCATCCATATTTGATTGCCATGCACTGGTTAGTGAAAAGCGGAGACTTTTAGTTGGGGTTTGTAAATAGCTTTCATATAACGCTAAACGATTTACTTTAGGCTGTGAAACGTAAAACCAGCTGTTACATTGTTTATCAAAAATAAGGGCGTCTAAGTACAATCCAACGGCCATTTGTGGCATGTCGATATCGTGTTTAGCTAACTGCGGGATGTGTTCTATCGATCTATTTAAGTCGTAGCCAAAAAACCCAAGCCAGCCACCGTTAAAAGGAAGGCTATGTGGTTTATTAGCATCGAGTAAGTTTAATTCAGTTTGCAAAATTTCAAAGCATGAACGAGGGTCGAACTGCTCGTTCAAGTAGCTTTTATTATCTTTTACTTCTAGTGTGCTCGATGGGGCAATGGCGATGATATCGTAACGACTATCAACATGCTGATCACTTGCCGAATCAAGTAAAATGGCATAAGGCAAATGAGCGTAATGAGCAAACACGTCAATACAGTTTTGGTTAATTACTAATTTTTTTAAATTATTTTCATTGTTTAGCATTAACTGCCCCCTTAAGAACTAGCTCGAAACGGGCTGGGAGGTTATCATAAGTGAAATTTTTTTGGCAGCGTTTAGTTAAATGTTGTAGTAACAAATTTTAAATAACACAGCAAACCACCGTCACCGGTTTGATTTGGCTTACGTGTTAAGCCTAACGGGAACTTAAGGAACCACTATGAGTACAATCCGTCAGCAAGACTTTATTGATAGCATTGAAGATGCATTGCAATATATTTCTTTTTATCACCCACTTGATTTTGTTCAAGCACTTGAAAAAGCGTATAACAAAGAACAAAGTAAAGCGGCTAAGGATGCCATCGCACAGATTTTAATAAACTCACGTATGTCGGCAGAAGGTAAGCGCCCTTTATGCCAAGATACAGGGATTATTACGTGTTTTGTAAAAGTGGGCATGGATGTTAAATGGGATAAAACCGATTTAACGGTACAACAAATGGTAGATGAAGGTACTCGACGTGCTTATTTAAATCCAGATAACCCATTACGTGCTTCGATAGTTGCCGACCCAGCAGGTACACGTAAAAACACCAAAGATAATACTCCTTCAGTTGTGCATATTGACTTAGTCGCAGGTGGCGAAGTTGAAGTGATGGTCGCAGCGAAAGGCGGCGGCTCAGAAAATAAAAGTAAAATGGTGATGTTAAACCCATCAGATGATGTTGCTGCATGGGTTGAAAAAACGCTACCAACCATGGGAGCTGGTTGGTGTCCGCCAGGCATGTTAGGTATAGGTATTGGTGGTACGGCAGAAAAAGCTGCGGTCATGGCCAAAGAGTCATTAATGGACCCCGTTGATATCCATGAGCTAATGGAGCGTGGAGCAGAAACTACTGAAGAAAAACTTCGTTTAGAAATCTTTGAGCGCGCAAATAAGTTAGGTATTGGTGCACAAGGTTTAGGTGGATTAACGACAGTTGTTGATATAAAAGTAAAAACGGCGCCAACACATGCCGCATCAAAACCCGTTGTTATGATCCCCAATTGTGCTGCAACTCGCCACGTACACTTTACATTAGATGGCTCAGGCCCTGCTGATTTAAAAGCGCCAAAACTTGAAGATTGGCCACAAGTTACATTTGAAGTCGGTGAGGGGACTCGCCGTGTTAATTTAGATACATTAACAAAAGCAGATGTAAAAGAGTGGAAAATGGGTGAAACCGTTTTACTTTCGGGCACGATCCTTACAGGTCGAGACGCGGCTCATAAACGTTTGCAAGATATGATCAATTCAGGTGAAGGTTTACCTGAAGGTGTTGATTTTGATAATAAGTTTATCTACTACGTCGGTCCTGTTGATGCGGTTGGAGATGAAGCTGTAGGCCCGGCGGGCCCAACAACAGCGACACGTATGGATAAATTTACTGATATGATGTTAGAAAAAACAGGTATTGTAGGCATGATTGGTAAAGCCGAACGAGGCCCTGCAACCGTTGACTCAATTAAACAACACAAATCGGTATATTTAATGGCGGTAGGTGGCGCTGCTTACTTAGTTTCTAAGGCAATTAAAAAAGCACGTGTAGTCGCATTTGAAGATTTAGGTATGGAAGCTATTTATGAGTTTGAAGTAGAAGATATGCCTGTAACCGTTGCTGTAGATAGTGAAGGTGCAAATGCACACACTCAGGGTCCTGCAATTTGGAAAGCCAAAATTGCTGAGCTCGATGAAAAGTTAAAGTAAATATTTAATAACAAAGACAAAGCGAGCTAATTAGCTCGCTTTTTTTGTCTGCGGGTTTTTATAAATAAACAGATGTAAGTGTATAAGCAGGTTATTACATTCTTAAATAAGTTATTAGGTAGTTTAAATAAGCATATTTTTAAATTATGTTGTTTTATTCATTTGAAATATTGGTTTATATTGCAATAAAATAGCGACCTGATAAAGTTTTGTTAATTTTTCCTCCCCCCTAAAAATTTAATCTCGGAGTAGTTTAAAGTGGCTATTTTTAATCAAGCTGAATTTGATAACCATGAGCAAGTCGTATTTTGTACAGATGAAGCAACAGGCTTAAAAGCAATTATTGCAGTACATAATACTAATTTGGGCCCAGCAGTAGGGGGTTGTAGAATGTGGGATTATAGCGATGATGCTGCTGCTGTGTATGATGTACTGCGTTTAGCTAAAGGGATGACCTATAAAAATGCGGTGGCACGTTTACCATTTGGTGGTGGTAAATCAGTGATTATTGGCGATGCAAAAAAAATAAAGTCAGAGTCATTATTTCGTGCTTTTGGGCGAAAACTAGAACTACTCGGCGGCAGCTATTTTTGTGCCGAAGATGTGAATATTACCTGTGGTGATGTCGCATTGATGAATAAAGAAACTGATTATGTACTTGGCTTAGAAGGTAAAAGTGGTAATCCCTCTCCTTTTACTGCATTGGGCACTTTTTTAGGTATCAAAGCCGCTTTAAAGCATCAGCGCGGTGATGATAATTTAGTTGGCGTTAAAGTCGCTGTGCAAGGGTTAGGCGCGGTGGCATTTAGTTTATGCCAGTACTTACATCAAGCGGGGGCGCAGTTATTTGTCACCGATATTAATCCAGATGCGATTGCTAAGGTGGTTGATAAATTTAATGCAACAGCAGTACCGGTTGATGAAATTTATGACTTAGATGTTGATGTATATGCGCCTTGTGCTTTAGGTGCCACTATTAATGATGACACAATGACTCGATTAAAAGCGAGTATTGTTGCAGGGTGTGCAAATAACCAGTTAGCAGAGCCTCGTCATGGAGAGGCATTACGTCAACGAGGTATATTATATGCGCCTGATTATGTAATAAATGCCGGTGGCATTATTAATGTTTATCACGAAACTGCGCCTGAAGGTTATAACGAAGCAAACTCTAAACAGCATGTTGAGGGTATTTATGACACGCTGAGCGAAATATTTGCCCGTAGCGAAAGCGAGCAAAAATCAACTCATGTAATTGCAGATGAGCTAGCGCAAGAGTTAATTAACGCTTAATTTTATAAAGTAAACAAGGTAGTCTAAAGACGTGCAATCGCACGTCTTTTTTATGAGATAAATTAAATGGCAGATTTTGATTTCCACCGTTGGCCACGTAAGCCTCACTTTGAGTTATTTAAAAATATGGCTCAGCCTTACTTTAGTGTGTGCGTTCAAATAAATGCAAAAAAATTGTACGACTATTGCAAGCGTAAGCAGCAATCTTTTTTTTATAGTTATATTCATGCCACTTTAACAGCTTGTCATTTATATGAGCCGATGATGTTGCGTATTCAAGATGATAGAGCAATACAACTGGATAAGGTAAGGGCGAGTGTGGTTGAGCTTGCACCCGACGATACGTTCAGATTTAGTTGTTTTTCGAGATATAATGATTTATCTGAATTTATCACCTATGCACAGCACGTGAGTAAAACGACAAAAGCAGCACCATTATTTAATGATACATTTGAGAAAACACAGCAAGCAGCTGATTTAATACATGTATCAGTATTGCCTTGGCTTAACTTTAGTAGTTTTTCTCATGCATTTGATACAAGTAATACGCAAGGGATCCCTAAATTTGTATTTGGTAAATATGATTGCCACAGTGGATGTATGCCTTTAGCAATCGATGTGCATCACTCTTTATTAGATGGTTTACATGTTGCACATTTTATCAAAATATTACAGCAGCAATTAGATGAATGCTTTTAGCATAAAATTTTAAACAAGTAATAATAAAAAATAATGGTATTATAAAAAGAATTTATTTATATACCGATATTTAACTGAGGCCATTGAATTAAAAATGAAGTACTTAATTGTAATTTTGTCTTGTTGTTTAATGAGCTTCACCGCTGTATCTGCTAATCAAAAACTTCCGTTAACCGATTACTTTTCTGAGTCTTGGAGTACTCATAATGGCTTACCTCATAACAGTATTAATGCCATCACACAAACACCCGACGGCTACCTATGGATTGCAACGTGGGAAGGTTTAGCGCGCTTTAATGGCTTAGAGTTTACTATTTTCACGCGAAGTGAAATCAATAACCTACCTGATTCTGGATTAAGAACCCTGGCTGTTCAAACCGATGGCAGTTTATATATTGCCGGCTCAAGAGGAGGGATTAGCCAATTAAAACATCATCAGTGGGATACTAAAAAATCAGCTAAATCAATGGTTAATCATCTACATAACCAAGAGGGTGTCGGTTTATGGTTAGCAATCGAAAATGAAGGTGTATTTTTACGTAATGAAACGAGTGAGGGCGATGTTGAAATCATTTCGAACGTGAGTGCATACCGAATCGTAGAAGATAATAATAATGTTATTTGGGTTGCAACCAGCGCCGGCTTATACAAAATAGTTGATAAACAAGCGACCTTAATTGGCTTAGAGTCGGGTTTACCAAATGCCTCTGTATATACCTTATTGCTTAATCGTAAAGGGCAGTTAATTGTCGGTAGTGAGCAAGGCGCATGGAAGCTTGAACATGGCTATTTTAAAACTGTTCACAGCACGTTAAATCAAGAGTCTATTTCTAGTCTGTTAGAAGATCATAATGGCGACTTGTGGTTGGGAACAATTAATAAAGGTATTTTTAGGGTTGCTAATAACTCAGTAGAGCAATTAAATGCAGAGCAAGGTTTACCAGCAAACCGTATCCTATCGCTTTACCAAGATAGAGAAAATAGTATTTGGGTGGGAACTAACGCTGGTATTTATCGTTTACGAGAAGCTCCTTTTTCATCGTGGACCAGTAAAAGAGGGCTTGCAGGGAATTATATCCGCACCGTGTTATCTCACTCTGATGGCAGTTTATGGGTTGGCGGTAGCTCTGGCTTAAATAGGATTGTTAATAAAAAAATACACACTTATACCTTACCTAATAACCGCTCTACGTTATCTGTATTGAGTTTATACGAAGATCTCAATGGTGAAGTTTGGGTAGGGACTTATACTGCTGGCTTATTTAAGGTGCAGGGCGATCATGTTGTTCCGGTATTAAACCGTTCTAATGGCCTTAATAGCAACGAAGTACGGGCTCTTTTTTTAGATAGTCAACAGCGTTTGTGGATAGGGACTGCTGCCGGTGTGACTCGCATTAACGCTGATGGTAGCCTTATGCAGTTTAGCTCCCATTATGATTTACAAAGCCGTTTTATTTTAGCTATTAGTGAAGATAAATCGGGTAATATTTGGATAGGTTCGGGTAAAGGTGTGGCTAAGTTTGATAATAGCTTACACACTATAGAGGTTATTAATTTTCCACAAGAGCTGGGTGCACAATATGCGTTTGGCTTTTATATGGAGCAAGATTATGTATGGATGGCCACCGATAGAGGGCTAGTTCGATATAATCAAGCAAGTGCTCAGATGCACATTTTTGGAAAGCAACATGGCTTGCCTGTAGATAAGCTTTTTCAGGTTGTGGCTCATAATAGCGCATTTTGGTTGCCTAGTAACAGGGGCATAATTAAAGTCAATAAAGAGCAAGTGAATGCGGTATTAGATGCAAAGGTAGACACACCCGCAGTATATCAATTATTTGATGAAGGGGATGGCATGTTAAGTGCGCAAGCTAATGGTGGGTCGACGCCTTCTGCAACACTTCATAAAGATGGAACGATATGGTTTGCCACTGCTGAGGGGGTGGCTATGGTTATGCCTTCGCGGCTTGAGCAAGCTAAACAAGTTGCCTTACCGACCGTAATAGAGAGTTTTATGGTTGATGGGCAAACGATACTCATGCCTCAAACAGACAAAACAGTCGTGTTAGCCCCAGATATTTCGAGGATTTCATTTCACTATGCGGGACTGAGTTTTATCATGCCGCAACGTTTAGTGTTTCAGACAAAGCTTGAAGGCTTTTCAGATGAATGGGTAAATCGTTATCAAGTAAATTCTGCCGAGTACACCAATTTACCACCTGGAAAGTATACGTTTATGGTGCGCGCAGGTTACCCAAATGGGCAGTGGCAAAATAATCAGCAAGTAATTAATTTTGAAATAAAAGCGTATCTTTGGCAAAAATGGTATTTTCAATTAGCCGCTTTTTGCTTATTTATTGTATTTATTTATCTGCTTTATAGATATCGTTTATACCATTTCAAAAAAATTGAATTAGAACTGATAAGCAGAGTAAAACAACAAACAACCGATCTGCAAAAACAAGCTGATGCATTTGCTTATCAAGCAACTCACGATCAATTAACTCAGTTACCTAATAGGCGTGCTTTTGATGGCTGGGTGGCTGAGCATTTTGACGAATATAAAAATAGTAACAACGTGTTATCTGTCGCTATTTTAGATATTGATCACTTTAAAAAAATAAATGATGGCTGGTCACACTTAGTCGGCGATAAAGTTATTTGTATAATAGCTGAGTTATTAAAGCAACGCTGCGATAACTTAAATGAGATAGCTCGTTGGGGGGGAGAGGAGTTTACTTTGCTATTCCCTAATAAATCTGCAGAGCAAGCGAAATTGGAGTGTGAATTATTGCGCCAAGATATTGCCACATACGATTTTAATGATATTGCACCAGGGTTGATTGTTACCGCAAGTTTTGGTGTATGTGAATCTCGTGGTATCGATGATTATGACAAGTTATTATCCAGTGCAGATCAGGCGTTATATCAAGCTAAAAATAACGGTCGCAATCGCACCGAATTATTTTCTAGCGTGAAATAATTGAAAAATTACTTTTAGTGCATATTGATAAGGTATAAATACAAAGAGAATATACCTATGGTTAATGCACTATTATTACTAATATTAGCGGCTTTTGTTGTCTTGTATTGGTGCTGGCCTGAACTACAACGTACATATTGGCAGCGTAAATATAATCATGTTGCTTTAACCTCTCATGAGCAAGCAATCTTAAAACGCTACATGCCGATTTATTTTAAAATGACGGATGTCGATAGATCTAAGCTAGAACGACATATTATTTGGTTTTTAAATGAAAAGCGTTTTCTTGCCCGCGATGGTTTAACACTCACCGCGCCGATGAAATTACTCATTGCTGCTGACGCGTGCTTGTTAGTATTAAATAAGCCTTGGCCTCTTTATAAAAATGTAAAAGAGATTCTTCTTTATCCAAGTGCGTATTATGCGCCGCAATCTACACGCGATAATGCAGGACTTGTCAGTTACCATACTAGCGTGCGTCAAGGTGAGTCATGGCCTGGGGGGACGCTTGTACTTAGTTGGCATGATGTACTGCAAGGTAACCGTTTACCCAGTGATGGCCATAATTTAGTTTTTCATGAATTTGCCCATCAACTTGACCAGCAAACGGGTAAAACAACAGGCACACCTGCACTTAGCTCAAAAGCGCAATACCAAAAATGGGCTGAAGTATTTAATCGTGCATTTACTCAATTAAAATCTCACGTTGCTTATAATATACCCCATGTAATTGACAGTTACGGGGCAACAAATGAGGCCGAATTTTTTGCTGTTATCACCGAAACTTTCATAGAAAAGCCATTACAGTTAAAACAATTTGATCCTCAAATATATCAATTACTCGTGGATTATTACCAATTCGACCCTAAAGCTTGGCATTAACTTTGTTGCTTAATCTAATAACACTGGCATATTGCCTTGGTTTTTGTTGCAATCAAGTTATAAATAATTAAAACCATAATAACAAGCGAGAAATGCATGAAAACAATGCTTAAAACAGCACTAGCGTTATCAGTGTCACTCACACTTGGTAATGCTAACGCAAATGAAAAATTAGATAAATGGCAAGTCGACTCACCGCAAGGTCAGTTTGTTGATGCCACTATTAATGTTGATCAAGGTACGTGGATGAACATAGATATTAGCCCAGATGGTAAGTCAATTGTATTTGATTTGCTTGGCGATATTTATACGATGCCTATTAATGGCGGCACGGCCACTCAGTTAACATCTGATATTGCATGGCAAATGCAGCCACGTTTTAGCCCTGATGGTAAATATATCGCATTTACATCAGATCAAGGCGGTGGCGATAACATTTGGGTCATGGATATTACTGGTGAAAATCAGCACGCAGTGACAAATGAAACCTTCAGATTACTTAATAGCCCAGCATGGAGCCCCGATGGTGACTTCCTTGTTGCTCGTAAGCATTTTACTGCTAGTCGCTCGTTAGGTGCTGGAGAAGTTTGGTTATACCACAAAGCGGGTGGTAAAGGCGTTCAGTTAACTAAGCGCGAAAATGATCAAAAAGATCTCGGGGAACCGATGTTTTCACCCGATGGCCGTTATGTTTATTTTTCGCATGATGCAACTCCAGGTAAAACGTTTCATTACTCTAAAGATTCTGTGGCAGGTATTTATAAAATAAAACGCTACGATAGAGAAACGGGTGAAATAGAAACGGTAATAGATGGTATGGGGGGGGCAATTAGACCGACCCCTTCTCCTGACGGCAAAAAGTTAGCTTATATTAAACGAGATGATTTTCAGACCAGCTTATACTTGTACGATTTAACCAGTGGTGAGCATACACAACTGTATAGTAAGCTTGAACGTGATATGCAAGAGACATGGGCTATCCATGGTGTATATCCAACGATAGCATGGACACCTGATAATGAAGAGCTCGTTTTTTGGGCTGGTGGACGCATTCATCAGCTTACTGTTAATGATCGTGCTGTAAAAACGATTCCATTTAAAGTAAATACGAATAAAAAAATACAAACTGCGGTTCGTTTTAGCCAAAACATCGATAGTGAAGAATTTGATGTAAAAATGTTGCGTAATGTTCAAATAAGCCCTGATGGTGAAACCGCTATTTTTGAGGCTTTGGGTTATATTTATAAGCGCGATTTAAGTTCAGGTAAAATTAAACGATTAACAAAGCAAACGTCTCACTATGAGCTGTTTCCTCAGTATTCTCGAGATGGAAAGAAAATTGTTTACACAACGTGGGACGACAACGAACAAGGGTCTGTGAGAGTTGTTTCTTCACGCAGTGGCCGTGGTAATACGATTACCAAAGAGCCGGGTAAATATGTAGAACCTACGTTTAGCCCTGATGGTAAAACTGTAGTGTATCGTAAAGCAACCGGCAGTCGTATTTTAGACCCCAAGTGGTCACTTAACCCAGGTATCTATCGTGTGAGTGTGAAAGGGGGAGAAAGCGAATTAATTACTAAAAGCGGTTATCAACCTCAATTTGGTGCACAAAACGACCGTGTGTTCATCATGAGTCCTTGGCCAAAACCTAGTTTTAGTGTTGTAGAACTTGAAAGCAAAAAAGTACGTAAATTATATCAATCTCAGCATGCGACCGAGTTTAGGGTATCACCAGATGGACAATATTTAGCATTTGCTGAGCGTTTTAAAGTATTTGTTACCCCCTTAGTGCAAAGTGGTACTGCGATAGATATAAGCCCTAAAGATACTCAATTCCCTATTGAACAGCTTTCTGTACGTGCAGGTGAAAATATAAGCTGGAGCGCCAACAGTGATAAATTATATTGGAGTTTAGGGCCTGAGCTTTATCATGCGAGTTTAGATGGCATGTTTGCAATAAATAAGGCCGACAATACTGACTTTAAAGTTAAAAGTGGTGAGAGTATTGGCTTTAGTAAAAAAATGGCTGCACCAGAGGGAATGATAGCATTAACGGGTGCAAAAATTATTACTATGGACGGTGAAAAGGTGATTAATAATGGCGTCATTATTACTGATGGTAAGCATATAAAAGCCATCGGTGAATTAGCCGATATAACGATTCCAAAAGGCGCTGAAATTATCGACGTAGCAGGGAAAACAATTATGCCAGGAATTGTTGATGCGCATGCACATGGTGCTCAAGGCAGCGATGAAATTATTCCTCAGCAAAACTGGAAAAACTTTGCTGGCTTAGCGCTTGGCGTAACGACGATTCACGACCCATCTAATGATACCTCTGAAATATTTACTGCCAGTGAAATGCAAAAGGCTGGGATGTTAGTTGCGCCACGTATTTTTTCTACAGGGACCATTTTATATGGTGCGAATATGCCAGGGTATACCTCCCATATTGACTCATTAGCAGATGCAAAGTTTCATTTGGAGCGACTTAAAAAAGTAGGTGCATTTAGCGTAAAATCTTATAACCAGCCGCGCAGAGAACAGCGCCAGCAAGTTATTGAAGCAGCCCGAGAACTCGAAATGATGGTTGTACCCGAAGGTGGCTCGTTATTACAACATAATCTTAGTATGGTGGTTGATGGCCATACTGGCATTGAGCATTCTATTCCTGTTGAGCATATATACGATGATATTAAACAGTTATGGTCGCAAAGTGAGGTTGGTTACACACCGACCTTAGTAGTGGCATATGGTGGAATTTGGGGAGAAAACTATTGGTATGATAAAACAGATGTGTGGAACCATCCGAGGTTAAGTAAATTTGTACCCAAAAATCAATTATTACCACGCTCAATGCGCAGAGTGAAAGCCCCAGATCATCATTATAACCATTTTAACAACGCCCGCGTAGCGGCTGAGTTACAAGATTTAGGTGTATTGGTTAATCTAGGAGCGCATGGACAACGTGAAGGATTAGGCGCACATTGGGAAATGTGGATGTTTGCTCAAGGGGGGATGAGCTCACTAGAAGCAATTAGAGCATCAACGCTTGACCCCGCTAAATACCTTGGCCTTGACAAGAATATTGGATCATTAGAAGTTGGCAAGCTTGCGGATTTAATAGTGATTGATGGTGATCCACTAAAAGATATTCGCCAGTCTGATAAAGTTCAATACACGATGATTAATGGACGGTTATTTAATGCCGCAACAATGAACGAAGTGGGTGCTAAACCACGTGAAGCACTTTATTTTGAAAAGTTCTAAATGGTGCTGAAAATAACACGTTACACACTAAATTATTTTAATGTGTAATAAAAAACCCCAGTTGTTAGCATTGCTAATTAATGGGGTTTTTTTATCGTTTAAATTGCAATGCAAAATACACAAAACAATTTGCTAGCTAGTATGACTTATACAACACCACGTGGTAAACGGCAGTCATGGTCTTTACGAGCAAGCTCTACTATCCAAAGCTCTTCAGCGGTATAGCCATCTTCGTTTTCAGTAATGACAGAGAATGGCGCTTTTTTCTGTGCTTTAACAGGCGTAGCTGTTTTAGTTTTAGCTTTTTTAGCTGGCGCTTTTTCAGTTGTTTTACCAGAGCTTAATTCTTTAGTTAGCTCAGCTACGTCAGCTAGGCGTAAATTTTTACCGCCATCGATGCTGTACCAGCCTGGTTTAGTGGTGATTTCAGGTTTTTTACCATTGGCAGCTTCATACGCTGCTTCAAAGGCAGATAACACTTCTGTTTTGTCTAGTTTGCTCATCAGAGACCCTATACGTTGTGAACACAGATAAAGAAGAGGGTATTTATACCTATTTTCATCGCATTTTTCAATTTTTTGCGATTTTCCTTCCATTTTTAGCCTATAAGCGCCAAAATTTGCACAAAATTCAGTGCAAAGTAAGGTAATCAATATGCAACGTAAAGAATTTACTCAACTATTAGATACTATTTTAAAACCCAATACGATTAAGGATTTTTGCCCTAACGGACTACAAGTCGAGGGGAAAAATGAGATAAAAAAAGTGATTACAGGCGTTACCGCAAGCCAAGCGTTAATCGATGCAGCAATAGCGCAACAAGCCGATGCAATATTAGTCCACCATGGTTATTTTTGGAAAGGTGAATCACAGCCGATCACCGGTATGAAAAAACGTCGAATAAGTGCTCTGCTTGCACATGATATAAATTTATTTGCCTATCATTTACCGCTAGATGTTCATCCACAGGTAGGTAATAACGCACAACTTGCTAAGTTATTAGATATTGAATTACAGGCTGGGTTGGAGCCAGTTACAAATAGTGTTGCTATGAAGGGAGTATTAAAACAGCCTTTAAGCGGTGTAGAATTTGCCGATAAAATTACAAAAGTCCTTAATCGAGCGCCGTTAACAAGCTTGGTACGTAAAGATAAAATACACACAATTGGATTATGCACAGGAGGCGGGCAAGGGTATATTGATTTAGCCGCAGAGCAAGGTATTGATGCATTTTTAACTGGTGAAGCGTCAGAGCAAACCATCCACAGCTCTAGAGAGCAGCATATAGATTTTTTTGCTGCGGGTCACCATGCAACGGAGCGCTACGGAGTGAAAGCATTAGGTGAATTATTAGCGTATGAATATGGCTTAGAAGTGACCTTTGTAGATATAGATAACCCCGTTTAATGCAATAAAATAGTCATGAAATGAGTTAAACTGACTCAGGATTTATAAAACGACGTAAACCTATCCATGCGTTGCCAATCATTTCATGACAATATTGAGTGACCACCATAAGAGTATGCGCACTGGGTACAAACTGCTTATGCATAGGAATAATTGAAAAGTTATGGTAGTCAGTGGCAGCAGGGATCACATCTATGCCTTGAGCATTAAATAAACCTTTTGCTCGTGGCATATGTAAAACAGAGGTGACCAACGCCACGTTATAATCGATTAGTTGAGGTGCTAACAGCCGTGCTTCAGCGGCTGTATCCATGGCGTATGGATTTTGGCTAATACGGGCTTTATTAACCCCTAAACTAATTGCTGTTTTATACATTAAGCTGCTATTAGTGACCATGTTATAGCCTCCACCAGAGACAATAAGCTGCGCTTGCGGATAGTACTTTGCTAACTTTATACCTTCAACTAGGCGTGTTAATGCGCAATTACCCAATTGATTATTAGCACTTAATGCTGCATTTGGGTTGACGTCACATCCTAATACGATAATTTTATCTATGCTTGGTTGTTTTAATCGATTAAATGCTAACGAGATTGGCTCATTAGGCTCAATAATTCGACTGGCAACAAAAGGGGTACTAATTGCGAGCAAGACAGCAAGTGATAATGTTGATATCACTAACGCTGACTTTCGGTTTTTAAACGCAATTAACAACATGATAAAGCTAAAAAGCCCCAATACAGGAAGTGGCATAAGTAGGCCGCCAACGATTTTTTTTATCACAAACATAGAGGTTATCGACCGTTATTTTGTTTACATGTATTCAAGAAGTGACGATATACAGGGTTATCTTTCATATCTTTTTTCATCGCTAAATACATAGGCCGTGTTAACCCAAGAGCTCCCAAAGGAATTGATTTAATTAAGCCTTGGCTTTCATAAGGTGTTACTAACCAATCAGGTAATGCAGCAACCCCCATACCAGCACTTACTAACTGAAATATAAGCAAACCTTGGTCAACCGTTTTTAAGGTACCATCGAATCGTGCATTTTGGATAAAATGCTTAAAGATATCTTGGCGCTCTTTTGGAATAGGGTATGAGATAATGGTCTCATTTTTAAGATCTAATGCGGTGACATACGCTTTTTTTGCCAGAGGATGGTCCGGTGCAACAATTAATTTTAGTTTAAAATCAAATAAGTGAGCGTATTCTAGTTTATCGGGCTCACGGATATCTGATGTAAGGACTAAATCCAGTTCATCATTTAATAAATCGGGGATAGCGTCGTAGCTAAAACCACGTTCGTAATCAATTTTAATATCAGGCCAAAAGTTATTAAACTCTTTTATAGTTGGTAATAACCAATGAAAACAGGCATGACACTCAACACTGAGCCTTAATTGCGATATTGGTTGGTTTAAGCTTTCTTTTAATCTACATTTTGTCGCTTCAACACGCGGTAACACTTCGTTAGCAAGCTCAACTAATAACATACCTTGAGGTGTAAAACGTACAGGTTGAGTTTTACGTTCAAAAAGTTGGCAATCTAGTTTGTTTTCTAAATCTTTAATTTGATGAGATAAAGCTGACTGCGTTAGAAATAACTCTCTTGCGGTATTTACCAAAGAGCCGGTTTCTTTAAGGGTTGAAATTGTTTTTAGGTGCTTAATATCAATCATCTTTAAATATTCTCATGTGGACAGTGAGTTTCACTCAGATTATGGATATAGTACGCTTTTAAACAAGCCGCTTCAATGTCTAGATGGCTAAATGTGGTTTAATTTTACAGGATTTATTCATTAATATGAAAATAGTTAATAATTTCAGGCCTTATACCGCGTATAAAAATAATAATGAATGAGTTTGTTTCATGTGTAAGTTAATTTTTTAGATACAGTAACCGTGTAAAATGTGTGGCATATATTTATAAGATATTTAAGCGTAGTGAAAGCCCGTGGGCGCCGTTTACTGTGTTAACTTGTTTATGGGGCCAAGCTATATTAGATAAGTAAACAGCGTAATAAAGTAATATTTATGGCGTTAAAAATTTAACAGCGTCAGTTGCAGTGACTGGTTTTGAAATGAAATACCCTTGACCATAATCACATTGTGTCTTTTTTAATATATTTAACTGTTCTATGGTTTCTATACCTTCTGCGACCACTTCGAGTTGTAATGAGCTTGCTAAGGTTAAAATCGCCTCTACGAGAGGATTACTTTTATGTTGTATGTGATCGATAAAACTTTTATCAATTTTTAATATATGAATAGGCAGCTGGTGTAAATAGCCCAAAGCAGAATAACCAGTACCAAAGTCATCTAAGCATAGTTTTACTTTTAAAGGGGTTAAACCGTCAATAATTTTATTAGCAATGTTTAGGTTTTCAATTAACCCTGATTCGGTAATTTCAAGACATAATGATCCCAAAGGTAATTTATATTTATTATAAATTGCATGCATTTGACTCACAAACTCTAAACTAGCAAAGTGACGAGATGAGACATTAACAGTGACTTTATTAAATTGGAGACCTTGCTCATACCAGGCGTGTATTTGCTGTGCTGCTAAGTCTAATAAATAAAGGTCTAAATTAATGATTTGCCCTGTAGATTCTGCAATCGGGATAAATTCATTCGGGGCTACAAAGCCTTTAATAGGATGATGCCAACGCACTAATGCTTCAAAACCTATTACTGTATTATCAGAAATTTTGAATAGGGGCTGATAATATAGCTCAAATTCATTTTTCTCAATTGCACTTTGTAAATCATTTTCAATATCGGCATTCGATTTAAGTTTTTGCCGCATCGAACTGTTAAAAAATTTAACTTGTCCTCGACCTGAAGATTTTGCTTCATACATAGCTGCATCAGCTTGCTGTAATAACATATACGCTTTATCTGTTGTATTTTCACTTAAGGCAACACCAAAACTTGCCGAGGCTTGAAGCAAGTGCCCATTGACATTAACCGGTTCCTTGAGTGCATTTTGAAAACGGGTTAAGGCTTCATTTACTTGGTTTTTGTGAGTTAAATTTTCCATTAATATAGCAAATTCATCCCCCCCTAAACGTGAAAATGTATCGGTATTACGGACTTTATCTTTAATGAGTTCACAGACATTAATGATAAAGTGATCGCCAACAACATGCCCTAAAGAGTCATTAATGCTTTTAAAACGGTCTAAATCTAAATACACCAAAGCATGAAAAGTTCCTTTTTTAGCGCGAGATAATTTAATTATGGCCTGCTTTACTCTATCAATCAGTAAAGAGCGATTAGCTAAGCCTGTAAGGTCATCATGTAACGCTCTATATTCAAGCTCTTGACGCACTAATTGTCTATCAATAGCCATACTTATTTGTCGGCTAACGTATTGTAATAGTGATAAATGACGCTGACTATATTGTAAGGTCGGATCATAACTTTGAACAACAATCACACCATTTACTCTTTCACTGACCTTAAATGGTACACCTAGCCAAGACTCAGATTCGCGCCCGACCAGAGTGAAGTGACCTTTATCAATATGCGCTTGATAGTCAGATTTACTAAGTAATAAAGGTTTCTCTGTTTGTAATAAGTAATAAGAAGCTGTGTCTTTGAGCTGCGCTTTAGATATGGTTTTATGTGCCTTATTATGAATTCCTTCCTCAACAATATAAACAACTTCGAGCGTGTCTTGTTGCTTTTCATGCAGTGCAATAAAGAAATTTTCAGCGGGCAAAAGTTGACTCACGATGTCATGCAGTGAGCGAAAAAAAGTATCTAATTCTGATGCTTTATAAGTTAAGTTAGCAATTTGTAATAAACTGTTTTCTAGTTTTTGTGCACTATTCAATTCAGATACAGTCTTTTTTAAATCATCAACGGTACGGACTTGATTTATTTTTGCACTTAATAAGTAAGAAACCGTTGTTAAAATTTCAAGGTGTTCATCAGTAAAATAGTTTTTTTCGTGGTGCTCACAATCGATAACCCCAAGGACTTTATCTTTGTAAATTAATGGCACGCACAGTTCTGATTGGGCAGGCACTAAATCGGCTACATAACGAGAGTCCTTAGAAACATCGGGTAAAATGATTGCGCGACCCGTTACAGCGACTGAGCCTGTAATTCCCTCATTAAATTTAACATTTGTACACTGAGATAAATATTGTGAGTGGTTATTTTCTATCCCCATAGATGCCACTTGATTTAACACGGCATTTTGATGATCAGCTAAAAAAATAACACAATCAACGAACCCTAATTTAGAAACAACTTGCTCTGTGACATAACTAAATAGTTCAGTAAATGTATCTAGTTGCAGTAGATCTGAAGAAAACTGGTTTATTATATTTAATTGTTCGGCTTTTAATTCAAGTCTTCTGTCATGATTTTCTTTAATTGTCATGGAATTTTATTCTCTGAATTTTCCTCTACAGGTACAACTTACCCGATTATTACACTTCACTCAAAGTTTTACCGTGAATAACGTGTTTTATAAATATAATTTATAACGTAAAAGGAAATAAATTCTTTACTCAAATTAAGCATATGCCTATGATCATATAAATTCAGCCAAGGAACTAAATTAATGACGCATAATATGAATACTTTAACGATAACACGACCTGATGATTGGCATGTACATTTACGCGATGGTGAGCAATTAAAAGACACTGTACGAGATGTTAGTCGCTACATGGGGCGCGCAATTATTATGCCGAACTTAGTCCCTCCAGCAACAACAACTGAATGTGCTTTAGCATATCAAGAGCGTATATTAAAAGCTGAACCTCAAGGTAACTTTGAACCACTTATGGTGTTGTATTTAACAGATAAAACGACACCAGAAGAAATTAGAAAAGCAAAAGCAAGTGGTAAAATAGTTGCAGCAAAACTATATCCTGCTGGGGCAACAACAAACTCTGACTCAGGTGTTACTTCGGTAAAAAATATTTACTCTGTATTAAAGGCAATGCAAGAGGTCGGTATGCTGTTGTTAGTGCATGGGGAAGTTACTGATTCTGCGATAGATATATTTGACCGTGAGAAAGTATTTTTAGAGACGGTGTTAGGGGATGTCGTTGCTGATTTTCCAAGCTTAAAAATTGTTTTAGAGCATATTACAACTAAAGATGCAGTTGAATTTGTAATGAATGCGCCAGATAACATTGCAGCGACGATTACTGCGCACCATTTACTATATAACCGTAATCATATGTTAGCCGGTGGTATTAGGCCTCATTATTACTGTTTACCTATTTTAAAACGTAATATTCACCAACAGGCCCTTATGGCAGCAGCTACCAGTGGTAATCCTAAATTCTTTTTAGGGACTGATTCTGCACCACATTATAAAGATAAAAAAGAAGCTGCATGCGGCTGTGCGGGAGCTTATACCGCCCATGCCGCAATTGAATTGTATGCTGAAGCGTTTGAAGAGGCCAATGCATTAGACAAATTAGAAGGGTTTGCAAGTCATTTTGGTCCTGATTTCTATGGCCTTAACAGGAATGAAGATACAATTATGTTAGTAAAAGAGTCATGGGAAGTACCTGCTACCTATAAGTTAGGGGACTCAGAGGTTGTACCAATAAAAGCTGAATCAACTCTTCAGTGGCAAGTAAAATAAATTTAAACGAAAAAAAGCCATGTATTGCCGTGGCTTTTTTGTTTTAAAATTAATCGTTTATAGCAGTAATTTAAAATATTCAGTTTCTTTTTAAATAATTAGTAATTAATAGAGCCAAAAAAAAATTAATGTGTTAATCTTAAGTTGCTTTGAGTTTTTGCGTATTGAATTTACGGATATTGTGCTGTGTTTAAGGTTACCGGTTAGGTTATTACTTGTTCCTGTACTCTCCCTCCAGATTTTTGGGCATTGACTCAGGGAGGATATTGCCATAATAATATGGCTCAATTTTAATTATTGACTTACAGGAAAATTTAGTATGTCGGTTACTGGTAAAGTAAAGTTTTTCAACGAAGCTAAAGGCTTTGGTTTCATTGAACAAGAAAATGGTCCTGACGTGTTTGTACATTTCAGCGCAATCACTGGTTCTGGTTTTCGCACTCTTAGCGAAGGTCAAGCAGTGACTTTCAGCATCAAACAAGGTCAAAAAGGCCCTGAAGCTGAGAACGTAGAAGTAGCATAATTTAATTATGTGAACCTAAGTTCATCTTGGTGAAGCAGATTACTGTTTCACCATAATTTCTCTCATAACACCATTTAAATCTACTTCCTTCTCAATAAACTTTACTCAATTTTTAGTCTTTAAATTAAATATCGTTAAAAGCTTTTTTAGCCTGTTTAAATTATCGTATCAAGCTACTTATAAACCAAAATGGTTTCATTATTACCTTTGAATCTCTATTTGAAGTATGCAAAAACGCTCTTTTTAGAATTGAAGCGATTACATCTGTTACAAATGATATAACAACACTTACTGTTTAGCACAATTATGACGATATTATAGTCTTGTTGTGGATATTAAAATTGAGTTTGATAATCGACGCCTAACACATTAATTACGACTCATATTATATTTAATAATGCTTTAAAAATATGCAATTAGATGCAGTGTTTGGATAAAAATAAACCAGTTAAAATGTTAAATAACACAGATGAAATTAAGGTTTTTATCGATGAGTGACTTAAACGTGGCTGATTTAGAACCGATTGAGCAAAAAATGCGATTTAAAAAGTTAAAAATATATTATTTTTAACTTTTTTTAATAGGTAAATATCGTCAATATAAAATGTTACACGTTATGTTTACATTTAGCTTTTCCACAGAAGAAATACCAGTAACAAAGGGCTTTACAGAGATAAGTTAAGCTATTGTGGTTACAAATTTGTTAACACAATTGTTTTGGTACTTTAGTTGTGAGTACTGATTAGTTATTTATTTATAGTTAAAGCTAAACATCAAGTTGACAGCGTCTATTGCATTTAGCATTATTGAAGGGTTGATACCTATATAAGGTGTCAGGGTTGTTTGCCTTAATTTGGCAGGTAATTAATTATAAAAGTAACATTACTTAATTGGTTGGGAACTATGTCTGTTAAAATCAGAAAGAGTCTTGTAGCAACTGCGTTGGTTGGCGCTTTTGCATTTGCAAGCAGCAATGTGATTGCAGATCCTTTGAATGACGTGCAAAAAGCAGGTCAGCAAATCCAAAAGGATGCTGTTAAGTCTCAAACTAAAATTGACAATGTATACGGTCAAACTCAAGAGTTAATCGCTGAGTACCGTAGTATTGTTGATGAAACTGAGCTTATGAAAGTTTACAACGATCACGTAGCACGTTTGGTCGCAGACCAAAATGCCTCGATTGAATCGTTTGATCGTCAAATCGCGACTATCGATAACACTAAACAAAACGTTGTGCCTTTGATGTATAGCATGATCGATACGCTTGAGCAATTCATCAAAGCGGACGTTCCGTTTAATCTTGAAACACGTTTAGGTCGTGTTGAAAGACTTCGCGAAATTATGGCATCTGCGTCAGTAACTACCTCTGAAAAATTCCGTCAAGTTCTTGAAGCTTACACTATTGAAGCTGCTTACAGCTCTTTAGTATCTGCATCTCAAGGTACTTTGGAAATTGATGGTAAAAACATTAACGTAGATTTAGGTCAACTTGGTCGTATTACATACGTAGCACAATCTTTTGACTTAAAGCATGCTTGGGTTTGGGATAACAACACTAAACAGTGGAAAGAATTAGGTGAAGAATACCTAAAACCTGTTAAAGAAGTGATCCGTATGGCGCGTAAGCAAGCGACACTTGAACTTGTTAAACTACCAATTTTTGGCGCGGAGTAATCAATAATGAAGAAACTATTTAAAGGTTTTGCTGTTGCAGCAGTACTGTCTGTTTCTGCAGGTACCGCGCTAAATGCACACGCAAACACCGGTGCTTTAGATAAAATTCTTGAGCAAGTAAAGCAAGAACGTATCTCTGAAGGCAAAATCAACAAGCAACGTGAGCAAGAGTTCTTATCAGATCGTTCTGACAAGCAATCTCTACTTAACAAAGCAAAAAGCCAATTAGCTGCTGAAAAAGCACGTGGCGATAGCTTAACTAAGCAATATGCACAAAACGAAAATACTTTAGCAGAAAAAGAGCAAGCTCTTCAAAATGCACAAGGTACGTTAGGTGAAATGTTTGGTGTTGTTCGTCGTGCTGCACAAGATGCAATCGGTTCAATCGAAGCGTCTTTAGTTAGCGCAGAAAAGCCAGGTCGTGCTGAAGTATTACGTTCATTAGCTGCGGCTAAAGAATTACCGACTGTTCGTGAGCTTGAAGAATTATGGATTGCTTTACAAACTGAAATGACTGAGTCAGCAAAAGTATCTACTTTTGAAACTGAAGTGGCTGGTCTTGACGGTAACTCTTCTGTGAAGAAAGTAACGCGTATCGGTAACTTTAACTTAGTTACAGATGATGGTTACTTAATTTACTCTCCAGAGACTAAGTCAATTCAACCGCTAGGTAAGCAACCAGATAGCTACATCTTAGACGGTATTTCTGCTCTTGAAGCAACGTCTTCAGATAGCTACGCAGGTGTTTTCATTGACCCTACACGCGGCGCAATCTTACGTATTAACACGCAAAAAGCGACTCTTGAAGAGTACTTCCATCAAGGTGGCGTAGTTGGTTATATCATCACTGCTTTATTAGCATTAGGTGCATTAATCACATTAATACGTTTTGTTGACCTTACGCTTACTACAAGCAAAATTAAGAGCCAGCTTAAAAACGTTTCTACACCGAATACAAATAACCCACTGGGTCGTATTCTTAAAGTGTACCATGACAACAAGAATCAAGACGTTGAAAACCTTGAGCTTAAACTGGATGAAGCGATTCTTCGTGAAACTCCACGTATTGAAGCTGGTATCAACATCATCAAGATCCTTGCTGCAATCGCACCATTACTTGGCCTATTAGGTACAGTAATCGGTATGATCTTAACGTTCCAAACAATCACATTGTTCGGTACGGGTGATCCGAAGATCATGGCTGGTAACATCTCTCTAGCACTTGTAACTACAGCGCTAGGTTTAATCGCAGCATTACCTCTTATTTTACTTCACGCAGTTGTTGCTGGTCGTAGTAAGTCGGTATTACATATCCTTGATGAGCAAAGCGCGGGTATCGTTGCTACTCACGCGGAGAAGGAGAAAGCCTAATGCTAGTCCTGATGGAGATATGGGAATCTATCAGGGATTTTGTTGGCACAGGCGGCCAGGTATTATACGTGGTCGCGATAGCACTCTTTCTTATGTGGGTTTTAATGATTGAGCGCTATTGGTTCTTACTTGCAGAGTTTCCTCGCACAGCGAAAGAAATTGTAGCAAAGTGGGATGCCCGCCAAGACACTACGTCTTGGTACGCACACAGAATCCGTGAAGCATGGATTTCTGAAGCGTCTGAAAAATTAGATCAGCGTATGTTGTTGATTAAAACATTAGTAGCTATTTGTCCTTTAATTGGTTTACTAGGTACTGTAACTGGTATGATCTCAGTGTTTGAGACCATGGCTAGTCAAGGTACTGGTAATGCACGTTTAATGGCATCTGGTATTTCAATGGCAACAATCCCAACAATGGCTGGAATGGTTGCGGCACTATCTGGAGTTTTCTTTAGCTCACGCCTTGAGGCAAGAGCGAGAATGGTAAAAGCCAAACTTGTAGATAGTATGCCTCATCACTAGAGAGAGATTTAAATATGGCACGTAAACAACGTTTTCGTGAAGAAGAAGAAGCTGCGGTAGATATGACACCAATGCTTGACATCGTATTTATCATGCTTATTTTCTTTATCGTAACTACATCGTTCGTTAAAGAGGCTGGTATCGAGGTCAATAAACCAAAAGCTGCCCAAGCTACGAAGCAAAAAAATGCAAACATTTTCATTGCTATTCGTAACAACGGTGAAATCTGGATTGATAAACAGCAAGTTGATGTTGAACGTGTTTCAGCAAAAATCGAAAGTTTATTAGCAGAGCAACCTACTGAAGTTGTAATTTTGCAAGCTGATAAAGAGGCAAAACACGGCGTAGTAGTTAAAGTTATGGACCAGATTAAAGCGACGGGCGATAACCTTAGAATTTCTATAGCTGGAGATCAGTAATGATTCGTTTTCTGTTTTCACTGATTGCAGGTGGGGCAGTTACTTTCGGCTTGTTCTACTTCATGGCATACCTCATCTCTGGTGGGGCTGACCGTAATACGGAACAAAAAGAGCAGATCATAGTCGAAATTATGACGAATCCGCCTGAATCTAAAGTGCAGGAGAGGAAGCGTGTACCGCCTCCTCCTCCTCCACCGCCTAAGCAGCCGCCTAAACCGCAGCCGCCACAGCCGGAAAATAACAATCCTAACCCTGGTGCTATGTCATTTAACATGCCAAGCATTGATGTAGGTAGTTCGGCTGGTGGACTAAGTGGTCCAGGTGCATTTGGACGAGATGGTGATGCGACACCTATCGTACGTATAGAACCAAAATATCCAACGCAAGCAGCGCGTGATGGTAAAGAAGGTTGGGTTCAACTTTCATTTACTATTGATGAGTTAGGTGGGGTAACAGATGTTCAGGTTATTGATGCTGACCCTAAACGTATCTTTGACCGTGAAGCTAAGCGTGCACTGCGCAAGTGGAAATACCGTCCTAAAATTATTGATGGTAAACCACAGAAGCAGCCTGGATTAACTGTTCAACTTGAATTTAAACTTGGTCAGGGATAAGGAGGCGAGTAATGAGAAATTTATCTAAAGTAACTGCTCTTGCAATTCTTATGTCTGTGTCAGGTGCAGCAATTACTGCACCTGTACTAGCAGCGCCAGATTACGCTAAAATTGAAGAGCGTAAGAAAGCTAAGACTAAGATCATGGGCGAGCGAACGGGTAAAAAAGTAATTAAAGCGTTTGACTTATACAACGAAGATAAAGTTGATGAAGCCATAGTTTTGCTTAATGAAATTGATCCTTCAAATGACTTTGATAAAGCGACTGTAAACCGCTACCTAGGTAGTATGTACGCGCAAAAAGAAAAGTATGTTGAAGCGATTAAATACACTAAGTTAGCTGCGGCTCCAGATGTTTTAAACTTTGCTGACCAAGAGCAGACACTTAAATTATTAGGCGATTTACTGATTGGTACTCAAAAGTACCAAGAAGCTAAAAAAGCATATTATGCTTGGATAGACTTCACTGGTGATGAAGACCCTAAAGTTTATACTCGTATCGCACAAGCTAACTATGAGCTTAAGCAGTTTAAAGATGTTTTTGAACCAGCAGATAAAGCAATTTCATTACAGAAGGAGCCTAATAAGGCACCTTATCAATTAAAATTAGGCTCTTATTTTGAGCTTAAAAACTACCCAAAAATGGTAGAAATTGGTGAAGAAATTGTTCGAGTTTGGCCTGATGATAAAAAAGCTTGGGTAAGTTTAGGTAAGTATTATCTACAAACTGAAGACTACAAAAGTGGTTTAGCAACTATGGAAGTTGCTTACAAGCAAGGTTATTTTGACGCTGAAGTTGATTACAAAATATTAGCTAACTTTTATTCTTTAAATGAAATTCCATTTAAAGCAGCTGCAACGCTTGAAAAAGCAATTAAAGCTGAAAAAGTAGTTCGTAATAAGCAAAATGTAAGTGCAGTTGCTAGTAATTACCATAGATCAAAAAACATTGAATTAGCTGCTAAGTACTATGAAGAGGCTGCAAAATTTGATGACGACGCTGAGCTTTACCGCAAAGCAGGTTCATTATTATTGCAATCTGAGAACTTCAATGCTGCTGTTATTCGCTTGAAAAAAGCACTTGATTTAGGTTCTGATAAAAAGGGTACTATCTACTCTGATTTAGCAGAAGCTTATTACTATCAAGCTAAATACAAGCAAGCTTATGCTGCTATTGTAAAAGCAATGGATGATCCTCGCACTCGTAAGTTTGCAAAAGGTTGGTCTACTTATATTAAAGATAAAGCCGCTCGCAACGGTGTTAAAATTTAATATTTAATTGCTTAAGCAAATTATAAAAAGCCCCTCAGGGGCTTTTTTTATTGGAACAGTTATGAAAAAAATCCCGTCAATTATATTTATGATGAGTCTGTGTTTATCTGCATGTTCAAAACCTGCAGAAGATATAACTAATTTTGAAAAGGCTCAAGCAGCTTTACAGACGTTAAATACACCATTAATAAATGTATCGAAGGAGTCTGAAGCATCACTAAACACGGTACCGCCTTTATTTTCAGATAATTACCTTGATAGACGACATGAAATTTATCAGCGTTTAATGCAGATGGATTTGAGTGTAGAACAAACTGAACAAGTAAATTATTTAGTAATTGCAGAGCGTTTTCCCGAACGTTATTTTAGTTGGCCTGCTCAAGTAAATGTACTAGAAAACATGCTTAAACACGAGACAGAGAATCAAACCGAGCAAGTGAAACTGTGGTTAAGTTTAACTTTGAACCGTTTGAAAAATGCGCAGGAAAGTAATTTAAAATTAAATAAAATTGAATTGAATTTACTCAAAGGTTACTTAAACAACCACTTAAATTCAGGGCAAGTAAAGCCGTCATTAGCCCCCGAAATAAATGAATTTTCTTTGTATTTATCACAATATCAACCTAGAGGAACAGTCGGACTGAGTGGTTTAGCTAATGGGAGTGCGTGGTACCAAAGTAAAATTAATTACTACAGTGCAGTGGTGTATTCTCCATTACAGTGGGTAGATATATTAAATAAAAAAATAACAGCGTTAAGCGTTAAATCGCCGCCAGCTATAGCTAATATGTCGCATGACGTGTCTTTTGTAGTTCGGTATTTAGCAAAAGAGAAAACTGAGCAGGGTTTAGATTGGGCCACTAACTATCAACTCATTCCTTTGATTGCAAAAAGAAAAATATTAAGTGAGGATGAGCAAGTGTTAATGCTTGCTCTAATGGAGAGTGATATAGGGATACATTATCATGCCTGGAGTATTGCCCAAGCACGTGTGAACTTAATAAAACATTTAGCAATTACACAGCAACAGGCACAATACTTAGTTGAAGATATTATTCTTTACCCTGGGCACTCTTTTAGCTTCGCCCAAAATATACTATTTACTCATTAGTTTATTGTGCGTATTTTTCTTCACACTTAATACAACGCTGACAGGCTAAATCTATATTTAGCCTGCTTTGCTCAATGGGTTGCTCGCAATCCGCACAAACGCCATATAAACCGATTTCATGTTGGCTTATAGCTGCTTCTAACTGCATCAATCTCTTAATATAACCTTGGTATTCTGAACCTAAATGTAGCGCGGCATAGTCTAGCCATTCACTGTGATTAATATTGTCGAGTTTGATCAGTAAACTCTGTTGTGAGCTATGTACCGATTGAGCTAACAAAGCCATTATATGTGCTTTTATATCAGAGATTTCTTTGTTTAAAATATATAATTGAGGCACTATCAATATCACTTTTAATATTGCATATCATATTGTTATTATGAGCTTTAGCAGCAATATTATTATGATATAAATCAAACCACAGGTGCTTTTGCGTACTTATTTAGCACATCAGCGACTTCATTTTTATCTTTTAAACGACGAATTTCGTCAAACAAAGTGATTGCTTGTGGGTACTGACGCTTTAAATAGCTAAGCCATTGTTTTGTTCTTGAAGCAAAATATAAGTTATCTTTACTGGCTTCTTTATGAATAGCAGAATTCACTAAATAAAATAATATATGCTCCCATTTCATATCAGTGTATTGCTCATTATTATTTTTAGCTTTAATTTTTTTTGCTAAATCGGGTTGTGATAAAGCACCTCTACCTAGCATTAAATCAACACAGCCACTTCGTTGCTGGCATCTAAATGCATCTTCAACTTGCCAAATCTCACCGTTGGCCACAACGTTTATATTTTTGTCTTTTATAAGTGGCGGTATTTTTTCCCAATATGCAGGAGGCTTATATCCATCACGCTTTGTCCTAGCGTGTATCGCAATACTATTAGCACCAGCACTAACAACGGCATCAACAATTTCTTGGCTATTGCTGTCATCATCAAAGCCTAAACGAATTTTAGCACTTACGGTGTGCTCATCGTCTACGGCATCTCTTACCGCTTTTATTACGTTGTACATGTGTTCGGGATCTTTTAGTAAAACGGCACCACCGCGACTACGATTAACCGTTTTAGCAGGACAACCAAAATTAAGGTCGATACCATGAGAGCCTAATTTTATCGCTTTTATAGCATTTTCAGCTAAGGCTTCAGCTACCTGACCTAATAACTGTACTCGAACGGGTGTACCTGAAAGGGTGTAGCCCTGGTTTAATAATTCAGGACAAAATCGATAAAATACTTTATCGGGTAAACATGTTTCAACAACCCTTACAAACTCGGTCACACATAAATCATATCCACCAATATATGTTAGTAATTGGCGCATTTTAAAATCAACAACACCTTCCATTGGGGCTAAGATAAGTTTCATATGAACAGCTGTTTTTATAAAAAAGGGGCATAGTTTACCTTATTTTTAGGATTTATAAATTGCTAAATTTCTAATCTATTGACTATTAAATTATAAAAAAATAAAAAATATTTCTTTTTTTGAAAGTTTTATTTATTGATCAGGTCTACTTTAATATAAGCACATTATGTAAATAACATAACATTTATATAATGAACTATTTACATAACCTGTTTAAGAGAGTCTATATTATGAATACAGTAAAGAAAAATTCAATTGCGTTAACTTTAGGTGCTGTTGTTGTTGGTTCTGCTAGCTTTGCGTCTGCTGATGTACAAGCTAATCCTTTTGCTTTTCAAGAGATGGTAACAGGTTATCAACTTGATGCTGCTGAAGGTAAGTGTGGCGAAGGTAAATGTGGCGGCGATGCAAAAAAAGGCGAAAAATCTAAAGCTGAAGGCAAGTGTGGTGAAGGCAAATGTGGCGGCGATGCTAAGAAAGGCGAAAAGTCTAAAGCTGAAGGCAAGTGCGGTGAAGGCAAATGTGGCGGCGATGCAAAAGAAGGCGAGAAATCTAAAGCTGAAGGCAAATGCGGTGAAGGAAAATGTGGCGGCGATGCTAAAAAAGGCGAAAAGTCTAAAGCTGAAGGCAAATGTGGTGAAGGTAAGTGTGGTAGCCACTAGAGTACTGAATTAGTATATTTCAATGTAGTTTAAGGGCCGAAAGGCCCTTTTTTCTCTTAAGGGTTAAAAATGCAAACAAATGATGATCAATTTGGTATGGTCGGTTTAGGCCTCAGAAGAGAAATGCTCGATGAGCTAATTGTCGATGTACCAACACACATTGAGTTTATGGAAGTCGCGCCTGAAAACTGGTTAAATTTAGGTGGTCGTTATGCCAAACAATTTAAAACGTTAACCGATGCTAATAATTTTATTTGTCATGGTTTATCTTTATCCATTGGCTCTGCAGAGCCGTTAGATATTGCATTTGTAAAATCATTAAAAGCATTCTTTACAGAACATAATATTAAATTATTTAGCGAACATTTAAGTTATTGCTCTGGTAAAGGTCATATGTATGATTTAATGCCAATTCCGTTCACCGACGATGCAGTTGAACATGTTGTTGGGCGAATTAAACAAGTACAAGACATTCTTGAGTGTCAGATTGCCATTGAAAATGTATCTTATTATGGCGCACCAGGTCAGCAGTTAAGTGAAATTGAATTTACGACTCGTATACTTGAACAAGCTGATTGCAAATTACTGTTAGATGTAAACAATATTTATGTAAACTCAATAAACCATGGTTATGATGCCAATGAGTTTTTAACGGCTTTACCGACTAAGCGTATCGCTTATGGCCACATTGCAGGGCACTATAATGAGGCTGACGATTTAATTATAGATACTCATGGCGCAGATGTGATTGAGCCTGTTTGGCAGTTACTAGATACAGCTTATCGTGTTCATGGTGTTTTCCCTACACTATTAGAGCGAGACTTTAATATTCCAAGTATTCATGTTCTTACCCAGGAGCTGGAAAGAATAAAACAGTTACAACTTAAATATCAATCATCTGATCTCGCTCAAAATTTAGCATAAATATTCTCAGGGGCTTACAGTGAACTTTATCGATGTACAAAACGAATTTATGGCGCATATCCGCCAACCTGAGTTAAATAAAAAACCTGATGATATTCAAGATAGGCGAATGGCTGTTTATCGTGATCTATTTTTTAATAATATTAATGGGTTTATATCATCAGGGTTTCCTGTCCTTAAAACGCTTTATACTGAACAACAATGGCTGGCTCTAATAAGAATGTTTTTTAGTGAGCATGACTGCAGTTCCCCCTATTTTTTAGACATTGCAGGGGAGTTTATAAATTACCTGTCTAGCAATTACCAAACCCAAAGTTATGATCCCGCTTTTATGTTAGAACTAGCGCATTATGAATGGATTGAACTCGATGTTGCTATTGCAAAATCAGATATAAAAGAAATGTCACTTTCGAGTAATGAATTAACATCAACTCCATTATTTTTATCCTCAATTGCACGTAATCTAAGCTATCAATTTCCAGTGCAAACAATTAGTGTTGATTTTTGTCCACAAGAAGCCTCACCAACACCGCATTACTTTGTTGTTTACCGTGATGAAAATGATGATGTACAGTTTTTAGCGACTAATGCAATGACAGCGCTTTTACTATCAATAATCGATAACCAAGCAGGTGTCTTGTTTGATGAAGTGTGTAATTTAGTATTAAAACAAGCACCTCAATTTAGCTTAGAACAAATAGAACAGGGCGCATTAAGCACTTTATCAGCGATGTGTGAGCGAGGGATAATAGTCACAAAAAATCAAAATTAAACGCTTTATTGATTTTTTTACATCGTCTATTATGGCACCCTAAATTTGTTGTGCTTAATATAAGGTTATTCTCAATGTCAGATGATAAAGACTTTAAAGATCCGTTTAATGCGGTTTACTTCCTTGCTTTTTTAGCAATTTTTGCTGGTATTGGCTGTTTAAATGCTATTTTAGGCTGGATCACTAGCTTAACTTAACCGCTTTTAAATTAAGGCTGTTGTATACTTCAGCCTTAATTTAATTACTCCTCCATATCAAACTCGCAATCCCCCCCTAGATAAGGTTATAATCACCTGCTTTGAAATAAACTCAATTGAGCAGTTAAAATTATGACTCAACAAACACCAGCAATTATTAAAAACAGCATTGCAACAATTGCTGATTACCCTAAAGCGGGCATTATGTTTCGCGATGTAACCACACTTATGGCTAACCCTGAAGCGTTTAAAGCAACAATAGATGCCTTTATCAACGCATATAAAGATCAAGGGTTTACTAAAATTATTGGGACTGAATCTCGAGGCTTTATTTTTGGCGCACCGTTGTCTTATGCCTTAGGTATTCCATTTATCCCAGTACGTAAGCCAGGTAAATTACCTCGTGAAGTGATTCGTCAAGATTATTTGCTAGAGTATGGTGAAGATACTTTAGAACTTCATGTTGATGCTATTGAACCCGGTGATAAAGTACTTTTAGTCGATGACTTATTAGCGACCGGTGGCACAATAGAAGCAACAGCGAAATTAGTGGCTAAACTTGGTGGTGAAGCGACTGATGCAGCCTTTGTTGTGTCATTACCAGAGCTTGGCGGTGAGCAGCGTATTGCAAAAATGGGTATTAATATCCTTAAATTGGTTGAATTTGAAGGCGAGTAATCGATGAGTTATCAGGTTCTAGCGAGAAAATGGCGTCCACAAACCTTCCATCAATTGGTTGGGCAGTCTCATGTTAAACAGGCATTAGTAAATGCATTAACACAAAATAGATTGCATCACGCTTATTTATTCACTGGAACCCGCGGGGTGGGTAAAACCACCATCGCGCGTATTTTTGCCAAAAGCTTAAACTGTGATGAAGGCATATCTGCAAACCCGTGTGGTCAATGTAGTAGTTGTCGCGATATTGAAGCAGGTCGTTATATTGATTTACTTGAAATCGATGCCGCCTCTCGCACTAAAGTTGAAGATACCCGCGAAATACTTGATAACGTCCAATATGCACCCACCCGTGGGCGTTATAAAGTGTACCTTATCGATGAAGTACATATGCTTTCTAAGCATAGCTTTAATGCATTATTAAAAACACTTGAAGAGCCACCAGAGCATGTAAAATTTTTACTTGCGACGACAGATCCGCAAAAATTACCTGTGACGATCTTATCAAGATGTTTACAGTTTAACTTAAATGCGTTATCGCAGTTAGAAATTAAAACGCAATTGCAACATGTACTAAAGCAAGAGCAACTAAATTATGACGATGAATCGCTAAATAAAATAGCTAAAGCCGCCGATGGCAGTATGCGCGATGCATTAAGTTTAACAGATCAAGCAATTGCACAAACCGGTGGCGATATTAATAATCAGGCGGTACAAAGCATGCTTGGTTTAATGGATACTCATTATAGCCAGAGTTTGTTTGCTGCAGTATTAGCACAAGATGCTAATGCCTTGATGACTGAAATTAATCAGGTTGCCAGTAAAAACCCTCAATATTACACATTACTTGATGATTTAATTGCTTTAACTCACTTAATTCAACTTACACAATTAGTTCCAGAAGCTGCAGCATTAGATGAAATAAATGCACAATATGTGCAAGCGATAGCGCAGCAAGTTGAACCACAGCAAATTCAAGTATATTACCAACTTTTATTAAATGGTAAGAAAGACTTACAATGGGCACCAGAACCTAAGTTAGGTTTTGAGATGATATTACTTAGGTTGTTGGCTTTTGAGCCCATGTCGCAACATCATCAGCGTCCATCAAACGAAACAACAACGCATCAAACTCTTCCATCAGAGCGCACTAATACACTGCGTGAAATAATTAATAAAAATAAACAAAATATACAACCTGATGATTCATCAATGCCTATTGTTGATAATACAGTAGATACGACAGCGAATGATATTCAGCAGCGCGTGGATAATGATGCAGCAAAACTAAGTGTGTCAGAAAATACTGTATTAACAACACCTGCAAATAATGAAGAAAACAATACGCAGCCTAATGTCATTGATAACTCACCTCGTGCAGAGGAAAGTATAAATCAGAATCCATCTCATCAAAGCGATGAAAATCTTCATGAACGCTTAGAGCAGGATATTGCAGCACAATTTGATGATGTTATGAACAGTGCCCAAGAACAGGGATTTAATCCATCAGAGGCAAGCGCAGAAACTGCTAAAAATATCAGTGTTACAGATCAAGACGCGAATGCTCAAAGTGCCATTGCGCGAATACTACAAGATCGAAATATATCGGGTACTGGGTATTTGGGCCAGTCAAGCGCCCCCTTAAATTCAGAACAAAAAGCCGTTAGAACGCTTCAGTCTCAATCTCAAAATACAGATAAAGAGAGACTCAATGAGGAGCAAACTAACGAAAAAAAGCCTAATCCCCAAGAATTTGGGGCTCAGGCTAATGTAACCAAAAAGCCTGCAAGAAAAATAGATTTTAAAAATAAGCATCAAACGATTACTGAAAATCTAGCACCAGAATTATTACAACAAATAAACCCGCAAAAAAAAGCTGAGATTGAAAGTGACGATGTTTCGATCCCTATCCCTGATGATTTTCATAGTCCTATCAGTGAAATTCGCTTTGCTCATCAACAAAATGAGTGGGCTTATTTAATAAAACGCATGGGATTAGGTGGGCGTATACGTCAATTCGCCTTACATTCAATTTTTACCAAGCAAGATAATAATTTACATATTCAAGTTGATGAATCGCAAAAGCATTTAGATACTGCGGTACTGAGACAAAAATTAAATCACGCGTTATCAAGTATTTATGATTTTAATGTTGAGTTAAATATCGAGTTTGCTAAAGGTGTCATCGATTCACCGTTTTTAATTCAACAAAAAATAGATGCACAACGCCATCAACAAGCTGTTGAGGCGATTGCTGCAGATAATAATGTGATTCAATTTCAGCAAATATTTAATGCTGAAATTGATGAAAATAGTATTCAGGCATTGTAATTTATTACAATCGACCATATTTAATCCCTAATTAATGTATTAAAAAATAAAAGAGAGTCAATTATGTTTAAAGGTGGAATGGGTAACATGATGAAGCAAGCGCAGCAAATGCAAGAGCGCATGCAAAAAGCCCAAGACGAAATTGCAACAATGGAAGTTGTAGGTGAAGCCGGCGCTGGTTTAGTAAAAGTAACTATGCTTGGCAATCACAACGTTCGCCGTGTTGAGCTAGATGATAGCTTAATGGAAGACGATAAAGATATGATTGAAGATTTACTTGCTGCAGCATGTAACGATGCCGTTCGCCGTGTAGCAGATGAAACACAAGAACGTATGAGTAAAGTAACTGGCGGTATGCAATTACCACCAGGTATGAAAATGCCGTTTTAAGCTGTTTAAATGCAACTTTCAGATAGTTTAAATCAATTAATAGAAGCATTACGCTGTCAGCCCGGGATTGGACCTAAATCGGCTCAGCGCATTGCTTTTCATTTACTTGAACGCGACCGCAAAGGTGGCGCAGCACTGGGTAATGCTTTAAATAAAGCAATGACTGCTATTGGCCATTGTCAGACTTGCCGCACTTTTACAGAGCAGCCACAGTGTGACATTTGTTTAAGTGTAAAACGCCAAGACAGCGGAATATTGTGTGTTGTTGAATCGCCTACAGATGTACTGGCCATTGAACAAACAGGTCAATATCAAGGATTGTATTTTGTATTGATGGGGCATTTATCGCCCATTGATGGTATTGGACCCACAGAAATCGGACTCGATATCTTTGAGAAAAAACTTAGCCAAGGGAATATCAACGAAGTTATTTTAGCGACCAATCCCACGGTAGAAGGTGAAACAACCGCGCACTATATTGCTCAGTTGTGTCATAAATATCAGGTAAACGCTTCGCGTATTGCACATGGTATTCCGGTGGGGGGAGAGCTAGATTTAGTTGATGGCACAACCTTAATGCATGCCTTTAGTGGCCGCCGATCTGTAAACCAAGATTAAGTTATTTGAAAGAGTGATTAAAAGCCTGTTTAGTATTGTACTTCACAGGCTTTATTATTTTATGGCGCAAATGTAAATTTGCTTTGCCATATAAAGCTAAATTTACATTATTTAAAAAAGAGCTAAATGGATCATTTTATTGCCCCTAAATGTCGTCAGGTTTTTGATATTCTATATCAGGATGATGATATTTTACTGATTAATAAACCCAGTGGTTTACTTAGTTTATCGGGTAAAAACCCGCTCAATTGGGATTCGGTCCATTACCGTTTAGTTAATGGGCAAGCCGATAGAACCCCTGCATTTGTAAATGCAAAACTTGTTCATCGCCTCGACTTTGGTACCTCCGGGATAATGATTGTGAGCTTAAATGATGCGGCGAGCAAACATCTAAATCAGCAATTTCAGCAACGCACGATTAAAAAGCGTTATATTGCGATGTTAGATGGGGAGCTAAGCAAGGAGAGTGGGCAAATTTGTGCGGCAATCGCAAAAGGTAAGGATATTTTTCCACGGGTTAAAATTTGCGAGCTAACAGGCAAACCAGCTGCTACAGATTATAAAGTACTAGAGCGGTATAATAGCCCAACACGCACCAAAGTTGAGTTTTCACCGACGACAGGGCGCACCCATCAATTGAGAGTGCATAGTCTGTTTATAAACCATCCAATACTTGGGTGTGATTTATATAAAAATGAGCACAGTGAAGCATTAGCTGAGCGCTTACAGCTGCATGCGAGTTATTTAGGTTTTAAACACCCAACAACAAACCTGCCAATGACAATACACTGTGAGAGTAACTTTTAATTCTAATACGGTTTTTTTATTTTTTCCCCTTGAAGTTCTAACAGCTCACCCCATATTAAGTGCATAACGCAGACACTTTGCAAATTGGAGATACATAATGACTGCAGCACAAAAAGAAACATTAGGCTTTCAAACAGAAGTAAAACAATTATTAAACTTAATGATTCACTCTCTTTATTCAAATAAAGAAATATTTTTACGTGAGTTAGTTTCAAATGCATCAGATGCAGCGGACAAATTACGTTTTTTAGCATTGTCAGATGGTGAGTTGTATCAAGGTGATGCCGATTTACGTGTACGTATTAGTGCCGATAAAGAAGCAAATACAATTACTATTTCTGATAATGGTATTGGTATGACTCGCGATGAAGTTATCAGCTCATTAGGGACTATCGCTAAATCAGGTACCGCTGAATTTTTCAAAAACTTAACTGGCGATCAAAGTAAAGACTCACAATTAATTGGTCAATTTGGTGTTGGTTTTTATTCTGCGTTTATTGTTGCTGATTTAGTTACTGTGCGCACTCGCAAAGCGGGTGAAACAACCGCCGTTGAGTGGCAATCACAAGGTGAGGGTGAATACACGCTACAAGAAATTGAAAAAGAAGGCCGTGGTACTGATATTATTTTACATCTTCGTGAAGATGAGCAAGAGTTTGCGGATGAATATAAAATTCGCAGTATCGTTACTAAATATTCAGATCACATCTCAACACCGGTAGAAATGTATACCCCTGAGGTACCTGAATCAGAAGGTGAAGACGGCGAAAAAACCCCTGCAGTTCCGGGTGCCTGGGAAAGTATTAACCGTGCAACAGCTTTATGGACTCGCGATAAATCAGAAATTGAAGCTGATGAATACAAAGAGTTTTACAAGCACGTTAGCCATGACTGGGAAGAGCCATTAAGTTGGGCACATAACAAAGTTGAAGGTAAAACAGAGTACACCAGCTTATTATACATCCCTAAAAAAGCACCTTTTGATTTATGGAACCGTGAACGTCAAAGTGGCTTAAAGCTTTATGTTCAACGTGTTTTCATTATGGATGACGCAGAGCAATTTATGCCAAGCTACCTGCGATTTGTAAAAGGTCTTTTAGACTCAAACGACTTACCACTTAATGTATCGCGTGAAATATTACAAGATAACAAGGTAACGCAAGCTATCCGTAAAGGCTGTACTTCGCGTATTCTAAAAATGCTTGAGCGCATGGCTAAAAACAAAGCTGAAGATTACCAAACATTTTGGAATGAATTTGGTCAAGTGATCAAAGAAGGCCCGGCAGAAGATAGTGCAAACAAAGACACTATCGCAAAACTTCTTCGTTTCTCTTCTACGCATACAGATTCAGAAACTCAAGATGTATCGCTTGAGCAGTACGTTGAGCGTATGAACGAAGGCCAAGACAAAATTTACTATGTGGTAGCAGATACGTTTACTGCGGCTAAAAATTCACCACACCTTGAGATTTTCCGCAAAAAAGGGATCGAGGTTTTATTACTGAGTGACCGTGTTGATGAGTGGATGATGAGCCACTTTACTGAGTTTGCTGAAAAACCATTACAATCGATCACTCGAGGCGATTTAGACTTAGGTGATTTAGATGACGAAGAGACTAAAAAAGCGCAAGAAGAGTCTGAAAAAGAAGTTGCAGGCTTAGTCGAACGTATAAAAACAGCGTTAGGTGATGAAGTAAAAGAAGTGCGATTTACTCATCGTTTAACTGATTCACCGGCATGTGTTGTGAGTGATGAAAATGACATGAGCTCACAAATGCAAAAGTTAATGGAGTCGGTAGGCCAAGCGGCACCAGAAGCAAAGCCTGTATTTGAACTTAATCCAGAGCATCAATTAGTTAAACATTTAAACGATGAGCAAGATGAAGATAAATTTGCTCAGTGGTCACATGTATTACTTGATCAAGCTTTATTAGCAGAGCGTGGAACACTTAAAGACCCAACTGGTTTTGTTACTCGCTTAAATACCCTAATGCTTGATTTAAGCAAATAAGCTTAATAGTAACTAAATAAGCAATGTGACATTCACGTTGATTAAAAAGGAAGCGATTGCTTCCTTTTTTTATGGCTTATAGACTAGACAATTAGTATAAGTTACTTGAGTATCTGCAGCGCATGTGGAAGAATTCACTTTTAAAAATAAACTCTCATACTAGGGGACAATAATATGCGCATCATTCTTTTAGGCGCGCCAGGTGCAGGTAAAGGTACTCAGGCTCAGTTTTTAATGGACAAATACGGTATTCCACAAATCTCTACTGGCGATATGCTTCGCGCAGCAATTAAAGAAGGCACACCACTAGGTCTTGAAGCTAAAAAAGTGATGGATGCAGGTCAGTTAATTTCTGATGATATTATTATTGGATTAGTTAAAGAGCGTATTGCTAAAGCTGATTGTGAAAATGGCTTTTTACTTGATGGCTTCCCACGTACGATCCCTCAAGCAGACGCAATGAAAGAAAACGGGGTTGTTGTTGATCACGTCATCGAGTTTGATGTAGCTGATGAGGTTATTGTTGAGCGTATGGGCGGACGTCGCGTGCACCCTGGCTCTGGTCGTGTTTATCACATTGTTTATAATCCGCCTAAAGAAGAAGGTAAAGACAATGAAACAGGCGAAGAGTTAATTATTCGTGCTGATGATACAGAAGAAACAGTTCGTAAACGTCTAGGTATTTACCATGAACAAACGATGCCTTTAGTTGATTACTATCAAGCAGAGGCCGCTGCAGGTAACACGCAGTACCATCGTTTAGATGGCACTCAAGCGGTAGAGACTGTAAGTGCACAACTAGGTGAGCTTTTAGGCTAATTTACAGCTAAAACAGCAAATAAAAACCGCTTTTAAGCGGTTTTTTTATTTACTGTAAGTTTTCTAATACATTAAATATCTTTGGGTAGTCTGGTTCATGAGATAAATCATCAACGATTTGTTTATAAATAATTTTATGTTCTTTATCTAAAATAAATACAGCGCGGGTTAAAAGTCCCATTCCTTGTATGATCAAACCAAATTTATCGCCAACGTCTCGCCAAACAGAATCAGAGAGTATCGTTACATTCTCTAGACTCTGCGTGTCACAAAAATGCCTCTGAGCAAATGGTAAGTCTGTACTTATACTCAAAATTGTAATGTTTGGAAATTTTTCGGCTACGGTATTATTAAAACTTTTTGTTTGTAATTTACACACCCCAGTGTCTAAACTAGGTACTGTGCTGAGTAATAAAGCACGCCCTTTATAATGACTCAGTGTGATGGGTGAAAATAAACGATCGACGAGTTTAAAGTTAGGTGCTTGAGTGCCCACTTTTACTCCTTGGCCTAATAAGGTTACTGGTTTGTTTTGTACGGATACACTACCAGCATCAAGGGAGTTAATGGTGGGTTCATAGGCAAATAAAGATGAGCATAATACGTTGAGACCCAAAATAAATATTCTGAGCATAGTTTATTCCCTTTTAAATTAACGTAATAGGGTACAGTGTATTATACTGCTTAGCAGTTACCAATATATCAATAAAAATTAGAGAGAAAATATGGCGGTTTCCGTTTTAATTTGTGATGATTCAAAGTTGGCAAGAAAACAGCTTGCGCGATCATTACCTAAAGATTGGGATATCACAATTGAGTTTGCATGTGATGGTGTTGATTGTTTAAAAAAAATAAAATCGTATCAACCTGAAATCTTATTTCTTGATTTAAATATGCCGCAAATGGATGGCTACGAAGTGTTGACCGCTATAAGACAACACGGGCTAAAAGTAATAACTGTGGTGGTTTCGGGTGACATCCAACCCAATGCTCATGAAAGAGTGACTGAGTTAGGAGCCATTGATTTTATTCAAAAGCCATGCTCTAGCGACAAACTGTCGCAAATTATTGAGCAGCATGGCATTAAAGACGATACTAAAAGAGAACGACTAGCCCACTCTTTTGGAGAGCAAGTTGATGCGGATGTTCGTGATATATATCAAGAAATAACAAATGTTGCGATGGGCCAAGCAGGCGATTTACTGGCAAGATTATTAGATGTATTTGTAGAATTGCCCATTCCTAATGTTAATATATTAGAAATTAATGAATTAGATATGGCGCTGCAATCAATAGAAAATAATGCGTCAACATCTGGTGTATGCCAAGGCTTTATTGGGGGCGGTGTCTCTGGCGAAGCTTTATTGCTACTTAATGACTCAAGTTTTAAAGAAATAGCATCGTTAATGAAGTATGAAGGCGAAATTAACGATAAAGTTGAACTTGAGCTTTTAATGGATATCAGTAATATTTTAATTGGTGCTATGTTAACTGGCCTCTCAAAACAGTTAGATATGACCTTTAGTCAAGGGCATCCTATTGTGCTTGGACAGCATAGAGATGTCAGTGAGTTAGTTAAAACAAATAAACCTCGTTGGCAACGTACTTTAGCAATCGAAATTAGCTATGGTATTGAAAACCATGATATACATTGTGATTTAATGCTGTTATTTACCGAAGATTCATTAAAAACACTGAAATACAAAGTGGCTTACTTACTAGAAGACTAAAAGCATGTCAGATGATCTACAAATGAATGAAATACACTGGCTTATGGATATGTTTAATACCGTAGACGTAGGTTTAGTTGTACTTGATAAAAATTATCAGGTTTGTGTTTGGAATGGCTTTATGGAAAACCATTCTGGGTTATTACCGAGCGCGGTAAAAGAAAAAAATATTTTTAATTTATTTCCGAGCATTGACGAAAAGTGGTTTAAAAGTAAAGCCGATCCGGTATTTGTGCTAAAAAATCGTACATTTACAATATGGGAACAACAAGCCTATATTTTTAGGTTTAAGAATTATCGGCCGATCACGGGTAAAGCGGATTTTATGTATCAAAATGCAACCTTTATTCCGTTAACTAATATGCGTGGAGAAGTTGAGCATATTTGCATTATTATTTACGACGTCACCGACGTTGCAGTTAATAAAAAAGAATTAAAAGAATTAAATCATCAACTAGAGACAATGAGTCAAACAGATAGCTTAACTCAGCTATCAACGCGAGGGCACTGGGAAGCCGAATTACGACAAGAGTTTTTACGTATCAGGCGAAATTCAGGCCATAGCAGTTTAATTATTTTTGATATCGATTATTTTAAAAAAATAAACGATGAATATGGTCATGGTTGTGGTGATGAGGCACTGCGTCAACTATCTCAGTTATTAAAAACAACGCTTCGTGAAACCGATACTGCAGGACGATATGGCGGCGAAGAGTTTGTTATTACATTACTTGATACCGATAGCGTCGGTGCCGCGATATTTGCTGAACGTTTAAGAGCACTGGTTGCACAAACGCCGATTAACTACAAAGGGATTGAAGTTAATTTAACAATCAGTATTGGGTTTGCCTGTGTTTGTAGAAACTTTTCTGATCACGAGCGCTGGATAGAAGCGGCTGACAAAGCGTTGTATTATTCAAAAAATAATGGGCGAAATAAAGTAACTGATTATAATGAGTTAATAAAAAATGACGCTTAGGCGTCATTTTTTATTTATACCGGCGGTAATATCAGTAAATCTGTTTTGAGTAGACGCATTACCTTTTCTGCGGTATTACCAATTAACTTACTTTTGATACTTGAGCGTTTCACTGCGCCTATAATTACCAGGTTTGCATCGTATTTAGCCGCTAAGCTAGGTATTACTTGCTCTGCAATCCCTGCTTTAATCTCTAGCTGTTCTTTTATGTTATGTGAGAGTATTAAATCTTTTTGTTTTTCTGGCAGTTTGTCAAAGGCATTAACGACTTGCTCATCAGAAAACACTATGCCTAAATCACGTAATAAAGGTGACACATGTACAGTGTAACATGTGTGAAGCTTGCACTTTTCGCTAGCAGCGTAGCGTTTTGCTTGCTCTATTATTACTTCGTTTAGTGCGCATTTAGCGTCGTCTTTACTACCTAAATCGAGTGCAGCAAGGACATTGCTGGTATTTCGCCATTTATTGTCGGCGGCCAAGTATAAAGGAATAGGACTAAAACGAATTAACTGCCAATCTAGGTCATTAAATTGTTGGTGCTCATCAATGTGTCGGGTTTTTATTACAACCTCGTAGCTTTGAACGTTTACTTGTTCGTTTAGCCATTCAACAGGGTTTTCATGCCAAAGAGTTTGAAAATCATACTCACACTCTCCAAGCACTTCATCAATTAACGGCATTAAGCTCACTTGTAATTCACTGAGCTTGCTTTGCTGTATTTTTAATTGCTGCTGTGGCTCTAGGCTGAATAAAATATTACCTGTTTCTTCATAGTCAAAGGCTGCAATATCGATGGATTTATTTTCTTTTATTGCTTTTGTTTTGGCGTGTAACAAGGCTGTTTTAGCGAATTCTACCGAGTCGATGATAACCAGTAATTTTTTATTATTCATTTTACTCACTCGTTGTTGGTAACTGAGTATTACATCAATAAAGACTGAGGTAACACAATAATAAATACTTATCTGCTGTAATAATCTAGTCTATTTTTACTTAAAGGACAATTCAGTGTAAAACGCTTTAATGCTTTATAGCAATGAAGTTACAGAGTTTTTTACATAATATAAGATAAAAGAATATTCAGTATGAGAGTGGGTTATAGAAATGAATGTAATACACAAGGCAATAAAAAAGACGCCGTAGCGTCTTTAAAATTAGTTCACTAAAGTTACTTGATTATGCGAAGTTTGCGTTTGCAAATTCCCAGTTAACAAGTGACCAGAAACCTTTTAAGTAATCTGGACGCACGTTACGGTAATCGATGTAGTATGCATGTTCCCATAAATCTACAGTTAAGATTGGCGTTACGCCCTCATCTGTAAGTGGCGTTGCTGCATTAGATGTATTAACGATATCTAGTGTACCGTCTGCTAATTTTACTAACCACGTCCAGCTAGAACCAAAGTTGTTCACTGCTTTATCGTTTAATGCTGCTTTAAAATCTTCGAATGAACCCCATTTTGCATTGATTGCATCAGCAATAGCGCCAGTTGGTTCACCGCCGCCATTTGGAGAAAGGCTGTTCCAGTAAAAAGTATGGTTCCAAATCTGAGCTGCATTATTAAATACGCCACCTTCAGATGAACATACGATCTCTTCTAGAGATTTATTTTCAAACTCAGTACCTGGGATTAAACCGTTAAGTTTAACTACGTAAGTGTTGTGGTGCTTGCCATGGTGAAACTCAAGCGTTTCTTTTGAAATATGTGGCTCAAGTGCATCAATTGCATATGGTAGTGACGGTAGTTCAAATGCCATTTTTTTAGCTCCAATCTTATTTTGGTTAAAAGTCCATATAAAGGTATAAGTAATGATATAACGGTTAATCGCTTACCTATACCAAATGGGATTATAGTGTTACTATAATTGTTGAGTATTTTACTCAAGTTTTAGCAAACAGCAATGCCTTTGCGAAAGACTATTTTATTGCGGCGTACTTTGCCCACTTAAATATAGAGTTGTGGCCACATTGAAGTTTTTTCAAGGCACAGACTTATAAAAGATATCGTTACTTTGAGGTTGTAGATGGAAACCATTGATAAAATTAAACAGCAGATTTCTGAAAATCCAATTATTCTTTATATGAAAGGCTCACCTAAGTTACCAAATTGTGGTTTTTCTTCACAAGCATCTCAAGCGCTTATGTCATGCGGTGAACCATTTGCTTATGTTGATATTTTACTTAATCCTGATATTCGAGCTGAACTTCCTGCATACGCTAACTGGCCTACGTTTCCACAATTATGGATTGAAGGTGAGTTAATCGGTGGTTGTGATATTATCATCGAAATGTTTCAGCGTGGCGAACTACAGCCATTAATCACCGAAACAGCTGCTAAATATAAAGAAGCAGACGCAGAATAATCGTCTTGTTTCTTTAACCTTTAATAGGTTGACGGTTTTAATGAAAGGCTTGGTATAAAACGCCAGGCCTTTTTTATGTACTTTTATTACACGCCCAACTCATACTTCTCAATAATCATAGTAACCATTCTACGTTTATAAACCTTTTTACATGTAATCGCTCTCGCTTATTATCTATACACTTTTGTCCAGCTGTATTGCTTGCGCGGGAGAGTAAGTTAAAATAAATACATGCGTAATCTATGCAAAAAATAACCTTACCGTTTATATTTATGCATGAATTAGCTCGTAGTCAAAAATTAGTTTAATGCGAGATAAAGAGTTACTATTCTAATTGCCCGCATTTATTAAGGTTTATTAAGCAAACAGTAAGGCTTTATTACGGTACTGTAGCAAGAATATAAATCATACAGCTGAATAATTATTCACTAAATAATTCAATTAACGTTTACGTTAACTAGGCTTTTTGCTTGTGTTGTTTTTACAACTTATTAAATATGACACCTGTGTCATATTTAATAAATGTAAAATATGGGGTAAATGTTAAAAAAATGACACAAAATATGAACTTTTACACAAGTGAAAAATATTCAAGGGTGTGAATATATATTCAAACATCTATTGACTCTATAATAGATAGAGGATAATTTTGACCGTCTGTTAGCAAATCGTCGAGCAGTTCATTAACGCTAATAGTGCAGCAAGGGGAGGGGTCTATGTTATACGACTCAAATTTAGAAAAAGATAATTGTGGCTTTGGCTTAATAGCCCAGGTTAATGGTCAAGCAAGTCATCGCTTAATTCGTACAGCGATCACAGGCTTAGATCGCATGCAACACCGTGGTGGTATTGCTGCTGATGGTAAAACTGGTGATGGTTGTGGTTTATTATTACAAAAGCCTGATAGCTTTTTCCGCGCTATTGCGAGTGAAAAAAATTGGCACTTAGGTAAAAACTACGCTGTAGGTATGGTTTTTTTAAATTCAGACCCTGTTTTAGCAAATGCTGCTAAAAAGGTTTTAAGTGAAGAATTAGAAAAAGAAACGCTTAACATACTAGGTTGGCGTGAAGTGCCAACAAACCCTTCAATGCTTGGGCCGATTGCTAAGAAGCAATTACCTGGCTTTGAGCAAATTTTTGTTAGCGCACCTGAAGGTTGGCGCTCAAAAGATTTAGAACGTCGATTATATGTTGCACGACGCCGTGCTGAAAAACGACTCGAAGAAGATTCAGAATTTTATATTGCTAGCCTTTCAGGGCTAGTAACCATTTACAAAGGCCTTATGATGCCTGCGGATTTGCCTAATTTTTATTTAGATTTGGCAGATATTCGCATGACGAGCTCTATTTGTGTTTTTCACCAACGTTTCTCTACAAATACTCAACCACGTTGGCCATTAGCGCAACCATTTCGTTATTTAGCTCACAATGGTGAAATTAATACCATTGAGGGAAATCGTCAGTGGGCAAGAGCGCGTTCGTATAAATTCTCATCACCGTTAATTCCCGATTTACAGTCAGCGGCTCCATTTGTTAATGAAACCGGTTCTGATTCATCAAGTTTAGACAATATGCTTGAGTTGTTTTTAGCCGGTGGTATGGATATTTTCCGTGCTATGCGTATGTTAGTGCCGCCAGCATGGCAAAAGAACCGTGCTATGGATGATGATTTACGTGCCTTTTACGATTTTAACTCTATGCACATGGAACCATGGGATGGCCCGGCTGGTATTGTGATGTCTGATGGACGTTTTGCTGCCTGTAACTTAGACCGAAATGGTCTACGTCCGGCGCGTTATGTTATTACTCAAGATGGCTTTATTACCTTAGCTTCTGAAGTGGGTATTTGGGATTACACGGCCGATGAAGTAGTAGAAAAAGGCCGAGTGGGTCCTGGTGAGTTATTAGTTATTGATACTAAGCTGGGTAAAATTTGGCACTCAGATGAAATAGATCAAGATTTAAAATCACGTCACCCATATAAGGCGTGGATGGAAGAAAATGTACAACGTTTAACACCGTTTGAAGAATTAACAGCTCAAGATGCGGGAAATCGCTCTTTTGATGATGAAACATTGGTTAAATACCAAAAAATGTTTGGTTACACTAATGAAGAGCTAGATAGTGTTATTCGAGTGATGGGTGAAAACGGGCAAGAAGCCACCGGCTCAATGGGCGATGATACCCCTTTTGCTGTGTTATCTGAGGGAAACCGTTCGTTATTTGACTATTTCCGTCAAAAATTCGCACAAGTAACTAACCCGCCTATCGATCCATTACGAGAAAACCATGTAATGTCGTTAGCGACCTGTATTGGTAGCGAGCAAAATGTATTTAACGAAACAACAGGCCACGCTAAACGATTACAGTTTGATACGCCAATTTTAATGTATGCAGACATGCAACAGTTATTAAGAGCTGATCAGGCGCATTACAGTTACTCTAAAATTGATATGACCTATACACAAGACGAAGGCTTAGAAGAGGCTGTTTCTCGTATTTGTGATGAGGCGCAAGAAAAAGCGGCTCAAGGTAATGTGATGTTGATTCTCACAGATAGACACTTCACTGACGAAAAGCTGCCTATTCCAGCAGCCATGGCTGTGGGGGCGATTCAAAAACGCTTGGTAGATAACAATTTACGTTGTGAATCAAACATTATCATCGAAACCGGCAGTGTGCGTGATGCACATCAGTTTGCGGTACTGCTTGGCTTTGGTGCGACGGCTATATACCCATACCTAGCGTATGAATCATTAGTGGCAATGAGCGATGATAAAGTTATTGATAAAAATTACTGTGAAGTAACGTTAGCTTATCGACAAGCAATCAATAAAGGTCTGTATAAAATAATGTCTAAAATGGGCATTAGTACTGTTGCTTCTTATCGTTGTTCTATGTTGTTTGAAGCGGTTGGTTTATCAGATCCGATTGTTGAGATGTGTTTTAAAGGTGTAGCGAGTCGTATTAAAGGCGCTTGTTTTAGTGACTTTGATGATGATCAACAAAAGCTACATAAATTGGCTCTCAGTAAACGTAAATTATTAAGCCATGGTGGTTTATTAAAATATGTTCACGGTGGTGAATATCACGCTTACAACCCCGATGTGATTCAAACGTTACAAACAGCGGTACGCTCTGGTGATTATAAAGACTATAGTGCCTATGCAAACTTGGTAAACACCCGTCCTATCTCAACACTGCGAGATATGTTAGCGCTTAAGTTACCAAGCGAGACAGTCAGTATTGATGAAGTGGAACCTGCTACTGAGCTTTACAAGCGCTTTGATTCTGCAGCAATGAGTATTGGTGCATTATCGCCAGAGGCGCACGAAGCGCTTGCTATTGCGATGAACCGTTTAGGTGGCTGTTCAAATTCAGGTGAGGGTGGTGAAGATAAACTACGCTATGGAAATGAGAAAAACTCACGAATTAAACAAGTCGCTTCTGGGCGCTTTGGTGTTACACCGCATTACCTTCGTAATGCCGATGTAATACAAATTAAAGTAGCGCAAGGTGCTAAACCGGGTGAAGGTGGTCAACTACCGGGTGAAAAAGTAACGCCGTATATTGCTAAATTGCGTTATTCGGTGCCAGGGGTGACACTTATTTCACCTCCACCACATCATGATATTTACTCGATTGAAGATTTAGCCCAGCTTATCTTTGACTTAAAGCAAGTAAACCCTAAAGCAATGATTTCTGTAAAACTGGTTTCAGAGCCAGGTGTGGGGACGATTGCAACAGGTGTTGCTAAAGCGTATGCCGATTTAATTACTATTTCGGGGTATGACGGCGGCACAGGTGCAAGCCCACTTACATCAGTAAAGTATGCGGGTAGTCCTTGGGAGTTAGGCCTTGCTGAAACTCAACAAGCACTTGTTGAAAATGGTTTGCGTCATCGTATTCGCCTACAAACAGATGGTGGTTTAAAAACAGGTTTAGATATTATAAAAGCAGCGATTTTAGGGGCAGAAAGCTTTGGCTTTGGTACAGGTCCTATGGTTGCATTGGGTTGTAAATATTTGCGTATTTGTCACTTAAATAACTGTGCTACCGGTGTAGCAACTCAAGATGAAACATTACGTCAAAATCACTACCATGGCTTGCCTGAAATGGCGATGAATTACTTTAAATTTATCGCTCAAGAAGCACGTGAAATTATGGCGAGCTTAGGCGTAACAAAATTAACCGATTTAATTGGTCGTTTAGATTTATTAGAAGCGATTGAAGGTAAAACAGCAAAGCAAAAGAAAATAGACTTATCGTCTGTAATTGCTCAGCCTAATAATCCGACGGGTGAAACATTATATTGCAGTGTACCAAATAGCTCACACTATTTAGGTAAGCTAAATGAAGAACTACTTGAAAAAGCACAAGCTGCGATAGATAGTTCATCAGGTACCTCTTTAGTCAGTCGCATTTGCAATACTGACCGCTCTGTAGGGGCTATGCTTTCGGGCTATATTGCTTCAAAACATGGTAACCAAGGTATGGCAGCAGATCCTGTATCTATTGAACTACACGGTTCGGCTGGTCAGTCGTTTGGTGTATGGAATGCTGGTGGCCTTGAAATGACCCTTGTTGGTGATGCTAACGATTATGTAGGTAAAGGCATGGCGGGCGGACGTTTGGTTATTCGTCCACCGTTAGGCTCATCATTTGAATCACATAAAGCGACGATTGCTGGTAACACATGTTTATATGGTGCAACTGGCGGTAAATTATATGCAGCTGGGTGTGCGGGAGAGCGTTTTGCTGTTCGTAACTCAGGGGTTCAAGCTGTTATCGAAGGTGTAGGTGATAATGGCTGTGAATATATGACCGGTGGTGTGGTATGTGTACTTGGTAACGTAGGTGTTAACTTTGGTGCAGGTATGACCGGTGGGTTTGCGTATATTTTAGATGAAAGAAATGATTTTGAAAAACGCATAAATTCTGAACTGGTAGAAATAGTCACTCTAGAAGAATTAGATGCACATCAAGAGCATTTAAGAGGATTGATTTCAGAGCACTTAGAACTAACGGGTTCTTGTCGGGCTGAAACCATTTTAGCTAATTTTGAACTTTATATTCCGATGTTTAAGTTAGTTAAACCAAAATCAAGTGATGTTAAAAGTTTACTAGGGCATCGCGCTCGTAGTAGTGCTGAACTTCGTGTTCAGGCGCAATAGGGGGTAATATGAGCGATAATGTATATCAATTTATAGACGTGCAACGTGTAGATCCACGTAAAAAACCAATATCTTCACGTAAAAAGTCTTTCGTTGAAATTTACGAACCCTTTTCTGAGAATCAAGTGAATTCACAGGCTGATCGTTGCCTTGATTGTGGTAACCCGTATTGTGAGTGGAAATGTCCAGTACATAACTATATTCCACAATGGTTAAAACTAATTCGCAGTGGTCGTATTATTGAAGCCGCAGAGCTATCTCATCGTACTAATAGTTTACCAGAGGTGTGTGGGCGTGTTTGTCCACAAGACCGTTTATGTGAAGGCTCATGTACACTTGATGAAGAATTTGGTGCCGTTACTATTGGTAATATTGAAAAGTATATTACTGATGAAGCATTCAAAATGGGCTGGAAGCCCGATATGTCTTATGTAACATGGACGGATAAAAAAGTAGCTATTATAGGTGCAGGACCGGCTGGATTAGGCTGTGCTGATATCTTGGTTCGCAACGGCGTTAAACCCGTTGTATTTGACCGTCACCCAGAAATTGGTGGCCTGCTTACTTTTGGTATTCCTTCTTTTAAGCTAGAAAAAACAGTGATGCAAAAGCGTCGTGAAATATTCACCGAAATGGGCGTTGAGTTTAAACTTAATGTTGAAGTGGGTGTGGATATTACGCTTGATCAAATTTTAGCAGATTATGATGCCGTTTTCTTAGGTGTGGGTACTTATCAAAGTATGCGTGCTGGTCTTGAAAATGAAGATGCGCCGGGTGTTCACGATGCATTGCCATTCTTAATTGGTAACACTAACCGTGTTATGGGTTATGATGAATCAAAGCAAGAATACATCGATATGGCGAATCAAAAGGTCGTCGTACTTGGTGGTGGCGATACTGCGATGGACTGTGTACGTACCTCTATTCGTCAGGGCGCACAAAAAGTAACGTGTGCGTATCGTCGTGATAAAGAAAATATGCCGGGCTCTAAGCGCGAAGTTAAAAATGCAAAAGAAGAAGGTGTTCAATTTACATTTAATGTTCAACCTACTGGTATTGTACTTGACGACGACGGACATGTAGCGGGTGTTAAAATGGTAAAAACCCAAATGGGTGAACCGGATGAAAATGGCCGAAGTCGTGCTGAAATCGTAGAAGGTTCAGAGCATGTCATCGAAGCCGACCAAGTGTTAATGGCATTTGGCTTTAAACCGCATAAAATGGATTGGTTAGAGAAATACGATGTTGAAATTAACCACTGGGGCGGTATTAATGCCCCAGAGCAAGGTGAATTTACACACCAAACAACTAACCCTAAAATCTTTGCTGGTGGTGATATTGTTCGTGGCTCAGATTTAGTAGTGACTGCTATATTTGAAGGACGAAACGCCGCTGAAGGTATTATGGACTACTTAGAGGTGTAACTTTAAGTCAGTTAATACTTCAAAAAGGCAAACGTATACGTTTGCCTTTTTTGTTTGCTAAATTTATTGTTTCTTTTTTATTAAAGTGTCTTTTCCCGTATTAAAATTATCGGTACATAAACATCGCAGGTTAATCACAAAGCCTCTAATAATGTGTAGAGTGTATTAATAATCGCTGTGGAGTAGTTTTGCTAACCTCTAACAATTACAACGTTTAAACAAACGGCGATACTTTATTTGTTACTTTAATAAAGTAAAAAACCTGCTTATAAGCAGGTTTATTGTACTAGGCATTAAAAACTCAGTGTTTACATACCCTATGTATTACTTAAATTTATGCATGCGACATAATAAGCTCTTGTGCATTTGCTTTCGCTAATTGAGTTATATTATCACCGGCCAACAGTCTAGCAATTTCGTTTACACGGCCATCTTGGTTAAGTGCTCGCATTTGCGTGAAAGTTTGATCTTGGTTTACTTCTTTCGTAACAAAAAATTGTTGATGCGCACTGCTCGCCACTTGCGGTAAATGAGTAACACAAATTACTTGTGTAGACACCCCAAGTTGCCTTAAAAGTTTACCCACAGAGGCGGCAGTAGGGCCAGAAATACCCACATCGACTTCATCAAATATCAGCGTGGGAGTTGTTACCTTTTGAGCAATAATAACTTGAATAGCTAAGCTAATACGAGATAATTCTCCGCCAGAAGCAACTTTGTGCAATGCCTGCATTGGTTGGCCCGGATTAGTCGAAACCAAAAAGGCAACACTATCAATTCCTAAACTATTTGCTGTGTTGGTATGCTCTGTTGATAACGCTATTTCAAAGCAGCCATTTTCCATTGATAAGTTAGCCATGCTTTGGCTAATTAATTTATTTAATTTAGCCGCGTATTTTTTTCTACTAATGCTAAGTTTTTGGGCGCTTACCTTATAAGTTTCTTGTGCTGTCGATATATCGTGCTCTAATTGAGTTAGCCGCTCATTGTTATTGCTAATTGCTAGTAGCTCGTTTTTAATTCCTTGATGAAACTGCGCTAATTCGTTGGGTTTAATATGGTGCTTACGTGCTAAATCCATAATGCCCGTTAACCTTGTTTCAACGTCGTTAAGGCGCGATGGGTCTAAATCGGCATGCTCAATAAAACTACGAATCTCACGGCTTGCTTCTTCTACCTCTACAGCCGCCTGATCAAGCATAGTGGCCACATTCGCAAGTCGTTCATCAAATTGACTCAACTGCGAAAATTGCTGTGCACTGTGTTGTAACATAGAGCAGGTGCTTTGGTGCTCATGTTCAAATAAGGTTTGTAGCTCATTTTGACAAGATTGTAAGATGCTTTGGCTATTGCTTAACTTATAATGCTCAGCTTCTATTTTTTCAAATTCACCATTTTGTATCGCAAACTCATCTAATTCAGCAACTTGATATTCTAATAATTGTTTTTGCGCGGCTTGTTGCTGTTGTTGTTGCTCAACGGTCGTATATTCTTTTTTTAATTTAGCTAAGTGCTTATAGCTATCTTTTACATTCTCAACTAACTTATTGTGTCCTGCGTAGGCATCAAGTAATTGGAGTTGGTGCTCGGATTTTAATAAGTGTTGATGGGCATGCTGGCCATGGATAGACACCAAATGTTGGCTTAGTTCTTTTAATTGTGCGGCGGTTACAGCGCTCCCATTAATATAGCTTTTACTACGGCCATTGCTACATACTACACGGCGTAATAAACATTCATTGTCTTCGGTGTTTAATAAATGTTTACTTAAAAACGCTTGTGCTAATGCAAGGGATGATAAATCAAACCGAGCACATACTTCTGCTTGGTTTGCACCAGGACGCACTGCAGAGGCATCTGCGCGTTCACCTAAGCACAGTGATAGTGCATCGATTGCAATAGATTTACCAGCGCCGGTTTCACCTGTTATTGCGGTCATACCGCTATGCCACTCAGTGCTGAGTGAATTTACAATTGCAAAGTTTTTTATTTCTAAACCAATTAACATACTGTTTATCCATCCAGTTATATAACTGTTAATTTATACAGTGTTTGGTTTTTTTGCAAATAAATTTTAACTATATTTCGAATCTTTTCATATTTCGACATTTTAACTAAAAGGACTGTTGTTCAGTATAGGGCTTTAAAACATGTTGATTACTCAAATGCTAAATGTAAAAAATGGAGCAGGGGATAACGAGATAAAATTAAAAATGCTATTTTAAGTTGGTACTTATCGCAGGCATTTTTTGTTGTGGATTCTGGTTAAAAAACCGGGGTAAATAAACATTATTTATAACAGATAGCGGATCGTTTTTACCATTTAATATTATTATAAATTCATTAAATTTATGCAGGCTCTAACGGGGCTTCTTGTTGCGTTTCTTGTCGGTTTGCTGTCATCTCTGGCTCGTAAATAGGTTCAAGTGGTGCCGTGCTAATTTCTAAGCTTTTAATTAAAGTTGGTAATACTGTTGTGTAAAAACAATGGTTAAATAAACGCCCTTGATTAGGAAGTTGCTCAACAAACTGCTCCACTTTATCACAAAGTATCTGTTTGTTTTCGGTATGTTCTAAAACGCGGATAGAGTGGTTTAAGGTCGATATTAATAACTCAACAATGTCTTCAAGCTGCTCTAGCTTTTCGTCTGTATGAGGTTGTACAACATAAAAATTCCCCACGATTGAATTAAAACTAGCAAGGTGGTTTGCCTTGATAGAAATATTACTTTGTAAAATAATGAGTTTTCTTTTTAAACGACTTTTAACTTGGTCAATACGTTCATTGTATTGCTGTTTTTTTATTTTATCAGCAATTCTGCGGTTTTTTTCTATTGCTAAATAGCTTCTAAGTAAAGTAATTAAAAGTAGTAAAGAAAAGAAAACAATATAGCCCATTGCTAAGTACCCTAATTAAAAAGCTTTATTTATTTACCTGCTATTAACATTTGTAATAATGGTTGCAATAACAGGGTTATTTTTTAATTGTGAACTTATAAAGTTTTAGGTACAAAAGCAACACTTTTAATACAAACGACTGCCCCAATTTAGTTTTTTACGTAAAACGTCGTAGTAAGAGTAGTTTTTAGGATGGATTAACTTGAGCTTTTTATCGGCTTTTTTTATAACAACTTCATCACCAGGTAATAACGCAAGCACCACATGACTATCGCAGCTAACTTGTAAACTATCGGTATTCTCTAAACTAAGCTTGAGCCTGACTTCGTTATCTGCATCTACAACTAGAGGGCGACTCGATAACGTGTGAGGAAACATAGGGACTAATGACATTGCATTTAACTCTGGTGTTAAAATGGGTCCACCTCCTGAGAGCGAATACGCTGTTGAGCCTGTTGGAGTTGATACAATGAGTCCATCAGAGCGCTGTGAAAATACAAAGTCATTATTTATATAAGCTTCAAACTCGATCATATGAGCAACTTTATCGGCGTGAAGTACCGCTTCGTTAACCGCAGAGTTAGCACTTTTAAGCTCGTTATGCCTATACACTTCTACTTCAAGTAAAAATCGATTTTCGGCAATAAATTCACCACTTAGAACCTGTTCAAGGCTAGCTTCAAAGCCCTCAGGGCTGAGGTCGGTTAAAAAGCCTAAGTTGCCTCTATTTACCCCAATCACCGCGACATCAAAACGTGCTAATACTCTTGCTGCGCCAAGCATGTTTCCATCACCACCGACAACGATAGCTAAATCAGCTTGCTCACCTAATTCGACTAAATTAACTAAATGCTCTTTAGGTAGGCCACTTAATTGACAACCAGTGCGTTTTTCGACTAACACATCAAAGCCCAAAGCTAATAAAAAGCTGTATAAACGCTGTAATGTAGTGGCAGCTCCACTGTGATTAGCCTTACCAATAAGACCAATTGTGTTAAATGGTGAATCCATAAAAATATACTTAAAGTTATAATATAGTGAGAGTAACTTAAATTTATCGTGTTTGAAATTATAGATTATCAATATCGCAATGATTTACATTAGTTGTAAATAAATTGCAAAAAACTGCATGTTTTACTCTTATTCAGTCTTGATTTTATTTTCATTGCCCCGATATATTTGGTATGAAATCAGATGTAGATACCATGAAACTAAATCCTAGAGACCAACAAATTTTTTCAGCAGTTATGAGCCTTTATTGTAATGGCGATGGCTTACCCGTAGCGTCTAGTCGAATCGCAAAACAAAAAGGCATGGCGGTGTGCTCTGCAACAGTCAGAAATGCAATGTCGCGGCTTGAAAAAGTAGGGTTGTTATTTTCTCCCCATACATCCGCTGGTAGAGTCCCAACTAATGAAGGCTTTAATTATTGGTTTGATGAGTTCTTTCCTTTATCTGACATGGCTAATTATTGGCAGCCAGAACAAGTCCAGTTAGTCGAACTTGCGCATGGGTTAAGTCAGCGTTACCAAGTGTGTTGTTGCGTAGGGTTACCGCAAGCCAGCTCTCAGCAGGTTTTTAGAGTAGAAGTACTCGATTTTGACGGCCAAAGTTGGTTGGTACTGTTAATTGACAGAGCAGGGCAAAGCCATAATATTTGCATTGATAAACCACTTGATTCATCAGATACCGTGCGCTATCAATTTGCAACTTGGCTTAATACTGTTTTTAGTCAGCAAACGTTGATGGAAGGGTTGTATCGCATGCAAGCCATGGCGAATACTGCGCCAAGCAATTGTCATGATTCGTTAAATCAATGGACGCGTCAATTAAGCCAAAAACTTGGCTCCGATAACAGTATTGTGGTGGGTGAAAACTATTTATACCGTCAAATCGATTGCGAGCAGAGCTTAAATATAGGGGTGTCATTTTTAAATTTTGTTGAAGATAAGTTAGCATTTAAAAATGGTATTTCGGTATTAAATACTGATAATTTACCGTTTACTGATTGCACTGAGCTATTAGTCATTAGCGTTCCTTATTTTCAAAATCAAGAATATCAAAGTCGATTTTGTATTATTTGCCCTAAATCGGCGCAAATAGAAAAAATAATCCAAGAATTTAAATTAATAGAGACAACTAACTCTTGAATCTTTTTATTCAATCCCCATAATTACCGCAGTTGTAAAGAATTGGAGTAAGTACTGTATGTCTGAGCAGACACAAAAACCAGAGCAAGAAGTAGAACTAAACGAAGAAGTATCGCAAATGGAAGCCGAGGTTGAGGCAGCAGTAGAAGCTGCGCAGCAACACGAAGCTGAGCAAGAAACAGAGCAAAGCCCTGAAGCTGAAATTGCAATGCTATATGCAGAGCTTGAAGCGGCTAAGCAAACCATTAGTGGCCAAAAAGACAGTGTTGTTCGTGCTGCGGCAGATGTAGATAACATTCGTCGTCGTGCTGCGCAAGATGTAGAAAAAGCGCATAAATTTGCACTTGAGAAATTTGCAAACGAACTGCTTCCAGTGATTGATAACTTGGAGCGAGCCATTGAGTTCTCTGATAAAGAAAATGAAACATTAAAACCGTTGCTTGAAGGGATTGATATGACCGTTAAAAGCTTTAACGATGCGGTTGCAAAGTTTGGTGTTGAAATTGTTAATCCACAAGGTGAGCAATTTAATCCAGATTTTCATCAAGCAATGTCGATTCAACCAAGTAATGATGTAGCCCCTAATACGGTGCTTGCAGTGATGCAAAAAGGTTATACTTTAAATGGTCGTTTATTACGCCCTGCAATGGTGATGGTTTCTAAATCAGCCGATGCTTAAGTCTTAAATAATTGTAAAATGCCTCATTAAGAGGCATTTTTTTTGTTTTTAATAAAGTGAATGACTTGCGCGGTGATCGTAAGTAATACCGCACTAAACATCAAACTTGAAAATGGAACCGCAGTTTTTGCATGAATTAGGGCTAATATAGGCCCCACCAATGCACCACTTCCAAAGCGTAAAGTGCCGATGACTGCACTAGCTGTGCCTGTGTTTTTATCAAATTTCATTAAAATAAGCGCATCAGCGTTACTAGCAGATATACCCAAGCTCATCATTAAAGGTGCGATAGCTGCGACAATAAAGTAAAGAGGCATTTTTAAAATACTAAATGTAAATAACACTGAGCCAGCGATAAAGCCAATAGTTAAACCGTAATATAACATTTTGCGCGAACCAACACGGGGAACTAAGCGTGTATTTAATAAGTTTCCGCACATCAGTGCAAACACATTAAAACCAAATAAAAAGCCAAATAATTGCTCTGAGATCCCATATAAATCAAGGTAAACAAAAGGCACAGAGGTTAAAAAACAAAAAAAGCCAAAAGAGACAAACATACTACTGAGAATATCGGCGCGTGCACTGGTATTACTTAATACAGTTTTATAACTATTAAAGAATAAACTCAAACCTGAATGTTGGCTTTTAAATATAGGAATATCAATTAAGTATTTGTTTACTAAAAGTAAAATAGTAAAACTATAGGCGCTAAGGGTAATAAATATAGTTTGCCACAAAGAAACACTTAAAATGAGTGAGCCAATAGTGGGGGCTAATAATGGGGCTATCATCATAATCATTGATACATATGACATACCTTTAGCCGTATTTTCTTGGTAAATATAGCGAATGATCCCTGGCACAACAACACTTGCAGCAGCCCCAGTGAGGGCTTGTACTACCCTCAATGCCCAAAAGGTATGAATGTCATGGCTAAAAGCCAGTGCTAGCGAACTTAAACCAAAGCCGGTTAAGCCTATTTTTGCTAGTTTTCTTCTGCCGAGTTGATCAGCGAGTGGACCAAAAAAAAGCATTCCTAATGAGTAACCCGCAAGATAAATACTTAACGAAATTTGCACGTTAGGCATAGTGGTTTGCATATTTTGTGCAATTACAAGCATGGCAGGTAAGTACATATCAATCGCCAAAGGGGTAATTGCTACAATACTTGCAAGTAACGGTAATAAAATACGGGTATTAAATGACAATGCAGAGGCGCTCATTTGCAAACTCAAACAATTAAATAAAGGCGTATTATAACAGGATGCAATACAAGGATAAACTTAGTTTGCTTGCTAAGTTATTTGCTAGATACTCACCAACAGGCACCTGTTAATGTTAAATTTACAGGGGTTTGATATGATAGAGCTATTCGAATAAAGAGATAGCTGGCAGTTGATTTAACTGCTAGTTGTATATCAATCTACTTTACAGCAATTAATTGGGCTTATCTTTTAAATTAGTTAAAGCCGTAATAAAAGAGGTTATTATGAAAAAATTAGTGCTAGCTGTGTTAGCCACGGCCGTTTTAGTAGGGTGTAAAACATCACCTACAGGGCGTACACAAATCGCGTTGTACTCCGATAGCCAAATGAGTGAAATGGGCACAGCTAGCTTTGCTCAAATGAAAGAATCACAGCCTATTAATACGAATGTGAAAACTAATGCCTATGTTAATTGTATTGCGGATAAAGTGATTGCCGTACTGCCTGATGAATATGCAAATCAACAATGGGAAGTGGTGGTTTTCGAAGATGACTCTGCAAATGCATTTGCCTTGCCAGGCGGTTACATTGGCGTACATACCGGATTATTAAAAATAGCGACTAATCAAGATCAGTTAGCAACGGTATTAGGTCACGAAGTAGGGCATGTCATTGCAGAGCACTCAAATGAACGGGTATCACAAAGCTCATTAATTAGTACTGGCCTGCAATTAGGTAGCGTCGCTTTGGAAATGGGAGATGTGCAGTACCGCAACGAAATTATGCAAGGCTTAGGGTTAGGGGCGCAATATGGCGTTATTTTACCTTTTAGCCGCTCACATGAATCTGAAGCCGATACTATTGGTTTAGACTTAATGGCCGAAGCCGGCTTTAATCCACAAGAATCTGTTACATTGTGGCAAAATATGAGTGCTGCGGGAAGTGGTTCAACACCTGAGTTTTTATCTACTCACCCAGCGCCAAGTAATCGAATAAGCAGTTTAGAGTCGCAAATGAGTAAAGCGATACAAGAGCAAAGTACAGCACGCGCAAATGGAAAAAATCCACAGTGTACATTATAAAGCGCCCCTTACAACTGATTAATAAAAAAGCCTTGTTTACACGCTAAACAAGGCTTTTTTTTGGTTAATATGACTTTTAATTTTGGCTTAATGCTTGGTTAAAAACAGTTTTAAAACGAGAAAAATCTTCGATGTGCGGCAAATGCCCTAAATTATCTAGCTCAAATAATTGTGCGTTTTTAATTTGCGCAGCCGCGTGTTTTCCTAGCTTATCGTATCGGCCTAATTCATAGCTTACACCTGCTTTCTTCCAGTTTCGACCTGGGCCTGTTCTATCTCGGGTCCCAATAATTAATTTAACTGGCATGGTTAAATTATTGAATTCAGTTATCACCGGCTGGGTAAATATCATGTCATATGTTTTAGCATTAACCCAGGCTATGTGTTCCTTATCAGGTCCTTGAATTTGCCCAGTAATAAAATCGGTTAGGGCTGAGTACGTTGCGTTCCAATCTCCATCATAGTAATTTTTTTGCTGATAACGTTTTACGCCTTCTGGCGTTTTTGCCAACTCATTTTTATAAAAAAAGTTAGTGTCTTTGTAATCAACATATTGTAAGTAGTTTTCAAGCCCAATAGGGTTAAGTAAAATTAGTTTACGTGTTGTGCTCGGATACATTAACGCAAATCGGCTTGCGAGCATCCCTCCCATTGAATGGCCCAGTACAATAGATTGGTTGATATTAAGCGAGCTCATCAATGCATGAGTGTGCGCCGCTAAAGCTGCAAACGAATATTGATAATTAGTGGGCTTAGAAGACTTGCCAAAACCAATTTGATCAGGGATTAGCACACCATATCCCTGTGTTTGTAAATATTGCGCGGTATGAGTCCAGTAATCGGCATTAAAGTTTTTACCATGCATTAAAGTGACAACAGGCATATCGGCTTTCGTTGGCTTTAGATAAATATACGCCATTTTTAGCGATTGCTTTTGTGAGTTAAAGCTAAAGTAATTAACTTTAAAATCGTATTCGTAATGTGTTAAAAGTGCATCATACGACAATGTGGTAGAGTCTGCTTGAGTGTGAGCCGCCACCCCTTGGCTCAGTGTTATTAAAGCCGATAGACATATGGCCTTATATGAATTCATGTTTACTCCCCAAATTTATTTTAGCTATAAAATGTAATTAGCAGATAAAGAAGTAAAACAATAACGAAGGCATTATTTTTATGCAATTAATGTTTTAAATATTAAAGGGGGCAGCTAAGGCGCTCACACGAGCAGCCTAGCTTGTTGCGGTTAAACTTTATTACGGCGTAAACAAATAACTGCAATTGCAGTAAAAGCTAAAATAAAGCAGTAGTATGATGATGTAGATACTTCCCACGGGCTAATTTTAAAGGTAGCGCCAAGTAATAGCGCTTGTGCGCCATAGGGTAAAGACCCTTGTGTTACACACGCAAAAATATCGAGCAAACTGGCAGAGCGTTTACCACTAATGTCACCATCGTCAGCGAGTTTTTTAGCAACGGGTCCTGCGACAATAATTGATACCGTATTATTAGCAATACATACATTACTGGTTAGCACTAATGCTGCAATACCTATTTGATCTGCTACTTTACGATGCCATTTTGCAATGATTTTTGTAATTCCCTGAATTTTTTGTGCTAAGAAGTCTAGCCCACCGTTAATACGAATAAATTCAGATAACCCGCCAATAAACATAGACAGTAAGAAAATCTCTTGCATATCAGTAAAGCCTTGATATACATCTTTAACAAAACTACCGCCTTCGTAGCTGCCAGTAAAGCCCATTAAAGCGGCAAAAATAATACCACTAAATAACACCACAAATACGTTCATACCGGCAACAGCAAGTATTAAAATAAAGGCATATGGCAGTACTAATAATAAATCGTAGTCTTTCGTCTCTACAGCTTGGGGAGCTGGTGTTAAGTACAGTAATAAAGCAATTGTTAAAATGGCTGCTGGGACTGCTATTTTAAAGTTTTCTTTAAACTTATCTTTCATTTCACAACCTTGTGTACGGGTTGCGGCAATCGTTGTATCCGAAATAATAGATAAGTTATCACCAAACATGGCCCCCGAGACAATCGTACCGGCCATCAATGCAGGGTCAATCCCTGTTTTAATCGATACCGCATAGGCAATTGGACCTATAGCACCAATGGTGCCCATTGAAGTCCCCATTGCAGTCGATACAACCGCAGCAATTAAAAATAAGCCGGGTAGTAATAGCGCTGGTGGAATTAACGATAAACCGGCATTAACAACCGCATCAACGCCTCCGGTTGCACTTGCAACAGCAGAAAATGCACCAGCTAACAGGTAAATTAAACACATGGTTATAATATTATTGTGCCCAGCACCTTTTATAAAGGTTTCAACGCATTGGTTAACAGTCCCTTTATTGATGATAAACGCCAACATAATGGCAGGTAAAATAGCAACCGGGGCAGGGAGTTGATAAAACGCATAATCAACACCTTGAGATTGTAAATATAATCCAGAGCCTAAAAATAAGGCGACAAATGTTAGTAGGGGAGTCAGTGATAGTATTGCTTTATTTTTATTAAATGATGGCTGCATCATAGTCCTCGTAACCAGTTAAAATAACCACAGCCAAAACACTTCTTTTAGCTGTATTTAGTGCGCTGCATTAATGTAGGCACTGCGTCCGCAAGCCAAAGACCAAATCGACGCTAAAGAGAAGTTTAAATGTATAGATGGCTAAAGTAAACTGGTATTGTTATTATAATTAGGCTTACCTGACTATTGCACGACTTTTCGATAATATCTAGGGGCTAGCTTGAGTTTATGATTAAGTTTTCAACAAAGGTATACTTAAGTAAAAATAATCGTGGTGGTTGTTACGCACTAAGTCAGGATTAATACAGTCGTCAGTGATCACAGTAAAAGTATTAAAAAGCTAACCTAGGGGTTACTTTGTTAAACAGCAAAAAGGCAAAAAAATGATTAAAACAGGTGTTTTTGGTGCTAATGGCAGAATGGGACTCGCATTAATAGAAGCCATCACATTAAAAGAACAAACTAAACTAGCGGGTGCTTATGTACGCGATAGCTCAGAGTTAGTTGATATTAGCGTCAGTAATTTAAACAGCGCAGCCGATGGCAGCATCAATTTTAGTAAACAATCTGATGCAGCAAAACTCGATGCCTATATCGATTTTACTTTGCCAGAGGGCATGAAAGTTCATTTACAAACCGCCGTTAATAATAAAGTGCCGATGGTGATTGGCACAACGGGACTAAATGAAGCTGATATGCAGTTACTTAAAAACGCAGCGCAGCATATCCCGATTGTTTTTGCACGCAATTACAGTGTCGGCGTTAACTTGTTACTTAATTTAGTTCAAACCGCGGCCACTAAATTAGGGGATGATCTCGATATCGAAATTTTTGAAGCTCATCACCGTCACAAAATAGATGCACCATCGGGCACCGCTTTAGCTATTGGTGAAGCAATTGCTGATGCAAAAGGCTGGGATCACGATGACGTTGCTGTGTATGACCGCACTCAAGTAGAGCATGCAAAATCGCAAAATGAAATCGGCTATTCAGTGTTAAGGGGCGGCGACATTGTAGGTGAACATACGGCCTATTTCGCAGCGATGGGCGAAAGACTCGAATTAACTCATAAAGCAAGTTCAAGAATGACATTCGCACTAGGAGCAGTAAGGGCTGCACAGTGGTTACAAAATAAACAGTCAGGACTTTATGATATGCAAGATGTGTTAGATTTAAAGTAGTTTAGTTGGATTTTTACCTGTTTGGGTCTAATTTTAGCGATAACCACTTATTTATCGCTATTTACTAAATAAGGTTAGACCTAATCACTAACTTCATGTAGAATGCAGCCAATTTGCCAAAAATTACTAAATGCGTGTTTCCAATTATACCCAAGTGGCTAGTAAAACCAGGGGTTGTGTGGGAATGAAAAGAGTTTTAGGCAAGAAAAAATGATTGAAGGTTTAGCGTTTTATATCGGCATCATTTAAAACTGCGTAAAACAATTTAAGCTCACAAAAATCTGGTTTTGACGATCCCTCTGGGTATTGGCGGGGTGTTAAGCAATTTGCTTACTCCCGTTTTTTACTGTTAGGAGGTTTAACTTGACTAAATCCGCTCTGTTAGTCCTAGAAGACGGCACAGTGTTTCGCGGTACTGCAATCGGCGCTGACGGCATGTCAGTCGGTGAGGTAGTATTCAATACGTCTATGACTGGTTATCAAGAAATTTTGACTGATCCATCATACGCGGAACAAATCGTAACTTTGACGTACCCACATATCGGTAATACGGGTACCAATAGCGAAGACGAAGAAGCGAATCAAATATGGGCAAAAGGCCTAGTGATCCGTGATTTGCCACTGCTAGCAAGTAATTTTCGTAACGAACAATCGTTAGATGATTATTTAAAAGAACGTAATATTTTAGCTATTGCGGATATCGACACCAGAAAGCTAACACGTATTTTGCGCGATAAAGGCGCACAAAACGGCTGTATTATTGCCGGTGACGAGCTCGACGAAGATAAAGCGTTACAAGCCGCGCAAGCCTTTCCAGGCTTAAAAGGTATGGATTTAGCAAAAGTTGTCTCAACCAAGGAAAATTTTGAGTGGCGCGAATCAAGCTGGACATTAGGCGAAGGATTTAAAACCCTTGACGCTGCTGATGAAAAGTTTCATGTTGTTGCCTACGACTTCGGTGTTAAGCGTAATATTTTACGTATGCTTGTTGATCGTGGTTGTAAACTGACTGTTGTACCAGCACAAACCTCCGCTGCTGATGTACTTGCTTTAAACCCCGACGGTATTTTCTTATCTAATGGCCCTGGCGATCCTGAGCCATGTACTTACGCTATTGATGCAATTAAAACGTTTTTAGAAACCGACACACCCATTTTTGGTATTTGTTTAGGTCATCAGTTATTAGCGCTTGCCTCGGGTGCTAAAACAGCAAAAATGAAATTTGGCCACCATGGTGGTAACCACCCAGTAAAAGATTTAGACCGCGACGTAGTAATGATCACCGCACAAAACCATGGTTTTGCTGCTGATGAAGCATCATTACCAAGTAACCTTCGTGCAACGCATAAATCGTTATTTGACGGCACATTACAAGGTATTCACCGTACCGATAAGCCAGCGTTTAGCTTTCAGGGTCATCCAGAAGCAAGCCCAGGTCCACACGATGCAGCCCCATTATTTGATCACTTCATCGATTTGATGCAAGCGCGTAACCACTAATTTTACTGGAGTAATAATGCCAAAACGTACCGACATAAAAAGCATTCTTATCTTAGGCGCAGGCCCAATTGTTATTGGTCAAGCTTGTGAATTCGATTACTCTGGTGCTCAAGCGTGTAAAGCACTTAGAGAAGAAGGCTATAGAGTTATATTAGTTAACTCAAACCCCGCAACTATCATGACCGACCCTGAAATGGCCGATGCAACGTACATCGAACCGATTCATTGGGAAGTGGTCGAAAAAATTATTGAAAAAGAAAAGCCAGATGCTGTACTTCCTACCATGGGTGGTCAAACAGCTTTAAACTGTGCCCTTGATTTAGACAAGCACGGTGTACTGGCAAAGCATGGCGTTGAGCTTATCGGCGCAACCGCTGATGCAATCGACAAAGCAGAAAACCGCGAACGTTTCGACATTGCAATGAAAAACATTGGTCTTGAGTGTCCACGTGCAGAAATAGCGCACTCAATGGAAGAAGCTAAAGACACAATGACCCGTATTGGCTTGCCATGTATTATTCGTCCTTCTTTCACTATGGGTGGCACCGGTGGTGGTGTTGCTTACAACATGGAAGAGTTTGAAGAAATTTGTCAGCGCGGTTTAGACTTATCACCAACGAACGAATTACTGATAGATGAATCATTAATCGGTTGGAAAGAGTACGAAACTGAAGTTGTTCGTGATAAAAAAGACAACTGCATCATTGTGTGTACCATTGAAAATTTTGACCCAATGGGCGTACACACAGGTGACTCAATCACCGTGGCACCAGCACAAACATTAACCGATAAAGAATACCAAATTATGCGTAACGCCTCTATGGCAGTATTACGTGAAATTGGTGTTGAAACCGGTGGTTCTAACGTACAGTTTGGTATAAATCCAAAAGATGGCCGCATGGTTATCATTGAGATGAACCCACGTGTATCACGCTCATCGGCACTGGCTTCTAAAGCAACGGGTTTCCCTATTGCTAAAATTGCCGCAAAACTTGCCGTAGGCTACACGCTTGACGAGCTTCAAAATGACATTACAGGTGGTAAAACACCAGCGTCTTTCGAGCCTTCAATCGATTACGTTGTAACTAAAATACCTCGCTTTAACTTTGAAAAATTTGCCGGTGCTAACGATCGTTTAACAACGCAAATGAAATCGGTTGGCGAAGTAATGGCGATTGGTCGTAACCAACAAGAGTCATTACACAAAGCATTACGCGGGCTTGAAGTAGGCGCAACAGGGTTAAACCCAATTGTGGCACTTGATGACCCTAAAGCGAAAGAAAAAATTATCCGCGAATTACGCGAGCCAGGAGCTGAGCGTATTTGGTACATTGCCGATGCAATGCGCCATGGTATGAGCGTTGATGATGTTTATGAGCTAACTAAAGTTAATCGCTGGTTCTTAGTGCAAATTGAAGACATCTTAAAAGACGAAGCTAAAATTAGTGAAGTAGGCATGGCTGGCTTAAATGCTGACTTTTTACGCAAGCTTAAGCGTAAAGGTTTTGCTGACCCGCGTATTGCTGAAATTGCAGGTGTATCTGAAGCCGAAATTCGTAAAAAACGTCATTTATTAAACATTGTACCGGTGTACAAACGTGTTGATACCTGTGCGGCCGAATTTAGCTCAGATACTGCATACATGTACTCATCATACGATGAAGAGTGTGAAGCAAACCCATCTGATAAAGATAAAATAATGGTCATTGGTGGCGGTCCTAACCGTATCGGCCAAGGTATTGAATTTGACTATTGTTGTGTTCACGCAGCGCTTGCACTACGTGAAGATGGTTACGAGACCATTATGGTTAACTGTAACCCAGAAACAGTATCAACCGATTACGATACTTCTGACCGCTTATACTTTGAACCCATTACGCTTGAAGACGTACTTGAAATTGTACGTGTTGAAAAACCTAAAGGTGTAATCGTGCAGTACGGTGGGCAAACACCACTGAAACTAGCGCGTGAGTTAGAAGCGAATGGCGTACCAGTGATTGGTACTTCACCTGATGCGATTGACCGCGCAGAGGACCGTGAACGTTTTCAACAGTTAGTAGATCGCCTCGATTTACTACAGCCAGAAAACGCCACTGTGACCTCAACTGAAGAAGCATTACTTAAATCGGTTGAAATAGGCTTCCCACTCGTAGTACGTCCATCTTATGTATTAGGTGGCCGTGCGATGGAAATTGTATACGACGAGCAAGATTTACGTCGCTACATGACCGAAGCAGTACAAGCCTCAAACGAAGCACCGGTCCTTCTTGATCACTTCTTAGATAACGCCATTGAAGTGGACGTTGACGCCATTTGTGATGGTGAGCAAGTTATTATTGGCGGTATCATGGAGCACATTGAGCAAGCGGGTGTTCACTCAGGTGACTCGGCGTGTTCATTACCTGCGCATTCTTTATCGCAAGAAGTACAAGATGTAATGCGTAAGCAAGTTACTGACATGGCGCTTGAGCTAGGTGTTGTTGGCTTAATGAATACACAGTTTGCTGTTAAAGAAAACAAAGTGTATCTAATCGAAGTAAACCCACGTGCAGCACGTACGGTTCCATTTGTATCAAAAGCAACCGGCGTTGCCCTAGCAAAAGTAGCTGCGCGTTGTATGGCAGGCCAATCTTTAGCAAGCCAAGGTATTACAAAAGAAGTTATTCCACCGTACTACAGTGTTAAAGAAGTTGTTTTACCGTTTGCTAAGTTCCAAGGCGTCGATCCTATTCGTGGACCAGAAATGCGTTCTACGGGTGAAGTGATGGGTGTTGGTGATACTTTCGCCGAAGCATTCGCAAAAGCGCAATTAGGTGCAAGCAATACTTTACCACGCGGTGGTCGCGCGTTACTATCTGTACGTAACAGCGATAAATCACGTGTTGTTGAACTAGCTAAAACCATGACTGATTTAGGGTTTGAATTAGATGCAACAGGTGGTACGGCAGAGGCTTTAAAAGCGGCTGGTATTGAAGTACGCCGAGTTAATAAAGTGTACGAAGGCCGTCCGCATATTCTTGATAATATTAAGAATAAAGAGTATAGCTATATCGTAAATACGACCGAAGGTCGCCAAGCGATCGAAGATTCGAAGGTGTTGCGTCGTGGTGCATTGCAAAATAAAACCAACTACACGACAACCTTGAATGCGGCATTTGCTAACTGTACTGCAAACCAAGCAGACGACCGTAGCAAAGTGAGCTCAGTTCAAGAACTTCACCAGCGATTGAACTAAAGGATAAACCAAGGCCTAATTGGCCTTGGTGTAAAGTGAGATAAGTATGCAATCAATTCCGATGACAGTTCGTGGTGCAGAATTAATGCGCCAAGAACTTAACGAATTAAAAACAGTAACCCGTCCAAAAATCGTTAATGATATTGCGATTGCACGTGAGCACGGTGACTTAAAAGAAAATGCTGAGTATCATGCTGCGCGTGAACAACAGGGTTTTTGTGAAGGACGTATTCAAGAAATTGAAGCGAAACTTTCAAATGTACAAATCATCGATGTCACTAAAATGCCAAATACCGGTAAAGTTATTTTTGGTACAACCGTGAGCATAGTTAACGTTGAAACCGACGAAGAAGTGAAATACCAAATCGTAGGTGATGATGAGGCTGATATTAAGCAACAACGTATTTCGGTTAATTCGCCGATTGCACGTGGCTTAATTGGTAAAGAAGTTGATGACGCTGTAACAATTAAAACACCTAACGGTGATGTTGAGTTCGAAATTATTGACGTTGAATACCTTTAATATTTAACTCACTAAAAAGCCGCAATTTATTATTAAATTGCGGCTTTTTTTATATCTAACAATAAGTTGATGTTTTTTACAAACCTGCATAAATAGTAAGTCAATTTTACCCAGTATCTAGAATATATACTTTGAATCATATTAGGAGCGGAAATAAATTTATTCTACGCTTGCATTCACGGTAACCCGTTTTTAACCTGTTTATTACCGACTCGGTAAATTAATTATACTAAAGCTAGCAAAAACACACCTTACAAACTCAATCGAGTAGGTGGCTAAAGTGACGCTTTATATATTTTCTTGTTCGAGAATAGTGAGGTGAATGCCTCCATACCCATTGTATCAACGCTTTTGATTCTTGTGCACGTGTATCATTATCTAAATTTAGCATTGCTATTTTTAGTTTGCTTTCACACAAGATGGTGTTGAACATTGTTTCGAATTTTATGAAGTCATCATTAGTACGATTTAGTTCAAGTGTTCTAATTACGTGGGTAAGCAGTTTATTTGCTAAAATCGGGTTGTAACAAATAATTGGATCGCCATCTGCTAGTGGGAAAAAAAGGTTCCCTAATGCATTAGCACTATATAAACACCCTCTAGCAGCGTACTCAGCGAGCAAGCCCCATTTTTGTTGAGCTGTTTGTATATCCAAATCATGCTCAGATTGACATAAAGCAGTGTAAGTTTCACATGGCAAAGAAACGTTTGTTATCGCTTTTATCGCAAGGTATTTTTCATTTTCAGTGAGGGAGTGTGAAAGCCTTTTATACGCTTCAATAACGCACTCAACATCACTTATACTTGAGGGGAAAAGCTTTATAACGAACTGAGCATAATCAAGACCCGTCATTAAACTTAATTGCGTGCAAATATTTCTCACAACCTCATCGGTAGTCACACTTACTTCAAAACATCCCACTATTATATTAAAAAATAAATCATGCGTGTGATGGTCGCTATACCCTCGCGTTTTTATTATGTAGTCAGTTGCGATATTTGCTAATTCCGTGGGAGGTTTAATTTCCTGAATGGTCATATTTTTAGAATAAAACTATTAGCTGTTATGTATTATTAATAACTTAATTACTATAAAACAAAATGTCAACGCAGAGTTTAGTTTGGGCAGGGCATTGCTTGGTAAAGAAGTTCGTATATGGACTTGAGTACAGTTAACTGCTTATTTAAATATGCGCAGTAAACTGTACTTTATAAATGAAGGCTTATAAAACCTGAATAACGTGCTCTTTTGCTAAACGCGACTTAGGTAGTTTTGCATTGTAATCTTCAGCCTCATCATGATAGCCAAGCGCCAGTGCGACGTTACAAATGTAACCATCAAGCTCTTGTGCAAATATTTCACCAATAAGCTGAGCATCGACACCTTCCATTGGGGTTGAATCAATGCCTAAGCGGGCAGCTGTATGCATTGTGTTACCCAATGCAATGTAAGTTTGTGCTTGGGTCCATGCTGCATTATTACCTTTCTCATTGGTATTTAAATCGACAAACGCATAAGCACCAAATGCTTGGTCACGGTTTTCAGCTTGGGTACGGCCATTTTTAATATCAGCATCTATGACGTGTGCGTAATCATCACGGGTATATTTAGGGTTGTGTGCAAATAAAATGATGTGCGACGCTGTTTTAATATGTGGCTGATTAAATTGAAACTTATTAGCGAAGGTTGTGTGCATACGCTCTTTAGCTACATTCGATTCAATAACAATAAACTTCCAAGGTTGTGAGTTAATTGATGAAGGCGAAAGGCGCATCGCTTCATAAATCACGGCGAGCTCTTCAGCTGGAATGCGTTTACTTGGATTGTAGCGTTTTGCGGTATAACGTGTTTGTAAATCACTAATAATTGGGTGAGTCATTATATTCTCCAAATGGATAAAATGAGTAAAGTTGTTATTTACTGTTGATGAGTTAATTATATCGCTTGTATTGAATTAGAAAAACAGCATAATAATTGAATCATTATCAAAAAATATTAGATAATAAAATGAATGTTGAAGACTTAACACTTATTTTAAAAGTAGCGCAATGTCGCAGTATTAAACTAGCTGCCGCTAAACTCGATATGCGTACAGCAACAGCGAGTGCTGCTATAAAACGAGTTGAAGCGAGTTTAGGCTGTGAGCTATTTATTCGTACTACCCGCCATTTAAAGTTATCGGTGGCAGGGGAGCGCTATATTCCTCAATGTGAAAAAGCGTTAATTGTTTTAGAAAATGCGAAGCAAAATATTAAAAGCGAAAACGATGAAATAAAGGGAGAGTTACGTATTGCGTTATCATCTGATTTAGGACGTAATATTGTGAGTCCATGGATAGATGATTTAATTGATAAGCATCCAAAGTTAACGCTAAGAGCGCATTTAAGCGATAGTAATATCGATTTTTATCGTGACTCTGTTGATATAGCATTACGTTATGGCTCACCGAACGATGCTAATGTCTATGGCTTTAAAATTTGTAACGTTCCGCGCTTACTTTGTGCTACTAAACAGTACCTTTTAGAGCACGGCGAACCGACACACCCAGATGAATTAACGTCTCACGAAGGTTTATTTTATCAGCTCAATGATATTATCAATAACACGTGGGAATTTACCGACACGGTTACGCACTATAAAGTAAAAATGCAGGGGCGGCGTGCATCAAACGACGGCGATTTAGTGCGACGTTGGTGCTTGGCTGGTAAAGGGCTTGCGATAAAATCAGCTCTCGATATTGCCGATGATTTACTTAACGATAATGTTGTAAGCGTGATGAAAGATTATCAGCATATTGAAGGCGAATTATGGTTAATTTGTCCAAGTCGGCAGTCAATTACCCCTGCTGTACGTTTACTTCGCGATGAATGTCGTGCCAGAAGCTACCATTTATTAAATAAATTAGTGCGTAAAGGGGTGCTAAATAAAAGCGTATTAACCTATTAAGGCTAATACGCTGATGGAGTAATTAGCTTAGTTTTTCATTAAAAAATGCAAGGGTACGTTGCCAAGCAAGCTCTGCATTTTTTTCATCATAACGCCCGGTTGAGTCATTATGAAAACCATGATTAGCGTTTTTGTACATGTGCATAGTGTACTCAACATTGTTTGCTTTTAGGCTTTCTTCATAATCAGGCCATGTAGCGTTAACACGCTTATCAAGCTCACCTAATTGAATCATCAGTGGGGCTTTTATATTTTTACGCAGACTTTCACTGGCTGGGGTGCCATAAAATGGAACACCTGCACTAAGTAAGTTGCTATCTACCGCGGCTAAATAATTAACAATGTATCCACCAAAACAAAATCCTACCGCACCTAACTTACCATTACTCAGTGGGTGTGATTTTAAGAAGTTAGCTGCAGCAACAAAGTCATTTTGAATTTTTTCTCTATCCATCGTGCGCTGCATCGCTCGGCCTTCGTCATCATTGCCAGGATAACCCCCTAATGGAAATAGTGCATCTGGTGCAAAGGCCACAAAGCCCGCTTTAGCCAAGCGTCTTGCAACATCTTTAACGTATGGGTTTAAGCCTCGATTTTCATGGATCACTAATACCACCGGAGCGTTACCTGTGAGGTTTTTGGGAGTGACTAAATAGCCTTTACCCGTACCGTGACCGGTTGGCGAAGCAAACTCCTCATAGGTCGCTTTTATATCGCTGTCATTAAATGAGACTTGCTCAGCCATTGCGTAATTTGGTAATAACGCCGAGGTGAGTACACTCATAGAAAAACCAATGGCGGCTAACCCGCCTAATTTCTTCATAAAGGTGCGTCTATCCATCAAACCATGGGCATATTCATCGTACCAATCAAAGGCTTCTTGTGGGATGTGTTCTGATTGTGGTTTAGTCATGGTAATTCCTTATTGATAAGTGTTATTTTAGTTTATTGTTGGTTTGATCAACGACTTAAGCTGATATAATTTTTATTAGAATCGGTTTATTTTTACGCTTAACATGCTCGCTCTATTGGGTTTAAATAATACACATAGCTAAGTTATGGCATATTGCCTAATATATCGGCGAAAGCGCAACAAAAATATAAAAACTGCAGCACAATAAATGACCACTAAGTGAACAAATATTCATTCTTAAAGTTCACTAGACCTTAAAAACAGCAGATAAATTTCACTTTAATCATACTAAAGTGAAGTCTGTTATAGGGTCAATCTATTTCGATGGAGTACATATGACACAGATAACGATACGTAAAGCGCAGCGCGATGATGCCCAACTGATTTTACATTTTATAACCGAACTAGCTATTTATGAAAAAGCCGAACACGAAGTACTGGCTACAATTGATACTATAAAAACCAGTATTTTTTCTGATGATAGCCATGTTAATGCACTTATATGTGAAGAGCAGGGCGAGCCCATTGGAATGGCCATCTATTTTTATAACTATTCAACTTGGTTGGCAAAACCGGGATTATTTTTAGAAGATTTATACGTATCACAGGCACACCGTGGCAAAGGGGCAGGTAAATTGTTATTAAAACAACTTGCTAATATTGCATTAGATAAAGGCTGTGGTCGTTTTGAGTGGAATTGTCTCGATTGGAATACACCATCGCGTGAGTTTTATGAATCAATTGGTGCACAATCACAAGATGAGTGGGTGGGTTATCGGATGTCGGGCCAAACGCTGATTGATTTTGCAAAAAAAGCATAATGACATTCGTGTTTACGATTAAAAAAGCTCGGCATGTGCCGAGCTTTTAGGTTAAAGGGATTTAGTGGTTAGTTAATACCGTTGTTGTGTCATCTGATGTTGGTTTACCTCGCATTTTTCGAATTAAGCGCTTGGTATCTTCAAGTGCAACGTACTGACAAGGTATTAATATCAGTGTAATTACCGTAGCAAACAGTACGCCAAAGGCCAGCGACACAGCCATTGGAATTACAATCTTCGCTTGTAAACTGGTTTCGAGAATAATAGGAAGTACGCCAATAAATGTCGTGATAGAGGTCAGGAGTATCGCTCTAAAACGTTTCGCACCCGCTTGCATAACTGCTTGATTAATCGACACGCCTTCTGCGCGCGCTTTATTTACAAAATCAACCATAACCAGTGAATCGTTCACTACAATGCCTGCCACTGCAATAATGCCAAACATCGAAAGCCCGCTCATGGTCATACCTAAAATGACGTGACCAAACATGGCACCGACTACACCAAATGGAATAACCGACATAATAATAAGCGGCTGTGAGTAAGAGCGAAGCGGTATTGCTAATAAGGCAAATATAATCATCAGCGATATAGCAAAGTCGCGTAATTGCTCATCGGCGCTGTCCATCTCTTCTTGAACACGCCCAGCCAGATTGCTTTTTACGCCAGGGTAGCTTTTAAGTAAAGAAGGTAAATAGTTATCGCGAATCTCTTGTGCAATTGCAAACGGCTCAACTTGGTCAGTATTTACCGCTGCCCACACATTAACGGTACGGTTTGAGTTTTCGCGGCGAATACGGTTTACGCCATCAACCAGTTTGATTTGTGCAACTTCGCTTAACGGGACTTCAGCACCGCTTGGCGAAATAATCCGTGCGTTTTGAATGTTACTAATTGAGTTACGTTCGCTGTGTGGATAGCGGATCATCACTTTAATTTCTTCGCCTTCGCGTAAAATACGCTGTGCTTCTAATCCGTAATAACTAAAGCTTACTTGCGATGCAATATCGGCAAGGGTCAGCCCCATGCTGTAAGCCAATGGTTTTAAATCAAGTTGTACTTCGTCGGTGGCACTTTGCAGTGAGTCGTTTACATCGCCTACACCTTCCATGGTTTGTAACTTAGCTTTTAGTTTCCCCGCCACTGCTTTTAGCTCATCGGCATCTTTGCCTTGCAATCTAAAGCTCACGTCGCCATCGTCACGGCCACCACTAAAAATATTATCTTCAATATTGAGTGTTTTAACACCGGGTAATGGTGGCATTTGCTCGCGCCAAAGCGCACTCAGTTCAAAGGTGTCGATAGGGCGCAAGTGTGGCTCTACTAAAATAGCCATTATGTTTGCTTCGGTACGTCCACGTAGGCTGACCGATAAATCTCGGATCATGCTTTGGCCGTATTGCTCTTCAAGCTGCTTATCTACTTTAAGTAAAAGGGTTTCTATTTTACGTGCGGTTTCAAGGGTTGCTTGCTCAGAAGAGGCTAAGTTCATTTCAAGTGAGATTTGTGGAAAATCATGCGGTATTTTCGGGTTAGGAACAAACTTGACTAAGCCCCCAGCAAACATACCTGCACTGACTATTAAAATACATAAAAAGCTAATAATTACGGTATAGCGATAATGTATGCAGCGCCCTATAAATGGCGTGTAATAGTTTTGTACAACGTTTTTTAAACCCTTATCCACCACATTGCGTAACTTATGTAATGGGTTTTTAGGGTTGGGTTTACGCGGGTTCATAGCCGCGATATGCGCCGGCAATATAAGCTTTGATTCAATTAATGAAAAAATTAAGCATAAAATGATCACCACGCCAATGGCTTTAGAAAATGCGGCGTTTGGTCCTGAGGCCATCGCTTGTGGTAAAAAGGCAGCAATAGTCGTTAACACCCCAAAGGTGGCAGGCATAGCAACACGCTTTACACCCCGAATAACGTTATCAAGACTATGGCCGTGCTTTTCTATTTCGGCACTAGCAGACTCACCAACAACAATTGCATCGTCTACGACAATACCGAGCACAATAATAAAGGCAAACAACGACACCATATTAATGGTGATGTCTAAAAAGCCGACTGGCATAAACAAAAAGGCACCTAAAAATGAAACTGGTAAGCCCATCATGACCCAAAATGCTAAACGTAATGGTAAAAATAGCGCTAAAACTATCATGACTAAAATGCCGCCCCATAACATGTTTTCTAACATCATATCGAGTCGACCTTCAAGGTAATAAGTAAAATCGACAATGGGTGATAATTTTACTCCGGCAGGTAACTGCGACTCTTTTTCTGCCATAAAGCGTTTTATAATTTTTGCTATATCGGTAATATCTTGATCTTTTGAAGCCCCAATTTCAAACGAAAGTGAATTTTGACCATTATATTTTGAGTAAAGTAGGCCTTCTTCAAAACCATCGTTAATGGTTGCAACATCGCCTAAAGTAATGTGTGCGCCATCTGCGAGGGTGATCAGTGGCAAGTGTGCAAATTCGTCACCACGGTAAGCCTGTTTTTCTACACGCATTGAAATATAGCCGGTGTCAGAGCGAATTTGCCCTGCCGACATATTGGTAGAAAAGCTTTGCACAGCATTTGAAATATCTCTAAATGTAAGCCCATATTCACGTAATTTGTCTGGGCTAACTTCTATGCTTATTTCGTAATCTAAGCCACTGTAAAAATCAACTAAGTTAACATTAGGTAAGGCTTGTAGTTCATCCTTTAAATCGTTACCGAGCTCTTTAAGCTGGTAGTAGCTCAAATCGCCATACAGTGCGAGAATAAGCACTTCTTGTTGATATTTTTCACGTTGAATGATCGGACGTTCCATACCCGCTGGAAAGGTATTAATTGAATCTACCTGAGCTTTAATTTCGTCTAGGGCTTCTTGTAAATCGTATTTTTCTTCTATTTCTACCCAGGCCTGAGCATAACCCCGGTTAGAGTAGGTAATTAAACGTTTAATACCCTCAGTACCTTCTAGGTTTTCCTCTACTTTTATGGTTATGCCTTCTTCAACTTCTTGCGGGGCTGCGCCTGGGTAAACGGCTTGAATACTCACCCAGTTACTTTCAAATTGTGGAAATGCTTGCTTACGAATTGTCAGCGCCGTTAAAAGCCCGCCAATAAGTATAAAAATCATAATTAAGTTTGCAGCAACAGGGTTACGTGCAAACCACGCAATTAAGCCTTTTTCTGAGATACTCATGGCGTATCCTCTTTAAGCGCTAATTGGGTTGCATCGCTTTTAGTGACGGTACCTTCTAATTTTACAACCATCCCTTGTTGAGGGTATTCAAGCGCTGAGGTAATTAACTTATCACCGAGGGTTAAACCGTGGTCGGCAATCACTAAGCCATTTTGCTTGCGTACAATATTGAGCGTTTTAAAGCTTAATGTTAAATCGTCATTGAGTACTGTAATTTGATTATTTTTAACTAAGTGATGAGGAACAACAATGGCATTATCGAGTGCTCGCCCTTGAATAGACGCATTAACATATGAACCAAAACGCAATGGCTTTGTAATTTGTTCATACGGTGTAGGAAATTGGGCGACCAGGTAGCTCATGCGGCTTTTTTGATCGATGACGCCTTCGCTGCGAATTATTTTAGCATTCCATGTACTTTGTTTACCTGCGTAATTTGCGCTCAATGTCACATTTGCGCCGATGCCACCTTGTTCTAAATATTGCAGTTCGTTATCAGCTACAGGTAAACGTACTTGCGCAACCGAAGTTGCACTGAGTGCGCCAAAGCTACTACCTGGATTAACCACCGATCCTAAACTAATTGAACGCTCGTTAATAATGGCATCATAGGGAGCTTTTATATAAGTACGCTCTAAATTACGATTAGCGCGTTTTACACTGGCTTGCGCAGAGCGATAGCGCGCGAGTTTTTCGGCTAATTGAGGCTTACGTAAATATAGCCCAGATGCTTTTGCATGATTTGAATCTGATTTTATACGTTCCCATTCTGCTTTAGCGACATGGGCTTGTGCGCGTTCTATCTCAAGTGCTGAACTCGCTTGGGCTAAACCCGCTTGAGCTTCGATTAAATCAGCTTCGTAATCATTTGCATCAATTCGTGCTAAAATAGCGCCTTGCTTTACAAATTCACCTTCTTCAAAGTCAGGCGAAACCGAAATAACTTGCCCACTTACTTGTGCAATAAGCTCGGTACGTTGTTTAGGCATTACAATACCGTATGATTGAACGTCGAGCGTAATGGCATCAATGTTTACCGGCTGTGCTGTTACAAGCGGGCGAGTATCTTGCGCTGGTTTTTCTTTTGGCGGTTGCTTCATTTGCGATAAAGCAAACGTTAAGCCAATACCGCCTAGTAATACGGCAATAGGAAGTAATATTTGTTTTTTAGTAGCCACAAGGCATTCCTTCATAAATTTGGTGACACCGCAATATTACGCAGAAATGTGTTTACAAAGGGTGTAAAGATGTAACAAAGCATTACACAACTTTGTTTCAGAGTTACAATTAGAGTTAAATATTCGATAAAAGAGGGTGTTATGAAACCACAAAAAATGGCATGCAGGTTAGGGTGCGGCGCATGTTGTATTGCCCCCAGTATTAGTTCGCCTATTCCAGGAATGCCCAATGGTAAAAAGGCTGGAGAACGCTGTATTCAACTCAATGAGGATAATTTGTGTAAATTATTTGGTGATGCTACACGACCAAAAGTATGCAGTGATTTTAGTGCCACAATGGATGTTTGTGGCACAACGAATGAACAAGCATTCGCACTCATTACAGAACTCGAGCGGTTAACTTAAAGCCAATACTTGTGTACTTTAAGTTACATTCTACCAGCTATACGTTGCACTTAATGTGTACTGCTCGCCTCGACCGGGTGTCCCGGGTATTTCTTGAAATGACTCATCCCATACATTATCTCCGGCAAGAGTAATAAATACATTGCTTATTTGAGGGGGAGTTATTTTTAAACTAATGTGGGTAAAAAGCGCATTATCACCACCGCTGCGTAAATTATTATGTTGCTGTGAGCGCCATTCGTTATCAATTTTAAATTCTAACAACCCAATCGGTTGCCATACTACACCGAGTGTGAGTCGATGCGTGGGGAAATTTAAAGCATAAAAGCTGGCATCAATATCCTCAGCGCCATAATCTTCTGCCTTATGTAAATGGGTGTAGCTAGCAATAACTTCTGCGTTATCAAAGTGTTTAACTGCAACTAACTCAACACCAGTGGTATTAATATCAACCGGGTTGGCAAAACGCGCTGAGGTTGAATCAAAGTTATAGGTCCAATCGGTTAAATTATCGTCTTTACGATAAAATAATGCCGAATTTAACTGCCAGCTTGCGTGCTCCAGCTCAATACCCAGCTCTAGGTTTTGTGAGGTTTCGCGTTGTAAGTTGTGATTACTTCTAAACAAGCCGCCAGTTTCACTGCCACCAATGGCAGTATAACCCGCGACCTGACTTGCTTGCGCATATGAAAGGTAGACACGGTGTGCACCTGCGTCTTTATGTTGGCTAGTAAAACTAATGTCACCAATTAGTGACAGCTGTGAATCATCACGGTTAGTATCATCAAAACTGGCACCTAAGCGCAATACAAGCTGTTGTTCTGCATTTAAATCAACGCTGTATTGAGGTAACACGCTGATTTTATAGTAATCGCGAGAGGTAAAGTTGTTTTCAAGTGACGTTGACTCAATTGAATCCGCAAGAAACTGTGTTGAGTAGTTTATTGCCCACTGTGGGTTAACGTTATGTTGTCCCGATAAGCCAATGGCGTTGACTTTAGTTTGATGAAATGCCTCAAAAATAGCTGGGTTTTCTCTTGAATAAACATAGTGATCTTCGTGTTTTCGGTTATAAGCCGATAGTTCAAAAAAACTGTCATTTGCATAGTGTTGCTTGTAGTTAAGCATAATCAAACGCGTTTCTAAATCTTCCGTTTCGTTAACACCAAAGGGGGTATACAAATTAGGCCAGCCAAAAAATTTATTTTGTGAACCAAAAAATAAATCTGTTTGTGAGTTTTCATCAATAAGCTGAATTCGCCCAGCAATACGTTCAAAATCGTGGTCACCATTATCAATAGAGCCGTCGCTTTGAGAGTGAGAGTATTCGCCTTCAACGCCTAAACGATAATCGTATTCAGTGGGTTTAAACACCGTACTGGCGTTAATGCTTTGCAAATTAAAATCGTTATTGCCAACCCCCAACGAAACACTGCCACCGCCAGTGATTGGTCGCCAATTAAAGGCCACCGAACCGACGGCGCTATTCATACCCGCAAGGGCGTTATCGGCACCGGTCAGTATTTTTGGAGCGGTTAACATTGAAGGCGCGATAGGAATTTCGCTTACGTAGTGTCCTGTTTGTGGATCGAGGAGTGTAGCACTACCAATGATAAACCCGGTGTTTTCAAAAATACCACCACGAATAGTAATATCAGCTTGTGCTTCGGCCATATTACGTGATTGTAAATCAACACGTGGATCATATTCTAAATTAGATACTAACGAATCAAAAGTACCCACAGGTAGGGTATTCGCTGTTGGAGACACGTGAACTGTCATTGTTTCTATTGGGGTTTCGGTATTACTTTGCTGCTCGGCGCTATATGCAATACTCGATATACTGCATAATAAAGTAGGTAATATAAAGTGTGTGGCGCGATTCATGTCAGTGATCCATTGAATGTGAGTTATGATTTTAAATGCCACTACTTAAAGAGTATTTAAGCAGGCTTTTTAGTCGTGTTAAACTGGGCTAAGGCAATTTTTTTGCATATTGTACATGAATTAAAAAGGGGTGCAGGTTAAAAATAGCCGTTACCTTAAAGTTAATAATTATAAACACATAGAATGGGTTATATGAAAACAAAGCAAACTATCGACACAGCATTAACGCACCAAACAGTTTATTTTGCGGGAGGGTGTTTATGGGGCGTTCAAGAATATATGAAACATTTACCCGGTGTAATTAGTACACAAGCGGGGCGGGCTAACGGCACCCAAACAACCACACAATGTGAGTATGATGGGTATGCAGAATGTGTAAAAGTATGCTTTAACCCCGAACATGTTGAACTTGCACAATTACTCGGTTATTTTTTTGAAATTATTAACCCATATAGTATTAATAAGCAAGGCGATGATGTGGGATTAAAGTATCGTACGGGTATTTACAGCGAGCAATCATCACATTTGTTAGCGGCTAAGGAGTATATAAAGCGCCGAGATGATAGTGAGCGTGTCGTGGTTGAAATTAAACCTTTAACTAATTATGTAAAAAGTGATTTAGAACACCAAGACCGTTTAACACATTACCCCGATGATTACTGTCATATCCCCACTATATTGCTGCATAAATATAAAAAAGATTAAGCTCTACTTACGACATAAATACAGCTAAGCAATGATAATAATGCGTTTGATATGGGGTTAAAATAAGCTGTTTTTGTTATTAGGGTTTAATAGTATGAGGGTGCAATTGATATCAACACATTTAATGTCATCATTATTGTGATATTTATTTTTAGACTAAACAAAAAAGCTCACACACGGTGAGCTTTTAAAATACACTTATTATTTAGTGATCATCTTTTGGAGGGAAGTTACTTAAGATAGCTTCTACAGTTTTATTAACCGAGGCTTCACGTTGCTCTGGTTTTTGTTTTTTCTTTAAGCGACCTTCTTTAGCACCACGCCAAATCAGTTGATTTGAAACACGATCAACCACATCTATCACTAACGTGCCGACTTCGTATTCACGTGCAGAAGTTTCTTTTTGATAACCAAAACCCCAATAATTCCAACGGGCATGGTAGCCGGTATTAATCGTATCTATATCAAGCTCTTTATCAACTGAGGCATGGTAATTAATAAGCACATCGGCTTGAGTTGCATCAACCATCGTCATATTGTGTTGCTCGGTTAATTGCGTGTATATTGCGTTACGAACACGCTTTTCCATTAATTCATTTATTTGGTAATTAGACGAACTTTTTGTAAGGCTTGCATCTTCTATCCATGCGAAGGTTTTGTAGTTGCTAAACTTGACCGACTTATCGTAATCCCAGTCTGCAGTTTGTGAACATGCAGTTAATAGCATGAGTAAGGCAACAATTAGTATATTTTTCATTATGTTTGCTCCAAAAGAAAGAGTTTATTTAAACTAACATATTTAACTAAACCCAGTACAGTTAATTACTAAACAGGGCAGAGTTTCATTTAATCAATGGCTTTGTGAATAAGACCTGATATTTTAATTTTAATGCTCAACTTCTATCCAATCTTTTTCATCGACCCAATTTTGACTTCCTTGTTTCACTGCTCGAATAGGAACAATGTAGTCACAACTAATTTGTGGTTTAACCGAGGCAAAAATAGGTACAAAGCCAAAGCTTAAAGCGGTTTCAATAATCGCTTTTTGGTTTTGTGGGTCAATATCGGCGGCCTCATCGATATAAATAGGAATACGATATAAGTTTTGCTCTTGTGAACTTAATAAATAGCGAATAAACAACATTCCACACAATAGTTTTATCGTAATACGGGTGCCGTTTGAACCGGCTGAGTCAATTTTTTCAAAATGTTCTGTTTCGCCAGCGCGGTTTACTACCTCAAAACGAATATCAAATAAATCACTTAAGGTCAGTCCTGCTTTTTCGCTGGCAAGTTTAATAAGGTGATCTTTTGCTTCATTTACCGCGCTTTCGCTATATGGTTCTTGGCTGAGTAAATCGAGCGTATCGCCTTGTTCAAACTGGTGCGAGGTATTAATAATCGTATCAATGCTGTCTATCAGCATTTTTCGTGGCATAACATTAATTTTAAATGCTTGTAAATTAGATATACGATGCTGACTAATACCTTTATTAAAGCTATTCATTTCGCGGCGTAAGCGATCTAAATCTTCACGTAGGCCTTTTATAGTGGCGGCCACTTCGGTTAACGCAACACGTCCTTGGCGCTCTACGGCATCACGTTCATTATCAATATTATGAAATGCACTAATTAGTTTTTGATATTTAGTAAACTCGTCGTTTTCGTTATCAAATTTAGTAATGCCGCCATTATAAATATGTAAATATGTATTACGGACATTAATATCGAAATTCCTCAATTCTTGACAGTCTTTATTAAAGTGATGAATTAAATCACTTAAGTTGTCAAAATCGATCGTAATATCAATCATATAAGGGGTAACTTTACCTGAGTACAAGTCTAATGTATGGTCTATTCGCTCAGACTTCACTTGGCGTAACCGTTCACTTTGACGGTGTATTTGAGCTTGTTTAGCTTTAATTAACGAGCGTCTATCGGCAATAGAGCCGCTATTTTTTTGAATATCTTGTAAGTATTCATCAACTTGATCTCGCTCGGCCAGTAGCTGCTCGTTAAGCAGGTGTTGTGCATCTACCGATTGCAACATAATCGCGTATTGCTCTTGGCGTTTTAATGCACTTTCTAAGCTCATCAGCTCATCGTAAAGGCTGTCTTTTTCTTGTTGTTTTTGAGCGACATTAGCGGCCACATCGCGTTGTTGTTTAAACTCTTTTAATGAGTGCTCAAGTGCTTTGAGTTGTGCATTAAGTTGTTCTTTATTTTCACCACTTTGCATTTGTACTGGTGATAGTTTTTTTAATTTAATACTCGCACCCGGTAAGCTCAATACCCCACTTTTAACGTGGTCGCTTAATAGGGCTAAAAAGTCGCCAAAAGCTGCGTCGTCATCGATTGTGATATCACCACTGCTGGTGGTTGAAAATGACATTAAATCGGGATTAAATAAGCGCGAAATTTCTTCAACTTCTTTAAGCGATAAATCTTCGCGCATACGAGTAAATAAATTAAACTCTAAATTTTTCAGTTGTAGCTTTAAGCTTTTAATTTGCTTTTGTGTTTCGCTAATACGGTAATCAAGGGTATGTAAGCTTTGCCCCTGCGCACTACTGATTGAATGCGATAAGGCTTCGTATTCTTGTTTTAACTGAGTTAAGTTTGTTTTTAAGGTGTTGTGATCAACCAGTTCAAATTCATTTTTTAGGGCGTTAAAATCTAAAAACCATTGTTCGATTTGCGTTTGTCGGCGCTCTATATCACGCGATTGCTGTACATATAAGTTTTGCTTTTGTTCAAACTCGTGTTTTTCTTGTTCTATATCTTCTAATGCCAACGCTAAATCGCTCAGCTGAGCTTCTTGGTAACTGTCAAACTCGGCTAACGCGTTATCTATTTTAGGCGCATAAGCGGCTAACTTTCCTTTTAATACGGTTTGGTTCTCGAGCATAGATTCGAGTGCGGTGATTGGATCTTGCATTGATTCGAGCGCATGTAACTCTTTTTTAGCACGGTTTACTTTATCAAATGAGCGACGCCAGACTTCATAAAAATCGACCTTTGAGTTTGACATGTGGCGTTCAAAAACACGAAGCATAAAACGCTTTACATCGCTGGCACCTAATTTATGTAAATTAAGAATACGGCGGAATATTTCTTTATAAATAGCCGAATCTTGTACGTTATTAAGCGGGATCATTTTTAAGTTAATATCGTTATCAAACGGGGTTGCTCCCCCGGTGAGTAACGCGTTGAGTTCTTGTGCTTTAAGCTCTATAGGATTAAAGCCTTGCTCTTTAAGGTGAGAAAATAGCTTAGTGAACTTTATAATGGTGTTACCTTGGGTGTATTGCGCTAAGTCTAAACTCCCTTGGTAACAAAAATATTGATGAGCATAACCGGCTATTTTACCTAAACCAGCAACTCCAATAACCACGTTGCCATGGGGTAGGTTGGCTTCAAGTAAAATATAGGATTGGTCAGATGAAAAATAAAACTTTCGGGTCTCATCTAAGTCGTGGCCGTCCCATTCGGTTAAGCGTAAGTCGTTGATTAATGGAAATTGTAACGCATTAATTACCGAGCTTTTACCGGTATTGTTTGGAGCGCAAATAGAGCTGCTTTTATCAAGTGGGATCACACACTTTGCATAGCCTGCGGTATTTAATAGAGCGAGTTTGCTCAAACCATATAAATTTTGCATTATGCGTCCTCTGCCATGTAGGTTTCTTCGTTCACTTCCATTAGTGCATCAATGTATCGGTAAATAGGGGCTTGTAACATAAAGCCAGTGGCTACTTCGCGGGCAAGACCTAAACGGACCATTCTTAAATACACATCTTTGCGTAAATCAGAACCCGAAAAAATTTCGAGCTGGTCAAATAAATGCTTATTAAGCTGCACAATGGTTTGCATAAGCTCTAAATCGTTAACTTCATCAAAGATAGCACGCATAGGATCTTTACCTGTGTTGGCAAAGTGCTCAATTAAAATGTAAATAGTCAGCGCAATTGCGCGCGAAATTTTTCCCATGTTAGGTGTGCTTTCGTTGCTATTAAAATAATAAAAACCGCGGCTGTCTTTATTTAACTGATGGCCTAAAGCAGTGAATAAGGCTGAATAAGCATCAAGGTGTTGATCAAGCTCTTGCCATAAGGTCATATCTTGTTCGCAAATATGATATCCGGCCACCAATTTTTTATTAATGTCTTGAAGCTGAGCTAACTCATTTAAGTTTATTTGTGTCATAAGGTGTGTACTTAGTATTAGTTTGATTGTGAGCTAAACGGATATAAAGAGACTCTGGTATCAGCAATTTTTATTTGGCTTTTATTATCGCTTTGGCTCATTGGTAATTCATTGTCGCTAATAAGCTTTTGGTATAAAAATAACATTTCATCGGCTTCAAGATCAGGGTAACTTTCATCTAAAAACTGCAGCAAAGGTTGTTGTTTTTTACCTTGTTTAGCTAAACGTGCTTTAAAACGCGTTTTTACATTGGTGTAATCGGGAATATTAGGGCTAACATACGCAGGCACATCTTGTTGCTCTGGCAGTTTGTATTCGCTGTGTTCAAATTCGACTAAGCTTGCCATATACGCAACAATATGGCGTTGTTGACCAATTGAATAACGCTGAGCGTCGCTGATAAAATGCGGCTGTACGGGCGATAAAATACTATCAACGCCATTTTTTCTGATCATACCAAGCACTTTTGCTGCCTGGCGGGTAATTTGGTTATTACGGCGTAGCTCTTCGCGCAGTGGCATGAGCATATCGGCACTTTTACGTAGGCTTTCGCGGCCCATTAAATGCATTTCTAAAATACGAGTACGCAATTGCTCTAACATACGCTTGTCATTATAGGCTTTACCCGATTGCTCGATATCGGCTATTTGCTGACTAATTTGTGCTTCGATTGTAATAAAGCAATGGTGAAAGTCACCACGTATATCAACCATTTCAAGCATGGGTTCAATGTACTCATCAAAGGCTTCTATTACACTTTGATAGCGCTTTTGTAGTGATTGAATCGCGTGATCTGACTTAGCTTGCTCAACAATATTTAAAATGGCATTTTCGTTATGCTTAAACAGCTTAATTATTTTACGAACCCGATCATCCATAATACGACTAAAGCGACGTAAATCGTCGTAATCTTGCATCTCTCCCGCGTTATTTAATCTATCGCCTAAGCGTGCTAAATCTTGAACTAAAACGCTAATTTCTTGGGCTAGACCTAAATGTTCTTCTTGCAGTAAAAAGCTTGCAAATTCGGCAATGGCTCGGTTAATTTCTAATTGCGATGATTTTGCCAGTGGAATGATAATATCTTGATTTAATAGCCTATTTGTTTCTTTATAAATACGTTCGTTATTCCATGTCGGCTGCTTTTGTTTTATCGCATTTTGCAATTCTTTTAAGCTAAAATCAGCCATATTAAATTGCTTAAACAACAGTGCTAATACCCCCCAGTGTTCGGTGAGTGTATTTAATAGCTTTTTTGCTGGGATCATAAGGCGTTACTACATCCTAGTAAGGTTAATAAAAGTTAACGAGAGCCTTTATAAAAAGTCAGTGTTTAACTGTGATAATTTACACAGTTTTTTTTGCTTCGTACAGGTGTGTGTAACTAAACGCTGTTAAAGTAAACAACCAACGTTATGTTTGACTAAACATACGGTTTATTTTGCTAAACACCTTGACAGCTAGACGGCTAAACGTTAAGTTTCAATTCGCATTATTATGCGATTATGTTTTATTAACCGATGGTTAATACAACATTCAGAAGAGGTGCGATACTTAGGTATTTAATGTTAGGTGACGAAGGCCTATGATCATTAAAGAGGGAAGTACTCGCCGAGAAAAGCAAAAGTACGTCGCATTTGTTTTTCGGTTTATGGGGCTGAATCCTCAAAACTGTCACCAATTAGGTGGAGAGCTTCTGGCAGTGAATTTTCTTATCAAGCATTCCTTGCCAAGTTCTTCTTGAATTATTTCGGTTTAAATTAACCGACGAAGGAGACTAAATGACTACCGAAGTAGCATCAAACAGTACGTTAGCACAAAAATCTGACTATATAGTGGCAAAATTTGGCGGCACCAGTGTGGCTAATTTTGAGGCAATGAGTCGTTGTAGCGAAATCATTGTCGCGGATAAAAACGTACGTGTTGTTGCTGTAAGTGCCAGTGCTGGAGTAACAAATCATTTAGTGGCCTTATGCCAAAGTGATATTACTGAGCCACAGCGCGAACACCATATTCAAGGTGTTTTAGCCATTCAACAAGCGATTGTTGATGAATTGTCGCTAGATGCCGATTTAGCCATTGGCTTTAACGAAACCTTAAAAGCGTTTCAACAACATGCCCGTGAAATAACAAATACTGCAAAACACCAAGACGAGTTACTGAGCTTTGGTGAGCGTTTGTCGTCGTACTTATTTGCACAGGTACTGCGCTTAAAAGGCTTAAACGCCGATAGATTTGATGTACGTCGTGTATTAAAAACCGACAGCCAGTTTTCAAAAGCCACCCCCGATGTTGCATCTACTGCCGATGCTGCAAAAGCGCATTTAATTCCATTATTAGAAGAACAAGTGATTGTGACTCAAGGTTTTATTGGCAGTGATGAATTTGGTCAAACAACCACACTAGGGCGCGGTGGCTCTGATTACAGTGCAGCACTGTTAGCCGAAGCGATTAATGCTAAAAGTGTGCATATTTGGACTGATGTAGTGGGGATTTTTAGTACCGATCCGCGTTTATGTGCCAAAGCCACTCCGATAGCACGTTTAAGCTTTGACGAAGCCGCAGAAATGGCAACTTTTGGGGCGAAAGTATTGCACCCAGCTACCATTTTACCGGCAAGCCGTAGTCATATAAATGTGTTTGTTGGTTCAAGCCGTGAGCCAGAGCGTGGTGGTACGTGGATTGAGCGTGAAAAATCGCAGCACTCAGGAATACGTGCAGTAACGCAACGTAAAAACCAAATATTATTAACCTTAAAAAGCCCCGAAATGCTATTAGCAAGCGGCTTTTTAGCGCGCGTATTTTCTATATTAAGCAACTTTAATATTTCGGTTGATTTAGTCACAACATCTGAAATTAGTGTTGCAATTACACTTGATAACGCCCCAAATGCATCTCGTCCAGAACTTGATCAAGCGTGTTTAGAACAGTTAGCTGAGTTTTGTCATGTTTCGGTAGAAAGTAACCTAACGCTGGTGGCACTGATCGGTTCTGAGATTCAATTACGCCAACAAGAAGTGAATTTAATGGATGTATTAAAAGCATTTAATATTCGTTTAATTTGTCATGGTGCGAGTAAACACAATTTGTGCTTTTTAGTTGAACAAGACGAATCAGACAATGTTGTAAAAGCGATACACAGCCATTTACTCGAAGGTTAATTGCCTTTGAGACATTGAAAAACACCGCCAGTCGGTGTTTTTTTTATGCACAGCACTTATATCAAACCCATTAAATTGCATACTTTTAGCGTTTAGTTTGGCTAATGCGAGCTCAGTAAATACGTTTGGGCTGAGTAATTTAGCCACCGGGCGGCTGGTTGCTTTTGCTAATGCTTCTTTTAAGGTCCATATCCGAAAAAATCTATCTGCTTTTATTGCTTCATTTTTAGCATCGCAAATCATATTTATTTCGTCTAGATGATAAAAGTGCTTTGCCAGTTTTTCAAAAGGGCGTTTAGTACTTATCTTTTCGATATCAAAGCCAAATTCACTTTGTTGTAAATTTAATGCCGCACCGACCATGGCATGTGAGTGCGAAATACAGCTATTTATGATGCGTTCATTATTTATATGTAGTTGTAATTTAGCGCTTGTGTCATCAAATTCAGAGCTTATTGCGTTTAATTTAAGTTGTTTGTATTCGGGCAGCGCGTGCTTTACTAAAAACTTTAATAATAAGCGGCTAGCTAAATATTCTTGCTTTGCTGATGGGCTTTTGCGCCGTTCAATAGTATTTAATTCAAACGGGCTGAGTACTTTATTTAACTCGTAATCGGCTAGGGCTATATGGTGTGCATTAAAAAACACGATACTGCGCGGGGTGAGTAACGTTTTATCGTTTAATGGCGTGTGCTTTAAGGTGTTGTTAAAATGCAGTGCTGTCATGAATGCTCTAAATTAATACTAACAAAAGCAAGGTTGTATGGATTTTATACAAACAATGATACTAAGTGCGCCTTGCAACGATTTTAATACTCAGTGGCCAATAAATATGGTTTAATTCCCACAAAGAAATAATAACAGATTTGAAAGTGTATGACACAAATGCGTGATGGATTTCAAAGCCGAATTGGTTTTGTTTTAGCTGCAGCGGGCGCTGCGGTTGGCTTAGGTAATATTTGGGGCTTTCCAACCCAAGCGGCAAACCATGGCGGTGGTGCATTTTTATTAGTGTATTTTATTGTTATTTTTTTGCTGGCATTACCTGCGTTATACACCGAACTATATTTAGGCCATAAAGCACAAGCAAACCCGGTTAAAGCACTGGCTAGCGCATGGCAACACAAAGAAAAAAAAATCGGCGCTGCGGCTGGCTATATCGGATTAGCTGGCGCAATTGTTATGTTAAGCTTTTACTCGATTGTTGCGGGTTGGATGCTGTCGTATGCCATAGAGCCGGTTGCATCATTTTTAGGTTTTAACGCGTTAAGTTCATTTTTACAAAGTGATTCGATGCTGCGTAATTTTGTATTTACTCCCTTAATGGTGCTACTTACAGCCAGTATTATTTTAAAAGGGGTAAAATCGGGGATTGAAACGTGGTCGCGACGTTTAATGCCCATATTGTTAATATTACTTATTGGCTTAATTGTTTATATTGCAACTCTTGATGGCGCAGCAGAAGGCTTTGCCGCCTATTTAGTGCCTGATTTTAGCCAAATACTCGACCCTAATTTAATTATTGCCGCGATGGGACAAGCCTTTTTCTCACTGTCGTTAGGGGTGGGGTGTATGATGATTTATGGCTCATATTTAAAACCGAATGCAAATTTACCAAAGTTAACAATAAGCGTCGCTTTGCTTGATACCGCGGTGGCGTTTTTAGCCGGTTTATTAATTATTCCGGCAATTTATGTTGCACAACATAATGGTGTCGAAGTCTTTAATAACGGTAAATTAATTGGTGAAGGACAACTTATATTTGCTATTTTACCTGCACTTTTTAATACCATGGGCGAAATAGGCTTACTGGTTGGTTTATTATTTTTTGTATTAATGTCGATAGCATCGGTTACCTCAACCATTTCATCTACTGAAATACCGGTGGCATTTTTAGTTGAAAATCATGAAGTAAATCGTACTAAAGCGACCTGGATTGTCAGCGCCGTTGTGTTTTTAAGTGCCAGTATCATTATTGTTAACTTTGACTGGTTGTTTGGTCTGGTTATTATGGTGTTTACACAATATCAATTGCCGCTAATGGGATTATTTTACTTTATAACTTTAGGCTGGATGTTTAAGCGAGGCAGTAAGTTGCATGAAACAGCTCACGGCGCTCACTATTGGTTTGCACAATATATTCGCTTTGTTTGCCCTATATTAATGACACTGGTATTTGCAAACGTTGCGTTTGGTTAAACCTGGCAACAGTATTTATTAACATGCTTTTTTATAGCCCTAATCACTTGGTTAGGGCAGCGACTGCCCCTCATTTTTAATCACTTTTTACGTTTAACCAATTGTATTGATGCTAATTGCTAAATCATTAATTTATACTTGATTAATTAAAGGCTGGTTATTTTTAACAGCCTGCGCATTGCGTAAAGTAATGTTGGCTATTTCGCTGAGCGCTTCTTGTGTGAAAAAGCCTTGGTGTCCGGTTATTAATACATTTTTAAAGCTGACTAAGCGCGAAAATACATCATCTTGTAATATTTCATCACTGTGATTTTTAAAAAACAGTTCTGACTCTTGCTCATAAACATCGAGTCCTAAGTAAGCGAGCTTTTTAGATTTTAACGCTTGTATACAGGCTTTGCTGTCAACTAATGCACCGCGAGAGGTGTTAATCAACATGACACCGGGTTTCATTTTGCTAAATGCTTCGTCATTAATAATATGATGAGTGTGCTCATTAACAGGGCAGTGCAGTGAAATAATATCGCTTTGTCTGAGCAGGGTATTTAAATCGCAAAGGGTATAGTTACCCGCTAACGCATAGGGGTCTGAAACTAATACCTTTGCTCCAAAACCATTTAAAATATTACACAGTGCTAAGCCAATTTTACCACAGCCAATGATCCCCACAGTTTTGTTATGCAAGTTAAAACCCAGTAAGCCATTTAAATCAAAGTTATCTTCGCGCACGCGGTTATACGCTTTATGGGTTTTGCGACTTAGCGTTAGCATTAACGCTATGCAATGCTCGGCAACGGCTTCTGGGCTGTACGCTGGTACACGTAATACCTTTATGTTATGAGCTTTTGCCGCCGTTAAATCAACATTGTTAAAGCCAGCGCAGCGCAATAACACCGTTGTAATATTATTAGAGGCTAAATGGGCGATTACCTGTGCATTTATATCATCATTAACAAATACACAAACACTATCGTAGCCGTTGGCGAGCACCGCGGTTTTTTGATTGAGTGATTGTGAAAAATAATCAATCTTTATGTGCGGATACGCTGTAGCAGTGTGTTCAAAAAAAGGTTTTTCGTAGGCTTGAGCACTAAAAAAAGCAATTTTCATCTCATTTCCCCATAATAAGTACATTCACTTTAGTAAACGAATTATCAATGGCTAGGTCAATCAGTTTATAGCAAAAGCGATGTTAAATTATTATTGTTTGATGTAACTCAAATTACGTGTAAGAAAAAATAAGCTTTAAGCCGATTGTGAGTTGAATTCGTTTAAGCAATTATCAATGACCTGCCTTAAAGTGTCTGGTTTTGTTCGGGGGGCGTATCGAGCTATTAATTGTCCTTGTGGATTAATTAAAAACTTTGTGAAATTCCATTTTATTGCTCTATTTTTTGAGATCCCTCGCGTATGCGCTTTTAAGTAATTAAATAATGGGTGGGCTTCTGGGCCGTTAACCATCACCTTACCAAATATAGGAAAAGAGACATTAAAATGTTGTTGGTAAAAGTCATTAATAGCAAGATTATCAAGAGGCTCATTTTGGCCAAACTGATTACAAGGGAATGCTAAAATACTAAATCCATGAGGTTGATACTCTTGATACAATTTTTCTAAAGCGGCTAACTGAGCAGAAAAACTACATTTACTCGCGGTATTGACTATTAAAACAGTTTTGCCTTTAAATTGACTGAGTGGCATATTTTCGCTGGTATAAAGCGATGCATTAAACTGATAAATACTGTCCATAAGTGTCCTGCTTAATTATAAATTAGCGATATAAAGTGCTAGGTTGCTTAATGCTGGCTGGAGTTATAAGCAATAATAAAGAGTTTATCAGGGAAATAGGTCAGTTTTATTGCAGTGAAGATATTGAGGTATATAAAAAACGGTTATCGATTAATAAGCAATATGTTATTAATCGACAACATGGACTATTAAGCGGTGAAACCCGTTACATACTTTGGGCGTAATTATAAAGCGCTTTTAAAATAGTGAGATTTTTTTCGTTATCGTCGTGCTCGTGTGCCAAGTTTTCTAAGGTGATCATAAAGTCTTGTGCGCTAATAGAAGGTTGGTCTTCGCCATGCATTAGCTTGTTTTGGCAGTACTGACGCCATTGTTCTAATTCTTGCTGATTTAACGTGTGTGGCCAGTTACGTGCACGGTATCTAAACAGCAAGGTATGAAATTTATTATCTTCAAACTCTAACTTTAATGTGGCTAATTGTTCTGGGCTGGCATCACGTATAATGGCAAACTTAGCTTTGTCGGCATGGCTAGTAAAACCATCGTAAAGTAAGTAATCAACATTTGTGGTCGCGCTGTAATCGCCTTTTTCGTTAAATACCTCGGTTACCTTTTCACGCAACTGTGTATGCTCTTTAAGTAAGGTTAAATTAGCTAAACATAGTTCTCTATCAATCCCTAAGCGCGCAGCATTTTCGGGTAACAGCGTTTTTGCGGGAGCTAAAATAGGGCATTTATTTAAATGCACTAACTTTAAGCCAACGGGTAAATCACCCTCAGCTAAATCAACGCGCTTGGTATATAAACGCGTGCGTAATTCTTCAACGTTTAAATCAAGGAGTACTTGTGGGTTTTGGGTTAAATCAAAACAAATAACCGCATTTTTATTGAGTGGATGAAAGCTCATAGGTGCAACCCACGTCGTGCAGCCTTGTGTAGCAGGAATACGCGAAGAGGTATGCACTAACGGGGTCATATTAAATACATCAACCAATTCAGCAAGGGCTTTTTTGTTACGTAAACCAAAAAAGAAATTGTATAGCTTAGGTTGTTTTTCTTTAATTAATTTAGCCAACGCAATGGTTGCAGTTACATCACTTAGTGCATCGTGTGCAGCGGCGTGTTCAATACCATTTGCAACGGTTAAATGTTCAAGTTTAAAACTTGGGCTGCCATCTTCTTTTAGCGGCCATTCAATGCCTTCGGGGCGAAGAGCATAACAGGCACGTACTAAATCAATAATATCCCAGCGACTATTATTATTTTTGTACTCACGCTCGTATGGGTCATAAAAATTACGATAAAAACTATAACGGCTTACTTCATCATCAAAACGAATACTGTTATAACCGGCCACACACGTATTAGGCATACTAAATTGAGCATGAATTTTAGCCATAAATTCAGCCTCAGGAAGACCTTTTTTCATCGCCACTTGTGGCGTTATACCCGTAATTAAACATGCTTCGGGGTGTGGTAAATAATCGGCCTGAGGTTTGCAATACTCGATTAAAGGCTCACCAATAATATTTAAATCAAAATCGGTACGAATACCCGCAAATTGACTGGGTTTATCTTTTTGTGGGCTAGCCCCCCATGTCTCATAATCGTGCCAGTAGATTGTAGGTTGATTTTCGTAATATGTTGGTTCACTCATTCAGTCTCTTGGCCCTTTTATCAAATGGGTTTTACTGCGCTTATATACTTTTTGTATTTTCGTGTTTATTGCAATCGGCGCATTGTGGATATAGCAATCGTGTATAAATATTTTGCTAACTGTGTATAAAAAATTAAATGGCGATCAGCAACACCAAATTAAGAAAGCGGTTAGATAAAATTTAAACACCATGCGTATTATCGCACAGAGATAGTTTAAGTGTAAGAGTATCAGCAAAGGCGCAATAACATGGTAATACCGTTGCCGTGTTAATGATAAGCAGGTAATTAGCACGCTAGGCCACTATCCAAGACTGAGCATTAAAAAAGTACAAGACTACATTTTCCATATACAATACAGGCTCAGCCAAGGTAAATATCCTCGCATAGAGCTAGAAACTGTTTAGTAAAAGCAGGGTAGTCCAATAATCAAATTTTTATCTTTCTGGTGTTAATTTTTGGTGTGTTATACATTTATTTTATTATTTAATTCCCTATTATTTCAATTGCCTATATATTATTGTACAACTGGTAATATGTAGTATGGATACAGTTGGCCAGAGTAGCAGTTTTAAAATTTAGTTGTTCATAAAAGGATATTAAGAGAAGTATGGAAAGTAATAATCAACCTTCAACCGAAAGTGAAGTGGCTAAGGAAGTAGAAACTGAAAGCCAAGTAAAACCTTTACCTCAGCATGAATTAATACAGCAATGGCGGGTAAATGTTGCTTCCCTAAAAAAAGATACCGGATTTGAAGTACCTAAAGATCCAGATAAAGACGATGAGAAACTAATTTCTGCGTTGGAGGCAATGAAATACCTGGATACGAAAAATATTTTATTAGATGAAAACGAAGATTTTCAATTATCTGATAATGGTTTCTCAATATATAAAGCGAAACATATGCTAGTTTTTGAGCATTTGTCGCAGCTCACAAAGCTAGAATCTAAGAGTGAACCACCAAAATTTTACTTTTTTTCACGAGCAAAACAAATAGATCAGTTGTTAAAACCAAGCAGTTGGGTTCACTCGTTATTTCACTTTTTAATCATGCTCGTAGTTATTTTAACGCTCGGGGTTATTAGCTTATTAGTATTAGATAAAACTCAGGATAATTTGTTCGTTAAGTTGTTAATAGGCTGGTTTTGGATTGTAAATATTAAAACAGCGAGTAATTTAATTGGGAAATATAAAAAATTAGCTTTCACTCCTTTTCGCTTTAGTATCAGTTTACTAGGTATTCACTCGTTAAATATACTAATAAAAGTAAACCTATTATGCATTCTTCCTTTTCTTATTGTGAGTACCTATAACGTTTATTGGATTGATGACATTATAATAATTAGCTTATTTATTACATGTTTAATTAATTTTAAATCTGAAGAAAAACCATTAGAACAAGTAGCTGAAAAAGACTTAAAAAAAACAGGTACTGCTAATGTTTAAAAATTTTATATTAGTCCTATTCATCCTTTTCAGTGCAAGCAGTTTCGCAAACGTTGATATAAAGCTTGCGTGTGAAGAAAAAAAAGAACAACAACGTTCACTCCTAAAAAGGCTTTCAACCTCGGTAACTGAGGCGCACTTGGCAGGCCAATGCACTGGTTACAATTTATATTATATGAAGGATATTGAATGGAAAGCGTCTTGCTCAGAGTTTTTAGAACAAAAGAAATCGCTACTGGGTTCTTTAAGTACATCGCTCAAAGAAGCACATTTGGCAGGCATATGTGTTGGTGCAATTTATAGAATAGCAAAACGGTGTAAAGTAGATACATACAAAATCAATTACCCTTACGTTGCTAGCGGAGATTTAACCGTTCGTAAAGTAGAGGAACGCCTTGGTTGTTATGGTGGTCAGTATGGCCGGTAAAAATAAAAGTATTGCAGCGGTTGCTTGCCAAGCTTTAGGAATTGACCGCAACTTGTTACCAGAGAGGTTAAGGAGTCGTTTAAACTATTACGTTAAAGATAAAAACCTCAAAGCTAAACTACTCGATGAGGCAGATATAAAATCTGAGTCAGTCGATTATGTACCAAAGCCAATCAAAGCAGGTAATCACGTATTTATTCGTAATCTGGTTATTCTAGATACATTGTTTGAAGATAAAAAATTAGTCGTAAAGTGGCTCAATGGCGAAAAGATCAATACTGAAAGTTTTGAGCAATTTGCCAAGGAGTGGAAGGCTAAAAAATTACTATTTCAAGCACTCGATAAGCGTATTGGTGATTTAAGGCTTTTTCTATCAGATGAAAATATAGATTGGTCACAAGATGAAATCCCATATCCATTTAATGAAGGTAAATATAGTTCAATGGAGATGATTGCTAATTCTATTGAGTTTGATACGCAATCGAGCCCATATGATTTAGCACTAAAAGCCGTTATCGAGGGCGAATTTGGTGTTTTAGGTAAACTAATTACTAACAATCCCGATGCCTTTATGAGCGATCATGGCCAATGGCTAGTAAATCTATACAACGCTAAAAAAGCAGAATACGAAGAATATAGCTTATTGCTCAATAAATATTAAAATGTTTACTTCCTTCCCCTTTATTGTGAATTTAACAGTTTGATACTGGCTCCTGAAGTCACCACCTACTGCGGTGACATTAGGAGATTATAATGAATAAATTTATCGCTTTTGAAGGGCTTGATGCCTGCGGAAAAACAACACTAAGCTCTCTCTACGCAAAAGAAAAAAACTCGGTTGTTCATTCAGCTGTAATTGAAGAAGCACTGGAGCTGAGAAAAGTCATTGATACCTATGAGTCTAAAGAGAGTGCTTTTCTGTTTTTTTTACTAAATAACTTTTTGAGAAGTCATGCTGTCTCAACAGCATTAAAGTCTGAAAATGTCATAGTTGACAGGTATATTTTTTCAACTTTAGCGTATCAGACAATTATGCTTGGAGAAGAACTCGTTAAGAATATTTTTGATACACTTAGTATTACTCAAAACATCCATCTTCCTGAAGTCATTGTTTTTGTTAAGGCCGATGCGGAAACGATAAACAGTAGAATTGAGGCTAGAGGAGGTTGTATTCAGTGGTATGGAGATGCCGTGACGCAAAATAACTGTGTAGAAACAGCTTATAAAAAGATTTTCCAATGGTTTAATATTCCAATTGTAGAGATTGATACATCACAAAAATGTGGTCGCTCGATAGCAGAAAATTATCAACTAATGAAAGGTGAAGTTGAACGTATCATTTCTGGCGGCTACAACTAAAAATAGGGTTATTAATTAAGGGGATAAATGAGGGGGTTTATTGGATTCACAATCCCCTTTTTTGAGGCATAAACGTATATATTAAACAGAAAAAAAAGAATGAGGAATGTACAAAAAATGACTCATGAAGCCACTTAATTCTTTGGTTTTACCGTGCATAATTCATGAAAGATACTAGGTCAGACTTGAACTAGATCTTTCTCTGCTCAAATTAGTTCCTCACTAATTAATTCTTTAGCGTTGCTCGTCTATAATACATTCTTCATTGAAGACAACTCACCATTTAATAGACTTACTACTTTGTAATTGTTTTATTTTCTATATTAGCGGTAATACCGCCCAACCTCATATTTCGTTCAGTCGCTTTAATTTAGAGCGGTATCGACTTTGCAGTTAACAAAGGGTAAATCTAATACCGTTTCTTAACTGGTAAGTGGTATACATTCCACTTGCAAATTTTTGCGAGAAGGTGGCGAATTATAGCAACTAACTATCTAATCTAAAAAATGAAACGTTTGTGCGAATTTAGGGTGAAATAATTTGTTATTTCTCTTTTTTGTGAATTTCACAGGTTGATACTGGCTCCTGAAGTCACCGCACTCTGCGGTGATATTAGGAGATTATAATGCACCATTTAATTCTTTTTTCATTACTCAATGAAACCAATGAACTTACATTAGCTGATTCAGCTATCAAAACAACATTATTGAGCCTTGTGTTAGGAGGTTCACATGAATAAGGCTATTGATGAATTAGTTATTAATTATCATGTTACAGAAGTATGTAATTACTCATGCAAATTTTGCTACGCAAAGTGGGACCGCCCTAATGAAATACACGCTAATGGCCAAGACGCAGAGTTAATGCTTGAAAAGTTAGCTAATTACTTTTTTGACGATAATACCAACCAAGTAAAAGCGGTTTTCCCTTATAAAAGTGTGCGTATCAACTTTGCAGGAGGCGAGCCGTTAATTCTTAAAAAACGTTTTGCAAAGTTAATTATAAAAACAAAGTCACTCGGCTTTAACTTATCGCTCATTACGAATGGCCATTACCTAACAGACTCTTTCATAAATAACTATGGCGCAATGTTTTCAATGATAGGGATCAGCTTTGACAGCCAATCTTTAAGTGCACGTAAAAATATTGGTCGAATAGATCGCAAAGATGAATCTTTTGGAAGTCACGATTTAATTAAAGCGGTTACACAGCTTCGTAACGTTAACCCATCCATCATAATAAAAGTAAACACCGTTGTTAATAGCCTTAATTACCAAGAATCATTTGAGCAGTTAATAACAAAAATAAAACCCGAAAAATGGAAGGTTTTCCAAGTGTTGCCAGTATTAAATGACAACTTATTAGTGTCTGATGAGCAGTTTTCTGGGTTTGTAAAACGCCATGCTTCATTAAAAGAAGTCATGGTGGCAGAAGATAACGAAGCGATGACAAATTCTTATTTAATGATTAATCCTCAAGGACGTTTTTATCAAAATAGCTCAAATCAAAATGGATACGTTTATGGTGATTTAATTTTAGATGTAGGTGTAGAGCAAGCGTTAGAAATCTGTGAAATAAATTGGGAGACGTTTGCCAGTCGATACAAAAAGGATAATACAATTAGCCTTATTAGTAATAGTGAGTATCAGCTTAAAAATAAACAAAATAATGTTGCGTTAAAATCGGGAGCAATAGCATGAGTACTATAAATAACGATCAACAATTTGCAGCCTTGTTTAAAGAATCCATTGCATCAGATTACAAAAATGCACTATTACTAATGAATGTGAACCCTGATGTTAGTTTGTTTAAATTTCGTAAGATATTAGAGACCTTGTGCTTACTTTATGAACAGCGTCATAGTTATAAATTTACAAGCAAAAATTTATGTGAGCAAATAAATGAACTAGCAGATATTAACGCAATTCATGGTGCAGATAGAGAGCTATTTCATAGTGTTAGAGAGTTAACAAATGATGGAGTTCATGATAAGGCGCTTAGCGACGAAGAATTGCTGAATAAGGCGCTAGCCTCAAGAACAAAAGTTTTAGACTTACTGGAAAGTGCTTACCTGAGCTTAGGGCTGGGTGAACGCATACCTAAATACGAGTTAATAAACGAAGGAGGTCAAGAGTACAAAGATTTATGGTTTAACAGTTTAAACTCTTGTGATTATAAAAAGTATTTAAGTTTAGGTATTTTCTACGAGAAAGTGGGTGAAGCGTTTGAAAGCCAAGCGTTAGAAGATAGATTTTTCACTGCGCGCGCACAGGCCATGTATTCATTTGCTGCTGAGTCTTATAAAAGCGCTTTTCAACTTTGCTCAAAGAAAACGGTAACTGACGTTATTAATTCTGGCGATAAACAAATAACGATTGCTCAGGCAAGTCATCAAATTTTATTCAAATATGCTCTTTTATGTCTAAATAATAAAGTAAATACCTTACTAATAAGTGAGATAACAATAATACTCAACGTATTAGCGAAAAGAGGCTTTTATGCTGCATATGCCTATTTGGGTTGGTGCCATTATTTAAGTGAAGACTATAAAAAAGCACATAAATACCTTACCCATAAAAAAGCCGAGAACACAGTCTTTTTATTTCAAAGGTTAGGTGTTTTATATTCTTCAGGTAAAGCTTGTCCAATTAATAGTGATAAAGCCGTTGAGAGTTTTCAAAAAGCAGTAATGCTAGGTTGTAATCAATCAATGTTTGAATTAGGTAAGATCTATTACAAAGGTGAGTTAGTTCCAAAAGATGACGAACTAGCTCAACATTACTTATGCCAAGCAATTGCTACTGGTAACTTAAAAGCCGTTTTGTACCTTGATGAAAAGTACTTGAAAATAAGAGAGCTATTTTCTGGTTTACTAGAGGAAATTAAAGGTGACAGAGTAAAAATAAGGCCGCAAAAGTCTTATACTAAAACAACTAAGTTAGGACGAAATGAACCTTGCTTGTGCGGCTCTAATGTAAAGTATAAGAATTGCTGCGGGAAATAAAATACATGCAATTATTAAAAATGCTAAGTGGTTAAATTTAATGAATGAATAATCGCAGTGCGCCTTAAAAAGTAAAAACGAGAGATACTGTCTCTCGTTTTTTAATTACCTTTTATTTTTGCTTATTAACTATATTTTATATAGCATCACTAAATAGCATGAAACGCGTTGAATCAATGAGTTGTGCGCACTCATAGTGTAGTATTTAGGGATGGTTTAAGTTATGGATAAAAGAAAGCTCAGCGAAACCGATATAATCAGCAAGTTCATTCTGCCCGCAGTTAAAAGCGCAGGGTGGGACGACATAACTCAAATACGCCAAGAGGTTAAACTACGTGACGGTAAAGTAATCGTTCGTGGGCAGCTTGGTGTACGTAAAACGGTTAAATCGGCTGATATAGTGCTTTACCATAAACCCAGTATGCCGCTTGCTGTCATTGAGGCTAAAGCGAATAAGCATGAAGTAGTCCACTTAAACGTCGCCATAGTCGAACAGGCTTTATAATATGCAATTAGCTACTTTTTTAAGAAATACAATATTAGGGGATGATGCAGAGGGGCGTGCTATTGAGTTCGTTAAAGTGCCAAAGAATAATAGGAAAGAAGGTATTATTTCTATTTCGTTAGAAAAAGATACTTTCCTATCTTATATCATTTGGCCTATGAATACATTTCACATCATTGCTCGAATGCTTGATACATTTGATGTGTATCAAAACGTATTATCTTTAAAAAACTATAGTGAACTCCCCTTTAAATGCTCAACAGGAAGGCATGACCTAACGTGGCGTCAATCTATATTATTCAATAAAAATGAAAAAACAATAGAAGTGACCCAGCGATTTTATGAGCTTTTGTACAATTTATTTAAGAGTTCTAATGCAAGTCAACAAGTTAGTGATTTACTCCAGAACCACACTTATTTTAGTCAGTTAATAGAGTTATTTAATGCAAGCGATAGTTGTGCTTTTAATATCAAAAATACTTTATTTTCAGAAGGCGCTCCCGCATACATGGCAGCCCAGGTTAAAAAGCTAGCACGTTCAGAAAGTTCAGCGATATTGAGCTTTTCAAATTGTAATTCCAGTTACGGAAGTGTTCATTATAAAACCCACACACCACAATCAGGTATATCCTTAAATAGTTTGAGCCACGATTTAGCTTATGTAAAAGCAGGTGTAGAGATAAACTCACTACCCCAAAAAGTCGAATACAAAAATGAGAAAAAAGATTTTAATATTTTACTTTTGCCTTGGCCATTGAAAGTAGAAGATAATTTCTTCAATACAGCTGTAAAACCACGATTACAAATGGATGATGAATTTGGGTTCTTCTCATATTCTAACTTAGAAGTAATTACAGCAAAAAAAATAATATATGCAATAGAGGGTTCTGATAGCCCTTTAGATCTTGTTGTAATTCCAGAGTGTTCAATTGATAGTGAAAATAAGCAAACTATTAGTTCAGAGTTAAGCAGGTATTTTAAAAACAAGCATATAGAAGTTCCGACTTTTATATTTGGCGTATTTGCAAAAGGAACCGATGGTTCATACGGTGAGAATAGCTTATCTGTATTAGTTTGGGACGAAAACACGAGTTGCTTTGTTGCGGAGACTCAACAAAAACACCACCGCTGGGCTATTGATCAGCAACAAGTAAATAATTATGATTTGCAGAAGGTTTTTGAAGATAAAAAATTAAAGTGGTGGGAAAACTGTTTAATTGGATCTAGAAAATTACTTTCATTTGAAAAAAGTTCAACTCATATATGCCCATTAATATGTGAAGACTTAGCTAGGCAAGAGCCTATTTCGGGGGTTTTACGTTCACTAGCTCCACACCTTGTCGTTGCTTTACTTTTAGATGGACCTCAACTTCAAAAGCGTTGGCCTGGTCATTACTCGCACACATTAGTCGATGAGCCGGGGAGTAGTGTCCTTACTATTTCACCTTATGGGATAGTTGAACGCTCTACAAATGGTGGTGAGTTTCCTAAAAGTAACGTGATCTCTTTATGGAGCGAACCCAATAATACTAAAGAAATCGAGTTAGATAATGGAAAGGCAGGTGTAGTTTTAACACTAGTACAGAAAGAATCTAAGCAATGGACCGCTGATGGCAGACTCGAACTAAAGAAAAGGCTGACATATAAAGACCATCGGTCTATTGGATCTGCGAATGAGTTATCTGAAAAATAATTAAAACCTCTAATTATTTAATATGATTTAAAAGGGAATTATATAGATTTCCATTCATTATATTTAAAAATCAACAATTTATATGTACTAAAGTAACAAAAGCATTGGTATTTTAAATTCATGTTAGAGGCTTGTTTGATATATATTAATTTAATTAGATTTTTGAAATGATTGATATTAATAACGTACTATGAAGATGAGATAGCTTTTGACCTAGTTGGTAAGACTAATAAAAATGAAACCTTTACGATACCTGATTCTTTTAGAATATATACCTATCAGCCCTATAAGTATTTCAGTCAAACAGCTACAAGATGACTTGTCACTAAGAGGTATTTTTTTATCAACCCGCATGCTCCAGCGCGACTTGCAATCACTTTACGATCAAGGTTGTTTTGGACTTGAAAAAGAGACCCGTAGTAAACCGTATGGTTGGTCTATTAATGCGCAGTGGCGAGGTGGTAACGCGAAAATAATGAGCAGCGAAGTGGCTGAGCATTATTTGCTGCTAGAGCAGTTACTACCGCAGTCTGTGCCGAGCGATGTTAAACAGTCGGTATGTATTAAAGCAGAGCAGGCGCTTAAACGCTTTAATGGACATGTGCCCGATTGGCTTTCAACTTTGCCTAAGCCTTCTTTAAAAGTGAATGTTGATACTCAGTTAGTTGAGCAAATTGAGCATGCCATTAAGCATAAACGTGCCGTGAGTGCTGAGCTTTATCGAGTGCTTTATGATGAGGCTCATTGGCTTAAATTTGCTGAATTGAGTTTTTATAACTTAGTTGAGCAAGGCGGCGTTTTAATGGCGCAGTTTATGGTGGGGGAGCTGCACGATAAATGCTACCAGATGCCGGTTTATCGTATTCGCCAGATACGTGTACTACAAAAAAATCGCAGAGAGCCCAGTACTGATCAACTAAAAACACTGCGTAGTGCGATTAATAAAGGCATGAGCGAACAGTGCATAGAGCTTGTTGTAAAGGTGGCGAGCCATTCGGCTGTTAATCAAGGATTTATTGAACTTGGCGAGCTGACCGATAAGCAATATATTGATGATAAAAACGTATTACTAACCTACCAAACTATTGATACCGAGCAATTGACCGATGAGCTATTTAAATGTGCTCATTGGCTTGAGGTTGTTAAACCTGAAAAGCTGCGGCAAAGAATTGTTAGTAAGCTTAAAGCGGCGACTGCAAACTACCGTTAATTGATTTTTAAAGTTTAGGTGCGTCAAAATTTGACGCACCTATTTGTTATGCTCCTTTAAAAGTTTAGGAGTGATTAGGTTATGTTTCAATTAATTCAGCAAAATGATGGTTTAACAATCGGTGTATTTGGTATTGGTGGGTGCGGCTGTAATACGTTGAACAGTATTTTTGCACAGCGCGAGTCTGATCAGGCATTCTTGTACAGTGTTAATACCGACAAAGTGGTACTAGAGCATACACAAAGTGATGAAGCGGTACTAATAGGTGCTGAGCTCACGCATGGGTATGGCGCGGGCGCAGATCCTAAAGTTGGGCTACAAGCAGCAGAAGAGAGTAAAGAACAGCTTTTAACGCTTATTAATGGTTGCGATATCATACTCTGTGCAACAGGGTTGGGTGGTGGTACTGGGACTGGCGCTAGCCCGTATATTGCAGAGCTTGCTAGTGAGCAAGGCAAACCCATTATATTTGTTGCGACATTGCCATTTAGTAGTGAAGGGCAGTTTAGAAGCAACATAGCGCAAACTGGGCTAAATGAGCTAAAAGAGCATGCTAATGCGGTTATTACGCTCCCAAATGATCAACTAATTGAGGTGCTTGGAAACGATATCGGCTTATTTGATGCGTTTAAGCACAGTAATCAAATACTCCATTCACTCATTAAGTCGTTAATTGATATGCTTTGTTATCAAGGTCTTATAAATGTGGATTTAAACGATTTTGCCAAAATTATGGATTGCCAAGGGGATGCTGTACTTGGTGTAGGAAAATGTGATGAAGAGAGTAAACTGGCCAACGCACTTGATGAAGCTCTTAATAACCCGCTAGTTAATCAGGTTGATATGTCATCTAGTACCGGAGTAATTATACAAGTAAATTGTAAAAATGAGATATCTTTGGGCAGTTATAATCTTATTACCGATACCGTTCGCCAGCAAGTTAGTCCAAATGCGTTAGTAATTTGTGGTGTATCTAAAATAGAAAATTTAACCGTTGACTATGAGTTGTTGGTGATTGCGACAGGCGCCAGTACTAAAATGTTGCTTGAGAATAGTGATAAAGAAGACGAAGCGCAAAAAAATACAGCGGTAAAAATGGTAAAACCTAACCCCGCAGATATTTTTGATATACCGGCATATATTAGAACCAAATCACCAGCGCCCCAATAAAACGAATACCCAGGCTTAGTTGTACCAGTAAGATAAGAATTGAATTAGTTAGTTATTTGATAATTTAAGCTGTTAGCTAAATAGGCTTTATTCGTTTTTACCCAGGTTGGGTTTATTGGGCCCCATGAGTTGATAATGTAATGACCATTTTTGCTCGCACCATTAAAGCTGCAATCAATATGTAACTCTTGCAGTGCTTTTATAGTGTCTTGTGCGGTGCGCCTGGGGATGTTTATGGTGTTCATTATTAACGGTAGGGTGTTTATGCCTTCGTCGATTAAATTAGCAATAAATAATCGTCGGTAAAATGAGCTTTGCGTTTTACTTAACATGGTGATATTCCATTAGCTTTTTAGTGTTTTATTAATGAACTTAGCGAGTTTATGCTATGTGTTTATTAGACTAAAGTCTATAACTTAGTTTTTTTCATCTATTGGGTTTGTATTGATCGTTTGTGAGTGTTGAGTGAATACTCTAAAGTTCAGTTGTCGGCAACAAGCACGGCTAACTTAATAGGAAACTAATCATGAAATCACTTTTAAACACTATTGCACTTGGCACTTTATTAACTTGTTCGGCTGCTGCTGTAGCGGATCAAAGTGACTACAAATTAATGGTTATCGAAGCGCAAACAGCGCCTGAGCCTCTTGAGCAGTCGTTTAATAATTGTGCGTTAAATGTAAAATCAAAAAACTATGCACAAGCCGAAACAATTTGTACTAAAGCCATTGCTTTAATAAAAGAATCTGATGCACCTAAGTATAAAGTGCGTGAATTAACGTCTTTTGCATTAAGTAACCGTGGTGTAGCACGCTTAAAAGCGCAAAACGAAACAGCTGCGTTATCGGATTTATATGAAGCGGTACAAATTTCACAAAATTCATTAGTGTCGCATAACCTTAAACGTGCGAAACAAGATTTAGCTCTGTAAGCTTTATTTAATACAGTTAAGTAAAAACCCCACATTAGCTTAGGCTAATGTGGGGTTTTTGTTTTTTTACACTGCGCTAATTCGGTGCATATTAAGCGTGAAGTGCTGTAATTAGGAACGTATTTGCTAGAAGAGATAATTAATATATTACAATTCAACCAGTTATCTTTTGGTGTGGTTTTTGCTAGATTTAAATAGTATATAACTAAAAGGAATGAGTTATTGTGAGTTTTTATTATCCTATATTGCTACTTTTAAGGTTGTTTGGATTTAAGAGTATTGTTGTACTAGGTAGTCTTTGTTTTATCATTATTTTTGTAAGTCTGTTTTATCTTACACACATTTACTCCGCTCTATTTTGTCTATGTTTACTCTATTTAGTTTCAGGTGCCGCTTTTATTGTTTTTAATCAGCTTAAAAGCGTTAAGCATGTACTCATGCATATTAATACCGATGATTTTGATCATCGAGAAATATACTTTGACTTGCTGCTTGGCTCAGATGTTTTAAACGAATTATTAAAAACTTACAGAGAATTAGGGCGAGTTAACAAACACCATCAAGAAAATAATAAAGAAGTAGAGTATAGCGCCAATCAGGTTATTGATATTGCCACTGAAGTAAAAAACAATGTGCTATTACAATCTGATGCAACCAACTCGACAGCGTCGGCTATTACACAAATGAGCCAATCTTTATTTGATGTAAATAAAGAAATTTCACTGACACATGACTCATCACTTTTAGCGTCAAACAAAGCCCATGAAGGAAAGGCCGCATTAGTGCTTTTAACGCAAGCGATTAACGAGGCAAACAAGCAAGCCCAGCATACTCAAAATGGGATGAATGTGCTAAATACACTGATTACCGATGTTGAAAAAATGACTGACACAATTCAACAAATTTCGCAACAAACCAATTTATTAGCTTTAAACGCATCGATTGAAGCTGCGAGGGCTGGTGAGCATGGCCGAGGCTTTGCCGTTGTTGCACAAGAAGTTAGAGAGCTGGCTGAACGCACTCATAATGCGACAGAAAATATTGTGGGTACTATTTCGCAGGTACTTAACAAAAATACCGATATTGTTACTGCCATGGATATCGTCGTTATCCAAACTACCGAATGTTTAAATAATGCACTGGATGTAGATACGGCATTACACAACATTGAATTGGCAACAGAGCAAGTAAAGCATCAAATGGATACGGTGTCTGGGGTGTCAATACAGCAATCGAAAGTAACGAATGAAATTGCAGAACATATTGAGCAAGTTGTACTTGGGGCAAAAGCCAATTCAGGTATTGCAGCTCAATCAGAGCAAGTGGCGAATCATTTACGTAAAATAACATTGAGATTTAATAGTAATTAAAGGGGAAAATACGGTGATGTTTTATGTTCTTTTAGGCGTATTAGGTGTTGCTGTATTATTGGCTGTTAGAGTAAAGCGTAATAAGCAAAAACACTATCAAAAGCAGTTAAACGCAGTGGTTTATATTAAGTCACTGAAAACAATTATAACGCTTGTACAGCAGCATCGCGGTTTGTCTGTTGCAAGGCTGCAAGGTGAAGAGTCGGTGTTAAACACACTAAATGATATAAAGCGCGTTATTGCAACTCAAATAGCGGATTTATCAAACACACCGGTTGCTAATAATGAGCGTTGGGATAGCTTTTGTGATCATTGGTCGAGGTTACAAATAGTGATAGATGAATTTTCTCCTGAGCATAATTTTGATCAACATACATCGGTGATCAAAAATTTAATTTATTTGTTAGAAGATACAGCTGAAAACTTTTCTTTAACCGCGAAACATGTACCACAGTTAGAAACGGTTGGGTATTTGTGGCGTGAGCTCATTTTTTTAGCCGAAACGATTGGGCAATCGCGCGCAATAGGGGTGGCCGTTACAACTGAAAAAAAGTGCTCGCATGTCAACGAAATTAAACTTAATTTTTTAATTCAAAATATGCAATCGGCAACAAAGACATCTCTAAAGGAATTAACTTGTTTAACGCAAGAAAAAATAATGCATCAGCAATTAATAGACGATGCGACAGATAAAATAAATAAGCTGATAACCGTGATACATGAAGAACTAATTACCTCACCGACGATATCTATCGCGAATACTGATTATTTTGAACTTGCGACAAGCTCGATTACTGCGGTTAATCATGTTTTTGATCACCAAATAAAACAACTTGAAAAAATAATTAATGATAAAAAATAAAAAACAAATATTTATTACGATATTTGCAATAAATCATACTGTAAATTTTGTTTGTCACTTAAATTAAAAATGTAAAATTTTATAATGTATTACGTAAATATAAACACAGTGGTATTGTTTAATTAGTTATTTATTATTATTTATTGGGTTATGGCTTAGTTTTATTCATCTATTAGGTTTGTTTTTCTCGTTTGTGAGGGTTGAGTAAATACTCTAAAGTTCAATGGTCGGCAACAAGCACGGCTCACTTACTTAGGAATAAAACCATGAAATCATTTATCAAAACTATTGCATTTGGCACATTAATTACTTGTTCGGCGGCTGCTGTAGCGGATCAAAATGATTTTAAAGTGATGGTTATCGAAGCGCAAACTGCACCGATTCATCTTGAGCAAACGTTTAATAGCTGTGCATTAAATGTTAAGTCTAAAAATTATGAACAAGCTGAAGAAGTGTGTACTAAAGCACTTGCTATCTTACAAGAGTCGAGTGCGTCTTCATATAAAGTGCGCGAATTAACGTCTTTTGCTTTAAGCAACCGTGGTGTTGCCCGTTTAAAAGCACATAATGATACCGCAGCAATTGCCGATTTATACGAAGCGGTACAAACTTCAGATAACGAATTGGTTTCACATAATTTAAAGCGTGCTAAGCAAACGCTTTCGTTATAATAAATTAAAATAAATAGCCCGAACTTATATGTTTGGGCTATTTGTCATATCTGCGCATTTAGCTCATATATTAAAAAATTAACAAAAAAATGATTTCATAAAATCACTTTCACAAAGCGATATTTTATAAAGCATACACACCAGGTGATCTTGTATTTGTTTTTATAAAAACATAACCTCATGTATTTATTATAGAAACATACATTTTATAGTACGTACCTAATTTAATTATTTATTAAATAAAAACCACTTCTAAAATCTAATCTATTTGCTCGTTCCTATAATAGTTCTTTTTTTATACAACAATCTGTTTAATATATAAAAATAATCTAACCCATTTATGTTCCTAGCTTTAAATTTAACTATTTTTTATTTAAACTGGTAATAAGATATTATTATTTTGTAAAAAATATGTATTCATTCAAACAAAAATTAACGACCGGCTTTACTTTAATTGAAGTCTTAATTGCATTTATCATTTTGAGCTTTGGTTTATTAGGAGCAATTGCTTTACAGGCAAAAGCAAAACAAGCAAGTTTTGATTCTATGCAACGTGCAGCAGCAATTGCATTAGGTAATGATATTTTAGGCCGCATTCGTGTGAATGATACAAGTAATCTGATTTCGCTCTATGGCAAAGTACTTACTAGCGAAACTGGAATTCAAAAAAAGGCCACTTGTTACAGCAGTGTATGTGATGATCAACAAATTGCAGATTTAGATATTGAACAATGGAAAAGAGCAATTAGAGCCAGAGAAAATACAGGCGCTCTCGATAATGCAATTGTGTGTATAAATCCAACCCTCGAATCGGGCACCGCTGGTAAGGGATATAACATAGAGGTAATTGTTTCGTGGCAAGGGCGTCAGACATTTACACCTAAGACGGTTAACTCTGATGTTAAGTGTACCTCTTCAGAGCTTGAACTATCGAGTGGGCAGCGCCGATTGGTGGTTTTGTCTAGTTATGTTTATTTAAGGAGTTAGTATGCAAAATAAAGGTTTTACACTTGTTGAAATGATGGTGTCGCTGTTTATCGGGGCCTTTATTCTCGCAGGGGTAATGTTTACTTTTATTAGTATGAAAACCACCTCCAAAGATACATTAGATATTGGTGATTTACAGGAATCAGGCAGACTTGCCATTAATATAATGCAACGTGATATTGAGCAAGTTGGTTTTTGGGGGACTTTTTATGAAGACTCGTTCACATCAGCGAATACGACGTCGTTAGATAATCCAACAAGTGATTGCTATTCGACGGTGAATAATGGCAGTTTTCCCGATTTATCAAGCAGTAGTAATTTTCGTTCAATTTATGCAGAAACAGCCAGTAGTTTGCTTGCATTTAATTGCATAGCTTCAGCAAAAACTAATTCTGATATTTTGCAGCTTAAATTTTTACAAGGTGAAAGATTAACCGTCGCAGATACAGTGGCTAATGACAGCGATGAAAATTATTTTATTGCACAGCAAGAACAAGCAGAATTTGTTAGAGGCTCACAAGCAAGCGCCGATATAAATATAAATGCCTCAATTTGGCCTTATAGCCATCATATTTATTATATCGCCGATCAAACGTATCAAATGAACAATACAGATACTACGATCCCAGTATTAATGCGAAAGCGTTTACAGGGAGACAAAATAGTGGAGGATACAATAATGGAAGGCGTTGAAAATATGCGTTTTATTTTTGGTCTAGATACTAATGCAGATGGTCGCGTAGATGGGTATAGAAGTATTAGTGATATTTCATTAAGTGATTGGGAAAATCGTAAACGAATATTAACCGTACAAATATTTTTATTGGTAAGGACTATTCACGCAGATAATGGTTTAACACTTAAAAATCAAACCTATGTACTGGGCGAAGATAGTAACGCTAGAACGTTAACTTTTGATGATGATTTTAGGCGTGCAGTTTTTACCACCACCATACGTTTAAATAATGTTGGGGCTAACTTATGGAAAATGTAAGTAATTTAGTATCAAGTAAAAAACAAAGCGGCATTGTACTTTTAACCGCTTTAATTATGGTTATTGCGGTTACGAGTATTGCCGTTACATTAATGAGTAACAGTAGTGTTGATATAAAAATAACGAATGCAGCACAAGAGCGCGATGTTGCTGAAAACCAACTCATGGGTGAAGTACAGCGTTTAATAGCTGAAGAAGCGAGTTTAGGTGCTGATAGCCGTTTTTTATATACAAATGAAGATGTACCGAGTGACGGTATGGTATTAGATGCAGATGCTGATATGAAAAGTAATATGGTTAATTTAAATAATGGTGAACAGTCATTACAGTGTCCAAGGCGGTTTAGTTATACCGCGGGTGTGACATGTAACATGATAGAGGTAACCACAACGATATCGTATGGTTCAAAAAATCAACATGGATTAAGTGTTGTCACCGGTGTTGCTCAAGAAATGAGCTCATCAAGTAAGGGGATGTAATATGCAATGTAGCTTAAAGAAAATACTTATACTTTCGCTCGCTTTTATCACTGTATCTGCTTCGGCAGAAGATATTGATTTATTTGTAAACCATGATGTAGATCTAGAAGAAAAGCCACGGGTTTTACTTATTTTTGATACCTCTGGCAGTATGGCATTTTCCTCTTTGACGGGGGATGACTGTGGCTATAAGGCGGGGTGGATTGAATGTAGTGATAGCCGTATGGCTGCGGCTAAATTAGCAATGATAGAGTTAATTGATGACAATGAAGATATTGATTTTGGTTTAATGCGGTTTAATGCCAGTGATGGTGGTTACATTTTAAACGGTATTGGCAGCTCTCATGCGAGTATTAAAGCGTCTATTGCTTCATTAGTTGCAGCGGGGGGAACACCACTGACAGAAACACTATGGGAAGCTTATCTTTATATTACAGGACAAAGCATAGATTGGGCTGAGGAAGTCTCTCAAGCTCAACGCGATACCAGTGTAGAAGAAAGCCATTCAAGTACTTATGAACAAGAAGTCTGTGGGTATGTAGTTAAAAACAATAGATGGAGGTATGAATGTAGTAATCAAACATTTACAGAAACCTCATATTCATACATCTCACCATTTAGTGACAGTACAGCAGAAGCTGCACGTTGTGATAACTCAGTAAATATTATTTATATGACCGATGGCGATCCCTCTAATGATACAAATAGTGATTCAGATATAAGCAGTGAGCACAACAAGTATTTTGGTTCATATTTATCTAATAGCAATAAAGTATATAGTAGCTATTTACATCAGTTAGCTAAAATCATACACGGTACGTCATTACAAGAAGTTGACTTATATCCCTCTACTTCTGATATCGTTGAAACAGGACGCTTATACACGATAGGGTTTGGTTCAGGTATGAGTTATGCGGGCCAAAATTTACTTGAAACAGCGGCTACCTATGGAGGCGGGGAAAACTTACCAGCCAGCACGCCAGATGAATTATCTAAATCTCTTAATAGTGCTGTTTCTCATATTAATGCTGTTAACGATAGTTTTACCTCTCCATCTGTTGCAAGTAATAATGTGGATCAGACGAGAAGTCGAGATTCGATTTACTTTGCTATGTTCTACCCAGAAACAGGCACGAGGTGGGGCGGAAATTTAAAAAAATTAAAGGTATCGGGCAATACCATTGTTGACAGTGATGGTAATGAAGCACTGGATGATGATGGTTTAATCGCATCAAGTTCGAAGACATTTTGGTTACCGGATGGCAGTGCTGCTGATGGCAATATTGTTTCCCAAGGCGGAGTTAATTTGTCGCTAACAACAACTAAAGTAAGTGACAGAAAGTTATACACTGAAAATGAAGGTGAACTTGTTACTTTTAACAGTGACTTAGTCAGTGAAATATTAGCTTTGCCTTCAAATGAGAGCACGACCTTATCAATTAATGATATTAACTGGGCAAGAGGGGTTGATGTTGATGATGAAGATGGCGATTTAGACATAACCGATAACAGAAGTGACATTTTTGGTGACCCTTTGCATTCTAAACCCATTGCAATTGATTATGGTGATGATGATATACGCATTTTAATTGGTACGAATGCGGGCTTTATTCATATGTTTAAAGATCAGGATACGGTTGATAGCAAAGGTAACCAATTAACCGATTCAGTGAATGAAAGCTGGGCGTTTATTCCTTCTGCATTATTTGACATTATCAAACCTTTACGCGCACAAACTACGGGTAAAGAGTATGGAATGGATGGCCCGATTAGTGTGTACTTTAATAATAAAAACTTAAATACAGGCACGGCTACTGATGGGGTTATTGATGCCAGCAGTGGTGATGAGGTATGGGCTTTCTTTAGTATGCGCCGAGGCGGAAGAAATATATACGCTTTAGATATTACAAACCCAGACGCTCCAAAAAACTTATGGTCGAAGCCAATAGAAGGTGGGGTTGATAGTAAATTTAAAGAATTAGGACAAACATGGTCAAAACCACAACTGGCCTATATAAAAGCGTTTGGCGAAGACCCTTTATTAGTGTTTGGAGGGGGTTATGACACAGCAAAAGATACCTCTCGGAACAACGACACCATGGGGCGTGACGTATTTATTGTTAATGCAAAAACCGGTGCTTTAGTGTGGTCGCTCAGAACCAACACAAGCTTTAAAGGTGAGCATAGCATTGCCGCTAATGTATCATTATTAGATTCAGATTATGACGGTTATACCGATAGAATTTATGCCTCAGATACAGGCGGAGATATTTGGCGTATTGATATGCCAGGCTCTGATACATCTAAATTTAGCTTTTATAAATTTGCTGAGCTTGCAACGGATAAAGATAGACGATTTTTTTATACTCCGTTAGTGGCTAGAACGATGTTTAGTAAGGTTACGATTAAAGATGACGTGACTACCCGTTTAGACACCCCCTTTGATGCTATTGTGATAGGCAGTGGTAACCGCTCAGATCCGACTAATTCAGAAACCGATGATCGTTTATTTATGATACGGGATGAAAATACTACAACGAAGTCGTATTTGACGAATGCTCCGCAGAGTATTTCACTTGATGATTTAATGGATATAAGTGATGACCCTTTTGGTGAGAATTTAGATGACGTTGAAGAGTTTGTTAAATTAGAAGCGAAGTTGGGTGAATTTAAAGGCTGGAAATATAAACTCACCGGAGGTGAAAAGTCATTAGCCGAGGCCACCGTTGTTGGTGGGGTTGCTTATTACACTTCTTTCACGCCACAAAGTGATTCGTCGGTGCAAAACCAATGTTCACTAAGCGGTGGTTCGGGTTCTTTATATGCCTTTCATTTACATTATGGGACGAAAGTTTACGATGAGTTAAAATTCACGACCAGTTACGATGTACCTGATACACCTCAGCTTTATTACGGTGAAGGTACTTCATGTGAAGACAGTAACAATGATGGTAAATGTGATAATGACCCAACCGTTGACGTTGAAGAGCAAAGCGTATTTTACCTGATTGGTCCAGGTATCAAAGGTGAAGATGCTGCTAATCCTTTACAACCTGTTGAAATTATAGGTCCAGATTTAACGGTTGTAGATGGCACGATTCAATTAGTGAATGATGAAGACTCTATCGGCTTTGGATTTAAAACTCAGCAGACCTATATTTATAAACGCGAAGAAAACGACGAAATAAAACAACAAGATTAACCTTTAAAAAATAAAGCGTTAGCATTTTAATTTAATAAATTATTATTGTGTTGACGCTTTTTTTTATTTAACAATTTCTATTTTTATACATCCCTTTTTAAAGACAATACACCTCTTATTCAGTAACATTCATGCATACTCATTCTACTTTTTACGTTTATTTAGCGACGGGCTCATAATGGAAAACTATTCATATTTTTCACTAAACGACAATAAGTTAATTCAAACAGATTCATTTATTGATGGGGGGTGGTATGAGTCAAAAACTCATTTTAATGTCAATAACCCCGTAACAGGCCAAACAATAGCAAAAGTGAGTAATGGCTCTAAACGAGAGGCTGAATGTGCTGTTCAGGCAGCTAAACGTGCATTTAAATCATGGTCTAAAATGCCGGCGCACGAGCGTGGCAAAATAATGCGTAAATGGTTTGATTTGATCATGCAACACCAAGATGATTTATCACGTATTTTAACCATTGAACAAGGAAAACCTTTAGCTGAGGCAAAAGGCGAAATTGCATACGGTGCTTCGTTTATTGAATGGTTTAGTGAAGAAGCTAAGCGGGTATATGGCGATGTGATTTCTGCTCAGTCGCAAAATCAACGCATTATAGTAATTAAACAAGCCGTTGGTGTTGTCGCAGCGATAACGCCATGGAACTTTCCCTGCGCGATGATTGCACGCAAAGCCGCTGCAGCACTGGCTGCGGGTTGTACATTTGTAGTACGTCCAGCTGAAAAAACACCATTAACGGCGTTAGCCATGGCTGAATTAGCACAAAGAGCAGGGGTGCCTAAGGGAGTGTTTAATGTTGTTGTTGGTGAAGACGCCAACGCAATCGGGCAGGTATTCACTACGCATCCTGATGTTGCAAAATTTACTTTTACAGGTTCAACCGCAGTAGGAAAGCTGCTGATCAGTCAATGTGCAAGCACAGTAAAAAAAGTATCGATGGAATTAGGAGGCAATGCCCCTTTTATTGTTTTTAAAGACGCAGATATTGATGCTGCCGTTAAAGGAGCCATTATTTCTAAATATAGAAATGCAGGGCAAACATGTGTGTGTACAAACCGTATTTTGGTCGATGAAAGCATACTTAAAGAGTTTACTGATAAATTTGTTGAAGCAGTCTCTAAATTAAAATTAGGTGACGGTTTAAGCGATAATACTGATATTGGTCCACTGATTTCAACGAAAGCGGTGCAGGGTATTGATGATTTAGTCCAAGCGTCTGTTGCACAAGGGGCCAAACTGATTTTGGGAGGTAAAGTAAGTCAATTAGGATCTCAGTTTTATCAACCGACGGTTTTAACAAATGTAACGCCCCAAATGAGCGTAGCTAAGCACGAAATATTTGGGCCGGTCACCCCTATAATGTCTTTTAAGACAGAAGATGAGGCTATATCTTTGGGTAATGATACTCAATATGGGTTAGCTGCCTATTTTTACTCGCGTGATATTGGTGTTATTTGGCGTGTTGCAGAAGGCTTAGACTTTGGCATGATAGGGATTAATGAAGGCATTATATCAAATGCCGTGGCACCTTTTGGTGGGGTGAAACAGTCAGGTAATGGACGAGAGGGATCTAAATATGGCTTGGATGACTACCTTGAAATAAAATATTTATGTATGGGAGACATCCTGTAATAAGTACCTTATATAAAAGTATCTTGTTGTTGTTATTCTATATCAAGCGACAAGATGCTTTTGAGCAAACCAGCAAAATGTGTTTGCTAAATTGACTATCACCTGAGAATTATTCTTACCTCAACCTATGCGTTTCTATTATCTCTTTTTCCTGTCTTTTTTCGCAATTAATTTGTATTACATAAGGGTGGGGGTTATATTAAAAATATGTTAATATAATGTATTATTTTATTTGGTTATATTTATTAATTACGATGAATGTCGTGCCGTTTTATATAATTGAGTTTAACAACCAGATAAAAATTTTGGGAAATGTGAGATTATGCGTAGCAAAATAACAACAGTAATATGCTGCCTAAGTTTATTATTTACAGTAAGTTGTGGTAAAGATAATAAAAATTCAGCTGACAGTGAAAAAACATTATTGCAATCAGAAAAGCAGACTAAGCTATTACCCCCTATTAGCCATGTTGAACCGAGTATTGTTAATGGTTTAGTTGCTTCACATTGTAATAATGATGAAATTTCTTATATGAACGCCAAGATGCACGACGTAATTGCAGCACGCTCGGTGGCTAACACTCATGATACCCAAGACATCTATAAAGTATTATCAATTTGTTTATCACAAGATAATACAAAAATGTTTTATCGTTATGGCCAGCTTGGCGCAATTGAATCGATGAGCACAGCAAATAATAATACGCCATTTGCTTATTATATTCGTAAAGTGAATGGCATAAATGAAACGATATTATTTTTTACTCAGCACGATTACCGATATTACATTATGTATTCAGATGAAACGGACTCAGGTGTGAATGTAAAAATTTACCATGGTCAACAACTTATTTCTGAGCTTAGTTCTGGTACAGAAGCTTACCAAGACTATGTTGTTGCTAATAATATTGATATTCCTACTTCTTTAATGCTAAATATAAGACCCCCAAACGCTGAAATGCAATAACGTAGATGACACAATTACAGCTTTTAAAAAAAGGGCGTTGGTTTTGCGACCGTGATAGCCATTTACAAGACGCATTATTTGGTTGTGGCAAAATACTTAACTTAAACGCAGGTGAGTCATTATTTTTAAGAGGCGATAATCACGATGGGATTTACGCGGTAATTAATGGTGTTGCGCGTATTTCTGGGGTAAACAGCCAAGGTAAAGAAGCCGTTTTAAGCTTTATTGATGCTGGGTTATGGTTTGGTGAAGTGACCTTATTTGATAATGGTGTACGTACTCATGATGTAATAGCCCAAACGAATTTACAGGTTTTTTTTGTACCGCAAAACAAATTAGCGCAATTACTGAAAACATACCCACAATATTGGCAAGACTTTGGTTTACTGCTTGCACAAAAATTGCGTATGTTGTTTATTTCTTTAGAAGATTACGCACTTCTATCTGCAGAGCAACGTTTAGTAAAACGTTTATTATTATTGTGCAGCCATATTGATAACCCCACAGCATATACATTTAATTTATCTCAACAACAACTTGCAGATATGACTTATTTATCGAGACAGACAACCAACCAATTACTTAAAAAACTGCAAGCAAAGGCAGTGATCACCCTACAGTACAACCAATTAACAATAATTAATAAAAGCCTATTAGAACAATTAGCGCACTAATATATACATTGTCGTCTAGGCGACAGAGTGCCTATTTATAAACTTGCTATAGTGAAAAAAACACACACAGGTATTTTATATGAAAACACTACAACAGCAATTGGGTAACTATGGTCTTTATCATCGCTCTAAGCGTAATGTGATGACCCACTTTATCGGTATTCCATTAATTGTTTTTGCCATTATTTGTTTACTGGCACGTTTAGAATTTGTTAGCACGCAGTTTAGTTTTAATGCGGCCCACATTGTGATGCTTGCCTTTGTTTTTTACTATGTAATTTTAAGTGTTTCATTAGGTTTAATGATGGCTGTATTGTTGTTTTTGTTAACTATACTTGCTCAACCTATTGCACATCTTAGTTTTAGTTTGTGGTTATGCACCAGTATTGGCATTTTTATTTTTGGTTGGCTATTACAATTTATTGGTCATTTTTTTGAGGGAAAAAAACCGGCGTTTGTTGATGACTTAATTGGCTTGGTGATTGGCCCTTTGTATGTGCTTGCTGAGCTACTGTTTATATTTGGCTTATATAAAAACCTTGAAGAGCAAATTAATGAAATAGCAGGCCCTACTAAAGAGTAATAATGTATGGATTTAAATAATAAAACGGTGTGGATCACAGGTGCATCATCTGGAATAGGGCGTGCTTTAGCATTAGAGTGCGCAGAACATGGCGCAAGTGTCATATTATCTGCCAGAAATACAGAAAAATTAACGGCATTAAAAAACACACTCCCTGGTGATGGTCATTTAGTTATTACTATTGATTTATCCAAACCAGAACACGTGTATGACGATATAACTAAATTAATGCCAACGTTACCCCCAATAGATATATTAATTAATAATGGGGGGGTATCGCAACGTAGTTTGTTTTTAGAAAATGACTTTAAAGTGTATCGCCAATTAATGGAGGTAAATTACTTTGGTTTAGTGGCATTAACCAAGGCTGTGTTACCGTCTATGGTTGCTAGAAAACATGGAAGTGTTGTTGCCATTAGTAGTGTAGCGGGTAAAGTTGGTTCAAAATTTAGAACTGGTTATTCGGGCTCTAAATATGCCGTAGTTGGATTTATGGATTGTTTGCGTGCAGAAGTTGCACAATATAACATTAATTGTTTGACTATATGCCCTGGGTCTATAAAAACAAATATTGCTCATAACTCCTTAAATAATCAGGGTGTAGCGCAAAATAAAGCAGAAGATTCGATTGAAAATGGCATGGATGTATCGCTTGCGGCTAAAAAAATGGTTAAAGCAATACAAGCAAATAAACAAGAAATCGTTATTGGCAAAGGGTTAAGCAAATGGTCTGTGACCATTAAGCGTTTTTTTCCAACCTTATTTAATTATTTAACGGCTAAAGTGGAATATCGCTAAAATATATATAGCGCAAACGTTATTCACACCGAGGATAATATATGAATCATAACAACTTCTTTATTAGTACCGATCAGCAAAAGTTAGATTTTGATGTGATTTATCAATTTATATCGAATAGCTATTGGGCCAAAGACATACCGTGTAGCTTAATGCAAAAAGCGATTGAAAACGCGTTATGTTTTGGCGTTTATACTGGGCAAAATGAACAAGTTGGTTTTGCTCGTGTTATCACTGATAGTGCGACCTTTGCTTACTTAGCAGATGTATTTATTGTGCCAACATATCAGGGAATGGGCCTAAGTAAATACTTAATGAACACAATAATAACCCATGAGCAATTACAAGGGTTGCGTCGGTTTATGCTTGCAACTAGCGATGCGCATGGATTATATAAACAATTTGGCTTTACTGAACTAAATGAGCCAAATCTCTTTTTGCAAATTTCGCGGGTAAACCCATACCAAACATGATGTTATTTTAATTTATAGACCTCGCTTAAGTTTATTAACGTCCATACTCTGCATTCAATTAATGTTTAAATTCACATAAAGTTATTAAAAATCAAAAATATAAACTATTTTTTTTGGTTTTCTATTTTTGCATTTAGATTAATTACTCTAATCCCCTTGAATTTTAATTTTTTCAGCGTACACTTGTGCGCTTAAAATTGAGCGTACATGTGTACTCTCAAAGTTTTTGTGATTTAGAGACACCTTTATGATTACGTCAGCATTAAATACGTTTTCTCAATGGTTTTTACACCATGAGAGTTTTGCCGGTTATATAGAACCAATAATTCAAACCATAAAACCTTCATACCGTGCGGGTTATTACCGTGCGCAGGTTAAAAACATACAATTAAAACCCGATGATTATTTGCAGCTAGAATTAAAGCCGCAAAGGGGCTGGTCTGGTTTTATTGCTGGGCAACACCTTAATTTAACTGTTGAAATGAATGGTCGATTGCTTACCCGTGTATTTACTATTGCAAGTAGCGTGGCCGATTATAAAATCAATGGTTGTATTCGTTTATTAATTAAAACCACTGCACACACCCGCTTTACGTCGCAACTGATTACATATTTAGCAAAAGGTGATTGGTGCAATATTTCGCCGGCAATGGGGGGATTTGTATTTAAACCATCAGCGCAACCAGTTGTGTTTATTGCTGCAGGCTCCGGTATAACCCCCATTATTGCAATGTTAAAACAGCATTTAGCCAATGTAAGTGAAAAAACAAAGTTAGTGTATTACGCAAAAGTAAATATGCATCAATTAGTTACCGAATTACAGCAATTAGCGCAGTTACATACTCACTTTTCATACGTGCTATTAACGCGCAACGATGCAAGCGATATCACCTCTGATATTAATATTAGTGAAAAGCCTGATATTTATTGTTGCGGGCCAAATGGTTTTATGGATGTTGTTCGTGTTTTTGCAACAAAGCATCAGCTTACTTATTACCAAGAAGCCTTTGGCTTAACTCTTCCACCCATTGAAGATGAAAATATATTTAGTCTACAAATAGGGGCTTTAACTCATCAAGTTAGTAGTACTGAACCCTTATTAAATCAGTTTGAAAAACAAAATATTGCAGCTAAACGTGGTTGTGGCATTGGTATTTGCCATCAATGTCAGTGTGTTAAAAAGTCGGGTATTGTACGCAATTTAAAAACGGGTGAGTTATCAGATAATGGCGAGCAATTGATTCAACTATGTATTAGTCAGCCTTTAAGTGATCTGGAGATAAAAGCATGAACAACATTAACTTTAGTGAACTAGAGCAGGATCTTAATAAAATAAAAATGGATACCTTGGCTCAAGTTGGCCAACAAGATGCCGATTACATTCGACGCGTTGTACGTAAGCAACGTATATGCGAATTCTCTGGTCGGGTATTAATTATGTTGGGTTTATTGCAACCTGTTTTGTGGGTTGTTGGTGTATTACTTTTAGCATTAGCTAAAATTTTAGATAATATGGAAATCGGCCACAATGTGATGCATGGCCAATACGATTGGATGAACGATAAACAGCTCAACTCTAAAAGTTATGAGTGGGATATTGCCTGCGATGGCCAAAGTTGGCATCGGGTGCACAATTTCGAGCATCATACTTATACCAATATTATTGGTAAAGATCGTGACTTTGGCTATGGTTTGCTGCGTTTAAGTAATGATTTTAAATGGCGATTAAAAAATAGCTGGCAGTTTATCACTTACTTAAATTTAACCGTGTTATTTCAGTGGGGTGTTTCGTACCATGAGTTAGCCGCTGAACGCGTGTTTATGGGTAAAAAGAAAGAAAACCGTGAAAGTTTAGTAACAGACTCACAATTAAAACGCGGTTTTTTCAGTAAAGGTGCTCGGCAAATAATTAAAGATTATATTTTATTTCCGGCCTTAGCTGGACCATTTTTTTTGTGGGTTTTAGTTGCTAACGTCGTGGCTAACTTAATTCGCAATATATGGACCTCTACCATTATTTTTTGTGGTCATTTTACTGAGCAAACCGAAACCTTTAACGAGCAAGATTGCGAAAACGAAAGCCAAGGTCAATGGTATTATCGCCAGGTACTGGGCTCTTCAAATATTAAAGGGCCGCATTGGTTTCATGTTTTAACGGGGCACTTAAGTTGTCAAATCGAGCACCATTTATTTCCTGATTTACCTTCATCGCGTTATCAACAAATTGCACCACAGGTTAATGCTGTTTTAGATAAACATGGCATTGCCTATAATACCGGGAGTTTCTTTAGCCAATATGGCTCGGTATTAAAGCGAATATTACGTTATTCGTTTTCATAACTTGTAAATGGCATAACCTGAGCAAAAAAGCCTCAGGTTGTGCCATTTCTTATATATTTCTTTAGTGTTTTATTTTCTTTTAAATTTCCCATTTTTACATGGTAAAAGTCGGGTTGAGCCATATCAGCTACAATGTCATTTATTTTTGTGTGCTTTATAACCAGTACTTGCAAAAAATTCTTTTTGTTATTTAAAAAACCACGACTTTAGCTATGGTTAAATGTGGTGCGTCTGTCATACAATGGTGACAAGCAATCCACACAAAGGAAATAAAAATGGCCGCATTTGGTACTGTGTTTATGCCACAGATGATTCAAGCTCGCTTTGCTGATAACGCATGGGGTGAAAGCTCAATTGTTCCTTCAGACAAATTAGAATTACATGCCGGTGCGCATGTCTTACATTATTCAAGCACATGTTTTGAAGGGTTAAAGGCATTTCGTCATGAAGATGGCTCTATAAACCTATTTCGAATGGATGCAAATATTGCGCGTATGCAGCAAAGCTCTGCTTTATTAAGCCTACCTAGCTTTGATAGCGATATGCTAAAAAATATGATTATTGATATTGTGCGTGAATATGCTGATGATACCCCATTGCCACCAGGCTCAATGTATATTCGTCCAACACATATTGGAACAGAGGCTGCAATAGGTAAAGCCGCGGCTCCTTCGCTGACTTCGCTGTTATATACATTATTATCACCGGTAGGTGATTACTTTACTGCAGGCGCTAAAGCACTGCGAGTATTGTTAGAAGAAGATGGGATGCGCTGTGCACCACATATGGGCATGGTAAAAAGTGGTGGTAACTACGCCAGTGCTTTATCGCCTATTTCGGCTGCACGCGATAAATACCAAGCAGATCAAATACTATTTTGCCCAGGCGGTGATGTTCAAGAAACCGGCGCTGCGAATTTTATACTCATTGATGGAAACGAAATCATAACCAAAGCACTTGATAGCTCGTTTTTACACGGAGTAACGCGTAATAGTATTTTAGTGCTGGCAAAAGATTTAGGCATGACAGTAAGTGAACGTAACTTTACTGTTGATGAGTTATTAGAACGCGCTGCTAAGCCAGGCACAGAAGCTGCACTGTCAGGCACTGCGGCTGTTTTAACGTCGGTAGGAACCTTTATTCATAACGATAAAGAATACAAAGTTGGTAGCGGTGAACCCGGCCCAACAACCGCACGCTTACGCCAAGCATTAAACGACATTCAATGGGGTAAAGCACCTGACATACATGGTTGGTTAACTAAAATTTAATTGTTATACAAAATTTAAATTATAAAAAAGCCATCTTAGTAAGATGGCTTTTTATTAGCTAAATAATTGCATTAAGCAATATTAGAATGTCATTTCAATTTTCCCGTAAACGTAACGACCATTAAAGCCATACGGAGAAAAACCTGAGTATGAGAAAATACGAGAGAATGTAGACACTTCGTCAACTAACTCCCTGGTTGCATCAGGGTAAACGTCGAAAATATTATTAGCACCTAAGCTAAAGGTTAACGTGTCACTGATTGAGTATGCAACATCTAAGTCGGTTACCCATTTAGCACGTAATACTTCAGTTAAACCCTCTGTTGCAGATGGATCTTGTGTTTCACCATAACGCGTTGCACGTAATGTTGTACGTAAATCATCCATGCTCCATACGGCACTTAAGTTATATTTGTCTTTCGGTGTACTTACTTCAAAGCGTCTAAGCTCAGTACCAGAGAATAAATTGTCTTGATCTACGCCGGCACTTTGCAATTCTGCTGGTGGGTCTATGATATCGGTAACTTCGTTTTTACCGTAGTTATAGCCTAGGTTAAAGGCAACATCACCATAATCTTGTATAGCTAAATTATACGAGGCAACAATATCAACACCACTGGTTTTGCTATCAATAGCATTTAAGAAAAATCGCCCTTGAGTAGCACCAGTGCCTTCAAGTAGCTCTTCTACGCCTGCACCCGATAAGTTATTTGACAACACGATACGATCTTCAATAATAATTTGATAGTAATCAACCGATAAGCTGAAGTCGTTTTCTGTAGTCCAAGTAAAACCAACGCCATAGTTCTTTGCTTTTTCAGCATCTAAACCCGGTGAACCCAGTGCTTTTGCAACATCACTACCAGGGGCGAATGTACCTGTTTCGGTAGGTTCGTTATCAACAAATACGGTAGCAACAGAAGTAAAGTATTGCTGTTGCAGTGAAGGGGCTCTAAAGCCCGTTGATATAGAAGCACGTAATGCAAAGTCTTCTGTTAGGGTGTAACGCGTAGCGAGTTTACCATTTATTGTATCGCCAAAATCAGAGTAATCTTCGTAACGTGCGGCTACGGTAAGGTTCCAATCATCGGTAATATACGCTTCTAAATCGGCATATAAACTAATGTTATGGCGACTGTTATCACCTTCTGATTCTGGAGTGAAACCTGGGAATACTTGCGAACCAGCAGAGCCAAACGGGCCATCTACTGGATCGGTTTCATCGCCATATGGACCATATGTGCCTTGTGCATAAGAGGCTTCTTCACCGGCTTTAATTTGGTAGCCTTCGCGGCGGTATTCTGCACCAACGGCAACATTAATACCACTGGCTAAAAAGTCGACGTCAATTTCACGGCTAAAGTCGATATTTAGTGTTAATTGGTCATAAATTAATGAACCTGCATCAAAAGTGGTTTGGCTAGTGGGACCATATGAGGTGTTTAAACTATTGGTTACCCCAAAAGCAAAATCATCTTCACCATACACAGCAGAAACATCATAATTCCATTGCTCTAAATAACCTTTAACACCCGCGGCTAACGAAAAGTCGTTAATATCTGATGTGATCACAGGTAAAAAGCCATCGGGGTATATTTCAACTACATTACGGCTATCTGATGCACGTCGATAAAAACCTGCGCCTTCACCTTCACGTTTACTGTACGAGCCAAAAGAGTAAAAATCTGCATCATTAGATAATTGGTAGCCAGCATTATAAAATACGGCTAAGTCTTCAACGTTACCATTACCAAAGTTGTGATTGTAACGATCCCAGGTGAATTCGCGTGGATCGAGTGAACCATCGTCTAAACGGTCGTAGTTTTCACGTTGATCGTAATCAGCACGATTAGTTGAGTGACGGTCGCGGTATTCAGTTGAGATATTAACAAAACCATTATCACCTAGCTCTAAGCCAACGTTGCCGCGTAAGGTAAGCGTTTGGCCGTCGGTTAAAGAGCGATCGCTACCTTCTTCAAATGCTAAATCACCGTTATCATCAGCATAAACAGATTCTAACTGTGGAACACCATCCATTTGCGTTACATTCGCGCCATAGATTGCCGACACAGAGCCACCACTGCTGGCACTTTTTAGTACGATGTTTATAACACCCGCGATAGCATCTGAACCGTACTGTGCAGCTGCACCATCGCGTAATACTTCAATACGTTCAATGGCATTTGCTGGGATCGCATTTAAATCGACAGAAGATGAACCACGCCCCGTAGAGCCATTTAAGTTTAAAAGTGCGCTACTATGGCGGCGTTTACCATTGACTAACACTAAGGTGTGATCTGGAGCAAGGCCACGTAATTGCGCAGGGCGTACATGGTCACTACCATCGGTAACAGACGCTTGTGGGAAGTTAAAACTTGGCAATAAAGCACTTAATAAACCGTTTGTTTCAGTTTGCCCTGAGCTACTTAGGGTATCAGCACCGATAATATCGATAGGAACAGGGCTATCTTCTATGGTACGTCCAATGCGTCGAGAACCGATAACACTTATTTGCTCAATTTGCTCTTCTACTTGTGCTTCTTGCTCGGCGCCATACGCTGAAATTGAGCCAGTAAATGCAGCAACCGCACTAAGCATTGCTAAGGATTTAACAGATTGCTTGGTAAATGCTCGCTTTTTCAGTTGTTTCATATTGTCATCCTAGTTGTTTATTATTGTTACTTCTTTTACATAAACTTACCCTTGCTTAACATTTTAGGTCAATTGAATTTGATTCACGTGTGAATTAGTTTTTTTTAAAGTGCTTTATTTATAATAAGCCTTTACTTAGATAAATTATCTATTATTACGCGCTATTACTTTGTGATTTAAATTAATTATTGAAGGAAGTTGTTGCTAAAGTCGTCGATATTGTCACGAATATGGTTTGTTTAAAGCATTTTTGTTTTTTACGAAAATTAAACAGGAGGATTGTTAAATCGCCATAATTACGATAATTTTTATTCTTTAATGAGATTAACTTTTTGTTTTCTATATTAAATAAATCTAACTATAAAGTTTTAGAATTGTGTCTTAATGAATAAAAAATGTAAATTACCATGTGATTTTACCTACTAATATATCTTTAAACATGACCCAATCAGCCCACAAACTATAAATAGGATAAGTAAATGTAGCCGGTCGGTTTTTTTCAAAAAAGTAATGCCCAACCCATGCAAAGCCATAACCGAGTATAGGTATGCTCCATAAAATTTGATAAACGTTTGTTATTATAGATAAAACACAAACAGCTATAATTAAACAACTGCCAATAAAGTGTAAACGCCGGCACACCGTATTTTGGTGCTCAGATAAGTAGTAGGGGTAAAATTGCTTAAATGAAGTATATTTTTTTTGCATTATTTATAGGCTCGGAGAAAATAAACGTTGATAAGTTTTGTAAGCGTATTCGTCACTCATTCCACTTAAATAATCACAAATAATACGCATACCTTGGTGTTTTTTTTCGGCTTCAATGTACATCGCTTGGGTTGTTTCGGGTAATAACCTAAGTGGATCACTGGCAAATGCGCTAAACAAATCTATCAGCAAATTTTGCCCTTTAAATTCTATTTGTTGCATTTGTGGATCTCGAATTAAACGCTGATATACAAAGGTTTTTAGTACCTGTAATACGCTTGCATATTCACTGTCGAGTTTAGCAGTATATTTTAAAATAGGGCATTCAAAACGCTCATCTTGCATAGCTAAACTGATATTGATAATAAATGAGTTAACTAATTCACCTATGGCGTCTTTGCGTTCGTAGTCGTTTTTAGAAAATAATCGAGTACTTAGTGATGCAAGTAGATTATCAAGCCAGTTAATTTTAAGCGCCTGTAACTTGGGTAATGCGTGAGTTTGCCAATCATCAAGTGTTAAAACATGAGTTGCAATGGCATCTTCTAGGTCGTGAACCGCATAAGCGATATCGTCTGCATGTTCCATAATTGCACAATCAAGTGATTTATAAAGTGTTTTAGCTCGATAACCGTCGATTGGTTTTGATTGGCTTAATAAGCTTTTATCGTGATTCGACAATGAGGCCGTCACCCAATCAAAGATGGCTTTATCATCTGAGTATAAACCTTTTGCAGGGCGCCAATCATCGGCTTTTATATAACGGTTATTGCTGCTGGTATGTGCAATTGTGTGCCAAAGCGTATCTATAAACTCAGGATACTTAATAAAACCAAGTAGTGTACGACGGGTTAAGTTCATACCATGGCCATTACTATAAGGCTCTAATTTAGCCACTATACGCAATGTTTGAGCATTACCTTCAAACCCACCGTGTTCTCGCATCATATAATTTAACGCAATCTCACCACCATGACCAAACGGCGGGTGACCAATATCGTGTGCTAAACACAAGGTTTCGAGTAAACCGGTAGGAGGGAAGTGTGTAAAGTCAGGGTGCTGTGCTTTTAAATGACGTAAAATTCCACTACCAATTTGTGATACTTCTAATGAGTGGGTTAGGCGTGTGCGGTAAAAGTCGTTTAAACCAATTCCCATTATTTGTGTTTTAGCTTGTAAACGTCTAAAAGCAGCAGCGTGAATAATACGAGAACGGTCTATTTGCCAAGGGGAGCGATTATCGTTTGGGCGATGCTTATGTTGTTCAATTATTCGAGCTTGCCATTGATAGTCCATACTACTTACTCATTTTATAATTTAAGCTAATAGCAAATTAGTATACCGATGGCGTGGTAAAATGCGAGTGCCTAAGAGGAGTTGTTAGCCTTTATTTATTCGCTTAGGTATAATTGGCCTTTGTTTATTTTTGTAATATGTTGCATACGTTTAATTGAGAGAGTTTATGATTAAAGCTTTATTGAAGTTGTTAGTGGCGGTGTTTTTTATTTGGGCACTTGCCGACCCTTTTTTATCTAGTACAAATTCGGATAAGACAGATCAGCCATTGCAGCAAAAAAAGCAGCCAGAACAAGAAAAACCATTACATAATGTAAAGTTACCTGATTTTTCAAGCTATAAAGATGTAAAAGAAAAAAAACGTGCTTTTTTTAATTTTATAAAACCACATGTTAAAGCCGAAAATAAAAAAATACTTACGCAACGCGCACAACTTGATATTGCAAAATTAATGTTAGATCACGAGCAACCTCTAACTAAAAAACAGCACCGTAATTTAACTAAAATACTAACACAGTATGGATTACCCCAAACGATTAGTAGCTATAACTTAGCGTTGGCATTGAACTATGTTGATATTATTCCAAAGGAATTAGTACTAATACAAGCGGCAAAAGAGTCTGCATGGGGGACCTCTCGGTTTGCTCGTATTGGTTTAAACTTTTTTGGCCAATGGTGTTATAGCAAAGGCTGCGGCATGATACCAAAACGCAGAAATGCGGGTGATGTTCATGAAGTTGCAGCATTTAAATCAGTCAGCGCTGCAGTACACGCTTATTTTAAAAATATAAATACGCATGATGCTTATAAAGCGTTACGTGCAATTAGAGCCGATTTACGTTTGCAGCAAGCGCCTATTGATGCAATAAAGCTAACTCAAGGGCTTAAGTCGTATTCTGAACGAGGCGAACCATACATCAACGAGCTAAATAAAATGATTAACCAAAATAGAGTTTATTTTAATGACTAAAATACTAAGTAATACGCTTATGACACTTGGGTTATTTGTGATCACGGCAATAAACAGTGTCTACGCGAAAGAATTTGTGATGTCTTACGATGGTTTTTATGATCGCCTAAAAGTAGTAAATAAAGGGGATTTTCAATATGCACAGGTTAATTTTTATATTAGTGATATTGGCACTAATCAAACATGTGCCATTAAAAGTGGCACTATTTTAACCGAAAAAAATGAATACCCGTTAAATTTTACAGAGCATGCACAATTACTTTTACCATTTGATAAGCAGCTTGATACCGATAAAGCGGTGGTTGTTGTCGAACCGGTCAATCCTCTGCATGACTGCCAATTAAAACTGCAAATAGAGGCGAAAGAGTTCTCATCGTTGGCCTTTACTAAGCACAATTTGTTTATTGTTCATAATGAATTAGATAAGCTTTTAACAGACCTATCTGGTTTCTTTGTTAGTAAATTAATGTGGTTTTTATTACCTGAACAAAAAGGGGTGGTGGTCACGTTTACTCAACCACAAGACTTTTCTTCTTTAGGTGTAAAGTGTGAACAAACTGTTTGCTATTTTGCGGTTGATGATAGCTATGAGCAAAACACACAGTTAATTGCCGCTGATGTACAGATAGTTAAAGTAACCCCTTGGATAGCTAAATAAATTTAAAGTGGGTAAAAAGTAGATAATCCATTAAAAATTATGGGTTATCTACACACTGTGCAATAGAGTCTCTCGTTAATAAAGTTGGTTCGAATACACGTTGTATTTGCTCAATTTTATGCAGGTAAACATCTTTTAATACTAACTTAGCTGCCATTTCACCCATTTTAGAAACGGGGTTATCAATAGTTGCAAGTGTCGGGTAAAGGTAGTTAGCAAAAATTACATTATCAAACCCAATAACAGATAAATCATTGGGAAGAGAATAGCCATGTTCTCGCGCATACTTCATGGCGCCAGAGGCCATTTCGTCATTAGCACACACCACGGCACTAAACGAAAATTTATTATCTATAAAATGTTTTAAGCCATTGCTACCACTGGTTTCTTTAAAGTCGCCATGATAAAAAAGCTGTTCATTAAATTGGATGTTATGCTCAGCTAACGCATGTTGATGGCCCGTGTAACGGTTTCTTGCATCAGATTTAAACTGCGGTCCAGAAATATAAGCAATGTTTTTATGGCCCAGATCTATCATTGCTTTTGTTGCTAAATAGCCACCCACTTGATTGTCTAGACTAATACATTGGTTTTTAAGCGTTTCGATGTGTCTATTTACAAAATAAAGCGGTGTTTTACCTTTACTCAATTCAATTAAGTATTCATCACTGAGTGCTTCAACATGCATAATAATTGCATCGCAATTTCGGCTAATTAAAAAATCAATGCCTTCTTTTTCTTTTTGCTCGTTACTATGACCTGCGGTAATAATAACATGTTTGCCCGCGGCTCTAAGTGACGACTCGATACTTGCCATCATTTGGCCAAAGAAAGGGCCTTGTAACTCAGAAACTAAAATGCCTACGCTGTTGGTTCTATTTGAAGCTAAAGATTGGGCTATAGAGTTTGGTCTGTAGCCAAGTTGCTCCATGGCATCAAGTACTTTTTGTTTGGTTTTGTCACTGACCCGGGTGTTTTTGTTCATTACTCGAGAGACGGTCGCTAAAGAAACCCCTGCAAGTTCTGAAACTTGGTATATCGTGGCCATAAACATCCTATTTAAAAATTATAATTGCTACTTACATTATGAGTAAGTAGCAGGCTAACTTAGTTGCAAATAATACCTGAGCCATTCTTTATAAACTACAACACACCAAGCTTTGACTGAATTTTTTCGACTTTTTGCGTCGTTAATGTGTACTTGCTCATAATCGCTGCGACGGCAAATGAGCCAATCGCTGGGAGTAGTGTAAATGAGAGCAAAATGCCTTGCTGAGTCATTTCGGTTTGTTGAGCGTCAGCTTGGTAATCATAAAATGCAAGCATCCAACCAGCCATTGCACCGCCTAACGCAACCCCCATTTTTATAAAGAAGATCACACCAGAATAAACCAATCCGGTGATTCGACTACCGGTTTTATCGTGGCCGTAATCTATGGTGTCGGCCATTTTAGCCCAAAGTAGCGGGGTGGCCATATCTAAAAAGAATTTCCAGGCAATAAATGCGGCAAAAGCAAGGAACAGCTGATCACTTTTAATAAAAAAGCTAGCGGCACAAATCGTTGCAGCAATAAGCTGTAAGCCGATGTAGGCTTTTATTTTACATACACGCTGCGCTAATGGCTGTGCTAAAGCGCAACCTATCATACTGGCGATAACCCCTAAGGTCATAAATGAAGTGATTAAGTCTTCTCGGGCTAAATAATACTTTACGTAATATACCGCAAGGGTAAAGCGCAGTACCTGACCGGTTAATAAAAAAAGCGCCGCTAAACACAAAATACGCCATTGGTCGTTTTGCCATAGGGATTTTGCACTGTGTATAAATGAAATATTTTGCTCTGTCGGTTGCGTAATGCGCTCTTTGGTACCTATAAAGCAAAGTAAAAACATAACCAAGCCTAATAAACTCATGGTGGTCATGGTGTATTGATACCCTTTAGCGGCATCGCCTTGGCCAAAGTATTCAACCATAGGCATTGTACATGCTGCGACGATAACACCGCCTAACATGCCAAACACAAAACGATATGATTGCACAGTAACGCGCTCTTTAGCATCGGTGGTTATTACACCGCCTAAAGCACAGTAAGGAATATTAATTGCGGTATATGCAACCATTAATAGTGAATAGGTAGAAAAGGCATAAATAATTTTATCGTCGCCCGTTAAATCGGGAGTGGTAAACGCTAAAATACTAATAAGTGCAAAGGGTAAAGAAAGCCATAACAAGTAAGGCCTAAAATGGCCCCAGCGAGTATGGGTTTTGTCGGCAATATTACCCATAATAGGGTCTGTGATGGCATCAAATACCCGTACGGCTAAAAACATAGACCCTACAACTGCGGGGGATAAACCCACCACATCGGTATAGTAAAGCATTAAAAACATCATCACAGTTTGAAAAATAATATTGCTGGCTGTGTCACCTAACCCATACGCTATTTTTTCTCTTATACTGACCATTGTCGTGTATCTCGTTTTATAAAATATGTGTGTTAATCGTTGTACTGTTGTAGATATGCGTTTTTACACGCATATCTAGCTGTAGTTGTGTCAGCTACATACAGGTAAATTATTAACGATTAGAAATTAAGTCTCGGTACGCTAAGCCACTTTTTTTAATAGTACGTTGTTGTGTTGCATAATCAACGTAAACGATACCAAAACGCTTTAAGTACCCTTCGGCCCATTCAAAATTATCCATTAAGCTCCATGCAAAGTAACCATGAACGCGAACACCTTGCTCTATTGCATTATGTACTGCATTTAGATGTTGTTGATAATAATCTAATCTATCTTGGTCGTTTACTTTAGCATTTTCTAGCTTATCAGCCATAGCTGCGCCGTTCTCCGTAATATACACAGCAGGAAGCGTATAAGTCTCATTAAGTGTTACTAATAAGTCGGTTAACGCTTGCGGGTATATTTCCCAGCCAATATCGGTGCGAGGGAATTGATGTGCTAATTCTTCGTAAGGAGCGGTATCACTGGCTTTGTAATATAAACGGGTATAAAAATTAATGCCTAAAAAATCGAGCGGTTGAGAAATAATTTCCATATCACCGGGTAATATCGTAGGGCGCACTTCAATCGGCAGTTGGTTTATTATGTCGGGGTAAGCGCCATCCATTACGGGCTTCATGTACCATTGATTCATGTAGTCATCGGCGTAAGCCGTGGCTTTTAAATCAGCGTCACTTTGCGACACGCTATAGCAAGGCGTAAAGTTTAAAACAATACCATTGAGAGTGTTTGGGCTATTTTTAGCTAGTACTTTCATGCCTAAACCATGAGCAAGCAATAAATGGTGCGCAGCTTGGCGACCAAATTTAGCTCCTTTAATACCCGGTGCATGTACTCCAATTTCGTAGCCTAGGTATGCGCTACAAAATGGTTCGTTTAGCGTGGCATACGAATGGACTTTGTCGCCAAATGCGGTGGTAATTAAATCAACATAATGCTCAAAAGCATATGCTGTTTCGCGGTTTAACCAACCTCCGTTGTCTTCTAAATGCTGGGGTAAGTCCCAATGATATAAGGTCACGTATGCTTTTATATCACGGTGTTGTAATTCGTCTAAAATATCGGTGTAAAATTTTACGCCGACAGGGTTTAATTTACCATCTTGGGAAATGACTCGTGGCCATGAAATTGACAACCTGTATGCATCTACGCCTAAAGAGTCGATAAGCGCAATATCTTCACGCCAATGTGTGTAGTGATCGCATGCAACATGACCATTTGAGTTATCAGCTATTTTACCTTTTGTGTCGCAAAAGGTATCCCAGATACAGGGCAGTCTATCGGCTGAGCCACCTTCTATTTGAAAGGACGCTGTTGCAACCCCATAAACGAAGCTTTTATCAAGCATTGTTGAATGTTGAGGTAATGATAAAGATGTCATATAACGGAGCCTTATTGTAACGATGGGCAGGTAATAACCTTGAAAATGATGTTTGATAAAATATTTTTGTAAGCGCTTACAAAATAGATTGCTAAATTGTTAAATGTCGTATTTAATAGGGGTGAAAGCGCTTACATTTAGGGTAGTGTTATTTACACTTCAGGTCAATAATTAAATACATTTTAAACGTAAAACAAAGGTAAATTTATGCCTTAAAAGATACGTTAAAAATAAAGTACTAAAACGATAATAAATTGGAGAACACATGGCTTCCACACCGATAACGCCACCACACACACAACTTGAAACAGGTAGCAATCAAAGTTACAAGTTTGCACTTACCTCGCTCACCACATTGTTTTTTATGTGGGGATTTATTACCTGCTTAAACGACATTTTGATTCCACATTTAAAAGCCGTTTTTAACTTAACTTATGTGCAAGCGATGCTGGTACAGTTTTGTTTTTTTGGTGCTTATTTTATTATGTCTTTGCCTTCGGGCTTGATTGTTAAAAAAGTAGGGTATAAATACGGGATAGTGACGGGTTTAATAATTGCCGCCGTTGGGTGTGCGCTATTTTATCCTTCTGCCGCTTTTCATAGTTACCCTATTTTCTTATTTTCACTTTTTGTATTAGCCAGTGGTATTACACTTTTACAAGTTTCAGCTAACCCATTTGTTAGCTTATTAGGCTCTAGTAAAACGGCATCGTCACGTTTAACTATGACCCAAGCTTTTAACGCATTAGGGACTACCGTAGCCCCGTTTTTTGGCGCGCTACTGATTTTAGACTCATCTGCTGAAGCGATGTTAACACCGGCGCAAGATGCGCAATCGGTACAAATACCTTACTTATTGCTCGCAGCAATGTTACTTGTTTTAGCGGCTATTTTTTCTTGGTTAAAACTACCGCATATTGCTACAAACGAAGAGACAACCTTAGAGAACGCCGAAGGTAAATCAACCCAGCAAGGCAGTGCGTGGCAATACCGTCACCTTGTACTTGGCGCTGTAGGTATTTTTATGTATGTTGGCGCCGAAGTGGCTATTGGTAGTTTTTTAGTCAGCTTTTTAGCGTTAGAAGATATAGCGGGGATCACCGAATCGGTGGCGGCTCATTATATTGCTTATTACTGGGGTGGCGCTATGGTAGGGCGCTTTATTGGTGCTGCGGTTATGCAAAAAGTACCGGCCGGTAAAGTACTTGGTTTTAACAGTGTTATGGCTATTATTTTAATCATTGTTGCAATGAGCAGCAGTGGCAATATTGCTATGTGGGCAATTTTATTAGTAGGGTTATTTAATTCTATTATGTTCCCAACCATTTTTAGTTTAGCGCTAAACGGTTTAGGTAAACATACTGCACAAGGTTCAGGTATTTTATGTTTAGCTATTGTTGGCGGTGCAATTGTACCTTTAATCCAAGGTTTATTTGCTGATACGTTGGGCGTGCAAGCCTCATTTTTCTTACCTATTTTATGTTATGTGTTTATTGTTTTTTATGGATTAAGTGGCAGTAAACCGGTTCAAGTTTCGGAGTCTAAATAATGAAAAGCATCTTTACTATTAACAAATTAACGTTAGCGGTATTAATAGGTTCTGGTTTTTTGTTAAGTGCGTGTGATAGCAGTAATAAAGCAGACGTTAGCGTTAATAAAGCCGATAAAGTGTGGCCACAATTAAAAATAGCAGTCAAGCAAGACGCTGCCATTGAAGAAAAAATAGCCGATTATTTAAAGCAGATGACATTAGAGCAAAAAGTTGCCCAAATGATTCAACCCGAAATACGTGATATTACGGTTGAAGATATGCGTAAATATGGCTTTGGTTCTTATTTAAATGGTGGGGGAGCTTTTCCACAAGGCAATAAACACGCCACTGCCCAAGATTGGATTAAATTAGCCGAAGATATGTATCAAGCTTCTATAGATGATTCGCTTGATGGCAGTACGATCCCGACTATGTGGGGCACCGATGCAGTGCACGGTCATAACAATGTGATTGGTGCGACATTATTTCCGCATAACATAGGTTTAGGGGCTGCCAATAACCCACAATTAATTGAAGATATTGCAGCAGCAACGGCTAAAGAAGTCATGGTAACCGGGATTGATTGGGTATTTGCACCTACTGTTGCGGTAGTTAGAGATGACCGGTGGGGGCGTACATACGAGGGTTACTCAGAAGACCCTGAAATAGTACGCGATTACTCTGCGGCTATTGTTAATGGCTTACAAGGTCATGCCGATGGCGACTTTTTAAGTGAACAACGTGTAATTAGTACGGTTAAACACTTTATTGGTGATGGCGGTACTAAAGATGGCGACGATCAGGGTAACAACCTTGATAGCGAACAAGACTTATTTGATATCCATGCACAGGGCTATGTAGGCGGGCTATCGGCGGGTAGTCAATCGGTTATGGCTTCATTTAATAGCTGGCATGGTAAGAAAAACCATGGCAACAAATATTTATTAACCGATGTATTAAAAACACGTATGGGTTTTGATGGATTTGTTGTCGGTGATTGGAATGGACATGGACAAATAGAAGGCTGTACGAACGAAAGTTGTGCACAAGCTGTAAATGCTGGCCTTGATATTTTTATGGTGCCAACAGGGGCTTGGAAGCCACTATACGAAAATACCATTGCCCAAGTTAACTCAGGCGAAATCCCAATGAGCCGTATTGATGATGCGGTAGCCCGTATTTTACGTGTTAAATTGCGTGCCGATTTATTTAATAAGCCTAGCCCAGCCAAGCGTCCATTTTCGGGAAAAACCGAGATTATTGGCTCTAAAGCGCATCGTGATATTGCACGCCAAGCGGTTCGCGAATCGCTAGTCCTGCTTAAAAACAACAATCATATTTTACCGTTGTCACCCTCTCAACGTATTTTAGTTGCCGGTGATGGTGCTAATAATATTGGTAAACAGTCGGGTGGTTGGAGTATTACGTGGCAGGGTACAAATAATAAAAATGCCGATTTCCCAGGTGCAACGTCAGTTTTTGATGGATTAAAACAGCAAATAGATGCGGCGGGTGGACAGGCTATTTTAAGTCCTGATGGTACATTTGAACAACGTCCAGATGTTGCCGTAGTGGTATTTGGTGAAGAGCCGTATGCCGAAGGCCATGGCGATAGAGACAACCTTGAATTTGAACGTAATAATAAAAAGTCACTGGCTTTATTAAAATCGTTAAAAGCACAGGGTATTCCTGTTGTTTCAATATTTATATCGGGTAGACCAATGTGGGTTAATGCTGAATTAAATGCCTCTGACGCATTTGTTGCCGCTTGGTTACCAGGTACCGAAGGAGAAGGTATTGCACAGGTGTTGTTAAAAACAGCGGATGAAAAAGTGCAATATGATTTTACTGGTAAACTGTCTTTTTCGTGGCCTAAAACAGCTACTCAAACAACTGTTAACAAAGGGGATGCAGACTACGCACCCTTATTACCTTACGGGTTTGGTTTAACTTATAACGATGACAGCACCTTAGCCAATGATCTAAACGAAATAGCACCTAAAAGCAGTGAAGGCTTAGCGGATATGGCTATTTTAAAAGGGGCGCCAGTAAGCCCTTGGAAATTGTTTTTAAATTCAGCCGGTGAACGTGTAGAACTTGTAAGCAGTACGTATACTTTAGGCGCTATTAAGTTTCGTACCGAAGATAAAGTGGTACAAGAAGATGCACGCCAATTTACATTTGATGGCAGCGAAATTGGTAAAGTTGAAATAAACAGCAGTTTTACTGAAGATAAACTGGCGTATATTGAAGCAGATTCGAGCTTACAGTTTGACTATAAAGTAAATAGCAAGCCAAGCGATGCGGTCGAACTGAGTATGACTTGTGAATATAATTGTGGTGCAAGTATTGATATTACCAAGACCCTACAAGATAGCGAATTAAACGAATGGAAAACAATGTCTATCGATTTGGCGTGTTATAAACAGCTAGGTGTTGATTTTGCAAAAATAACTAGCCCGTTTACAGTGAAAACAAAAGGGGAGCTCGGTTTATCAGTGGCAAATATTAGTTTTGTGCCTAATAAAGCCGACACCTCTACGATGAGCTGTCAGCAATAGTCAATAACAAATAAGTTAAGCTATGTGTGTAACAAAAAAGCCCTTTAAGGGCTTTTTTATTGCCCGTAATTTCCCCGTACTATTTTAAAATATCGTTTAACGCGCTTAAGAGGGTTGTAAATTTAAAGCTAAATTGTTGCTCAAGCGCTTTTTTAGGGTACACAAATTGACCTGTTGTTAGTAAGTCGGCCATTTCACCCATTGCTAAATTTAATCCCCATGCAGGCATTTTAAAAAAAGTAGGACGCGCGAGAACATGACCAAGTTGCTTGGTAAATACCATGTTAGAAACCGCCTTGGGCGCGGTGGCATTTATGGCGCCGTGTAACGAAGGTGTATTGATAATATACATAATTAATGCCGTCATATCGTTAATATGTATCCATGACATGCCTTGAGAGCCATGGCCAATAGGCCCACCTAAGCCGAGTTTAAAGGCCGGTAACATTTTAGCTAATGCCCCTGCATTTTTTGCCAGTACAATACCTGTGCGCAGCAAACAAACACGGGTTTGTGTAGACTGTGCTGTTAATGCAGCTTGCTCCCATTGTTTGCATAGTTGATGAGTAAACTCATCATGAATATTTGTACTGTCTTCGGTGATGACTGCATCGTTTTGGCGTCCGTAATAGCCGACAGCACTGCCAGATATAAATGTATGAGGAGGGTGTTCGCAACTGTTTATTTTATTGCTTATAGCATGGGTTAAATCTACTCGGCTATTAATGAGCGTATTTTTTTGTTTATCACTCCAGCGTTTAGATACGATAGGCTCGCCCGCTAAATTAATAACAACATCAACGGTATTAAAATTAACGTCATCGAGAGATGTAACACAGCGAACATCATTGCTTAAAACCGATATTGCGTTTGACGCGTTTCGGGTTAAAACAGTGATTTCATGAGTGTTAAGTAGCGGGTATAAATGTGAGCCAATTAACCCCGTGGCGCCGGTAATAAATATATGCATAGTTGTCTTTGCTCATAAGCGATATTAGTTAATTTATACGTTTATCTGGTTTTGACGATCACATTCCATTTGTCTTAAATTTCCCTTACACTTAAGCAACTTATATGTATTTAGGAAAAAAAGTGGCAAATTTAACAGGAATTAATAAAAGCTTAATTATACTTGCAGCGCTAGTTGTTGTTTTAGCAGGTATAAAAGCAGCCAGTGTTGTTATTATCCCGTTTATCCTGGCCGGGTTTATTGCCATTATATGCAATCCTCTTATTACGTTTTTTGGCAAATATAAAATACCCAAAGGCCCTGCGGTTATCTTGGTTGTTTTAATTATTGTTGGGATCGGAATTAGTTTAGGGGGCTTGGTTGGTCAATCTGTGAGTGATTTTTCGCAGCAATTACCAGAGTATAAAGTTAAATTAAAAGAGCAATTTGTGTGGCTGGTCGATGTAGCATCGCAATACAACATTTTAATAAATAAAGAGCAGATACTGGCTATGTTCGACCCCGGCAAGTTAGTTGATGTTGCCACTAATATGCTCACCGGATTAGGTGGGGTTATGGCAAATATGTTTTTAATTTTATTAACCGTTATATTTATGTTGTTTGAAGCGCCAATGCTAAGCAAAAAAATACATATGTCGCTTAATGATCCGCAAAGAAAAATGGCGCAAATAGACCGCTTTTTAGAATCTATAAATTCTTATTTAGCTATAAAAACCTTAGTCAGTTTAGGGACCGGGCTCATTGCAGCAATCTACTTATGGATACTGGGTGTCGATTACTTTGTTTTATGGGGTGTAATTGCCTTTATGTTTAACTATATCCCTAATATTGGTTCGATTATCGCTGCGGTTCCCGCTGTATTATTAGCATTAATCACACAAGGCCCATTAATAGCGGGTTTAGTGGCTGCAGGGTACTTAACCATAAATACAGTAATGGGAAACATCGTCGAGCCTAAATTTATGGGTAAGGGCTTAGGTCTTTCAACCTTGGTGGTGTTTTTATCGTTAATTTTTTGGGGATGGCTATTAGGGACTGTCGGTATGTTGTTATCAGTGCCATTAACTATGATTGTTAAAATAGCCCTAGAGGCAAGCAATGAAGGACGTTGGTTTGCTACCCTAATAGGTACTGGTGAAGAAGCCATATCAGAAGAGTAAGCAATTTAAACTCACTGACAAACAGTGAGCTTAATGATCAAATTAAATATTTTATCGCAGTAAACAAGTTTATATCTGAATAGGGACGTTACTGCGTTACTCATTTATACATGCAAACAATTGTAAGCGTTTAAACTTGAGCGCTTACAGCTGTGTATCCACTAATTGAGTATCTACTAATTGAGTATCCGCTAATTGAGAGTTCACTAATTGTGCGCTCACTAATTGTTTATCATGGTGGTAATGCTGTTGATATACCCGGTTTAATTCTACTTTACTGCGGCCTTCATACCAAGCTAACCGCGAGTCTAGGTAATGCGGGTTTTGGCTTTCTTTAATTAAAACGGCATTTATTTTTTGTATTACCTGTTTTCCCCACTCGTCTTTATTACAGCCAACCACCACCTCTAAAAAATCATTTTGACTTGTTTCACTTATAGCAAAGCTCGAGGTCGGGTTTTTTAAACCTTTTACTTTATAAGCATAAGTGACAACAGGGTTATACTCGATTAAATAATCAATTCGCTTATTTACAAGCATATTAACTAAGCTGGTATAAATAGGACTTTTTATTAAGTTTTCTTGAATTAAATAAGGGGTAATTAATTGGTTAATTTTGTCGGTATAGCGTTTCGGCGTAATTCCGCCTTTAAGCGATATTTTACTAAATATTTCTTTTAAGCTAATGCGGGGAGATTGAAATAGCGTTTCATTTTTTTTATGGGTAATAACACGATGAGGGAGCAAAAAAGAGTTAACGAGGGAGTTATGGGTAATATCAGCAGGGATCACAGATGGATGGCAAATATGGGTGCCTTTTTCCCATTCTCTTTGCACCCGTAGCGTATTCATTTCTAGTCGCTGGTGCGTGTACTCGGGCATGTTTTTTTCAAACAGGGAGATTAATTGATCGTACAAGCCTTCGCCTTTGTGCTCCCCATGTAAAATATAAAATGGAGGCCAGTCTGTAACGCGCCAAATAATGGTTTCTTTTGCTATTAATTGCGGGCAAGTGAGCATTAACAAAATAACGACGTAACGCCTTAATAATACAGTATTAATAATGGGGATAGATTTTTTCGCTACCATGCTAAATTTTCCCTAAAACATATTCCTTTGTACCTATCTTAGTACTATGTTTATTTAAAGTACATACAATTAGGGTGTAAAATAGGTACGGTTAATTTAGTAAAGTAAAAACACGAAAAAAGACTGTGTTTGATTTTTTAAATCAAACACACCAACGCCCATCAATAAAACGTTTTTCAGCTAAACTTCGCAAATGTACTATTACAAATGCTGAGGAATTAAAATGTTTGAAGTCGATACATCTAAATTACAAAGGGTAATATCACCCTAAAGTGACAATTAATGTTTTTATACAAGCTAAATTATTCATTTATTTTTCATGAACGTACTGATCAGAACATAAGAATATACTTTTTGCTTCTATGTAATGTAATTTACTGGGCAAATAGGAAGTATGAATGAAATAAGTTAAAACATGAACGAGAGAAAGTGAAAAACTCTTTGACTTTAAGGACTATATGGAAAGGCGACAAGTTTAAAAGTAGACTTATAAATTTCTATTGAACTCGATCAGATTTAAATTATGTTGTGAGATTTGGCTTACATACGCTAAAGAGAAAGATTGATATAATCTGATGAATTTAAGGATGATTAAAATTTTATGGCAATGAATGTAGTAGAAAAATGTGATTGTGGGCATGAAATTAGCATTGGAGCTACATCATGTAATGTTTGCAATAATCACGTAGGCTTTCCAAATGTAAGGAAGGCTATCCATGAAGAGCAGGCTCTTGCCAGCAGATATATGAATGCAAATGCTTCTGTTAAGCTGAAAGGGCTTGAGTCTAAAAGAAAGATGCTTGAAAGTGCTATGGATAACTCGTTCGTGATAATGAGTAGAACCCTTGTGGATTTAATTTCAGCCCTAGGAGACAATCGAATGATCTCTACATTTCACCAGCAAATCGCAGGGAATGCTCGTAATTATGAAAATAATGAATATGATTCAAAAAGAGACGGCTACGAGTCTATTATTAGCCCAGGCTATTATAGAGATATTCATTATGGGATTTTATCGTTAACTGACTCTGGTAGTTCTTATTATGGTGGTGCTTCAATTAAGCTCAATACAGCTTTTATAAAAAATAGAACAACTTTTTTTGAAGAAGATGTTTACACCTTTGTTGAAAAACATAAAGTTAGTGCCACGTCGAACCCTCCAGAGGGCTACAGAGCAACCTGGGATAAAAAAGGTACTTTGGCAGTTTGTAAATTACATTCTAAGTTTTCTGCTAACCAGACTGTTGAAGAAATGAAATCACTCCTTTACTCTGAAGAAAACAACATGGACTATATTGAAGCTCATATTCATGGCACAATTACTAGCCAAATTTTCGAGAAAGTAACTATACTTGATAAGGATGATAGCATGGTTACTTGTGCAAAAATCTTGCTTACAAACAAGAATATTGAATTTCAAGTTAGAGGTGAATAATGGATGTTTATGTTTCTAGCTCTGCTGGCCTAGCTCTTAATTTTAATGGTAGCGCTGTTTCTATGTATAAGCATGGAACACCGACTCAAGAGGAAATTTCTGTAGAGTCAGCGAACTCTATATTAAAAAAGAATAGTTTTTATAGTGTAACTGTTCGTGACAAAAAACATATACGTCAGCGACTTTATCGTGACACACAAAACTCTCAAAGCTTGCTTTTATTCCTAATGCTGTTTGATGGTTCTATAGACAGAGAATCTAAGCTTCTTCTAATTAAAGAGCTAGATTCTGTATTTCAAAAAGATGATGAGTGCTATCAGTATGTTGCAAATGTTATGTATAGTAGAACCTTAGAGCTCTTTGATGCCAAAAAACTACCAAATTTGGATGATAATACTAGCTCTTGCATAAAGCTGTTAAATTCGCTCATATCATCACAAGATAAAATAAAAACCTTAACTATTTCAATAAATGACTTATGCTATGAATATTCATATGGAGCAAAAGTTAGGTCTCTTATTGAGGGCTTTCTTGTTTCTAAAAGGATTTCAGAAAAACTATTTTCTGGAAACTTGGAGCTCTTGCAGCTTCAACAAGAATTATTGTTTGAGCTGACACCAAAATTAAAAGAGTTATCAGATAATGGTGCAGTTCCTTTTACCAACCAGTTAAAGTCTATTTTAGAATCTTATTGCGATAGTGAGTCTAGGAAGCAATCTAGTAAGTCAAAAAATATTTCTAACATGATGGATAATTCTAGCTCGGTTACCGAAAAACTTATAAGAAGTAAGCCAAAGCAAGCGCATATATCACAGACTGGCATTCTAGAGTCTGTTAATAAAAAAATTGAAAATATTAAAAAGCATTTAAAAAATGGCCGGTATGAAGTTGTAACACAAGAAATAGATTCTTTAGTCGAGTATCAATTGTTTAATGGTGGTAATCAATACGCTGCTATGTCTTTATGCCGCTTATCAGAGAGTGCCAAACGATTAACACTATTTGATTTTCAACTTGATTGGTCTCTGAAAGCCTCTAAATTGGCACCAGAAGATTATAGAACCTATGGACATGTTGCCGATGCATATCTGAATTTAGAAAACTATCATGAAGCCATGAGCTTTTTTGAAACTTGTTTAGATGGTGATGTTGATAGCTATCTATTTGGAGTCGTTGGTAAGGCTAGGGCATACGTTGGCATGCATAACTTTCCTCAAGCTTGGGAATGCATTACCGAAGCCGAAAAGTTTAATGACAAAGACGCTAATATGCTATTTGTTAAAGGAGATATGTTACGTACAGCAGGTAGGTATTCTGAAGCTCTTGAAGTTTACAGAATTATTCAAAGAGAAGTACCTGAAGATTCAAAAGGGTATTTAGGTGAAGGCTCTGTGCATGCTGAATTAAAATCATACGATAAAAGTTTAGAGGTTTATTCTCAAGCTTTATCATTATATTCAGATCGTGAAACCCAAAGAGTCGTTTATTGTGCAATGTCATATATACATGCTAAAACAGGTAAATTTGATACAGCAGAAAAACTAATTAATGAAGCTTATTGTTTCTCTACTTATGAAGATATTTTCACAGATTTGACTAAGGCTAGAGTTTTTCACTTTAAAGGAGATACAGCGAAAGCTTGTATGTTCTTAACAAAGGTAGCAACTGAAAAGCCACATTTTCATGAGTTGCACTCAGAATTACTATACTTACTGACAAGCAAAAAAGATTATGAATCAGCGATTCAACATTATAACTTAATTACTAATGACTTTAAAAATAAACCATCAATACAGCTAAAGTATGCGATGCTGAGGAAAGCTCAAGGGCTTTATTTAGAAGCATTAACTATATTAGATGAACTTAAAAAAAGTCACCCAAAATATACGATTGGCCTTATTGAGAGAGCAAGAATATTAAAAGAGCAAGGTTTATTTCAGGCCTCTAGAGAGCAATACAAAGAGGTTTTATCATTTAACCCATTAGATAGCCGCGCTCTTCTTGGGATTCAATATTTAAATGCTTTGACTACGGAAAATGGTCAAAAGCAGAGGAAAGAAGCCTATCCAAACGAATATAAAGTTTCAAATATTGAAGACATTGAAGACATTGAAGACATTGAAGGTATTAAAGATATTGAAGATTTAAATGAGGCTGTCGAATTTGCAATTATAAAACTAAGTTCAGACGCCAGAGCATCTAAAAAAATTATGTTGAAGGCATACCATACTAAACTTAATTTTAAAGGAATTTACGGAACTCAACTCTCGGCTTGCTTATCAATAGCTAGTTTAAAACAAAAACAGAATAATGCTGCATTTAGATTTGTAAAAAAAGTTGAATCTTATAATGACGCATTACAAAAAGCTATTATCTACGGTGAGCAGGGGAAAAAACACTTAGTCCTAAATGCACTCAATGCTAATGGAGTCATATACCCAGAGTTTGCTAAAGGTTTAAAAGAAATGGTTATAGAGAAGTACCTTAAGGCACAAAACGATGATACATATACTTTAGAACGTTTACTCGATGAACAATTAAAAGTTATTTATCGTGCGGCCTAAATAATATAGAGCTTAAAAGTATTTGAAATAAATTCTTATTGAAGTACACATAATTCATTGCATTTAAATTAGCCGTAAATAATTGCAGCTAATTTAAATAAATCGTTTTAACGAAACAGTTTTATCATATTGTTAATTTGCGTTATTAGTTAGTTTCAATAAATATCATTTTAAATAAACTTCAGTAATTTCCGGCCTAAAATGCCCCATCTCTTGTGAAACGGTCTCTAAGGCCGTTTTATATTTAAAACCTAATGCATGAAGCTCAACCATTCTTTCTTGAGCATAGCTGTGCCTCAGGCCGTGTGCGCCAGTTGAAAAGAGTAGGGTGCGGTTAGAAGCCTTAGAAAAAGAATCAGACCATTTTTTGCCACCACCGATATCGTAACGCTGCAAAT
>NZ_JAGJEG010000005.1 GCF_018100905.1 Pseudoalteromonas sp. MMG010 | reverse complement strand
GCTGTTTTTATTTTTAGGCAACATACCACGTTTAATTCATCATTATCTGCTTATAAAACCCTATAAATATCTTATCTATTGCATCAAATTTTAGTGTTAGGTTAAAACCATTTTATTCTACGTTTTCGTATTTTATCCCTCTATTTTTTACTGTATTACCTCGCCTTTGAGATTGTAATGGGTAAAAACAGATAACCAGCAATGATATAAAAAACTTTAACGATGCACATTGCATTTAATAGGTCTGTTATTTTTAGTTTAAGACAAGGTCTCCTTGCCTTAAACGAGATTATTAATTTATAGCGGTGATGAGAGGGGATTGCAATTTAAATTACTCTTGTGGGAATAAGGCTTGTAAACCATCAATAATGGCACCTTGCCAGGCAAAGTAGTCATGACCTGCTGCATATTCTTTATAGCTCACCTTATATCCCTTCATTGTTAATATATCACGAAGATGGCGGCTTCCATCCAGTATTCCTTTGTTTCCATCTCTTGAGCTTTCGAATACTCCGGCACTAATAAAAAATTCTATTGGCTTTTTTGTTGCTTGAATAAATTTTTCTGACGCGTAGTAGTGGCTGTTATCACCATGTTTATCGGTCCACCAATACGAACCACTTAAAGAAATTACATGGCCAAAAATATCTGGGCGCCTGAATGCGGTTGTTGTTGCGCCAATTCCACCAAAGCTAGAACCTGCTATTACTCGTTGCTGTGCAGTAAATTTTACCGGGGAGTTTTGTTCAATAATAGGTAGCAGTTCGGTGGCTAACATTTGTGTAAATAAGGGATTACTGGGTAATTCTTTTGCGCGTGTTTTACTGTCTAGGTTATCTATAAACACCGCTTCAATTGGGGGGAGGCGCTGTTGTGATACAAGGGTGCTTAATCGCAAGTGTAAATTCACTTTATCAAGATACTTTAGGCCATCAAACATAAATAATTGAACCGCATTGGCTTGGGTCACATCACCAAAACGAAACACTTTAATATTGCGTTTGTTTTTTAAAAGAGTGCTAGTGAGTTGAAAAGATAAATCGGGGTTTAAGGTCGATACCGTCATCTCTTTTGGGTATTGCGCATCGGCATCGGGGAGTTCGACAGTTGAGCTTTGATTATATTTTGTTTTATCGCTAACAGGGAAGTAATTAGGGTTAGTTGGGTCGCGCTGCACTGTGGCAAGTAAAGCTACGCGTTGCTCGTAGCGACTGCCTGCAAACAGAGGTACATCAGGCGCTAATTTGTAAGAAAGACGTGTCGAATTGGGCACTGTATAACTTTTAAACCAAATATTAGAGTGGCCAAGACGCTCCATCCAACCATGATCATTTGCTGGCGCACCAAAAATTAAAACATTTTTCTTTGCACCACGATAAATAAAGGTTAACACGCTTTCATCGCCTAAAGGTTCAATTAATGGCGAGTTATTTCTTATCAGTTTATCCCATACGTTATCTTCTGTTTCACCGGATTTTAATTGAGCATAAGCTTGATTTATCAATTCACTTTGAGCTTTTTTATGATAACTATTTTGCTCGATAGTAGAGACAATTCGATGTGTTTTTATTTCCGGCTTGGCTCCTAAAAATTGCAGCTTGGGGTTGTCATAAGCAGCGATAAAGTGAAGTCTAGCGTGGCTTTCACCTGTATTTATAACTTCACGTATAAGCTTACCTTGTTGATCAATTAAATTAACGACAGTGTGATTGTTAGTGACAACATCAGCACTAATATAACTGCCTTTTGAGGCTTTAAACACATACTCTTGAGCTGTTAATTTCGCCGTGGGTTGCAGGTTGTTTTGTCCATAAGCAGGTTGTACAAGGCCAAAAGTGAATATACACATGATTACTATACTAAAGCGCATGAGGGTCCTTAAATCTTAACGATGAATAAAATTTAGGAGTATAATATCACAGTATGTAAATGGTAATTGTTATTATTTTTATTTAGTTTGTGGTAAAAGTAATACTAAACCAATAATAGTTTTACACTTTACTATTTATCTATTTTACATATCTTGGAGCCTTTAATAATGAAGCGAAATATATTTATCTTGTTAGCCCTATTTTTTTCTACGCTAGTGAGCGCGCAATACCCAGTAACAGTCACTATTAAGGGGAAGAACATCACTTTCAATACTCAGCCTAAGCGTATTGTTGTGTATGATTTTGGGGAGCTAGATACCCTTGATTCGCTTGGAGTAAAACCTATTGCCATCGCCAAAGGCATGTTGCCGGAATATTTATCGCAATATCGTGATAAAGCGCTTGCAGGGAGTTTATTTAAACCCGATTTTGCTGCACTAAAGCGATTAAAGCCTGATCTTATTATTATTGGTGCACGCACTCGTGCAATGATAGCGCAGTTATCTGACATTGCCCCGACATTAGATATGAGTATTTCGCCGAAACACTTTTTAAAAGATATGCAGCAAAATTTAACACAGTACGGTGAAATATTTAATTTACCCGATGTAGCACAGCAGCGCTGGGTTACATTAGCGCAAAAAATTTCACAGTTGCAGCGTGAAGGGAGGCAACAAGGCACCGGTTTGGTGCTGTTTACAATGAAAAACGAGTTTATTATTCATCAACCGGGCGATAGGTTTGGCATGTTATACCCGATAACAGGACTTGCTGCTATTTCGCTTACTGACACTATCGCTGCGCAGCATTCTAGCGCAAAGCAACAAGACCCGGCAAAGATTACAGCAATGTTAAAAGCGTATTTGTCCTCAGAGCCAAATTGGATATTACTCCTCGATAGAGGATTAGCCACTGGGGGGAAAAGTAAAATGACGGATGCATTAAAGCAGTTTCCTATTGTGCGTGACTTTGCAGCATGGCAGCACAAGCGCGTTTTTCAGTTAGATGCTAACCAATGGTATTTACTCACCGGTGGTTATCGTAGTGTATTAAATTTTGTTGTTAGTTTAAATAACGCATTTAACAACCCCGCTTAAAGTGGCTTTGTACTCAGTTGTATTTTTAAATTCAAAACAATTAATGCATATCGAAATGCAAATTATTACCATTTGCATTGGTGCGGTGTGTTTTGTATACTCCCTCGTCTTTTCAACTCTAGATTAAACTTTGTAGCTGCAATTTTATGGCCTTTTGTTTTTAAATTGCATAGTCGTTACTACTTGTTGCTGAAACAAGTAAGGCATAGCGGGAATTATAGTGCCGTTAAAATGTATGCTACGAGTGAAATCTCATTCACATTAAGGAAAAATTGACATGGGTATTGACGTTTTAGCTAAAAGTAAATTATCGATAGCTATCGCATCGTTATTAACATTAAACAGTTTTAATGCAGTAGGGCAAGAAAGTAATGCTGCAAATAATGATGCAGCTGAAAGTGAAGTTATTACGATTGTAGGCCATAAAATAACTGAATTACATGAGCAAAATAATAGTGGGGCGCTTGGGAGTCGTTCTGTTTTAGATACTCCATTTTCTGTTGATATGATTTCATTAGAAGATATTGAAATTCGTCAAGTAAACACGCTAGATAGTTTGTTTAGTCGAGAAGCGTCGGTATCAGTTGATGGCAGTGCATACAGTACTTTTGGCTCAACAATACGAGTAAGAGGTTTGCCTTTAGATTATACAAATAGTTTTAAAGTTAATGGCTTATCACTTAATAATTTCAGTGGTGAACTTCCCTATGAAGCATTTGAGCAAGTTGCTTTACTCAAGGGGGCTACAGGTTACATGTATGGTATGGCAGCTCCTGGTGGAGTGGTAAACTATGTGACTAAAAAGCCAGTTAATGATCTACTTACTTTAAGTGCTGGTTATCGAAGTGATGGCGTTTTTAGTGCTCATGTTGATGCAAGTACCCGCTTTGGTGATGAGGACAAGTTTGGTTTACGTGTTAATGCTGTAAGCGAGCAAGGCGACACATACCTTGACGATGGCACCATAGATAGAGAAAGCTTCTCTTTGGCGTTTGATGCCTATTTATCTGATAGCCTACATTGGAACGTCGATGTTATTTACAGTGACCGGTTAACTGAAAACTCATGGACCACCATGTCTAATTCAATGAGTAGTGATAGTGATTTACCCGCAGCAGTGCAGGGGAATCGCAGTATTGGGGTTGACGGCACATTTGATGATTATAATAACCTTATTGCGCTTACGGGTTTAACGTGGGAAATTAATGATAATTGGCAAGTTAAACTCGAATACGATTATTCAGAAAATGATACCCATTGGGTTAAAACACTTGCGTATTTACTCAACTCGCAAGGCGATGTTTCAATTAGCTTATATGAGCAGTATTTTAAGGTGAACTATGAGCAAACCCAAGCGATTATAAATGGTCAATTTGAAACGGGGAGCATAAGTCACGAGCTCGTATTTGGGGCTTCATACCAGGTTTCTGATACGTATCGCAACGATGGTGGTGAATATGGGCGAGTTGTAGTGAGTAATTATGGTGAGGATAATTTATATAATCCCGTAGAATTACCTGCTTATGATGCCAATCTACAAGAAGACCTTGATTTAGCTTGGTCTGACACCCAGCAATCATTTTTTATCAACGATTCCATTAAGTTTAATGAGCAATTTGAACTATTAATTGGTGTGCGCCATACAAATATTGATCACACTGCGGGTGAATATTTTAGTGCGTTTCATGATCATTATGCTGATTCATCAACGACTCCTCTTGCTGCATTAATGTATAAACCCAATGAGACAACAACATTTTATACCAGCTATGTTGAATCGTTCGAAGGGCAAACGTCTTCTGTAGGAGATAGCTATGCGAATGCTAACGAGTTACTCAAACCACAAAAAAGCGAGCAGCTAGAAGTTGGTTATAAGCAAAGTGGCGATGATTGGTCTGCTTCAGCGGCCATTTTTAGTATAAAGCGTGGGTCGACCTTGGTGACTGATGATAACTACCTTGTACAAGATGGCGTTAGTGTATACCAAGGGGTGGAGTTAAGTGGTGCACTTGATATATCAAATAACTTCTCTATTTATAGTGAGTTGATGGTGTTAGATGCAACGTATGACAAAACCAATGAAAGCTATCAAGGCAATCAGGTATCGGGAACGCCTGATTATCAAGTTAGTTTACAAACCAATTACAACATTGAAGCCGTAGAAGGCTTAACCGTAAACTTTGGTGGAAAGCATCAAGGCGAAACCGCTGCAAATGCGAATAACGATTGGAATTTACCTAGCCACACGGTGTTTTATGCCGGTGTGAGTTTAAGTAAAAACATTGCTGGGAAAAACTTAACGATTATCGGGACGGTTGATAACCTTTTCGACAAAGAGTTTTGGGCTGTAGGTGACGATTATGGTGCTTTACGTATTGGTGAGCCACGTGTTGTAGCAATAAAAGCTAAATTAGCATTTTAATATATGCCAATGAAGGAGCCTTATTTTATATGTAAGGCTCCGTTTATTTAAAGCTTTCCCCGTTGATACACTCGTGCCTTGTATTTGTTATCCGTAATATAAGCACCTCTACAAGTATTTAAAGCTACTTTTACTCCACTTTACTTATATTTATTCAATATAAATTTTATGTTTCACTTGAACAGAAAATTCTCTTTGTTATACTCACGAGCGAACTTTCAGTAAATTTTGAAAGTTCTGTTGAGGTAGATCAATTTCCTCTTAGCTATAGTGTGCTAATGCGTTTTGGTTTTTCAGCACTTGCTTTTAGGGCTTACAACAGTAATTTTTTAAGATTACAGCGTATTTATTTAGTGTGTGTTTTAGCGTAATTATAGGTTTATTTTGAACATATTGTCTTTTTTTCATATTGATACGTTACTTGCATTTTGCAAGGCGTTTTCGTGTGAGCGCTTAACTAAAGCAGGAAAGAGTTTATGTGTCGCTATTGCATTGCTAATGTTTAATATACTCATGTTGCTAAGTGGTGCCATTGAGGATGTATTTCAATTAGAAGCAATATTCAATGATGGGGCTTTAATAGAGCCTATTTCTGAGTCTATTGTTCATTATCTTTCTTATCCTATCATTTCAAGTCAGCTACTTATTGGCTTTTTTTGGTTATTGTTCTATATCATTGTGGCGCGTCGTGCCGCAATTACCTTTCGTAAAGCAGCCTTTGCTTTTAGCGAAGCTAAGGTGCTTCAACCTGTGTCCGCTGCACATGGTTGTCGTGCTCCACCTAGCTTTACAGGTTGTCTGTAATACTTTTTAGTATTAGCTACACCTGTTGCTATGTTATTTATTCTTGCTGTAAATAATTAAATCTACAATGTAGCTGTGTAATAAGCACCAGTCAGCCAACACTCACCCAAGTTAATTTTTATTACGTTATAAAATGCGTTTAGAAAACTGAGTTTGTTGCTAGGTATTTTTTGCATCCACTTGCAGCGTGCTCAGTCCCCTTATTTTTATAATTTAGTATTTATTAACTTGGGTTTTATAACATCGTTGCCATTTTTATCTGGCAATTAATTAAAATTTTAGGTTTGTAGGATACTCTTTTGTTAATTCGTAACCTTTGTAATATTGCTGTAGCGAGTACCGTACTTGCTTTATCTGGCTGTAAAGGCGGGATACTCGACCCTAAAGGGCAAATAGGCATTGATGAGAAAAACTTAATCATCATTGCTACTGTGCTTATGCTACTTGTTGTGATCCCCGTCATTGTGATGACTTTGTATTTCGCATGGAAATATAGAGACACACAAACTCATGAAATTTATGCGCCTAAATGGGCCCATTCAAATAAAATTGAGGCCATTGTTTGGGCTGTACCTATTGTTATTGTCATTATTTTAGGCGTTATTACATGGCAATCTACACAAAAGCTTGACCCATATAAGCCTATTGAAGGTAAAGGTAAGCATTTAACCGTCGAGGTTGTTTCGCTTAACTGGAAGTGGTTATTTATTTACCCAGAGCAAGGTATTGCGACGGTAAACGAATTGGTATTTCCGGCTAATGTGCCTGTTGAATATAAAATTACGTCACAAAGCACCATGAACTCATTTTTTATTCCGCAATTAGGTAGTCAAATTTACTCAATGGCTGGCATGGAAACTAAGCTGCATTTAATCGCGAATGAACCGGGAACATTTAAAGGTTTTTCGGCTAATTATAGTGGTGCAGGTTTTACTGGTATGAAATTTAATGCCATTGCGACACCGACTCAAGCTGACTTCGATAAGTGGGTTAATACGATTAAAGCCGGCGGTAATAACCTTACTCATGCCAATTATGTCGAACTTGCAAAAGAAAGCGAAAATAACCCAGTAGCGTATTACGCCAAGGTTGATGATGGTTTATTTCATACCATTGTAATGAAATACATGCAGGCACATGGCGATATGAACAACAAGCATCATGCCATGGGTAAACATGAGCATATGAGTAACTCACATCATGAAACCAGTGAACATTCTTTGGCTTCATCTCACGGCCAGGGCGAGGAATAATAATGTCGTTTTTAGGTAAACTTACACTTGATGCAATCCCGTTTCATGAACCTATTATTATGGTCACCATGGCGGTTATTGCTGTTGTTGGGCTAATTATTGCCGGACTCATTACAAAATATAAAAAATGGGGTGTGCTTTGGCGCGATTGGATCACCTCAGTTGATCATAAACGCTTAGGCGTTATGTACATATTATTAGCGCTAATTATGTTATTTCGTGGTTTTTCTGATGCCATAATGATGCGTGCGCAGTTAGCGCTTGCTACCAGTGGAGCGCCTGGTTATTTACCACCTGAGCATTACGACCAAATATTTACAGCTCATGGCGTTATTATGATCATCTTTATGGCAATGCCATTTATGATTGGTCTAATGAATATAGTTCTACCACTGCAAATAGGTGCGCGTGATGTTGCCTTCCCATTTTTAAATAATTTAAGTTTTTGGTTTACCGCCAGTGGTGCCATTTTAATTAACTTATCACTTATTTTTGGCGAATTTGCTAAAACAGGTTGGGTGGCGTACCCGCCGCTATCGGAGCTTACTTTTAGCCCTGGGGTGGGGGTCGATTATTATATATGGGCTTTGCAAATATCCGGACTCGGGACATTGCTAACTGCAGTTAATTTTTTAGTGACAGTATTTAAAATGCGTGCCCCAGGTATGACTCTCATGAAAATGCCTATTTTTACATGGACCTGTACTTGGGCAAACATCTTAATTGCCGCTTCTTTCCCTATTTTAACGGCTGTATTAGCGATGTTAACGCTTGACCGTTATCTTGATTTTCACTTTTTTACCAATGAAGCGGGCGGAAACGCCATGATGTACATCAACTTATTTTGGGCATGGGGTCACCCTGAAGTGTACATTTTAGTATTACCGGCGTTTGGTATTTTTTCAGAAATTATTTCTACCTTTGCAGGCAAACGTTTATTTGGCTATAAATCGATGGTTTACGCCAGTGGTGCTATTTCTATTTTAGGTTTTATTGTGTGGTTGCATCACTTTTTCACTATGGGCTCAAGTGCCAATGTGAATGCCTTTTTTGGGGTCATGACGATGGTCATAGCTGTCCCTACTGGAGTTAAGTTATTTAACTGGTTATTTACTATTTACAGAGGACGATTACGCATTGGAGTGCCTGTACTTTGGACTCTTGGTTTTATGGTTACCTTTACTGTGGGCGGTATGACCGGTGTATTACTGGCTATCCCAGGTGCTGACTATGTATTACATAATAGCTTGTTTTTAATTGCTCATTTTCATAACACAATTATTGGTGGTGCCGTATTTGGTTACCTTGCTGGCTTTGTATTTTGGTTCCCTAAAGCGATGGGCTTTAAGCTAAACGAAAGATGGGGTAAAGCCTCATTTTGGTGTTGGATAGTTGGTTTCTTCGTTGCCTTTATGCCGCTATATGTACTGGGCTTTTTAGGCATGACTCGTCGTTTAAATCACACCAACAACCCTGATTGGAACATATGGTTATACATTGCCGCAGGTGGTGCTGTCATTATTATGTTTGGCATTATTAGCCAAGCCATCCAATTATATGTGAGTTTTAGAGACCGCGAAGCACTTGACGATACAACAGGCGATCCATGGAACGGTCATACACTTGAATGGGCTACTAGCTCACCACCACAAGTGTATAACTTTGCCACTATCCCACATGTTGATGACATTGACACATGGACCGACATGAAAGAAAAAGGCCAAGCCTATCAAGATAAAGCGAGCTATAGCCCAATTCATATGCCGAAAAATACGGCATCAGGGGTATTAATAGCAGCCAGTTTAACTGCATTTTGTTTTGCAATGATTTGGCACATTTGGTGGCTAGCAGGTTTAGGGTTAGTAGGGGCAATTGCACTGTTTATTCAGCGTTGTTATACCAATGATGTTGATTATTATATTCAACCAGATGAAATAGCGGACACTGAAAATGCATATAATTCTAATGGGAAAAAGGAGCTAAGCGCGTGAGTACAGTTTCAGCACATTTAGACTCTATATCGGGTGATGGACACGAGCATCACCACGATACATCGGGCGACACCATTTTTGGTTTTTGGTTATACCTAATGACCGATTGTTTATTATTTGCCTCGTTTTTTGCCACTTATGCCGTGTTATATATGAATACCGCTGGTGGCGTATCAGGCAAAGATATTTTTGAGCTTGATTTTGTTGCAGTAGAAACCGCAGCACTCCTTATTAGTAGTATCACCTTTGGCTTTGCCATGATTGCCGCACATGGGCAAAAAAAGGCGCTAACTCTTACTTGGCTATTTGTTACGTTTTGTTTAGGTACAGTATTTATTGGTATGGAAATTTACGAATTTCATCACCTAATCGTGCACGGTAACGGACCACAGCAAAGTGCTTTTTTGACGTCATTTTTCTCATTAGTGGGACTGCATGGATTACATGTTACAGCAGGCCTAATTTGGATGACAATCATGATGATTGAAGTCGCTAAGCGTGGTTTAGGTAAATCGACGGTGACACGTTTAAGTTGCTTAAGCTTATTTTGGCACTTTTTAGATATAGTTTGGATTTGTGTATTCACCGTTGTTTATTTAATGGGAGCCATGTAATGAGCCATAGTCATTCACATTCTGTTGAGCATGATGCGTCGCACGGCACAGTAAAAAGCTACTTAGTGGGATTTTTGTTGTCGGTGATTTTAACCGCCATACCGTTTTATTTGGTAATGGAAGGTGACTTTTCAAAAGTAACGACCCTTTGGAGTATTGTTACTTTAGCGATTGTGCAAATTTGGGTGCATTTAAAATACTTTTTACACCTTAGTTTCACCACCGAAGAGGGTCGTGCAAGTACGTTTTCGTTTTTATTCAGTGCGCTAATTATCGTGATGGTAGTTGGGTTATCTGTTTGGATTATTTACGAATCAAACGCCATGATGATGTACTAGGAGTTGAAGATGTTTCGTCGTTATTTATCAGTGACAAAGCCGGGTATTATCATGGGGAACTTAATCAGCGTAGCGGGTGGTTTTTTACTTGCTTCGCGTGGTGATATCAACCCTTGGTTAATGATTGCCACATTGATTGGTTTGTCACTTGTGGTTGCATCGGGCTGTGCTATCAATAATGTTATCGATAGAGATATTGATGTAGCGATGGCACGCACTCGTTCGCGGGTAACTGTAACAGGCGAAATGTCGGCCTTTGCTGCGCTTAGCCATGGTATTTTATTGGGGGTTATAGGCTTTGCATTGCTCATTGCTTTTACAACGCAAGCGGCAGTGTTTTTTGCCGCCTTTGGCTATGTGATTTATGTGTTAGTTTATAGCCTCTATATGAAACGTAACTCGGTGTACGGTACTTTTATAGGAAGCTTATCAGGGGCTGTTCCGCCGGTGGTCGGCTACTGTGCAGTAACCGGTCAATTTGACATGGGGGCATTAATATTATTAGTTATGTTTAGCCTATGGCAAATGCCACATTCTTACGCGATTGCTATTTTTCGCTTTAAAGATTACCAAGCCGCAGGTATTCCAGTATTACCCGTCGCGCAGGGGATTGATAAAGCCAAACGCCATATTGTTTTATACATTGCAGTGTACGCTTTGGTCGTGATGTTATTACCGATCAGTGGTTACACTGGGGCGGCGTTTATGGCTGTGGCATGTATTACCAGCTTTTGGTGGTTATTAATGGCATTACGCGGGTATAGACGAGGTATTAATTTAACGCAATGGGCGCGCCAAGTGTTTGCTTTTTCTATTATTAATATTACAGCATTGAGTATTGCTATGGCGGTTGACTATCATAGCGTCAGCCCTGCGTTATTTGCATTTATATGATGTTATAAAGATTTACATTTCCAAAGTTAAACCAAAGGCTCGAAAGAGCCTTTTTTTATGTTTAAAACGAAGTTGATTTTCTAAGTACATTATCCTTAAACATATTAACCACTATTTTAATTGTTCTTTGGCGTGAGATAAAGCGGGGAACTAAAGACATTAAGTAATTCATTTTTCCCGGTATTGTATATACTTTATTTTTATCGTAACTTTTAAGTGCAGCTTTAACAACGTCGCTGGCTGGGGCTAAGTTCATTTTCGATGTGTCAGCATTCGCATTTTCCATAAAACGAGATTCTGTCGTCCCAGGACATAAGGCCATAACGTTAATATTTGTATCTAATAACTCTCCCGTGAGAGCCTCAGAAAAACTTAAAACAAATGCTTTAGATGCTCCATAAACAGTTTGATAAGGCAGTGGTTGAAAAGAAGCAATAGAGGCAACGTTAATCACTCCACCACTATTTTTAACTTTCATTGCAGGTAAGCATAAATGAGTTAGCTCGACTAATGCGTTTATATTTAGCATTAACATTTTATGATAAACCTCAAAACTTTCGTTAGAAAATTCACAAAACTTCCCAAAGCCCGCATTATTAATTAAATAGTCAATCGACAGGCCTAACGCGTCTATTTTTTCAACTAATTTCTTAGGGCCATTTAGTTCGCTTAAATCGACAGAAATAGTCTGGAGTATAATGTTGTTATGCACTGATTTGAGCTCTTGTGCTAGGTTAATAAGATCGCTAGTTGTTCTTGCGGTTAATATTAAATTAGCTCCTTTACTAGCAAGTTGCTTTGCAAACTCTTTACCAATACCAGAAGATGCGCCGGTTATTAATATAGTCGTATTTTCAAAGTTCAATGTTTTCATTACAAGTCATTCTGTTAGTTAATTAAAAACTCACTGTAACCCTTCCCCTTAGGGGTAAGGTCAATCGAATTCTTTAACTAAATCTTTTTTAAACTCCGCTAAGTTTTCAACTTTAAGTAATGCTGCGTGAGCCTCTTGCTTTAAATCAGATATTTTTTTATCGATGAGTCGATTAACTTGAGCAATAGGAAGCTTCTTATCCTTTGTTTTTTGAGAAACAATATCTTTGATTTCAAAGAGGCTAAACCCGAGAGCTCTGGCTTGGCAAATCATTTTGATAACCACGACATCATGGTTGTTATAAATACGGTAGTTACCTTTTCTGTTAGGGGGAGCAATTAAACCGATTGATTCATAGTGCCGAATAGCCTTACGAGTAGCTCCAGAGAGTTCAGAAACACGACCTATTAGCATAGTAATTCTCTTGAATGTGAAATAGGTATTGCCTTGCACTGCAATAAAGTACTTGTTTGCACGTTAAATACCTTGGTTATAATATAAAGGCTTTAATGTCCCGCAATTAATAAACTTGTAGTTAAGTTCATTGTTTTCAGGGACTGCTTTAGAAGTGCGAAACTTTTGCATGCAGGCATTCACTAAATCAACAAAAATAAGGTGATTAAAGCTAGGTGCTTGGGTTATTTTATGAATATAAATACGCTCACTACCATTTAATGTGATCATATCGTACTCCTGCCATTTAGAAGACTCACTGAGATCTTTTAAAGGACGAGCATAGAGCTGTTTACTCATTACAATTTCTCTATTTTCATAAATTAAATGACCACCTTGGTTATAATCCCCAGAATAGACATTAGCTATAATTGTAATTTCTTCACCACGTATTAAGTGCTCAATATTAAAAGGTTGCGGTTTAATTGTTATTAAATCGGTATCACGTATTAAATTAAGAAAGGCCACATCAGGGTTGTCTATTTGATAAAGCACTTGCACGTCGTGCGGTATTTCGTAGCCCGGTTTATTTAAAGCAAATATTTTTGAGCCGTGATTCACTAATACCATAGCGTGCTCGGCATTATATTTGGGGTTTACAGGGGGGAGCTCTTGTTCTTGCGCTATGACTAAGTGACTAAAAAGACATAACCAGAAAATAGCAATAACTTTCATAAATAACCTCATTTAATTTATTAGCTTAGAGTGTAGTACAAGGTCAGTGCAAAGTAATCGTTTAGGTGTATTTTAGTAAGGTGAAAACGCTTTTTTTAGTAAAGAATTGTGAATTACACCTCATTATTTTTATCTATGATGGTATATTAGGTACATATTAAAAAACTGATTTTTAAGTTTATTTTTCAAAATATAATAAATGCTTATCTACCAAGGAAGTTATCATGCAACACTGCCAACAGCCTATTTATGTCTCTGACTCCCATTGCTCTGAATGTGGTGATGCTTTAAGACAAAAGCGAACACTGAAAACTGCACTCGATTTACAAAGTGATTTATTTGATGAGCTAAAACAATATTACTCAAATCCTGTTGTTATCACCGGGAAAGTAACGTCAATGGATTACTATAAGCGAAAATATAGTAGTTCAAACACAAATTTAATGTACGGGTTCTGGTGGTTAAACGTTGAAGACGCGCAAGGCAACACTACACAAATTAGTATTAACGCAGAAGTTGACGGTTTTAAAAGTCTTAAAAAAGGCGACGTTGTATCATTAATAAGTCCAAGTGAATGTACACTCAATCATCGAGTGGCTTACGCTGAAGATCGTCGTATAGTAAAGCATAATGTATTTGCTCCGGCGGTTGTATTGCATAACGATGAGGGTCAACGCTCTCATCAAGATAGTTTATTAAATGCCGGTGATAGACCTTCTTCATGGTTATTTTTAGTCACCTTTTTTGCCGTGCTTTTAGGACTAATATTTGCTGTCGATGTACCAGGAGGCCCCGCAACAGCCGCTGCGGCGATATTGTCGGTTATTGTACTTATATTTGAACTTAATCGTACTGCTAAACTACATAAACGCGATTTAGCACGCTATGAGAGCGTAAAAAAGGTTGTTAAATCTGTACTCTCAATGAGTATGTATGATTTTGGCTATGATTATTACATGCGCCCAGCGAAAGACAATGACGTAATTTGTATTGGCTGTCAGCAACGTATCAGTGGCGATGTCGCGCACTGTTATCGCTGTGGTGTAAAACAAAAAAAAGCCGTGTTATTGGATAAAGCCAATGATGAAAGTGCCCAAGTCAGTAGTGAATTAGAGAAAGCCATCGGCAGCCATACCACATACTCGGTTGCTGACTACCAGCAGCAATTAATGGACGAATATAGTCTTAAATACGTAACCCCTTATATCCATAAAAATGTTCTGGCAAAGCATGATAAAGGTGAAGTGCAAGTAGATTGTATGTTTGCAAAAGTGATTGATAAAGTTCAAAAATCCAATGTAGACCATAGTAAAACACATTACACCACCACAACTCGTACAGATACTTATGTTGGCAACAGTTTTCGTGGAAGTAGTTATAAAACGCATGTCGAAACATATGAAAGACGCAACTCGTCTTTACAAGGTCAACTCATATTAGAAACCTCTGATTACAAGGTATTAAAGTTAAGTGTTGCTGAAGATCTACTGGGCTCTGCTGACGTTGGTGACTGGGTTTTTTATGCTCAAAGCTATATTCAAATGGACGATTCTCGAGATGGCTATCGCGAAGTGGCTTATAATGTTTCAAAAGATGTGATGTTTAAATCACAAGCAATCACCGAATATGGTTATCGAGCAAATGAGTGGGTAGTGTGGACGTTATTAATTTGTGCAGTAATCGCAACATTTGTATTTGACCGTGGTGATTATGATGGGTTACTTAATGCAATGTCATTTATCCCTTATTCTCGCTTTGTTGATGAAATGATAACGTATTTGCCGCTAGGAATATTTGCTGTGTTTCTTGGGGTTATTACCATTTGGGCCAGTATTCATGCTATAGGAAATAGCAACAGACAAAAGCGAAGTATCGCTAAGCTGTATACGCTAATGGGTAAATTTAAAAGTGATTTTAAACAAATAAAAGAGCGAATTTCTCAACTACAATAAATTATTAAACGCCCTTGTCATAACAAGGGCTTTTTTATGTCCTTAAAACTTAGCGGCTTGTTCAATTACAATGCCGTGACGTTTTGCTAGGCGTAAATGATCTCGATCGTATCCGCCTTCAATTACTGAAGCAACGGCAGTATTGTGCTCTAAGCAGCGTTTAAATACTAAATGATCACGTTTTTCTATGCCTTGCCAGCTAATATCGAGCTTGCCTAAACCATCTTGCTGCCAAACATCAACACCTGCGTCATAAAGTACAATGTCGGGATTAACCTGTTTCAATAAAAACGATAAGGTGTCGTCGATAACCCCTAAATATTCATCGTCTTGCATATTATTACGCAGGCCAATATCTAAATCGCTAGGCGGTTTTCTAAATGGGAAGTTTTTTTCGCAATGTATTGAGCAGGTATACGCATAATGCTGATGCTCAAGCATTGCCGCAGTCCCATCACCTTGGTGTACATCTAAATCAAAAATTAAGACATTTGTTACTTCACCTGAATTAATCAGGCTTTGCGCGGTAAATGCTAAATCGTTAACCATGCAAAATCCTGAGCCAAAGTCGTAATGGGCATGGTGAGTTCCGCCTGCTAAATGACACGCTATACCATGGCGAAGTGCTAAGCGAGCTGTTTGTAGAGTCCCTTGAGGTGCAGTGACTGTACGTGCCATTAACTCATGTGACCAAGGCAAACCAATTCGGCGCATTGCGCTTTCATCCAAAGTGTTATGCCATAAATCATGCAGATATTGTTCACAATGTACGTTGCTAAGTGCATCGTGAGAACCAAGTTGAGGCCTTATTAGGTTATCGCCAATTAAACCAAGTTGTTTTACATGTTGATATAAGTTTGCAAATTTACTCATTACAAAACGATGTTTAGGATCAAAATTAAACGAGTAATTAGGATGATAAACTAAAGGTAAATGCGGGTTTAAAGTCATAATTTGGTGTTAACTACTTGTGCTCGCAGGTTTTACAAGCAAGTTTATAATATTGATTATTATTAAACTCAAATTCTTTGATAACCACTAACGGGGTTTTTTTAGTATGAGCTTGATAAGAGCGAGGGTTAATTTTATTAATAAAAGTCACCAAAATAGGGTAGCGCTTTGACATTTGCTCTAATGAGTAGTTAAAAACCTGCTCAAAAACCCCGTGGCCTCTTACTGATTTATCCACGCATACAGGACCATATTGGTATGAGTTAGCAACATTCATTTCAAGGCCTTCTAGTTGTGAATCGTGAAGGTTTTCTATCATAAATTGAAACATTGGCCATTGTGACCAAAATTGCCATGATGCCGCCATTGCGTAGGCGACAATTTTATTATCTAACACTGCAATAAATAATCCACTTTCGTGTTCAATTAAATTCGATAAATGCGTTTTGGTAAAGGCCGTTGTGATAAAACCGTCGGCTTTGTCTTCCTCGTTTATTGAGTCTACTTGGTAGCGATAATGCAAGGTTAAAATTTCATCTATATGTTCAATAGTGGCTGTTTTCAATTCGATATTCATTGGGTTACTCATGCTAGGAGAAGGTGTGCGGGTATTTATTCGTTAGATGAATTAACGATATAGCAGTTTTAAATGTAATTCAAACGTTTCGTTTTAAATGAAATAAATAGATTAACGTTACTAATTTTAAGTATGCACTTAACAAAGAGCCATTTATGTATGCAATACCGGGTATTTTATGTGACATGTTTTTAATCAAAGTAAAAAACACCGACTAAGTGGCAACTTGAGCTATAAATGCTTTTATTGTTGATTTGTAGCGCTACTTTTGTGAAAAAATAAAACAATCCTTTACGCCTAGGTTGATTGGTTTCTTGTTACTTTTTTATTACATTTTAATAGTGTTAAAGGGGGTGTTTTATTTTTTAAATAGCATTGAGTTATAAGTTATTTAAATAAACACAGTAAAAATCGGATTAATTAACATTTTTCTATTGCATGTTATTATTTTGTAACTACAATACTGAATTACAAATGAGAATGATTTACATACATAATAAGGCCTTAACATGACTTTTCGAAAATCTCTTTTAACCAGTGCAATTTTGGCTTCGACTTTAGGTTTAGCTGCGTGTGGAGGTTCGAGCTCAAGTGATAGTGATGATAGTGCTAACGCACCCACTGTTTCGAATACAGCACCTACGGCAATTAGCTTATCATCAGCTTTTGTAACTGAAGATACGCTAGGCGCAGTCGTTGGCGCTTTAAGTGCAACCGATGATGACACCACGGATATCGTTTTTACACTTTCAGATGATGAGCAATATTTTGAAATAAATGAAAGTAACGAGCTTAAACTCAAAGATACTTTGGCTATTAATGCTGAAGAAGTTGACAGTGTTGAGGTAACGATTACAGCCACCGATGCAGGCGAACTAAGCTTTAGCGAAACATTAACTGTTTCAGTGACTGATCTTGAGGCGCAAGAAGGCGTCAATGTATATGAGTTTGCTTCAACAGTGGATGCAAGTAACTCAGCTGTTAGTTATACCGGTCAAATTGCTCGCCATGCACTTTCGGCACAAATTAAATCTTATATTGGAATGTTAAGTGTTGATTACATTGAAAGCGAAGGCTTAACCGGTGATGCAGTAAAATCACAACTCCTTGCGTATTGGAACGATTACGAAGCGGTAAAAGATAACAGCTTTTTGTTTATTGATGGCAGTACGACATTGCAGCAATCGTTTGCTGAGATTTCAAGCTCAGGCAAAACCTTAACGGGTAAAATTGCCGGTAACGATGCGTCAAAAATGAGTAAAGATTGGTTAGTTGAAGGCACATTTGAAGGCTGGAGTGACTTTGGTACACAGGCAAAGACGCCAGAAGGGCTTATATTTCATTACTTCGATTTGTTAGCCGAAAATGTTGATGCGATAGCAAATGGGACTCAATCTGAAGATGTAAACGCGAATGACATTACCGCGGCTTACATTACTACTGATGGACTAGACTTAAATCAGTTAATTCAAAAGCATACTTTAGGTGCGCTTATGTTTTCGCAAGGTACAGATGATTACTTAGATGACGGCCTTGAAGAAGATAATACCGATGCACAAAGCGAAGGCGCTAATTATAGTAGCTTAGAGCATCAGTTTGATGAAGGTTTTGGTTACTTTGGTGCAGCACGTCATTATCTAGAATTTAGCGATGATGCCATTGCAGATGGTAGCGCTAACAGTGATATAGATAGCGATGGAAAAATTGATTTAGCAAGCGAGTACAGTTGGGGTAACTCAACAAATGCGGCTAAACGTGATCTTGGGGCGCAAGTAGCGACTGATTACAGCAGTGCAGCAATGACGGCGTTTATTGCAGGTCGTAAAATTATTAATGATGCAGCGCCAAGCGCGTTAACTGATGAGCAAAAAACTGATTTACTTGCCCAGCGTGATACCGCTGTAGCTAATTGGGAATATGCCATTGCAGCCACTGTTGTTCATTATATTAACGACACAATGGCTGATATTGACTCTGTTGTAGCGGCTGACGCTGATGCAGAGAGTTTTACTGACCTTGCAAAACACTTTAGTGAAATGAAAGGCTTTGCGTTGAATTTTCAATTTAGCCCATTTTCACCATTTAATAGTGATGAAAACACTGGAAAATTTGCCGAACTTCACACCTTGTTAGGCGAAGCGCCAGTATTGACTGATGAATACAAATCGCAGTTAGTTGAAGCACGCGATTTAATGCAGCAAGTGTACGGCTTTGATGCAGAAAATGTTGAAAACTGGTAATTACCAAGCATTTTAGTACCAAGGAAGGTCAGCCAAAGAGGCTGGCCTTTTGTCGTTTTATTTTCGAATTTTAGGGTTGATTCAATAATGAGTTTTACAACAAAAAAAGCACTCGCTATAGCCATTTTTCTCAGCCTAAGCGGGTGTGGTGAAAGTAGCTCTAGTAGTACTGGTAGTGCTTTTCAAAGTAATGATAGTGGGCAAACTTCTACCTCAGTTGAGACTGAGTTTGATGAAGCGCAGCTTATTGCCAATTTAGTGGATAACGTGATTACACCCACGTTTATATTATTTAACCAACAAGCACAAATACAAACACAAGCTCTGATGAATTATTGTCAAGCCGAGCTTGCAAGTATACAAGAAAGCTCTGAAGCGGCTGTTTCGCTACGTATACAGGCACAACAAGCTTGGTTAGATACGATGGCGAGTTGGCAGCAAGCCGAAATGATGCAAATGGGACCACTGCTTGAAAACTCAAGTCAATTACGTAATCAAATTTATTCTTGGCCTACGTTTAGTCGCTGTGGGATAGATCAAGATGTGGTGTATAACCAAGATGGTGTGATTAACCAAGATCAAAATCGCCCCTATGAAATTACCGACAGAACCGCAACACGTAGAGGCTTATTTGCACTGCAACATGTACTTTTTAATGAGCAGTTAGATCATCACTGTAGTGTGACGAATGATGCGTTGGCTGATTGGAATAATCGAACTGATTTAGCTCGCCGTCAGGCTCGTTGTGAATTTGCAGTGGTAGCGAGTGACGATGTACTTAATTCTTCAGCGCAATTATTGCAAGCGTGGCAAGGCGATAATGGTTTTGCAAATGAATTAAAAAACGTCGGCGAAAGTGATTCACGTTTTAGTAGTAATCATGAAGCGTTAAACCATATCAGTGATGCATTATTTTATATCGATACAATAGTAAAAGATAAAAAACTAGCTGAACCCATTGGTATTTTTTCTAATTCGTGTGGTACATCAGCGTGCCCAGAGGATGTAGAAAGCGTAGATGCAAAAAGCTCTCTAGCTAATATTCGAAATAATCTAGCGGCGTTTGAAGCATTGATAATCGGTAATTTAGAGTCTGCGCAAACTGGGGTGGGGTTCGATGATTTTTTAGATGCAGAGCAAGCAGAGGAAACTAAAGTACGATTAGTAGAAGGTATTGCGGCGCTTAAAACAACGTTAGACAGTATAGATAGTTCGTTAGCTGATTTACTCATTGATAATGAACAGCAAGTTCGTGATGTACATGGGCAAGTTAAAATACTAACTGATGAACTAAAAAATGATTTTATCAACGAGCTAGCACTTGAACTACCAACAACCTCTGCAGGCGATAACGACTAAGGGCAACAATGAAATATAATAAACTAACATTTGCATTGCTAATGGCCATTAGTAGCCAGGCCTTAGCAGAGCAAAAAAATGACTTAGAACATATTCAAATTATTAGCCATAATGACAAACTGCGAACCGAAGCAGGGTCGGCTACGTTAATTGGAGAGGCTCAACTTGAACAATTTGAGTTTGATGATATTCACCGTATTTTATCCCAAGTACCTGGGGTAAATATACGCGAAGAAGATGGCTTTGGTTTAAGACCTAACATTGGTTTTCGTGGGGTAACACCTGAGCGCAGTAAAAAAATAACCATTTTAGAAGACGGTATTCTGATAGGACCCGCTCCTTATTCTGCACCCGCGGCCTATTATTTTCCACTGACCACACGAATGACGGCAGTTGAGGTATTTAAAGGTCCGGCAGCGATTCATTATGGGCCGCAAACTGTCGCTGGGACGTTGAATTTAGTCTCGCGACAAGTCCCTGATGATGCCAGTGCTATGCTTGATGTTGCTTTAGGCTCCGATGGTTATAAAAAAGCGCATGCTTATTATGGTAATCGCGAAGGGCAACTTGGCTTTTTAATTGAAGGCGTACATTTACAAAGTGATGGTTTTAAAGAGCTTGATGGCGATGGTGATACTGGCTTTGAAAAAGATGACTTGTTGGTAAAATTTGATTACACACTCAATAGTGAGCAATACAAACAACGCTTTGAATTAAAACTAGCTTATTCTGATGAATTGTCGGATGAAACCTATTTAGGGTTAACTGAAGAGGATTATGAAAAAAATCCTTATCGTCGTTATGCTGCCAGCGGGCCTGCTAACATGGATACTAAACATACTCAGGTTATGTTTACTCATCAGCTTAATAGCGACCACTTTGCACTTACCACACGAGCGTACCGAAATGACTTTGAAAGGGCGTGGCTTAAACTTAACTCAGTCACTAACAGCAGTGGTAGTTTATCGGATATTTTAGCCGATCCTACTCACTTTGAGCGTGAATACCTTGTTATTAGTGGGCAAGCCGATTCAGTACAAAGTGGTGAAAGTAATGTGTTTTTAACTATGGGCACCAACGACCGACGCTTTTTCTCGCAAGGCATTCAGTTTGATGGTGATTGGCAAGTCGCTGCGTTTGGCCTTGAGCATTCAGTGTCATTTGGTGTGCGCTTTCATCAAGACGAAATTGAACGTGATCACTTTGAAGACACTTATGCGATGGTTAATTCAATAAATACCCGCACTGATACTGCTCGCGTATTTACCACTCAAAATACAGAGTCGACGGATGCATGGTCGGTATATATTGAAGACAAAGTGACGTTTGATAAATTAACGCTAGGCTTAGGTGTTCGTGGTGAATTAATGGATATGTCATATCAAAATGACTCACCGGGGCAAGAAAATGATTGGCAAAATAAATCGAGCCGTATTTGGTTACCTGGCTTTAGTGGTTTTTACCAATTATCAGAAAATGCCGGGCTACTTTTTGGCGTACATCAAGGGTTTGTACCTTCAAGCCCATCAAGTCCGGTACGCGAAGGGGATGATGAATTTGAAAAAAGTGTGAACTATGAATTAGGCGGCCGATATAATAACGGCAATAGCCAAATTGAAATAGTGAGCTTTTTTAATGATTACTCAAATCTAGTAGAGAGCTGTGGGCAGTCAAATTGTGGCATCGAAAATGAATTCGATCGTGAGTTTAGTGGTGGGGAAGTGGATGTGTGGGGGCTAGAATCGCAATTTTCACATACCTATTCATTATCTCAGCAAATTGACTTACCTGTCCGCTTAACTTACACCTATACGAAAAGTGAATTTAAAGAAGAATTGTTCAGTGAGTTTACGCAGTGGGGGCATATTCAACCTGGTGACGAATTACCTTACTTACCCAATCATCAAGCGGCATTAAGCGTGGGGCTTGCAAGTAATGATTGGTCTGTCGATATGCTGTTAAAATATACTTCAGCTATGCCGGAAGCCGCCGGTGTAGCATACACGGCCGGTGAAGTAGGTAATACCACAGGGAATGACTTTGCGTTACCTCTGGCTGGTGTTGATGTGCCATCGACCATGGTTATTGATATTTCGGCGCGTTATGAACTTGGGAAAATGGGCCATATTTACGCTAAAGTAGATAACTTATTTGATCAAGATAACATTGTTAGTCGCCGCCCTTATGGTGCACGCCCGGGTAAACCGCGTAGTGTAACGCTCGGTTATAAATATCAATTTTAAGAGGTAAATAATGCTCGAGACACTATGGCAAACATTATTACAAACGCCTAATTACTTGTTTGACGCTAATAAACGTATTTTTATTGGCTATATTGCTGCGGCGTTAGTCATTACTGTGTTGTTATATTTCTCGGGCCGTGCCCAGCAAAAAAAACGCTCGTGGCGCGGGCTTAAACGTTATGTATTTAATAAACGTATTTGGCTAAGTAAAAGTGCAGCGCTTGATTATCAATTATTAATTGTAAATCGCTTATTAAAGGCGGCTTTATGGGTTCCCGTGGTATTAACCATGGTGCCTGTTGCAATTGGCGTTAGTGATGCTTTGCAGTGGATGTTTGGTGAGCGGGCTGTTTGGCAATTACCAAGCAGCGTAGTGCTTGTTATTTTTACTGTGCTACTTTTTGTCGTTGATGACTTCACTCGCTTTTTATTACACTTAGCACTGCATAAACTCCCTTTTTTATGGCACTTTCACAAAGTGCATCACAGTGCGTTAGTATTAACCCCAATGACTATTTATCGAAGCCACCCGTTCGAAAGTTATTTATATGCATGTCGTATGGCATTAGCGCAGGGCTTTGTAGTGGGTGTGTGTGTGTACTGTTTTGGCCGAAATATAACAATGCTTGATATTTTTGGCGCGAATGTGTTTGTTTTTGCATTTAATGCGTTAGGGGCTAATTTACGCCACTCTCATGTATGGTGGAGCTTTGGTCATAAAGTAGAAAACTGGTTGATAAGCCCAGCCCAACATCAAATACATCACAGTGATAACCCAATTCACTTTGACCGTAATTTAGGTTCGGCATTGGCGATTTGGGATAGAGCTTGCGGTACGCTGATAAAAGCGCATCAAGTCGGTAAAATCACTGTGGGGGTAGGGAATAACGATCGTGGACATAACAGTGTTATAGATGCTTATTGGCGACCAATAAAAGAAAGTCTACATCTTAATGAACAGATAAAAGTAAGTAAAAAAAACAAAAAAACGCTCACCGAGTGAGTAATAAAAAAGGCTCGTACGAGCCTTCTTTATTACTAAATTAACTCTCTACTTAAGTCCTTTTTTAACGTCACGCCAATCTATGATTTTAAAGTTTTGTGGCTGCTGCGGCATGCGGTTATAACCATCTTGTACGATTAAAATACCTTCTGGATAACCCGGTAGTGCTTTGGCTGTTACTGTTAGACCATCGGTTTCGGATACACCATCTATCGCATTGTTTAAATTAGCAATGATATTAAATTTTCCCGAAAATACTAAGCTAGGCTTGGCGGTAGTACCGAAAATTTTATACACCACATAACTATGATCCCCTTGGCTCGACACGACTAAATAGCGTGTATTATCGCTTTGGTATATTTCCATACCTTCAACGTCGTCAACCAATTGCTCGTTTATTGTTTGCAGCATAATAGGGGCTGTATCCGCATCGGGTTCGGCATTAATAAACCAAATACCGGCATCTTCTTCACCTGCAAAAAGTTGCCCGCGCTCATCGTCGGCGCTACATCCTTCTGGTTGGCTTGGTAAGCTAAACTCTCTTACTAAAGCTCCCTTAAGGTTGCTGCCATTTTGAGTTATTTTGTATTGCTGATATAGCCCTGACTTATCATTTACAAATACGTAGTGGCCAGAGCGCGATGAGTACATGCATAAACCATAAATTTCGTCTAAGTTAGTGGTCACTTCGCTCAAATGAAACACCGTATTATTCGTATCAACAGAGAATAAGCTAATACTATTTGTCGTGCGATTACTGGCGGCAATAAGGGTATTTGTTGGGTTATTAATGTGTGTATTTTGACGTATATCAACATTATTTAAACGCCCCACTTCAATTGACTGCTGCAGCATTCCTTGTAAGTTGTACACCATTAAACCGCGGCGTTTATCAGTGCCTAATATTAAGCTTTTATCTGGCGTGTTTGGGTGCACCCAAATAGCGGGATCATCTGCTGCGTCACCAAAAGCCTTAACTGGGGTTGTTTGTGCTTGGGCGTAAATAGCGTGTTGCTGAACTTTCTTTTGCGTTTGCAGGTTATACGCAGTACTTGCCAGCGCGGTGCTGACATAGGCACCGGTATCGTCGTTGTATAATACCGCCATTGCCTTATTATCGTTATAGCTTATCGCAACAGACTCCGCTGTAATTGGGGTATTAAGTGGCCACTTTTTAAGCTCGTCAGTAAACGGGTTATACGAAAAAATGAGGCTATTACCTTCACTGCTGGTGGTAAACCATAGTCTCGCGTCACTGGCGATTGTAAGTGCTCCCACTGCTGCTGGTAATTTACCAAAAGGTTGGGTAAGCAGTACTGGCTTTTTATTTTCTTTTGATTCTGCATTGGCATTAATAGCCCAAATTCCGGTGTCGCTTTCACTGATATATAAGGTGTTTGTGCGGTGGTTAACAGCGCAGCCCGCAGCTTCACTTACACCAGAAAATTGACGAACGGTAAGGTTGGTCGGCACATTTTTATTAATATCAAACACCAACGTTTCGGTGATTAAACCACGTACATCGGGTGTGAAAGCCGAGACTAACTGTGTACGCTCGTTATGAAATAAACACACTGTTTCGGGCTTTGATTTATTTAGGCGTACACGATTAAGTTCGTTAATACGCCATGTGTTGTTGTTATTTTCAAGTTTGAAAATAACAACATTGTCTTTATTGTTATCAACAGTGGCCACTAAAAAACTTTGCTCATTAATGGCTTCAATTGATAGCGACTCGAAGCTTCCAGCGGCAATCACCGTACTGTTGGTATTTTGGCTATCGGTAAGCACAAGACCCTTTGTTTCACTCGCTAATAACCAAAATTGATTATTAATAGCCACTGCTTGTGAGCCTTGCATATTAATCATTGGACCAAAGTCACTGATTGTAGCAGGTGCTGAGGCCGTATTGTTTTGATGACTACATGCTATTAAAGCACTTGAAATAACCGTTGCGGTTATTATGGTGAGTAATCGATTTAATTTAAAGTTCATAAATTTCCTTATTACGACTGTGTGTTTTTATACTCGCAGTCGTAATTTATTCTAACGATAGTGGTGCTAATAAAGGGTGGTCGTTGCACATTTAACGACCACGTTTAATTGGGACTAAAATGCATAACGAAACATAACTTGTAGCACCGGACCTGCTTCTTCTGATTCAAGTTCATACTCGTCATAATCGCGACTAAATTGATCGTCTATCGTATCGAATTTATTAAACATTTCATCTTTGCTGGCGTCGAGTAAGTTTGACCCAACCACTCGCAACGTAATATCGTCCCAACGTTTTTCTATAAATAACTCTAAATCTGCCCCGTAGGAAGTGGTTATCTCTTCGCCGACTATACGAGCATAAGCGTCACCTTGCTTTCTATAAGTTGCACCAAAAGAAGCGCGAAGCTTAGGAAGGTCTTGGATAAAACCTAGGTTATAGACATAATCAGATTGGTCGTTAAATTTACGCGAGCCAAAAAAATCGGTCACTTCACTATCAAGCCATGAATAATTTAAAAATACCCCGGTGTTGGGCATATTGACTGCGCTTAATGGGGTTGATAAATCTAATTCAAGGCCTTTTACGTTACCGTCGCCGGTATTACGCGGTTGAAGTACAAAGGTTCCTTCGCCATCTGAGCCTTGGACTTGGGTATTTGCGATTTCTATTAGATCGGTGACTTTTCGGTAAAATGCATTTATACCTATTACACCACTTTTTCCTATGCGGTACTCATAGCCTAAGTCGGCGCCCCACGCTGATTCGGGCTTTAAATCGGGGTTACCTAATAGATCATTATCACCAAGCTCTCCCTCTAGCAGGGCTGGGGTAATATAATCAAACTCAGGGCGGCGTAAGCTTCTTGCAACTGATGCACTGATACGGCCATTTTCACTGACGTTATAACGAAAATGAGCAGAAGGTAACATGTAGCTGTAATCGTTTTGTGCAATGTCGTTATCAATTTTATTATTAATGGTTGAATCGGTGGTTTCGTAGCGTACTCCGACTTCCCATCCGAGTAGATCATCTTGGTGCTTAATTAACGCAAATATATCAAAGCGATCTTCTTCAATCGCGTTTACACCGCCGGTGGCAGCTTCATATTGTGTATTAAAGGTTGCTAATACGATAGGCGATTGTGCGTATTGATCCCAACTTGTTAGGTCTAACTCGCGTTCATCTTCAGCGACAAAAATAGCACTGTCGCGCTCTTTATTTTGTAAAAAAGCACCAAATTGCATTTCTTTTGTGTCGTTTAGCTGCAGGCTATGTTGCCATTGAAGTGTCCACTCACTATCGTCAATATCGCTTTTTTCTTGCTGTTCTTCAAATACGATTGGGAGCTCAGAGGTGTCTAGTTCGACTTCTTGTTCGTAAACAGACTCTTCAAATTCGGCAATACCAAATTTCAGTTTACTTATGCCGCCAAATAACGGTATTTCGTAACCGGCATTTATATTGTAATTAGTTTGGTCAATATACTTAATATTGGCATTATCGGTTTCTAAATTACCACCACTGACAATCGAGCCATTGGTAGACGTTGCTTCGTTGTATTCAAATGAGCGTTCATCTTCGGTACGTTCTGTATCAACCCACATAGCGCTAATATCAAATTTACTGCCATTGTTAAAAGCAATTTCATAACTGGCATTAAATGAGGTGTCATCACCGTCACGAGTATCTGCTTGATCTTCTCTATTATCAAATTCTTCTGTTTCATAGCTTGCATTGTTTTCAGGGCTGTCGCCAAATCGTAAGCTTGTTTTTTGTTTTGGGTTATAACGCCCCTGTACGTTAGCGCCAAGTAATAAGCGCCCACCAGCAAACTCAGTACCATATACTCCACCAATGCTTTCTTTTAGTTCGCCATCGTCATAACGCAAACCACCTACACGAATATAGCCACCCTCTAAGCTATAACCATCGCGTAATACGATATTTAATGTACCAGCAATGGCATCGGCTGAACGATTAGCGCTAGATGAGCGAATAATTTCAACGCGTTCAATTAATTCAGCAGGAATACGGTCGACAAAAAACGAACGATCAGCGCCGGCGCCTGGCACTTCTTCACCATTAATTAATACCTTAGTATACGCAGGGCTGAGACCTCGCATACGGGCACCATCAGATTCTAAAACATCAGATAAAAAGGTAACGCTGGGGACTCGTTTGAGTGCATCTCCAGCGGTTAAAGGTTCAAAACGTTGAAAGTAATCTTGTGAGTATTCAAGCGTAGGTGCTAGTTCTTGCGAACGATTACGATAGCCAATTTCGCCGTATACGACTAATTCTTCAGATACTTTAACAGGTTCTGAAGGCGTATTTTGTTCTGCGCCATAGCTTGTTGTACTGGCTAATGTCAGTGCTGCAACCAGCGTATTTATTTTAAAGTGTTTCATGTTTTGCTCCGGTTTGTTCCTTGGTATGGCGAGCAAGCTACCGATAATAAATGACGCAAATATGACAGGTTAATCACTAACACCATGAAAACCCCATGTTTTATACAAAAAAAAAGCTAAATGAGCTGTTAACACTCCCCACCCACTCAGTGTTTATGCTGCATTGCACGGTATGCTCAGCGAGTAAGTCATTAACTTGTCATATCATTGAGCTAATATGACCCTGCTAAAACGTTGATAAGCGTATTAGCATTCGTTTATCAAAATTAATTTAAAAAGAGCTGTTATGCGGTTTAACCCTTTTTATAGTCATCGATTTTTAGTTAACACTGTGATTGCGTTATTGTTATTGGCATTTTTTTTAAGCGCGTTTTTTGGCGAGCTAAAAGCAAAAGAACATATTCAATGGTTAGATGTGTTAGGTGAGGGAGGAATTGTGTTAATGACGCTTAGCTGGATAACGGCATTACTTGTTTCGCGACCAGCAGGTAAAGTAACCCGTTATTTAGTGTGTGGCTTAGCTATATTTATGTTCTCAGCCACGTTAGATTTACTTGATGAGTGGCTCATACAACCATCGCAGTTATGGCTTAGTTGGATTGAATCGCTTCCCGCACCGATTGGTATGTTACTCACGAGCTTAGGTTTATATTATTGGCACCAAGAGCAATATGTATTAAATAAGCAGTTACGCAGGCGCGAAGCACATTTAAGGCAGCACGATAAAGTATGCCCAATTACGGGGCTCTATAAAGCTGACTACTTACAAAAGGTGTTAACTGATCAACTAAAAGTTGGAAAACCAGTCATTGTTGGTGCAATTGATGTGCGTGATTTTTCACTTTTTAATCGTGAATTTGGTTTTTATGAAGGAGATAGGTTACTTCGTGAAATCAGTGAACTAATTTTAATGAATTGCCGAGTGGGCGATGTGGTATGTCGCTATGCCGGGGATTGTTTTATGATCTTAATGCCAGCCACTTCAACAGCCCAAGGGCAAGAGCTTTTACGACAAATAAAATCGGCATTAGCGCATTGTGCTTTTAAAGTAGAAGGGATTAAAAAGGCCCGATTTCAACATGTGACGACTGAGTTTGTGGTTGGAACACCACAGCAATATGCCCATGATATAACACATCAATTACAGTTAAAGCTCCAACAACAAAAGCAACAAAGAGCGCAGCAACGTGAACAACTATGTTAGCGTAGATACTAAATATATGAGCAGTGAAGGGATGATCACTGCTATTGTTGAATTAGCACAGTCACGAGGTATTGCGCTGCATAAACTATTGCGCGGTACGGGAATATTTGAGCAAGATTTATTGTGTTTTAATTCTACATTTAGTGTTTCGCAGCAGCTGCGCTTAATAAAGCAATTTAAAGTCTTAATGGAAGATAGCGACAGTGGCTTTTTATTGGGCAGTCAGTTAATAAACGATACGTCTAAAGCAGCGCAAACCTTGCTTTATAGCGCACATTTAGGCCAAGCATTAAATCAGTTAAATGCATTTAAAATGCAGTTGTCTCCTTTGCTGTTTAATAAAACCCATTTAAAAAATGCGCAGTATTATATTTATTTGCATTGTGGCTTTGCTGTTGAAGAAGAGCTTTATAACTACATATTAGAGGTTTATGCTGCTGCATTTTATAGTCTACTTAAGCGCCTTACCGGGGAATACCCGCAATGTGAATTTGATTTTAACTTTAAAAAACCCAAGCATATTCACCAATACGAGCAGCATCTAGGGCTTAAATTACGTTTTGAACAACCCTGTACGCGTTGGACTATAGCGCAATCGGTATTAAAAAAAGTAAATCCCAATGCAAGTCGGCTGCGCTTTATGCAGGTGCACTCGCAATTGCAAAGTACAGCATATACACGCTATTCATTTATTGAAGCTGTATGGTGTTTTTTATCGCGCCAAAAAGAGGCGGGCCTTGAGCAAACAGCGACGGCATTTGCGATGAGTTCAGCAACGTTTAAACGTAAATTAAAACACCATAATATAACTTTTTCATCGCTGGTGGATGAGCAAAAAAAATATCAGGCAATATATTTATTAACGCTAAAAGCGAAAGGGAATGAGCAAGTTGCTAAGCAATTAGCTTTTTACGACATTCCAAACTTTCGTCGTGCATTTAAGCGTTGGACTGGACTGACGCCCAGTCAAATTAAAACGTAAAAACGTGTGCTTAATTATTTGGCTTTAAACTTTGCTTGTTAAGTTGCAAGTAACTAACTCCCCACATAATAAACCCGCCTATAAATAATGCCGCCGCAACATAGCCCGTTTGATTGGGGGCGGCCCCATAGGCAATGGCCATTCCACCTAACCAGGGGCCAATGGCGTTAGCGGTATTAAATGCACATTGTACTAGCGCGCCAATCATGGCGTGCCCATTAGGTGATACATCCATTAATAAGGTTTGTATTAATGTGGCAATACCTACACTAAATCCGATACAAAAAATGACAAGGTAAAGTAACCAAATATTTACGCTGGCAGTAATATAGGCAAAAGCAAAAATAATACTGGCGAATAAAGCAATACCTGTGGTTTTAATCGCAGATTTATCGGCCGCTTTACCTAAAATATAATTCCCCACAGTACAGCCAATACCAAACATGATCATAGCGATAGAAATAGTATAAGCAGGCGTATGAGTAACAACTAAAATGGTATCGGCAATATAAGTATAAATGCAAAAAACGCCGCCAAAACCAATAATTACAATACCTAATATAGACCAAACAAGTTTGTTTTTTAGTACGCTAAGTTCGTTAAGTAAGTGTGTAGCTTGTTTGTTTTTAATATTTGGCACTAACGCATAAACTAATATAAACGCAATTAACGCTAATATAGCCGCGGCCACTAAGCAGTATCGCCAACTAAAATTTTGCCCTACTAAAGTCACCACAGGGACCCCAACAATGGTAGCGATTGTCAGCCCCATAAATACTTTAGACATATAACTTGCACGTTTTCCTTGTGGTGCAATATCGGCAGCTAATAAAATGGCAGCACCAAAATAAGCGCCATGAGGGAGACCACTTAAAAACCGGTAAAATACCAATTGAGCTAATGAATTTGCCGATCCACTTAAAGCATTTGAAATACACATTAATGCTAAAAAAATAAGCAATGCATTTCGTTTATTCATATTTGCAGTGCTTAACATAAGCAATGGAGCACCCACAACAACACCAATTGCGTAGGCACTAATTGCGTAACCACTTTGAGAAGGTGTTGAGTTAAATGTTTCGCTGATAAGCGGAAGCATAGGCATCATCGAAAATTCAGAGAGCCCTAAAATAAAAGTACCCAGAGCCAAAATAAATAATATGAGAGTTAAGTTAGGTTGTTGCGAAGTTGATTTACCTATAACCATAAACATTCCTTCGTCTTTATTGTTAAGCAATAAAGATCGAGATGATAAAACTAAAAAGGCATTTTAGATTATTTATTTAAATGAGTCATGTTCGATTTTACTCATAGGAAAAGAGTAAAATACAGGTAACTTTAATTGACAGCTGTTTCGATAATAATACATTATCTATTGTTTTCGTTTAATGGCGTCAGTAAAAAGTACTTTTTATGCTAGAATTAATAATACTAATCTGTATTTGTGGTATGGTTTTTTATTAATTTTTGTATAGGCGTTTAACGTAGAAAAAATTAAAAGTGCATTGGCCAGAGCCAAGGAAATGAATTTTAAATATGGATAGAGGTTTAGTTAATTAAATGTTTTTAATTTAAACATTAAAAACCATATTAAATATAAATAATAAGTCCTAAAGGCTAAATATGTTCGGTTCATCTAAATACAAAGAAAAAATTGCAGACTTAGAATCTCAATTGATACAAAAGAACTCAATGCTGAGCGCAATTTATAAACATGTAGCATATATCGAATTCACTCCAAACGGTTCGGTTATTGACGCAAATACATTATTTTTAGAAACAGTGGGTTATAAAAAGCATGAGGTGGTGGATCATCATCATAAAATGTTTTGCGATCCAGAATATGCTCAATCAAACGAATACCGCCAATTTTGGACAGACCTTAAAGCTGGTAAATCAATTGCAGGTTCGTTTTTACGTTTCAAAAACAACGGTGATAAAATTTGGCTTGAAGCCACTTATTTTCCTGTTGAAGTCGATGGCATTGTCGTAAAAGTTATAAAAATAGCAACCGATATTACACAACGCTATATTCAACGCAAATCGCAAGAGGCCGTTTATGTGGCTTTAAACAAAGCCTTGGCCGAAATTGAATTTACCCCAGAGGGTATAATTTTAAGTGCAAATGAAAACTTTTTAACGACCGTAGGTTATCGATTGGAGCAAATTGTTGGCCAACATCATAAAATGTTTTGTAAAGACGCGTTTTATAATGAAAATCCTCAGTTTTGGCAAGAGCTGAGTTTAGGCCAGTTTAAGTCTGGGCAATTCGAACGTGTTAGCGCCAATGGAAGTGAAATTTGGCTTGAAGCAACTTATAACCCAATTCTTGATAATCAAGGGCGAGTAACAAAAGTTATTAAATTTGCTTCTAATATCACAGAGCAAATACATCAAAGCCAAGCGGTTGCACAGGCTGCTAAATCCGCGCATGAATCTGCATTAACAACAGTTAAAACGGCAGAGTTAGGCGCTGAATTATTACAACATTCAGTTTCAAATTCAGATGCAATTGTGAACCAAGTGCTAAAATCAGTTGAACTCATTAAAGACTTAAATGAACAATCAGCAGTGATAGGCACGATTGTATCGACAATTAGTAGCATTGCAGATCAAACTAATTTACTTGCGTTGAATGCTGCCATTGAGGCTGCACGGGCAGGTGAATATGGTCGAGGTTTTGCGGTTGTTGCTGATGAAGTAAGGCAATTAGCTGCTAGTACCAGTAAATCAACTAACGAAATAGCCAGTGTTGTTAAAAATAACCATGAACTCACAAATGAGATTTCGCAGCAAATTACTTCTGTTTCTGATTCATCTGAAAAAGGACGTGAGTTGGTATCACAAGTGTCTGATGTTATTAACGAAATTGAACTTAATGCAGAACAAGTATCAAAAACAGTCTCTGATCTAAATAATTAAAAACTGCGACATTTTGTCGCGTTTGTCCGCTATTCGATTGTTGTAAAATTAGTGCATTGATCATCATGAAATAATTTTACAACAATGGACTACAAATACACTTCCCTTAATAACTACTTTCTTTCACCACTGGCATTATTAATGAGTGGTATTTTATCTCCTTACGCATTTGCCGAAGATAATTCGAACGCTTTAGAAGTGATTGAAGTTCATGGACATGCACAAAATAAGCATCTATCACTAGGTTCATCTGATGATTTATTAAAATCGCAAGGTGTTAACTTTTCAGCAGCGGGAGGTGTATCGAATCTGCCTATTCTCAATGGCATGATGGGAGAACGAATTAAAGTATTGGTTGATGGCGCTGATGTAACAGCTGCGTGCGCCAATCATATGAACCCACCACTTTCTTATATTTCGGCTAATCAGGTGTCGTCTTTTAATGTCATTGCAGGAATTTCGCCAGTCAGTGCAGGGGGGGATAATATTGCAGGGGTTATTCAGGTAAATTCTATTGCTCCACAGTACAGTAGCCATGATGATATTACTTTTGAAAATGGCTATATTTCTGCACAGTATAAAACTATTGATAATGGTCGAAAGTTAGGGGTCGGTGTACGTGCAGCCAGCAAAACGCTCAGTTTTAATTATCAGGGGTCTTTTAGCGATGCACACAGCTATGAAGATGGCCATGGTGACTTGGTATTAGATACTTTATATAGAGCGCAAAATCATAGTATTACCGCTGCACTACGCGATGAAAAACAACAGCTTGTAATGAAGCTCAGTCATCAAAAAATTCCTTATCAAGGATTTGCCAATCAGTACATGGATATGACTGATAATGTGAGTTATGGGGCTATAGTGCAATATAAACGCAAGTTTGCTGAGGATGAGTTTGAAGCGCAAGTTAACTGGCATAATGTTAAGCATAAAATGGGCTTTTTTAGTGTAGAAAAAACCGGCATGATGCCGATGAATACCGATGCTGACGATATAAGCTATCAATTAAAATGGAAAAACACGATAACGGATAATAGCCACTTATTATTGGGGCATGAGTTTTACCTGTATCAGTTAGAAGACTGGTGGCCTGGGATTGAAGGCTCAATGATGATGGGGCCAAATGACTACATTAATATCAATAATGGTAAACGCCAACGTTCTGCTGTATTTATGCAATATGAAAGCCAGTTAAATAGTGCATGGTGGTTTAATGGTGGAATGCGTATAGAGCAAGTTAAAACCCGTGTAGATGAAGTGCAAGGTTACAGTGACAGCAGTATGAGCATGGCGATGACGGACATGTCTGATATGATAAATACTGATAATTCAGTGGCCGCTGAAGTATTTAATGAGCTCGAACGTAATAAAACAGACACATTAATCGATGCCAGCTTATTATTTAATTATCAAATAACACCTAACGATGAGTTGCAGTTTGGTTTTGCACGTAAAAACAGAGCGCCTAGTTTATATGAGCGATATAGCTGGGGGGTCAGTACGATGTCGGCCACTATGATTGGTTGGTATGGCGATGGTAATGGCTATATTGGTAACCCTGAACTTGATGCTGAAACTGCGCATACTCTTAGTGCAACGTATTCTAAAAATAGTGAGCAAGATGATTGGCGCTTAAGTTTTAATGCTTGGTATAGCAATGTGAACGATTACATTGATGCTGAATTTGTTCGTAGTTTTGACTACTATGGCGCCGATAATACCACACGCAATATACTACAATTTACCAATGTAGATGCCACTTTGTATGGCTTTAAAGCTGATTATACCGCGTTAATATTCGACTCAAAAACATTAGGTAATATTACATTTAATGCAAATGTTAGCAGTACCCGAGGTAATAATAATGCTCGCTCTGAGCCTCTTTATCAAATTAGTCCATTGCAAAGCGAAGTCGCTATAAAACAAACATTAGGCCGGTTTGAAAATGCATTGTCTTGGCAATGGGTCGATAGTAAAACCCGAGTCGATAGTGTGCGTTTGGAAAATCAAACCGCGCATTATAATTTAGTTAATTTAAGTACAAAAGGAAGTTGGGATGCGATCACTTTACATTTGCAAGTGACAAATTTATTTAACGAATATTATGAGCAACCGCTAGGAGGTGTAAGTATTGCCAGTGTTAAGCAAGATAATAGCAATGGCTATACCCAACTTGCTGGACAAGGGCGTTCGTTTAATATGGGACTAAGTTACGCATTTTAAAGACATGGAGAAAGCGCGCTGATAATTTTAAATTCTAAATTGATGTGCGCTTTTACATGGTTCAGTTTTTTAATATATCGATACACATATTTTGTCGCAGATCAGAGCCGACTTACATCAGTCTGCCATATGCTTAATTTATTTTAGTAACTTAACGTGTTGTTTGCTCTGTGAGTTGCGCATTTTCGTTAGTCGCTTGCTCGTTGTCTTCTAACTCTGTAAGTTTAGCGCGTTCAGCTTTTGAAATATAAGCGGGTTTATTGCTTTTATGTAGCTTTGCGTTAGCACGCTTATCTTTTTTTTGAAATTTTGTAACAATCTTTTTTCTACGATTCATTTTAATGTGGCCTAATTAATAACCTAGCTATTATACAAGGTTAATTGCAGGCTCTACCACCTAATATTGCTACTTTAACAAAAAGCACTATTACAGATATTAAAGCAAGCGTATAATTTTTCTTTTAATTGTTTTTCATATTTGGAAATTATAGTGAATAAATTAGCCTTAATTTGCGCTGCAATTTTTACTTTTAATACACACGCACATATAAGTAAAGATACCGACAACCTTGCCCAGTATGCGCTAGAAAATTACCAGCAAGCACAGCTACACACTTTAGCAAACTTAGTGTCATTCCCGACAGTGAATAAAAAGGGGATCTCCACCCTTAAAAACCCCGATTTTATAGGCTTTAAAGCGTTATTAAAAATGAAAGCAGCAGAACTTGGCTTTGACTTTCAAGACCTTGGTTACACCGTTTTGATTGGAATGGGCGAGCAAAAGCAAAAAGTGACGATTGTGACACATGGAGATGTGCAACCTGCGGATGCAAGCAAATGGATTAACAGCCCATTTATTATCGACGACACCTCAGAGCCAGGCAAACTGATTGCCCGAGGCACAGAAGACGATAAAGGCGCGATAGCGACCGCTTTATATGCGATGAAAGCCATTAAAGATCAAGGGCACTCGTTGGATAACCGAATCGAGTTAATGATTTATTTAGCCGAAGAAAGCGACTGGGGCCCGCTTGAGGAATTTATGAAAACCTATGAGCAGCCCAAATACGCGGTGACTATTGATGCCTCGTATCCTGTGGTGGTGGCAGAAAAAGGTTGGAGCTTAATTGCACCAAGTTTCGATTTAACCTCAGCACAACACGGTTTGTATGTGAGTGATTTAAGTGGCGGAGCGTTTGTTAGTCAAATTCCAGAAGATGCCAGTGTCGTGTTACATAATGCCAGTGCCGAAGTTGTCAGCCAATTAAAAAGTAAAGCTAAACAATTAGCGCAAGTAAGCTATCACTTTAGTGAAACCGAACAAGGTGTAGCGATACGTGTTAAAGGCGTATCAGCCCATTCATCTGAACCTGAATCGGGGGTAAATGCGATTGCTTATTTAGCCGAGTTATTTAAGGGGGTTGCGCTTGAAAATAACAGTGATGGTGCAGTTATTAACTTTATAAACCAAATGATAGGCTTAGATATACACGGAAAACATTTTGGTGATATTGCTTATCAACACGACTTTATGGGCCCTATGACAGTCGCGCCTACTGTAATAGAGCGTACCGGTAATAAACTTAAGTTATCTATAAATGCGCGTAGGCCAATGGGCAAGGAAGAAGAAGTGTTAAAGCAGCAGATTGATCAGGCTTTAGCGCAGTTTGCGGCTACTAATAAAATTAGCTTTGCTGATCTTGAAATTATTATTGGTACTCCCATGTTGCTCGATAATGCCCCGCATGCACAAAAGCTGCTGGATATTTTTAAACACTACACAGGTGATAAAGACGCCGATTTTGTATCTATTGGCGGTGGTACCAATGCTAAGTTGTTTGAAAATGCCGTCTCGTTTGGCCCCTCAATGCCAGGAAAACGTTATACAGGGCACTCAGAGCATGAATTTATTACTGTTGAGCAACTAAAGCTGAACTTACGCATGTATAGTGCCATGATGCTAGAGCTCGGTAATATGTAATAGCTTAACCCGAGCCCTAAATCAGCCCATAATGCTTTAACTTAAGGGTTAAAGCATTTTTATAGTGAACTGAATTTACCCGTAAAGGCATTGTTGTCGCTATCACCTAAAAAAGTATAAGAAATAGATAGGAACACTCGGCCGCTATAGCGGCTATCTAACGTATTGATGGCATTTGAGCTTTCTACTGTATCTCCTATTTTTAAGCCATTTGGCAGGGTATTAATTTTTCCCAATTGTGCGCCTAAGGTTAAATGAAGTTCATCACCAATGCGCCACGATATCCCAGGGAAAAAGTTAAAATCATTCGATTGATCGGATAAACCTAGGCCAAAGGTAAGGCACTTGGGTCTAAGAATGAGCCAGCCTGCATCGCTCCAAGTTTCATTACACGTATGCACAAATGCAGCAAGGCCTAATGAAATATCATCTTCAGCGTCGGTATTGCGAAGGACTTTATTGCTGGATTCATCAATATAAAATTTATTTTGCGTTAAACCACTGATGATAAATCCACCCGACCCAGAAAGTGACCAACCCGATTCTTTATCTATCATTTCTATTTGCTGTACGACATCTTGGAAAATAATGTTTTTTCCAGTGCTGTCAGTTATTACTTTATTCACTGCATCATTTTTAGTGGTATGAGCAATAATATCCAATGTACTGAAGCGGCCATCGTTTTTTATTTTTATAAACGACTTTTGTATACATCCTTGATTATTATGTTCACAAAATTCAAAACTATTACGTGTTGGTGTTGCAACAAAGTACTCGGGGTCTAAGTTAATAGAGAATATTTGTGTAGCACCGTCTTTTCCTGTGCTAAAGCGGTTATTGCTCAGTACCGCAGCTTGGGTTAATCCAGTAAGCTTTATAGTTAAAGTATCTCCGGCTTTTAGATGGTTTGCTAGTGTGACATCTTCGAATGGGTGCGGGCTATTATCATTAAACTTAATTTCTTGTTCAGCGTGTATGGCGGCAAAGACTGAGGTTGAAAAAATGAGAATAATAAAAATGGTTAGTAGTGTTTTCATAATTGAGTCCTTTAATTACATTCTTACACTTGAGGTTTAAAGCATTTTTCATGCAACTAAAGTAAAGGACACTAATTCATAAATAGCAATAATCTTTTCATGTTATTTATTCGGTTAAATTGGTTATAAATATAGCGCTGCATATAAAAGACAAAAAATGAAGTTCACTACACTTCTTGGCCCATATGTTGCTCTGCCAAGTCGTCAAGCTCTGCGCAGGTATAATCAAATCCACTTTGATCATACTCATAAGTGACTTTGACACTATCACCACCATTAAATAAGCGGGTATTTACTTGTGCAACAGGCCAATCTTTAAGTTCGTGGACAAAACGATTAGCAATTTGTGAGGTGGCAAAGCGAAAGCGTATTTCTGTTTTCATGTTATTAAAAAAGGTGATGACTAATATCAATGCAGTGTGTGTTTTTTTTAAATTTAGTCAAGGCTTAGCGTCATTTTTTTAGCTATAACAGGGAAAAATATATAAATTACTTTAATGCTGCTAACATGGCTTTTTTGTTTTTACAGTTGTTGGAGAGAATATAAATGAAAGCATTGGTTAGTATTGTTAGTTTTATTGCGCTTTTGCTCGTTACTTTACCGGGTCCGCTTTATAAATATCAAATAATGGAATTAGGAACGGCGTTTACTGGGTTTCGTTATGCTGTTTTTGTTGGCGCTGCGGCTTTAATTTTACTGGCTGTGCAAGTGATCTTTATGCGCAGAAGTGTGTCGTTAATACCTGCCACTTTGGCTACCTTATTTGCTGTTATTGCTATTGCTATGCCACTTAGCATGATGAATAAAGCAAAGTCAGTACCTGCTATTCATGACATTTCAACAGATGTAATGAACCCTCCAGAATTTATTGCGATTGCACCTTTGCGTAAAGATGCGCCTAATCCTATTACTTATGAAGGTGCCGACATTGCTGCGCAACAATTAAGAGCATACCCAGAGTTAAAAAGTTTAAAACTATCTCAATCACAAGAAGAAATAATATCAGCAAGTAAAAAAGCGATAGCGGCACTTGGCTGGGAGTTGGTTAATGTAAACGTTAATACCGGACAGATTGAAGCAACCGACACTACGTTTTGGTACGGTTTTAAAGACGATATTGTTATTCGTATTGAAGATAAAGCAATGCAGCGCATTGTTGATATTAGAAGTAAGTCGCGTGTAGGTCGCAGTGATTTAGGTAAAAACGCACAGCGTATACATGCCTTTATTACCGAGCTAAACACCTCGTTATAATTATTTTATGCCTGCTATTGAGTCGGCGTAGTTAACATTAGGAGTAAACATGTTTATCGATTTAACGGATGACCCCAAATTAAATGCTTATTCTTATTTTGTAAATAGCGTTACTCCAAGGCCAATTGCATGGGTAAGTACTGTTTCTGAAAAGGGGATAACTAATATTGCGCCATACTCGTTTTTTACTGTGGCAAGTTGTCTTCCTGCTATTTTGAGTGTGACGCATATAAACCCCAGAGATAAACCAGCTAAAGATACGCTCATTAATTTAATGGCTACAAAAGAGTGTGTTGTTAATATTGTAAGCCAATCTTTTGTTGAAAAAATGAATGCCAGTAGCGCCAATTTCCCAACGTCGGTGAGTGAATTTAGTGCGCTTGATATAGAGCCTGTTGCGAGTACGTTAGTAAAAGCACCTGGAGCGTTAAGTGCGTTAGTTAGGTATGAATGTGAGCTAAAAGACGTGATCAGTTTTGGTGATGAACCAGGCAGTGGGAAAATGTTATTACTTAATGTAAAGGGTATTTTTGTCAACGATGAAATACTAAAAAATAATGTGATAGCCCCAAATCAGTTAGCGACTGTTGGTAAAATGGGAGGAGATTACTTTTCGACAACGAAAGACTTGTTTTCAATTAAAAGGCCTTAAGTGTTTGTTTGCATAACCAGGTAAACTAAGTTAGGTTATTGTTTTTTATGAAAACCTTAACTTTAAACTGCGGTTTAATTAAGCGTGACTATTTACCGATTAGCAATGCAATTACACAAAAAAAAATTAAATACTGGGGACATGGTTAGGGCGATATAACGAGACTAACAACAAGATTTACACCGTCAATCTAGTTTATTAAAAACTGAGATAGAGTGAAGTTTAATAAAAGGAGTTTTATGTGAAAAACATATTTATATTACTGCTAATGGTAGGTTGTTTTTCTGCTGTTTCTGCCCCTAATACAGGCCTACCTATTGAATCCTTCGCGGCCCTTAAACGTGTCAATAATGTAAAACTATCGCCAAATGGCGAAAATATTGCTTTTATTACCAACGTTAGTGGCGAGCTGTACTTAATGGTGAACGAGCTTGAAACAGGTAAAAGAGTCCCTGTTGTAAAATCAAATAACCATGAAGTGTTTTTAGATTGGTATAGTTGGGCTAATGATGATGTGTTACTTATTGGCGCGCGTTATATTCAGTATGAACGTGGTGGATTAAGGTACACTAAAACATCGATGCTTTCGTATAATATTAAAACAAAAGAACCGGTTAAAGCCGCATTCAAAGCTGTTGAGTTAAGAAATGAAAAGCAACCTCAATTTTCCGATCAAGTATTAAGCTTTTTCCCTGAACAAAAAAATAAAATAATAATGCAAGGCGACTTTAAAGTACCTAATACGCCCGGCGTTTATGAACTTGATTTAACCACTCTTCGCAAACGAAAAATACAAAAAGCACGAGAAGATGTAATTCGTTGGTATGTTGATAGGCAGGGCAAGGTTCGTATTGCTAAAAAAATGGATGGCACAACGTTTAGTTATGAACTTTACAATGAAGAAAAGGATGATTGGCTTCCATTGTTTGATTATGAGGTGTTTAGTAAACAAAGTGTCTCTATTTTAGGGTTTGATAAAAACCCTAATTTACTTTACATAACGGCACTGGAAGAGGGGCGTACTGCTTTATTTAAATACGATTTAACAACAAAACAAAGAGCTCTTGTTTACAGTAATCCCGACTATGATTTTAGTGGCGGTATATTTTATTCACAAAATACAGGTGAAGTTGCGGGTTTTACCGACCCTCATATTGAAGACGGTGTAATGTATTGGGATAACGATTTAGCTAAGTTACATCGTTCTCTTCGAAAAGCCCTACCTAAAGATGATTACGACATTGATATAGTGAGTACCAGTAATGATCAAAAGCAATATGTTTTATATGTCAGTAGTCACTCTTCTTCAGGTGCATATTTACTGGGTAATCGTACTAAAGGTGAGCTAACAAACTTCGCTAATGTGTATCCTGATATAGATGAAACAGTGTATGCAGGTAAAAAAAGTATAAGCTATACAGCGCGAGATGGGCTTAAAATTGAAGGGTATTTAACACTGCCAGTAGGGTATAAAAAAGGAGATAAATTACCAACAATTATATTTCCACATGGTGGGCCAATGGCGCGAGACTATGCAAACTTTGATTATTGGACAGCATTGCTCGCTTATCATGGATACGGCGTTTTACAGCCTAACTTTAGGGGCTCAAGTGGTTATGGCTATGACTTTTTAATGCAATCAATTAAAGGGTTTGGTTTAGCAATGCAAGATGATTTGCAAGATGCGGCTAATTGGTTAGTCGCTGAAGGCATTGCTGATAAAGATAAAATTTGTATTGGTGGCGCAAGTTACGGCGGTTATGCCGCTATGATGGCCATTGTTAAACACCCTGAAACCTTTAAGTGTGCAGCAAGCTTTGGTGGTGTTAGTGATTTAGAATACATTGTAAATAAAGCGCGCCATTTCACTAATAAAAAAATTGTGAGAAAGCAGTTTGGCACTGATTCCCAAGCATTAGAGGCCCGTTCTCCGGTTAATTTTGCACAGCAAATGAACCGTCCAATTTTACTTGTTCATGGTAGTGATGATAGTGTGGTGCCCGTTTATCATAGCCGAGAAATGGCCGATGAATTAGAAGATAAAAATAAAGATGTGATTTATATTGAGCTTGAAGATGGCGATCATTATTTATCATATCAGCCTCATCGGATTAAAACCCTACAAGCTTTTTTAGATTTTTTTGATAAACACTTAAAAGATTAATTTACTCCTTCATTTAAAAATGAACTTGAATAATTAATAGTTTCAAGTTCATTCTTTTGACCAAAATGATAATAAAACACTATTCATGTACGCACTAACCTGATGCTAATTAGGTAAAGCTTAATTTAGCAGCGTCAAACAGCAAAAATAAACTTAACTTTTGAGTACGATTACTTAGCTTAATACTCGTTTGTAAATAATGTAACTTGATATAATTTAGTTAACTAAATGCACATTGTTTACACATTTTTTTGTTAAATTTCCTTTAATGAGTAATAAATGAGGTGATTTATATTATGAAATTATTTTTTAACACAGTAAAAGTGATGAGTTTAGTCGTTAGTTGTGTATTTTTAACGGCCTGTGGCAGCAGTTCAAGTGATAGTAGTACGAGTGTAGTTACTGATAGTGCACCGAGTGTTGATGCCGGTGTCGATCAAGTGGTCGAGCAAGGCGATACCGTTACGCTTTCAGGCAGCGTTGAGGATGATGGTGATTACAGTATTACATGGGCGCAAACACAAGGAACAAATGTAAGTTTAAGTGATGTGTCTACATTAACAATTGAATTTGTTGCACCTACGGTCAGTGTCGATGAAGTATTAGAATTTGAGCTAAGTATTGATGATGGTACTAACGATGAGGTGACTGATACTGTCACTATCACTGTATTAGCAACAGATGATAGTGATGATGAATCAGGTGGGGAAGATTCAAGCCTGTCTGCTAATCACTTAGCAAGCTGGTTAATTAATAATGAAACAACATCAACATATATACAAAATAATGGCGCGGTTGTAGAAAATGTACAATCGGCTCAAATTGTAACTGTTTCAGAAGAAACAAGTGATGTTGACTACATGTTCGTGAGCGCAACCGACATTCCAAAATATGATGTGACATTAACGCAAGCTCAAATTGATGCGTTAAATAATCGTCCTAAAGCAGCCTCTGACTTTGCTAACGGAGTAACCAGTGCAGAAGCAGGCCAAACTATTTTGTTTGGAGAGGATATTGGTTACAACAGCAGTTCAGAAAACTGTGATGATACCGGTGGGGCGGGATATTGGCCGCCAGGACCAGGTTGTCCTACTGAACAGTCGGTTGAAGCTTATTTTCCTGTTTCACCGGCGGTTTCTGGAGATACAACCTGCGAAACCGGTTTAGGTACAGTGGGGTTAATGGTTAACGGCACCAGTATTTTTAACTGGGGTGACGGCATGAGCTATGGTAATAATGTGTGGTACACATTAGCACCTATCGCCGAGCAATATGATGTGGATGTGTGTGGTGGTCATGCAGCGAATGGTGAGTATCATCATCACTTTTATACAAGTTGTTTAGCTGAATTAGTGAATGATGATGGCGATGAACACTCACCAATTTATGGTTTTGCTGCAGATGGTTATCCACTTTATGGCCCTTATGAAAGTGACGGGCAACTTGCTTTAAGTGGATGGGCTATGCGTGATTATGGTGCATCAGAAAGCTTAGGTGGATGTGATACTCCAGGTGAACGTACATGTACTTTGGTTGATCAGTATGATATTTCAAAAGGTGTAGAAAGCAGTGAGTCTGGACCTGATATTGGTGAGTCTGTAACGACACTCTCAGGTAATACATTAACAGCTGATGATGGTTATTATTTTGAAGATTATTATTACACCCAAACTGAGGTCAGTGGTGCTCAGTTAGATGAACATAATGGTCACGATACAAATGACGGTAAAGGTTATCACTATCATATTACGCTAACGCTTGATGATGACGGTAATTTATCTCCGGCATTTCCATATCAAATAGGGCCACGTTTTAAAGGTGAACTTGCCGACAATTCGTTTGGTAGTTGTGATACCGGTGATACGATGGGGCCTCCACCGCAAGGTTAGTAAACGATGAATAAAATAACTTATTTAGCGTTAAGCTTATTTGTTGTGCTTTTTAGTGTTAACTCAATAGCACAACAAAAGATGATGGATCACAGCCATTTACCGATAGTTGTTCCTAGTAATGCACCGACTCCAGCGCTAAGCTTAAAGTTAACTGTCGATGCAATGTCGGGGTATAACTTAATTTTAGACACTCAACGCTATGATTTATCTGTGCCACCGGCAGGAAAAATGGATATGCAAGCTATGATGAGCCCCGCATTTAATCAGCATACGGGGTTTTTGCAAGGGCATGCTCATTTGTATATTAATGGCATTAAAATACAACGTGTTTATGGTCATGCTCTACATTTACCTGCATCATTATTTAAAAATGGTATGAATACTATTTCTGTTACACTCAATAATCATGGCCATATGTATTGGACTGCACAGGACAAAAAAATAGTGTCGACTCTGTACATTAATACTTTGTTAGCAAAACCAATTACCTATAAGTTCGAGAGCTTTCCTGTTAATGAAAATTCATAATAAACTTTTTATCGCGCTTTTTAGTTTTACTTTTTTTATGATTGTTGCTGTTGTATTGCTAATGCAATGGAGTATTGGGCAGGGCATGATTAATTTTGTTAATGCAAAAGAGATTAAAGCGCTTGAACCGCTTACTGTAAGCCTTGCTCATCAATACGAAAAAAGCGGTTCGTGGTCTGCGCTAAAAATAAGTGATGAGCGCTTTTTACGATTAGTGGAAGTACAGCTACGTAATAGTGAATTTTTACCCGATATGCCTATGGGTCCTGGCGATAGAATGCAGAGACGTCCTCGCTTTCCTCCTAATGACGCTGAGCAGCCAATGCAAGGAAGAAGACCTCCTCCGGGGCGCGAAGCACATTATGCGCTGCTTGATAAACAAGCGAAAAAAGTTGTAGGAAAGCAATACCCTAATTTAAAATATATACAAACCCCCATTAAATTAAACGATGAAATTATAGGGTACCTTGCTGTATCTAAAAGAGAAAATTTGGCAGATGGCTATGAGCTGGATTTTTTGAAACAGCAAACAACCTACTTATGGATTATTGCATTTACAGTCTTACTATTTACATTACTCATTGCCTTTTTACTCGCAAGGCACTTAGTTTACCCTGTAAAGCGCATAGCCAGTGGCATGCATCAGCTTAAAAAAGGGTATTACAATACGACGCTGACACTTGATAGAAAAGATGAGCTGGGGCAACTGAGTAAAGACTTTAACACGTTAGCGTTAACACTTGAGCAAAATGAGCAGGTAAGAAAGCGTTGGCTGGCAAATATTTCTCATGAGTTACGTACACCAATCAGTATTTTATTAGGTGAGCTTGAAGCCATGCTACTTGGTATTAGAGAGGCTAATAAGCAAAATATTAGTTCAGCTAATGATGAGGCGCTGCACCTAAAAAGGCTCATTGAAGATTTACATACACTTAATAGCGCAGAGCTTGGAGGCATGCATTACAATATGCAGCCAACAAATATGAGTGAAATATTTGAATTAATACAGCAAAAATATGAGGTGTTATTTAGGCAGCATAAAATTGTTTTTTGTATCGTTAATATGGCAAATGAACCATATATAAATGCGGATAAAACACGTTTATTACAGCTTATTGATAATCTTTTAATGAATGCGGTACATTATGCCCAATGCTCTGAAATTTCTATCAATGTTCAAAATATAAAAGTAAATGAGCAAGACTTTATAGAGATCATGATTGAAGATAATGGCATTGGGGTTAATGAAGAACACTTGCCTCATTTATTTGAATATTTATATCGTGTTGATTCATCCCGTAATCGTCAACAAGGTGGGACTGGATTAGGGCTTTCTATATGTCATCATATAATTATGGGTCATAATGGTGAAATAAAAGCACAGCGTTCTGCATTAGGTGGGTTAGGTTTTGTAATTAAATTACCTGTAGTTTAAGGTGTTTTTGAAAGGTTAAATATGAGCAAACAAATATTAATTGTTGAAGATGAAGTTAAATTAGCTAATTTATTAAGTGACTTCTTTAAAAGTCATCACTTTAATACCCATCAAATTCACCACGGTGACGATGTTATTGCGTGGTTAGAAGTAAATAACCCGAACATTATTTTGTTAGATGTGATGTTGCCGGGTAAAAGCGGGATTGAATTATGTAAAATAATTAGAACTTTTTCAAATGTGCCCATAATAATTGCTTCGGCAAAAGTAGATGAAATTGATCGTTTATTAGGTTTAGAGTTAGGTGCGGATGATTATATTTGTAAGCCCTTTAGTTATGCTGAAGTGGTTGCGCGTGTTAAAGCAATTTTAAGACGCATTGATAATAATAGCGAACAAGTAGACTCCATTATATTAGATGAAAATAGCTTTAGTGTTAAATATAAAACACGACAAATAGAGCTTACTAACTTTGAATTTCAGCTTTTTAAACCACTTTTTAATCACCCTAACCGTATTTTCTCACGTGATAGCCTGATGGATACTATGTATTCAGATCAACGTATTGTGAGCCATCGTACTATCGATAGCCATATTAAAAAGCTACGTAAAAAGTTAGACGAACTCACTAAAACCGAAAGCATTATTCAGTCGGTATATGGAGTCGGTTACCGTTTTATTCCACCTGAAAAATAAGCGACGTTCCTTATTTTTTGCACATTGTTTGCATTTTTTGTTTGTAAAGTAACCTTATCAACACAACGGTTGAATCCTTTTAGTATATTGAATCAAGGTAAGGTTACTATTATGAAGCGCAGCACACCTATTACATTAATCACTTTAGCTTTACTTGCATTTACAGCCAATGCTGGCGCGCAAGATCGCTCTGGTCCGCCACAAAAACCTGACTTCTCATCAATTGATAGCGATGGTAGCGGTAGCATTAGTTATGACGAATTTAACGCAAAAAAACCGCCTCATATTGATGATGTACAATCAATATTTGACGAAATTGATACTGATGGTAACGGTGAAATCAGCGAAGATGAGTTTTCAAGCCATAAACCAGCACGCCGAGAACGCTAAGGATTAAAAAATGATAAGCAGTATAAATAATACCAATGCCAGCTTTATGACTTCGCAAACAACACAATCGTCAAAGCTAAGCACTGAACAAAGTGATTTTGTGACACAAACACTCTCTGAATACGATGCGCAAAATCTATCAACAGAAGATGCACAAGCTATTCAATCAGCATTTGAAGAGCAAGGTATTGAACCAACACAAGAGTTAGCTCAATTAATGGCTGAGCTTGAATTTGATGCACAAAGCATTGGTGATGCGGCTCGTTCAGAAGAAGGTCAGCGTCCACCACCACCGCCGCAAAACTCATTAGAATCTGTTGATACTGAAGAAGTAGTGAGTTATTTAGATGAGCTATTAGGCCAATACTCGGAGCAATTAAATGATGAAGACAAAGAGTCTATTTTAGCTTCGGTACAAGAAAAATTTGGTTTAAGTGAAAGCGATTCATTGTTAAGTGTCACTGCTTAAATTTAATTAATAGTCTGACCAAGTAACTAGCCCATTAATTTTATTGGGCTTTTTTTATGGGAAAAATAATCTTAATTAATAATTTTTCTGCGTATTACAAAGTCATTTAAGTTGTATTTTATGAAGCAAGTTTGCTATGAACTTCTTCAACTTCAAGTGGCTTTGCAAAGTAATAGCCTTGTAAATGAGTAACCCCAATTTCAGTTAACGTGTTTGCTTGTTCTTGTGTTTCAACGCCTTCAGCCACGGTCGTAAATTTTAATGATTCAGCAATATTAACGACCGCATTGATCACACTTAATCCTCGTTTATCCATATTTTGCACAAAACTTTTATCTATTTTTACAATATCAACCCCGATATCAAGCATATTAGACAAAGATGAATACCCCGTGCCAAAGTCATCGATTGAAATGACAAAGTTATTTTCTTGTAGGGTTTTAATCGTATTTGCGAAATGGGCTTTATCTGCTGCAAATATTGACTCGGTTACTTCAAGGTGAAATACCGATGGGCTTAACTGATATTTAGTTAATAAGCTGCGTAATTTAGTAATAAAGCGTTTATCTTGTAATTGCATGACAGAGACATTCACACTCATAGTTAATTTTCGTTCAACTAATTTGAAGTCGATTACATATTGGCATGCTTGTTCAAATACCCATAACCCTAAGTCGTTAATGATCCCGTATTGTTCAGCAATAGCAATAAACTCATCAGGAGAAATAGGCTGCCCATCTAGCTGCCAGCGTAATAAAGCTTCGAAACTACTAATGTGATGGGTTTGACTGTTAACAATAGGTTGAAATACTAAGCGCAGTGCATTTTCATCGCCAGCAGTTTTCAAACGAGTACTTAACAGTAATTCACGATCTAAAGTGTGCTGTAATGAGTCATCAAAATAAGCCACGCCGCCTTTTTCTTTGCGCTTTTGGTGGTACATGGCAATGTCTGCAAATTGTATTAAATTAGATAAATCATTTGTGTGCTGAGGATATACAGCAACACCAATAGTCGCCGATAACCAATCGTGATCGCCAAGCTGTGGGTGAGGTTTAGAAATAGTCGCAATAAGTTGACGTGCTAATAAACTACAATGCTCTTGGTTTTGATAAGGCATGAGTAATAAAAATTCATCGCCCCCCCAACGGCACTTGCATGGTACTGATAAACTGGCATTTTCTATCCGCTTTGCTGTTTCTTTAAGTACCCGATCACCAACTTGATGACCTAAAGTGTCGTTAATTTGCTTAAACATGTCTAAATCTATAAAAAACAGAGCAAATGATTTTGTTGGGTTATCAATTATATACTGTTGGCTTTTAGATAAAAATGCTTTGCGGTTCGGCATAGAGGTTAATGGATCGGTATTTGAAAGCCGAGATATTTGTTCAGTGCGTTGCTCAACTTTACGTTCCATTTCTTGTAGCAGATGCTCGTTTTGATTTTGTAAACGAATAGAATGTAATGTGAAGCGAGCTGACTTATTTGCTGAGGCTATCATTACAAAGCTAAATGAAAGCCCTAAAACACCTAAAACTTGTAAATAATACAGCTCTGTAAATAATAAAAAAGTGGAGTATGGAATCAATAAAATAGCGCTATAAATAATCGCTGTGAATCGATGACCTGATAATACATTGACTGAGCCACCTGCTAGAGCCGATAAAATAATGGTAATGACAGTTGTTTCTAAGATATTGCTAGCATCATAAAATACGATAGCAAAAATGGCCCAGAGACAGGCTGTAATTATGCAGCCTGATGAGAAGCGACACTGATGATATTTTATATTTACAGGCTCAGGCTTTCGAATTTTAGTTTTAAAATACAAGGCATCTAGATACCTAAGCCACAGAGTAAATAATATAGTGCACAACCATACACTTTTGCCTAAGGTAATGGATTGATCAACTTTAAAATTTAAACCAAATACGATAATAATAGATACAAATATAGATATAACTAAGCCGTGGCTAGTATTGGCGTAAAGTATTTTCAAGGCTTCAAGTTGTTCGCTTGATTTAGTTGTAGCTAATGACAAGGTGATCTCGATAGTAATGGATTAAAGCTAGGTGTTTTTTATTGCTTTTTTATTGCTTTATCTGCAAAAATTATTATTTTAGTAATTTAATCGAGAACCCGCTATTAGTAAATGTTTTTTGCTTTTAATTTATAGAAAAACCAAGTGAACAAGGTAAGCGCACTTGGTTTTGTCTCATGAGTGTATAGGTTTAAGTAACAGGTTTACTTTTTAATACCGCATCAATCTCTTTGCTACTGTGACGGTTAGCTAATTGCTCCCAAGGCTCACCCCATGTTTTATTTACAATACGACCTCGTTGTACAGCAGGGCGTGCTTGTATTTGTTTTGCCCAGCGCTGTACGTGCGTGTAATCGTGTACTTGTAAAAACTCGCTTGCTTCATACAAGTTACCTAATACTAAGTTTCCATACCACGGCCAAATAGCCATATCGGCAATCGTGTATTGGTCCCCAGCAACAAATTCATGTTGTGCCAATTGCTTATCTAGCACATCAAGCTGGCGTTTTACTTCCATAGCAAAGCGATTTATTGGGTATTCGTATTTTTCGTCAGCATACGCATAAAAATGACCAAACCCACCCCCTAAAAATGGGGCAGAACCTTGAGCCCAAAACAGCCAGTTAAAGGTTTTTGTTCTTTCTACGCCTGAAGTGGGTAAGAACTGTTGAAATTTTTCTGCTAAGTGGAGCAAAATTGATGCCGATTCAAAAACATTGATCGCTTCACCATTAGAGTGATCGACTAAGGCGGGGATTTTTGAATTGGGGTTTACATCTACAAACCCCGATGAAAATTGATCGCCTTCGCCTATGTTAACTAAATAGGCATCGTATTGTGCTTGTTCAACCCCCAGCTCAAGGAGTTCTTCTAAAAGTATGGTTACTTTTTGCCCATTAGGTGTTGCTAAAGAGTACAATTGAAAAGGGTGTTCGCCTTGCTGTAATGCTTGCTCGTGGCGTGCGCCCGAGATAGGGCTATTAATATTAGCCCATTTATTAGCGCCCGCGGCGTCGTTTTTCCATACTTTAGGTGGTACATAGCTGTTACTCATAAAGACTCCTTAGTTGAAAATAAAAATATAACGTTTAGCGTTTTTTTAATTTATCTTTTTTAGCTAGCATATAAGCCAAAATAAACCCGCTAATAGCACCAAACAAATGGCTTTCGAATGATATATGTTGACGTTGAGGGAGTACTCCCCAAATAAATCCGCTGTAAAAAACGACCACCAACAGTGCAATTAAAATAGATTTAAGCGAGCGCCTAATTAAAGCGTAAGCTAATAAAAAGCCCCACAATCCATAAATTACACCACTGAGTCCGACATGAATATTACTTCGGCCAAATAACCATACTAATAAGCCTCCCATTAATGCGGTGAATACAAAAACATAATAGAACCGTGCGACACTATATTGGCAAATTAGCCAGCTTAAAATAGCAAACGGCACCATGTTGCTGGTAAAGTGAAACCAGCTACCATGCAAAAATGGGGCGCAGATAATGCCAATTAAATGGGAAGTATGACGTGGGTATATGCCCAGCCCATTTAAATTAATACCGGGTAAAGAGTTAATTACTTGCAAAATAAAACAAATAATAATCACCCCTAAAATGGCAACACGGGTACTTTTTAATAAAGCTTGGGAAGATTTTTTAGTCATTTAAGTCTCTAAAAAGGCGTTATTTTATGCCAGTATAGGATTAGCTGTTTTAAAAGAGAACATAAAAATAAACTAAGCAGATGCAGTTTAATCACTGCATCTTTAAAAATAGTTAATTAACTTAACTTAGTGATTAGTTTTTTTGCGGTTAATGCAGAGCTGGCTGGGTTTTGACCGGTAATCAATAAACCATCTTCAAGTGCTAGTTCGCCCCAATCGTCAACTTTTTTATAATCACCGCCTTTTTTAATGAGCTCGTTTTCAACTAAAAAAGGAACTACATCAACAAGCTGCACAGCGGCTTCTTCGCTATTACTAAAACCGGTTACTTTTTTATCTGCAACCAACGATTTACCATCGGCTGTTTGTGCATTTAACAGCACAGCACTTGCATGACACACCGCCGCCACAGGTTTGCTCTGAGCAATAAAGCTTTCAATTAACGCAATAGAGTGTAGGTTATCTACTAAATCCCATAACGGGCCATGTCCGCCTGGATAGAATACGCCATCGTAGTTATTGGCATTAATATCACTTAGCTTACTGGTATTGGCCATTAACGTTTTTGCGTGGCTATCGTTATCGTAACGTTTAGTTGCTTGTGTTTCAAAATCGGCCAGTGTGCTTGTTGGATCAATCGGCGGTTGACCACCGGCTACCGAAGCGAGCGTAACTTCAAAGCCAGCATCAACAAATGCGTAATAAGGTGCGGCAAATTCTTCTACCCAGAAGCCGGTTTTTTCACCCGTATTACCAAGCTCTGCATGTGATGTTAAAACGATTAATACTTTTTTAGCCATAGTGTGTGCCTTTTGATTAATAAAATACGTTAATAACTACTATAAGGACTAGCACTTGTTTAAACAACGATGATAAATTTAACTATATTGGTTTAATAATTTATACAATGTAAATATATTATGAAAGTGTCTTTTGAACAGTTAAAAAGTATGGTGGTATTTGCACATATTGTTGAGCAAGGAAGTTTAACCGGTGCAGCAAAGCAATTAGGGCTTACCCGGGCCGTTGCGAGTTACCATTTGAAAAAATTAGAAACGCAGTTAGAAGTCACATTATTAAATCGCTCTACGCGAACCATGGCTTTAACCGAAGCGGGTATTGCTTATTATGAACGTTGTCGGGTGATTGCAGAGCAAGCAAATGCAGCTAACTTACAAATTGAAAATATTAAACAAGAACCACAAGGACTAATAAAAATAAGTTGTCCGGTAAATGTTGGTATGCAACTGATTGTGCCCGCTATCAGTGAGTTTAAGCGCTGTTACCCTAAAATTATAATCGATATACAGTTAAGTGATGATGTGGTTGATATTATTAAACATGGTTTTGATATTGCGATACGCGGGGCTGCATTAATTGACTCAAACTTACAAGCCACTAAGCTTGCCACAATGAGTACCTGTATTTGCGGCTCTACAGCGTATTTTAAACATTATGCCAAACCACATCATCCCGATGAATTACTCAACCACCAATGGGTCGGGTATCAGTTATCAAATAAAACGTTAAGTTTATACAAAGAAGGCAAAAAGTTTGATGTGACAATGCAAGGTGGGATCCGAACAAATAACGCAGCGGCACGCACTGCGTTTGTCGAAGCGGGCCATGGTATTAGCCGTATTCCTCTTTACGATGCGTGGCCTAAAGTACAAGCAGGTTTACTTGAAATTATATTAGCTGATTACCGTACTAAAGATATTGAGTTATATGGTGTGTTTCCACCGGGTGCAACAAGCTCTAAAAAATTACGTTTGTTTATCGACTATTTAAAAGCGTACTTTACAAAACAGCATACCGCATTTGGTATGCTTAAAGTGGGCCATTAACGCTATAAAACACGGTTAAACAAAGCAACCGCTTGTTGGTACATAGTAATGGCTAACGCGGCGTCGTAACGCTCGCCTTCATCACGCATAAAAGCGTGCTGTGCATTTACTTCTTGCCAATGATAGTTTATTGCGGTGGTTTGTAGTTGTTGGTAAATTTTATTGCGTCCTTCTTGTGGTACATGAGGGTCTTGTTTGCCCCATACAAAGTGAATTTCTCCTTGTATATCGGCCATACGCTCAAATGAGTTATTACCCGGTTGTGCGACAAGGGTATCGCTGTGTATATCGGTAGCGTATAAGCAAAATGCAGCTTTTATTTGAGGGTTTAATGCGGCTCGATACGCTAAATGCCCGCCAATACATACGCCCATTACACCGATATTATCGTTGCAAAAGGGCTGTTGTTTTACAAACTCTATCATTGCATCTGTATCGCTGTCGTGGTGCTCTAGCGGTTTAGCCCATTTATCGGCGTTGCCTTTATCTTTACCTACATCATCATAGGCTAACACGGTACCCATTGGGTTTAATTCATGAAATATTTCGGGGACTAACACCACAAAACCATGACTTGCTAAAATAGCAGCACTTCGAGCAATAGGCGCAGTTTGTTGAAAAATCTCAGAATAAAAAATAATAGTTGGAAATTGACCTGCTTGTACCGGTCTGTATAGACTGGTTTGCATTATCCCTGTTGCAGTTTTAAGTTCTGCATTTTGTTGTTGTATGATCATTATTGCGCTCAGCAGTTAAAAAATAATAGTGTAACTGAGCGCATTTAATTAAACGACTTAATATTAACAATGAATCGTTTTATAAGGTGCTTACTTAATGACGTTGCTTATTAATACGGTAATTAATTATTAGTGCTAATAACATGATGCCTGCACCAATACTTAAACGTAGTAGGTCGGCATTTCGATTCCAAATGATAATATTAACTAAAATCCCAGCAGGAATAAGTAAGTTATTCATAACCGCAAGTGTTCCAACATTAACTAGGGTTGCGCCTTTGTTCCAAGCAAAATAACCCAGCCCAGATGCAATAATCCCTAAATAACATAAAACCCCCCACTGTATCGCGGTGCTCGGGTGCTTTTGCGGGTTACCAAACAAGACATAGCATATTACAGCCACGATTAAGGCGCCGATAAAAAACCAGCCAAAGGTCGTTTTATGCTCTATTTGGTGATGGTTCATTAAACGCTTATACGTTACTTGGCCGATAGCAAAACAAATGTTGGCACCTTGGACTAACAATAACCCAATTAAAAAATGGCTGTTTATTGTATCGTAACGAATGGTAATCGCGCCGCATACAGCAATCAAAGCTACAGTAAAAAAGCCCGGGTTAAAGCGCTGCTCAAGTGCATCATTTAACAAGGTAATATAAATAGGGGTCATGACGGTAAAAAGTAATACTTCGGGCACCGTTAAATATAAAAAGGAATGGTAATAAAAACTATACATAGCACCAAGTTGAATAGCGCCAATAAGCATAAGTTTAAATGCCAGTGCTTTTGGTGTGTGTTTTAAAAAGGGTAAAAATACCAATGTTGCTAAAGCAATACGAATTAATACGCTAAACCAGGCATCAACTTGTCCTGCTAAATAAACACCAATAAGGCTAAAAGAAAAAGCCCACAGTAAGGTGACAGCAAATAAATAAATCATTATTTTTTCAATGAAAGTAAGTAATTTCGCTAGTTTAGCATTCCTTATCTAAGAAACAATAAAAGCCCGCAAGCGGGCTTTTATGATTAGCTGTAATTAATAACTTACTCGACTAAACCACGGCGCTTAAGTAGTGCGTCGGTAGTTGGTTTTTGTCCTCTAAATTCGATATAGCTTTGCATTAAATCGCGGCTATTACCTTTAGATAAAACTTCTTTACGGAATTTGTCGCCATTTTCACGCGTTAGACCACCATTGTGTTCCATATGTGCAAATGCATCAGCCGCAAATACTTCGGTCCATAAATAGGCATAGTAACCCGCAGAATATCCGCCAGCAAAAGTATGGCTAAAGTAGTTTGATTTGTAACGAGGCGGTACTGGGTAGTAATCAATACCGTGTGCTTTTAGCGCATCGCTCTCAAATTTTTGCACATCGGTAATTTTTTTATCAGAACCAAATGAGTGCCATTCCATATCTAATAATGCAGCCGCTAAGTATTCGGTTGTGCCAAAGCCTTGGTTAAACTTTTGCGACTCAAGTACTTTGTCTAGTAGTGCTTGTGGAATAGGCTCGCCAGTTTTGTAGTGTTTAGCGTAGTTTGCTAATACACTTGGCTCTATCATCCAATCTTCGTGTGCTTGTGATGGAAACTCTACAAAGTCACGAGCTGTAGCAGTACCGGCTAAGCTCGGGTACTTAACATCAGAAAATAAACCGTGGGCGGCGTGGCCAAACTCATGGAACATTGTAGACACTTCATCAAAGGTCATTAATGTTGGTTCGCCTGCTGCTGGTTTTGGAATATTTTGCGCGTTATAAATAACAGGCTTAGTTCCCACAAGGCCGCTTTGACCAACGTATGAACTCATCCATGCACCACCACGTTTACCTTCACGTGCATATGGGTCCATGTAAAATAAACCAATGGCGCTACCATCTTCGTTAAATACTTCATAAACAGTTACATCTTCGTGGTATACCGGTAAATCGCTACGCTCTTTAAAGGTAATGCCGTAAAGTTTGTTCATAGCAAAGAATAAACCATTATGAATAACCGATTGCATTTCAAAGTAAGGTTTAACTAGGGCAGGGTCTAAGTCGTATTTTTCAGCACGTACTTTTTCGGCATAAAATGCCCAATCCCAAGGTTTAAGCTCAAAACTTTGACCTGACTCGTTAATTACCTTTTGAATCGCAGCGGCTTCGGCTTTTGCTTTTTCAACGGCTTTTGGCGCTAAATCATCTAAAATACCGTATACGTTGTCGGTTGTTTGTGCCATACGCGAGGTCATTACATATGACGCCCAATCTTTAAAGCCTAACAACTCTGCTTTTTGTGCGCGTAAGTTTGTTTCTTTAATAATGATAGGACCGTTTGTTTGAGCAGCGCGATTAGCCGATGTTTCAAATATTTGTTGGCGTAATTCACGGTTCTCTAAGCTACTTAAAATAGGCTGTTGAGTGGTGTTTACTAATGTGATCATATAGCCATCTTTGCCCGCTTTTTTAGCTGCAGCAGCTAAACCAGCAATGTCGCCTTCAGATAAACCCGCTAACTTTGCTTTATCTTTAACGATGATGACATCTTCTTTAAATGATTTTAAAACATTTTGTGAAAATGCAGTTGAAAGATTAGCAAGCTCTGCGTTTATTTTACGCATTTGCGCTTTTTCAGATTCGTTTAACTTAGCGCCAGCTCGTTCAAATTGCTTGTAATAAAATTCAACAAGACGTTGGTCTTCTGCATTTAGCGATGCTTTGTTGTTGTAAATAGTTTCTACGCGGCTAAATAATTTACCATTTAGGTAAATGTCATCTGAGTGAGCAGACAAGACGGGCGCCATTTTTTTACTGATGCGCTGGTATTCATCATCAGAAATTAGACCCGATAAGTTATAAAATGCGGTTGAAACACGGTCAAGTAACTCGCCCGATAATTCCATTTTAACTAATGTATTTTCAAATGTAGCGGGCATTGGGTTATTCGCAATGGCTGCAATTTGTGTTGTATGCTGCGCAATACCAGCATCAAATACGGCTTCGTAATCTTTAGTACCGAATTTATCAAACTCAGGAGCCATATATTGTAGTGGACTTGGTTTAAATAAAACGTTGTCGGTCATGGCTTGTACTTGCTCTGCAGATTCAGTGACTGTGTTTTTTGTTTCAGTAGAAGAACAAGCCGATAGTAAAATAACACTAGCAACAGTGGTTGCAATTAGGGTCTTACGCATAATAACTCCAAAAAAAGAATTGCCGAAATAGGCTGTGCGATTAATTTAACCCCGTTAACTTATCAAATTTTGGCGGTTATACAATAAAGTTTATCGGTATTTCGTGGGATTTAAACGCAAATTAGCTAAAGAGTGCCAGGTATGTAGGTAAAGTAGTGTCAAAAATAAGCGCTCGCGCTATGTTTGTTTTTTTAATTATAGTTAAGCTCGCTGGTTTCTATTACGCCATTTTATCAGCTAAAAATAGATCATTAGTTAATATATAAAATAAGTAAACTCAGTTAGGTTGTCGTATAATTTGGCAAAATATAATGATGTTTAATTATTTACCACAGTATAAGTTACACTATGTTGTATTAAGCTTATGAATTCCATTTTATTCACTTCTTTTTTGAGTACCTTATGAACCTTGAAGCAATCAATCAAATTTTAGCGTATTCGTTATTTAGTTATAACGACATTAATATTACGGTCGCAAAAGTGGTTCAGGTCCCCTTGATTTTATTTGTCATATGGTTTGTCGTGACCCGTATTGGTAAATTAATAAAAAAGACATTGCTTGCAAAAAAAATGAACCAAGATGTGGTGCATTTATTTACCCGTATTTATTTTATTTTAACTGTCGCTATTTTAATTTTTACCTCTCTTGAGGTATTAAATATTCCACTTACCGCTTTTGCATTTGTATCGGGGGCTATCGCCATTGGTGTAGGCTTTGGAGCACAGAATATTATTAATAACTTTATTAGTGGGTGGATTTTAATGTGGGAGCGGCCCATTCGTATTGGTGATTTTTTAGAAGTGGGGGCTGCTAAAGGGATTGTAGAAACAATTAATACGCGCTCAACCCGAATTCGTCGTAATGACGGCGTGCACATGTTAATCCCTAATAGTCAGTTGCTTGAAAATACAGTCACTAATTGGACGTTAATTGATAGGTGCGCGCGCTCATTTGTTAATGTAGGGGTTGCGTATGGCAGTGATGTGGTTTTAGTTAAACGCTTAATTCAAGAAGTGCTTAATGAACATGATGCGATTTTAACAACCCCAAATTCTAACGTGTTATTTGATGATTTCGCCGATAGCTCTTTATTGTTTAGTGCGACTTTTTGGGTCAATGCCGATACGGAAACAACGCTAAGGCAAGTGCGCAGTGATTTGCGTTTTAGTATCTATGCCATCTTTAAAACACATAATGTAGAAATAGCTTTCCCACAACGAGATTTACATATTGATGGTGAGATTATGATAAATAAAAAAAGTTAAACTTTTTTTATCAATGAGCGGCTTAAATGAGCCGCTTTTTTTTATTTAAAATGAGCACTTTGTTACTAAATATTATCCTTTAGGTTTATTTATGCTTTTAATTTATTTAGTTGAATTAAAGTTGCTTTTTTGGTTTTTTTTCATTCTATTTGTAGCGGGGTAATGTTTTTTTAAGCTGGTATAATGTTAATCGTTCGATCAGCCTTATATCCTATTTTTGTATTCTTGAGAGTAAGGTCCGCGTAGCAAAATACCGCAATACGCGAAAAATTGGTCGAACCCGTAATGAGGATGTTACGCAACACTTTAACCGTTGAACAAGAATGCACCCAACAAGGTTTAATCTTTACATGAAATCAATCAAGAAATCTGCACTAGCTATTATCGTTAATACCACTTTATTTTCTACCGTAGCAGGAACTTCATTTGCTACACATGCTGCAGAAGACGAATCTGCACAAAAAAATAATCAGTTAGAAGTTATTCAAGTCACTGCCCGTAAACGTGTAGAAAATGCGCAAGAAGTTCCTGTCGCAGTATCTGCTCTACAAGGTGACAGTCTAGATGCTTATAGTTCGGCGGGGATGGATATTCGCTTTATGAATGCGAAAATACCTAGCTTAGCTATTGAGTCGTCGTATGGTCGTACTTTCCCTCGTTTTTATGTACGTGGTTTAGGTAATACCGATTTTGATTTAAATGCCTCTCAGCCTGTGTCTCTTGTGGTTGACGATATAGTACAAGAAAATGCTATTTTAAAAGGCTTTCCAGTTTTTGATGTTGAGCGCGTAGAGGTTTTACGTGGTCCACAAGGTACGCTGTTTGGTCGTAACACACCGGCTGGCCTAGTTAAATTTGACTCTGTTAAACCAAGCCAAGAGTTTGAAGGGTTTAGCTCAGTTTCTTACGGTACCGATAGTGCAATTGATTTTAGAGGTGCTGTAGGTGGTGGTTTAACCGATAACCTTTCTGCTCGTGTGTCTGTTTTATGGCAAGACAAAGATAACTTTATTGATAACCGCGCACCAAATTATGAACAAAACGATGCGTTAGGTGGCTACACCGACCGTGCTGCGCGTATTCAATTTTTATACGAAAAAGATGACTTTTCTGCACTACTAAATTATCACGTGCGTAATATGGATGGCACACCTATCCCATTTCGTGCAAATGCAATAAAAAGCGGTACTAACGATTTAGTTGATGATTTTGATTATAACGTGGTTTATCACGATGCTGCTGAGCGTGAAAAGCAATCGGTAGATGCACAAGGACTAAGCTTAAAAGTTGAATATGACTTTAATGACTTAACATTAACTTCAATCTCTGGTTGGGAAAGTGCAGAAGTAAGCTCTCGTGGTGATGTTGATGGCGGTTATGGCGCTGTATTTTTAGATAATTACGAAGGTCCTGGCGATATCCCTTACCCATCAGAAAGTGAAAGTGTGATGCCTGATCATAATCAGTACACTCAAGAGCTTCGTTTATCAAGCAACTTTGATGGTGCGTTTAATTACCAAACCGGTTTATTTTATTTTGATGAATCTGTAACCATTGAAAACTATAGCTATGATACGTTAACGGGTGGCGCATTAAATGGTTATGTTAATCAACATCAAGACACTAAAGCATGGGCTTTATTTGGTTCAGTAGATTACGCGGTATCAGATGCTTTAAAACTAACTGCGGGCTTGCGTTACTCTGACGATGAGAAAGAGTTTGATGCAGTGCGTAAAATAGTGGCTGATGAGTGTACTGAAAACCTAATGCAATGCCAAACAGACATTACACGCAGTACCGATGTAAGTGATGATCATGTCAGTTGGGATATATCGGCAGCGTATAAATTAAACGACGACGTGAATTTATACGCACGTGTAGCAAATACATTCCGTGCACCGAGTATTCAAGGTCGTATTACGTTCTCTGATGAAGTGACCACCGCTGATTCAGAAACAGTTACTTCATACGAAGCGGGTATAAAATCGGATGTATTAGATGGCCGTGGCCGTGTAAATGCAACGGTATTTTACTATTCGATGAACGATCAACAGTTAACGGCTGTAGGGGGTAATGCAAATACAACAAGCTTACTTAATGCTGATAAAACAACTGGTTATGGTTTTGAGTTAGATACACAATGGGTACTTACTGATGAGTTAAATGCAACATTTAACTTAAGCTATAACAATACCGAACTAAAAGATGATGATATTACTATCCCTGTGCCAGTTCGAGATACGTTGCATATTACCGATACTGTTATAGATGGTAACGCCGTGATTGATGGTAATAGTTTACCTAATGCGCCTGAGTGGATTTCGAATCTAACACTTCGTTATACGAAAGACCTTGCTGAAGGTACTTTTTATGCATATACCGATGTATCTTATCGCAGTGAGGTGAACTTCTTCTTATACGAAGCTGTTGAATTTGAAGGTAAGCCTTTAACTGAAGTTGGTCTTCGTACCGGTTATACTTGGCAAAGCAATGATAACGAATATGAAGTTGCAGCCTTTGCGCGTAACTTGTTTAATGAACAAGTGGCTATTGGTGCAATTGACTTCAATAATAATACCGCAATGGTAAATGAAGAACGTTATGTTGGTGTAGAATTTAAAGTTGATTTCTTTTAATTAGACTAAATAACATATTTTTTGAAAAGCCTGCCTTGTGCAGGCTTTTATGTTTTTATAAAACTGGTAAAGTAGCGTTAATTATACAGAAGAGAAATTAAAATGGCTGGATTTTGGAATTACCGTGTAATTTTTTGTGAAGCAACGAAAGATGAAGCAGCGCAATATCAAATACACGAAGTAGAATATAACCTAAATGGTAAAGTAACTAATTGGTCTGAAACGGGTGCAGCTCCTTTTGGCACAACATTGGATGCATTAAAAGATGACTCGGCACGTTTAAAAACAGCGTTCGACAAGCCAGTATTAAAGGTGGTTCGTAAAGCGCGTGGTTACGAGTTAGTTGATATTGAAACCGGTGAAGAAGCCACTGGTGAGCCGCCTGCAGGCTTAACTGCTTAGTGAATTATAATAAGGTGCTTAGGCACCTTTTTTATGCTCAAAAATAAGGTGCTAATAATGATAAAAGCGGTTTTATTTGATATGGATGGTACTTTGGTTGACTCTGAAAGTATGCATTTTCAATGTTGGAGCCAAATACTCGCACCATTGAATGTGTTCTATCAAGAAGATGACTTTTGCCAACGTTTTTCAGGACGCCCCACCGTTGAGGCTGCCAAGGAAATAATAACGCAATATAATTTGCCTGAAACGCCAGAGCAATTAGCACAGAGAAAACATTCGTTATTTTCAGATTATGTGCAGAGTCATTTGCCTGTGTTAATGCCATATGCCAAGCAAACATTACTTGCGGTTAAAAATATGGGATTAAAAATGGCCCTCGTTACTGGCAGTGCGCGATGTGAAGCTGAACCAATATTAACAGGCTTAGGGTTTTATGATTTATTTGACACCTTAGTAACTAAAGATGATGTTAATGCGCCAAAACCTGCCGGCGACCCTTATATATTGGCACTTAAGCAACTTAATATCCCCCCGCACGATGGTATTGCTATTGAAGATACTTGCACGGGTGTTACAGCCGCACACAATGCTAATTTAGCTGTGGTTGCAATAGCAAATAGCCATACTTATACCCATGATTTTACAAACGCAACCTACCAGATGAAAGATTTAAACGCATTTTTGCTATGGCTTGAATCTCAACTATAGTTTATTACATATATCTTATTGCATGGATGCAAGCAGAGTGATTAAATTTTTATTAGCCACTTTATTATTTTGTTTTAATTTGTTAGTACATGCACAGCCATCGGTATTATTGGCAAAAGTATTTAATGAGCAAAAACATAAAAATATAAACCATTATTTAGTAAGTGAAAAATTCGATGGTGTTAGAGCGATATGGACCGGAGAAAAGTTTATCACGCGAAAAGGGAACACCATTCATCCCCCCATTTGGTTTAGTGATCCCCTACCTAATATTTGGCTCGATGGAGAGCTTTGGATAGAGCGCGGTAAATTTTCCCAAGTAAGCGGTATTGTAAGAACGCAAATTCCCAATGATATTGCCTGGCAGCAGATCAGTTATTTAATTTTTGATATGCCAGATAGTACACTTCCTTTTAGTACACGTTATAAAAACTATCGTGATTTAGTTACAAACATCAACGCGCCTCATATTAAGGCGGTTGAGCAACATCACTTTAACGATACTCAGTTATTAATGGCCTATTTTAATGACATAACGCAACAGGGGGCAGAAGGCGTTATGCTTCATTTAGCAAACGCGAAATACAAAAGTGGCCGCAGTAATACATTGTTAAAACTAAAGCCTTATTTAGATGCTGAAGCCACTGTTATTGCGCATTTACCAGGCAAAGGAAAGTATCAAGACATGTTAGGCGCATTAAAAGTACAAACACCCGAAGGTAAAATATTTAAAATAGGCACCGGCTTTAGCGATATGCTACGGATAAACCCACCTAAAATTGGAAGTACAATAACCTTCCGATATCATGGCCTAACAAAAAATGGGGTGCCGCGCTTTGCTCGTTTTTTAAGGGTGAGAGAGCATTTATAATTTTTATAAAATGTGCTAAATTGCGCGGCCTTTTGATAATGTATGGTGAAGTATGTTTGTCGGTTTTGATTATGGTAGTTCTAATTGTGCTATGGGCGTTATGAATGAAGAAAGTGTTCAATTAGTACCACTTGAGCAAGGTAAATATTACCTACCGTCTACGCTTTATACCCACCATAGTGCTTTAGTAGTTGATTTTGTAGCTAAAAACCTACAGGGATCGGCTCACGAAAACGACTTTTTAACCCAGCGCCAAGCATTACTAAATACACTACCGCGTATAAAGTCCGATTTAGATTTACAACCCTCTGATGAAACGTTATTTATTGGACGCGAAGCGATAAATGAATATGTACAGTTTCCTGAAGAAGGGTATTTTGTTAAATCGCCAAAATCATTTTTTGGCGCAATAGGCCTAAAACAAGGGCAAATAAACTTTTTTGAAGATATTGCCACGGCGATGATCTTAAAAATTAAGCAACGCGCTGAAGACTCTTTAAATAATACACTGACACAAACCGTGATTGGCCGCCCTGTTAACTTTCAAGCCGTAGGGGCTGAAGACTCAAACCAACAAGCCGTTGGTATTTTAGAGCGAGCAGCAAAGCGTGCAGGCTTTAAAGATGTTGAGTTTTTATATGAACCACTTGCTGCGGGAATCGATTACGAGAGTAAGTTAACGCAAGATCAAAAAGTACTCGTTATTGATATAGGGGGAGGAACCAGTGATTGTTCGTTTGTACAAATGGGGCCAAGCTTTAGAGGCAATAGCGAACGTGCGCATGATTTTTTAGCGCACAGTGGTAAACGAGTGGGTGGAAATGATTTAGACATTGCGTTAAGTTTTCATGGGCTCATGCCCTTACTTGGTTTAGGCAGTACCTTTAAATCGGGGTTACCTTTACCGAATCAACCCTTTTGGCAAGCATGCAAAATTAATGATGTTAATTTACAAAGCCAATTTTATAGCCAGAGTCATTCTCGTGAATTAAATGCGCAACTTCGTGATGTAAGCGCACCTGAGCTTTATAAACGATTAATTCATTTACAGCAAAACAAACAAGGGCACCAATTGGTACAACAAGGAGAGGCGGCGAAAATCGCGTTATCTTCTGCTGACACATTTGATTGTGATTTAGGGTTTTTGAATCACGGGTTAACTGAAAACTTATCGGTAAGTGATTTAGCATTGGCAGTACAAAGTAGCATTGAGCAAATTGTAACGCTTGCTAAGCAAGCAATACAGGATGCAGCGACAACGCCTGATGTAATTTATTTAACGGGAGGAAGTGCACAATCGCCATTAATAAAAGCCGCGTTAAATGAACATTTAGGAAATATAACAATGCTTAATGGTGACCATTTTGGCAGTGTAACCGCTGGCCTAACTAAATGGGCCAGCATGGTGTTTAAATAATATAATGTGTTATAAATCGACTTGTCGGGTTGCGAGATATTTTTCGTAATCGGGCAAGGTGCGATCAAGTTCAACATCCATTAAAGGTGAGCTTAGGAGCATGTCGGCACTTACTTCATTACAGGCAACAGGAATATTCCAAACAGCCGCTAAGCGAAGCAATGCTTTTACATCTGGATCATGGGGTTGAGAGGCTAGTGGATCCCAAAAGAAAATAAGCATATGCACTTCGTGCTCAGCAATTTTTGCCCCAAGCTGTTGATCGCCCCCCATAGGACCACTCAATAGTTGTACCACATTTAATCCTGTTGTTTTTTCGATTAAATGCCCTGTCGTGCCTGTGCCATATAATGTGTGCTGGCTTAATATTGTTTTATGTTTTTCACACCACTGCTTTAATGCGGCTTTTTTACCGTCGTGTGCTACTAAGGCTATATTTTTTTGTGCGGGAAGAGACTGTTGTTTTTGTTCCATATTACTTCTTATTATTTATTAAAGTAAAAGATTAATCGCCAAAGCAATAAATACTAGGCCAGTGATCCGATCAATCCAAATTTGTGAATTTGGGTTACGGCGAAAAAACAGTGCAATTTTATCGCCAAAATAAATATACGTGCAGTCTATCGGAAAAGCAAAAATAGGATAAAGTAAGCCAAAAAAAGCCAATTGAAATGTTGCCGATGATAGTGTTGGATCGACAAACTGAGGTATAAATGCAATAAAAAACAAGGCTACTTTTGGATTGAGTACTTCAGTCATCATAGCTTGGAACATGACATTTTTTTGTTTTTCAGTCCCCATTACTTGCTCATTTTTTACTGGCTTAGCTGTTTTTATAACACTTTCTTTTATCATCATAAAACCTAAATAGGCTAAATAACCTGCACCAAGGTATTGGACTGCGGCGTAAGCGGTGGTAGACGCTTTTAAAATAGCGCTTAAACCTACCACAGCAAAAAAAGTGTGGATAACACCGCCTAAAGCAAAGCCAAAAGCACTTTGCATACCTGCATGACGCCCTTTGGCAAAGGTTTGCGCCATTAAAAATGCATTGGATGGCCCTGGTGCAACAGCCATTAAAAAACTGGCCAATAAAAATGAGGCTAAATAATCAGGATTTATCATTATAGCTAACCTTTAGTTGGATGTAATGAGTGTGCTTTTTTACTCATTAAAATTAACCATAAAGGGGTAAGGAGTAATAAATGAAAGGCAATTAGCCAAGGTGCGCTTAGTGCTAAATAATGGCTGATAAGCACTAACACACTGGCGCCACTCATTTGCATTAAACCAATTAAAGCCGAAGCTGTACCGGCTTGTTTAGCAAAGCGCGATAGTGCCATTCCAGCAGCAGAGCCTAAACATAACGAAAACCCAAGTGCTGATATTAATATAGGGATCATAAATGCAAGGGCGGTGTGAACGCGGCTTAATAACAACATTAACCCCCCTGAGAAAAGTAATAAACTGAGCCCGACACGAAGCGCACGCTGACTATTGCGTTTAATATAAATGGGAGCTAAAAAACTGGCAACAATACTTAAAATAGCATTTAGGGTAAACCAAAAAGTAAAATCGGTGACACTGCCCCCTAGCTCGGTAATTATCCAGCCCGGTGCTAAGGTTACAAATACCAAGATAGCCGACATGGCAATCATGCAAATTAAGCTATTAAAAAGAAAAATAGGGGTTTTTATAATAGGCGTAAAGCGTCTGAAATCTAAAATATGACCTTGATAATGACTATCGGCAGGGCGTGTTTCGCGAAAAAACAAGATTGTTACAGCTAAGCCTATAACAGCAAAAACAGTTAAAAACATAAAGTTCATACGCCAGCCAAATTGCAATGTAAGCCATGCTCCCAAAATAGGCGCTAATGCGGGTATAAAACACACAATACCATTGAGGTAGGTGATCATTTGCCCACTTTTTTCTGGACCATATTTATCGCGAACAATAGCAAAAGCACTCACAAATGTTGCACACGCTCCTAAACCTTGGATAGCGCGAGCGAGCATTAATATTTCAAACGACGTTGAAAAATAAGCCGCTAAAGCAGATAAGCCATATAAACATATGCCAACAATAGCGACAGGTTTACGGCCAAATTTGTCAGCTAAAGGACCCGCTATAAGTTGCCCTAATCCTACTGTAAGCATAAAAATAGCAACGGTTTGTTGTACTTGTTGCTCACTAACATGTAATTGCTCAGCAATGGTTGGAAAGGCTGGTAAGTAAATATCAATTGCCATCGGGCAGAAAATAACGAGTAATATTAAGATAAGTAACAAAGTTACATTGGGTTTTGCACTGGGTGTTTGCATTGGTCCTCCTTTTAAATGCTATTTTAGGGATCTGTCTGTTAAAAAGGAAGGGCTTATGACCCGTGTCACTGGCTTGATTAAAATTAATTTAAAAAAGACGTCGTATGTTTGCTTTTTTAAACTGGTCTGATGTGTTAACGTCAGGTTATAAACTGACAAGGAATATTTTATGAGTGGTAAATCATCTTTATTAAAAACATGGGAAAAATTTAAATCACTACCTTTTGGACACTGGCTTTTTAGTAAAGCGGTTTGTTTTAAAGCCCCTTATTTTGGTTCGATGAAACCCTATGTACTCGATTTAAAAGCAGGGCATTGCAGTGCGATGGTTAAAAACCGACGCAGTGTACATAATCATATTGGGACTATTCATGCTATTGCACAATGTAACTTAGCTGAGTTGTGTGCCGGTGTAATGGTTGATGCAACGGTGCCTGTAAAAACCCATCGTTGGATCCCTAAAGCGATGACCGTACATTATTTAGCAAAAGTTGATACCGATGTGACTGCCATTGCAGAGATTGACGTGCCGAGGCAATGGATTGATAAAGAAGATTTAATTGTTCCGGTGAAATTATATAATACCCGCAATGAATTAGTATTCACTGCAGATATCACTATGTATATTACCGAAAAAAAATAATTACTTTTTGCTTGGAGCCGGTTTATTTACAAATGATAAACCGGTGTCGTCATCATTTATGAGTGGCTTTACTTCGCTATCTTGAGCGTCTTTTTTTGGTGGGTTTAAATCAATGTTTTCTTTTTCAAAACGTTGTTTTAAATTCCCTTCTATTTCGGCACCGGCTTCGATACTGAGCGTGTCATGAAATACGTCGCCATGAACGTGCGCGCTATTTTTAATCGTCACTTCGCTTGCATTAAGTGAACCGATTATTTTTCCTTTAACAATAACGCTTTTAGCTTCAACAACACCTTCAACTATCCCTGTAGTGCCTATAACTAGATGTTGTACCTTTAAATCGCCGTCAATTCGACCGTCAAGTTGAACTTCGCCTTGACTGGTTAAAGTCCCTGTTAATCGAACATCTTGAGAAATAATAGAGGGTGTACTGTTAGTACGTCGTAAAGAGGTATTAGTTGTATTTTTATTCTGCTTTTTTTTACCGAACACGAGAAAGCGCCTTTGTTATTTTTAGTGGATTTATATGATTGCCATCAAGTAATACTTCGTAATGTAAATGCGTGCTGGTGCTACGTCCTGTACTTCCCATTAAGCCGATAACATCATTTTTAGCAACGATTTGACCCTTTTTAACTTTTATTTTATTTAGATGGCCAAAGCGAGTAACTAATCCATTTTTATGTTGAATTTCAATAAAATTGCCATAACCCCCGTTACGACCCGCTCTTAAAACTGTGCCATTCGCAGGGGCAAAAATTTCGGTCTTATGCCAACCTGCTAAATCAACGCCTTTATGAAAGGCCTTACGGTTGTTCATTGGATCTTTTCGTAACCCATATTGGCTTGAAATATAGTACTTAGCTTTTTCTAAAGGCAATGCATTAGGTAATTCAGTTAAAAAAGATTCGAGGTTATTCAGCGCAAGTAATTTATCAGCCACGGTTAAAAATGATTTAGGCAATTTACTCTCATCAAAATTATTATAAGGTCCGCCTTGTGCCACAAGTGGTTTTGTTTGCGCTAAATGCTGTGCTAATGCAAGCTCTAAACCCGCCCCTTCAAGCATATTCAAAATGGTTTTGTGGCGGCTTTCAATTTGCTTTTCTAGGTATAAAAAGTTGTTTTGATAAGCTTTAGTTAATTGTTCATATTTTGTCGAAAATGCATCTGAATAGGTGAGTGCTGCTTGTTTGTTTGACGCTTCAACTAAGGGTTCATGAAAATCACTCTTTTCGTCAATGGGAATAGTGAGTTCATTAATAGAATCAATCGTTTCGTTGCTAATAGAAGCTGGTAAAGATTCGATCATACTTTGTAGCAGTATTTGTTTTTGTTCTAATATAGCAAGCTGTTCACGTTGTTGTGTTTGCAGAGCCTTTTGTTGTTCGATTTGATGTTGCCAAAGCGTTTGTTTGGTTTGTTGTGATTGCTCAATGTGTGTGATTTTATTTGTTTGGTTATATATTCTAAAGCTAGAAACGGTTACCCAAATTAAAGTAATACACAAAGCCAATATAGTGAAAAGTTGTAACCAAGGCGCTAAAACAAGGTGCTTAACTTCCCCATTTTGGCGTATAAGCAATTGGCGAGTTGGAAAACATCGATGATAAAAAGACTTTATAAATAATGACATACTAAATATACAACTGACTATTAACCAGATTAAGATACCAACTTGGGCTGAAAAAGCCAGTAATAATTTTTACATATATATTTAACCTTGTTATTTGCTTTTATAGCTCATTAATTTCATTGCATAAAATACACGTTTTGGTGATTACATTATATCTTGCATGCCTCACTACTAGGGGTATTTAATAGGTGTTTAAACATGACTTTGGCATGTCGTTCTTTTGGCTTACGGAATTTTTTTATTGCAATAAAAAAAGGCAAGCGCTGAGTGCGCTTGCCTTTAGATATTACTATTAATACGACTTAAGCTGTTTCTTCGTCGTTTAAGCCTTGTTTTTCCCATACTTTAGCTTTAAAGCTAATCAGTACTAATACAATACCAATGCCTATACTAAATAGCGCAATTTGTAAGTATAAATTAGGGATTTCGTGTACGTTCTCAGGATCGAAGTTACCAGCTAATAGGCCTGCAATGATATTGCCTATTGAGTAGGTTAAAACGAATACGCCCATCATTTGACCAGAAAAACGTTTAGGTGAAAGCTTACTCACTGCACTTAATGCAACTGGGCTTAAACAAAGCTCACCCACAGTATGTAAAAAGTAAGTTGTAACTAACCAATAAGGAGCCACTTTAAGACCTTCAGCAGCATATTGTGCAGCCATAAACATAACTAAAAAGCCAGATGCCATAATAATTAAGCCAACAGCACATTTAATACTGTACGACGGTGAAAGCATGCTTTTAGATAAGTTAATCCACAGTGCGGCAAAAAACGGCGATAAAACAATAATGAAAATGGCATTTAGTGATTGAAACCATGCAGTGGGTATTTCAAATGTACCAATAAAACGATCGGTGTAATCACGGGTAAATAAATTAAGTGATGAACCGGCCTGCTCAAAACCAGACCAAAAACAAGCTGATGCGATACAGACTAAGAACAATGCCCACATACGTCTTTTTTCAGCTTCGTTTAAATTACCATTGAAGTAAATAAGGCCAAAATAAACAAAAAAGATAACGGAAAAAGCAACTGCCACGTAACCTGCAATGACAATAGGGTTAATTGTTATTGCACCTGTAGAGGCACCGACAACAACCCCGACAACAACTGCTAAAAATGCACCAATGGCAATCCAAGTATTTGATTTACCTTTTGCTGAAAGAGGATTTGCAGGGAGTGAACTATGTGGTGGTAGGTTTTTTAAGGTAAAGTGATATTGGATTAAACCAATACCCATACCGACAGCTGCAGCACCAAATGCCCAATGCCAGCCTACATTTTCCATAAAGTAACCACATACGTAGTAACCCACAATAGAACCAAGGTTAATACCCATGTAATAAATTGCGTAACCACCATCTCGGCGCTCATCGTCACTGGCATAGAGTTGGCCTACCATTGCGCTGATATTAGGCTTTAATAAACCCGTACCGATAGCAACAAAAATTAAGCCAATAAAGAATGAGTTATCGTGAGGTATAGCTAAAATTATGTGACCACACATAATAACAATACCACCGTACCAAACTGCTCGTTGGCCGCCAAACAAACGGTCAGCTAACCAACCACCGGGCAAGCCTAAAAAGTAAACAGCACCTGTGTATAAGCCGTAAATAGCAGAAGCAGAAGCAACGGTAAACGCTAATCCTTGTTCTTGTAGACTGGCAGTCATAAACAACACGAGCAATGCTCGCATTCCGTAATAACTCATTCTTTCCCACATTTCAGTGAAAAATAAAGTAGATAGTCCCTTAGGGTGGCCAAAAAAACCACTGTTTGGAGCTGAACTCATAGTTTATTCCTAACTCAATAATTGTTGTTGTTACGACCTTATAATTTTATTTTATACATTCGTATCGTTATATAGTTGAATGCTTGGTCGTGTAAGTTTTTATGTAATTAAGATAATGGTTGATTAGATAAACCCTGTTAATAGGCAATCGCCAGCCATTATTTTAGTTACAGTTGGCACCGAGTATACCGCTCAAGGGCAAGAAGGGGAAGTACTGCAAGTTGTATCTACTGTTTGTTGAGATTAGTGAGGGGGATTAAACACATACAGCACTTGGTAAAAACGTTTATTTTAGTGAGGTACATAATGGCAACATTGAAAAAAAAGATGCCATTATGTCGGTGTTAATAATCTGAATAAGGGATTATCGGCTCTGCTGGAAATGAGAGCTGGCCATAAACGGGATCAAAGAAATAACGTATATACAGCTGGCCTGAGTTTGGTTCGTAATAATCGGCACGTTCTAGTGCGAAAGCGCCCCCAAAAAACCAATGAGGCGTGATTCTATATTCAAAACTACCTTCGAGTTTATAAGATAAGCCCGTTCGCGAGCTTGCCTCGAAAACAGGGCTAATACCTGTTTCAGATTCTCTTAAAATCGCACTGGCTTGTAAAAGAGGATCGTTTGGAAAATAGTTACTTGCATTTGTATCACTTTTTGCCACGCCTAAATCCGTTTTAAAGCGATAAACAAAATCCTCGCCCACCCTTGCATCGTAAGTGAAAGGCAATGAAATACCTATGTAACTTTGCGGGCTATAGTAACCTCCATGGCCATAAGTTTGTTCACTTAAGTTATATTGATAGGCCCAATGAAATAAGTTAACTCCGAGAGTAAGCTCGCGTTGTTGATTTTTAATTGCTTTATAAAATGCTCCCCCCATTAAACGATAGCGCTGGTTATCTAATACATTTAGCCCTGCATAAAATTGATAATCTATAGCAGACCAAAGACCCCATTGCTCATTGATATTATATCCACCATTGAGAGTGATACCAGTTGTGCGTACTCCTCCCCAAACCGAGTTTGTGTTGACATCGGTTAAGCCGGCATATGACAGTACCGAATCGGTGACAGGGCGTTTTTCTAGCTCTATTTGCCAGTTAAAATCGTTAAAGCTATCGGTGTATCTAAGCCCCCAAACAATATCTTCAACTAAAAAGCCTAAAGGAGTGGTTCCTATGTCAAAACGCCAATGTTCATTTTCCCATCCTATACCAACATCTATCCCATTTTGTTCAGGCGTTATTTCACTTTCATTGCAGGTGAAAATACACAAAGCTCCTTGACCATATTGGCTACCAGAGGTGAGTTGGTCAAAATAGTTAGTTTGTGCTTTCAATGTGATCGGATCTAATTTTACAAACCCATGTCCTTGCCATAAGGGGAAATAGCCTTCAATTGGAACCATTGTTGTATCGGTGGTTAATTCATTTTCACTATTAGATTGATTTGAAAAGTTAACTCCAACCGCAATGTAGGCTTGATTTTTCTTACTTTGTTCTATTAGTGCTTGTTTAGCATTCGTTATATACCAAGGAGCTGTATCATCAATAACCGATAACTCGGTATGTAATTGGGTTTCGTTTAATGGGACCTTGGGTGAGAGTGTTTGTTGGTACCACATATTTGCAAGTGCTTGGTTATGATATGAATCAGCCAGCTTTGCTGCCAAATAAGCGAGCGCTTGATCGTCAGGGGCATTATTTACTAGCTGTTGAGCATAGGCAAGCGCATGAGATTCATCGGTCAGATCAAACAAAGAAGACATTATTTGCTGTTGAAAATAACTTGGCTGCGAGGCACTTTGGGCTACGACATCTTTGAGTATTGGTTGTGCCAATGTTGGTTTATTTAGCTTTTTATACGCTTTTACAATAGACAGTTGAGTATCTGAATTAAAAGCCAGATTTTTTTGTATTTTAGTTTGATAAATAATAGTCGCAGTTTCGTCATTACCTAACGCTAAATGGGTTTTAATTAGTGCAGCCGCTGTTAAAGGGTTTTGTTTATAGGTTTGATCTAATTGATTGAGCTTTGCTATGAGCTCACTCCCTTTATAAAAACGAGCATAGTAAGCATTAGCGAGTGTAATATATTGATTAACTTCTTTTTCTGATGCTGAGTTAGCGAGTGTGTAATGTTCAAACCATTGCATTGTTGCCGTGCTATCAGCATGTTGTAATAACCATTGGCCATATAAATTATGCCAAAAGCTAGCAAGTGTTGGTTGTTCTTCTAATGCACGCTTTAATAAAGATATCGCTTTTAAGTTTTCGTTAATTTTATACCAGCTTTGAGAGAGTTTTGCTTTTAATAACGGGCTTAATGGTTGTGCTTGTAAATAACTCAGCTGATAAATAATTTGATTTTTATCATCCGTGCTCGTCAAATTGTCTGCTTTGGCAAATAGCTCAGTGGTTTTTAACTGCTGAATAAGTGCTTTAATATCATCATCATGAAGATTTTTTGGCAAAGTATTTAAACTTGTTAATGCTTGCGTGTACCTCTCAATACTATTTAGAAATAGCGCATAGGTGTAATGCAAAGTAGGGTGGTTTTGATACTTAGTTAAAGCCGTTTTATATAAGGCAAGCGCTTTGTCAGTCAGGCCTTGTTGTTGATAAATTAATGCCAGATCATAATAAGGCCACGCTTGTGATGGAGCCGACTTAATACTGTACTGAAGTGTTTTTATTGCTTGATCAACATCTGCATCTTCAATTGATAATTGTGCGCTCTTTCTTAATTTACTACTTAATGCTTGTTGGTATTGTGATTTAACAATAACTTGTTGTTTAAAAGCTAAGTTATTATAAAAATTAACCATATGGCGCTCATCTTCATCTCGCTGCGTAATAGCGAGTAAGGCCGTTAATGCATTTTTATTTTCAGGCTCAACGTTTAATAAACGATAAAAAATAGTTTCGGCTTGGGCGTATTTTCCCTGAGCTACAAATAACTGTCCTTGCTCAAATAAAACGGTGTTTGGTGCAAGGTTAATCGTACGCGCTAAGTTAATTTTGAGTTGTGCTTTTGTAAAATCACTTTTTTTAGTTGCCGCTTTTGCTTGTTGAATATAAAGCCAAAATTTAGCGGTGTTTGCGAGTGTTTTTAGCTCAGATGTCTCACTGTTTTGTACGGTATATTGCAATGCTTGATTAAAGTAAGTGAGTGCTTGCTGATTATTATTACGTTTTAAATAAAGCAAACCTAAGCTTCGTAATACTTTGCTATCGGTATTGCGGGTTTGGTAGGCTTTTAGTAATAAAGGCTCTGCTTTGCTTAAGTTATTTTCTTCAAGTAACTGATTACCTTTAAGCCAGGCTTGATAGGCAGGATCGGCTAATAAGTGCTGTTGTTTATCTAATAATGATTTGAATTGAGTAAATGCATTTTCCCCTTTATTACTAAAAGGGTAAGCAGATAAATAGGATTGATAGCGAGAGTAAGTATGCTCGTTAATAGGCATGTTTTGCAATGCATTTAACCAAATATCTTCTACTTCTTGTGTGAAATTATCTGCATGACGATAGTTATTGAGTATATTAAGTGCCTTGATATTATTGGGGTTTTTTCGTAATAGGTGCCTTGCGTAAGCAATGTCTATTTGACCTACTTTTTTAAATTTTAAGCGCAGTTGCATATAGCTTCGATTTACAGCTTGCCATTGTGATAAATCTTGAGCTTGCCAATCTAAATGCTGTAATTGATAGGTAAGAGTAGGGTAAGTGCCATTAAATATTTGTGTATATAACGCACTGGCTTTTTCAAAATCGCCTTGTGCCGCATAGTTTTTGGCTCGCTCTACCGTTGCTTTAGCCGTGGTAGAGATTCGTATTAGTTGTTCTACTTTTTTTACACAAGAATGAGTTGTGGCTAAATGCTTTTGTAAATCAGTATAAATATTTTTTGCTGTACCTATATTGTTATGAGTTAATTCATAATGAGCCTGTGCACACAAGGTTTCTATACGCCGAGGTGCAATTGCAATTAACTTTTGTAAGCTATCACTTATTAATGCCTCATTTTGCTTGGCTTCACCTAACGCTATTTGGCTCACTAGCCAATGCACTGGATCGCTATCAATATCTTTACTTTGCACAGCATAAAGACAAAACGAGCTAAATAAAGCACATAAAATAAGGTATGGCCTTACTGACATTCATTACTCCATTTAGGTTGTAATGTACCTTTCTTGTCAATAGTAAAACGTTGTTCGTCTGCGCTGGTACCAAATAAATATAATACGCTGTCGTAGTAGTTTTTTTGCTTAAATTGTGCTGTTTTAGCTAGTGATTGTCTAATGTTGGTAGCCGTGCTGCTGTTTGTGTCGTTTTTTAATAAAGGCAGGAGGGCCGCATTAAAACCAGCAGGACCTACACCATCGACTTTCCCGCTCAGTGAATAGGTGTTGAGTGGTACGTATCCTTTATTTTCTATTTTAGCTATAAAAGGCTGAAATTGTTTTATTAGCTCTACTTTATATGCAGCGTCATCTGCCATCATACCTGCCCATAAATAATTTCTTATAGCGTTATAATTACCGATGTCTGTTGTACTTTTATCAAAGCTAAAGCCTTTATTTTCGTCGAAATAAACCCAATCAGGTGACACACCATTTTGACTGGTTTCAATAATTACTCTGGCTGAGCTTTTTTCTACTTCTTGCCAGACTGAGTGCGGGTATAACTCATTAAACTGTCGGTAAATAAATAATGGTGAGTAGCTCGGGTTTAACCTGTATCGGCCATTATCTAACTCAAACCCTACAGGCCCCGGTAATAAGGTAACCCCTAACCCTGGGATAAACAGAGTTTCTTCACGGATAATTCTTTTTGCCATAACCGCAGCGAGGACTTCATATCTACGATCGCCCCATAATTTTGCTGCTTGAGATAAGCTATATGCTATCCACAAATCAGAATCTGAAGCTGGCGTCGAATCTAAAATACGGCCTACTTTACGGTTATTTTCACCCCATTTCCAAGCTGGTAAACGGGTACTTAAATCACCTTCGGCTAGATTGTCTTGTGTCCAATCTAATAATTTGTCAAAGGTGTATTTATCATTACTGATCAAGGCAAAGAATAAGGCGTATGATTGACCTTCTGAGGTGGTAATGTTTTGCTTACTACCGAGATCAATAACGCGACCATTCTCTGTTACAAAATGAGATTTAAAATGCTCCCATTCAGGCCATGCCCCGCACTGCTCTAGGGCAGCAGTACTGTTAAATGAAATGAATAAACTAAGCAGTAAAAAAGTGCGTTTAAAATAATTCATTATTCGTCTCCCTCAGCTAATCGTTTTTGTGTCAGTACTTTTAATATTTGCCATAAGATAAACGAAATGAGTAATAAGGTTAAAATAGACAGTAACGCCAATAAGATTGGGTGATCAGATAAATGGAACCAAATTAACGTGTGCACTGGTATATAACCGACAAAGTATTGATCATCGGCTTTTAGCGTAGTAATACGTTGGCTATTGATGATTGCTGCACTTCCTTTAATTTGATTTAGCTTTTCAGAAGATAATAAAGTGTCATTTAGTAGATAAAAGGCATCAGAGGTTGAGGCTGTAAGTGACACGATTGAGCGATCAGAATCAAATGGAGATTGATAACCACTTATAATAGCCATATCACCACTACTGGTTAAATTAACTTGTACTTTTTCTGTATTTGAATTATCAAATTGACCATTATACAAAGCGTTATCGATTACACGTGCAGTATTTTTTAATAATACGTTTTGTGTTGTTGTATCAGCTAACTGCGTTGAAGTTGTAATGATTAAAATGTCTTTATCAGTGTCTGTTATATCTTCAGATAAGTAATTTATCGTTAACTTATTTACAGGGTGGCCTGTTATTGCACCAAAGTGACCTGCTGTATTTAATAACGTTGAAATGGCGTGAGTTGAGGCCTTTTTTTCAATTAAAAATAACGATTGTTGTAAGTCTGCATATTTTGTAAAAGGAAAACCGCTATGAGCAAAAACGTTTAAATCGGGTAGGGCAATATAATGGTCAAAGCCACTGATATCAATAGTTGAGCTACCTTCAATTGCACCAAACTCTCCACCTGCTGGGACAGAACATTGTCCTTTTTCTTGTGAAAAGCCAAACTTAAAGTCAAATTCAAAGTCATTACTTTTAGCTAAATCTATACCATCTAAAGTAAATGCATTGTTAGTTTGTGTCGCGTCTTTACCTGTAATTAAAGGAATAAATGTGTCTTCAATACTTTGTGTTGTACCATCAGAACTCAGTAAGTAACCATTAATATATTCTTTATTAATGAGGATGTTTAAACGTGACGTAATACTTTCATTATTTGGTGTATTGCGATAAAGCAGATTTAACGGAATGCCTTTTTCTCGCCACGTAAATAAGTCTGGTGCAAAGCGCATGCTCAGTTTTACTGGTGGAGCATTTAATCCTGTTGATTGTAATTGCGTTGGATAGTCAATTAGCTCTTCGAAACTAACAGCTCGATCACTTCTTATCCAGCGCGGGGCATCGTATGCTTTGCGTAATGCGATGGGTTTTATTGAATCAATACTAGCTGTACGGCCGGTCATTAATTGATGTCCAAATACTAATCCGGTGACGGCCGTTTTTAAATCGGCATCATCACGTCCTAATATTAATAGTAATTTATTATAGCGATTTAAAGGGCTTGAAATTATTTCAATGGTTGGCTTATCAACATCTGGGTAATCGGCTAAAAAACTAGGTTTAGCATTGTTAGTGGCAAAAATAACGCTATGTTGCTTAGGTGATGTGTCGATACTTACTGGGAATTTCGCACCGCGCCAGTCAGCTTGAGATCCAAACCAGCTAGAAAGAGTTGTCGCTGCCTCTAGTGTTGTTTTACTGGGTTGAGTTGCAAAAACAAATGGAAGGTTTAGCTGCGAATAATCATTTTTATCGAAAAAAGGTTGTGGTAAGTATTCAAGGTGGCTATCGATAGCTAACGACTGTTGATTAAGAGTTATATGGCTTGATTTATTAATTTCAGTCCAAATGGTTTTACTAAAATAATCCTGACATGTTAAATCATAATAACCCACTAATTCAAAACGTATTTGGTTGAAATCCTTAATAAATTTTGCATTTAAGTTAATGTCGTGTGTGACGGCATTTTTCGTAATACTTAGCTGTTTGTTAATTGGTAAAACGGTGACTAAGTTATCGTTAAAATAGACTTTTAAGTGCGAGACATTATCGATTAAAGAAGGTGAATTACTATATGAAAAATGCAGTGTTAAATCTTTACTCAATTTATCGAAACGGTTGGTAAAATCAACATAGGCATTTTTATTGACCCCGTCAATTCTGTAACCATTAAAACCCAGATCACTAAACTCTAATTGTAAACTAGACACCTGAGCACTTTCAGGATAACCGTTTACAAATACAGGCTTATCAGTTAAGTAATTCGCACTGTGAGAAGCGAAAGACATACATATAAGTACGATAGGATAAATTGTTTTAAGCCACGTTTTGATCATAATTATTTTGCGCTTTTGGTTTTGTAGGAATAAATGAATGTATATATGTCAATACACTCGTTATTAACTTAATGATTGGTTGTAATGGTTTTGGGGCATGAAATAATAAATTTTTAAATCCCCTTAAACTGGTCTTTTGTACTTCTTTGAAGCTATATGAAGGGCGATCATGCAAAAAGTTATTTTGCCAATCTAGCCATGCATCAGCTCTTGAAAAAGTACATTGTATGAATGCTTTTTGCTCATCTAAAGATAAATCTTTTAATGTTAATCCCATTTGTAGATCACGCGTATTACATATATGCGCACTAAATGAAAACTGTTTGTTGCCTCGATACATAAGTAAGTCAACTTTGTCGTTAACTTTGCACAAATGTTGGTGTTGGGTTTTTATACCTACGCCATTATCTGAATAATCTGTTATTTGTACTTTAATAGTATGGCCATTACTTAGTCTCATGGCTCCAGAGAAGTCTGCTTTTATTCGGTGCGACGTTCTGACTTGTTTTGCCTCAGCGGCCACCGCTACAGCAGCTCCTAAAATAATTAAATTATAAGCTGCCCAACACATACTAATAAGCAACACGGAAATTTGCGTTGGGTCTGATAAAAATAATCTAAATATACCAAAAACCATTCCTGCTAAGTTAATCCCTAACAGGACTAAATAAGGTTTAGATATACTCCAATCGTAATGCTCTTTATCATTTAACCCCCCTTTTTCAGTGACATTAAACTTCCCTTTATTAGGATTGAATAAAGCCACTGTGGTAGGCTTTAAAATATACCAAGCCAGAACAGACTCATAGACTTCGCCCCAAAATGAATAGCGATATTTGCCTTGGATACGTGAGTTAGTTGCTTTTATTTGTATTAATGTAGGTACAACGTAAATAAATATAGCGATAAAAGGTGCATAAATTATATAGGCATTAAAAAAGATTAATGCCAGCGGAGCGGTTAGAAAAACAATGCGGGGAACACCCGAAAGAAAATGCAACATTGCATTTAGGTAACACAATCTTTGTGCCGCCCCTAACCCTTTACCTAACAGTGGATTATCTAATCTAAAAATTTGTGCCATGCCTCGTGCCCAACGAATACGCTGACCAACATGTGCTGATAAACTATCTGTGGCAAGCCCTGCGGCTTGTGGGATATTTATATAGGCCGTTTTATAACCTGCTCGTTGCATTCTAAGTGCGGTGTGCGCATCTTCGGTAACGGTTTCAAATGCAAAACCGCCGATACTTTCTAATGCTTCTCTTTTGAGTACAGCACAAGAGCCACAAAAGAAAGTAGCATCCCACATATCATTACCATCTTGAATCAAGCCATAAAAGAGCATATTTTCGTTTGGAATTTGACTGTGGTTATTTAAGTTTCTTTCAAAAGGGTCTGCTGAAAAGAAATGATGAGGGGTTTGAACTAAACATACTTTACTATCTTTTAAAAATTGCCCCATAGTCATTTGTAAGAATGAACGAGCAGGGATATGGTCGCAATCAAAAATAGCAATATATTCACCATCAGTGTAGCGCATTGCACTGTTCATATTACCTGCTTTGGCATGATTGTTATCGGGGCGAGTTAAATAGCCAACTCCCACTTGTTGTGCAAATTCACCAAACTCAGGTCGCTTTCCATCATCAAGAATATAGACATTTAATTTATCTTGTGGCCAATCAATACTCATTGCAGCAAGGGTTGTCGGCTTTACCACACTTAATGGTTCGTTGTAGGTCGGAATATATATATCAACGGTTGGCCATAAATCGGTGTTTTCTGGTAAGGCAACCGGTTTTCGCTCTAGTGGATTAATAGTTTGAAAAAAGCCAAGTATTAATACTAGCCAAGCGTATGTTTCAGCAAGTAATAAACCTATGCCTAAACCAAGTGCTAAAGGGTCGTCCCAGTTGAGGGTTTCGGTGTATCGCCACCACAAATAACGCGTTGATGTTGTCACTGATAAAGTGATCATAACAATCGTCGCCATTTGGCCTTTTATTCGCCTAAGTGAATACGCCACAATAAGTATAAAGCTAATAAATACAGCTTGTGCTTCTAAACTAAAAGGAATGGTTATAAAAATAGCGAGCAGTAGTAAAGTCAGTGCAAAAATAGCATATTTAACCATTTTGTTTTGCCATATACGTGCTTGTGCAACGTGATAAAAAGCACTGTTTTTTCTGGACGTTTTATTTTTAGAAAACAGGCGTTTAAAGAATTTTCCGATTTTTAAATCTATCCATTTAAATTGTTTAAATAAATAGCGAACCCAAAAATGAAAGTAATGTGCTAACCGCTTTTTTAAGTAACTACTTTTATGTGTGTTTTTAAACAATAGCAAAAATAAGCTTTGTAAGAGGCAACGTAAGGCATTGGAATATAAATAGCGTTTATACGGCGTTTTTAAATGTGGGAAGTTATTTTTTAAAAAGTGTTTATTTTGTTTTTTTTGATTATTAAATTTAAACAGTAAACTAAATGAAAGCGTGAAAAAAGGTAATAAAAAAGCTTCCAGTGCACTCATCTGGTATTGTTTAAAGTAACAACTAAATTTAAATCGTATCAAACGCGCTATTTTATCTGTAAACACGATACATAGAATCAAATAAATGAAGTGCTTACTTTGGCTTAAGTGCTGCGATTGGAAATATTTCATTTTGATACTTTACTTACAAGCCAGCCCGCGAGTGTTTCAAAGTCGTCTTTAGTAATGCTATAAGGGGCGCAATTAATAGCGACGTTTTTATACGCAGTCGATTCTTTTATGACTTCATCATGATTAATAAAAAAAGGTGTAATAAGTGGCATTGTTGATTGCCATAAGCTATACAAGTCAAATTCAATGACCGAAGATGAATTATACTTATTAACGACAAAGTAATGTTGCCAAACACTTTTTACCTGGCTAAGCAGCTTTAATTTTTTATACATAAAACTATGACATATTGCATCACAGTTAACTAAATCTAAAATAATATCACTTTTATTGAGAGGAAGGTCTGCTAGATTAATGTTTGCTGGACAATCGAAAAGTAGCCATGCTTTTTTTTTCACTGCATACGCAGATAAGTCATTTATAAGTGAAGAAACACTTAGTTCAGGTGCTGAGTTTTCTCCATAGGGTAAAAATACAATGCCTTCATTATCTACAAATGCACATTCACTCACATCGTTAAAGTTTTTAGCGTAACTCCAGCCTGAGTTTTCGCCCCAGGGGAGGCCAAAGTGCAGCCCTAAATCATTTTTACAATCAAGTTCAGCGACCAGTACATCTAAGTTTGATTTTTTTAACATACTAGCTAAGTTTGCGGCAACGGTCGTGGTGCCAACACCGCCTTTAATGCCTTTTATAAAAATTCTAGGCACAGTTACACCTCATCCACGTTTTTTAAGATGAAAGTGGTTTGGATTTCTTTTATCAGCGGGTATTTTTTAATTGTTTGATTGTTTTTATAGCTATCAGTGATTTCAAGGTACTGCGTGCTATCACCACCAAAACGGTTAACTAAATTATCTATATCGCTTTTTGTTAAAGTATATATACTTTTAAATTCAATGTTTTGCATAATACCCCGCGTTAATCGATATATTTTTGTATTCAATAAGTGTACAGTAATTTAGTATTATATAAATAGCAGTTTCAATAAAATTAACAAAAATTTAAGGTAAATATTGTGCACAGATTTAACATTGATGGTTTGCAACCTGCAGCGCAAGAGTTGGCGAATCCTGGAGGGTATATTTTACTATCGCCAATTAATGATTTGGTACTGGATTATGCGCTTCAAGCAGTTAATTATGTTGACGATACGCAAAATGTTTTTATGCTTGCACAAGAAGCCGATGTTTTTTTTGAGACTGATTATTCTCAATCACTTATAACGTTATATGAATCGGGTCGTCTACACCCTTTCTCTTTTTCCGAAAAATCCTCAACCACAAGTGTTGATGTTGTTCTATCTGGGTTAATTAGAGAGTTAAGTAGTTATCATAAAATCAAACACTCACTGACTATTTTACATTTTAATTTTAAAGATTTAGCTAGTTTGAGTACGCAAAACTTCGAATCATTAATAGTTAAACTAAATCGTTTTGCTTTAAAATTTAATATTACCCTGTTACTGCTGTTAACTGGACCTGATACGCCTCGATACCGTGAACTTTCAAAAAGCTTAAATAGACACTTAAATGGTATTGCTTTTATATATAAAGATTCTTCAGTAAACATGATTGATTATGATTATTGGAGTCATAAAAAAGGGGTGTTGGCGCAAACACAATATACATTTACAAAAATAAGCTCTCATATCGTTGCTGAAAAACCTCATATAAATGAACAGCTAGTTCATTCTCAATTTCAAGATGAAGATAATGTGTGGTTAGTGAAAAACTGTGTGCCAGAAGGTACAAAATTACCTGCATTATTTTTAACAGTTGAAAATAATGAAGACTTACTCAAGTTAGCAGAAGACTTAAACGCCGCTACATTAGTGTTTAGCGTTACACGTTATACCGATCTTGTTGCGCTGGCTAAAATGTGTTTTGAGTTAAGAAATAAAGGTGGGCGATGGTTAAAGTTAGTTATTCAAAATGTCGATGGCATTATTCGCCATCAAGATGAATGTTTATTCTTAACATTAGGTGTAAACCTTATTTTGTATAGCTATTCTGAGCCTTCTAGGTTGTTTTCACAGATACAATCAATTCAAGGTTTTCAGTTTTCACGTCAATTACCAAGTAATGTTGATGAAATTTTAACTGAAACGGCAAGTTCACTTGGCAAAGGGTACCTACCATTTTATGAATTTATACAACAGGTAGAAGAAAATAGTGAAGCTGCTGTAAATTTAGGGATCAGTGGAGTATTAGTTTTACTAGAGTTATTACCACGTATCGAAGCGATACACCCATTGCATTTATTTCATATCAAACGAGAGGGGGATATAATAAGTGCCGCGGGGAATTCGGTCTATTTATATCTACATGCATGTAGAGAGCATGATGTGGATAAAGCGATAAAACACTTATTTAAATTAAACTTAAAAGAGTTTTTTACTCAAACAGAAGTTATTTCAGAGCACTTTTATATTCAGCAATCGTGTAAACAACAACGCAAGCTATTTGCTGGGCAAGATATTCCCGATTACACAAACCAGTTAATGGAACATATCTATTCACCGAGTGTAGGCAAGACTACTGAGGAAGCCCCAGTAGAATTTAGAACATATGAAAGACCTGCTGCAACACGTATAAAATTACAGGTAGAAGATAAACAATGAGTTTTAATCAGTTTTTAATAACCGCATTTTTTGCAGCTATAGGGGGCGCATTGTTGTGCTTAATAGCTTCTTTAATCGTTAAAAAAGTAAAAACGTACTATAAAAAAATAACTTTTAAGCATGAGTACTTAATACCGTACAAATATGAAAATAAGAAGGATAAATCGTGAAATTAACTGGACTGGGTATTTGGAACCTATATTTTTTAATTAAATTTGCGTTAATGTATTACGGTATCATTAACTTTGATGTCATAAAAAATGCCGCTTTTTTTGCTTTGTTAGTGATTGCGGTTCCATCTACACCATTAACAAAAATTAAATTATGTGTCTGTGTGGTGATTGCAATTGCATTATTTTACATAGAACTCTTTGCTATGAATAACACCGTTGAGCAACATTCGATAGACAACACCTTAATATTACTAAAAACCCTGTTTAATTTCGATATAGTGCTCATTGTATTCACATTGAGTATTGTCTATTGGTATTTATCTCAGTGGGTAAGATTTACGAGCGTAACGCTGATACTTTTTGTGATAGCAGCTATTTATGGGCAAAGTTATATCAACAGTATTCAGACAACGGTTTCATCTGACGTTGTTGAATTAAAAAGAGTTAAATAATACCTATAAAAATAAATACATACATTGCACTGTTATGAATAAACGACGTTCTTAACGCCATAAATACAGTTATGTTAAGAACTAGAGCATTAAAGCTTTAATTCTGTGAGCAATAAACAGAAATAAAAAAGGGTTAGCAATTGCTAACCCTTTTTATTTAACAATAGATTATTGGCAGATACTGTCACTAACAAATGTTAAGTCATTGATATGGTCAGGGCCTTCCATTACAAAGGTCGGCTCAGCTGTATTTTGATCTAAAGAGTAAATCTTAGCATTCTCACCGCTTACACGACCAGAAACAAAGATTGTACCTTCATCTGAAACTGCGATACCTGAAGCCCAGTTAATACCGTGCTCACCAACAAGAGAAAGGTCAAGCGAACCTTCATCTAAAGTATACAATGCTTTACCAGTTAGTACGTAAAGTACGTTGTTATCAGCTGAGTATGCAATATCACCATCAGAGAATGAATCACCAGGGTAAGTTAATTTGCCCAGTACAGTTTTAGCACCTGTTTCAAGATCAAAATCATACATGTAAGTTTTGCTTGTAGCGCGAAGCGATAAACCGTCTGGTGTTACAGCAGAGCGGTAGATTGGGTATGATACCGTTTGGTTAACTAATGTTTGTTCTTTAGAAGCAAGGTCATACGCTAATACTTGAGACGCTTTGGTTGAGCTATCAAGTTGTTCCATAAAGTATAAAACGCCATCTTTACTTGCAATATTAGACGCAGTATTGTTAACACCGATTAGGCTAGTTGATGAACCTGTTTCTGTATCAAGGTGGTAAATAAACCCTTCGCTTGCAGAGCCAAATTTATTCATGCCGTATAAACCAGTCGTTACATCACATACCGCTTCTAGTTTAACATCATCGATGAAAGCACCGTAAGAGTCGTCAGTACCTGTACCAGCAAAAGTTAATACACTAACATCATCAGCACCGGTTAAAGTTACTGTGTGTTGTTCCCAGCCAGGCGTTGATGAGTTTAATTCAGCAACGACTTCGCCATTCCATAATACTTCAGCTGCATTCGTATCTTCGTCATCAGCAACGCGTGCAGAGTAAGAAAAGCTTAAGCTGTACGTTTTACCAGCTTGTGTCGCAATAGTTTGCTTGATGCTGTAATTCTCAGTTGAATCTAGTTCAATGTATTGTGTGCCTTCTACAGCATCAATAATACCTAAGCTATTCGTTTGAATTTCTGCTTGTGCATTGTCACTACGTTGCCAGCCTGAAATTACATCTACTAACGCCCACTTTTGTGAAACAACATCCGTTTCGAATGACCCATTTTCTACCAAGTTAGTATTTGCTGTCGCAAGGCCTGATACAACTAATAGTGGTAAAGCAGCCAGTTTAAATTTTTTCATTATAATCTCCTGTTAAAAAGTAATGATTACTTTTGTTAACATAATATTAATATTCATTGGTACTATTATGTGGTTTTATTTGTTTGTGGTCAAATTTGAAACAAAGATTTATTTTGATAAATTAACTTAAAATATAAAGTCATTTACATAAGTTGTTGTTTTTAATTTACTTTGTTTTGTTATTTAGCGTGAGGGCGTGTTTTAACTTTTTTTGTTTTTTTTATTAAAAAAATGATAGGTAGTACTTATGTTTATATTAAGTTATCTACCTATCATCCAAACTAATTACCTCTAATCAATTGGGTTGTTATCCTTTTTATTATTTAATGACAACCAACCTGGTTTTTGATTTCGATTTAACTTTGCAAGTACTTCAATTGCCTTTTCAAGTGTGATCCTTTGCTGTGCAATATCTTGATATACTTGATTAGCAACCTTTTTACGCTTTATAGCGGCCCCAGCCTCTAAAAAAGACTCTATGACTTGGGTAATGAATCGAGTAAACACATTACTTGTGCTGTTTTTATATGTACTAGATTGCTTACTTTTAGTTAAAGCTATTTTTTCAGAAATTTTTAATATCTCTGTTTGGCTAAATTCATTTTGCGCATGAGTGGCTTTTTTTATTTCATCTATGGAGTCACTAATAAAGTTAACGCCGAGTAAACTATAGTTCGATACTAAACTGAGTTTTAATAGCTGTTTTTTAAATTCGTGGCTGCTACTTTGTGGGTTCAAAAGCGTTTCTACACTTTGATAAACATCCTGCCATTGTTGCCATGTATACACATAGTTTAAGCCAACACCTTTAATATTTTGCATTCCAACCACCACTTGATGGCAATGAGGTGTGGCTAAATCGACAATACGTGATGTCAGTTCATCGGGGTTGATATTGGTTTCTTCAACGAGTACCACTTTTGATTTTATAAATGCTAATAACAGCGCTGTTATGACGTCTTTATTTGAGAGTAAATCATCTTCTAATATTTTTATCTGTTGTGAATAATTATAATGCTCAAGCTTTTGCGCTAGGGCATTGTAGCGTACGGTAGTTAAATTTGGCGCATGTTGTTTCAATACTGTGTGTGGCTGGGTACTCTCTAGTAGCTCGTTAACTAAAACATCACTGTCGATGTCGGGAAGTGCGTAATTATAAATAGCTCTGAGCTGTTGTTTGTCAATTAATTGCAATTGATTACACAGAACTGAAAATTCTTGAGAATCATTATTCACTAATATTTTTTCGATTCTTTTTTCTACTGCTTGTAAATAATAACTATAAAATCCGTCAATATTTGTCCCAATCACCACCATTTTATCAAATGGAAGATCATGCGCGAGTATTTGTGCGAACACCTTTGAGCGAGAAACACGGTCGTTACGGTTATTAATTAATGCAATAATTTGCTTGTCTGGTTGATTACTAAGTGAAAATAAATCCAGTCTGCGCCAGTTTTCTAATGTCGCTAAGCGTTCATTAGCAGACATACTATTAACAAAGGAGATCGAGCTATCTTCTATTTTTGCTGCATTAAAGTGCTGTAAAACACCAATGTCAGGGACAATACGTTTCGCTGTTTCTTTAAACACATAGTCTTTGTTAATACCAATATGCTCAGCCATTTTACAAACTAAAGCGATATTGTCAGGGTGTTCTTCATAAGGATATAGTGCACGTATATCAGAAGTGATTTGAAACCCATCTCCCCAGTGAACTTGAATAAGATTACTTTGTTTTTGATGAGCATCGAGTTCGAGTATGGGAGCCATATTTTGCTCAGACGTAAATACTAAACTTTTAGGAGGGATGAAATTAGCCATTTCGCTGGCAACATCGACCCCAGTTGGCCCTAAAATATCTTCATGATCGGGGTAGGCATTCGTAATGGTTGAAAAGTTATCTTGCATCCATGTTCTTAATATTTTCACATACCGAGGCGTCAACCCCATACATTCCCATAGAAAAACATCGGCTTTAACATTTTTAGCAAAATGCAATACATCACTTTGCTCCCAAATTGTGGCTTTATCAAATGGCCTAAATATGGGGATTTCAAATTGTTCACCATTGGAGCGGGCATAAATTAATGTTGCCTCACAACCGGTTGTTTTTGTAACAGACTTTAACGCAAGACTACTAAATAAAGCGGCTTTTAAACGTTCTGTACCTGATTTACCACGTGTGCCCCAGCCCCCGATGCTGACAGGAATATGCTTTCTATCATTGCGAATCCGGCGACTAGCATGAATATGGCGGCCCCAAAAGTATAAAATAAAAGCGGTAACAAAAAAGACTAATTGCCCGATTGTATTTTGATAAATTGAATACAAATACTCTTTAAAACTGAGCCAAATATTTGCTATTAAAGGGGTGATGCTCAAACGTTGATATAAAGCAGATATTGATGATTCAACCGGAAAAGAACTATTGAGTTGATCGCCATAACTATTAAAAGTAAATTTAAAACCTTGCCCTTTAAGTTCCTCTAAGTAATGGGTTTGTTCTATTGCATTACTTTTTCTTAAGGCATCTAAGCGTGCGTAGTTCATCGATAACCAAAAATATACTTTTAATCTTTTTAATGTCGATTTAGGGGGGGTAACGCAAAGTATCCCATCGGGAGTATAAGTTTTAGCATCCCCTTTTATATTGTCTTGGCTTAATACCGATAAAAGAAAATCAAGTAAAGGCAGGTGTGTGCGAGTACTAAATTCCTCACTATGAAAGAATGGTTCACCGGGTACATTTGTCTCACTGATTTCAGCAACCGTAGAGCTAGGTACATGCATGAATGCAGATGGTTTTCTTGCTTTAATATGGTTATAACTTTGACGTTTATCAGAGCTTGGATTACGCCATTCATGCCAAAAACGCCATAGTCTAAAACCAAATTGATAACCGTGAGTAATGTGCCAATGTTTGCTATTGCTGCTGACGTTAAATCCACTGTGTTGCTGTGCTTTACGACTTAAAATACGACCTAACAGTTGCTCATCGATAATTGATTTTGACATCGTCATTTGCGAGTCAGTCAATAATGCACTATCGAATTCAGCCATATGGTTTTGATGCATAAAGCAAAATAACTGCTCGCGAGTGCGAGTGATGATACGTTTAACAGCAAGGTTTTTCTCATGTTCGAGTTGATCATTTAATATGGTGATATATTGATTAAATATTAATTCATAATCTTCAGACTCAACCTGTTGGTTAAACATGATCCGGGTGCTCAATTCAAGCAGCAAACGTTTTATTTCAAAGCATTCATTACTTTGTAGGGCACTTTTCCAAGAGTTAAAAGCAACATTGTCTTGGGTTAATTTTGCTAATGTTAGTTGCTTAAAAATAGTAAAGCGAACCGCGTCTTCTTTTTCTGTTTGAAGCCCAAAATGTAGTAACTGGACTAAAAACTTAAAACTATAATGGATAGCTTGTTCATACACACTTTGCCTTACTCTATCAAAAGGGTGCTGTGCTAATTGGAGTAATATTTGCTCAGTACTGCTTGTTAGCTGCGGTGTTTTAGTTAAAATGGCAGGAAAAGCACTCAGTAAAAAAAGTAATTTTGAGTGGGTATGGGGGGTTAATGTGTGTTCTGTACTTAATTCTATTTGCGTTTGAATATACCCTTGGATAAAAGTCGGCCTTTGTAATACTAAAATCTCGAGGATATCGATTTTGGCATCGTGAGGGGTTTGTTCTAATTCAAGAGATAAAACCAAACTCGCAATTAGATCTGCACTTAGTTCTGGTGCAATATCGAGCGAGTACATTAACTGAACTTGATTTGCTAAAGCGCGATATAGGCCATTACGCAGGTGATCATTATCCGATTTATCTAAAAGTTGGCTGATAAAGTTTTCTAAGTCCAACTTAATCCACGCATCTTCAGCTTTTGTTGCGTGATTTTTAATATAGTTATTCGTTAAATCACCTAATTTGCCTATTAAGAACTTAAGAGTCTGCTCAATTTCGGCGACGGAATCTTGGTAGCGATTAATTACCGCGCCTTCGTCAAACCAACGGTTGAATGCGAGTTTATCCTCTTTTAATTCTTCTGCTGTCGCCCCAAGCTGTTTAGCATAATCGAGAATATGAAATTCACGCTCAGCTTTAATTTCACCATGACTTAAGCGTTTTATAAATAATAAATAATCAGTATCAAGCTTTTCAATTTTTTGTTGTTTTGTTTCTATTTCATACCGTAAAAAAGCAATTGTCTGTAAAAGTAACCATGCATTTTCATCTTCATCCTCGGGCATATCTTGAATCAAATCCCAAGCGGCAATGTCGTTGACTAACTGACTATATTTTTTTCGATAAAGATCTAACCAAAAACTAGAAATATCAGAAAATAAAATCTTTTCTAGTTGGTTTTTTAAATCATCTTTGGTCATTGTTATACTGCTCTAAAAAGTGATTAAATTGTAATGAGGGAAAAATAATTTCATTATCAGCAAAAGGAGCAAAACCTGTTCTTGAAATGTTTCCCGTAGAAAATTCCAGGCCAATATTATGACTATTATGAAACCAGTTTTGGTCCCAGCTTAATTTCAACCATCCTTGAGAAAAGTTACCTAACCAAACTTGCTTCTGCCAAGATAAACCCGAAATATACTGCCAAGTATCTATTGCTCTATCATCATCGGCAAAAAGATAAGCGCTGGTTAAACCTGCTTTAAAGATGTGGCCATGATAAAACTGATTCCACGATGTTGAAAAGCTAATATTATCAAGGCTAGTCCAGTCTTCATTAGAAGTACTTGCTACACCAAATTCTAAGTAGTTATCAACCCAAGGTTGGTAGCGGTAATTATATTCTCCCTGCCAGCCTGAGCGATGATCATCACGATAAAAATTATAAATATCAGAGTTTAATTTATCATCGAGTAAGTAATCAGTGAGATCCGCACTACTATAATTGTAAAATGGGCTCACTTGCCATTGATGACGATGAGTCGAGTTTATTTGCCAAATTTGTCCCGCTTCTAAATAGGTATAGGCTGAGCGTTGGCTCTTATTACCTTCATTAGCATATTGCCAAGTCGTTTGCAGTGCTGCGTTAAAGTACCAAGGTGTTTGGTGATCTCGCCATTTATAATAACCATCTACAGAAACGACGTCAGTTTGTTGATTGCTCAGTGATTGAGCGATATCTACACGATACCAGTGCTCGTTATAATTTAAACGAAAGCGGGCTCCAAAATCGATGTTTTCTTTAGTTGCAATGCCTTCAGCTGATTCAAAAATACCTTGGCGGTCATAACCGACAAAGGCTTGCCAATTTAACTCTTCGGGTTTTAATGTCGCATTGCTTTGTGTGTACTGTTCGCCCTTAGGTGCTTTATAAACAATTTTATCGGCAAACTTAAGCGTAGGTTGCTTAAAAGTAGATATCTTTGAATTAAATTCACTTAACTGCCACTGATATAGGCGCACATGCGTTAATTTATCTGTTTTAATTTCCACTTTACCCGCAGGGTGTATAAAACGTTGCTCAGTACGTTGCATCGATTGAGTGCCGTTTTTTCTTACTTGTTCTAATTTGATAAACCGATCAGCACTTAAATTAACTGTCACGGGCTGCGCTTTAGTTGCAGTGTAAAATAATAGCTTGTTAGGTAGCTGTAATTTCTCCCAGTGGCCCTTAATATATTGCTCGGCACTGACGGTTAATGTTTGCGAAAGGTAAGGGTTTAACCAGCGCATAGATAACACATTGTTTTTGAGTTCAGTTTTATTAAAACCAAATTGACTTGTTTGATTGTGCGGTACAGACCATGTTGAATTTGATGAACCTGTATTGATAGCGACATTGGCGACACTTTTTTGTGACAGCTCTGCTGCAGAGAAATTAAAATTTAATCTTATTTGTGTTGATCGCGTTTGTGTTAAATCAATATTAAGTTCATGAAAAGGTCTCAGTAAAATACCTTGTTCAGCATGTTTTACTGTACTACTTCGTACAAGTTGATCACTATAGCTGGCCATTTCTATGGCATCGACATTGATTAATTGTGTACCAGCGAAGTCATTATACTGTGGGATAGAAACCCATTCACCATAGCTGGTTATACGTGAGTAAAGGGTACCAAGAAGTGCTGAAATAGGGGTTACTTCGGTACGAGAAAGTAGTTGAGTATATTCATTTATGCTCAATTTTTTTTGCGATAATTTGTACAGGGCATCAGTCAATATATCGTGCAAACTAACATCATGGCTATATAGTAATGCCATAAAATCGTGTGTAACTAAGTTATTCGCAGCGCTATTTTTATAAGTAAATTGCTCGCTTTGATATTCAGGGATAACCGTATAAGTAACAAATGTTGTTTGGTTACTCTTAAGTACAATACGCTCACCAGGTTGCAACGTTAATAGCGCATCGGCTGCAATGGATAAGCTTTCTTTTGTCTCATTCAGTGCTGTATTTGATGCAATATCAGCATAAATAGGTAATAACTTATTTTGTTGTTTACTCTTTGCGTAAAGCCAAGCCATTTTATATTGCCCGTTTTGTACGCTTTTTGTTCGTGCTCGAAGTGAAATTGTCAGTGGCGCAGTACCAGCTTCAATAACCAAGGGTTGATTTTCTGCTATTTTAACTGCGGAATAAGCATTTTCTGAGCTGGTTAAAAGTTGACTCGCTACATACTGTGCAGAATACTCGCTTTTAAGCGGGGCACTTGGGGCAAAATTACGCCAATTTAGTTGGCTAAATCCAACTGCGTTATTTGCTTGCGCTGAAAAGTCATGTGAAAGCCATAAAGCCAGCAAATTTTTATTCTGTTTTAAGGCAATTTGAATTATTACATTTGGACATTGTGTTAATAAAGTATAAGCACTGGCACATAAACCTAGCATTAAATTATCTTGCTGTAAGTGTTGGTATTGTGTGATTAACGAGCTGGCAGCATACTGTTTAATTTTATGATTTTGGCTGCTTTTAAATAATCCCTCTAAATAACTTTTTGCCAGTAACCCTTTATTTTGTTTTTGTAATAGTTGTATACGCAGCTTCCAAGCTTTTATTGATAGTTCAGTTGTAGGTGCATTTACTAGGTGTTTAAGTTTTAATAATGCGTTTATCGGATCTGATTTTGCTAAATATTCTACTTGTCCTAATTTATGCAAAAAGGTCATTGTGCTCATTTTTTTATCATTAGAGGGTAAAGCCTCTCGATTTACATTATATGGCGTAATGCTTGCTAAATACTCCTCACTTAATTGCGTTAATTTTGAGGTAAGTAGCTGTTTTAAAAGCGGACTTTTTTTAATAAGCGGATAGGGCTGCGAATATAAAAGCTCATTATTTGGCAGATCTGTTAATTCCCGAAAGCTGATTGCATACGAAACAGGTTGTGATTGCGGGTTTAAATTTGTAATTGTTATTTGTTTTTCATTGATTGCTATCGGGAGTGTAAATGTTAAAAAATTAGTATTGTGCTTTAACGATAATGTCCACGTTTGATGAGTGGTACTAATAAGTAATTGGCTATCAGAGTGGCTTTGAGCAAATAGCGTCAGCGTTGGTGAAACGTTATTGATATGTGAAATATCAAATGTATGACTATTATTTGTAAGCTCGATGATATTGCCATAATGTGACGTTAATCTAGGGTATAAAGTATCATCGACTAAACGCAATTGTGAAAGGCTATTAAAATGTTTAATAGTATGGTTTATAACCTGGTTATTTTCAGTTCCGTTAGGAGTTAAAAAACTATTTTTCGATACTGTTGAAAGGATATTCTGGTATCGTTTTTGTGCTAGCGGATCGTTATCTACAAAGACTCGCGTATCAAGTGGCGATAAATCATGATCAAAATAAATTTTGCTTAATGTATTGTCTAAATTATTATTCCAGTAGGGTTGATAAAGTGCCTCTTGCTGTTTTTCCATAACACTTGAGTCATAAATCCCTCTGTGACTTTGCTCTATTTTTATATATGCATCAGTTTGGCTAGTGAGGGTTAAATATTCGCCCTTAGCAACAGCTAAATACTCATTATTTACAATACCAATTTGTTGTTTAAATTCGGCTGCTCTACTCACTGGGGTGGCTATTATGGCACTGAGCTTTTTATCTAAATAAGCATATACCTTACCGGTATCATCAAATTGCGTTAAATCTTTGCGCACTGATATTTTTATTTTTCGTGCATGTTGAAAAAATAATGTAACGCTTTCACCTTTATTGAAATGGTAATAATGCTCCACTTTTTGGCCGTATTGCAGGCGGGTCACTTCTCTAGGTAGTTTTAGCGTGCGGCGAAAACTATCTCGGTGTTGGATATTTTCTCCAACCATAAGTTGAATCTTGCTTGTTTGCTCTTTTTTATTATTAAAAACAACAACACGGTTGTAATCCGTAGCAGCTAATTGGCATTGTGATTGCTGACAATTAAAATCATTGAGCAAAGTTACCTTCTGCAGGGCTTGCTCGCTCCGGCCGATTGCAATATCAAATATATTGAACGCTTCTTTATTAATTTCTAACCATTGTGAGTTTGCCAACCATAGCGTACGACTTTGGTTTGGTGAAAAATGCATAACATCCTGTGTTTCTTTCACCTTTAACGCAGCCGTTTCATTTAGCCATTTTGGTGATTGGCGTACAAACTCAGCGTTGGCAAAAGCACTTGAATGGCTTAAAAGCAATGTAATGAAAGTTATAATTATGAAAGCGTGACGCATTGGCTAAATTTACTCATAAAATTAGGTTCAGAGGTTAAGCGTTTTCTCAAAGAGTAGCTTAACTCGATATGAAAAAAAGTACTGTTTGTTGGCGCGACAATATTTAAAATGTTTTTCGTTGCGCCTAATTCTTTAACCTGATTTGGATAAAGTAGGCTGTTTAAATTTAAGTCTGAATTTAAACAATTTGCTACTGCTTGTAATGTTCTTGATGGCGCTTTTATCCCTTGACTCAAAATAACATCTGCATTTTTAGCTGCATGAGTTTTACGTTTATTCGCATCAAACCCATGTATTTGATATATAAAAAAATGCTCTACTGTTTTACTATAAGCCATTAAAAACGCATTGGCAGCACTGTTTTGATAGCTTGCTAAATCTATTTTTAGATTGTTATTATCCGTTTTTTTTCTGTGCAGTGTATTGGCAATTAATACATTACACTGGGAGTTAAATAGACTGCTTGCAATTTTATAAGTAAGTTTGTCAAAAAAACGATGCGGCGCAAATGAAACGCACTGTTTATTTTTTGTTTGCAGCTTAAATTCCCCACCACTTACCACTGAGCTATCGGCTATTAAAGTACGGGTAACTTGTTCTTTAAAACCTTGTATGGGTTGTTTATCTTCAGCATGCTTCAACCACTGAGAAAACTGTAGTTGCAGCGTACGATATTCAATGCTTGGTGATGAGTTCTCGGCAGCAACAGGCGTGCTGCAGACAAAACATAAAAATGAAAAAAGTAGTTTATTGGTTATCTTCATTCCACCACCTTATTTTTTGCTCTTCAGTAGCATATTCTTCTAATACAGTGATCCAAATATCAGTTTGGCTGAGGATAGAAACACTTTTAAGGTTTTTGATATCAGCATTTATCGTTTTAGTAAGTGCAGGGTAGGTATGTAATAAACTATCTTGCGGATGAACTAAAAATGCGTCAATTTCCTTACTTGGGAATAAACGGTAATGGCTATTTGTAATACTATATTCTTGCGTTAAGCCTTTGACATAATTAGCGTTCAGCGAAACATCTAAGTTAATTAATTGATTAGCTTGATGTGAATAGGCCTTTAGCACAAGACTTAAAGGCTGATCGTTGGCAAACGTGACATTTAGCGGCTTATTTGCAGATAGCTTATAAACACGTTGCTTTACCCAAGGTCGTTTACCTTGCCAGTTTTGATATACAAACGGCGCATCACTTTTTATTTCACTGAGTTGAGATGCTGTTGCGTTATCTAAACTGAGCTCTTTTGCCGAGTGCTTTTGTTGTTTAACAATGACAGAAGCTTGGGTTGTATTTTCAACATTAGAGATAGCGTTTATAAGCGAGGTGCTATCAATTAAACCATAATTAAATACCGTGGCAGGTTTGATAGGTTGATAATACCGAGAGGGGCTATTTACTAATGCTGTATTTGAAATCGCTAACTGCTCAAATAATTCACGCGAATGATAAAACGTCTCCCTTGTTTGTATTTCATCGGGCTCTAAAAAAGAACGGATTTTAATTAACTGCTCTTGTTCATTAAAAGTGTAATGGTTATTTGCTTGTTGCTCAAACCATGCTGCAATATCAAATAAATCATCAGAGCTGGGGCATTCTTTATCACAAATAGTGCGCTGATAATTAAAGTTACTTTTTCTGCTCTTCATTCTCACTAAAACAGGTTTATTTGATTGAATGATAACCTTGTGAGCTTCACTTTCTGTACGCAAATAAAATGTTTGTACTTTTCCTACTAATTGCCTTTGAGTCGTATCATCAATTAAACGGTCAAAATGAGATAATTGACCGTTATAAAATAAATTATATCGTTCGATTTCTAGTCCATTTTTATCAAGTATAATGACATTGGTTTTATTATTCTCAAGTGAACGTAATTCAATATTTAAGTGAGTATTTTGATCAATAGTGTATTCGGCAGATAACTCGTTGTTAATTTGATAATAACTATCTTGACTCGTTAGCACCGGTAACTCCGAGGCGAACTTAAAGTTACTGAGCAATGGTGTATCTGAGCAAATAGTGACTAAACCTGGCTGTAAACGCTCAGTCTGAAATATATTGTCAGTGTTAATAATATTAAAATCGACGAGCCTTGGTTTTTCTATTTGGTTTTTATCATACCAAGTAAGCGTCGGCTTATTTTGTGTATGACTAATTGTAAATTTTAAGCTATCCGCTTGTGCTAATGAAATACTGGCACAAAGATTTTCATCTGTATAATAATCACCTAACTTTAACTGTTGCTGTGAAAAGTCATAAGTTGTGACGTTATAGGGTAAAGTTTCGTACAGTGTATCCGTTCTAAAATCAACGTCAGGGATACCTTGTGGTGCCATCTTAAACCATGAAAAAGTAACGGCATTACTAATTTCGTCAGCGGATAATGCATTTAATCCTATATTTAGGTAATTAGTTGCTCTTTCACGTCGATCAACCGGTAGCTTTAGCCAAGCGGCTTCTGGCTCGGTGATATCATTAAGCGTTTTACCATGTACTCTGACGACGACTCCGCTTAACAAAGGCTGTTCTGATATTAATTTTAAAGAAATAGCGCTTGCAGATTTTAATAGTTTTTCAGATAAATAAAATGATTGGCCCGATGCGACATTTAACGCATTACGGTTTTCGATTATTTGTTTGATTTGATATTCGTTATCACTGGGCGTTAACTTTGACGCATGATGGTAAATGTTTTCAGCAATTTTGTTATTATCACTATCAAGTAATGTGTATTGAATTGCATATTGTACGGGTTCTTCAAACTGCATTTTCTCAGAAAAAATAGCATTAGATAATACACGAATAGAACGAGTTCGAGTGGATGAAAAAACAAAAGTGAGTGACTTGTCTGTGCTGAGCCATTGTACATTTGAACGAGTTTCTTCCTCGGCTCTTGCACTCACTCTCTCTGCTGATTGTAACCAAATATAAACCCGCATAGCGGCGATACTAACAACCGTCAGAATTAGCAATGCTATAAAAAGCTTAAACAAGCGCTTAATTAATAACATAATCACCTCTGCGCATTTTGCTAGCAAACTCTTCACTATCTGTTAAATGATTTGTTAAAGGATTAAAAATAGCGAGTAACTTACCTTGCGCCTTTATTACTAGCGCGTATGTTCCTTGCCCCTCTAATTGAATTGTTTGTAATGAGCAAGACTTATAATTTTCACAGATAGACAAAAGCGAGCCGACTCTTTGTGTCGTTGCATAGTTATTAATGATTTCTTTGAGTTGATCTTTTTGCATTGTATTGAGTGATTGCCAGCTATCGGGAGATAATGTACTAGGGTTAAAAGAAACAATGTCAGGAGTATTAGAAACCGCTAACAGACGCTGTATTAAGCTTGATTTATTTATCGAGAAATTTTCTTTAAAGTCAGATGCTAACCATAAAGTGGCTAGTTCACTGTAAGGTGAAAATATTTGATAACCTGATTGTGGTGATGTGCCTAATTCAAGTCCTCTTGTCGATTTTTGCCCGGCAACTAATTCGTAATTGACCGATAAATCTTCTAGACCTTGCTCTAAATCTGTTAAAAGGTGGTTATGTTCAGGGTTGATTTGTGTAAATTGAAAAGCAAGAGCCGATGGTCTCACCCACGAAGGCGCACTGTGACTTCTAACTTGTAAATTTAACACCGGTGTATCTTTTAAAAACCTTAAATAACTTTGGTGAATAACATTAAAAAGAGAGTTTACGTTGTGTGGTGCTAACAGGTTTGCTTCTTCTTGTGCATACGGATGTGCACCGGCAATTAATAAGTGTTCGGCATTGGTACTTAAATATAGTTGCCCGGCAAAACGTAACGTATTACTTTCGAAAATGGGTCTGGGTACTTCAAGGTTAATTTTTGAACCTATATTTAAATTAAATAGGTATAACCCTTGTCCTTTCTTATAAGCATTGGGATTATCTTGAGGAGCAATTAACAAAAAGCGACCTTGTTTGTTTTGCACTAAGGTCAATTGGTAGCCAGTAAGCTGTAAAGTGCTATTGACCTGGTTTAATTGATTTTTAACACTTTCACTCAACTCATTATTATCAAGCTGTCTTTTAATGCGATAAAGAGGCACGAGAATTTCAAACTCCCACAGTGCGGCATCATTTAACGTAAGGGGGGTGTAATCACCACTTCCTTTTGTTGTTATATGGTATGAAAAATCTTGTATTATTTTCTCAATCGGTTCAGACGAAACGTTGATAGGGTAAAGCGCGCTTGAATTTTTTTGCTGATTTAAATTGGCCAGTAAAGAGACATAATTATCACTATTTAAAAATAGCTCAAACATAGCTCCTGTGAATGTTTTACTCGGCAAACTGTGTGGCGTAGCTACGCCAAAAAAGGTTTCTTCACTGCCTAATAAGTTCGCAATAGCACGTTGGCTTAGCTTATCTGGAAGCTGATTATAAATCCAATACTGACTTTGAACTAATGGGTGCTTTTGTTGCAGGACGGTATTCGTTTTTGTATTACTTTCTCTTACTTGAAATAATTCGTTCGTGTTTAAAGCTTCAATAAATGCTAAATAAAACGGGCTTTGAGTATTGTTATCATTAAGCTCTAGGGTCGGTGTTAAACTGGTACCGAACACTAAGGCTTTTGCGTTGTAATGCGAATAGATAAGCCCTGCTGAATCACTGGCAATACTTTCAGAGGTAGGGTAGGGAACTGATACAACAAATTGTGTGTTCGGTTTTCTCGCAATAACAAAGAAACCACGTTGCGAGTCCTTACGTGTATCTCTGATATAAATATTGTTTTCATCAAATAATAATTGAAATTGAACCTGTGCAAGCTTTTCGCCTACTTTTTGTAGTACCGGCTCTGAATTAGGGGCTTTATTTAATTCATAAATAGCTTGTTTGAAAATCACTCTATTTTGACTGGATTGATAACTGCTAATATCAATTTTGGTATTATCTTTTATGTATAGAAAGCTTTTGTACTCACTAATTTGTTGAGATAATGATGTGACAGTTTTATTTTGTGTGATTGATTGCTCGTCAGTGCCTGTAAACAATGAGGGGATGAACATGACAAAAAAACCGATAACTATTGCTAACGAACCACCGAGCACAGATGTTTGAAATGTCGCTCTGACGACTAGGCCTAAGGCATTTTTTTGATATATTTTTAATGCTAACAATGTTGCAAGCATATAACCAAAAGCAAATGTATCAGTGACTTTTATTTGCGGGAAATAATATATGACGCCGTAGTTTAAAATGAGCTTATAAATAAACCCGATATTAAAGAAGAGCAATAGTAATCGGGCCCCTTCAATATTCGCATGTTTTAAACGAGTAAAATTAAGTAACGATGCTCCAATTATTAATATGATTGCGGTTTCTGCGAATGAAGTCAGTAGCTTACTTGGTTGCATCAGTTGTAAAGCAAGTAAGGCAGGCAGCATAATCCCATTAAACTCCCAGCCATACTTTAAGTTGGCACGCGATGCTATAAATGCGGTGATAACTAAGATTATATACGCTTTAGGGGCCGCTATAATAGATACAGCTACGTCTTCATACATAATTGCTAAGTTGGCTATACTAAAGTTGGTGAAGCCCATTAAGATAAAACGCACGATTAAAAAGGTAACCAATAGCTGAATTAGCGTGACTTTCATTCCATAGCGGAAACCACCATTCCACATCACATTTGCAGTCAGGGCAATAATGACTAAACCAAGAGAGTAAAGTTGTGAAGAGTAATCAAAAGTAATGTCCCAGCTACTTAAGAAGGTTGCTACAAATGGCCAAAAAAGAGTGTCCATTAGTACTCGTACCAAAATGCTTATTAAGATTATGGCAAAAAACCGATCTCGGCCAAACATTTCAGCGTAACCAAACTTTTCCATGGCATACTTTGCGCTTAAGCGCATAAGAACATAGACCACGATTGCTTCAATTAATATAACAACCGCTGATGTTGGACTAACGATTAAAAGCGGAACAATGTATCCCGGTACAACCAAGCCTGTTAAAGGAAAGCCAAAACGTAAATTTAAAAAGCAAACAACGGCAACCCCAACCCAAACGGTTGTTATAACTGATTGGCCTAATCCTCCGCCCGCTGGGAAAAAATTAAGGATTAAATCACCCATTAAATGTTTTCCCTTGTTTTAGCTTTTTGTTGGTCACAAATAAAGTCGCATAATTTATCGGTATGAGGTAATTCGTCAATAAAAAATGCAAGATCGATAAACTCGAACGAAATACCCGCTATTTGAAAAGGGTCACCAGATGCACTTTGCATTTGGTTAATACCAATTGAACGAACATTTAAAATATAAATTGTGCCATCTAAGTTTGCTTCAAAGTAGCTTTCGGCTTTATTTAAAGTGATATACCTTAGTTTCCCTTTTGCTTCTTCAACCCCTAGCTCTGTGGTTTGACACAATAAATCCAATGCAGACATTTCAAAAACGGGTAGTTGATGCTTAAGGGCTAGTTTTTCAAGTGACTTATTAATTTGCACCAATTGACCAAATAAATTAAATTGAACGGTTGCTGAGCGTATATGATTAAACATGTGCTCTAAGGTGCTTAATTTTTGCTCCATTTCAGCTATTGAAGCCTTTGCCTGTTGGCTTAATGGCTCTTTTATTCTTAAGGTTAATAGCTTAGTAAACCAGCCTTGAGCTTCTTTTTCTTGTGTTTCATAAATGCGGTAATGAAATAGTAACTCACCTACTTGCGATGCGAATAAATTCACGTTTTTCTCAAACGCTTGCTCATTAAACTTCTCTGACGTAATTACCGTCATGGCCCAAAAACCACGCACATCCCCTGCATAAATTAACGGAACTATGTATTGAACTTCATTTTCACCGATCGTTTTGAAAAACTGTCGTTCGATTTTAATAACCCCATAGACCTTAAGTGCTTCTGAATAAGGGGCACGTTTATAATCTCGACGCATTTCTTTGATATCTTTTATATCGCAGTTTATTGATCTGACTTCGCTGAGACGGTGATCGCCTTCTTTTCGAGCAAGGAAAATTGATTTATTTAAATCTAACTGTTGATTGATTAAGTGTATAATTGAATCCCAAGGCGAGCTTTGTTTAATAAATGACTTAGGTAAATACCGCCCCACCATTTTTTGTTGGATGTTGCCAATTATATTTACAAGTTCACTGTCTTCATTCAGTTTTCTAACAAATACCACCCATAATAAACAAATAAAGTTCAGCAAACAAAGTTGGCCTAAAGGTATAAATAATTGCTGTATCGTTAAAATAAAGTAACCAATGCCACCTAGAATTAATGTAAGGCTAAAGGCAAGCAGTAAACTATTGTATATTGATGTTTTTTGATAAAAAAACAGAAGTATAATTGCCAGCAATAATTGCACAATAGTACTTTGCCAAAGAGGGAGTATTTCGACAGCCGATTGTTTTAATAATGTATCGGCAGTATATGCGAGCAAATAAAGGTTGTTTGTACTTTCATCTAATTTTGGAATATTTAAATTTGCGCCAAAGCCTGCATCTTTTTGTCCAACAATAACGATTTTATTTTGGAGCTGGCCTGTTAAGATATCTTGTTCAAGTAACCTTTTAGAAGAAAACTTAGGTAAAGCGCTTGGCGCTAATGAAAAGTTGATTAATTGCTCAGAGTCAAATTCATATTGCGGAAAAATCATAGGCCAAATTGATTGGCATAAACTCTTTGTTTGATTTGTTAGGACGATATTGTAGTTAGACCAACTCTCTAATTTTAATAAACATTGATTTGAAGATGGGTGAGGGTAATATACATTTTCGGCTTTACTTTTCGCTACACGAAATAAAGGTTCATTACTAACTATAATAATATCGCGTGGTGAGTAATTTAAAAGTTCATCGACAATGTGGTTATGTTGTTGAGTTAAAAAATCACTTTCAATTAATACAACATCGCTCTTTTGAGAGTGACTGAAACCTGCCAGTGTCGTATAGAAATAGGCGTTTGCACTTCTAAATAATGATAGTGAATTGCTAATAACAATTATTGCAAACAGAATAAAAATAAACCAACCAGTTTGTTGTCTTTTCAATAGAGATAATTGTTGTTTAAAATTCACTATTTTACTCGCTAAAAGGTTTTAATTTAATGTACTGAATGTTAAGCGTAACTTAACCGTACTATCAGATTGCAAATGCATAAAATCAAAACCGTGCATTTTTTCGGTTTGCCATTGCTCATTGGTAAGCGAAATAGGCTGTTGCCATGAAATCATTGCGATATCATCAAGCATTAAAGTGCCCTCTGATGATTCAGGTGAAAAATGACGAAAAGCGAGTTTTATTCCGCGCGGAGGAAGTGAATCAGGGCCTAATGTTGTCTCATCTGATGGAAGAGAAAAATCATGTTGGAATGCTTGCCAGTCATGTGTTCCTGCATTTTCGATATCTACATATTGAGTTGAAAATTCAAGGTTATCTTCAGCGGTTGTATACACTATCTCAGCATCAAGTTTACCAGCGTTATCGGCTTTACTATAACCGAGTAAACTAAAGTCTTTAAACACTTCATCATTACCTGCATCATCTTGCAATTCCATGGTACGAATCGTTTGTTTAAAAGAAATGAATGAAGGTTGGTTAGAAAATTGTGTACGAGTAGAGCATAGTGCTTGTTCTCCTGTACGTACATCGCTAACACATAGCGCAATACTATCTGCGCTATGATCCCAACGTGCAACCTCAAGTTGCTCATTATCATTATCCCAATCTTCAAAATCACCAAAAATCATCATGTCTCGTCCCAGTTTTATATTACTAGGGATTGTTCCTTCAATTAATTCTACTTTAGATAAAAAGGCTTTACTTGTTGGTGCGTAGTTACGTAAATCAACTAAAGTTTGATCACTTTGCAAGGTGATTTCTACAGAATTAGTGCTGACTGTGGCTTTATTTTTTTCAAAGTATACTTTTGCGTAACCCTCTTTAGGTATCAAAGTAATATTATCATCAGACAGTTCGGCTAAGCGACGCAATAAATAATCGCTTAAAAAGCCCCGTGTAAAGCGAGGTTGATATTCTTCAATATATATTGGATAAGCGTATGTATTTGCAATGCTTTTAGTGTCTGCATCGACGGTCGTCATGACCGCTACACCCAGCAGGGTCTCAAGGCGATTTTGATCAAAAACAAAGTTCCCTAAACCTAAAATAGCTGGGACATTATTATATACCGCAAAACCTTGAGCAATATGAGGGTGATGAGCAATCAATAAATCTGTATTTTGCTGTGATAGTGCTTCAAAACGCCCTTCAATATAGCTTGTCGGCGCATAGCTGTATTCATTGCCGCCATGCATTTGAGCAATTACAAAGTCACTACTTTGCTTTGCTTGCTCTAGGGATGCATCGACCAAAGCAGTCTCAGTTAAATCAGCCGCTCCGCCTTTATTTTCACCAGTAACATAGGTAATTTCATGTTCTATTCCAGTAATTGATGTTGCTGAAAATAAACCCAGTTTTAATGTACCCACATCTATATATTCAGGTTGATATGCACTAGCAATATCTACCCCTGCGCCACTGTAAGCGAGATCAGCTTGCTCGACTTCAAGTAATGTATCTTCTAAGCCATCTTCTAAAAAGTCATATACGTGATTATTGCCAAGAGCTATATAATCAACACCAATAGACTTAATACCATTTAAGGTATCAGAGAGTGAAAAAAAGCTAAATTCTTTGCTCGGGTGAAGGGTTTGAGGGGTATCTGTGATTGGAGACTCTAAATTGACCGATGCAAAATCAGCTGCTTGGAAAAACGAGGAGACATAGTGTGTGAGTGCTTGCGCATCTTCACTTGCTGTTGCAGGTCGTATTAAAGCGTCTTCTACATCAGGGATATCCGTTGTCATTGTTGTTAAAGATGGATCTAAAAAGCGACGCCCGAACATGGTATCACCTGCAAACAATAGACTGCTTTGAGTACTCGACTTGCTTTGAATAGTAAGATTATATGCAAACGCATTGTCATTTATTAATAGGGTGCTCGTATATGGAAGGTAACTGCTACTTTCGATAAATACACTATGATTTCCATAGCTAATATCACTAAGATTAACGACCCCATTTTCATTTGTTGTAAATTGCTGATCAGCTAACTGAATTGATACTCCGGAAACCGGTTGTAACGATTCATTATTAATAGTGATAGTCCCTGAATATGAAGTTGCGATTAGTTCGCTTTTTAATTGGGCATTTGTTTTTTGTGATTCTGTTTCACTAACAACTGTTGAGTCTTCTACGTTACAACCAATCAAAGAGTAAGCTAATACAAAAATAACAACGTTCTTACAATTCATTTATTCGAACACCTTTAATGATTAAATTCAGGGTTTTAACATTTTACATACAATTGATTATAAATACATTCAACTTGAAAAGATAATACTTTCTTATTGTTTATATTCATCAAGGAGGAAGTGAGTTATGTAATAATGTTTTTTTTATAATTAAGTTAATTATTTTTTATTAGTTAGTGTTTTATGACAATAACATTTTGTCCAAAAATCTTTACGGTTTACTAATTGTTAGCGTATTATCAGAGGTATAATTTCCTTTAGTTGGTTATAACATGCGTTTAGACATTCATTGTGCTGATAGAATTGGCATTGCTCAAGAAATACTAAATATATTAGTAAATTACCAAGTCGATTTAAAAGGGATTGAGGTTGATTCACATAATAGTCGGATGTATGTCAGTTTCCCTGAAATTGAGTTTGAACAATTTCAAAAAATAATGCCATCTATTCGATTAATTGATGGTGTTGAAGATGTTAGAACGACCCCTTTTTTACCTTCTGAACGTGAACATAATGAACTTAATACGCTATTAAGTGCACTCCCTGATGGGGTTATTTCAATCGATGCCAAAGGGTATGTCAGGCTATGTAATGATGCCGCTTGTCGTGATTTGCAACTAACTAATAAGGAAGTGCTTGGCGATAATATTAATAATTTATTAAAAGGGTTTAACTTTACTCGATGGTTAGAAAGTAAAGAGGTTTTAGGGCAAACCACTCGGGTAAACGTTGCTGGGGAAGACTTTATTGCTGATATTTTACCTATTTCTGTACCTCAAGGGGGGGAAGGAGACGTGCTTGCCGGTGCGGTTATTAATATCAAATCGCAAAGCCGTTTGGGGCAGCAGGTGAGTGCATTTAGACGCTATGGCCAAGAAAGCTTTGCGACGATTCATAATTTTAGTACCGCGATGCGTCGAGTGGTGCGTGAAGCGCGTAAAATGTCACAGTTAGAAGCACCTATTTTAATTACTGGGGAAACAGGCACAGGTAAAGAACTTTTAGCCCGCGCGTGCCATTATGCATCAAGTCGCTCGGTAAAACCTTTTATTGCATTATCTTGTGCGTCTTTACCTGATGACGTTGCTGAATCTGAATTATTTGGCTATGCCGGTTATGAAGATAATATCTCGCCAAAGCGGGGGGTATTAGAGCAAGCAGACGGGGGAACGGTTTTTTTAGATGAGGTAGGTGAAATGTCTACCCAACTACAAACCAAACTATTGCGTTTTTTACAAGATGGTACATTTAGAAAAGTCGGCGATGAAAACGAAGTTAAAGTGAATGTTCGGATAATTGCTGCAACACAAAAAGATTTACCAGCGATGGTGCAAGAAGGGATATTTAGGGAAGACTTGTATTACCGAATTAATGTACTAACGCTTGAAATTGCGCCACTAAGAGATAGGCAAGCCGATATAGGCCCTTTAGCTGAGCATTTTATTCAAAAATATGCACAACAAAACGGGCATGTAACTCCTGCTTTATCTCCACAGTGTTTAGCATTTTTACAACAATACCCTTGGCCTGGGAATGTTAGACAGCTAGAGAATGCAATTTATCGAGCTGTTTCATTATTGGACGATGATCAATTATGTGTTGAACATTTACAGTTACCAACATTTACCCATGATTTAGGGTATTTAGAATCTGACTTTGAAGGGTCATTAGAGCAAGCTATGAAGCGTTTTGAAGCGACGTTACTACGTAAATTATACCCCGCTTACCCAAGCTCACGACAATTATCAAAACGATTAGGCCTCAGTCATACTGCGGTGGCAAACAAGTTACGAGATTACGGTATCAATAGAAAAACAGTAAAGGTTTAATCTTTTAAGGGAGCTATTTTTTAGTTCCCATGTTTTTCGTTACCCCGTTAATTGCTATGTTTTGTATACCCTGTTTATCAAAATTAATCACAATACTTGCGTTACTTCGAGTAAAAAAATAACTGCGCTCATTTAAGTTTATAACGTAATCTCCTTTTACTGGTTCATTAAATTTTTGTTTTTTAAGGGTAACGGTGTGCTCACCTATATGCCATTCAAACGACTCAATAAACCCATTATTAAATTCTTGTACCCAAACCTGACTATCATCTTTTGATAAAGTAATAGCAACTGAGTAAGAATCGGGCAGTTGTGACATGTTGTAGCTTTTATCGGCAATAGTAAATTGTTTGCTTTGCTCATCCCACGCAAAACCAAATTTAAATTGCTTTTGTATACCAGTAGGATAAGTGATCACACCTTTTCCTGGTAAATTAAAACTGGCTAGAGTGTTATGGCTAAATAAACAAAAACCAATAGTAACAATACAATGCAGTATATATTTCATAATGACTTATTTTTATAATTTTGGAATATGAGAGTAAAACAGAGTTTTTATCTAAGCAAGTTGGCGTGTTACACTTAATGAAATATTACTGCTAAGACCCTCACTGTGAATTTATATTTTCGTCTTATTTTGTTATTTTTTAAAATTAAACGTAATAAAGTGCTTCAACCTTTATTAGACACTATTGATATTGAATACAAAGCATTACCTAGTGATTGCGATATAAATATGCATTTAACCAACTCTCGTTATTTGGCGATGATGGATTTATCTCGTACTTGGATGACTGAGCGAGTAGGGCTGCTACAGCCAATTATAAAACGCCGCTGGTTTCCTATTGTGAATGCAACAGCCATTACTTATATTCGTGATATTAAACCATTACAGCGCTTTACCATTAGCACACGCTTAGTAGGTTGGGATCATAAGTATTTTTACATAGAGCAGAAATTTCAATCTGAGCGAGGTTTACACGCGATTGCCTATGTTAGAGGTGTTTTTAAGACAAAAAAATCTGTGATTAGTGTAAAGCAAATGCTTGAAGTGGCAGGGTATGAAGGTGAAACACCTAGCTTGCCAAGTGAAGTGATGCATTGGAAAGCAATGCTAGAACAAAAAAAACGAAGTAACTTACCGGCCAATAGTTAACAGTACCGGTTTGTTTTAATTAAATAAAAGCGTGTGTTAATTACTAACACACGCTTTTTTATGAGTTATACACTATTTTTAAAAGCTGTATTTCACTGCGAACATCGCAACAACAGGATCTAGTTCGACCGTTGATGTGAGAGCTTTTTCGCCATTGGCATACACGGTGGCATCAGTATCTATATCCATCAATGATACCATCGCATGCAATCCCCAATTCGAGTCTATTTTATAATTTGCACCTACTTGTGCGACAAAACCGAACGAATCATCAAGTTCAACGGTCACATCATCAGTGCCAAGTACCGATTTTAATGCGGCTGTTGGCTGTTCATCAAAAAAGGTTGTGTAATTTACCCCAACACCGATAAAAGGACGTAGCTTATTACTGCTATCTAAAAAATGGTATTGCGCAATAAGAGAAGGCGGTAACTGTTTGATCGTTGCAATATTATTGCCTTCTATTGCACCACTACCTTGGACATCATGGCTAAATGGCGTTGCTGCGATTAATTCCAATACCCATTTTTCATTAAAGGCATAATCTACAGTTATGCCTAATTGAGTATTATCGCTGCCTTTTAAGCCTAGTGCTGAGTTTTGATCTATTGCAGAGCTAGAATCATCTGGGTTTACATTAATAGCACCGACGTTAACGCTAAGGGCTGCGTTAGCGACAGGTGTTAAAGCTAATAAAGAACTAATTAAAGCGACTTTTAATGAGGTTTTCATAGAGGTATCTCCAACAATAACTGTGTAATTGGATGTATTATTGTTTAAAAGTTCATATGAAAAACTGCGTTAGATCAAACTTTCAAAAATATTTGAAAGTTGTAAATCATTTTATTGATATAGATTAACTTTAACGTATTTTATCGTATTATGTGTTGACTAATTGTGAAATGAATCGTCGCAAAATTGTCTTGCTAAGGACCTGATTGAGCGATACAAAATGAGTATTTAATTTTAACAATAAGTGTTTAACTGTTATTAATTTATATGGCTTTGAGCACGAATAAAAACCGTTAGTATGCTCACACTGTAAATATTTAATCACTTTTACTAAGTGTACGTTGTACATCGCTATGACTTATTTTATGAGTTGCTTAGCGTCGTGCTGCGCAGCAAGCTAAAAATATGATTATCATAAAAATAAGGTGCTTTATAAATTGCACGCTTTAAAGTGGCTTCATGATTAAATCCCGCTTTTATTAATACGTGCTGCGAATTGATATTATCACTAAATACCGCCGCTTCTATTCGCTGCAATGAGGTATGAGTAAATACCTCATTGGTGATAGAAATAATTGCTCTTTTCATAATGCCTTTTCCCCAATAAGCAGGATCAAGCCAGTAACCTATTTCACCATTGCACTGATATTCAAATTCGCCAGGAATAATACCAATACAACCTATTAACTTATCATTAAGTTCAATGGCTTTAATATAACCTTGCTGAGAGCCTGTAGTGATCCACCAACTCGCATCGCTTTGAGTGTATGGAAAAGGAATTTTCGATGATAAATATTGAGTGACGACTTCGTTGTTTAAAATACGTTGTAAGTCTGAAATATCAAGGTGTTTAAAAGGGCGCAGAGTAATCATTAGCTTATAAAGTTAATAAATAAATGATTAAGCTAACGCCCTATGAGTTTACACGCAAGCACTAATTTAACTCAGGTAGCGCTTGGCTTTATTATCTTTGACACGGTGTAAATCGACCAAGACTAAACCGTCGATACAATTATTAAATTCAGGGTCAATACTAAAACTTAGAAATTCAACACCGCCAGGCTTGCACAACTCAGTATATTGTTTAAATAAAGTGGGTACTTGTGCGTTCATATTAGCCAAAACATGTTTAAGTTCAACAAAGTCTTCTTTTAAATTATTGCCAAGGAAAGTGCTTGTACATAGTGTGCTTTCTTTGGGAGGGAGTTTAAACTCATTGTTTGGGGTGGCGAGAGTTTGTTTAGCGCGATAATAATGTTGATAGTAATAGACTAGCAGTGCTTTTGCTTGGTTTGGCATAGTATTTGATACGCTCACAGCACCAAACAAATAACGATATTGAGGGTAGTTTTTAATAAACGCACCGATGCCATACCATAAATAATCTAGGCTTTTTCGGCCCCAATACTGCGGCTGCACAAAACTTCGGCCCAATTCAATCCCTTGATTAAAATAAGGATCCATTTTATGGGTGTAACTAAATAAACTATCTGTGTATAGACCTTCGCGGCCATGTTTATTTATGATTTCTTGTGCACAAGCTAACCGGTATGCGCCAACAAGTTCTAATTGAGTGGGGTCCCAAAGTACTAAATGTTGGTAATCCATATCATATTTATCTACATCACGGCGTTTGCCACTTCCTTCGCCTACTGCTCTAAATGCAATTTCTCGCAAGCGGCCCAGCTCTCTAAATAATGGCGAGCTCCCTTGGTATTGATACAAGTATATATGCATGCCATCTTGAGTTTCACCTAATAATTGGCAATTTTCTATCGCTTTTTTTAAATCTTTTTTCCCTTCGGCTATCGCAATTGGTGCTTGGGTTTTAAGGGGGAGATTTTTTTTACTGCAAAGTCGATATAATTGTTTTCTAATAAGATTAACAATTTCTTTGTCTTTAAGATTATCAATTAAATAGGATTCTGGAGGAATTGAAGCGCCAATTTCAAATTCAAGTGACTTTTTTCGTTGTTTAAACATTTCCTTTACTAATAATAAGCTGGCCAGTGGTTTATAAACCATTGAAGTCCCATAAAAAAGAGGGCTGTTTTTTGCTTTTATAAATACCGGTAATATCGGGCTGTTTGATTTTTTAGCCATGCGTAAAAACCCACTGTTCCATTGACAATCTTTAATTCCTGTCGGGCTTAAGCGAGACACTTCACCAGCCGGAAATATCAGCAGTGCTCCTTCGTTTTTTAAATGTTGCTGAATATTTGATAATTCTTGTTTTTTACTTGTACCAGATAAGTTATCAACGGGTAATAATAATGAATGCATAGCAGTCACTGACATTAGCATGCGATTAGCAACAACTTTTAAATCTTGGCGCACATTTGATAGCACTTTAATTAATGCCAGTGCATCAACAGAGCCAAGAGGGTGATTAGCCACGATCACTAACTTACCTTCACTGGGTATATTTTCCATCTGATTTGACTTGTAACGAGTATCAAAATTAAGTTCATCTAATACTTGTTCAACAAATTCAATCCCCTGTAAATGAGGGTAGGTATCGGCAAAAGCAACAAACTCTTGTTCATGTAATAAATAACCTAATCCTTTTTTAACAAAGTCTTTTAGTTTAGGCGAGTTTTCAAGTTGTGGTAGCTTTGCTGCAATTACTTCATCAACGCTTATCATATAAACCTCTTTTACACATTAGTGCATGCTGTGGTGCTAGGTTAAGTTTTAGGTATGACATTTATTTTGCAATAGTGTGACCTTTTAAATAGTTTGCATGTGTGTTTTATTACATTATTTAATAACAGGAGATCATCATGTCGGTATTAGTGGCAATTTCGCGAAGAGATAACACCAAATTAATTGCTAAATTAAGTGCCAGGCTCGCAGGTATTAAAATAGAGCAATGGCCTGATTGTGATGATCCCCGCGGTATTAAATTTGTTCTTGCCTGGAATGCGCCATTAGATATGTGGCAACAACTACCAAATCTAAAAGTTGTGTCTTCTTTTGGCGCTGGTGTCGATAGTATTGATTTATCTGTATTAGAGGAAACGGTACAGGTGGTACGTATTGTTGATACGCAGTTGGCTAATGATATGGCTGACTATGTGTTAACTCACGTGTTGGCACATAAGTTAAGATTAAAAGAATATTTCATAAAGCAAGCTAATGAAACCTGGAAACCTAAGCGGGCATTACATTTTAACCACGTTGGATTACTTGGCTATGGTGAGCTTGCCAAAGTATGTGCTGCTAAATTACTTAAAAATGATTTCACGGTGAGTGCATGGGCTAACCATCCTCGAGAGGATAGCAATGTCGAACTACATTTTGGGCTGTCGGGATTAAATAAAATGCTACCGGTTGTCGATGTGTTAGTGTGCTTGTTACCTTTAACACCGACGACAAAGGGCATTATTAATAGCGAGCTTTTAGATAAGCTGCCAGCGCATGCAATTGTAATAAATGTAGCAAGGGGGCAGCATGTAATTGATAGCGATTTAATTGACGCCTTAGATAGCAATAAAATTGCAGCGGCAACATTAGATGTCTTTAATGAAGAACCCTTATCGCCTAACCACCCATTTTGGTCTCACCCAAAAATAACGATTACCCCGCATTGTGCCGCATTATCTGATATTAATAATGTAGTTGAACAAATCGCTCACAATATCAACTGTTTTAACGATAAAGTGCCGCTTATTAATAAGATTAATAGAACAAAAGGTTATTAACACCAAACTAAATAATTTATAAAACACCTTGTTACCTTGTGTCATTTTTATTACTGTGGTTAAACTATAAGCAACATAATAAAAATAAAAGAGGTTGTAATGAAGTCTAGTCATAGTGGTGTCAAATTAAGTTTAGTAGTTATCTCAGTAGTAATCCTAGGTGTATCTGCATGGTTTAACCAAGGTAATGGGCAATATCAACACGCCTATATTATGGATGATAATACAATTGAGGTACTGGCTTAACGTTTGCTATGAATTTCACGGTTTTCGTGTTTCTTCTCATCACTTTTCTTTATTAGCACATAGGTTGCACCACTTCCTCCGTGGTGCTTCTGTGCTGTGTGATACGCAAGTACACAAGGTAGTTGTTTAAGCCATTTATTTACATAGCTTTTTAATACACCCGGCTGACTTTTATTCTTAATTCCAATGCCATGTCTAATTAACACCACTCTAATATTTCGCTGGTGGCAGTCATTAACAAAATTAAATAATGCTAATCGAGCATTTTTAAGTAATTGGCCATGTAAATCTAAAGTGGCATCTAATTGATATTTTGCTAAGCGTAGGTTTTTAAACACGCCATGTTGAACACCTTCTTTTTTATAGCTGAGCATAGCGTATGGATCGAGCAATTCAACTCGCTCTGTTAATAAGTAGTTTTCGTCATCGGCTAAACGTAATTGCGCAGCGTTGCGTTTTTCTTGTTGCGCTAAAGCGAAGGTCGCATTGTTTGCAATAGGGTCAATGGTGTCATGTTTAAGTGGGGTAACATCTTCCATCGAAGATAAAAATAAATCGAAATCAGAAATTGACATAATAACGCCCAAAAGTTGATTTATACGTTAGAAATATTAACTTAGTTCAACATGACAGCCAACTCTTTAAATAAAAAAGCCCAGCATGGCTGGGCTATAAAAAATTCTAGGGAGAGAATTGTTTAACTTTGGCTTACATTAAACTGCCCAAAGGTATACACCTTGAACAAATAAAATGTATTTATCAGCACTAAACTCATGTTTGAAATCACGCTTGACGACATAAAATCTAAATTAAAAGATATAAACAGTAAGGCACACGCGCTTATCGCAGCAATACGAAGCAGTGTAAGTTGGTTAATAAAAAAAGCACCTAACCCAAGTGCAAGTAATGTCGTGTTTAAAAGCCAATCTAGCTCGTTTAGCATGGTCGTTTCAATAGTTCAGTTGTTGAAAAAAGGAGCGCCATTATGGTGATCTTTTGCACACCTTTCAACCAAGTAATTTTAAATTTTCAGATTAGTTTTTTTAATGGTTAAAGTAAGCTTTGAGCGCAGAAACAACCCCTTTATCCGCGACGATAGTATACTTCTGACAGCTTTTAGGATTGGCTTTGTCGCTGCATAAGTAAAGTGTTTTTCGGTCACTATCTACTTGCGGATGAAAGTGAGAGTCAACTAACCGGCTACCATAACCAAAAAAACCTGGCCAGTATATGCTTTCGCTTAACATGCCAAGTTTTTGATAGCTGAGTAAAGTCGGTTTAGGGAAAATAAAAAGCACTAAAAGACAGCTTGCTAATAAAGTGAATCCCACTTTTTTTGAGCGAGTCTTTTTTTGCGGTGCGCCTGGTTTTTTTTCGCTAGCTTTTGCTCCATTTATTTGTGTATTTGTTGGCTTAAGTTTATTGGTGTTTTTAGCCGGTTTACGTTTTTTTGGTTGGCTTGTAAGTAAAGTTTGTTTCTTTGACGTTTTAGACATAAAGCAAATCTGGCCTTTTTAGCGTAGGTCTCTATAATGAAATAATAATTAAAACTAAGTTAAATAATCACTTAAGCTAATGTAAAGCTTACGGGGAAACACATGGATACACAGCTATCAATTTTAATTGTTGATGATGTTAGCACAGTACGTGGATTTTTAAAGCAAACTCTAATGCATTTGGGTATAGAAAATGTAACAGAGGCCGCAACGGCTTCGCAGTGTATTAACGAGTGTAAAACAACTGCGTTTAATATTATTTTTTTAGATGTAGAGTTGCCTGACGGAGATGGTAAAGATTTAATTGCTCAAATTAATGAATTAAACCCTCAAACAAATGTTGTGATGGCATCAGCGCATTCTGATGTTGAAGAAATTAAAGAGGCAATTAATCTAGGCGCAAAAGGTTATGTGGTAAAACCATTTAACCCAAAGAGAATTGCTTTAATACTTAATAAGTTTTACCCAGAACTTAATTGTTTATAATGACATTAAATTTTAAGCAAAAAAAAACCGGCTAAGCCGGTTTTTTTAATTTCAAAAACAAATTATAGTGCTTTAATTTTAGCAGCTAAACGGCTCTTATGACGAGCAGCTTTGTTTTTGTGAATTAGACCCTTAGTTGCGTAACGGTCTAAGATAGGTGTTGCAACAGAAAAAGCTTGCTGTGCAGCTTCTTTGTCACCAGCTTCAATAGCTACGGTTACTTTTTTGAAGTAAGTACGCATCATTGAACGACGACTTGCGTTGTGTTGACGGTTTTTTTCGCTGGTGATAGCGCGTTTTTTTGCAGACTTGATGTTAGCCAAGGTTTGCTCCTAACAATCTTAAATAAAGCTTAAATTAAAGGCCGTGGAATATGCCTGTTTTTATCATGGCTGTCAATGTTTTTTTAACAATCCAAGAAAAACTGCTCCTTATAACGAACATCAATTTGCCGCTTTAGCAGTTAATATCGCTATTGTAACAAAGCAGGCTGTAACAGCCTAGTGATTTAAACTAATTTTAGGCATAATCGCTCAACTTAAGGAATTTTTTATAGGTTTAATGTGGCCAAGGGTTTATTTCGCTCCGGTATGATAGTGAGCTGTATGACTATGATATCAAGAATATTAGGGCTCGTGCGTGATGCCGTGGTGGCTAATTTATTAGGCGCTGGTGCGGCGGCCGATGTTTTTCTTTTTGCTAATCGTATCCCTAACTTTTTAAGGCGTTTATTCGCAGAAGGCGCATTTGCGCAAGCATTTGTACCCGTTTTAAGCGAAATAAAAGAACAACAAGGTGATGATAAAGTAAAATTGTTTGTTGCCAATGCCGCGGGAACTCTTGGGTGTATTGTACTGATTGTTACTTTAATTGGCGTGATAGCTTCGCCGGTAATCGCAGCCCTATTTGGTACCGGCTGGTTTATTGATTGGTGGCAAGGGGGACCTGATGGCGCTAAATTTGAGTTGGCAAGTGCATTATTAAAATTAACCTTTCCTTATTTGTTTTTTGTTAGTTTAGTCGCATTAAGCGGTGCTCTGATGAACGTTTACAATCGTTTTGCCGTAGCTGCATTTACGCCCGTACTGCTGAACGTCAGTATTATTAGCTGTGCTATTTTGTTGCATGATAAATTTAGTGTGGGTGCTTACTCACTTGCTATTGGTGTATTTGTAGGTGGTTTGGTTCAGTTACTATTTCAGCTTCCCTTTTTATTGCGGGCAAAAATGTTAGTTTGGCCCAAATGGGGTTGGAAAGATGAAAATGTTAAAAAGGTAAGAAAGCTAATGCTTCCTGCACTTTTTGGGGTATCCATTAGCCAAATTAATTTATTACTCGATACCGTTATCGCTTCGATGTTGATGACAGGGTCTATCGCTTGGTTATATTACTCTGATAGGTTAATTGAATTTCCGTTGGGCTTATTTGGGATTGGTATAGCGACCGTTATTTTGCCTGCGCTTTCTAAATTACACAGTAGTGATAATAAAAATGACTTTCAACATACCTTAGATTGGGGCGTGCGGTTTGTTATATTTTTGGGTTTACCGGCCATGGTGGGGTTAATGATCACTAGCCCTTTAATTATTTCTGTTTTATTTGATCATGGTGCTTTTGAACACAGTGAAATTGATCATGTCAGTGCCGTTAGTTTTGGCGTTGTTGCTTATTCAGTGGGCTTAGTCAGTTTTATGCTTATTAAAGTACTGGCTCCAGGCTTTTATGCTCGTCAAGATACTAAAACACCTGTGCGTATTGGCATTATTACGTTAGTACTGAATATGGTTTTTAATATTATATTGGCTCCTTTTATTGGTTATTTAGGCCTTGCATTAGCGACATCGCTATCGGCAAGTTGCAATGCGTATTTATTATATCGACAACTTAAAAAAGATCAGGTGTATTCGTTTTCAGCGTTCAGTTCAAAATTTACTATTAAGTGTGTATTCGGCGCTATAGTGATGGGCGTGTGTATAGGGTTTGTTTCGACCCAATTTACCTGGAAAGAGTGGGTGTTTTATGATCAAGTTTTACTGTTGTTCGGTTTACTGTTACTAGCGGGGGCTATTTATTTTTTAGTGCTGTTTTTACTCGGTATTAGACTAAATACGATAAAAAGTGTTGCAACTACTGAATCAAACTAAAAAAAAGATTATAATCGGGCAATTCTGCATAATTTACACTGTTACAGGTAAATAGAAACGCGTTGAAATAAGGCATTAGGTGGCATGGAATTAATTAGAGGTATACACAATATTCGTGCGCATCATTTTGGCTGTGTACTGACTATTGGTAATTTTGACGGTGTGCATTTAGGTCATGCTGAAGTGATTAAAGGTCTACTTAGTGATGCGAAAGCGCATAACTTACCCAGCACAGTGATGTTGTTTGAACCTCAGCCACAAGAGTTTTTTGCTAAGCAAAATGCGCCAGCACGTTTAACTAGGCTGCGAGATAAGCTTAGGTTATTAAAAGCGCTGGGAATAGCCCGGGTGATTTGTATCAGTTTTAATCAGCAATTTGCCAATGTAAGCGCAGAGCAATTTGTTAATGATGTATTGCTAAGCAAGTTAGGTGTAAAAGCACTGACAGTGGGAGATGATTTTCGTTTTGGTAAACAGCGAAAAGGCAACTTTGAATTGTTAACCCGTATTGGCGAAAAAGCCGGCATGGATGTTAAAAGCACCGCGAGTTTTCGCCAATTAAATGCTAGAGTAAGCAGTACTTTGATTCGTGAGGCATTAGCGTCTGGCGATTTATTAAATGCTAAAGTGATGCTTGGCCATGATTATGCTATTTCTGGGCGTGTAATACACGGTTGGGAAAAAGGGCGTGAACTTGGGTTTAGAACGGCAAATATTGCCTTGAAACGTCAAGTATGTCCTGTAAATGGTGTATTTGCAGTGAGGGCTTTTATTGGCTCACAACAGATTTTTGGGGTTGCCAATATTGGTAACAAACCCACTTTTAATGGAACACGCGCACTATTAGAGGTTCACCTCTTTGATTTTTCGCAAGATATTTATGGACAGTTTATGCACGTCGAGCTGATTAAAAAGCTACGTGATGAAAAAAAATTCGAGACATTAACACAATTAACGGCACAAATTGCAACTGATGTTGCAGCCGCTAAGCAGTGTTTTGGTTTAATTAGGTAGCCGAAACGGAAAGTAGGATAAATGAGCGACTACAAACATACTTTGAACTTACCGGAAACAACGTTTCCAATGCGCGGCAATTTGGCCCAACGTGAACCAAAAATGCTTAAAACATGGTATGAGCAAGACTTATATGGTCAAATTCGTAATGCCAAAAAAGGTAAAAAGACTTTTATATTGCATGACGGCCCTCCGTATGCAAATGGTGATATTCACCTAGGTCATTCAGTTAATAAAATTTTAAAAGATATTATTGTTAAGGCTAAAACCTTATCTGACTTTGATGCACCTTACATTCCTGGTTGGGATTGTCATGGTTTACCAATAGAATTAATGGTAGAGAAAAAAGTTGGTAAGCCTGGCGTTAAAGTCAGTGCGGCCGAATTTAGAGAAAAGTGTCGTGCATACGCTAAAAAGCAAGTTGAAGGGCAAAAAACTGATTTTAAACGCTTAGGTGTGTTTGCTGATTGGGATAAACCTTATTTAACAATGAACTTTGATTTTGAAGCGAATGCGATTCGTGTTCTTGGCCGTATTATCGAAAAAGGCCATTTACACAAAGGTGCTAAACCTGTGCATTGGTGTACCGATTGTGGTTCTGCCTTAGCAGAAGCCGAAGTTGAATATCAAGATAAGCAATCTCCTGCCATTGATGTACGTTTTATATTTGCCGATCAAGACGCGGTGATTAAGGCATTTGACTTAGCGCAAGCGCATCAAGGTACGGGGAGCGTAGGGACTGTTATTTGGACGACGACGCCATGGACTTTACCAGCTAACCGTGCAGTAGCCGTACATGCAGACTTAGAATACGCTTTAGTTCAAGTTGATGATGAAGGTTCACAACAACGTCTTATATTAGGCGCTGAGTTAGTAAAAGATGCAATGGACCGTTTTGGCTTTAATCATTATCATATTTTAGGTTATGTAAAAGGGGCTGCATTAGAAAACTTACAAGTAGCTCATCCATTTTATGACTTTGATGTTCCTGTTATTGTTGCTGAGCACGTTACGACTGAATCAGGTACCGGTGTTGTTCATACCGCGCCAGGGCATGGTCAAGAAGATTTTGTAGCCGGTTTGAATTACAACCTAGAAGTTGCTAATCCAGTCGGTGCAAATGGTGTTTACTTGCCTGATACTGAATTATTTGCAGGCCAACATGTATTTAAAGCTAATGCGAGCGTAGTTGAAGTACTTACTGAACGTGGTGCTCTTATGCATCATCATGCGTTAACGCATAGTTATCCTCATTGTTGGCGTCATAAAACGCCTATTATTTTCCGTGCGACACCGCAGTGGTTTGTAAGTATGGATCAGGCTAATTTACGTCAAGATTCATTAGCCGAAATAAAAAATACACAGTGGTTACCAGAGTGGGGCGAAAGCCGTATAGCTAACATGGTAGAAGGGCGTCCTGATTGGTGTATTTCGCGCCAACGTACTTGGGGTGTGCCAATTGCTTTATTTGTCGATAAAGATACAGGTGCATTGCATCCAAATACACAAGAGTTAATTGGACAAGCTGCCGACTTAGTTGAAAAGTCGGGTATTCAAGCATGGTATGACTTAGACCCTGTAAATTTACTAGGTGAAGAAGACGCAAAACAATACATGAAAGTACAAGATACGTTAGATGTATGGTTTGATTCTGGTGTATCACATGCGTGTGTAGTTGATGCGCGTGAAGAACTTACTGGCCCAGCTGATTTATACCTTGAAGGTTCAGATCAACACCGTGGTTGGTTTATGTCTTCAATGATGACATCGGTTGCGATTAATGGTCATGCACCATACCGTCAGGTATTAACTCATGGTTTTACTGTTGATGAAAACGGCCGTAAAATGTCTAAATCATTAGGTAATGTTATTTCGCCACAAAATGTGATGAATAAGCTAGGTGCCGACATTCTACGCTTGTGGGTTGCTTCTACCGACTACACTGCAGAAATGACTGTGTCTGATGAGATATTTAAACGCTCTGCCGATCGTTACCGTCGTATTCGTAATACGAGCCGATATTTATTAGCTAACTTAAGTGGGTTTGATCCGAAAACGGATCAAGTGCCAGTTGATGAAATGGTTGAGCTTGATAAATGGATCGTAGGGCAAGCTGCACAGCTGCAAGAAGAAATTGTATCTGCTTATGATAATTACCAAATGTTATTAGTAACGCAAAAGCTGATGAATTTCTGTACGGGTGAATTAGGTTCATTCTACCTAGATGTTATTAAAGACCGTCAATATACTGCGAAAAGTGATAGTCATGCTCGTCGTTCATGTCAAACAGCCTTGTACCATATTGCTGAGGCGATGACGCGTTGGATGGCACCGATTATGAGTTTTACAGCGCAAGAAATTTGGCAAGCATTACCTGGTGAACGTGGCGAATTTGTATTTACATCTGTGTGGTATGAAGGTTTACAAAAACCGACAAGTACACAATTTAGTAATGACGATTGGCAAGCTATTTTAAATGTTCGCGATGAAGTGAATCGTGTTTTAGAAGCTGCGCGTAAAGAAGAAGTCATTGGTGCTACTTTGCAAGCAACCGTTAATTTATACGCTAACGAAGCGCTAAGCAGCACATTAACTGCATTAGGTGATGAGCTACGTTTTGTATTACTTACCTCTGCGGTCACTGTAGAGCAAGTACAAAGCCAGCCTAACGATACACAAGCAACAGAAATTGAAGGGTTATACATTAGTGTTGCCGCTACTGATGCTGCTAAATGTGAGCGTTGTTGGCATTACAGCGATGATGTAGGGGTTGATCCTGCACACCCTGAAATCTGTGGTCGTTGTGTGAGTAATGTAGATGGTGAAGGTGAACAACGCCAATTCGCTTAGGAGTTTAAAGTGATCAAACTAGCCCAAAAAAGTGGCTTAGTGTGGCTTTGGTTAAGTCTATTACTATTAGTAGTAGACTTTGCCAGTAAAACACTGGTAGTAAATACAATGACTTATAGCGAGTCGATTAACTTACTTCCTGTTTTTAATATTACCTATGTGCATAATTACGGTGCTGCTTATAGTTTTTTAAGTGAAGCAGGTGGTTGGCAGCGTTGGTTTTTAAGTGCCATAGCAATTGCGATTAGTGCTTTACTTGTATGGTGGCTAAAACGCTTACCAGCAACAAATAAAGTGTTATGCAGTGCATATGCATTAGTGTTAGCTGGGGCTGTTGGGAATTTGTATGACCGTATCGCTTATGGTTATGTAATTGACTTTATTCATGTGTTTTACAAAGATTCTCATTTTCCCGTATTTAATATTGCCGATTGTGCCATTTGTATTGGTGCCGCTTTATTATTATTTGATGCCTTTACTGGTGAAAGCCCCAAGGAGCATAAAGTATGAGCCAAGCAGTGATTGGTGAAAACTCTCAAGTTATTTTTCATTTCTCTATTATTTTAGCGGATGGCTCAGCAGCTGATTCAACTAAAGTGCATAATAAACCTGCAAAGTTAACGATGGGAGATGGCAGTTTAACGGCTAATTTTGAAAAGTGTTTACTTGGCTTAACCGCAGGCGATAATAAATCATTTGAGTTAGAGCCAGAAGATGCTTTTGGCCAACCCAACCCCGACAATATTTATTATGTTGAACGTAGTAAATTTGGTCCAGATACACCGGCAAAAGTAGGCGCTATTATTGCTTTTACTCAACCAGATGGCACTGAACTACCAGGTTTGGTGCGTGAAGTGCAAGGTGAATCGGTAACGATTGATTTTAACCATCCACTGGCGGGACAGCGTTTAACATTTGATGTTGAAATTATTGAGGTTACGGGCTAATGAATATTTTATTAGCAAACCCGCGTGGTTTTTGTGCTGGGGTAGATCGTGCAATTAGTATTGTAGAGCGTGCATTAGATATTTTTGAAAAGCCTATCTATGTGCGTCATGAAGTGGTGCATAATCGATATGTCGTGGATGGGCTTAAAAACCGCGGGGCTGTTTTTGTTGAAGAATTACATCAAGTACCCGATGACAGCATTGTTATTTTTAGTGCACATGGTGTATCACAAGCTGTAAGGCAAGAAGCTAAACGCCGTGATTTAAAAGTATTTGATGCTACGTGCCCATTAGTAACTAAAGTGCATATGGAAGTTACTCGCGCGAGCCGCAAAGGCACAGAATGCATTCTAATTGGACACCATGGGCATCCCGAAGTGGAAGGGACCATGGGGCAATATGATAATGAATCGGGTGGGATTTATTTAGTAGAAACAGCCGATGATGTTGCAAAGCTTAAAGTTAAAAGTGCCGAAAACCTTTTTTATTGTAGCCAAACCACGTTATCGGTCGATGACACTGCTGATGTGATTGATGCGCTTAGGGTTAAATTTCCTGCTATTGATGGTCCACGTAAAGATGATATTTGTTACGCTACACAAAATCGCCAAGATGCGGTACGTGATTTAGCTGATAAGGTCGATGTATTATTAGTTGTTGGAGCTAAAAACAGTTCTAATTCAAATCGCCTACGTGAACTTGCTGATAAAATGGGGACTGTTGCCTATTTAATTGATGATGCGACTAACGTTCAAGCATCATGGTTTGAAAGTGTGCAAGCTGTAGGCGTGACAGCAGGAGCTTCAGCTCCTGAGGTTTTAGTTCAGCAGGTTATTTCTCGATTAAAAGAATTAGGTGGCGAACAAGTTATTGAAAACCCAGGTGAAGAAGAAAATATTGTCTTCGCGGTGCCTGTTGAGCTACGCTAAGTTAAAATAAAATAGAACCATAGGAGGGTCGTATGAGCAAACAGCGTCAACAAGATGCCTTGCTTTTTTCGGCCCTTTTTAATGAACGAGGTATTCTTTCTTTATTAGTTGTTACACAAGTTATTGCTATAATTTTAGCCCTCGCACCAAATAGGGTTGGCGGGGTTTGGTATTATTTAGCAATCAACAGTATGTTTTTACATACAACGGTTATCGTTAGCTGTTACTGCTTATATTTATTACGCTCTTTTTTATCTTCTTTAAATCCGGCGCTACAATTAACGAGTTTTATCATTGTTTTTACATTCAATGCCGGGTTGTTTAGTTTATTATTTGCACACACTGTTTTTTCCATATCGACCGCTCAACAATTACTTATTTTCATGCTCTGTAATATGTTTAGTGTTTTTCTGTTAGCCACCTTGTTTGTACAATTTTTGGTAATTCATTATGATAAAAATAAACAAACACATGCATTATCTCGTGCAGAGTTAGATGCACTACAGGCAAGAATAAGGCCTCATTTTTTATATAATAGTTTAAACACCGCTGCTGAGTTAACACACTATGATGCAAGTGCTGCAGAGCAATCACTGTTAGGCTTAGCTGCTTTGTCTCAAGCGGCTATGCGGGCAGGAAAAAGCGTTGCACTAGAAGATGAGCTAACACTGTGTAAGCAATATTTAAACATTGAAAAATGGCGATTTAATCAACGACTAAATATTGATTGGTTACTCCCTGAACATATTCCAAATATTGCGGTACCGTGCTTAACGCTGCAACCGTTAATTGAAAATGCCGTTATCCACGGTGTTGAACCTTCGTTAAGCCCAGTGAATATAAAAGTTGAGTTACATGTTACGGCAAATTACTTAACCATCATTGTGAGTAATCCGATAGCTAACAATCCACCTGAGCACAGGGAAGGTAATGGAATGGCACTGGAAAATATTCGCCAGCGCTTAAATATTTTTTATCAGCACAAAGCAAAGCTAACAATTGCCAAAAAAGACAATACATTTAGAGTAAAAGTAGTTTTGCCAAAACGATTAATGGTGAAACAATGAACGTACTTATTGTTGATGATGAGCCTTTAGCACGTGCCCGTTTAAAGCGTTTGTTAGAATCCAATGCAGCCATACAATGTATTAACCAAGCCGAAAATGGGAGTGAGGCATTAAAAATTATTAAAGCAACTCAGCCAGAGCTTGTGCTTTTAGATGTAAACATGCCACAGTTAAGTGGTTTAGACGTTGCCAAAGCATTAGATGAACTCTCTCTTCCTCCCGCAATTATATTTACCACAGCGCATCCTGAGCATGCATTAGATGCTTTACAGCTCAATGTCGCTGGGTATTTAGTAAAACCTATATCAAAGCAAAGTTTAGCCCTCGCTTTAGCCAAGTTAGGACAACTTAATCGTGCTCAAGTGCATAATCAACAACAAAAATTAACGTACAAACTAGCCGGTAGCGTGCGCAGTATTGCAATCGAAACGGTGATCTATGTTTCGGCAGAAGATAAATATACTCATGTTGTCTTTCAAGGAGGAAGCGCATTAATTGAAAAGAGTTTAAAACAATTAGAACTTCAATATCCTAATATCTTATTGCGAGTTCATCGCAATACACTGGTAAATAAAAATAACATTATCGCGATGCATGCCAAGGCTTCGGGACATGTTGTTGAACTGGCACACTGTGATCACTTAATCGCTGTTAGTCGCCGCGCTTTAAAAATGGTTAAAGCCGAAATTTAACCGTTTATCTACAACTTTAACCGCTCATCTATATATTTGTTGTTTGCCCTGTAATTGTTAATACACTTTATATTATTAATAAATGATTAAGTGTAATGACAATGAAAAAGTACACACATTTAACGAATGGTTTTACGTTAATAGAAGTGCTTATTGCTTTTATTATTTTGAGCTTTGGCTTGTTAGGGGCGGTAGCACTTCAAGCTAAGGCGAAGCAAGCGAGTTTTGATGCACTACAACGTTCTGCTGCCATTGCCCTTGGTAACGATATTTTACAACGAATAAGAGCAAATGATACTTCGGATCTTGTCGGTTTATATAAACGTGAATTTACCAGTACTTCGCAATTAAGCACTGCCTCCACGTGCTTCAGTGGCACCTGTAGTGCTGCACAAATTGCTCTTTTTGATTTACAGCAATGGAAAAGAGCGATTAGAGCGCGTGAAAATACAGGCGCTTTAGATAATGCAACCGTATGTATTAACCCCGAGGTTGTCTCTGGTTCGAACTCAAAAGCATTTAATGTGCAAGTGATTGTGTCGTGGTTAGGGCGCCAAGAATTTAAAGCGACAACAACAACCAATGATATTAGTTGCGGGAGTAAAGAGAATAACCGTCGTTTAGTGGTATTAACCAGCTATATATATGCAAGGGGTTAAGATGCGTGAGCGAGGATTTACACTTATAGAAATGATGATTGCTTTGTTTATCGGGGTCATTATTTTAGGTGGCGTGATGTTTACTTATTTAAGTATGAAAATAACCACCACCGATACAATAGCCATTGGGGAGATCCAAGAGTCTGGTCGTTTAGCTATTAATATTATGCAACGTGATATTGAGCAAGTGGGATTTTGGGGTACTTTTTATGAAGATTCATTCACCGGTGCAAATGTAAGTACACAAACTGCGCCAGCAGGGGATTGTGAAAGTGGGCTCAATAATGCGAGTTTCCCTAATATAACTAGCCAAAGTAATTTTCGTACTATTTTTGCTACAACGGCAAATACAAACAAAGAACTAAATTGTATTAATAATCCCGTTAAAGGGTCTGATATTTTACAAATTAAATTTTTACAGGGAAAGCAGTTAGTTGTTGATATTACTAATAACGAAATGCAAAGCGATGAGAACTACTTTATAGCAGAGCAAGAACAAGCACAGTTTGTTCGTGGGGTGGTCAGTGCCAATACGTTAAATTTAAATGCCACTGTGTGGCCCTATAGCCATCATGTTTATTATATCGCAGAGCAAACTTATGAAGTTAACAATAAAAAAATAACGGTACCTGTGTTAATGCGAAAACGTTTAAATGGCAGCAAAATGACTGCTGAAAGCATTATGGAAGGAGTTGAAAATATGCGGTTTTTATTTGGTTTAGACACCAATAACGATGGCCGTATTGATAGTTATCGTAATGTTAGCGATATGACATCAGCGGATTGGGAAAATAGAAAAATGGTTTTGGCAGTTCAGCTATTTTTATTGGTTAGAACTTTAAAAGAAGATAGTCATAGCACGGTCAAAAACCAAACATATACGTTAGGTAACGATAGTAATAGTAGGGAATTAAGCTTTAACGATGGGTATAGAAGGGCTGTATTTACCACTACGATTAGGCTTAATAACGTAGGAGCAAACTTATGGCACTTGTAAATTTACAACAAAATAAACAACGTGGGATCGTGTTATTAACAGCCCTCATTATGATCTTAGCTGTAACGATGATAGCAATCACATTAATGAGTAGCAGTAGTATTGATATAAAAATAACAAATGCAGCGCAAGAGCGTGAAGTTGCTGAAAATGAATTGATTGGTGAAGTACAACGAATGATTGCTAAAGAGACCAGTTTGGGCGGGGCGAGTCGATTTTTATATAGCCAAGCAGAGGTGCCTGAAAGTGGAATGAATTTAGCAGAAAATACGAAAATGCCCAGTGTAATGATAAATTTAAATAAAGGTATTCAATCACTTGAGTGTCCAAGGCGATTTAATTTTACCGCAGGTATTTCATGTAACATGTTACAGGTAACAACCAGTATAGAGTACGGTAGTAAAAGTAAACATGAATTAAGTGTCGTTACTGCAATAGCGCAAGAAATGACAACCGCAAATAAGGGGATCTGATCATGTATTTATATAAAACTAAAATTGTCGGTTCTTTATTAGCAATGTCGATAAGTGGTACATGTTTTAGCGAAGATATCGAATTATATGTAAACCATAATATAAGCAGCGAAGAAAAAACACGTGTACTTATGCTTTTTGATACATCAGGAAGTATGGCATTTTCAACCAGTACGGGTTATGACTGTGGCTATAATAATCAAAGTAAGCGCTATAATTTATGCCCCGATAGCCGTTTAGGCGTGGCTCGTGATGCAATGAGCCAATTAGTCGATGATAATGCAGATATAGATTTTGGTTTAATGCGTTTTAATGGGGGAGCGGGTGGATATCTTTTAGCAAAACTGGGCTCATCAAGAGCGGTTGTCCAAGACAAAATTTCGGCACTCATTGCAGATGGCTCAACGCCTCTATCAGAAACTTTATGGGAGGCGTATTTATATTTAACTGGTAATAAAGTGGCTTATGGAAAAAATATTAAAGATCGTGATTTAAGTGGCGAAACTGGTACAAGCTATAACGCAAATAACTCTTATTATATCTCTCCTTTTACACCCATTAAAGGTGAACCATTACGTTGTGATAACGCAGTGAATGTTATTTTAATGACGGATGGTGATCCGACTTATGATAGTGGAAAAAACAATGAGATTAAGAGCCTGTATAAACAAACCTTTGATAAAAACCCAGGGTATAGTGATGGAAGCTATTTAGCTGCTTTAGCACAGTCTATTCATGGAAATGATGAGACAGAAGTTGATTTATTTTCGCCAACACCGGATGTAACAGATTTAGGGCGAGTGTATACCATTGGGTTTGGTAGCGGAATGAGCTTAAATGGCAAGTCATTATTGTCAAATACTGCAAAAGCAGGAGGAGGACAGTATTTACATGCAGATACAGCCGATGAACTTTCAGATGCACTTAAAAGCACCATTTCTAAAATAAGGAAAGTGAATGATAGTTTTTCATCTCCCTCTGTGGCGAGTAATAGCGGGGATCAAACTCGTAGTAGAGAAGCTATTTATTTTTCAATGTTTTACCCAAAAACAGGGGCTAGGTGGAGTGGAAATCTCAAAAAATTAAAAGTATCTGGAGCTGAAATTATCGACTCAGCTGGAAATCAAGCGCTTGATGAAACCGGGGGGATCGCAGATACAGCACGGACATTTTGGTTGCCAAATAACGAATCTGCGGATGGGAACCTAGTTGGAAAAGGAGGCGTAAATCTACTTTTAGCCACTAAAAGCCCTAATGAACGTCATCTGTATACTGAAAAGCAAGGCGTATTAACCACATTTAATAGCCAACAAGTAAATGATATTTTGGCGCTTGATAATAATAGTCTTAGCTTATCAACGACTGATGTAAATTGGGCTAGGGGAATTGATGTTGATGATGAAGATAATGATAATTCATTTAGTGACAATCGATTAGATATCTTTGGCGATCCTTTACACTCTAAGCCTGTTGCATTGGATTATGGCGATGGCACAATCCGCATATTAATCGGCACAAATGCTGGATTTATTCATATGTTTAGCGATAAAGGAAGCACTGTCGACGAAAGTTGGGCCTTTATGCCTTCAAGTTTATTCGCAAATATTCCACCTCTTCGAAAAAACCAAGAAAATACAAAAGTCTACGGAATGGACGGAACAATTAGTGTTTATTTTAACGATCAAAGCTTAAATGAAGAGGGAGTTAATGATGGCGTAATTGATGCTAGTAAAGGTGATGAAGTGTGGGCATTTTCAGGAATGCGAAGGGGGGGACGCAATTATTATGCTATAGATATTAGCGATCCAGATAATCCTAAATCACTCTGGAAAACACCAATAGAGGGCGGTTCTGAGGACTTCAAAGAGTTAGGGCAAACATGGTCAAAGCCGCAAATAGCCTATATAAAAGCATTTGGTACCGATCCATTATTAGTGTTTGGTGCAGGTTACGATGCTAATAAAGATAACACGACAAGAACAAATGATAGTGTTGGTCGGGGTATTTATATAGTTAATGCTAAAACAGGTAAAAAAGTGTGGGAATTAACACCGAATAAAAATAATTTTAAAGGTAAACACAGTATTGCTTCGGATCTGACAACGCTTGATTCAGATTACGATGGTTACGTCGATAGAATTTATGCCAGTGATACCGCTGGTGGAGTGTGGCGTATAGATATTCCGACAAGTAACAGTAGCGATATATCTCACTATAAACTTGCAGAGCTCGGCGAAGGGAATGCGGATAACGATAGACGCTTTTTTTATAAACCCGTTGTAGCTCGTACTATGTTTAGTAAAGTATCTGAGGTGCAAGTGAATGGTGAAACGGTTATTACGCGCTTAGATACTCCTTACGATGCGGTTGTTATTGCAAGTGGCAATCGATCAAACCCTTTGGGGAGTACAGTACAAGATCAACTCTTTATGATTCGAGATGAAAATATTGTAACAAAGTCATATAAAACATCGTGGCCTGGAGCTATTACAACAGATAGTTTAATGGATATCAGCAGTGATCCTTTTGGCAATGCGTTAGATGATGTTGAAAAGTTCACCGATCTCGAAGTCGACTTAGGTGAGTTTAAAGGTTGGCGTTATCAATTAGCTGAGGGTGAAAAGTCACTTGCTGCAGCGACAGTAATCGGTGGCGTTGCTTATTTTACGTCTTACACACCCGCCTCAGAAGAACCAATCGAAAACCAATGTACCTTAACAGGGGGGAGTGGCTCTTTGTATGCTTTTCATTTACATTATGGGACTAAGGTTTATGATAGTCTAAAGTTTAGCTCTAGCACCGATGTACCAGATACACCGCAATTATACTTTGGAGAAGGGCCTTCTTGCGCAGATAGTAATAATGATGGTAAGTGTGATAATGACGAAACGGTTGATGTTGTTCAGCAAAGTCAGTTTTATTTAATTAGTCCAAGTTTAACGGGAGAGAATACTGCAAATCCATTTTTACCCGTTGAAATTAATGGACCGGGCTTACAAATTGTGGATGGTAAGATAGAGCTTGTGAATAAAAACCAGCCAATTGGATTTGGCTTCAAAACTCAACAGACCTTTATTTATAAGAAAGAGCAAAATGATGAAATTGAAAATTAGCCCAAGGCAGATGACTATGAATAAATACCAAGGATTTACATTACTTGAGTTAATGATTACGGTGGCGATTATTGGCATATTAGCATCCGTTGCACTGCCTAATTACACCGAATATGTAAAAAGGGCATCGCGCGCGGAAGCCGCAGCCTATCTACTTGATGCAGCTAATAAAGAAGAGCAATTCTTTGTTGATAATCGAGAGTACACAAAAGTTTTAACCGACCTTGGCTTAAGTGATGAAACGGAGAATGGCCATTTTTCTGTTGAGATTGATTTAGAAGATACTGGCTTTAAAATTACTGCTAAACCTATTGACGGCCCAGTAAAAGAAGATACTGATTGCAAAACTATCTTTATTACCGACACCGGTTTACGAGGGGCGACAGGGGATAAAGGCACATCTGATATTGATTATTGTTGGGGTAAATAAGGTTTAAGTGATTAGTCTATTATTGTTGACATAGATCTGTCGACTTTACTCTTACTCGCCCTATTGGACTGACCGTAATCGCAAGCCCTTCAAGGCTTGCTTTTTTATAACTCGGACAATAAAGAAAAGTACCATTGTTAAGTCCATTAACTGAACCATCGGGACGAAAAGTGATGGCGGTACGTGGGTATGTCAGCGTATCCTGTGGGTTGCTTTGACTAAATGTATAAATTATTTGCTCTGATGCACTGCGGGTTTGCGATTTATCATTATCAATAAAGGCTGTCACACCTAGGTGCCAGTTGTCTTTCTCACAGCGTTCATTGTGCAAGCTACATAAGGTAATAAAGTTGCTATTTTTAATGGCATATAACCTACTTAAGCTTATAGTTTTATGTAATAAACTGATTTGGCTATCGAGCCGGTTTTTAGCAAGAAAATCGGAAAAGTAAGTAAATGATAATGAAGTTAAAATACTTAAAATTATTATTACAAAAAATACTTCAATTAAAGTAAACCCCAAATAGATAAAATGTGTCGGTATTAGCTTCATCCTTGAAACCTCGTAAGCTTAATTTATTTAAGCTTAGCTAGCATACCGCGTTAATCAATATAGTTATTAGGTACATATTTAAAATATATAAAAATAATAAGCTAAGTTAATGGCAACAGTACAGTACACACATTAGCAGCCGCTATTTGTATTGCCCGCATAAAAGGCAGTCCCTGACTGCGATAAGGTTAATGCTTTATTATTTTCATCGTCTCCACCAGGGCAATAAATAAAATCACCTGGAGTCGAGGTAATTCTGCCACTGGTATTAAAACGAATGAATTTTTCGCCAGAAAAACTCAATGCATCATTTTCATTTAATTGATCCATCACTCGCAATAAAGAATCGTCAGTTTCATCATAGTTACCATCTCTTGTGCCGTCGGCGCCAATACCATCTATGAACATAATAATGCGACGAGCGCCATCCCAGCGATTCGTTTTACATTCTAATGTACTTTTGGCGTTTTTAACGTTTGATTGTGGGGCTGGGCAAATTACCACTATTTCATCGGTGCTTGCTGCTTGAGAGCGGGCATAGCTAATGTTTCGTTTTAGTTCTAATAAGAAGTTCTCAGCTCTGTTTTCTTCAAGTACATCGCTACTATCCCATAGCGCGATAGAAGCGATTACAGCGGCAACAGAAAGCGCAATCATTAATTCAACCAGCGTAAAACCACTATTTTTTTTCTTCATTTATTTCTCACTGTTTAATTATTACCGCTAAATACATAATATTTATAATAGCATTATTGTTGATTAAATCATCGTAATTTACAGGCACTGTTTGCCTTGGGCTACGGTATTGTCTAAAATCGATGCAACACTCTATTTTAAAGAAACTTATTATGAAAAAAATTGAAGCGATTATAAAACCGTTCAAACTAGATGATGTAAGAGAAGCGTTATCGGATTTGGGTATTACAGGTATGACTGTTACTGAAGTAAAAGGCTTTGGCCGTCAAAAAGGGCACACTGAACTTTATCGTGGTGCTGAGTATATGGTTGATTTTTTGCCTAAAGTTAAACTTGATATTATTTTATCTGATCAGGATGTTGATAGAGCAATTGAGATGATAGTTAAAACTGCGCAAACAGGTAAAATTGGCGATGGTAAGATTTTTGTTACAGAGGTAGAGCGTGTTGTACGTATTCGTACTGCTGAAGAAGATGAAGATGCTATTTAATTAACGCTTGTTAAACTTAATAAAAAAAGCGCTTAAAAAAGCGCTTTTTTTATTAATGGTCATGAACTAACGTTCTTTATTTAATTCACGGGTCATTTTTGCGTGTTCGCTCAGCTGTGTTAATCCTAGCTTATCATAGCTTTTTTCCATTATTTCAAGTGCAGGGTTTAAGTAGCTGCTTTGTGAATAATGCTCAACGACGTATTTACCTCGGTTAGCGGCTGCAAGGTAGGCTTCACGTTCGTAATAATAATTTGCCACTTTTAACTCATAGCGTGCCATCCGATTTAATAACCATACTAGGCGACGTTTAGCCTCAGGAACATAATCACTGTCTGGAAAGCGTTTAACTAACGTTGAGAAATCTGTAAATGCGACACGGGTTCTGTGGGCATCACGATCAGCTCTATCGATACCAAAATATTCTTGGAAAGCATTTTTATCTGCTTTTATATTAACTAAACCGCGCATGTAATACATATAATCTAAATCTTTATGATTTGGGTTTAAACGTATAAAACGGTCAATGGTGGCTAATGCTTGCTCGGTATTATTTGATTGGTAGTGAGCATACACTAAATCCATTTGTACTTGTTTTGAGTATGGACCAAATGGGTAACGAGAATCGATAGCACTGAGGAGCTCTATCGAACGCGCATATAAACCGTTATCGAGCGCTTGTTTTGCATCTAGATAAAGCGCTTGTGCTGATCTATTTGGTACGCGTTCGATATCTTCTTGGTCAGGTGCAGACGAACAAGCACCTAAACTGAGTACTGAAACTGAAAAAACAATGGCAAATGCACGTTTCCCTATCTTATTTATCATTTTATTTGCTACCTTCGATGTCTTCGGCTAGGCCAAGGCGGTAAAACCGAGTAAACTATGCGTATTATATTATGCTTTTATAAAAAGCGATTCTAACCCAGTCGAGCACAGCTTGCACTGGTAAATTGGGTAAAGTTACTAATGTCAGAGCAAATTTCTCTTCAAGCCGAGGTCCCAACAGACTTAGGTGGTAAACGTCTAGACCAAATATTAGCGCAATTGTTCCCTGATTATTCACGTTCACGTATAAAAACGTGGATTTTGGATGATAAAATCAGCGTTGATGGTAAAATTTTTAACACTCCACGTGAAAAACTACTCGGTGGTGAAACTGTAAGTGTTGAAACAACAATCGAAGCACCACGCGAATACGAAGCTCAAGATATCAAATTAAACATCGTTTATGAAGATGATGATATTTTAGTTATCAATAAACCAATGGGTTTAGTTGTTCACCCTGGTGCAGGTAATCCTGATGGTACCGTATTAAATGCGTTACTTCACCACTACCCCGACATTATTAACGTGCCTAGAGCGGGAATTGTGCATCGTTTAGATAAAGACACTACGGGTTTAATGGTGGTGGCAAAAACAATTCCAGCACAAACGCATTTAGTTACAGCACTGCAAAAGCGAGAAAACTTCACGCGTGAATATGAAGCTATTTGTAATGGCACAATGACAGCCGGTGGAATGGTTGAAAAGCCAATTGGTCGTCATCCAACACAACGTACACATATGGCCGTTCATGAGATGGGCAAGCCAGCTATCACACATTATCGTGTAGCAGAAAAGTTCCGTGCTCATACGCGTTTACGCCTTCGCTTAGAAACGGGTCGTACACACCAAATACGTGTTCATATGGCTTTTTTAAATCATGCCTTAATTGGTGATCGTGCATATGGCGGACGTCCACGTCCACCAAAAGGAGCAACCCCTGAATTGTTCCAGATGCTACGTGAATTTAATCGCCAAGCATTGCATGCGGTTAAATTAAGTATTGCACATCCTATTACCGGTGAAATGATGACGTGGCAAGCGCCTATCCCAGATGACATGGTGGCAATGACGCAAGTGTTACGTGAAGATACTAAAGCCAATCCTGATTTAGATATTTAATGCATTTACTTTGTGCACCTTGGCACCACTTAAACGTGGGTACACTTAGTACTACACGGTTAGGTGGTGTGTCGAGCACACCATTTGATAGCTTAAATTTAGGATTGCATGTTAACGATAATACTCAACATGTTTTGCATAATCGCGATTTAGTTAGTAAATATTTACCTGCTCCAGCAATTTGGTTAAATCAAATTCACAGTGCCAAGGTTATTCAAGTCACTACGCAGTTTGATAGCACCCTTACTCATAATGGGGATGCACTGTACACTCAACTATCTAATCAACCTTTGGCTATTATGACCGCTGATTGTTTGCCTATTTTGTTAACAAGTGATTGCGCCAGCGAAGTAGCAGCTATACATGGAGGGTGGAGAGGATTAGAGCAAGGCATTATTGCTAATACGCTGAGTTGCTTTAACTGTGCACCAAGTAAAATTTTGGCGTGGTTAGGTCCAGCAATTGGTGCCAAAAAGTTTGAAGTTGGCCATGAAGTTGTTGAATTGTTTTGTAACAAGCATGCACAGTTTAATACGGCTTTTAAAAGTACAAATAAGCCCGCAAAGTATCTTGCTGATATTTATCAACTGGCACGTATTGAACTTAATTTATTAGGCATCACTAATGTTAGTGGTGGTGAGTACTGCACTGTGACTGATGACTCATTATTTTTTTCATATCGCCGAGAGGGTAACACGGGTCGAATGGGAAGTGTTATTTGGCGCAATTAAGTATTGAGCTTTAAGATTATATTTATTTCATACCTTGAACTAACCCCGTAGTATACCCATTAATTAAACAGTTAATTTTTTAATAGGTAACTCAAAATGCGTTTAGATAGATTTACAAGCAAATTTCAATCTGCGCTTTCAGATGCACAGTCATTGGCACTTGGGCGCGATCATCAATTTATTGAACCAGTACATTTAATGTATTCGTTACTTAAGCAAAATGGTTCGAGTGTGCGTGCTTTACTTGCTCAAACTGGGGTGAGTGCCGACGAACTCAATACTAAGTTATCGCAAGCAATAGAAAAACTCTTCAAAGTTGAAGGGGTTGGTGGTGATGTCCAGCTATCACATAATATGGTGTCTTTGATTAACCTGTGTGATAAGTATGCGCAAAAGCGCAAAGATAAGTTTATTTCGAGTGAACTATTTGTACTGGCAGCCTGTGAAGACAAAGGTCCATTAGGCGATATTTTTAAAGCGCTAAATATTACTTCTCAGAAGGTAGAAAGTGCAATAAAAGCAATTCGTGGTGGGCAAAAAGTTAACGATGCTAATGCAGAAGAAACACGTCAAGCATTAGAGAAATTTACGATTGATTTAACTGAGCGCGCAGAGCAGGGGAAATTAGACCCTGTTATTGGCCGAGACGATGAAATTAGACGCACGATTCAAGTGTTACAACGTCGAACTAAAAACAACCCTGTTTTAATTGGTGAGCCTGGTGTGGGGAAAACAGCGATCGCCGAAGGACTAGCGCAACGTATTATTAATTTAGAAGTTCCTGAAGGGTTAAAAAATAAACGCGTTTTATCACTTGATTTGGGGGCACTTGTAGCAGGTGCAAAATATCGAGGCGAATTTGAAGAGCGTTTAAAGTCGGTATTAAACGAACTTGCTAAAGAAGAAGGGCAAGTTATTTTATTTATTGATGAAATTCATACTATGGTCGGTGCAGGTAAATCTGATGGCGCAATGGATGCTGGTAACATGCTAAAACCAGCATTGGCCAGAGGTGAACTACATTGTGTTGGTGCGACAACGTTAGATGAATACCGACAATTTATTGAGAAAGATGCTGCTTTAGAGCGCCGCTTCCAAAAAGTGTTAGTAGAGGAGCCAACAGTAGAAGATACAATTGCTATTTTACGTGGGCTTAAAGAACGTTATGAATTACATCATTCAGTCGAAATTACCGATCCCGCTATTGTTGCGGCTGCTCAGTTATCGCATCGATATATTAGTGATCGCCAACTCCCAGACAAAGCCATTGACTTAATTGATGAAGCCGGTTCGTCTATTCGCTTACAGATAGATTCAAAACCAGAATCACTTGATAAGCTGGAGCGTAAAATAATTCAATTAAAGCTCGAAGATAACGCACTATCAAAAGAAAAAGATGAGGCGAGCCAAAAGCGCCGCAGCGAAATGCAAGAATTGATCAGTGAACTTGATAGCCAATACAGAGAGCTTGATGAAGTATGGAATGCGGAGAAAGCTTCTTTGCAGGGCACGCAAGTAATAAAAGCTGAATTAGAGCAAGCGCGTTTAGATTTAGATGTGGCGCGAAGAGCAAGTGATTTACAGCGTATGTCAGAACTGCAATATGGCCGGATCCCAGAGCTAGAGCGTAAACTTGATTTAGCCTCTCAAGCCGAAATGCAAGATATGAGCTTATTAAAAAACCAGGTTGGTGAAGATGAAATAGCCGAAATATTGTCGCGTTGGACGGGAATACCGGTTTCTCGGATGCTTCAAGGTGAACGTGAAAAGCTATTACAAATGGAGCAACAATTACACGGTAAAGTGATTGGTCAAGATGAAGCCGTCGGGGCGGTTGCAAATGCTATTCGTCGTTCGAGAGCGGGACTTGCTGATCCAAATAGACCTATCGGCTCATTTTTATTTTTAGGTCCAACCGGGGTGGGAAAAACCGAATTAACCAAAGCGTTAGCTGGCTTTATGTTCGACACTGAAGATGCAATGGTACGCATTGATATGTCTGAATTTATGGAAAAACATTCGGTGGCTCGTTTAGTGGGCGCACCTCCGGGTTATGTCGGTTACGAAGAGGGAGGCTATTTAACCGAAGCGGTGAGACGTAAACCTTATTCTGTTATTTTGCTTGATGAAGTGGAAAAAGCACACCCTGATGTATTTAATATTTTACTTCAAGTATTAGATGATGGTCGCTTAACTGACGGCCAAGGGCGAACTGTAGACTTTAAAAATACAGTTATCATTATGACCTCTAATTTAGGCTCAGATATTATTCAAGAGCAAGCAGGAAACCACGATTACGACACACTTAAAGAAAAAGTAATGGGGGTTTTGGTTGAGCAGTTTAGACCTGAGTTTATTAACCGAATTGATGAAACCGTCGTGTTTCATTCTCTTGCTCATGAGCATATAAAAGAAATTGCCGATATTCAGCTCATTAAATTACGCGAACGATTAACAGAAATGGGGTATTTGCTTGAAATAACCGATGCGGCACTTGAACGAATTGCAGCCAGTGGCTTTGATCCCGTTTACGGTGCACGACCTCTCAAGCGTGCAATTCAACAAACAATAGAAAATCCATTGGCACAAAAGCTATTAGCGGGAGAGTATGTCAGTGGGTGTTTAATACTGATTGATGCTAACGAGCAAGGGCTTACATTTACCACTCAATAAACAAAAAGAGTAATTAGGCTCGTAACATGGAGCCTAATTACGCGTTAATAATTATTAAATTTTAAATGTAAGTATCATGTCGTTGACCTTTCGTGAGCCATCAACTAATTCTGCGGCATCTTTAGCGACATTAAAGCTTAATGTTAAATTATTATCACCGAGCGACTTAATATCCGTAATATTATTGCTAATATCTTGGCTTACACCTTGTTGCTGCATTGCAGCGGTGGAGATGTCACTGGCTAACTCAGCTATTTTACTAATTTGCATATAAATTTCATCAAGCTCCTGTTGGCTTTGCTCTGTAGAGTCGACACACTCATCAGCTTGAGACTTCGTATCTTGCATTATGCTAGACCAGGTAAACAAGGTATCTTGTATTTCTTTTATTGAGCTATGGATCTGTGCTGTTGCATTTTGTGTCCGCGAAGATAACGCTCTCACTTCATCGGCAACAACCGCAAATCCTCTTCCATGTTCACCGGCGCGTGCAGCTTCAATAGCCGCATTAAGTGCTAATAAATTTGTTTGCTCGGCTATGCCTTGTATTTCACTCATTACTTGGCCAATTTTATCGGCCTCAGAGGCTAAGCCTGACGCTGTATTTGCGGCTTTTTCTACATGCACCGCTAAATCTGAAACCATGGTTCGATTACCGGCGATATGCTGTTTAACTTCCAGGCAACTTTGATGGGTAATATCAACTTTGTGTGCGGTATTTGAGGTGTTTGTTGATATTTCACCGATGGTCGCGCTCATTTGCATCATTGCAGAGCCAATTTGTGCTAAGCGTTCGCCTTGTGCTGAAATACCTTGCTCAGTTAATGTAGATTGAGCATCTAAGCTGGTGGCAATGTTATTAAAATCAACAGTAGAGTCCTTCATTCGACCCAGTACCGTGCGTAACTTTGCATTGAGCATGTATTCGCGATACTGGCTAATACTATACGGATGTTGGCCACAAAATACATAGCGCGAAACAGAGTCAGACTGTGCTTTTTGCAGGTTAAGTTGGCTCGGAGTAACGATGAGTTCATCATAATTTAGGGCTAAAACGAGCAGGCAAATAAATGTATTTATAGCAGCAAAACTAACCGAAACTAAAAATGCACAGCTAATTAGCCATGTGAGTAATATTAACCCCGTAATTGTACGTCGCAGAGACGTGCTTTCTCGCCAGCTAAATAATGACTTCCCTGAATTTATTTGTTGATACAAAGCCATGGCTTTTTGTTTAATGGATTGTGAGGGTTTAATGCGTACTGATTGATACCCAACTAATTGACCATGTTCGTATATTGGAGTGACAAACGCATCAACCCAGTAGTAACTACCATCTTTACAGCGGTTTTTTACTACCCCACGCCATGAATGTCCTTGTTTTAATGTATCCCACATTTCTTTAAATGCGGCTTTGGGCATATCAGGGTGGCGGACTATATTATGGTTTTTACCAACTAATTCAGCTTTAGAATACCCTGCAATATCACAAAAAGCAGGGTTAGCGTAGGTGATAATTCCCCTTAAATCAGTGGTTGATACCAATTCTTGGCTTTGATCAAATAAAACTTCTTTATCTTGGGTATGTTGATTACGACGCATTGTAATTGTTCCATACTAAACTGTTGTATATGCCGTTTATTTTAATACTAAAGTTAAATGTCAGATATGGGATATTAGTCCTAGTTAAGGTACTAAGCAGGTTTTTTATGATCTAAATCAATTTTATTTTAATGAGAAAGGCAAAGTGCAAATGAAAAGCCAATTAATTGATTTTAAATATAATCTAAATAGGTTTAATCGCCGTATTACGGCTACTAATATTTTTATTACGATGTATTTTTTATCGTAAAAGGACGGTCTGTTTATCAACAAGTAAAATATGACGTAGTTATATTACTCGTCTAACGTGAACTTTATGGGATTAACGACACAGAAAAATATTCGTTAATATTACCGTATCATTACATGTTATTTAATTTATTAGCAGTACCGTGGTAGTAAAGACATTGTATATTTATTAATGCGGTGGCAAGATTAATGGCAATACAATTAAGTTTTTTTGCAAACAGCCTATTTTAATCTTGAGTATAAATAATTAGCCCCCATAACCTTAAGATTATGCCAAGTGGCTCGAGGAAGCATTTTTGACAACACATGATTTAACAAGCACGCTGAGTGCGTTATCAGCAGAACAATACCAGCACTCAATAAAAGGCATTATGCGTGGAATTGAAAGAGAGTCTCTAAGAATTAAAGACTCGGGTGCCATTTCTAAAAACGGCCACCCAAAAGGTGTAGGAAGTGCATTAACAAATGGTCAAATTACCACAGATTTTTCTGAGTCTCTTCTTGAGTTTATTACACCTGTCAGCGAGTTTCCTGCAGAAACATTAGCGCAATTAAAAGATCTACAAAAGTTTACCTTAGAACATATGGGTGATGAATTATTGTGGCCTATTAGCATGCCGTGCTTTATAGATAATCAAGATGATATTGTATTAGCGCAATTTGGTTCATCGAATACTGGCAAAATGAAAACCTTGTATCGAGAAGGGTTAAAAAATCGTTATGGCAGTATGATGCAAGCAATTTCTGGTGTGCATTTTAATATTTCATTTCCCGAAACACTCTGGCAAAGCCTGCATTCATTACAGCAAAGTGAAGCGCCTTTACAGGACTTTATATCTGATGGTTACTTAGGGCTTATTCGTAATTTTAAACGTGAATTATGGTTGATTAGCTATTTGTTTGGCGCATCGCCGGCATTGTGTGGTTCATTTTTACAAGGTAGAGAAACACAGTTACCATTTAAAAAACTAGGCAAAGGTACACTTTATTTAGAAGTGGGGACTGCACTTCGTTTAGGCGATCTAGGGTATACCAACAGCGCTCAGTCATCATTACGCGTGATGTATAACTCATTAGATGAATATGTAGCGGGGCTCAAAAAAGCAATTAATACCCCTTCAGATATTTATGCTGATTTAGATGACTATACCAGTGAGCAACCAAAGCAACTGAATAAAAACATTTTACAAATTGAAAATGAATTTTATTCGCCAATTCGTCCTAAGCGTAATGCCCAAGCGGGTGAAAAACCAACGGATGCATTATTAAGAGCAGGTATTGAGTATGTTGAGATACGCGCATTAGATGTTAACCCATTTAGTGAAACAGGTATTGATATTGAACAAATTCACTTTTTAGATGTATTTTTAACTTACTGTCTATTAAAAAACTCACCTGATATGCAGTGGGATGAGCAAATGAGCGCCAACGCCAACTTAGAAAAAGTTGTTAATGAAGGGCGTGCTCAAAAGCTTGTTTTAAACGATAAAAATCAAGAGCGCACACTCACGTCGTGGGGGAATGAGATTTTTTCACAGCTCGAAAATGTTGCGCAGTTTATGGATAAACAATATGGGGTAAGTTATTACAGCGAAACAATTTCGCGTATGGCTAGCTGGATTGATAAACCGCAGCTCACTTACTCTGGACGCTACGTGAATACATTAGTGGAGTCAGGGCTTGATAATGGTCATTTTGCTTTAGCGCTTGCGAAAAAGTACAAATTGAGTCATCAGCAAACCGATTACCAAGTGTATTCAAAAGAGTGGTTAACACACCAAGTACAAGCTTCTAATGAGGCGCTGACAAAAATAGAGCAAGCGGACACAACTACATTTAAAGTTTTTTTAGATCAGTACTTTGCTCAATAAGTATAATAAATAAAACGCAGCTTACTTAAGCTGCGTTTTTATATAAAGGTGTGTATATTACAACTTAATTATTTAAATTTATGCCTTATTAGCGCTAAATGAGCATGTATAACAATGACAAAAAACATAATTATTTTATCTATTGCTCTGTCTCTTGCTGGCTGTGCCACAGCCCCTCCTAAACAACCTCAAGATATCTGTAAAATTTTCCAAGAAAAAGAAGATTGGTATTTTGATGCTAAAGATGCGCAAGAGAAGTGGGGATCGCCGAAGCATGTTCTTATGAGTATGATGTATCAAGAAAGCTCATTTAAACATGATGCGGCACCGCCGATGGAATACTTTTTATGGATTATACCTACAGGCAGAGCGAGCTCAGCTTATGGGTATTCTCAAGCAAAAACCCCGACATGGTCTGATTATATCCGCGAAACAGATAATAGTGGCGCTGATAGAGATGATTTTGATGATGCTATCGATTTTATGGCATGGTTTGTTTATAAAACCCATAAAATAAATGGTATATCTAAATGGGATGCTTATGCACAATACCTAAATTACCACGAAGGGTGGGGCGGGTATAAACGCGGTAGCTATAAAAAGAAAAAATGGCTTATGGCCGTTGCAAATAAGGTTAAACATCGAGCTAGTCGTTATTCGCAACAATTAAAACGCTGTGAAGCTGATTTAGATAAAAGCTGGTTTGAACGTTTATTTTAATAGATGTTTGAGAGACCTAAAATAAAGGAGTCAATCGACTCCTTTATTTTTGACATATTTGATTAGCTTTTTCGCTCACTGGGTAGCACTTTTACAAGCTTAATCATGTTCTCTTTTACTTCTAATACTTCAATAGGGTATCCCGCTATACGTAAGCTAATATTAGCCTCAGGGATATCTTCTAAATACTCAACGATGAGTCCACTTAATGTTTTAGGGCCATCAAGCGGGAATTCCCATCCCATTTCTTTATTAATGTCTCGTATGTTAGCACCGCCATCAACAATACAAGAGCCATCTGGTTGAGTTGTTACTTCTTCACTTGGGGTACGAGTTTGAGTGGTTGTAAAGTCACCTACAACCTCTTCTAAAATATCCTCAAGGGTAACTAAACCTTGAATGTCGCCATATTCATCAACGACTAAACCAATACGTTCTTTCGATTGTTGAAACTTCAATAGCTGGGTATTCAGAGAGGTCCCTTCAGGAATAAAGTATATCTCTCTTACAGCTCGTAATAATGACGGTTTGTCGAATTGCTCTTTTGTTAATAATCGCAGTGCATCGCGCGAATGGATAAATCCAACAGCATCATCTATTTGGTCACGATACAGCAGTACGCGCGTATGTTGAGCATGAGTTAATTGGCGGCTAATGACCTTCCATTCATCATTAATATCAATGGCAATAATTTCATTGCGTGGGATCATGATGTCTTCAACAGTCACTTGCTCTAAATCTAAAATAGAAGTCAACATACTCTGGTGACGAGCAGGGATCAGTGCACCTGATTCACTTACAACCGTTTTTAACTCTTCTTTACTGAGGCTGTGTTCTTCAATTTGTTCTGTGGTAATACCAAACAGGCGTAACATTCCATTTGTTAGCCAGTTTACACACACAACAAACGGGAATAATATTTTTAATAGCCCCTTGAGGATCACTGAGCTAGGAAATGCGACTTTTTCGGGATATAACGCCGCTAATGTTTTAGGCGTGACTTCGGCAAAGATAAGTACGATTAAAGTTAACGCACCGGTGGCGATTGCAATACCTAAGTCGCCATATAATCGAATACCAATAATAGTTGCAACCTGCGCCGCGGCAATATTAACCAGATTGTTACCAATTAATATGAGGCCGATAAGCCTATCTGGTCGAGTAAGTAACTTACCGACTCGTTTTGCTGCGCGGTGGTTCTCTTTTTCAAGATGGCGCAAACGAATACGATTGATTGACATAATTCCGGTTTCAGAGCCAGAAAAATAAGCAGAAAAAAGCACCAATAAACCTAAGATGATAAACAGCGTACTTGTCGATATGTCGTCCAACGATGGATCCTTTTTTTATAAATCAGTGTGTATTAAGCTAGAGTGAGCAAGTACAGTCAAGTTAAAACTTATTTAAAACGACTTCTTGAACAAAACGACTGCCAAAATAAGCCAGTGTTAAAATAAAAGCGGCTATCATAATTGTGATCACAATCGGTTTACCGCGCCAACCATTTTTTATATGCCCTAATGCCGCAATAACAAAGATTGCCCATGCAATTAAAGACAGTACTGTTTTGTGGATAAACTCTTTTGCAAACATGCCTTCTAAAAAAGCAAACCCCGATAGGAGTGCAAGAGTGAGTAAGACAGTCCCTAAATTGAGTAATTGATAAAGTTGTTTTTCTACAACCATTAATGGTGGAAGGTGACTATTTACGATGGCTAAGTCTTTGCGTTTTAGACGTTTATCAATAAAGTAAAATTGCACGCCATATAAAGTAGCAATAATTAAAATACAGTAAGCTAACAATGATAATGAAATATGCGTTACCAGCCCTATATCAATATTAATACTTTGCAATAAAATATGATGAGGAATAACTAAACTCGCTAAAGTGAGAATAGCAGCAAAGCCATAAACAACAGGCAATAATAATGTCGCAGGAAACTTAAGTGATACAGCGGTGACCGAAACCACAATAACCCAACACGTTAATAATGAAATATTTACGGTACTTAAATCTTGTCCATCAGCCCTAAATACAGAGTTAACGAGTAATAGCATATGCGCGAGTATAGCTACAGTACTGAGTATAACCGTGACTTTTTGGCTGGGGCCTTGCTTGTGAAAAAGTCGTGATAATACATGCGAGGTGGCAAGTACGTAAAATAAACTGGCAATAATAGTTAAACTAATAATAAGCATTGTGCTTTGGCCACTTAATTAATATGGTTAAAAATTGTATTCAATTAACTGCATTGTATTTTATAGCAAAGCAATTGCATAGACCTTATAAAAAGAAACTCATAAGCAGTACTTGAATACTGTATTGTATGCCTGCATTTACGGTATACTATCTTTAATTAAAATTTTAAATCATTAACTTAATGCCTTAGCAATGTCATTTTTTGCCCAAGCAAGCATTAATTATAAATAATTGGCTTATCGGAACTTTCCATGTTTGAAAACTTACAAGAACGATTAGGTAAAACCTTAAAAAATATCAGTGGGCGTGGACGTCTAACTGAAGACAACATTAAAGATACGTTACGCGAAGTACGCATGGCTTTTTTAGAGGCCGATGTTGCGTTACCTGTAGTACGCGAGTTTGTTAAACAGGTAAAAGAGCGCGCCGTTGGTACTGAAGTTACTAAAAGTTTAAGTCCGGGCCAAGTATTCGTTAAAATAGTGCGTGAAGAGCTTGAAAAAGCCATGGGTGAAGCAAATGAAGAGCTTAGCCTAAATGCACAGCCTCCAGCCGTTGTAATGATGGCGGGTTTACAAGGTGCTGGTAAAACAACCAGTGTCGGTAAACTGGCTAAATTTTTAAAAGAACGTAAAAAGAAATCGGTGTTGGTCGTCAGTGCCGATGTATATCGTCCTGCTGCGATAAAACAGTTAGAGACTTTAGCGAATGAAGTTGAGGTTGATTTTTTCCCAAGTGACATCTCACAAAAGCCAGTTGATATTGCAACTGCAGCAATTTCTCACGCAAAAAAGAAATTTATTGATGTTGTATTAGTCGATACAGCAGGTCGTTTACATGTTGATAGTGACATGATGGACGAAATAAAAGACTTACATAAAGCAATTAACCCTATTGAAACCTTATTTGTTGTTGATGCGATGACGGGTCAAGATGCTGCCAACACAGCAAAGGCATTCGACGAAGCATTACCTTTAACTGGGGTGATATTAACCAAAACAGATGGTGATGCGCGTGGTGGTGCTGCTTTATCTATACGCCACATTACAGGCAAGCCGATTAAGTTTATGGGGGTGGGTGAGCGTACCGATGCACTAGAGCCTTTCCATCCAGATCGTATTGCTTCTCGTATACTTGGAATGGGTGATGTACTTTCATTAATCGAAGAAGTCGAAATGAAAGTAGATAAAGAGCAAGCTGCTAAAGTTGCTGAAAAAGTATTTAAAGGGAATGGCTTCACGCTAGATGATTTTGCTGATCAGCTTAAGCAAATGAAAAACATGGGCGGGATGATGTCGATGCTTGATAAATTACCTGGTATGGCTAATTTGCCTGATGCTGTAAAAGGGCAAATGGGCGATAAAACCTTTATCCAAATGGAAGCGATTATCAGTTCAATGACAAAACAAGAACGTGCTCGTCCTGAAATTATCAAAGGTTCACGTAAAAAGCGTATTGCGGCAGGTTCTGGTACACAAGTGCAAGAAATTAATAAGCTGTTAAAACAGTTCACGCAAATGCAAAAAATGATGAAAAAAATGAAAGGCAAAGGCGGCATGCAAAAAATGATGCGCGGTATGAAAGGGATGTTACCACCTGGAATGATGGGCGGAGGCGGTCCTAAATTTTAGCCCAAGCAGTATTTAAGAATAAAAAAGGAGCAATCAGCTCCTTTTTTACTGCATAAATTATGCACTTTACGCTTTATATTGTTTTTATCACTGCTCAGATCATGGTTTAACCTACTAAAGTGAGGTTTTAGCTCACTTCTTACTTGCATTGTTGGTAAAAACTCGTACAATTCACCGGCTCCCCATACTGGGGAGTAAATCTTATTAATGAAAACAGTCAATCTATTTAGAGGACGGTATGGTAACTATTCGTTTGCAACGTGGTGGCGCTAAAAAACGCCCTTTCTATCAAATTGTGGTTGCGGATAGCCGTTTCTCGCGTGACGGTCGCTTCATCGAGAAAGTTGGTTTCTTTAACCCAATCGCTTCAGGTCAGGAAGAAAAAGTTCGTTTAGATTTATCTCGTGTTGATCACTGGGTAGGTCAAGGCGCAGGTCTTTCAGATCGTGTAGCAAAATTAGTTAAAGACGCTCGTAAAGCGGCTTAATAGGCGTAAGTGTAACCATGAGTCAAGAGAACACCTCATCAATTATTGTCGTAGGAAAGCTCGGTGCCCCATATGGTATAAAGGGCTGGCTTAAGGTACATTCATTTACTGATGATCCCCAAGGGATCTTCGATTTCAGCCCGTGGTTGATAGGGCAGCAAGGTAAATGGCAGACCTTAGAAGTGGTCGACTGGCGTCGCCATAATAAGGGCTTTATCGCTAAATTTGCGAATGTTGATGACAGAGATGCAGCAGTGGCTTATACCAATGTTGAAATTTCTGTTGATTCAGCGCAATTACCAGAACTACCGCAAGGTGAGTTCTATTGGCGAGATCTTATCGGCATGTCGGTTATAACTGATAAAGGTTATAACTTAGGCACTGTTGATGACCTGATGGAGACAGGATCAAATGATGTACTGGTTGTTAAAGCAAACAGTAAAGATGCATTTGGTCAAGCGGAACGTTTAATTCCCTTTTTAACTGATTCAGTTATTAAAGAGGTTAAGCATGAAGCGAGAGAAATTACTGTAGATTGGGATCCTGGCTTTTAATGAGTCAAACACATCCTTTATGGGTTGGGGTGATAAGCCTTTTCCCTGATATGTTTGATGCTATTACACAGCAAGGGGTCACTGGTCGCGCAGTGCAAAAAGGGTTAATTAATTTTAACTGCTTTAATCCACGAGATTATGCTACTGATAAGCATAGAACCGTGGATGACCGCCCTTACGGGGGTGGGCCAGGCATGTTAATGATGGTTGAACCTTTGAAGCAAGCCATTGATGAAGCCAAACAGGCTGCAGGTGATGGTGCAAAAGTAATTTATATGTCGCCGCAAGGGCGCAAATTAGATCAACAAGGAGCAAGCGAACTCGCAAACTCCAATAAGTTGATTTTAGTTGCCGGTCGCTATGAAGGTATAGACGAGAGAATAATAGAGTCATACGTTGACGAAGAATGGTCAATTGGTGATTTTATTTTGAGTGGTGGTGAACTACCTGCCATGACATTAATTGATGCAGTAGCGCGATTAGTGCCAGGTGTTTTAGGGCATAACCAATCAGCAGAGCAAGATTCATTTTCGAATGGCTTGCTAGATTGTCCTCACTATACACGGCCAGAAACATTGGACGACAAAAAGGTGCCTGCTGTATTACTCAGTGGAAACCACCAAGCAATTGCAAAATGGCGGCTTAAGCAGTCATTAGGAAGAACTTGGTTACGACGTCCTGACTTGTTGCATAACCTAGCTCTGACTGAGGAGCAAGCGGTATTACTCGCACAATTTCAGCAAGAGTACCAAAAAGCTTGTGGCTAGAAGACAGTTACACCTAGGAAAGTGAGAAACATAATGGCAAAAGTAAACCAAAATATAATCAAAGCGCTTGAAGAAGAGCAGCTTAAATCAGACGTACCAGCGTTCGGCCCTGGTGATACAGTGGTTGTTCAAGTACGTGTTAAAGAGGGTGCTAAAGAGCGTCTACAGGCCTTTGAAGGTGTTGTAATCGCTAAGCGTAATCGTGGTCTTCACTCAGCATTCACAGTTCGTAAAATCTCGAACGGTGAAGGTGTTGAGCGTGTATTCCAAACGCATAGCCCACTTATCGATAGTGTAGCAGTTAAACGTCGCGGTGCAGTTCGCCGTGCGAAACTTTACTACCTACGTGAGCGTTCTGGTAAATCTGCACGTATTAGAGAAAAACTTAACTAATACGCGCTGTTTATCAACGCAAATAAAACGGGTTGTATCCTTAGGGATACAACCCGTTTTGGTTTTTAAATAACAAATATTTATTCTCGTAAAATAATGCGCTTAAAAGTGTACACATATTCAATTTACTGTGTGCAACACATATTAATAACGAGCAACGTTTCTGATTTTAAGTCACTAAATAGTAATTGTTTGCTTTGTTGTGTGAAAACTCCTCCTACAAATATTGTCATTAATTAAGTAAACAGGTTTGGCTTACTTTAATCACTAATAACTTTTATTTTTTACCCTTTTATCAATTAACTGATCCTGTTAGTATTTATCGTAGTTTTTAGTTTACTTTCTTGTAAATATATATTTACAAAATTGCTTTAAGGTGGTGTTAGGCGTGGCAGATATAAAAGAATTAGACCAATTAAGAGAAGGCATTGATGAGTGCGATGCCCAGTTGGTTGCTTTACTTGCTAAACGTAATGGTATAACTGAGCAAATTGGCGCAATTAAACAGCAAACTGGCGCGCCATTACATGCACCAGAAAGAGAGGCCAGCTTGCTAGCGGCTCGCAGAGCAGAGGCGGTTAAGCAAGGGGTGAGTCCTGAGCTGGTTGAAGATATTTTACGCAGAATGATGCGCGAAGCTTATCAAAATCAACAAGCAAAGCTGGCTTGTGCCGCACCGCAATTATCACCCGTGGTTATTGTCGGTGGTAATGGGGCCATGGGACAGTTATTTGCTCAACAATTTATGCGCTCGGGCTACGAAGTTAAAATTCTAGACAAAGAGCAGCAAGAAAATGCAGCTGACATTTTGCAAGGGGCGAAACTGGTCATGCTGAGTGTACCTATTAATGCATTGGAAACAGTCGCTAATGCATTGCCTCCTCTTGATGATGATTGTTTGTTAGTTGATATTACATCGGTTAAGCAAGCGCCATTAAATGTACTAAAAAAAGCGCATAAAGGTCCTGTTGTTGGCTTACACCCTATGTTTGGTCCAGATATTTCACATTGGGTGAAACAAACTGTGGTCGTATGTGAAGGACGAACTCCTGAGGTCGCTGCAGGCTTATTAGAGCAGTTGCAAGTATGGGGTTGTCAGTTAGTTGAGTTAGATGCGAAAAAGCATGATGAAGCGATGCAGATTATCCAGGTTATGCGTCATTTAACCACTTTTGTATATGGTCAGTTTTTAGCTAAACAGGGGCATACGCTAACCGAGTTACGCAGTTGTTCGTCACCTATTTATCAATTAGAGTTGATGATGGTAGGGCGGTTGTTTGCTCAATCACCGGAGCTTTATTCAGATATCATGTTGGCGCAATTTGATAACGTTGAAGATTTACTTGCGCAATATCAAAATACTTTCGCTGATACGCTAGCAAAATTAAAAGCGGGTGATAAAGGAGCTTTAATTGATGCGTTTGCTGAAGCGAAAGCTTATTTTTCGGATTCTACCGCACAGTTTTTAACGCAAAGTCGTAGCTTATTAAATAAAGCGAATGACGCGAAAGTGCTCGATTAAATATTAAATATTAAATATTAAATATTAAATATTAAATATAAAAAAAGGGCTGTTAAGCCCTTTTTTTATATTTTTATTACCTAGCTATCAACACTGACAGCTTGTAAAGATTCACTTTGATAGCAACCCAAAATACGTACATATTGAGTATATTCTTTTAACTCTTCCAGTGCTTCTTTCACTTGGTTATCAATTAAGTTAGCTTCAAGATCGACATAAAACACTTCTTCCCATGGATTGCCTGGCATAGGGCGAGATTCTAGTTTAACTAAATTGATTTTATGGTGTTTAAAAATCATTAATGCATCAGCTAAAGAACCAGCCTGTTGTGTCGTTGCCATAATTAAACTGGTTTTGGTAGGGATTTGTTTTGATACTTGCAATGGTTTACGTGCAACGACAATAAAGCGACTGTGGTTTTCGCTTTGATTAGCCAGATTTGATTTTATTACTTCTAAACCAACATGTTTACCAGCTTGTGCAGACCCTATCGCAGCACTATTTGGTGTGTTTAACGCGTTACTTAACGCACTGGCAGTTGAATCACAGGTTTCTTGCTGTAAATCACCTAACCCTTGTAAGAAACGGCTACATTGCGCAAAGGGTTGTGGGTGAGCAAATAACTTGGTGATTGTACTTAGTTCAGTGCCTGGGGTCGTTAATAAACAATGCTCTATACTGTGAGTGACTTCGCCTACAATCGAGACTTGTGCATGTTGAAGTAAGTCGAATACTTCATTTATACTCCCTGAGCTGGTATTTTCGATTGGTAGCAAGCCAAAATCAGCTTGTCCATTTTCTACTTTCGTTGTGATCTCTTCAAATGAAGAACAACCAATTTCTACTAGCTTACCAGGTCGGCGACTAAAGTATTTATGACATGCAAGCTGGCTGTATGTACCCTGGCCGCCTAGGTAGGTAACTCGGTGAGTTTCGCTTAAAGCCTCGGGGTTGAGGTTTTTTTGCAGCATTGCTTGTTGGTTTAAAACTGAATCTTCTAAAATAATTTGAAAGACATTATTGATATAATAAGCATCTAAACCAAGTGATTTACCATAGCCTATTAGTTTCTCTAATAGCGCTTGCTCTCGCGCTTCATCTCGAATTGGTTTATTGTTGGCTATTTTATATTCAACGACGCCATGGCTAATACGGCGTCGTTTTGCTAATAATATAAGTAGCTCAGAATCTATTTCATTTATATCGTGGCGCAAAGAGTGCAATGCATCATTGGTCATTTTGGGTTCCTCATTCCAAAAAGTTGCTGTATAAAACAGCACATACAAAAAAGCCTCCCGGTGGGAGGCTTTACTATTCGATTGAGTTTATCTCACAAACAGCTCAGCCTCTTTTATCTAAAGAAAAAAAAGAAGCTATAAAAAGTAATTGAATCGTGCGAGATAATTTTCATAAGCCTAATGTATGGAGTGTTGGCTACAAAGTCAACATCAAATAATCTATCAACAACGTTATTTGATGTGATTGACAGATTACATCAGTTTTAGGTGAAATTATAATAACAAATGGTGTGTAAAATAAGTGTGTAAATAACTTTTTTATTGCTTTAAATGTATGAATACACATTAATGTTAATAAGTTTGTTTTTTTACTAATAAATATTACAAAAAATTTATATAAAAGAGTTTAATCTGGTATATTTGTGTCAATGGTTTTAAAAATAACAATTATATAAATAAGGTTAGCCTGTGGTTTTTCGTCACCCTCCTTCACGGTTTGGCATTAACTCACTGAGTGTAAAGCTTTCGCTTTTAATTTCAGCTATTTGTTTAATCGCAGGGATTTTTGCCGCAGGGCTCATGCTGCAATCACAAGAAAAGCAACTTGTTTTTGAAGAACATGAAAACTTAAAGTTTGCTAACGATGCGATTACGTTACAGTTAAAGCGTTTTCTTTCACATAAAGAAAGTCTCGCAATAGAAGCGAATAAAGTGGTTTATAATGAGCTTTTTATTAATAAGAGTTTATCAATAGATGAAATACCGCCGTTAGTATCATCGCAGTCAGATGGGCCGATAAGAAGCATATCTGAAGATGGCGTGTCAGGTGCATTTATACCACATCAAATTTCCTCACCGTACACTGAGCAACTACTTCAGCAAACACAATTATTATGGCAATTTATAGCGCCGAGTTTAATCCATGAATTTTTAAATTTTTATGTTGTAAATCAAGACAACTTCATTCGTGTTTCACCTCATGATTTAGTGAATAGCATCGATTCAAATCATGAGTTTACGAAAGAGTCGAGTTATATTTTAACTCAACCTGAAAACAATCCGGATAGATTAGCGGTGTGGTCAAAAACTTATTTTGATGATGTGTGGCAACAACAGGTGGTTAGTCTGACGGTTCCTATTTATCTAAACGATGCTTTTTGGGGGCTTACTGGTGTTCAGTTATCATTAAATACCTTGTTAGAGCAATTGCTTATCGAAGACCAAAAAAAACAATTAGTGGTGTTTGATAACCAAGGCCATTTACTTTTTCACCCAAAGCTTCATGAAAAATATGTTCAATCTATGGGTCGAGCAGGGAAAGGCGTTTATACACAAAACTTCTTAAACTCTTCATTACAACAGATTGTGAGCAAAGTGATATCGACGCAAAGAAATTCACTTGCGGATTCTTTTCAGCAAGAAGGTTTAGAATATATTATTAATATTAATAAAATCCCTAAACTCAATTGGTATGTTGGAGTGTATGAAGAGCGCTCACGTGTTCATACTGCACTTATGGACTTAAAAATTAAATTTTTTGGACTGTTTGTTCTTTACGCTATTTTCGTCACATTATTATTGCACCAAGCTTTGTATCAATTAGTGTTACGACGCATACATGCTTTAGTTTATGCCGTAACAAGCTTTGGGCGAGGTAGGTTAGACACTGAATTTCCTAGTGAAAGTAAAGATGAAATAGGGGTGTTAAATGCATCTTTCAAAGACATGTCAGTTGAGATAAGTAAACTTATAAATGGTTTAAATCAACGTATTAACGAGAAAGAGGTCGCAGAAAAAGCAGCTAATCGATTATCAAAAGCTGTTGCTTTTTCTGGTACAGGGGTGGTTCTTACCGATAATTCTTTTAATATTGAATACGTAAACCCTAAAATGCTGGAGATGACAGGGTTTAGTGAAAGTCACTTTATTGATGAGTCATTATTAAGCATAGTCGCAAGTGAAATGTCTGTTATTGTCAAAGATATTTCAACTGATTTACATAGTCGAAATTATTGGCGTGGAGATACATTAATTGCCGCAAAAGATAAAAAACCAACTTGGGTATCGTTAAGCGTATCTCCGATACGAGACTCTGTTGGCACTATAACCAGCTATGTGGCATCAGCACAAGATATTTCATTTATAAAAGAAAGTCAGCGAAAAATGGAACACCTTGCGTATTTCGATACCCTAACGGGATTAGCCAATCGTACTTTTTTCAGAATGCAATTACGTAAATCGATGGCGCTTGCAAAACGTGGCCATTTTGCTTTTGCATTATTTTATTTTGATTTAGACGAATTTAAACGGATTAACGATACATTAGGCCATGATTCGGGCGATCAGCTTTTAATCGAAGTGGCTAACCGGCTAAAAAAACGGTTACGTATTGAAGATACAATTGCCCGCTTAGGGGGTGACGAATTTGCCGTATTATTAAGTGGGATCGAAGAACAAGCCCACGCAACAGATGTTGCTAATACCATACAAAAAACGATAAACGAGCCAATTAAATTAGGAAATAATGAAGTTATTATCAGTGCGAGTATCGGTATTACTATGGCACCTCACGATAGTCTCAAAGAAGATTTATTACTAAAGCATGCCGATTTAGCAATGTATGAGGCAAAAGCGAAAGGGCGTAATACTTTTCATTTTTATAGCCAAGAACTCAATGCGGCAGCAAATGAACGACTCTTTCTTGAAAGTGAACTGCGTTTAGCGATGAAAAAACGCCAATTTAGTGTGCATTATCAAGCTCAAGTTGATTCTCGCAGCAATGATATAATTGGTTATGAAGCATTAATACGCTGGGAGCATCCAACAGAAGGCTATATCTCTCCGTTTAAATTTATTCCAGTTGCAGAGGCGACCGGAATAATTGTTGAGCTAGGTGCATGGGTTTTACAACAGGCATGTAAGTTTGCGGTACGTTTAGAGCAGCAGGAGCGAGCAAGTACAGTATCAGTAAATCTATCTGCAAGGCAGTTTAAAGACGCTAACTTAGTATTTATGTTAAAAGACATTATTAAAAAAACAGGCGTCAACACTAAAAACCTGCACTTAGAATTAACAGAAAGTATGTTAATGGGTCATGTTGAGGCCGCAATCACACAATTACATGAGTTAAAGGCATTAGGCGTATCAATATCAATTGACGATTTCGGTACCGGATATTCTTCACTAAGTTATTTAAAGCGTTTTCCTGTGGATGTGTTAAAAATAGACCGTTCATTTATCATGGATATTCCTGATGATGATAATGACGCTGAAATTACGGCTGCAATTATTGCCATGGCACAAAAGCTTAATTTAGATGTTGTAGCTGAAGGTGTTGAAACTGTTGAGCAGATTGAGTTTTTACAAAAAAATAATTGTTTCATAGTGCAAGGTTACTATTATAGTAAACCGATCCCTGAACAAGAGTTATCGCAATTATTTAAACGGTTAGGCTAGTTATACATCGCATCATTACATTTAATGATGCGTGTCTTGAATATTTGAAGGTATTAACCACCGGCTATTTTTACTTTAAATTTTAAGTTTTCTAAAATAGCTTTTAATTTATCTCTATCATCACCTTGTACTTCAATAATGCCGTCTTTTACGGCTCCACCTTGGCCCATTTTACTTTTGATGGTTTTTGCGAGCTTTTTAAGATCGTATGCCTGACTATCTATGCCGACAACAAGCATAACCCCTTTACCTTTACGGCCTTTGGTTTGTCGTTCGATGCGCAGCGCACCATCTTTGAATAGTTTATTGGCAACTTCTTTTTCGGCTTTAGGCTGTTCAATGCGCCCTGTATCGGTTGAATATACTAAACGGCTGTCATTCATTCGTGATCCATATTTAATCGTTAATAAAAATATACAAACAATAATAACAAAATTAGGCTTAGTAGTGATTTAATTAGTAAAAATGTTCTATTTTTTTTTGAGAAATGAGCAACAAGGGTTATATTTATGGTAACGGAATCAGGAAATAGGAAATTTTATGAATTTATCGAGCAGTACTTCTGCTGATGGCACAACTTTAACCATTCAAATCAAAGGAAAGTTTGATTTCAACCTAGTGCAATCATTTCGCAAGGCCTACTCTGAAATGGATGAGAGAACAGTAAAAGTGATAGTTGATTTACGCGACACTAACTATATGGATAGCTCTGCACTAGGCATGTTGTTGAATATGAAAAAAACTATTTCGCATCAAATAGCTAGGGTAGAAATTAGTAACTGCCAGCCACAGCTAAAAAAAATATTACAAATATCACGTTTTGATAAAAAGTTTGATATTAACTAATGCTTAAAATATTGGTTGTAGATGATCAACCACTCAACCATATATTAATCACCAAGATACTTGAGCCATTAAATTATGTTTTATTACATGCTAATAATGGCTTAGAAGCATTAGACGTGTTAGATAAAGAAGGCATCGATTTGGTTTTACTTGATGCTGTAATGCCCGTAATGGATGGCTTTACAGCAGCTAAGAAAATTAAAGCGCGTTTTAAAGATGTTTACCTACCGATTATTTTTATTTCTTCTCTCGATGATGAGGCAAGCTTTGAACATTGTTTAGCTGTCGGGGGAGATGATTTTATTCATAAACCTTTCGATAAAGTTATTTTAATAGCCAAAATAAAAGCTCATTGTCGAACCAGAACATTAAGTATAAAAGCACATCAACAAAATGAGTTATTAGAATATCACCGTAACCAAATGCAACAAGAGCATGAGATTGTGGAACATATTTTTAAAAACTCATTAGAAAATCATGCCGATTTTAGTGGGATTGTTGATTTTCATCTTTCGCCTGCATCGATGTTTAACGGTGACACGTTTTTGGTCGCACAAAGTCCGATTGGTAACCTTTACTGTATGTTAGGTGATTTTACAGGTCATGGTTTATCTGCCGCAATCGGCGCACTACCCACGACTCGTGTATTTTACACTATGGTCCACAAAGGCATGGCGGTTAATGATATAGCCGCTGAAATTAATAAGTTGCTATACGCACTTTTGCCTGGACACATGTTTTGTGCAGCAACGATTATAGAACTTAGTGTTTCAGGAAAAAGTATTTCAGCGTGGCTTGGAGGATTACCTGACGCTTACCTCATTGATAATAATGGGGCCGTTTTACGTACACTTGAATCGCAACATATGGCACTGGGAATACTCGATGAAGATGAGTTTGAACATGAAGTCATTCATTTTGAGGTTCACAATGGGTTGCGTATTGTACTTGCAACAGACGGAATAATAGAAACCAACAATCAGCATGATGACTATTACGGCGAAGAGCGTTTTTTAGCATCATTAACTAGCACGGAAAATATTAACTGTGCTGAGATTATTAAACATGTGAATGCATTTGCTGATGGCAGTGAGCAACAAGATGATTTGAGCTTAGTTTTACTTGATTGTTTGCCAATTGAAGTAGAAGCAGGGCAAGTAGAAGCGTTTTCAACACTTGCCTTTAATATGTCATTGAGCCTAAATAGTAAGCAAATAAAAACCACCGATCCTGTATTTGATACGGTTAATATTTTAAGTAGTGTTGCAGGCTTAAAATCACATCGCTCTAATATCTTTTTATTGTTATCTGAAGCCTATAATAATGCTTTGGAACATGGCGTTTTGGGCTTAAATTCAGCAATTAAAAATCAAGAGGATGGTTTTTTTAAATACTATGAATTAAGAGTGCAAGCAATGGAAAACCTGAAAGACGCGATGATCATTATTGATATGCGTTATTGTCCCGACACGCTGTGTTTGTATTTTATAATTTGTGACTCTGGGCGGGGGTTTATCAGTCAGGAAACATCACCTGAACATAATAATACCGAATTTGGCCGAGGGTTATCATTGCTTGAAGAAATTGCCGAAAAAATTACGTATAACACCTCAGGAAATCAAGTTGAAATCTGTTATAAGTTGAACTAGCTCAATTAAAATAACCATGCTATTATTTATGAACTATAGATGTATGGATGGCCAAATGATTTCTTCTTACTTAAACACCGCTCAACTCAATATTGATATTAACTTAATCAGTTGTGAGCTTGATAAGCTTGAGCAATACTTATTAGATACCCCTGTACCAGAAGCTGTATGGCAGTATCAAATTCCAGAGCTAGGCGAGGGCGGCGCGTGTAGTTTATTTGGTTACTTACAAGATGAGCCTTTTAAGCTGAGCGATCATATTAATAAAAATGATGACTCGGAAGAAAAAATTGCAGCATTACAAAATATTGTTAATTATGTAAAACAACAAACAGGTGTTGATTGGTATGGTATTTATCAAGCGGTTGACACCAACGAAGGTAAGCAATTATTAAAGCTTGCTTATCATGGGGCCCCAAGTCGTCCTTTATTCCCTCTAACTGAAGCCTTTGCTCAAGGGAGTAATAATGTTCAAGTAGCGTTGTCAAAGCATGGACGAATCATCAACAATGTAGCAACCTACTTAGCGCAGGGAGGAGAATATTATACCTGCGATCCAAAGGTGCAATCAGAAGCCTGTATACCACTGTTTAATTCTAAAAATGAATGTATCGGTATTATTGATGCAGAAGCATTTAGTAGTGATTTTTTTAATGATCAAACATTGGCATTATTGATTGCATGCTGTATTAAAATTCCTCACTTTATGTTGTAAATTTCACTAGCCAAAGTAGTGAACTTTTATGTTAAGCTTAAGTTCACTGCAAACTCCTAACCAATAAGAGATAGCCAATGTTCTCAGCATTAAAACCATTACCAACCGATCCTATTCTTGGCCTTATGGCAGCGTATAAACAAGATACTAACCCAAATAAGATTGACTTAGGGGTCGGTGTTTATAAAGACGAGCAAGGGAATACCCCTGTATTAAAAGCTGTAAAAACAGCTGAAGCATTTCGCCTTGAAAACGAAAAAAGCAAATCGTATATTGGCTTAGCAGGTAACTTAGATTTTTGTCACAAAATGGAAAGCTTATTACTTGGTGAGCACCAAGCATTATTAGCTAATCGTGTTCGTACTGCACAGGCTCCTGGTGGAACTGGTGCATTACGTGTTGCAGCTGAATTTATTAAACGTTGTAACAAAGATGCGACGATTTGGGTTACTAACCCAACATGGGCTAACCATATTAGTTTATTTGAAGCTGCGGGTTTATCAGTTAAAGAATACCCGTACTACGATTATGAAAACAAAGATTTAATGTTTGATGAAATGATCGAAACATTATCTAAAGTTCCAAAAGGCGATGTTGTCTTAGTACATGCTTGTTGTCATAACCCAAGTGGTATGGATTTAAACGAAACGCAATGGAATACACTTGCGCAACTAGCTAAAGATGTTGGCTTTACACCGCTTGTTGATATTGCTTATCAAGGTTTTGGTTCTTCATTAGAAGAAGATGCGCGTGGTTTACGTATTTTGGCTGATGCGGTAGAAGAGTTGATTATTTGTTCATCGTGCTCTAAAAACTTTGGTTTATACCGTGAACGTATTGGGGCGTGTTCATTAATTGCAAAAGACAGTGCAACAGCAGATATTTCAAGTTCTGTCATGCTAAGTGTGGTCCGTGCAATTTACTCTATGCCACCGGCGCATGGTGCAGATATTGTTAATACTATTTTAGGTAGTACCGAGTTAACTCAGCAATGGCATCAAGAGCTTGATGAAATGCGTAATCGTATAAATGGCTTACGCAGTTTAATAAAACAAAGCTTAGCGGCAAAAGGTATCGCACAAGACTTTTCTTTTATTGAACGTCAACATGGTATGTTTTCGTTCTTAGGTATTAATAAAGAGCAAATAGCACGCCTTCAGCAAGAGTATGGTATTTATATTGTGGGCTCTAGCCGTGTAAATGTAGCCGGTATTAGTGATACAAATATTGATTACTTTGCTAACGCTGTGGCTGATGTATGTAAGTAACAGATAGAAAAAAATAAAAAAGCCACTCAGGTTACTTTAATCTGAGTGGCTTTTTTTATTTTTGTGGCATTATTCTTTGTTTGAAGAAGGGTTGAGTGCCATTACGCGTTGTTTCAGATCGTTTGCTTCTACCTGTTCAGGTTTAACGGGTGTGCCGATATTCACTCTAACAAGTGACAACTTTAAACGCGGTAAGCGCAACTTTTTTTGCCTGCTAAACATACTGCCCCAAAGTCCTTCTAAATGCATAGGAATAACAGGGACGGGCGTTCGTACAATAATTTTTTCTATACCGCGTTTAAAGACATCTATTTGGCCATTGCTGGTGAGTTTACCTTCAGGGAAAATACCCACTAATTCACCATCATCTAATGCTTGAGCAATATTATCAAATGCTTTATTAAAAGCTTTAGGGTTGGCTTTTTCGCTGTCTATAGGTATAGCCTTAGCGGCTTTAAATAGCCAATGTAAGGCAGGTGAATAATAAATAGGCGCAAACACTACAAAGCGGATAGGGCGCGAAGAGGCTGCTAAAATAAACATCCAATCGACAAAACTAACATGATTAGCAACGACAACCGCAGCTCCTTCATTAGGGATGTGGTGTGCACCATCAGTTCGAACACGGTACATACAAATCGCTAAAATATAAATAATAAAACGTAAAAAGAACTCAGGGACTTTTGTATAAATATATATCGAAATAACTAAATTTAGGCCGGCAAGTAATAACACTAACTGTGAAATACTCCACTGTAAAACCGATAATGTGACAATACTTAAAATGGCACTTGCCACCATAAACAATGCATTAACGACATTATTAGCCGCGATAACACGTGAGCGACTGTCTTCATTTGTACGTTGCTGAATAAGCGCATATAAAGGTACGGTATAAAAGCCTGCAGCAATACCTACGCCGCTCATCCATACAAAGTGCCATAACATATCACCCGTATTGAGTATTTGATTAAGCGTAAGGGCTGTATCTTGTACTAAATTATACGAAGAAATAGGCGCGCTTTGACTTAATAAATATAAAAATAAACTGATTAATAAAGCCCCAAAGGGAACAATACCTAATTCTATTCGTGAGCGAGATAGTTTTTCACAAGCAATAGAGCCTATCGCAATACTGAGTGAAAAAACCACCAAAGCAGCGGTAACTACTAGCTCATCTCCTCCCATTATATGTTTAACGTAATTAGGTAACGACGTTAAAATAACTGCGCCAATTAACCAAAACCAACTGATCCCTAATACTGACTTTTTAACCGACTCAGTTTGCTGGTTTAAGGCTTTAAACACATCTTTAGTTGACGAAACAATATTATAACTCACACTAATATGCGTATTATTAGCCTGTGCAATTGGAATAAAACGGCTACTAAAATAACCTAAAATAGCTAAGCATATAATAGCAATACTAATGTACAACTCCCCACTGTGTTGTGTTATGAAATAGGTGCCAAAAATAGTACCTAATAAAATAGCAACAAAGGTACCTGATTCAACTAAACCATTTGCTTTAGTGAGTTTTTTTGCGCAAACGTGCTGTGGCAAAATGGCATATTTTAATGGGCCAAAAAAGGTACTTTGTAATCCCATTATAAATACCGTTAAAAGCATTAAGGGCACCATTTGCGTCAGTATCGAGATAGCACCGAGCAGCATGATCGGTATTTCGGCAAGCTTAACTTTACGTATTAAGTGCGATTTTTCATTTTTCTCAGCGAGTTGACCAGCCAGCCCCGAAAATAAAAAGAAAGGTAAAATAAATAACCCCGCCGCCAAATTCGAATATAAAGCACCGTCTGCAACATTTGCAGCCTGAAATATTAATAGCAACAATATGGATTGTTTGTATACATTATCATTCAGCGCTGAAAAAAATTGCGTAATAAATAGAGGTAAAAAAAGCTTACTTTTAAGTAAAGAGCTGTGCTTATTCTTGTGCATATATATCCTTAACGTTTAACACTTTTATTATGCAATTGTACACTTAATGCATTTAACGCTTAGGTTACACAGTTTTATATAGGTATGACAATGTTCTTTATAATCGTTATGTATGGACTGCATTTTTATTGCGCAACACTTTTACATCAATGACAAAGTAGCACGGTAAAAATAACTGTTTACCTCAGTAAGGCTATGTATTTTTACATGTTAGAGTGAAAATACAGGGCTGTTACAGTTTTTAAGGGACTTATTTATTCCCAAAGGTTCAACATATTAATAATATAAATGTATAATCAATTTTAAGCGGACTCAAAAAGAAAAGTTTGTTCTTCATATATAATGAGTTTTTTAATTAATCACGATTTTGAACCTAAGAGAGTAATATAGTATGAGTGAAAATAGTCATGTGTCTGATACACCCGCACAATCGAGCTGTACTAACACCAGCTGTTGCCCGCCACCACAAACACCTATAACAAGAACGACAGCAAAAATAGGACGAAATGATCCATGTATTTGTGGTAATGGTCGTAAATATAAAAAGTGTTGTGGGAAAAACGCATAATACTCACATATTTTTAAAGGCGCTTATAGCGCCTTTTTATTACTTATTTTACCCGTGTAATAAACTCAATCCTATTACCACTAGGCTCTGTGATCATCATATGTTTTGTGGGTCCGCTTCCCATATTTTCTGGCGCAAATTCAATAGTAATATTATTTTGTTGTGCTAAACGCTTATAAAGCTCGTTAAGCTTTTCAAGGCTCTCTACCGCTAATGCTAAATGATGCAAGCCAACATTGTTAGTTCGATTGAAAGGAACTAACTGGGCTGTGTTTTTTACTTGCCATAAAGTAATCGTAATATGCGAATTTGATAAAAATACGGCAGGGTAGTGAGTGTCTTCACCTAAGACATTAAATCCTAAAATATCAACAAAAAATGTTTTTGAAGCGAGTAAATCAGATACGGTCAAACCGATATGATCTACGCCTTTTACTCCGTTATTAGCATTTTCTTGTGTGTTTTCAGGATGGGCATAAGTGCTTGCACTGGTAAAAATTAAGAGTGATGCAATAGCAATAAATAAACGGTGTTTAATCATAGTTCCTCAAGTGAATTAAATAACCTGGTCAGATATAACAAGACCGTATTAAGGGCTAACTGATTGCACTTGATAGAGTATTAATTTGCTGCTAACAGCTAAATAAACGTTGCGTTACTTTTGATTTAGGAGCTTGGAATATATTTTCTGTGATCCCGTATTCAACAATTTCACCATGATCTAATACGACTAACTGGTCGCTAATATGGCGAACTAAACTTAAATGATGCGTAATTAATATATAAGTTAACCCGGTCTCTTTTTGTAACTTTAGTAATAAATTAACCGTTTGCGCACGAACAGAGGGATCTAACGCAGATAAGGCTTCATCGAGTACCACAACTTTGGGATCTAAAATTAACGCTCTAGAAAGCGCAACACGCTGTAATTGACCTACGCTAAACATATGTGGGTAATAATGTTGATGATCAACCAATAAGCCAACTTTCGATAGGGTATTTTCAATCTTCTTAAGACGGCTCTCTTTATCTAAATCAGTATTATAAAGTAAGCAATCATTTAATATTTCCCCTATGGTTAGTCCTGGGTTTAATGACGCTGCTGAGTCTTGAAATATCATACGAATGTGACGACATTGATCATCACGCACACCTTGGTCTTCAATAATGTTATTTTCGAGTAATATTTGCCCGCTATCGGCATTATCAGCACCAGCAAGGAGTTTTGCGAGTGTGCTTTTTCCTGATCCTGTCTCGCCAATAATGGCTAGCGTTTCGCCTTTACCAACACAAAATGAAATATTTTTTAATACCTCAAATTTTTCTCGAGAAAATAACCCTGAACGTACATGAAAAGTTTTAGAGAGTGCTTGTACTTTTAATATCGGTTGCATTACTTCATGTCCTTTATTAAAGGGAAGTGACATGCAAAGCTATGACTATGATGTTTAGTTAGCTTTGGCGTTACCACACATTCTTTTTGCGCCTGCGGACAACGTGGTCCTAATCGACAACCAATGGGTAAATGCTGAAGAGGGGGGATTGTTCCTTTCAGTGCATAAAAAGGTTCTTTGTGTGCCAAGCCATGTTCGTAATCAGGTAAGCTTTGTAATAAGGCTTGTGTATAAGGGTGACGTGGTTGACTAAATATCCGGTTTGTTGGGCCCGCTTCAACCATTTGTCCGCAATACAAAACGTGAATACCGTGCGACCAATCAAAAATTTCTTCAAGTTCATGAGAAATCATTAAAATTGACATGTTTTTAAGTTGATTTAAGCTTTTTAACAAACGAAATACTTGCGCACGTGTGGTGCTCTCTAGTGCCGTAGTCGGCTCATCTGCAATAAGTAACTTAGGTGTACGAGCAATGGCCATGGCAATCATTATTTTTTGGCACACTCCCTCTGAGAGCTCATGCGGGTAACTATCAAGAATTCGTTTATGGTTTTTTATACCCACTTTATGGATCAGTGCCTTTACACGGTCTTTACGCTGACGATTACGCTTTAAAAAGAAACCACTGCCAGCAGTATCCGGTAGTGTTTCGGCTAGTTGGTCAAATATTTTAGCGGTAGGGTCGAGGCAACGACTTGGATCTTGGTAGATCATGGCGATATCTTGGCTGACGGTTTTTCGGCGTTGCTCTGCAGAGAGGCGCATTAAATCAACGCCACGCCAATGCATCCGGTCTGCGGTGATCACCCAGCGCTCGTTTAACACCCCAACAATGGCTTTTGCTATTAGGCTTTTACCTGAGCCAGACTCACCAACAAGTGCATGTACTTCGCCTTCTTTTAAGCTAAAGCTGACTTTATCAACGGCCCTTATTAAGGTTTCAGAGCTACGTAGCTCTATTGTAAGATTACGAACATCGAGTAATTGCATTTAATCGGCCTTGCGTTCTTTAAGTACTTGACGTAAACCATCACCTACTAAATTAGTTGATAATACCGCTAAAAATAGCAACATACCGGGCAGAGCAACAGTCCAAGGGGCTAAATAAATTAAGCCTAAGTTCTCAGCAAGAATTGCTCCCCACTCTGTGGTTGGCGGCTGTGCACCTAATTTTAAAAATCCTAATGCCGAAATATCTAAAATTGCTGTAGACAATGCCATCGTAAAGATAACCACGATATGCTCATAAATATTAGGGAAAACACCACGTGATATTAAATGCCAATTTGAAGCTCCATCGAGTTTAAACGCTGTAATATAGTCTTTACTTAACTGCTCAACAATAAGGTTACGTATAGAGTGAATAAAACGCGGGAGTAAAGCCAAAATAATAGCCCACACGGTATTCATTAGCCCAGGCCCCAATACTGCCACTATAATAATGGCGAGTAATAACGAGGGAATAGATAATGTAATATCTAATAAATGGTTTAAAAAGCTTGAACGCATACCGCGACTAATACCAGCATAAGTACCTACCAATACACCAATTAAGGTCGTAATTAATGCAGCGACAATAGATAAACCAAAGGTATAAGTGGCACCATTCATCAGTCGCGATAATACATCACGGCCTAAATCATCTGTACCTAAAATAAAACGTACATCGCCTAGCTCACGCCATGATGGCGGGATGAGTATCGCATCACTGTGCTGCTGATTTACGCCATAAGGTGCTAAAAACGGAGCCAGAGCGGCGAGTAAAACCAATGCGATAAACAGCCATAAGCCCATTAATGCAGGGTGGTTATTTTTAAATTTACGCCAAAACCGAGCCAGAGGTGACTTATTTGACTCCTCAGAGAATAAATTAAACTTTGCCATGAGCTTGATTCCGAGAAAGAGGGTCGAGTAGGGTATAGGTGAGCTCGGTTACGATAGTGGCAAAAATAATAAACACCGAAAGCGCCATTAACCCACCTTGAATTGCAGGGTAATCACGCTGGTAAATACTATCAATTAACCAACGACCAATACCAGGCCAAGAAAAAATAACTTCGGTGATCATCGCAAGAGTAATCAAAGTACTAAATTGTAAGCCAATTTGTTTTATCACCGGTAACAATGCATTTCTAAGTGCATGTCGAATAATTAATTGACGTCGGTTTAAACCTTTAGCGCGAGCTGTTTTTATATAGCTTTGATCAAGTACCGTTAACATTGATTCACGCGTAAAACGTACTAATACAGTCGCAGGGTACATGGCTAAAACTATGGTTGGTAAAGCAAGGTGATGTAAGGCATCTAAAAATGCATGTCCCGAATAAGGGAATCCCGCGACGGCTATATCAATTAATATAAACCCGGTAAACGACGGTATTTCGTATAGTAAGCCGAGCCGGCCCGACATCGGAAACCACCCTAAGTTTAGTGAAAAGAACATAATTAATATTAAAGCTAACCAAAATATAGGTGCCGAATAACCTAACATGGTTGTTGTATTAATCAGTATATCAGGCAGGCGTTTATGGTATGCCGAGCCGATTATACCTGCAGGTACACCAACAATAATAGAGATAATCAATGCATAGAATGTCAGCTCTAAGGTTGCGGGTAACAACGTTAAAATATGTTGGAATATATCACTACCTGACGAAAATGAGACGCCCCAATCACCTTGCAAAATACGCCCTAAAAAAGCAATATATTGGGTTAAATAGTTGTCATTAAAGTGATACTTATCTATTAGTTCATTATCTTGGGCTAAGTTTGCATTTGTTACACCACTTAAATTACTCAGTGTATCGCCGGGGAAAAAATAACTGAGTGCAAACGTAAAAATACTTAGGGTAAGCATCATAAAAATAAACAGCCCTAAGCGACGTAACACATAATCAAAGACCATTATTTTCTCCTCGCATTATCGAGTGAAATAGCACCAAAGGGTCCCAGTTCAATACCTTCAACATCGGTACTGCTTGCTTGAAAGCGCAAACCATGTGCGATAGGTAATAAAGGTAACTGCTCTATTATCATTTTTTGTGCTGCATCGTAGTATTTTTTACGTTGTTTTATATCGGTGGTATCTAGGGCTTGTGTGAGTAATAAATCAAACTCAGGGTTACACCAATTAGCAGGGTTTTTCCCACTAAATGTGGCGGTACAACTCAGTAGCGGACTAAAAAAGTTATCAGGGTCGGGAGTATCTGCTGCCCAGCCTAATAACACACTATCGTGTAAATGCTCCCCAATACGTTGAATAAAGGTATTCCATTCATACTCAACAATACTTACATTAACGCCAATTTTGCGTAAATCACTTTGCATTAACTCTGCCATTTTACGTGCATTGGGATTATAAATACGACTGACGGGCATCGCCCAAATCGTCATATCAAAACCGTTTGCTAAGCCTGCTTGCTTTAAGAGTGATTTTGACAGCTCAGGGTCAAAGCTTGGCATATTAGGTTGCGCTTCAAAAGCCCACGAGGTGGGGGGTAAGATTGATTCAGCATGCGTACCGTTGCCAAAATACACCGCTTGCATAATTTTTTCTATATCGATGGCATGCACTAAAGCTTGGCGCACCCGTAAGTCGTTAAATGGTTCACGTTCGGTGTTAAACGCCCAATAGCCGACATTCAAATTGGTTTCTTTAAGTACATTTATATCATCACGCTGGGCTAAAATACTTAATTGTGCACTACTGGGGTGAGCGGTAATATCGCATTCTTTCGTCAACATTTTTGCGATACGAGTCGTCCCATTAGGTGTGATATCGTATACCAGTTGTTCAAGCGCTACGTTATGTTTCCAGTAAGTGGGGTTTTTATAAAAACGCACTAAATGGTCGCGACGAAACTCTTTATACAAATAAGGCCCTGTGCCTATTGGAAATTGATCAAATAATGCTTGCTGATTTTTAGCCTTAAGTTGCATGGCATATTCTTGCGACAGGACCACGGCAAAGTCGGTAGCTATATTGGCTAAAAAACTACTTTCGGCATTAAAAAGCTCAAACCTGACTTTATAATCAGACACTCTGACAATTTTACGAATGAGTTGATCAAGTCCCACACTTTGAAAGTATGGATAATTCGCATCACCAATAAAATGATAAGGGTTATACACATCAAATAAACGGCTAAACGTAAAAATCACGTCATCAGCATTAAAATCCCGACTGGGGGTAAAGTAATCTGTGGTATGAAATTTTACGCCCTGGCGTAAGGTAAAAGTAATGGCTTTTCCATCATCACTAATTTGCCAATCGGTGGCGAGTTCACTTTTAAATTTAGCCGTTACGGGGTCAATACTAATCAAGCGGTTGTAAAGTTGATTAGCAATAATATCGATAGTGGAACCGGTTGTTGTGATCTGCGGATTGAACGAAACCGGATTCGCTTCAGCACAATATACCAAGCCTTGGCTTTTTTCTTCTATGATTTCGTTTTTATTTTCAAAACAACCCACTAGGGTTGATAAAAGTAAAACAATGAGTATTTTATGCACCCGCATAACCCCTGACTATTTTTCTTGATCTAACAAATTATATTTTTTTAAATAACCACGTAATTGATGATACGTTAAACCAAGCACTTCTGCAGTTTTCTTTTGATTAAATTGACTATGTTCTAATGCTTTTTTTATCATTGTGATTTCAAAATCGTTTGATAATGTTTTTAAACTGCATGGAAACTGAGGTTCTGGCGTCGTATTTAATATAGGAGTGGTGATTATAGGCTCATTTACAACGCTCGTTTCTGGTGCTGTTGCAATAGGGGCTTTAATACGCTGTTTAGGCCTAAATTTACTTTCGAACGGGTCTAAAATAATCTGGTGAACGGGGATCTGATCGCTCCCATGGCGATACAAACTACGCTCTACGACATTTTTTAACTCACGAATATTACCCGGCCACGCATAATTTAGTAATGTCTCAGTGGCACTGCGTGTAAAACCACTAAACAGCTCCCACTCTAAATCGCGTGCCATATTCATAGCAAACTGCTCTGCGAGTAGCATAATATCATCTTGGCGTTCACGCAGGGGCGGCAGAGTGATGACATCAAATGCAAGTCTATCGAGTAAATCACTTCTAAATTCACCTTGCTCAGCCAGATAAGGTAAATCTTCGTTGGTTGCGCAGACCAATCGGGTATCTACCTTTACTGTTTGCTTGCCTCCTACGCGTTCAAACTCACCATATTCAATCACTCGTAAGAGCTTTTCTTGCACCATCGCAGAGGTGTTTGCCAGTTCATCTAAAAATAAGGTACCGTTATTTGCACGCTCAAAACGTCCTTCATGGCGCTTGCTTGCCCCTGTAAAAGCACCGCTTTCATGGCCAAATAATTCACTCTCAAGTAAATTTTCATTTAAAGCCGCGCAATTAAGTTTTACGTAATTTTGATCCCAACGTTTTGATAAAAAGTGTAACCGAGCGGCAATTAATTCTTTACCAGTCCCTCGTTCACCAATAATAAGTACGGGTTTATCTAAGTTTGCCAGTTGCGATACTTGATCAAGTACCGCTAAAAAGCTATCTGATTGACCTAGTAAATTATCTTGTTGGCGAAATTGGCTCATTTTATTAACTCTTAGTCATTTTTACTAACAGTTAGTGTATTTCATAATTACAGATAACTAAAGTTATTTGTAATTTTCGTTTAACTTTATGAAAATAAACTGTATTTTAATTTTTAAAAAGTTGGCAAGTATATTGATACTATCTCTACAACTGATTTAGTTAACAACCACAGAGGTAAATGTTATGGGAATTTTTTCACGTTTTGCAGATATTGTTAATTCTAATATCAATGCTATTTTAGATAAAGCAGAAGACCCAGAAAAAATGGTTCGTCTTATTATCCAAGAAATGGAAGATACTTTAGTAGAAGTTCGTTCTACTTCAGCAAAAACATTAGCAGAGAAAAAAGAGTTAGTACGTCGTGTAGATACGCTAAAAGCACAAGTAAGTGACTGGCAAAGCAAAGCTGAGCTTGCTTTAAATAAAGACCGTGACGATTTAGCGCGTTCAGCGTTGCTTGAAAAACAAAAGTCGGCTGAAGCGGTAAGTGCTGTCGAAGGTGAGCTTGAGCATGTTGAGTCTCATATTCAAAAATTACAGCAAGAAGTGACGACTTTACAAGAAAAGCTTGCTGATGCAAAGGCGCGTCAAAAAGCCATTATTTTACGTCAACGTTCTGCTGAGTCTCGTCTTGAGGTGAAAAAAGCACTAGATAGTTCAAAAGTTGAAGACGCTTTAAACCGCTTTGAACGTTATGAAACTAAAATAGACGGCTTAGAGTCGCAGGTTGAATCATACGATTTAGGTAAAAAATCGTTAGCTGATGAAATTGCCGACTTACAAAAAAATGAGCAAATCGATGATGAGTTAGCACAGCTTAAAAAGAAGCTTGCTGATAAATAATGACACTTAATTTATGCCGGGGCTCAATGGCCCCAGAGCATAATGCATCGAAATAAATAACCAGGAGAGAGGATATGTGGGATTCAGAGGTAATAATTGTACCTGTTGTTATGTTTACAATTTTTGTAGCGCCATTGTGGTTAATTTTACATTACCGCAGTAAAAAACAAGTAAGTCAGGGGTTGAGCGAACACGAGCATCGCCAGTTACTTGAACTAGCACAAAAAGCAGAAAAAATGGCTGATAGAGTTGAAACGTTAGAGGCTTTATTAGATCAAGAGTCACCACAATGGAGACGTAAAGTATGAGTAATAAACGAGAACTCTTAAGAGACCCTAAACGAGGCAAAATTGCCGGGGTGTGTGCAGGACTAAGCGATTACTTTAATATGGAGTTATGGTTAGTTCGTATTATTTTTGTTAGTGCGGTACTGTTAACCGGAGGACCGTTTTTTGTTGTCGCATATATCGCTGCATGGTTTATCTTAGATATTAAAAAACCGGTAGAGCATAGCCGTAGTGAATACAGCCACGATGACCCGCTTGAAGTGAAATTTAAAGTATGGCAAAAAGGTGAACCACCACGTCGAGCTCTACAAGATTTAAAAGAGCGTTTAACGCGTGTTGATACACGCCTACAAGAGATGGAACGCTATGTTACTTCGAGTGAATTTACGGTTAGTCGTGAAATTAATAAACTTTAAAAGGAAAAAATAGCACTTTAGCTGTGTAAAAGTTAAATACGGCAGGTTGAGTGCTAAGTTATTATGATAAATACCTCATCTGCAAAAAATGCGTTTAAAAAAGTCACGGGTAAAGCGCAAAAAGTGCTACACCGTAGTTTAGATCAACACGTAAAATTAGCGGTAACAGGGCTCAGTGGTAGCGGAAAAACAGCGTTTATTACCGCGTTAGTTAAGCACTTAACGACTCAGGCCGAACATAAAAATTTGCCGTTTTTTGATGTCATGCGAGAGCAGCGTCATATAGCAAGTAAAATAGTGCCACAAGAGGCATTAAAGGTCCCTACATTTGAATATCAAAATGCGCTAAACGCTTTATTTCCTCTGGAGGGGGGAGTCCCTAAATGGCCCGCGTCAACAGAACGTATAAACACCTTACGATTAGCGATTAAGTATCAAAGTAATACAGGATTACGTGGGCATTTTTCGCCTCAATCTACACTGTACTTAGATATTATTGATTATCCCGGAGAGTGGTTACTCGATTTACCCATGCTTGAGCAAAGCTATCACCAATGGTGTAACCAACAATATCCACTGCTATTACAAATGCCACGCGTAAAAACGTCACATGCATTTTTAGATGCCCTAGAGCAACTTGATTTAAACACCCCCGTTGATGAAAGTTTACTTGCGCACATTTCACAGCTTTATCAACAGATGTTAGTTGGCCTTAAAAAAGACACTAAATTAGCCATGTTACAGCCTGGGCGTATGCTAATGCCTGGTGATTTACAAGGCGCGCCACTATTGCTGTTTTTTCCGGTTAATATTAATAATGATACCGTTGTTGAGGGATCGAATTTAGCGCATTTAATAAAGCGTTTTAATGCGTACGTTAAAGAGGTTGTAAAACCGTTTTATAATGAACACTTTAAACATTTCGATCGGCAAATAGTGTTAGTCGATGTATTAAGTACCTTAAATGAAGGGCACGAAACATTAAAAGAGCAAAGCAGCGTGATAAACCAATTGCTTGCTCATTTTAGTTATGGCGAGTCGGGTTTTTTTAAGCGTCTATTTAAACCAAATATCGATAAAATTTTATTCGCCGCTAATAAGTCAGATCATATCAGTGCTAAACATCATAAAGATTTAGCTTTATTACTCGATTCGTTAGTGCATGAGCAAAGTAATCAATTAAAATTTGATGGTGTGCAAATAGAAACCATGGCAATGTCGTCTATTGCAGCAACACAGCCTCGCCAAGTAACTGATAAAGGCCAGACTCTCGATTGTATTTATGGTAAACCCCTTAATGAACAAGATTGGTTGACGTATCTGCCCCCTCAACCACCTAACCGTATGCTTAATATGAACGAATGGCCTGCTCAAGGGTTTGAGTTTTTATCATTTTCACCAATGCCAACCCCAGATAAGCAGCTAAAACATATCCGTCTAGATCATGTCATGCAGTACCTGCTAGGAGATAAGTTATCATGAGCGACACACATCAGACTTTTCAAGCCGGTAGGCGCATTAATACGCAAACTGAAGAGCATGTTGAGCCGGCATTAACCCCCGCACAAATTATTAGCCACTCAGAAAGTGACGATATAGAGGATGTTGAAGAGACACCCAGCGTGGATGAAATAAATTTAGAGCCGGTATTTAAAAAGTCTAAATGGCAAACGCTAAAAGGTGTCTTTGTTATTAGTTTTTTTGCGCTTGTATTATTAGAGTTTACTTATTCACTTATGTTTGCGTTTGAACAATCTCTCGTTTTAGGGAGTGTTTACTTAACGGCTGTAATTAGCGGGGTATTAATTATTGGGCGCATCTTATGGCGTGAATACACTATGTTACGTAGTTTAAAGCGCAATCAGTTACATCGTCATGAAGCTGATAGGTTATTAAATAGCGAACAAGTAGGTGGTGCACTTCCTTGGCTTGAAAAGCTCAATAAACATCAGCAATTAAATAACTTTGAGACATTTAAAAGCCAAGTTGATGCGCATCACAGCGATAAAGAGATCATGACACTTTATGCTAATAGTTTATTGGTTTCACAAGATGCGCAAGCCAAAAAATTAATCAATCGGTTTGCTACCGAATCAGCATTGTTAGTGGCATTAAGTCCACTTGCTTTAGTCGATATGATGGCAGTACTTTGGCGCGGTACTAAGTTAATAGATAAGATTGGTAAAATTTATGGGATTGGCTTTGGTTATGCAAGCCGTATAAAGCTTTATCGAATGCTGATAAAACAAGTCATGTTTGTAGGCAGTGCAGAGCTTGTTTCTGATTTAGCTGCCACCGCATTAAGTGCAGAGCTGTTAGGTAAATTATCTGGCCGTGCTGCGCAAGGTATCAGTGCAGGGATATTTACAGCACGTATTGGCTATAAAGCAATGGAGTTAAGTCGCCCGTTACCTCGCCTTGAAAATAAACGTAGTTTATTAAAAGGCACAGTACAAAGCATCGCGAGGAAAATAATCAATCGTAAAGAAGAGAAGACATCATAGCCAGTGAATTAAATACATACATGGTTATTTTAAAAATTTAATTTTATTTAAGGCTCTACTCAGAGCCTTATTACTTTGTTAGCAATTTAGTTCGTTTTTTATTATTTATTCCTGCTCATACCTCAAGTAAAAGCCTGTTGTAAATTTTTAGTTACACTAAACCTTTCTTTTAGCCTTATTTTTATTGGTATTTGTTTGACTTTAATTTGGTGTAAACTTTTATTTACTAGGTTGTGTATAGTAAACAATACGATTTTACACATGGCTATTACAGTTTTTATATTTTTTTAATAGGATAGCTCACAATCGATAAGCAGACATTTAGGGTCTTCCCTAAGTAAAGGCAAACATGGCTAAAATGAATAAATACAAATCAAAAGCCCCTGACGAAAATGGTATCATTCATTGGACAAATGAAGAGCATAAGATTTGGTCAGAACTCATCACACGACAACTACAGTGTATAAAAGGCAAAGCTTGCGATGAATACCTTGAAGGGTTAGATAAATTAAACCTACCTCATGATCGTATACCGCAGCTAAGTGAGCTAAATAGCGTTTTAAAAGCGACAACCGGTTGGCAAGTGACACCCGTGCCCGCACTCATTGACTTTGATGAGTTTTTTAGATTACTAGCCAATAAGCAATTTCCTGTGGCGACTTTTATACGAAGTCGTGACGAATTTGATTATTTACAAGAACCCGATATTTTTCATGAAATATTTGGCCATTGTGCCATGTTGACGAATACAGACTTTGCCGAATTCACCCATAAATATGGGCAGCTAGGGTACGCAGCAGAAAAGAAAGATCGTGCTTATTTAGCGCGTATTTATTGGTTTACAATCGAATTTGGTTTAATGCAGAGCGATAAAGGCTTAAAAATATATGGCGGCGGCGTGTTATCCAGCCCAGGTGAAACACAATATGTTTATTCAACAACGCCCGATATAAAACCAATGAACGTACTTGATGTACTGCGCACCCCCTATCGTATTGATATTATGCAACCGGTGTACTTCACCATTAGTTCGATTCATGATTTATTTGAAATATCGAAAATGAATATAATGGCGTTAGTTGCACAAGCAAAGTCGCTTGGTTTATACGAGCCTCAATTTCCAGCAAAAGAAAAATTAGCCAGTTAACTTTAATTAAAATGAAATGCTAAAGTAAGGATTTAAAATGTCTTCATTAAGTGAACAAACATGCCAAGCCTGTCATGGTGATGCGCCAAAAGTATCTGACGAAGAGCTTGCACAACTTATTACAAAAATCCCAGACTGGGTACCAGAAGTGCGCGACGGCATTATGCAGCTTGAGCGTGTTTATAAATTTAAAAACTTTAAACAGGCAATCGCGTTTACTAACAAAGTAGGCGACATGGCCGAAGACGAAGGCCATCACCCAGGTTTATTAACCGAGTGGGGGAAAGTCACGGTTACTTGGTGGAGCCATTCAATTAAAGGCCTACACAAAAACGACTTTATTTGCGCAGCTAAAACTGACGAGTTATTTAACGCACTGTAAGTCATACAAATAAAGTAAAACCAAAAGCACTTATCTTGATAGGTGCTTTTTTGGTTTTTGAGTGAAAAAACGTTTCTTATTTACGTGTAATCACTAAAGGTTTTTATAGACGTATAAAATATGAATTAAATAATTGTAATTCAGTGGGTTAAAATGCATTTTTAATCTAAATTAATAGTAAAAAGCCCTAAATAAAATGTTTTATTTAGGGCTTTTTATATACAATTAAAGTTAACTTACTTCAACGTATTATAAGGTTTCGTTTTATTGAACTTAACCGAGTTATTACTCATCAATTGAGCGAAGTAGGGCATTAATGCCGACTTTTTCACGCGTTTGTTGATCTACTTTCTTCACGATGATTGCAGCGTAAAGGCTGTGGCTGCCATCTTTTGATGGTAATGCACCTGGTACAACAACAGCGCCTGCTGGTACGCGTCCGTAGTGAATTTCGCCGGTTTCACGGTCGTAAATACGGGTACTTTGGCTGATGTAAACACCCATTGAAATAACCGCGCCTTCTTCGACGACAACACCTTCAACAATTTCAGAACGAGCGCCAATAAAACAGTTGTCTTCGATGATGGTAGGGTTAGCTTGTAGTGGCTCTAAAACACCGCCTATGCCAACGCCGCCCGATAAATGTACGTTCTTACCAATTTGTGCACATGAGCCTACGGTAGCCCATGTATCAACCATGGTGCCTTCATCTACGTAGGCGCCAATATTTACGTAAGATGGCATAAGTACCACGTTTTTACCGACAAAACTGCCTTTACGTGCTACCGCATTAGGTACTACGCGCATACCACCTTGTTGGAACTGCTCGGGTGTGTAGTCGCTAAATTTAAGCGGGACTTTGTCGTAAAACTGATTTACACCGTCGTTCATTGGCTGGTTATCGCGAATACGAAACGACAGTAATACGGCTTTTTTAAGCCATTGGTGAACAACCCATTCACCTGAGATTTTTTCTGCAACGCGAGCAGCACCGCTATCTAGTAACTCCAGGGCATCAATGATGGCGTTTTTAACATCATCGGTAACCGTACTAGGGCTTATGCTGTCACGGTTGTCCCAGGCGTTTTCTATCATGGTTTTTAAATCTGACATAGTGTCCTCTATTGAATTTCTGCGTTGAGTTTTTTACGTAATGCTTGATGAATCTTTACTTGTTCTTCATCAGTCAGTGCTTGATAGTCATTATTTGATACGACAAAGAAATCTTCTACACGTTCACCGACGGTACTAATACGCGCGGCATGAATATGTAAAGAGTGAGCATGAAATACCTCGGCTATTTTGGTTAGTAAACCCGGGATATCGACTGCTTGAATTTCAATTAAACTGCGCTCTTTTTTAGTGTGTGGGCGCAATACAATTTTGGGTTTAATGTTAAAGTCTTTAAAACGTTGTGAGCGGTTCTTTTTAAAGCGAATTTTTTTTGTTGGTTCGTTTAAAACTTGCTCTAAGCCACGCTTAATGGTGAGCGCGCGATTACTGGCAATGGCGTCTCCATCGACTTCAAGAATGACAAAGTTAAATAATACGTAGCCATCGCGTGTAGTAAGTACTTGTGCGTGTTGAATTTGCGCACGCTTAGAGCCAATCACACTCACTAATAGCGAAAAGAGTGAGCCTGCATAAGGGCTATATGCAAACACTTGGGTACCGCCATGCATTGCTTTATCTGATACTGCCACACTGGGTTTAGCTAAATCATCGCAATTTAATAAATGTTCGGTGTGCCATGAAATTTGCTGCTCACTAAAGCCGGTAAAATAATTGGCTTTAAAGCGCGCCCAAATAGCATTGATTTTGTCTTCATCGTAACTTAAATTTATTAAACGTTGCTTAGCTTGATGTTTCTTATCACGGATTTGATCGCGTTGATCCATTGGGTTTTCTAGCCCTTGGCGCAATGCTCGTTGAGTATGCAGATAAAGCTCGCGTAATAAGGTGTTTTTCCAATCATTCCATAGTTTATCATTGGTCGCGCGAATATCGGCAAGGGTTAAACAATATAAATAATCGAGCTGGCGTTCAGTTCTCACTTTTGTAGCAAAGTCTTTTATGACATCAGGGTCGTTAATGTCTCGACGCTGAGCAGTCACCGACATCAGTAAGTGATTACCAACAAGCCACGATATTAGTTTGCCATCGCTATTGGAAAAGCCATGTAATTTAGCAAAAGCAATGGCATCCACTGAGCCAAGCTCTGAGTGATCGCCACCACGGCCTTTGGCGATATCATGAAAAATTCCCGCTAAATATAATAACTCTGGTTTATCCATGCGAGTGACAATTTCATTACATAGTGGAAACTCTATGTGTCCGGTTTTATCAAAATACTGATAAATATTATTGATTAACTTATGGGTGTGTTCATCAACGGTATAAGCATGAAATAGGTCAAATTGCATTTGCCCAAAAATGTTACGCCATTGTGGTAAATAGGCTGCAAGCATGCCGTGTTTGTGCATCAGTGTAAATGCACGGCCCATGCCGTTTGGGTGTTTTACTATGCGTAAAAATGCTTCGCGACACGCAGCATAATCTTGTAAATCACCTAATAGGCGCCTACGAACTTGGCGTATCGTACGAATAGTACTTGGGTAAATGTGCGTGATATCTGGGTTGTCGGCAATGTGTTCAAATAAAACAAAAAGTTGATCGCGGCGAAAAAATACAGATGGATTTTTAACTCTTATTTGATGGCCTACACGCTCAAAATTACGATCAAGTTCGATAACCGGGGTGCTGGTGGTCTCAGGAATAATGCTTTGCTCAAAGTACGATAGAAGCATTTGATTTAGCTCACGTACGCGGCTCATTATCCTAAATAACCGTTTCATCATGCGCTCAACCGATGCTTTACCGTCGCTACCAAAACCCAGTATTTCGGCGGCATTGGGTTGATGATCAAACAACAAGCGGTTTTCAGAACGACCTGCGGCTAAATGCAGTGCAAAGCGAATATTCCATAAATTCTCAAGGCACTCAGAAAGTTCTTGGAATTCTTCATGGGTTAAATAACCATGATTTATGAGTTCTTGCAAAGTTTCAGCGCGAAAATGCTTTTTTGCCACCCAAATAATGGTTTGTAAATCACGTAAACCACCGGGGTTTTCTTTGATGTTGGGCTCAAGGTTATATGCCGTGCCATGGCATTTTCTATGGCGCAAATTTTGTTCTTGAACTTTAGCTTCAAAAAATTCTTTAGAGCCCCAGATAGGCGTCTCTAAAATAAAGTTTTTAAGCTTTTCAAACTCAATATGATTACCAAAAATAAGACGGCTTTCGAGCAAGCTAGTTGCAAAGGTAACGTCTTCTCGCTTTTGCTCTATAGCTTGTTCGATGGTACGAACACTGTGGCCTATCTCAAGGTTTAAATCCCATAGCATAGTGAGGAATTGACCTATTTTTTCACATACCTCTTTGCTCGGGTCTTGAGTTACCAATAGTAAAATATCAATATCAGAGTAGGGGTGAAGCTCACCCCGACCATAACCACCAACGGCAATAAGTGCTAAGTCAGGCTCATGAGCTAAATCAAATGCCTGAAAAAGCTTTATTAGTAATCGGTCAATAAACTCTGCACGGGCATTAATTAAATTCCCAACCGGTTGTTTAGAAAATTCGTTATGTAACCATTTATAAAAATAGCTAGAACAATCGCGATAATCAGTTAAATTCTCAGCATCGCTAAGTAATTTTTTTACTTTGTTGGGTAATGCCACGTGGGCTGGCTCCTGTTTATTGTTATTTATTAAGCGTGTTCGATAATCCTGTCGATGGTATCATCTGATCGTAACGTTAAAATTTCAACACCATTTTCAGTGACAAGCAAAGTATGTTCCCATTGTGCCGATAAACTACGGTCACGCGTAACCACAGTCCAGTCATCTTTAAGTAACTTACATTGGCGCTTACCTGCATTGACCATCGGCTCAATCGTTAAGCACATGCCTGCTTTTAATGTTTCACCCGTACCGGCTTTACCGTAGTGCATAACTTGTGGCTCTTCATGAAACTCGCTACCGATACCATGGCCACAGTATTCACGCACAATTGAATAATTAAAGCTTTCTGCATATTTTTGAATTGCAGCGCCAATATCACCCAAACGCACACCCGGCTTAACCATTTTAATGGCCAGATATAAGCTTTCTTGCGTTACTTGTGCAAGGCGCTTACCTTGAATGTTAGGAGTCCCTACATGAAACATTTTTGAGGTGTCGCCATGATATCCGTCTTTTATAACCGTAATATCAATATTAACGCTGTCACCGTCTTTTAGTGCTTTGTCGTTTGGAATACCATGACAAATTACATGATTAACTGAAGTACAAATTGATTTTGGAAAACCATGATAATTTAGTGGTGCTGGAATTGCTTTTTGCTCATTCACAATATAATCATGACAAATTGTATTTAATTCATCTGTGGTGATTCCTGGCACTACATGTGGTTCAATCATCTCTAGTACATCTGCCGCTAAGCGCCCGGCAATACGCATTTTTTCAATTTCTTCAGGGGTCTTAATTACAGCACTCATTGAGGCTCCAAAGTCGTCTATTTTGTGATTTGTCGTCGCACAAATTTTGCACGAGACGTTGAGTATTTATTTTTAATATGGTATAAAGCGCGCCGTCTTTTTACAAATAAATTCTTAAATGATTTTTTGTATTTAAGACAACCACAATTTTATTTTAACACACACACGTATCGTCACATACACTTGGGTGCATTTGAAGTTAATAAAACTGAAAATGTTGGTGCTATGGGATATGTGGAGGCCTAACCCTAAACAACATAGAGGATTTATAAAATGGCAAACGTTTCAATGCGCGATATGCTTCAAGCTGGTGTTCACTTCGGTCACCAAGCACGTTACTGGAACCCTAAGATGAAGCCTTTCATCTTCGGCGCACGTAACCGTGTTCATATCATCAACCTTGAGCAAACTGTACCAATGTTCAACGACGCACTTAAGTTTTTAAGTGGCGCTGCTGCAAATAAAGGTAAAGTTCTTTTCGTTGGTACTAAGCGCGCAGCAAGCGAAGCAGTAAAAGACGCTGCAATCGCGAGTGATCAGTTCTACGTAAACCACCGTTGGTTAGGTGGTATGTTGACTAACTGGAAAACAGTTCGTCAATCAATCAAGCGTTTAAAAGATCTTGAAGTTCAAAGCGCTGACGGTACTTTCGAAAAATTAACTAAGAAAGAAGCGTTAATGCTTACTCGTGAAATGGACAAGCTTGAAAAGAGCCTTGGTGGTATCAAAAATATGGGTGGCCTTCCAGACGCTATCTTCGTTATCGATGCTGACCACGAGCACATTGCTATCCGTGAAGCAAACAACCTAGGTATTCCAGTTGTTGCAATCGTTGATACTAACTCTAACCCAGACGGTGTTGATTACATCGTACCTGGTAACGATGATGCTATCCGTGCAATCAACCTTTACACTAGCTCTGTTGCAGCTGCTATCACTGAAGGTCGTGAGAACAACATCGTTGCTCAAGCTGAAAAAGACGACTTCGTAGAAGCTGAATAATTTAGCTGTCATCAAGTCTTCATCTTTTTAAGGTGAAGACTTGCTATTGTTGTAGAGCGGGTAACCCGCTTATCTAATACCTGATTTCAGATTTGAGGATTTACTAATGGCTGTAACTACTGCCCTAGTTAAAGAATTACGCGAGCGTACTGGCGCTGGCATGATGGATTGTAAAAAAGCGTTAACTGAAACTGATGGCGACATCGAGTTAGCGATTGAAAATATGCGTAAGAGCGGTGCTGCAAAGGCTGCTAAAAAAGCAGGTAACATTGCTGCTGAAGGTACTATCATCATCAAGCAAAAAGAAGGTGTTGCAGTTCTTGTAGAAGTTAACTGTCAAACTGACTTTGTTGCTAAAGATGAAAGCTTCCTAGCATTTGCTAACAAAGTAGCTGACGCTGCGATTGCTGACACTGTGACTATCGAAGACTTACAAGCTAAGTTTGAAGAAGCTCGCGTTGAGTTAGTAACTAAAATTGGTGAAAACATCAATGTTCGTCGTTTACAGTACATCGCAGGTGAAACACTTGTTGAGTACCGTCACGGTGAGCGTATTGGTGTTGTTGTTGCTGGTGTTGCTGATGAAGAAACACTTAAGCACGTTGCAATGCACGTTGCTGCTTCAAGCCCTGAGTACTTAACACCTGGTGATGTTCCAGCAGATGTTGTAGAAAAAGAGAAGCAAGTACAAATCGATATCGCGATGAATGAAGGCAAGCCTGCTGAAATCGCTGAAAAAATGGTTATCGGTCGCATGAAGAAATTTACTGGTGAGGTTTCTCTTACTGGTCAAGCATTCATCATGGAACCTAAAAAGTCTGTTGGCGATGTTCTTAAAGAGAAAAACGCAACAGTTACTAGCTTCGTACGTGTAGAAGTTGGTGAAGGTATCGAAAAGAAAGAAGAAGATTTTGCTGCTGAAGTTGCTGCTCAAATAGCAGCTGCTAAAGGCGAGTAAGATTCACTATTTGTGATGCAAAAGGAAATTAGATGAAATTAAAGTACTATTTGCTTTTGCTTCACGCTTAGAAATTCTTTAAAATAACCGCGCTTTTATGTTTATCATAAGCGCGGTTATTTTTTACCCATAATTTATTAAAAAAAGTTGGCCAAAATACTATGACTATCAATCGTAAACCTATTTTTAGACGCGTTCTTCTCAAATTAAGCGGTGAAGCTTTAATGGGCGATGAGGGATTCGGCATCGACCCTAAAGTGTTAGATCGCATGGCGCAAGAAATTAAAGAGTTAGTAGAGCTTGACGTTGAAGTGGGTTTAGTTATTGGCGGCGGTAACTTTTTACGTGGAGGCTCGTTAGCTGAAGCGGGTATGAACCGCGTTGTAGGCGACCATATGGGTATGCTTGCAACAGTAATGAATGGCTTAGCAATGCGTGATGCGCTGCATCGTGCGTTTGTAAATTGTCGTTTAATGTCGGCTATCCCATTAAATGGTGTTTGTGATGCTTATAACTGGGCTGAAGCAATTAGTTTATTAAAAACAGGCCGTGTTGTTATTTTTGCAGCTGGCACAGGTAATCCATTTTTTACCACTGATTCTGCAGCGTGTTTACGCGGAATCGAAATTGAAGCAGATACAGTAATTAAAGCAACTAAAGTTGACGGTGTATTTAGTGACGATCCAGTTAAAAACCCTGATGCAACGCTTTATCGCCACTTAAGTTACAATGAAATTATTGATAAAGAATTAAAAGTAATGGATCTAGCGGCGTTTACGCTTGCTCGTGATCACAATATGCCATTGAGCGTATTTAATATGAACAAATCAGGCGCATTAAAACGTGTTATAATGGGTGAAGAAGAAGGCACGCTTATCTCTTCACAAGCTTCTGAACCAACAAGCAAATAGATTAGGATTGAACCGTGATTAACGATATTCAAAAAGATGCGCAAGAACGCATGACAAAAAGTGTTTCAGCACTAACAAGTCAATTATCAAAAATTCGTACCGGCCGTGCACACCCTGCAATACTTGATGGCATAATGGTATCTTACTATGGTGCAGATACACCATTAAACCAAGTGGCTAATGTAGTCATCGAAGACTCACGTACTTTAGCAATTAACGTCTTTGATAAGTCATTAGCGCAAGCAGTAGAAAAAGCGATTATGGCTTCTGACTTAGGTTTAAACCCTATGTCTGCCGGGACGGTTATTCGTGTTCCATTACCTCCACTGACTGAAGAACGTCGTAAAGACTTAATCAAAATTGTACGTGGTGAAGTTGAAGGCGGCCGTGTTGCTGTTCGTAATATTCGTCGTGATGCAAATGGCGATATTAAATCGTTATTAAAAGATAAAGAAATCTCTGAAGATGAAGCGCGTCAAGGCGAAGATGCTATTCAGAAATTAACCGATAAATTTGTAAAAGAAATGGATACCCATTTAGCGGCTAAAGAAACCGAGTTAATGGAAATCTAATTGAAGTACCTGCACCAGGTATAACAAATATATTAGTTTTGAAACGCCGTCTAGGGTATACTAGGCGGCGTTTTTTTATGGAATAAACGATATTTATGGTTCTGGACACTGATACAATTTCACAGCAATGTTTGCCTAAACATGTTGCCATTATTATGGATGGCAACGGACGTTGGGCGCAAGCTAGAAATAGACCCCGTGTATTTGGTCATAAAAAGGGCGTTGATGCTGTGCGTCAATCAGTGCAATTTTGTACCAAGTTAGGTATTGAGTCGTTGACTTTATTTGCCTTTAGCAGTGAAAACTGGCGCCGCCCTGAAGATGAAGTTAATACACTGATGGAGCTTTTTTTATTTGTTTTAAGCAAAGAAGTGAAAAAGCTCCATAAAAATAATGTAAAACTAACGATTATTGGCGACTTATCTCGCTTTTCAGATAGTTTACGCGATAAAGTTGATTCGGCTCATGAGTTAACTGCAAATAATACTGGTTTGCAGTTAAATGTTGCTGCAAATTATGGTGGTCGTTGGGATGTTGCCAACGCAGCTAAGCAGTTAGCAGAACAAGTTGCTGAGGGCACTTTACGTGCTGAAGATATTAACGAAGAACGTTTAGCTGAAAAAATGTGTATGGCAGATCAGGCTCAGCCAGATCTACTTATCCGTACTGGTGGCGATGTACGCATTAGTAATTTTTTACTGTGGCAAATAGCCTACGCTGAACTGTATTTTACTGACACATTATGGCCTGATTTTGATGAAGCTGTTTTTGCTGAAGCCATAGCGTGTTACGTTGCCAGAGAGCGACGTTTTGGTTGTACGGGCGAACAAATAAAACAATTACTCGCTCAAACCTAATTTCAATAAAGGTATTTTATTTTGTTAAAACAACGTATTTTAACTTCACTGGTGTTGGCGCCTCTTGCGTTAGCATTAGTTTTTTATACTCCGCTTACGCTATTTAGTTACTTTGCAGGCGCCATTATTTTGCTCGGCGCGTGGGAGTGGTCTGCGTTTATGAATTTATGCGATAAAGTGAAACGCGGCGCATTTGTCGTATTAATCGCAGCGTTACTTTTTGCCCTTAACTTACACTGGCCTATTGAAAGCTTATGGCAAAATAACCGTCTAGTAGGTGATGCTAACTACTTGTTTACTTTGTCGTTTGCATGGTGGATTGTGGCGAGTTATTTAGTATGGCGTTATCCTGCTATGGCAAAAGCATGGAATGAAGGCTTAATAATGCGTGGCATTGCGGGATTACTCACTTTGATCCCATTATGGTTAGCACTTAATACGCTACGTAGTGCGCAATATAGCGAGTCAACACACTTTGGCTCGGTGCTCATTTTAGTCGTGTTAGGTATCGTTTGGAGTGCTGATGTAGGCGCTTATTTTTCAGGAAAAAGCTTTGGCAAACATAAATTAATGCCAAAAGTCAGCCCTAATAAAACCATAGAAGGTTTAGTTGGTGGTGTGGTTGCATCCATGGTGTTTGTTGTTGTGTTTTGTTATTTTGCTGAAATAAAACCAGCATTATGGCCTGTATATGCAGTGATGACGGCTTTAATCGCACTTTTTTCTGCTGTGGGCGATTTACTTGAAAGTATGTTTAAACGCGAAGCCGGTTTAAAAGATAGTGGCAGTTGTTTACCTGGCCACGGTGGTATTTTAGATCGCATTGATAGCTTAACAGCTGCAGCACCTATGTTTGTTATTTGCTATGCCTGGGCATTGAGTTTATGAGTGAAAAACAAAACCTTGTTGTGCTAGGTGCGACAGGCTCTATAGGCCTAAGTACGTTAGATGTCGTAAAGCGCAATAGTGAGTTATTTAATGTTTTTGCGCTAACAGCAGGGCAAAATGCAAAAAAAATGGCTGAACTGTGTATAGAGCATGAGCCTCTTTATGCTGTTATGGCTAACCAAGCAGCCGCAGAGCAGTTATCAGCTCATTTAAATGGCACATCATGCCAAACCTTAGTGATGCACTCTGTGCAAGCGATGAGCGATTTGTGCGCACATCCAGATGTAGATACTGTGATGTCTGCTATTGTTGGTGCTGCGGGCTTGTTACCGACGTTAAGTGCGGTTGAGGCCGGTAAGAAAGTTCTACTTGCTAACAAAGAATCGCTGGTTATGTCTGGCCAGCTATTTATAGACAAAGTAAAAAAACATAACGCAACGCTATTACCTATCGATAGTGAACACAATGCTATTTTTCAGTGTTTACCTGCATCGCTACAAAATGCTCACGCAGATCAGCAATTAGAAGAACACGGTGTCAGTAAAATATTACTGACCGGCTCTGGTGGGCCATTTTTAACGCGTGATATAAATACCTTAAAAAATGTAACCGTTAGCGAAGCTGTTGCCCATCCTAATTGGTCAATGGGCCAAAAAATCTCCGTTGATTCGGCTACGATGATGAATAAAGGCTTGGAGTTTATTGAGGCTAAATGGCTGTTTAATTGCCAAGCCAGTGATATCGAAGTTGTGATTCATCCACAAAGTATTATTCATTCAATGGTCGCGTATCACGATGGTTCTATTTTAGCGCAAATGGGGAACCCAGATATGCGTACTCCAATAGCGCATGCGCTTTCATACCCTAAGCGTATTAATGCTGGAGTTAAAGCTTTAAATTTTGCTGAGATCAGCGATTTTTCATTTACCAAACCAGACTTTGCTCGCTACCCTAACTTACAATTAGCGATTGATGCATGTGATGCAGGGCAGGGCGCGACCACGACCGTTAATGCGGCAAACGAAGTCGCCGTGGCTGCTTTTTTACAAGGTAAAATTGCATTTACTGATATTTATTCTATTAACGCAAAAACACTCGATTCAACACCGGTTAATGCGGTGAATAGTCTTGATGATATACTTGCTTGCGACAAAGCAGCACGCCTTTGTGCAACGCAATTATTAGCTAAAGTGAGTCATTAAACGATGTTAGATTTTTTTTGGAACTTAGGCTCATTTGTTTTAGCTTTGGGTATTTTAGTAACCGTGCATGAGTATGGTCATTTTTGGGTTGCTCGAAAGGCTGGGGTAAAGGTTTTACGTTTTTCTATTGGTTTTGGAAAGCCGCTTTTAAAATGGCACGATAAATATAAAACCGAGTATGTTATTGCCGCTATTCCTCTAGGTGGTTATGTAAAAATGCTCGATGAGCGTGTGGATGAGGTACCAAAAGAGCAAAAGCACTTATCGTTTAATGCCAAGTCAGTTAAAGCACGTATTGCCATTGTAGCAGCGGGGCCTATGGCTAACTTTATTTTTGCAATTATCGCTTTAGCGACCATGTACATGGTTGGAGTGCAATCTATTAAACCGGTCATTGGTGAGATTGAACAAGGCAGCAGGGCCGCTCAAGCAGGTCTTGTGACTAACCAACAAATAACACATATTGGTGAGAGCAAAATTAATGACTGGCAAGATGCTACGTTTGCATTAATGGCTAGTTTAGGCGAAAAAGAAGTCCCCATTACGGTTCGAAATGAACGCTATCAAACTGAAATTAAAACGCTCAACCTAACAGGGTGGAAGCTCGATAAGCAAGATGTACCTCCACTGCAGTCGTTAGGGATCACTCCTTACAGACCTGAAGTCACATTAAAGGTAGCCGTTATTTCTGAAGGTTCCGCCGCAGAACAAGCAAATTTGCAAGTTAATGATACAATTTTGGCTGTAGACGGTGAAACAATAAACAATTGGACGCAATTAGTTAATCTTATTACGCAATCGGCTAACAAATCTTTACAATTTAGTGTAAAAAGGAACGATAGTATAGTGACTGTGTTAGTTACTCCTAAAGCGCGTGAGAATGCGCAAGGTGAAGTACAAGGTTTTTTAGGGGTTGCTCCTTTTATTGCGCCTTGGCCAGAGGGATATATTGAAACTAGACATTCAGGGCCGCTAGATAGTATTGTGCTTGGCACAAAAAAAACGTGGCAACTAATTACACTTAGCTTTGATATGATTGGTAATTTAATTACAGGCCAAGTATCGGTAAAGAATTTAAGTGGGCCTGTGGGTATCGCTGTGGGTGCGGGTAATAGCGTGAGCTATGGTTTTACTGCTTTTTTAGGCTTTTTAGCCTTAATTAGTGTAAATCTGGGCGTATTTAATTTATTACCGCTGCCAGTACTCGATGGCGGACACTTAATGTATTACATTATTGAACTTATTCGTAAAAAACCGGTCTCTGAAAAGACACAAGAGGTTGGTTTTAAAGTGGGAGCCTTGCTACTCATTTTTCTAACATGTTTCGCTTTGTTTAATGATGTATCGCGCTTGTAGTTAGTGCACAAGTTACAAATTAGAACACGATTGTAAAATACCGATTTAAATTAATAGGTATTGAGCGGTAATACAGTTGTAAAGGATAAAGATAATAAAATGGCTATAAAAAAACATTTGGCAGTTACAAGTTTACTGGGGGCGAGCTTTGCAGCCCTGGGCCAAGACTCCTTTATTGTAGAAGATTTAAAAGTTGATGGTTTACAGCGTGTTGCACTTGGTGCTGCACTGACTCATATCCCAATTAATGTTGGCGATAATGTTGATGACTATACAATTTCAAAAACAATTAAGTCGTTGTATCGCTCTGGTCACTTTGACAACATCAAAGTGTTGCGTGATGGTAATAATGTTATTTTTAAAGTAACAGAACGCCCGACTATCAGTTTAATTGAATTTGAAGGCAACGATGATATTAAAGATGAGCAATTAACTGACTCACTTAATCAACAAGATATACGTCAAGGTGAACCCCTTGATAAAACAGTGCTTGATAACATTGAAAAAGGTTTAATTGAATTTTTCCATAGTATTGGTAAATACAATGCAAAAATTGATATTAGTGTCACTAAGCTGCCGCGTAATCGGGTAAAACTGTTACTTGAATTTGATGAGGGCGATGCCGCCTCTATTCGTCAAATTAACTTAGTGGGTAATGAGTTGTTCTCAAATGAAGAACTACTAGCACTGGCTGAATCGCAACAAGATTTACCGTGGTGGCAGTTTATGGGCAGCGATCGCTACCAAAAGCAAACGATCGAAGGCGATTTAGAAAACATTCGCAGCTTTTATTTAGACCGAGGCTATTTACGTTTCAATATCGATTCTACGCAAGTATCGGTGAGCCCAGAGCGTGAATCGGTTTATGTGACCGCCAATATTACCGAAGGGGTCAAATATAAAGTTAAAGGTTTTGACTTTATAGGTGATTTACTTGGCAGAGAAGATTTAATTAAAAGTGTTATACCACTTCGTGCCGGTGAACTATATAACGGTTCAGTGGTTACTTCGTCTGAAGAATTCATTAAAAGTTATTTAGCACGCTTTGGTTATGCCAATGCTGAAGTACGAACAATTCCAGATATTGATGATGAAAATAAAGAAGTTCAACTTACTTTATCTGTAAATCCGGGTAAGCGAGTTTATGTTCGTCGTATTATTGTGGGTGGTAACCAAAATACCGCAGATGAAGTATTACGTCGTGAAATGACGCAGCTTGAAGGTGCATGGTTATCTAATCAAAACCTTGAACGCTCAAAATTACAAATACAACGTTTACCGTATATGGAAACCGTTGATTTTAATATTTTACCGGTCCCGGGTGCTGATGACCAAGTGGATGTTGATTTTACAGTAAAAGAGCAATCAGCAGGTAGCTTTAGTGCTGGTTTAGCGTATGGCTCTTATTTAGGTCTGCAATTTAACATTGGTGTCACTGAATCTAACTTTTTAGGGACAGGTAACCAAGTTGGGCTTAGTTTAAATACATCACGAGGCTCTGAGAGCATTAGTTTATCGTATACCGACCCATATTTTACGCCAGATGGTGTATCACAAGGTAGTAGTATTTTTTACACTAACTATGATGCAAGTGCGTTTAGCTTAGTTGACTATAAGTCAAAAAGTTATGGTATCGGAACTAATATTGGTTTTCCAATTGACTCAGTAAACCGAGTTAATTTTGGTGTTCGCTGGGTTCAAGAAGAATTATCAGATATTGCTGAATATGAACAAACACGTGTATTACGTGAAACGTTCTTAGATGCAGATGACCCTGATGCAGGCTTTAACTTTACTAAGTATGAGTTGAGTGTTGGTTGGTCACGAGTGACTGTTAACCGTGGTTTATTTCCAACAGCGGGTTCAAAACAAACGCTTAATTTAACAGGTACTGCACCAAATTCAGATTTAACCTACTTTAAAATTAACTACGACTCGCGTTTTTACTGGCCAATTAGTAATGACCACCGTTGGGTATTCTCTACCCGCGCGGCTTTAGGTTATGGTAATGGTTACGGTAATACAAATGGCTATGACCAAGTGCTGCCATTCCAAGAGTTTTTCAGAATTACTGAAATGGAATTACGAGGCTTTGACCGTAATACCATCTTACCGCAAGCGGTTGCCCGAAGTGCACAAGCTATTCCAGGTACTCCTGGTGTAGATGGCACTTCTACCGGTTCTATTGGTAGTGCAAGTGAGTTTGATACACTAACACCACTTGGTCGAATCGGTGGTAATGCTAAAGCGGTAGCTGGCATGGAGTTAATTGTACCGACTCCATTCTTAGATGAAGAAAATACCAGTTCTGTACGTACCAGTTTGTTTGTTGATGCCGCGAATGTGTGGGATACCGAATTTAATGTAGATCGTTACCAAAACTTATTGGTTGACGAACGTGCAAAACTTAACGATTATGCAGATCCAATGCGCTTTAGAGTGTCAACGGGTCTATCAATACAATGGATCTCACCTATGGGTCCAATGCTGATTAGTTTTGCATATCCATTGCAAAAAGAAGAAGACGATGATACCAAAACAATCAGTTTTAATATTAGTAACACTTTCTAAAGGAGTTTATTGTGAAAAAATTATTTAAATCAACAGCGGTAGCCGTTTTAGCAACACTTATGATGGGAACATCAGCAAGTGCATTAGCTCATAAAGTAGGCATTGTTGATATGCAACAAGTGTTTAAACAAATCCCGCAAACTAGACAAATCGAAACGTCGATGCAAACTGAGTTTGCTGAGCGTCGTCAAGAGCTTGATAAGCTGCAAGGCGATATTCGTTTTGAAACTGAAAAGTTTCAGCGTGAAAGCACAACTATGAGCCAAGCGCAAAAAGATGAATTAATTAAAAAAATTACAGGTATGCGCAAAAACTTAACCGATAAAGCAGCGCCACTTGAACAAGCAATGAAAGCTCGTCAACAAGAAGAAATCGGTAAAGTACAAACGTTAATTATTGATACGATCACTAAAATTGCAAAAGATGATGATTTTGATGAAGTAAAAACACGTGATGGTGTAATTTACTTTAATCCAAAAGAAGTGACTGATTTATCAGACAAAGTGATTGAACAAGTAAGTAAGAAATAAATTATTTATGCACATTTATACACTTTCGCAAATAGCGGAATATCTCGGCGCCGAGCTTCAAGGTGATGGCGCTGTAGAGATAACAAAAATAGCAACACTTGCAAATGCCCATACTGGGCATATTGCATTTTTAGCGAACAAGAAATATCGCCCGCAATTAGAAGCCACTAATGCCACCGCGGTTATTCTCAGTCCTAGTGACGCCCCTTATTATGAAGGTAATAAGGTCATCGTTGAAAATCCCTATGTAAGTTATGCCAAGCTTGCTCAAAAAATGGATACAACACCCCGTTCAGCAAAAGGGGCGATACACCCAAGCGCAGTGGTACACCCAAGTGCAATCATAAGCGACTCAGCCAGTATTGGGGCTAATGCGGTGATTGAAGCGGACGCTGTGATAGCAGAACAGGTACAGATTGGTCCGAACAGTTTTATCGGTGAACGTGTTAGAATAGGCGCGAAAACAAAATTATGGTCGAATGTGAGTATTTACCATGATGTTGAAATCGGTAGTCATTGTTTATTTCAAGCAAATTGTACCATTGGCAGTGATGGCTTTGGTTATGCAAATGAACAAGGCCAGTGGATTAAAATCCCACAACTAGGCTCAGTGTTAATTGGTGATAATGTTGAAGTTGGCGCAGGTGCAACTATAGACCGAGGCGCAATAGATAATACGGTTATCGAAAGTAACGTGATTTTAGATAACCAAGTTCATCTAGCCCACAATGTTGAAGTGGGTTTTGGCACTGCAATTGCGGGTTGTACAGTTGTTGCAGGAAGTACAACGATAGGTAAGTATTGTCAAATTGCAGGTTTGGTTGGAATAAATGGCCATATTAGTATTTGTGATGGCGTGATATTAACCGGTATGTCAATGGTCACTAAATCAATTACTGAGTCTGGTGTTTTTTCATCAGGTATGCCGCATTTAACAAATAAAGAATGGCGAAAATCAATTGCTCATTTACGTAATCTTACAGATATGAAAGATCGTATAAAAGCGCTTGAGCAATTAACCAAATCTATTAATGTTGAACAAAAATAAGGATGCTATTTTGGCAAATGAATTAAATAGCCTTGATATTCAAGAGATTTTAAGTCTATTACCGCATCGTTACCCGATGCTACTAATTGACCGTGTGATAGATTTCACACCTGGAGAATCTTTACATGCCATTAAAAATGTTTCAGTAAATGAACCTATTTTTACCGGACATTTTCCGCATCAACCTATTTTTCCTGGGGTATTAATCCTTGAAGCAATGGCACAAGCGACAGGATTATTAGGGTTTAAAACAGTTGAAAACCGTAGCGATAATGAACTCTATTTATTTGCAGCGGTAGACAATGCACGTTTTAAACAGCCTGTTGTTCCTGGTGATACAATGCATTTGCATGTAACATTTTTAAAAGAGCGCCGCAATATATGGAAGTTTGCTGCTGAAGCTAAAGTTGATGGCAAAGTCGTGTGTACTGCCGAAATAATGTGTGCGAGAAGAGAGTTTTAACGTGATCCATTCTACAGCGATAATCGAACCAGGCGCAAAGCTAGGCAATAACGTTTCAGTTGGGCCATATAGCTTTATAGGTAATGACGTAGTGATAGGTGATAATTGTATTATTGAATCACATGTCGTTATTAAGGGACCTTCAACTATTGGATCTGGTAATCATATTTTTCAGTTTGCCTCAGTGGGTGAAGCCTGCCAAGACAAAAAGTATAATAATGAACCGACTTCTTTGATCATTGGTGATAACAATGTGATTCGTGAATGTGCCACTATACACCGTGGTACGATCCAAGATGAAGGTGTTACTAAAATAGGCAGCAATAACCTATTTATGGCATATACCCATGTTGCTCATGATGCTGTGGTTGGTGATAACGTTATTTTTGCCAATAATGCCAGTGTAGCAGGGCATGTACATGTTGGTGATTGGGTTATTCTTGCTGGAAACTCAGGCATTCATCAGTTTTGTAAAATTGGTGCACATGCATTTGTTGGTATGTATTCAGCCATTAATAAAGATGTTCCTCCGTTTGTGACCACGATAGGGATCCCTGCGGGACCGGTTGCTATTAACACCGAAGGTATGAAACGTCGTGGTTTTGAAAGCGACGAAGTAATGGCTGTACGCCGTGCCTATAAAACAATTTATCGTAAGAGTTTGTCTGTAGATGAAGCAATGGCAGCGCTTGCTGAAGATGCTAAAACCTATCCAGCAGTACAAACAATGATCGATTTTGTGAAAAGTTCAGAGCGCGGTATTTTACGTTAATGTAGATGAGCGCTAAATAACCACCCAATGGCAACGTTGGGTGGTTTTTTTATGTTTAGGTTTTACTCGCTGATTGGGTTTGTAATAACTGCGCGGCATTTAATGCATTGCTCAATGTAAGGGATATTAAGCGCTATTATTATCTGTTAGCGTGATTAAAACTGGGTTGTGAGTGCGAGGTAATCATCAAATTTCTCACTCAGTTCTTGATGGCTACCCTGTGCTATTACGTGGCCGTTTTCTAGCCAAACAATATGATCCATGTGCCTTAGTAATGCGGGATCATGAGTTATCGTTAACACCGTCGCGTTGTTCATTACTTGCATAATAGCTTGCATAACACTTTGTTTGGACTGATTATCAAGTCCTTCAGTGGGTTCATCTAAAACAAGCACCGCAGGAGCCTTTAACAATGCCTGAGCCATTGCTATACGTCTTGATTGCCCTTGTGACACTTTACGTCCGGCGGTTCCTAAACGGGTATTTAATCCCTCGTCTAAGTTTTCAAACCAAGGTTGAAGTTGGGCCAAACTCAACGCATGTCGCATTTCATCATTTGTCGCTTTTGGGGCGCTATAGCGTAAGTTATCTTTAAGTGTGCCATCAAAAATATGATGCTGTTGGGCTAAAACATTAATAATATCTGCACGAGCATTATTGGTTAATGAATGTAACTGTGCAGTATTGGTTTCATCACTTATTAAAATTTGACCTTGTTGTAATGGCCACAACCCGGTGAGTAAATTCACCAAAGTTGTTTTACCACTGCCGCTTGTGCCAACCATTGCCACTTTTTGTTTTGGCTTTAAACTAAAGTTAACATTATCAACCGCAATTTGTTCATCATACTGATAGCGTATATTTTTAAGGTTAATTGTGATGTTATTTTTATCAAATGCAGTGTCTATTGTTTGCGTGTGATTGTGTTTACTTGCAAGCGCTTTATCTTCTAAAGAAAAAAGTCTTTGTGCGGCTTTAAGCACATTAGGAAGCTCTATAAATGCATTGGGAAGCTGTAATACGCTTTCAAAACTTGCTAAAACAAATAAACACAGCATAGCAAGCTCTACATTGACCATGCTATTTGTATACACAAGTGGGATAAGAGTAACCATACTTGCCAACATAGCTAGCTGCACAATGAGTAAACTTAAGCCATCAGCATTTGCCAATGCTTTATGACGAATAAAGAGCTGTTGGTTATATTGCTCGCTGAGGTTGTCGCATTTATTTAGTTGTTGGTTACGTGCCTGATAAATACTTAGCTCTCTTAAGCCTGTGAGAGTATCCGATAATTCTGCACGCAGCTGGGCGCTCAATTGGGTTTCTTTATGGCTATTTTTATTTAGCTTAATACTCAATAAAGCGGGAATAATAACCCCAATACAGAGGATCCCCATAAAACATATAAGCGCAACATTCGCATTATAAGCCGACATAAATAACATGATCACCGGCACGCTAAATAAAGCCACTAACATGGGTAATAGTATATTAAGGTAGAACTTATCAAGTGCATCTACATCATTTTGTAGGCGGTTAACTAAATCAGCGCTACGACTCATTGCCAAATCATGATTATTAAGCGCACTTAATGTGGCAAACATTTTTACTCTAATTTCACTTAATAATAAAAATGTAGCGTTATGTGTAACTAAACGCTCACCATAGCGAGAGGCAGTACGAACAATCGCTAAAAAACGAATGGTGCCAGCAGGAGTAAAGTAATTCATTTGCACCCCTGCAATACCGGCTGCGGCCATCGAAGCTAAAAACCAGCCCGATATAGCCAATAAACCCACATTGGCTAACACGGTTAAAGTTGCTAATAAAGTCCCCAGTAGCATCGCTTTATAATGCGTACGACATAGTTTTAATAGCCGAATAAAATTAGTCATTGTGTACTCTTTCTACTGATGAATTCAAAAGGGCTGTAAATGCACCATTTTGTTGTGCAAGTTGTGAGTATTTTCCTTGCTCAGTGATTTCACCATTGTGCATCACAATAATGTTATCGGCATGTTTTACCGTATTTAATCGATGCGCGATCACAAGAACTAAATTATTTTTAGCGTAAGCTTTAATGGCATTTTGGATCACATGCTCACTGTGGCTATCAAGGTGAGCCGTTGGCTCATCGAGCATAAGGATAGGGGCTTGCTTTAAAAATGCACGAGCCAATGCAATACGTTGTTTTTGGCCGCCAGAAAGCCCTTCACCTTGCTCTCCAATAAGTGTATTAAAGCCATTTTTAAGCGTGCTGATAAATTCGAGGGCACCCGCTTGCTGAGCTGCGTACTCTAGCTGTTGTTGAGTCGCTTCGGGGTCTGCAATTTTTAAATTATCACCGATACTTTGATAAAATAGCGTTGGTTTTTGTGGTATCCACGCAACACTATTTTGTAACTCTGATATGTTTTGGGCAGTTAAGGGCTGATCATTAATACTGATGCCGTTAATTGCTTGAGGATGAAAACCTAATAAGCAATCAAATAAGGTACTTTTACCTGAACCACTGGCCCCAACGATTGCAATTAAGCCTTTATCAGGAAGAGTGAGGTTGATATTTTTAATGCCTTCGTTGCTATTTGGATAAGTAAAGTTTAAGTCAGTTAGGGTAATACGATTTATGTTTTTGCTGTCGTTTAACGGTGCTTGTTGCTCTTGTGTATCAACAGAAGCATTTAAAATATCGACCATATCGGCGGCGGCACTAATGCCTTGTAATCGGGCATGATAATGGCTACCTAATTGACGAAGTGGTAAGTAAAATTCAGGCGCGAGAAGTAAAACAACAAAACCTGTCGCAAAATCAAGCGTACCAAAAAATAGCCTAAAGCCAATAATAACAGCCACCAAAGCCACGCTAATTGTCGCTAAAAACTCCAGTGCAAAAGACGATAAAAAAGCTATTTTTAAAACACTTAACGTTGCGTGTCTAAAATCGTCAGATATTTTGGCAATATGTTTAAGCTCGGTACGCGTTGCATTAAACAGTTTGAGTTGTGTAAGCCCTTGTACTCGGTCAAAAAAATAGTTGCTAAGCAAGGCTAGCTGCTGCCAGCGTTGTTGATTCAATGTTTCGGCTTTACTGCCAACCAAAATCATAAAAAATGGGATTAGCGGAGCCGTTAATAAAAAAATCAGTCCTGCTTTATAATCGGTTGGAAAAATAACCACTAAAATGGCAAGAGGGATCAGCGCGCTATAGGCTACCGCGGGTAAATATTTTGCGTAGTAATCATGTAAGGCTTCTACACCATCATGTAAAACGTTTAACGTTGCGCCTTGGCCATGTTTTTCTATGTAATGTGGCCCTAACATCATTAACTTCGATAACAAACTTTGTCGTAAAGCTGATTTTATTTTTAAGGCGGCATACGCACTAATACGCTCACTTAAGGCAATAAAAAGAGCTCTTAAAATGATAATGCCAGCAAGCGGCCAGAGTAAATAAGTTACCTGCTCTAAACGTTGATGTTCAAACATGACGTTATGGACTGCTTGTGCTAATAGGTAAGCTGCTGCAATCATTAAAATTGCATTACATGTACCTAAAGCAATACTAAGTTTTAACCACGTTGCGGCAGGTTGACTGTGTTGCTTTAAAAACGCGCGCAGTGATTGTTGCTGCGCGCGAGTTGGTCGGGATTTAATTGTCATCGTTCGGGGGGAGGTTATCGTTTAACAACGCGTGTACGGCTTTTTCATCATCAGCTATGCTGTTTTTGTTTTGATGAAATTCATACCACATTACATTGATAACCCCTAAGGTACAGGCTAATAACACCCCTAAAATCCAAGCGAAATACCACATAATTTAATCTCCTTAATAGCTGCCGTGTGTGTTTGTTTCAATTTCGTCAACTGTTACTCTGCGCCACATTTTAACGTAACACCAAGTGGTATAAGTTAATATAATTGGCAAAAATATAGCTACGGCAATAAACATGATGTTAAGTGTTTTATGGCTCGAAACGGCATCCCAAATGGTTAAGCTAATATCTGGGTTATTGCTTGAGGGCATAATAAATGGGAATAAAGACACACCTGCTGTCATAATAACGCCCACTAACATGAGGCTGGTTGAAATTAAGCTCAGCGCAGGTTTGTTTAATTTTGAAAACAATAAAGCAACTAGAGCCATTGCAAACCCTAATATTGGGAATGTCATCGTCCACGGACGTTCACTGTAGTTATTAAGCCATGCGCCTTGTGCCGTGCTAACAACTTTTGTAAGCGGATCGGCATGGCCTTGGGTATCACCCATAGACACGATTTGATAACCATTTAAATTAGCAACCCAAAACCCAGCTGCTGCAAAGAGTACTATAAATGCCATTAATGCATAGCGGCCATATTGCCCCGAACGCTCAGCGACTTTATCTGCAGTACGAAGTTGCAACCACATACCAGCATGACCCACCAACATAGCGATACTAATTAAACCAGCAAGCAGCGCAAATGGATTTAATAAAGCAAAAAACGAGCCTTGGTAGCTTACACGTAATAAGTTATCTATATTAAACGGCACCCCTAAAAATAAGTTACCAAATGCCACACCAAATACTAAAGCTGGAATAGCACTGCCAGCAAATATGCCCCAGTCCCAGTTATTGCGCCAGCGTGGAGAATCTATTTTTGAGCGATAATCAAAACCAAGAGGTCTAAAAAATAACGCAAAAAGCACCAGCATCATGGCAAAATAAAAGCCCGAAAAGGCAGCCGCATAAACCATAGGCCATGCGGCAAAGAGTGCGCCACCAGCGGTAATAAACCACACTTGGTTACCATCCCAATGGGCACCAATGGTATTAATTACTGTACGTCGTTCTGAATCGGTTTTTCCGACTAGGCGTAACAGCATAGCAACACCCATATCCATGCCATCGGTAATAGCAAAACCAATTAACAATACGCCAATGAGTAACCACCACAGCATTTTTAATGTTTCATAATCAAAAATCATAATTGCTCTCCTGCGCTATTATTTGCTTTATTTGGTAATTCAAAATGATACTTACCAGTGTGCAGTGAACTTGGCCCTTGCTTAATAAAGCGCACCATCAACCAACCTTCTACAATCGCTAATCCCGTGTAGAAAATAATAAACCCAGTTAAGCTAATTAAAATATCGTTTACCGTCAGTGACGAGGTTGCTAAAAACGTTGGCAGTATTTCAGAAATAGCCCAAGGTTGGCGGCCATATTCAGCAACTATCCAGCCAAACTCAATGGCTATCCAAGGCAATGGAATACTTAATACTGCAGCCCATAGTAACCAGCGTTTATTCTCGATAACGCGTTGAGCGTTGTAATAAAAAGCCAGTATAAATACCGCTAACATAGCCACACCACAGGCAACCATAATTCTAAACGACCAAAACATTGGGCCTACTTTAGGGAATGAATCTTTAACGGCTTTTTGTATCTGCTCTTCTGTCGCATCGACTACATTTTCGGTGTAGCGTTTAAGTAACAAGCCATAACCTAAATCGTCTTTTAAATTATTAAAACGGGCTATATTTTCGGGGGTATCTTCGCCATTTCTCAGTTTTTGCAAATACTCATAAGCAATCATCCCATTGCGAATGCGTACTTCGTGTTGTTTTTCTAAATCTGAAATACCGGTAACTTGTTCATCAAGAGAGCGCGTAGCTATCAGTCCTAATGCATAAGGTATTTTAACCGCGCCATGGGTTACTTGCTCTTCAGAATCGGGGAAACCAATTGCGGTAAATGCTGCAGGTGCAGGTTCGGTATGCCACTCAGCTTCAATGGTTGCCAGCTTCACTTTTTGTACTTCGCCTACCTCGTAGCCCGACTCATCACCAAGTAAGATCACACACAACACCGAAGCCAAACCAAAGCCTGATGCGACCGAAAATGAACGCTTAGCAAAAGCCAAATCGCGGCCTTTTAAGATGTACCAACTACTAATACCCAACACAAACATAGATGCTGCAACATAACCTGCAGAGACTGTGTGAATAAATTTAACTTGTGCAACAGGGTTAAATACAAGCTCAGCAAAACTGGTCATTTCCATGCGCATTGTTTGGTAATTAAATTCGGCTCCAACTGGGTTTTGCATCCAACCATTGGCAATTAGAATCCATAATGCCGACATATTTGTCCCTAGTGCCATCAAAAATGTGGCCCCTAAGTGCTGGCGTTTAGTGAGTCTATCCCAGCCTAAAAAGAACATACCAACAAAGGTTGATTCTAAAAAGAAGGCCATTAACCCTTCAATGGCCAGTGGCGCGCCAAACACATCACCTACGTAATGAGAGTAATACGACCAGTTTGTACCAAATTCAAATTCCATGGTTAGGCCTGTTGCCACACCAATAGCAAAGTTAATCCCAAACAACTTGCCCCAAAACTTAGTCATATCGCGATATATTTCACGGCCGGTCATAACATAAACCGATTCCATAATAACTAAAATCCAGGTCATACCTATTGTTAATGGCACAAATAGAAAGTGAAATAGGGCGGTAACAGCAAACTGTAATCGGGATAGATCGACAAAGGTTTCATCTATCATTGGTAGCTCCTAAAGGGGTGAATAAACTCATTTTATGATTAGCTTTTGTAATTAGCGAATTTTCAGTAATTACTGAAACTTTATGTATTATTTGTGTTTGCTCAAAATTTGTCAACTAAATTATTCATAAACAGTATGCTTAGATGTTCCTAAAATCAACTTGTTTGATTATGATTTAAGCTGTTAAAGATAAACCTACGCTAGCCGTTTAATCAAACACTAAAACACGTTAAACTACTTATTATGAATGCCTCGTTGATATATGAATAAAATCAAATGAACAAACAAAAAAAGCAACTACGTATCGGAATTGTTGCAGGCGAACTGTCGGGCGATATTTTAGGCGAAGGCCTAATAAAAGCATTGAAACAACATTACCCTGAAGCGATTTTTGAAGGCATCGCTGGGCCTAAAATGCAGGCCCAAGGCTGTAAAACGTTATATGACATGGATGAATTATCAGTCATGGGGTTAGTAGAAGTACTCGGGCGTTTACCGCGTTTACTTAAAATCCGTAAACAATTAGTACAGCATTTTATTGATAACCCACCCGATGTATTTATTGGTATTGATGCACCTGATTTTAACCTTCGGGTAGAAAAACCACTCAAAGATGCCGGTATCAAAACAATTCAATACGTAAGCCCATCGGTATGGGCATGGCGCGAAAAACGAATTCATACTATTAGTGCGGCAACCAATTTAGTATTAGCGTTATTACCTTTTGAAAAAGAATTTTACGACAAACATCAAGTACCCTGTACGTTTGTCGGGCACACCTTGGCAGATGATATTGCCCTTGAGCTTGACGACAGCAAAGCCAGAGCCGCTTTGGGATTGAATACACAAGATAAAGTACTTGCATTACTGCCCGGTAGCCGTGGATCTGAAGTGGGTTTATTAAGCGATACTTATATTCGCACAGCGCAGCAACTACAAATACAAAATCCGGCCCTTAAAGTCATTGTGCCTTTAGTAAACGAAAAACGCAGAGCACAATTTGAAGCTATTTTAGCAACCAGTGCGCCATCGTTAAATGTGATATTACTTGATGGCCAATCGAAAGAGGCAATGCAAGCTGCTGATGCAATTTTATTAGCATCGGGTACAGCCACCTTAGAAGGAATGCTTTATAAAAAACCCATGGTGGTGGGCTATAAAATTAAAGCCATGAGTTACTGGATATTTAAAACTTTTTTCACTTTTAATATTAAGTATTTTTCATTGCCTAATTTACTGGCCGATGAGCCACTTATCCCCGAATTTTTGCAACACGAGTGTAATGTAGACAACCTCACAGCGGCATTAACTCCAATGTTAAATACTGATAATGCCCAATTAAAGGCAAAATTTTTAGCCATGCACAAAAATATTAGACTAAATGCCAGTGAGCAGGCAGCTGCGGCTGTTGCGGAGTTATTAAATGCAAATTGAACGACCTAATTTAACCGCCATTGCGGGTGTTGATGAAGTAGGACGCGGCCCGCTTGTGGGTGATGTAGTGACCGCCGCAGTGATTTTAGATCCTAAAAAGCCCATTGCAGGCTTAGCTGATTCGAAAAAATTAACAGATAAAAAACGCCAAGCATTAGCCATTGAAATAAAAGAAAAAGCATTGTGTTATGCGTATGGCCGTTGCAGCCCAGTAGAAATCGATGAGCTTAATATTTTACAGGCCACTATGCTTGCTATGAGTCGAGCAGTCGAGGCGCTATCAATTACACCTGAGTTTGTGTTTGTTGATGGTAACCGTTTACCTAAATTAACAATGCCAGCGCAAGCGGTGGTTAAAGGCGATAGCTTAGTCGCTGAAATTTCAGCCGCATCAATTTTAGCTAAAGTCGCTCGCGATGATGAAATGTTAGCCCTTGATGCACGCTATCCACAATATGGTTTTGCTGGGCATAAAGGCTACCCGACTAAAGCTCACTTTGCGGCTCTTGAGCAGTATGGCGCTATTGACGAGCACCGAAAAAGCTTTAAACCGGTTCAGCGTGTATTGTTAAACGCTAAGGGCGGGGCGTAAATTATGGCTGCTCCAGAATTTGTGCATTTAAGGGTACACTCTGATTTTTCGATGGTTGATGGCTTAGCGAAAACAAAGCCCATTGTAGCCAAAGCACAAGAACTTGAATTACCAGCTTTAGCAATAACCGATCAGATGAATTTATGTGGTTTAGTACGCTTTTATGGGGCTGCGCATAATGCGGGGATTAAACCAATTGTTGGGGCTGATTTTTGGTTGCGTAGTCCAGAGTTTGAAAGCGAACCGTGTCGAATTACCATTTTAGCCAAAGACAACTTAGGGTATAAAAACCTCACCTTACTTATTTCAAAAGCGTATCAACGGGGGCATGTTTTTCATCGTCCCGTTATAGACCGTCAATGGTTAGTTGAATTAAAAGCAGGGCTTATTATTTTATCGGGCGCAAAAGACGGCGACCTAGGTAAAGCATTATTAAAAGGTAACCCAGGTGTTATTGAGTCGGTTGTTAGTTTTTATAAACAGCATTTTAGCGATAATTATTATATTGAATTAGTACGAACAGAGCGCCCACTTGAGGAGGATTACCTTCATTTAGCGGTAGAGCTTGCATCTAATGAACAACTTCCCGTGGTTGCCACCAACGAAGTGGTTTTTTTAAAGCCCGAAAACTTTGAAGCTCACGAAATTCGAGTGGCTATTTTTGATGGCTATACCTTAGATGATAAACGCCGCCCAAAACGTTTCTCGCAAGAGCAGTATTTAAAAACCCCAGAACAAATGGCGCAGTTATTTAGCGATATTCCTGAGGCATTGCAAAATACAGTAGAAATAGCAAAACGGTGTAATGTAACCGTTGAGCTAGGCAAGTACTTTTTACCCGATTACCCAACCGGCTCGCTTAAAATTGAAGACTTTTTAGTTAAAGTCTCAGAGGATGGCCTTGAAGAACGGTTGTTATTTTTATTTCCAGATGAACAAGAGCGCCAAGAAAAACGCGTTGAATACGACGAACGCTTAAAAATAGAGTTAGATGTAATCAACCAAATGGGATTCCCAGGTTACTTCTTAATCGTTATGGAGTTTATTCAATGGAGTAAAGATAATAACATTCCTGTCGGACCCGGACGGGGTTCAGGTGCAGGTTCATTGGTGGCATATGCACTTAAAATCACCGACCTAGATCCACTTGAGTTTGATTTACTGTTTGAGCGATTTTTGAATCCAGAGCGGGTATCAATGCCCGATTTTGATGTCGATTTTTGTATGGACAGACGTGATGAAGTTATTGATCATGTATCGGCTTTATATGGCCGTGATGCCGTGTCGCAAATTATTACTTTTGGCACCATGGCGGCAAAAGCGGTAATTCGTGATGTAGGGCGTGTACTGGGCCACCCGTATGGATTTGTTGACCGTATTTCTAAGATGATCCCTGGCGATCCGGGGATGACGCTGGCCAAAGCATTTGATGTAGAGCCTCGATTACAAGAAGCTTACGATGGTGATAACGAAGTAAAAGACCTTATCGACATGTGTCGTATTTTAGAAGGTTGTACTCGTAACGCCGGTAAGCATGCTGGTGGGGTGGTTATATCACCCACCACCATTACCGACTTTGCTGCTTTGTATTGCGACGACGAAGGTAAATTTCCGGTTACTCAGTTTGATAAAAACGATGTAGAAACGGCCGGATTGGTAAAATTTGACTTCTTAGGTTTGCGTACCCTCACGATATTACAGTGGGCGGTTGATATGACCAACGAGCGAATGGCCCGTGAAGGCAAAGAGCCTGTCGATATCAATACCATTCCACTGGATGATAAAAAAAGTATTGAGTTATTATTACGCGCCGAAACCACTGCGGTTTTCCAGCTAGAGTCGCGTGGTATGAAAGACCTAGTTAGGCGCTTAAAACCCGATTGCTTTGAAGATATGATTGCCCTAGTGGCGTTATTTAGACCCGGCCCACTGCAATCGGGCATGGTAGATAACTTTATCGACAGAAAGTTAGGGCGAGAAGAAATATCTTACCCCGATGCTCAGTATCAACACGAAAGCTTGAAACCGATTCTTGATCCCACTTACGGCATTATTTTATATCAAGAACAAGTAATGCAAATAGCGCAGGTGTTAGCTGGTTATACCTTAGGCGGCGCCGATATGCTTCGCCGTGCAATGGGTAAGAAAAAGCCCGAAGAAATGGCCAAGCAACGATCTACCTTTGAAGATGGCGCCAGAGACAACGGCATTGATGGCGAACTCGCTATTAAAATTTTCGACTTAGTAGAAAAATTTGCCGGCTATGGTTTTAACAAATCTCACTCGGCTGCATATGCCCTCGTTTCGTATCAAACCTTATGGATGAAAACCCATCATCCTGCAGAATTTATGGCGGCAGTAATGTCGGCCGATATGGACAATACCGATAAAATTGTAACCTTGGTTGATGAATGTGAAAACATGAAACTGACCTTGTTACCCCCCGATGTAAATGCCGGTGAATATAAGTTTACTGTTAATCTTCAAGGGGAAATTGTATACGGTATTGGCGCGATTAAAGGGGTGGGTGAAGCCCCTGTTGATGCTATTTTAGAAGCCCGTGCTCAAGGTGGCGAATTTAAAGATTTATTTGATTTTTGTGCTCGTGTTGATTTAAAACGCCTAAATAAACGCGTAACCGAAAAACTTATTTACGCCGGTGCGCTTGATAAACTCGGACCAGATAAAACTCAACCCGGGCGTGCCACATTGCTAGCAAGTTTAAAAGATGCAATGCGTGCGGCAGATCAGCATAAAAAAGCAGAATCGTTAGGCCAAGCTGATTTATTTGGTTTGTTAGCCACGGAGTCAGATGAAGTTGAACAGGCTTTTATTACGGCAACGCCACTGACCGATAATCAATGGCTTGATGGTGAAAAAGACACATTAGGGTTATATTTAACGGGCCATCCAATAAACCAGTATCGCCGTGAACTTAAGCATTATACCAGTGGAAAAATTGTTGATTTACAACCCACTAACCGTGATGTGTTTGCCACCGCAGCGGGTTTAGTTATTTCTGCTAGAGTATTAGTGAATAAAAAAGGCAACCGTTGGGGCTTAATAACTTTAGATGACAAGAGCGCCCGTATTGATGTACGCTTGTATTCAGACGAGTTTGAAAAGTACCAAGATATGCTGCAAGTTAATAATATCTTGGTGATATCTGGACAGGTCAGCTTTGATAACTTCACTGGGGGTATTACAATGACCGCCAGAGAAGTTAATACCATTGCTCAGGCGCGTGAAAAGCGTATTAAAGCGATAAAAATGACCCTGAACATGGTACAGATCGAAGCTGGATTTTTCGAAAAATTACAAAAAGTACTCGAACCTTATAAAATGGGAACGTGTCCAATCCAAGTGTTTTATCAGCGTCCAGATGCGTTGGTACAATTAACATTAGGGATTGAATGGTGTGTTACGCCAAGTGATGACTTAATACATAAGCTATCACTGATGGCGGCGCAAGATGTAGAACTAGAATTTAACTGATTAGGTAGTTTAGAGCATGAGCCTCAATTATCTTGATTTTGAGCTTCCAATTGCAGAATTAGAAGTAAAAATTGAAGAATTACAAAATGTTAGTCGCGCTGGTGAATTAGACCTAGGTTTAGAAGAAGAAGTTAGCCGACTAAAAGAAAAAAGCGCACAATTAAAGCAGAAAATATTTTCTGAGTTAGGTGCTTGGCAAGTATCGCAGTTAGCGCGTCATCCGTTGCGTCCTTATACTCGAGATTACATCGAGCGTATTTTTACGGAATTTGACGAATTTGCTGGCGATCGTACATTTGCAAACGACCCTGCAATTTTAGGTGGTGTTGCGCGTTTTGAAGGCCAACCTGTTATGGTTATCGGTCAGCAAAAAGGGCGCGATACAGCTGAAAAAATTAAACGTAATTTTGGTATGCCAAAACCTGAAGGCTACCGTAAAGCACTGCGTTTAATGGAAATGGCCGAGCGTTTTAAAATGCCTATTATGACTTTTATTGACACCCCAGGTGCCTATCCTGGTGTTGGTGCCGAAGAGCGTGGCCAATCAGAGGCCATTGCGCGTAACTTAAAAGTGATGGCTGCACTTAAAGTGCCTACCATTTGTACCGTTATTGGTGAAGGTGGATCGGGCGGTGCATTAGCCATTGGTGTTGGCGACAGAGTAAATATGTTGCAATACAGCACGTACTCGGTTATTTCACCAGAAGGCTGTGCATCTATTTTGTGGAAAAGTGCTGATAAAGCCCCATTGGCTGCTGAGGCCATGGGGGTTACCGCTGAACGTGTTAAAGAGCTAGATTTAATTAACAATTTAGTTGATGAACCACTTGGTGGCGCGCACCGTAATTACGATGCAATGGCACGTAATTTAAAAACACGTTTAAAGCGTGATCTCGATGAGCTGCAAGCTTTATCACTAGATGACATGCTAGAGCAACGTTACCAGCGTTTAATGTCGTTTGGTTACTGCTAAAACGATAGGCTGCTAACTTTTTAAGTTCAAGCAAGTCGTATTAAATATAAAAAAAGCCGCTAATGCGGCTTTTTTACTTTAGAATAGGGCACTTCATCGGTTTTTATTGATTTTTATATGGTAAAAAATGCATTCCACCACGATTTTTAAACAAGTTACACTCACATTAAACCCCTTGATAAAGGCTGACAATACACATTTTACTGTGGCGTTATCAGGTGGGGTTGATTCGGTTGTATTATTGCATTTGGTTCATGCATTGAGTAAACAAGATGAACGCGTGAGTGTATCGGCTATCTATGTTAATCATGGTTTAAGTGAGTATGCACAGCAGTGGCAAGATTTTTGTGCACAGTTATGTGCAAAGTTATCGGTGTCTTTTCAGTTTGCTTGCGTTGATATTTTACCGCAGAGTCGTACCAGTTTAGAAGCCCAAGCGCGTGATGCACGCTATACTGCACTGGATAATTTAGCAGCTAAAAACAGCATTATTTTATTAGGTCAGCATGTAAACGATCAGCTTGAAACGTTTTTATTACGACTTAAAAGAGGCTCTGGTTTAAAGGGGCTTGGGGCAATGCATCAAACAAGACGCTTACCCAGTGGCCGTGTGTGTTTTAGGCCTTTACTTAATATAAAGCGCAGCGATATCGAACAATTTGCAGATAAATTTGCAATTAGTTACATAACCGATGATTCAAATAGCGATGAGCAGTTTGACCGTAACTTTTTACGCGCCAGTGTCGTGCCGCTACTTAGTGAGCGTTTTCAAGGTTTTGAGCATTGTGTAGCACGTAGTGTTAACTTATTACAGCAACAACAAGCATTGCTTGACGAGTATACACAAACAGATTTAATACAATGTTTAAATCCCGATAAAGCGCTGAATATTCAATCATTTAAACAGTTTAGTGATATTCGTATTGCTAACGTAGTGCGTGCTTGGATTGCACTGTTTAGCCAAACCATGCCTTCTCAAAAACAGTTATCGCAATTGATTCAACAAGCATTAAACGCAAAAGCAGATGCTCAACTTGTAATTGAATTTTCCCAAGGGCAAATACGTCGTCATCAAGGGGCTTTATATTTTGTGAGCAACTTAACGATAATGAATGATAGCGAAATAAATAGTCATCGGGTTTGCTTAAATGATGGGCGAATATTAACACTTCAGCAAGGCCCGGGTGTTAGACAAGCAACTGAAAATGAGCAAATAAGCGTGCGCTTTAATTGCAATGCAGCGCGAATACAACCGCTAAATAAACCCGGTAGTAATACACTTAAACACTGGTTTAAGGATGCAAAAGTTGCGCCTTGGTTACGCGCTCAAATCCCATTAATATTTTATAACGATGAATTGGTACAAGTAGTGGGTTACTTTATAAGTGAAAAACACAAAGATGAAAATGGAGTGTATTGGCAATGCAACAATTAAAAAATGAGCCACATGTTGGCTTATCATTGGTAAATTATGCCCCAGTGGCAGTACTTGTAAATATTTTAATTGCGGGTTTAGCCAATGCGTTACTTGAGTTGAATATAACCACCTTAATATATGCGTTAGTGGGTGGGGGGTTTTGTGGCGCAAGTTTGTTAGCGTATTGGTTAGGCAAAGGCGGCGTATTTTTTGTTGTAGGCGTGAGCATTCCATTGTTAGTGGTGTTGTTGACACCGTTAACGAATTTAGCTGCCTTAATTAACTTGGTCAGTGGGTTTTTCTTGGGCTTTTTTATTTTGCTGGTGGGCTTTAAATTGCTTTCTAAAGTAAAAAAAACCTAGCTGGGGCTAGGTTTTTATTATTTAAAACGCTTTAGCGCAATTGCGTCCAGCGGCTTTTGCTTTGTATAAACCGGTGTCGGCCCGAGAGAAAATGGCATTCTCGTTATCTTTGTTAGTCGCTAGCGTATAACCAATACTGGTGGTGACATGATGTTTTGCCATTAATTTAGAGCACTTAACCGATTTCATTATCCGCTGTGCGATCACTTGATTAGTGGTAAATTTAGGATCTTCAATTAAAATAGCAAATTCGTCGCCACCAAATCTGAAAACCGAGTCGGTTCCTCTAATACTTGAGTTAAGTAAGTTTGAAAATGTTTGTAACATTTCGTCACCCACTTTATGGCCATAGTTGTCATTAACCCGTTTAAAGTTATCTAAGTCTAATAGCATTAAGCTAAAAGGACGATTGAAGCGATGACAGTTTTCTATTTTTTGCTTTAAAATTTCATTAAATTGACTGCGATTATTTAAACCCGTTAAGGCATCTTTAGTGGCAAGCTTTAGCATTCGGCTGTACATTAAAGCATTACGCAATGGGTATAAAAGCGCGTTATGTAATTGTAATAACTTATCTTCTATAGCATCACTTAAAGGGTACTTACTAAAGTATGTAAGTTGACCTAAATACTCGCCAGCAATGTGTAAATCAAATGAATAAGGTGTTTGCTTTAAATCACTCTCTGACGTTGAGTTAACCCCAATATTTGATTTAAATTGCACGCCCGAAAAATTCAGTAATTGTTTAGCATAACCCACGTATATAGCTAATACATCTTCAATAATTAAACTGGTCTGTAATTCGCTTACTAATTTATGAACTGATTCAGGTTCGTTATTTCGAAACTGCTCTGCCGAAAACGGCAAAAATTCGCCACGAGCAGATATGCGTTGCGTCAATATATGGACATTTTCCATTAAATTCTCCCCCAGGAGTGTTACTTTAATTGTTATAAGCTATTTTTATGCCACATTTTAAAACTGGTCGAAAAACATAAGGTTGCTATAGTTAATTTATAAACAAATAAAAAATGGCAAGGGAGATAGGCATTGCAAGGCATGAATGTTCAATTTTTTGGCTTATTAATCGCTGCGGTATTATTTGTATGGGTTTTTAAGCGTATTGGTTTACCCCCCATTTTAGCGTATTTAGCAACCGGCGTATTAGCTGGAGGCCACGGTGTCGGTTGGTTAACACAATCAAACGATATGGCGCTAATAGCTGAACTTGGCATTGTTTTTTTATTGTTTAGTTTAGGTTTAGAGTTTTCGGTTTCGCGCTTAATGGCAATGCGCAACTTAGTGTTTGGTTTAGGGTCGCTGCAAGTCATTATCACTGCAATTGTGGTGATAGTATTGCTAGGCTGCTTAGGGTTTTCACTATTAAATGCATTTACCATTGCCGTAATTGTAACGTTATCGTCTACGGCGGTAGTGGTTAAATTACTCAAAGAAAATGCGCAGCTAAATCAGCGCCGAGGCCAATTAGCAATTGGTGTATTGTTATTTCAAGATATTGCAGTTGTCCCACTGTTAATTATATTGCCTTTATTGGCAAACAGTGATGTGCAAGGAATTGGTTGGGCGTTAGTAAGCGCGTTATCAAAAGGCGCGTTTGTGTGTGTATTACTGTGGGCAATTGGTAAATGGATTTTACCAAAAGTATTTAATGAAATAGCCCAAGTGCGTACCGACGAGCTATTTGTTTTAACAACCCTTTTAGTCGCTTTACTTGCGGGCGGGCTTACTCATGCATTTGGTTTATCAATGGCGTTGGGCGCTTTTTTAGCGGGGATGATGTTAGGAGAAAGCCATTATCGCCACCAACTAGAAGCGGATATTAGGCCATTTCGCGACATATTAATGGGCTTGTTCTTTGTTACTGTAGGCATGCAGCTCAATATACAGTTTGTGGTACTTAATTCACTCTGGATTATTGTTGCATTAGTTGCAGTGTTTAGCGTTAAAATTGGTATTGTTACTATTTGCGCTCGGCTTATGGGCGAGCGCAAGCAAGATGCGATAGCCTGCGCTATTATGCTATGGCAAATGGGAGAGTTTGGCTTTGTACTTATTGCCTTGGCTGGGCAGCATCAATTACTTAGCTCTGAACAAGGTTCGTTTTTAATTGCCTTAGGTGTGCTTTCGATGGCACTTACCCCTGCGCTAATAGACAAAACGCCTTTTATTTTAAAACATTTAGGCATGTTAAATTCGCCTCATTTACAGCAGCCTAATCCCGTTAACGTTAGTCCTTTATATACAAACCATGTCGTGATTTGTGGGTTTTCTCGCGTAGGGCAAACCATTGCGCGATTTTTAAAAACCGAAATGATTGAATATGTTGCCGCTGAAAGTAACCCCTTATTAGTACAAGAAGGAATAAACGCCGGTGAACCCGTTATTTTTGGTCATGTAAAACAAAGCGATATTTTAAAAACGCTTGGGGTTGAGCGTGCTCGTTTAGTGATTATTACATTTACCGAATTTGAGCAAACCCAAGTGGTCATTAATGCTATTAAACATATTGCGCCCGAGGTGAAAATATTACTTCGTAGTAAAGACGATACACAATTAGCGCGTTTAAGAGAGCTTGGTGTAACCGAGGTTGTACCCGAAACCCTTGAAGCGAGTTTAATGTTGGTATCGCATGTGTTGTCGATGTCGGGCGTGCCCATGAGCCGAATCATTAGACGTGTCAGTAATGAGCGAAACAACAGATACCCATTACTACAAAGCTTTTACGCAGGTGAGCAGGTTGATACTGAAGATTTAAACTCAGATGGCTTAAAGTACTTACATTTAGTGGCATTACCAGAGCTTGCATTTGCCGTTAATAAAAGCATTTATGAGCTAAATATTATGCAATATAAAGTACAGATAAAAGCGCTGCGTAGGCAAGGGCGCGAAATTGACGCCCCTTCATCGCAAACCGTTTTATTAGCAAACGATATTTTGGTGTTACAGGGTAAACCAAGGCGTATAGAAAAACTTGAGCACTACTTGCTCGATGGCATTAACTAAAAGATAAAGCGCATAATAGTAGCCACTTTATACCCCATCGCCAGTTAAATTTAGTTTAATCTAAATCTAAAAACTGCCGCATTTGTGGTAGTTTTTTTAGTCCATCTTCGTAGCCTATTTTTATAAGATGCTGAGTGTAGCGTTGCTCAAATAATAAATAGCTAGTTAAGCTTGATTGTGAGTGTTTTTTTACCCCAATCATACGTAATAATACTTTAATGGCCCACGGCATATCGCTGTAATATTGCGCCGCAATGGCATTAAAGTTTTGCGAAGGGTTGATTATGCACGTTTGGATTTGTTTTAACTCTTGATGTTTATCGCGAGCGGGTAACAACCCCAATGTACGGTTTACACGTTCTAGTCGCTCTAAGTCGGCTTGCATGGTATCGGTAAATACGCTGTCGAGTAAATGCCCCGCAATCGAAGAAAGTCCTGGGTAATGAGGAGAGTAGCCTGGCGGATGAAGCTCTTTGGGTTGCTCAACACCAATAATTAATATTTTTTCTGCGCCTAAATGAATAGCGGGGCTTAGCGGCGATAACTGATGAATAGACCCATCGCCAAAATAGTGGTTTTGCACATTTACGCTTGGGAACACCATAGGAATAGCGCTGGATGCCATTAAGTGCTCTACATTTATTTTAGTTGCTTTACCTTCGCGTTTAGCTCGTTGCCATGGTGTTTGAGTATTCGACTGAAAAAAGGCGACCGAATCGCCGGTCGTATAACTTGAAGCCGTAATAGATATAGCATCTAAAAACTGTCGATGTAAGTTACGCTCAATCCCTTGTAGCTCTAATATATTTTGCAGTAACCCCCTAAGAGGACTGTTATTTAATAAGCTAGCAGGAGGGTGGTTAATATGCTCTGATTGAAAACTGGTTAAAATATTACGCGCAATATGGCTAAATACACTGACAAAATCACTTTTATATACCATTGAGGTAGAAAAGTTTTTCCAAACGTTTTCGAGTTTTCTTACCGCTAAATGGGCACAAGAGGCATAACAAGCTAACCCGGCCGAATTGATAGCGCCGGCTGAAGTACCGTTAATAATACGAAAAGGCAAAGGGGCGGTTCTTGGCATACTATGCGCTAATGCTTTGAGTACACCAACTTGATACGCCGCACGCGCGCCACCTCCTGTTAGCAATAATGCAATTTTAGGTTTGTTTGGATCAATTTTTTTTATTTTCATATTAACAGTAACAGTTCTACAGCTTTACTTTATTTATGCACTGTAAGTCTTTAAGCTAGAAGAATCAAAGGATACCTTGGCAGCTTGGCCCTTTTTTGTTAAAAATGAATTTTCTCCACTTAGTACACTCTAAGTGATTATCTATCTTCAATTGTATGGAGTTTATATGTCTGATAAATCAGATGGGTTAGACACTCAAGATAAATCTAAAAAGAACCTAATTTTTGCCGTTATTGTTTTAATCGTACTTGCTGCGGTTGTGGTTTTTATATTGTTTAAACCTACCGAGCCTGAACCCGTAAGACAACCCGCACATGTAACAGCACAAAAGAGCGTTAACGAATATAAACCCGCACCGGTTGCTGAGCCTGAGCCAATAAAAGAGCCTGAGCAAGTCAATGAGGAACCAAAGGTTAATGTACCACCTAAACCCATTGAAAAAGCGCCAGAACCCGTTGTAAATCCTTTACCAACACTTGATGAAAGCGACAGTAACGTTTATGCAAAAATAAATGAGTATTTACCAGACACCGCCATGAGCTTATTAGTTAACGACGACATGATCCGCCGTGGTGTTGTATATATTGATAATTTAGCCCAAGGTAAATTAGCAAAAAAGCATAACCCTATAGTGCAACCAGAAGAAAGCTTTAGTGTACGCGAAGGTGAAATACTCACAATTGATCCAAACAGTTATGAGCGTTATACCCCTTATGTAAAAATATTTACAAGCATGAGCAGCGCTCAAATTGTGCGTTTATACAATGAGTACACACCGTTAATTAACGAAGCATACAGCGAAATTGGCTACGGCGAAAATGAGTTTAATAACACATTAATCGATGCCATAGACCTACTATTAGATACACCCGAGCCAAAAGGAGCACTGCCTTTATTACGTGATTCGGTGACATACCAGTACGCTTTTTCAGAGTGGGAACTTTTACCCGATGCGCAAAAGCAGCTATTGCGCACAGGCCCCGAAAATATGAAACAAATAAAATCGGTACTCATGCGCGTAAAACAAGAATTAGAAAAACAATAATTCACCGTAAATAACGTAAAAGTCATAAAAAACCAGTGCGATTGTATATGAAACATGCAATCGCACTTTCTTTTTAGATTAGCCCTTGAATAACGTAGCAAAAGTAGGGATAATCTCTCCCGCGCCAACCAAGGCCCTCAATGGTAGTCTTATTGGTCCTCTCGCAACACTAGCAGGCGAACCTGGTCAGGCCCGGAAGGGAGCAGCCACAGTTTGTGACGTGTGTGCCGAGATGTGGCTGGTAAGACTGCCACCCAAATTCCTCATTTGGGTGATATAAATTTTCCTTTTAAAATCATGTAAATTATCAATACACCCTTTTTATTGAAAAATAATTTAAAGCGTTTGCATCGCAGCAATAATTTTCAGCCCCTCACAGATCCTCAGGTAAATTTTATAAGGGGGTTATGAGCCCGAAACAGCCAATTAAAATGATGATGTATGAAGTAAAATTTGACCCCATTCACTTTAAACCCACTCACTTTAAACCCATGAGCTTTTGGATGCCCCATAGAGTTAAAACATATAACGAAACTTCCAGTATAAATATGCTTTAAAGTACTTTTAGCATAGCGCTTTAGGTACATTCCTTCTAAAAACGATAGTTACAACAGGTCCCAAGTTTGCTAGACACCCACCATAGTTTGCTAGACACCCACTAAGTTACATTGTAACTTCTAATAAGAGGTGTTTTATGAGCAAAGGCAAACGTTATACCCAAGAGTTTAAAGAA
>NZ_JAGJEG010000004.1 GCF_018100905.1 Pseudoalteromonas sp. MMG010 | reverse complement strand
CTATCCCATGTAAATTAAGGTGTTATAAAATAGAGTATTTGTTACTCATCGCCTTGCCATTAGATTATTTTAATACTGCATTTCACTTTCATTCTAATATTACCTTGAATTGCCAAGATAGTTTAGCTGGATATGGATAATTATGGTATATTGTAATGCGTTTTGCGTTACATTTAAATTACCTATATTCTAAGGCGCTCATGATGACCAAGCAAAAAACCGAATACCTAAATATTAGGCTTTCCCCTGATATCAAAGCTTTAATTAAAACCGCAGCTGAGTCGGAAAGACGAAGTATCTCAAATTTTATAGAATGTCTAGTCGTCGAGTATAGTGAAAAAAAACAGTTAATTAATCCAGAGTCTTCCAGTGAAAAATAATAACTCAGAAATTCAAGCATTATATAAAGCTCCTTTTCCCTCTAAAAGAACAGGTGCTTTATATAATGCCTTTTCCTATGCCACAAAAATTTCTCCGGAAGCAATTGCGTTGTTTATTGCAACTCATTCAAATCCTAACGATGAAATTCTTGATACTTTTGCAGGAAGTGGAACTACTGGCTTAGGTGCTATTTTAGCAGAAAGGCCAACGGAAGAAATGGTTCAAAAAGCTAAAGAACTTGGGCTAAATCCAAAGTGGGGGCCGAGGAAGGTAAAGTTGTATGAACTTAGTGTACTTGGATCATTCATAGCTAACGTGCTTACAAACCCGCCGAATCCAGTTGAATTTAAAAGAGCTTTTGATGATTTTTTAGAGAAGGCGCAAGAAATTGAAAGTGCCTATAAAGTTGAAGATCCTAATGGAGACCTAGGTGTAATAAGGCATGTTATTTGGAGTGATAGTTTAATTTGTTCGAATTGTAGTGAAGAAACTTTATTTTGGAAAGCTGCCGTTTCAAAAGATCCGTTAAAAATGAAGAAACACTTTACTTGTAAGAGTTGTTTTACGGAGCAAGAAATTGAGAAGTTGGAAAGAGTTACGATAAAAAAATATGACCAACTTTTGAAGACGTGCTCTATTCAAAGAAAAAGAACGCCAGTATGGATATATGGAAAAACAAAGAATACTACATGGGATAGAGAGGTAACTAATTCAGATTTATCTCTATTAAAGCAATTTGATAAAGTCAAGTTTCCAGATAATACACCAATTGAAGAACTAAATCTGGGGGATTTATACCGTTCAGGCTACCATACAGGTATCACTCATCTCCATCATTTATATACAAACAGAAATTTCTATGTTATGGCAAAATTGTGGGAACTTGCTGATTCATATACTAATAAGACAATTAAATCTGCATTGAAATTTCTTATACTAAGTTACAATGCAACTCATTCGACACTTATGACTAGAGTTGTGTTGAAAAAATCAGCAAAGGACTTTGTTTTAACAAGTGCTCAATCTGGAGTTCTATACATAAGTAGCCTTCCAGTAGAAAAGAATATTATAGAAGGAATAAAAAGAAAGTTTTCAACAATAATTAAGTCTTTTGAAATTACTTTTGGCGCTAGGACCGAAGTCCAAGTTTTTAATAAAAGTAGCACTAACATAAATCTAGCTGATGCTTCTATTGATTATGTATTCACAGATCCTCCATTTGGCGACTATATTCCTTATTCTGAAATAAATCAGATAAATGAATTTTGGTTAGGTAAAACTACTAATAACAAAAATGAAGTTATTATTAGTAAAAGCCAAAATAAATCTGTCGAACAATACAAGACCTTAATGAGTAAAGTGTTTGGAGAGATATCCAGAGTTCTTTCAAATAAAGGTAAGGCTACAGTTGTCTTTCACTCTGCAAAAGTGAATGTTTGGGATGCATTAGTTTCTTCATACTTAAAGTCAGGAATGGCAGTGGTTGAAACTAGTGTTTTAGATAAAATCCAATCGAGCTTTAAGCAAACTGTTTCGACAGTTTCAGTAAAGGGTGATCCTCTCATTTTGCTTTCAAAAAGTTGTGTTGGTCGCAATAACAGCCCAGACCTTTCTGAATGTCCTGAGCATTTTATAAAGCAAGCTAAAACTATGGAAAAAAGTGTTATTGATGCGCAATCAACGTTTTCAGCGTACATTTCTTATTGCTTGAAAAATGGTTTTTTGCCTAAAGTCGATGCCAATAAGTTTTATGAGTTAGTCTCTCGCTTTAATGAAGAGGGTATTGTCATTGAATAGCGAAGTTTATGCAAAAGTAGAAGGTTTTAGAACGAATGCACACAGGAAAAAAAGATTGGGGCAAGTGTTTTCAGGGCCCCTAGTAGCAAAGTTCTTAGCTTATTTGTCTCAAGCTGAAAGTGCATCTTCAATAATAGATCCAATGGCTGGTAGTGGAGATATGCTTGCGGCTTGCATAGAATCTTCAAATAAGGAAGTTTTAGTCAATGGCATAGAAATTGATCCGATCGCATATAATATTTTTCAAAATCGGTTTCCTTGTGTTAAAGCGGTACTAGGTAGTGCTTTTGATTTGACATCTATTTCAAAGCTAGACTCCCATGTTTATGATTTAGTCATAACTAACCCACCATATGTGCGTTATCAAGAGCTAACAAATAATGTAGGGAAGAGCAGTGTAATTAATTCTTCAGTAGAAATAAGAAAGCAACTTTTACAAATTATTGATTCCAGAAAGGAGTTAGATTCAGAAACCAAAAATGTATTTAAATTACTTGTAGAAGAATATTCGGGTCTTTCTGATCTAGCCGTTCCTTCTTGGTTATTATCATGCTTATTATGTAAAGTCTCAGGAAGAATCGCAGTTGTATTACCAGAGTCGTGGATTAGTCGGGACTATTCTGGTGTCATACATTATTTATTACTTCGTTTGTTTGATATTGAATATATTGTAGAAGATTTGAATTCCGCATGGTTTAAAAATGTACAAGTTAAAACTTCTTTACTGGTGGCAAAAAAGAAGAAAAGCATTTGTTCTTTAAGAGATTATAGTGATTACGCTTTTACAAAAATATCTCTACCAAAAGAAACGCTAACTACTGACGACTTAGTAGGAAATTTATACCCCGATAGCGACAATGCGTCAGCCGATTTTGCTTCCGATTTACATTTTAATAAAACTATTTCAAAGTTTGAAGGGCTAACAATCACACGACAAAGTATAGGGAATGAAATAGCAAAGCTATATTCAAAACATAAAAAGTCTAAGTGGTTTTTAAAGCTTGAGTCTTCAGAACCAATTGTAAATACTAAGAAATATCATTCTCAAGATATAACGTATTTGTTAGAAAATCATGCGTTAAATGAAGAGCTTATAAGTTTGGAAACGTTGGGTGTATCGATTGGACAAGGGCTTAGAACTGGAGCAAATGATTTTTTCTATGTTGATAAAATAAGTTCATCAGAAGATGGCTTCAGAGTTAAGACAAGTAAACGGTTAAATAAATTGGAATTAACGGTTCCTGAAAAGTATGTAAAGCCAGTGTTAAGGTACCAGTCAGAATTAACAGATACTTTAACCGTTAAAACTAATAACCTAAGTAGTTTATTGATTTACATACAAAATTCTGTGACCCATAAGGATTTTACCAGCTCTAACGTTGATCTTTCTGAATTCTACTCAATTTTACCTAGTGAACTTGATTGTTTTATTGAATGTGCTGAAAATACAACTTTTGGATTGGCAGACAAACCAAAGAACATAGTAGAGCTTTCTGCAGTTAAACCAAATATTAGAAAGTTTGACCTGAAGAAAAATACCCCTCCAAGATTTTGGTACATGTTGCCGGCATTAGCAAAGCGCCACCTTCCTGATATATTAATACCTCGAGTAAACAATAACTCTCCTTGTTCTTATTTATGCGAAAACGGTAATGTGGTGGTCGATGCAAATTTTTCTACTATTAAAATTAGTCGAGGTAGCTCATTTAATAAATATTCGTTGTTTGCAATACTTAACAGTAGTTGGGTAAAAGCATACTTTGAACTTAACGCTTCTGTTATGGGGGGGGGAGCACTAAAGCTTGAAGCCTCCCATATTAAAAAAGTACCTATTCCAAGGTTTACAAATGAAGAGTTAATCTCATTGACCAAAGAGGGAAAAGAGCTTGCAATCAGTGTTAGTGACTTAAAAATTAATAAGATCGATGAAATATTAATTAAAAGTCTTCAAAAACAGTTTGTTAGTGATAAATCTATTGCGCAACTGAAAAAAATAGTTTCAAATAGAAGGATGGCTAGAAAAAGAAAATAGGGATATGTATTGTCTTCAGAAATTAACCTTCTATCAGCTCAAAAGTATCTTAAAGAAGCAAAAGAACTAATTAACAATAACACTATTGAAGACGTAATTGTTAAACGATTTAACATCTATTTACCTGACATTTACCCATCCAAACCTTGGTGGGTAAACTATCATTCATTAAATGCTGAAAATAAACTCAATTTTCGTAAATCAGGCAAAAATGGCTATGGATTTGTTGATGCTTTAGTTGGGTTAACAGCAATTGAATATGAAAAGGATTTAACTAATTCTGCTATTTTTTTGCATGGACTTGAGCAAGTTAAAGATTACTGTGCCGGCTTGCTTAATGAAGGAGCGCAATCAGATTTAATTATTGGTGTTTTGTCTGATACTGTTAGGTGGTATGCATACCGTATTTCATTTATTGCTTCCCCCGAAGGAGAGGAAATATATGGTAAAGAACACATAACACTGGAAGAAGTTGACTCTGTAATTCTAGATGCGTGTGAACAAAGAGATGCAGAGAATCTTTGTCTTTTCCTATCCAAGTATTTAGGCCGTGAAGGAGCTAGAATTCTAAGTGCTAAATCTTTAGTACAGGATTTAGGATTCGATTCTTCATTTGCCGGTACTCATGTAAATACTATTACTTCTATCGTAGATGATGCATTCATTAAAAACCCCGAATATTCTGAATTAGTTAAAAATTTGTGGGCTAGATTTATCTCATATCTAGGGGACGGAAAGCAACATGGTCAATTCGATAAAGATCTCTATATAAGAGAGTTATATATACTAACTTTAGCAAAATGTATGTGTGCGAACATCCTATCGGCTGAAGCTCTTAATAGTGATGAATTAGAACTGATAGGGATTTTAGATGGTAGTTTTTTTAAAAATAGAGGCTATCAAAACCTAGTAGAGTATGATTATTTTGGGTGGATGAATGAAACACCTTATATCGAACTTTTTGTTGCACTCGCTATTGAGATTCAACGAGACCTTAGAGCATATAATTTCAGAAGTATACCTAAAGAAGATTTGTTTGGTGCACTAATGGTTCAGCTTTCATCTAAGTCCAATCGTCTATTATTGGGGCAGGAGTGGACCCCTTCTTGGTTAGCTGAAAAAATAGTTAAAAATGTTCATTCAAAGTTTTCAAGTAACAGCCACCCATACTTACTCGATATGTGTTGCGGTTCAGGAGCACTTATTGTCGAAGTTGTAAAAAACAGCATTGTTCGACTAGAGTCAGATGATTCCTTAACCGATGAGCAATTCCTACACTTATTAACGCATTGTGTAACTGGGTTTGATATTGACCCTTTGGCTGTAATGTTATCTAAGGTTGCATGGGTTATTGCCGCTAGGGATAAGATTGAGCTATTAAAAGCAAATGAAATAACAATTCCTATTTATCATGCCGATTCATTTTTTGTGACCACTCCACTTACGGAGCAAGTCATAAATGAAGACGATAGTTTCTATGATATGGCACTAGATGATAAAAACTTAAACTTACCTGTATTTCTTTTAACTCCAGAGGTACAAACATTTTTTGAACACTTATTGGATTCAATTTACTCCTTAGCAATGAGTTTTGCAAAAAAAGAAAGTAGCATTATAGCAGAGGAACAAATAGCTAAATTAGTTTATAGATTACTCTCTTCTGTAGATTTAAAGCTATCTGAGGCTCAAATAAAAGATACTATTAAATTCACTAATGATCTTATTTTGGCATTGGCAGAATTGCAGAGAAAAGGGAAAAATGGGATTTGGAACTTTATTTTAAAGAATGCGTACAGACCTGCCCTGTTAGCGGGACAGTTTGATGGAATTATTTCAAACCCTCCTTGGTTAGCATTAAGTAAAATAGCTGACAACCCTTACAAGAGCGCCCTTAAAGACAGGGCTGAGTATTATAATATAAAGCCAGTTGGTCCATCACACCTTCATGTTGAACTATCAACTCTATTCTTACTGCACTCTATTGATAAGTATCTAAAACCAAAGTTTGCATTTGCGTGCATTATACCTGATTCAGTAATGAGTGGTCATCACCAAAATAAATTTAGAGAAGGTAGATTTGACTGTAATGGTTCAGATCTTAGATTTGAAATTGATGAGCTTTGGAAAATAGAAAAAGGTACTTTTAAAAACGAAGCTGTTGTCTTTTTTGGAAATAATAGTTCCGAGGATATGTTCAAAAGTCCTGTAAATGGAGCTATTATAAATGCTTCAAGTAAAGCAAATGTTGAGTTTAACGTTGTTCAACAGGGTTCTAGGAGTGCCTGGACTGAAAATGCGTTATCTATAAAAAAGCGAAAAGGTTTTTTTATACCTGCGATATTCAACCAAGGAGCAGATATAATGCCCAGAACGGTTGTTTTTCATGAGCTTGAACAAGGAATGGCAGGTAAATGGAATGTTTCAGAAATTAATCGGCAAACGAGTCCGAATAGATATTTAGTTCAGGCACCAAAAAACAATAAAGATTTTAAAATTTCAACGGGTACGATTTCAAATGACTTTGTATTTGATGTTTTACTCTCAAATCATCTATCTCCATTTTTTGTTCATGCACCAGCCAAAGGAATATTACCAATCGAAAGAGGTTGTGATGGAAGTTGGTCGCAAGTTAGTGATTTTAATCTAGCTGCTAACGCTTCATCTAAACGTATTTTTGATTCAATTTTAGGTGAACTAGATATGAACCTAGAAAATTTCTTTAATAAAAAGGTAAATTACAGAAATAAGTTAAGTAATCAAAATATTCCTTCTAATGGGTTTCTTGTAATGACAGGAGCTGGAGGTGATGTAGTTTGTTCTGCTTATAAAAACTTAGAACACTTAGACAGCAGCAAGTTGATAATAGATCAAACTTTATATTGGACTATCGTTGAAAGCGAAGATGAAGCGATATACTTAACGGGGCTTTTCAATAGTCAGGCTATCAATGATATTATCAAAGAGTTTCAGCCAAGAGGTCAGTTTGGTGCTAGACATGTGCATACATTAGCTTTTGGTACTACCCCAAAATTTAATTCGAGTGATGAATTACATAAGAATGTAGTTAACAAGACTAAACAGTTAATGAAGCAGTTTTTTAACTTGTCCGATGAAGTATTAAATAAGTTGTTAGACACAAATTACTACATGCCAACACGACGCAGAAAAATTAGAAATGAACTTGCTTTAACTACTGTTTATTCGGATTATGAAAATGCTTGTGCTGAGCTATATGGTTTAAGGTAAATGTAAATAGTCAAAATATTGCTTAAATTGGTCATTTACTTAAATGAAAGGCACTGTCTACATTAGGCTCACTTATAAAGTATAAGTATGCCTATAAGAGATTTACCTGTAAATACAGAAAGTTAACAGGGGTGAACTGATATATGTTAGGGAAAGTATTAGCGACGTTGGCCTTTTATTAAGGCCAACTTTTAATTTTTGACTAAATGGCTATTTTAGCTCTCAAATAATTCTTTTAATAATTCATTTTCAATGAATTTAGATACTTGGCATAGATCTGGGTTAGCTTGTATCTCCTTCTGCACTAAACCTTTGAGATTACCTAGCACTTTTTTACCGTATCGATATCTTTCAACGTTTGCTTCATATAGTGCCTCTAACTCTTTAAACTTTTTACTATAGGCATCATTTTGGGGCCTTTCTCTTTTAAATGTATAGTCCACAAGCCTACTAAATGATTTATCTTTGGTTGCTATTGTAGCCTGTTCTATAAGCTCTGTTGCCCTTTCAATAGAAATTTGAGGGTGAGTATGATTTAAATGTAATGGGTATAAAAATTCAGCTTCCAAGTCTACATTTTTGGTTATAAACAAATGAAAACCGCTTTTTCGAACTTTTTCATGAATAATCGACACTTCCTCATCATTAAGGTAATCACGATCTCTATGAATTATTACAGTTAAGTTTTTATGTTTTTCCTTCAGGTATTTTCCAATTAGTATTGCCCCACTTATTTGATCTGCTCCGAAATAAGAGATGAATTCAGTTTCAGATAAATTACATCCATGTGCTTCAAAAAATATTTGTAGGTCGGCAAATTTTTCATCTTCAGTTAATACGACAGTTTTTGTACTACCTTTTAGGTTTTCACTCTGCTTTTTTAACTTTTCAATTTCTTGTTGATGTTCATATATTCTTTCGAGATATGGAGTAATTATAGGAAGTAGCCCCATACTTTCGTGTATATCGTCTGTATCGTCATGGGTTACAGGCTTTATGCTAGAACAATTATCATTCCCCCTAGAAACGTAAAATGTGCTTACTCCGTCACCATCCGTTTTATCTAAGGCGTAAAACGCTGGAGAATGCGTTGTAACCAAAATCTGGATCTCTTTTGAGTATTTTCTAAATGCTTCAGCCAATTCAAATGCATACCTCAATTCCAAATTATTTTCAGGCTCTTCGAACCCCCATATTGTGTCGGGCTTTACATACCCTCTTCTAGATATATTTCGCTCTTGTTCAGACATATACTTAAGTATTACCGGTATATGTCTAATTTTTATGCCATCACCTCTTTGTTTGAGGTGATAGGTATTACCATCTAACTTTACTCCGAAATCTAGATTTGAAAATAGTAACCTAAAGTCGGAAGGTACTTGAATAGAGTTTGATATACCAATTTGCTCAAATAATTCACTCGTAATATTTGCAGTAACACTCTGTATCCCCTCGATAAACCCTTCACCCTGTGCACTTAGCACTTCAGCATGAGCTTCGTTTAATACATCATGTAACTCGCCCATAAGGGATGTAAAGTAGCTTTGTCCTTTTATTGCCGGAATGTATCGATATCTTATCTTGTCCAACCATTTCGATACGTTATCTGTCTGCGATAGTATCTTACCAGTTTCTATATACTTTCTTTCTTCTACTACCGAGCCGTCTTTTTTCCAGCGTTTAACCCATCTAAGTGGTTTAGCGTGTTTAAATCTCTGCTTTGGTGGTTCTATCACCAAGTCTATCCTTATCTCTTGGATAGTCCCCTTACCTGTATTAGAGTGATAACAGTAATCTTCTTCAAATCTGAACCTAGACCCAATATCAGTCTCGTTGTTAAAGAACAGATTTAAAGCTCTTAGTATGTTGGACTTTCCCTGATCATTTTGACCTACGAAGATATTCAGACTTGTTAAATCCAATCCTTTGGTAACTGATTTTAAAGACCTAAATTTTCGAATCTGTACGGACTTAATAAACTCCATTTAATACTGCCTTTCCCGTGCGATAAACGCTTTTGAAATTATGATATTTGACAACATGTTATATACAGTTTGAGTGTCATGTCTAGTTAATAACTAATTCATTACCGTTAAAGCCTAGACTCTAGTATTTTTACAAAGATAGTTATTGTAAATTAACTATCTTTGAGAACAAAAATGAATAAACTTGAGTATGATTTACTGGAGAAGTACCTAGAACAACTATCTTTCAGAACCAATAACGCCATACGTGAACTTCAACAAGTCCAACGGCATGTTGAGTCATTTCAATCGCAGATATCTAAACGCTCATTTGTCTCACAATCGATGCCCAAAATTGATTCAAATGAGTTAAATACAAACGCGGATAAATTCGAAAATAAAAACCCCAGTGATCTTATTAGAATGAAAGAAGTGGCTCAAATGACAGGGCTGTCGAGATCTACCCTGTATCGTTTACAACAAATGGAAGAGTTCCCAAAAGCAGTTAAACTAGGATGCAGATTTGTTGCTTGGGTTAGAAGTGATATCAATGATTGGATTAGAGAAAAAATGCAGCAATAGCATGGTACGAGTGAGTAGTAACTTTTGAGGATAACCTCTCTAAAATAACCTTGATTAAGACGTTACCAGTAAATGTGACCACTCAACGATTCACTGGTAACGAAACTCGTAAACTAATGGTCAGAGCCAGCTTCAAAGCTGCATTAACTGAGCGATTACAAACTTGCCAACTGGGCCTCATAATCGTTAGGTCCCCAGTTCGAGTCTGGGAGGGGCCACCACTTTTCAAAGCTTCCCAAGTAAATACCTACTAACAAAAATTACCCTGTGCTACCTCTGTGCTACCTCTGTGCTACTTTAGTATAGTTAATATGATGCAATTAAAATTAGCGCTTAACTAACCAAAGATAATAAATGAAACTTATTTGGTGTCTAGCAAGCTATGGGAAGTCCATATATTAACCTACACAAATCCCATACTGAGGTAAGATATCATCGATAATTGTTAATTTATGCTTTTTTGCTGCATCATGAAAATACTTCCAGTTTGATGTCATAAAGTCTGCAGTAAATTCATATTTATCTTCATCACCATCAGATAAAGTGGTACCTAGAGCTTGATGTTTCCATGAACCTTCCCCTTTAGCGATGTAATCAAGGGTATATGCACCTAAGTTAAATCTATCGTTTTCAATTGCTTCTAGCCAAAGCTTGTGGCGAGCTTCGCCATCGTTCATATCAAACTCTGTAAAGCACATAGATATCTCAAATTTTAACTCATCAGGTAGTCCATTTTCTTCAATATCTAAGTATCTTTGATAGGTTTTACATAACTCATTTGTAGCTATTAAGAAGTCTGCAGTATTATTTCTCACTACTTCTTCTCCTAATCCATTGGTATAGCTCCACTCTTGATGGGGAAGATCTGGATTGGAAAGTGCTTGGCCATGGCCTAGGCTAGGTATATCATCTTGAAAAATACTAGAAAAGAAACCTGAAATTCGTTCCGTAAGTTCAAGCTCTGGATGTCCATTGCGATCTAAGATATTTTCAACTTTATTTACATCATGATTGACTCCTGCAAAGCCCTGATGCCCCCAAGTATCAATAAAAACATGAGAGGTAATTCCTAATCGATGTAAACCATAAGGTCTATTTTTTTCTGCAATACACTCACTAATCATATCTTTAGCAATATAAGATCCAGGTTTACACACCAGCTTTTTAATGAAGGTTCCAGATGGATTTTGACCAGCAGGTAGGCCACCGTTGCCAGGAAGAAAGTGGAATGGTACCCAGACTTTCATATTCTTCAAGCTGTCTAGATTTTTATAATCCAACATTTTATGAGCTGTAGCTATACGTTCATACGCAGCGCCGTTACTGAACTCTATATGGCCATAGTTTGTTGCATCATCCACATATTGAGAGGCGTGAGCAATAATAGTTGCTTCTTCTACCGAAAATCCAGCAGCTCTTGCTATAACCCATGTCATCCCGTGGTGTAAATCAATTTGCATTTTATAATCCTTGTTTGTTGTTTTTTTATCCACTTTTACAGTAAAACATAAATTATCTCAAAGGTTAATCAAGGACTGCCATAGCAGCTATGTTGTTTTGCTTTTACTTTCTCTTTTTTGTCCTCTGGTTGACCTTCCTCAAAGATGTTTTTACCTACCTACAGGCTTGCTCTAAGCAGGTTCAGTGGCGATTTTTGTGCACTTTAGACTTCATTCTTGAATGGGATCCTCACTCAGGCATCCGTTTAGGTAAAATGGGCAGAGGTATCGTTATTCCGTCTAAAACTATCTACTTCGCGGTAGAGGAAACTAGCGTATAGCTGCTTAAAAATTATGTATAAGTAGTTGTTAGAAATGTCACTATCGGACAGTATCACCAATGCAGCCCTTTATTCCCAGGCCCCTAGATCCCTGTTTAATGCTTTTAAATTATCAATATCTAAAATGATTTTGATAAAAATAGAACTTTAAAGTTTGCACTCTCTTGTGCAAGTACAAAACATAATTTTAAGCCAAAGAGCAAATGCAGTAAAAGAAAAAACGCGAAACGGCAGCGCAAGCGTATAAGGTATATTGTGAATTTGAATCACTTGCTAATAGGCACTTAAGTGACATAATGAATAGAGAATAATAAGGCTTTATATGACACCAGAAGAACTAGAGCGACAGGCAATTGCCTATGCTAAAAATAATAGGACTCGTATAGCTCGCGAGTTAACAGATAAAGATCAGTTTCCTCCCGATATTAGACCGGTATCTGTTTTTATGGCAGGTTCGCCTGGTGCTGGAAAAACTGAAGCTTCAAAAGCTTTTTTAGAAGAAATTGGTGCTGATAATGTACTCAGGCTTGATCCGGATGAGTTAAGAGAACTAATACCTGGTTATACAGGTGATAACTCTTATTTATTTCATCGTGCCGTCTCTTTTATTGTTGAGAGAACACTTGATCGGGCTTTTAAAAACAAGCAGTCATTTTTGTTAGATGGTACCTTGGCAAGTTATGATGTTGCAGAAAAAAATATTGAGCGTTCTATTCGTAAAGATCGAAAAGTGCTTATTTTGTTTGTGTATCAAAAGCCAGAGTATGCATGGGAATTTGTTGAAGCAAGAGAGAAGTTAGAAGGGCGTAGAATTTTACCAAATACTTTTATAGATCAATTTTTTGCATCACAAGATGTTATAAAAGAACTTAAATTAAAGTTTGGAAGTCAAATTAAAGTAGATTTATTAGTTAAGAATAATAAGGGGCGAACACGTTTTTATCATGATAACGTTCAGGCAATTGAGCATCATTTAGATGAAAAATTCACTAGAGAAGATCTACAGACCCTGATAAAATCATCTTCCAGCTCAAAAAACGAGCTTTAGGAGTATCTATGTTTTCAAACTTAATAAAGCCAAAGCAAGCTCAAAACTCTAAGCTTTCAGACTTTGTACTTGACTCAAGTTCAAGTGAGAAAAAGCGAGTTTATAATCAAGTTATTGAGCGAGCAATTTCCTCTCAAGTACAGGTAGTAAATAAAGCTCCTGTAGATCAACGGTAATTAATAAAAAGTCCCGTATAGGGACTTTTTTGATTTAGAATAAATTTATAAATATCAACCTAAAAGCACTCATCAACTCAACTTGTTTGTTACTTAGTAAGTTTACTAACAAACTTTCATTTCATTTATTTGATCATCAGGTTTTTGCTCAATCAAGCCTGCATATTTGGCATACATGTTTCAGTGTTTTATAGGATCAGGTAGGTAGCAATCTATTTTTTGTTGATACCCTCTTTTAGTTATAGGCTTAAGGTCGTTCGGGTTTATACCCTCAGCAATATCTGCCATTACTTTACGAGCCATTCGCCTTGCATCATCAAGTGAAATTGATGGGAAGTATCCAAGGATGACATTAATAGGGGTGTCTCGTCCTGGTATCTTTTTATAAACTCTAAATGACTTCTTACCTGCCACGCTCACATCTAAAATGAGCCCTGACAATAGATTGTCATAATAACGAGTGCGTTTACCGTTTGATTCTATCTTTTCAAGCGACAATTCTGTGAATCGAATTTTGGTGTCTGACATATGGTGCTACCTCTGTGCTACTTTGAACGTAAAATTTAACGTTCTGAAATACATAATGATTTATGCATCAGAGGTAGGGTTTATTCAATAACCCTATGATATAGCTATGAAAATTAGTAAATAGTTATATCAAAAAGTAACTCGTAGTAAGTCCTTGTTTTGCAACTCATAATCGTTAGGTCCCCAGTTCGAGTCTGGGAGGGGCTACCACTTTTACACGCTTTCCTAGTAAATACCTACTAAACAAAATTACCCTGTGCGACTTTTAAATTAATGGCTAGTGATATTTTTATATCAATTAGTCTTCAATTAAGGTTTCAATTCCTGTGTTTTCAGGGATGTGGTATTTTTTGTCTAGCAAGTTACCTCGCCAATGCTGTTTGGCGTGTAGGCATGCGCTAATCTCTCTTACTAATTCGAACACAGCCTCTACGGCATTATTGTCGCTGTTTATTGCTTTGATTAAACTGAGCTTTTGCTGCAAATTAGGTTGAATAATTTGTATGCCACGAATTTGCTTGTTTTGTTCTAAGTGATAGGTCGAAGATGATGGGCAAACAACTAACCCTAGCCCCTGAGTTACAAAGTGTAATGTGGTCATCATTTGCCCAAATGCATCTTTGGTTTTTAACTTTATGCCTAGACTTTCGGCGGTTTTAGTCAGTGTTTGCGATAATGCATCTTTTTGGTCGGGCATAAAAATTTTATAATTTTGTAGCTCTTCAAATGCTATATACGAATAGAAGGCAAGCTCACTATATGCTGGATTTTGCGGATGAGTGGAGATATAAAGTAATAAATCTTCGTTTATCAGATCGACTACTTTTAACGATGAAGTGGTTACTTTTTTCGCTTCATAGCATAACGCAATATCCACTTTATTTTCTTGTAACCAGGTATCGACTATATAAGATGGGCCAACACGAAAGGTGAGCTCTATGTTTGGATATCTATGTTCTAGCTGGTTGAGTAGCTCTACCGAGAGTACATTACAAGCCGATTGACTTAATCCCACCACAACTTTGCCAGAAAACTGACTTTGCTTATAGGCGATTTCGGTTTTAGCTTCTTCTATTTGCGCGAGAATTATACGGGCGTGTTTTTGAAACTTTTGCCCGGCGTCTGTTAACACGACTCCTCGAAAATTACGGTCAAATAACTTTACTTTAAGCTCGTGTTCTAAGTTGGCGAGCTGAAGGCTGACTGCGGGCTGGGCTATGTCTAATTTTTTTGCTGCTGCGGTAATGCTTTTTTTTTCAGCTGTCGCTAAAAAATAGTGTAACTGCTTAGTATTCATACGTCTGATTACCTACCTCAATAATTACAGGTAACCTGCCCCTGAGTTAACTCTCAATATATTTATCAAATCCATTATTTTATTTCAATAAAAAAATTTTTTTAATCTGTTAAAACAGCTCTTTAGGCCACGTTTTATCGGAGCTATAAAAATAATATTGTGCCCCCTCTATATTTTGTTTTGTTCTGATGAGCATAGGTTTTATATACGCTCGATTCATGGTCTTAAAGTATTAATCATTCAATTAAGGTTATTTGAGCAATATGAAGAATATCAGTAGAAGGCAATTTCTTACTTATGTAGGTGCAGTTGGCGGTACTTCGGCATTACTGAAAACAAGCATTGCAATGGGATTAATGAAAGAAGACCCATTTAAAGGTCCAGTGAAGGTGACACCAGCACCAATAAAAAATAAACCTTCAGTGCTGATTCTTGGTTCTGGTATAGCTGGGTTAGCAACCGCTTTTGAGCTAGAGCAGGCCGGTTATGATTGTACCATTTTAGAGGCATCATTTAGAGCTGGCGGGCGAAATTTAACCGTACGTAACGGTGATAAAATAGATGAAATGGGCCACACGCAAATTTGTAATTTTGATAAACAAGATAACTTGTTTTTTAATTGTGGTCCGGCACGTATACCGGGTCACCATAAACGTACTTTACATTATTGCAAAGCTCTCAATGTGCCACTTCAAATTAAAGCCAATAGCAGCAAAATGGCTTATTTCCAAGACGATAAATTTCTCGGTGGCAAGCCTAAACGTATTATTGAATACCATACCGATGCACGAGGATTAATGTCGGAATTGTTATGGAAGTCTGCCGATTCAAACACCTTTAATCAAATGTTAAATGCCGAAGATGTAGAGAAGTTAATGGATTTTTCAAAGGCATTTGGCGACTTAACTGAAAATGGCAAATACATTGGCAGTGAAAGAGCAGGTTCGATAACCGACAGAATGCTGGACTATCCACAGCCTCATGCTCCGATGGAGTTAAAAGCCTTGTTAGACAGCCGGTTTTGGTATGGCGGCTTGTTAGGCGCAGAGCTTTACGATTGGTGTGAGCCGCTGATGGAGCCTATAGGTGGAATGGATGCTGTAGTGAAAGGGTTTTTACGCCATTTAAAAAAACCACCGGTACTAAACGCGCAAGTTAAAAAAATATTTAATAAAGCCAATGGTGTTGAAGTGACATATGAACAAGGTGGCGAATTTCACACTGTGACCGCTGATTATTGCTTTAATAATATTCCGGCCTATTTTATGGCGGGAATTGAAAACAACTTTTCTAGTACTTATCAAGCTGGGTTAAACAGCGTGAAACGAGGTCATTTATTCAAAATAGCATACCAAATGAAAAGTCGCTTTTGGGAAGATGATGGGATTTATGGCGGGATTAGTTATTCGGCTGATGCTATTTCACAAATATGGTACCCATCGCACGACATCAATGCACAAAAAGGGATATTGCTTGGCGCTTATACATGGGATCCAAAGCATTCAGCCATGTTTGAGTCTCTTACTCCGCTTGAAAGGTTAAAAGTAGGAGCTATGTCGGGAGAAAAAATTCACCCCGGTTATAGCAAATACATTGAAAACGGTATCAGTATTCCTTGGGCTCGAATGAACCATCAAATGGGGTGTGGTATGCGCATGAATAAAGATGACTTTAAAACCTATTTCCATCTCTTACAAAAGCCCGAAGGTCGTCACTTTATGATAGGTGATCAAATTAGCCACCATAGCGGCTGGCAAGAAGGGGCTTTAGCATCAAGTGAGCAAGCACTTGGGCAGTTTAATCACTTAGTTGCAACAAATAGAACATAAGGGGCGTTGATATGTGGCTTAAAGTTATTTTATCGGTGGGGATGTTAATGAGTGCTGCAAATATGGCACTTGCTAATGAAGCCCATACTCCACAAGGGTTAGAGTACTGTACGGTATGTCATGGTAGTCAATTAAAAGGAAATCAAAATATAGGGGCTCCTCGACTGACTTCATTACCCGCTTGGTATCTCTCTCGCCAATTAAATAATTTTCAACAAGGGGTGCGGGGTAGTCATCCAAAAGACACCACCGGAGGCGAAATGATGTCTATGGTGTCTACATTTTCTGACGAGCAAATAGCAGAAATTGTATCTTGGATTGTTTCTACCGAATCGACAAAGCCTGCGGTGAGTTTATCGGCCGATGCGCACAAAGGAGAGCAACTTTATAAAACTTGTGCAGCATGTCATGGCGTTAATGCACAAGGTAATGAAGCAATGGGGGCACCGAATATAAGCGGCTTAAACGATTGGTATATTCTCACGCAATTAAATCACTTTCGTGATGGTATTCGAGGCGGTGACGCTGAGGATATCTATGGGCAACAAATGAAAGCAGCTAGTGCAATAGTCACTACGAAAGAAGAGGCCGAAAGCCTAGCTGTTTACATCACTCAACTTAAATAAATTTAGGAATATTATTTATGAAAAAATACATTTTACTTTCTGCACTTTCACTACTTTCGGCCAGTACATTTGCCGAAACGACACGACATGCTTTACCAAATAATAGCACTTTTCCTATTTCTCGTGCAGTTGAAGTGACGCCCGATACAACCTTAATTTTTCACAGTGGCATGGTGCCGGGTCCGGTTAATGCCGAAGCAAAAAAAGGCAGCCGTGAATATTATGGTGATACGCAAACTCAGGCACTTAATATTTTTAAGCGTTTTGAGGCGTCATTTAAAGACTTGGGCGTTGATTTTTCAGACGTTATTAAAATGCAGGTGTTTTTAGTTGGTGATCCCACTATGGATGGAAAAATGGACTTTGCCGGCTTTATGAAAGCCTACACCCAATATTTTGGCACTAAAGAGCAGCCTAATAAGCCAGCTCGTTCAGCCTTTCAAATTGCCGGGTTGGCGGGAGGACCCAATATGTTAATCGAAATTGAAATGGTTATTGCAAAGCCAAAATAACGTGTGCTGATAACCGAGTAAATTAAATAATTAAATAATCGAATAATCGAATAAGTGAATAACCGAATAAGTGAATAACCGATACGAGAATTAAACTTTATATCTTATCTAGAGGAATAATAACAATGTTAAAAGATAAACCCCTCAGTAGAGCAATAAAAACAGCACTTATGGCCTGCTCCATAAGCTCCGTTACTTTTTCTTCTGCTTATGCCGCGCAAAGTGAATCTGAAGAAGGTGAAGCTATAGAGCAAATTGTGGTTACTGGTTCACGTGGTGCGCCCCGTTCGGTCGCTGATTCTCCAGTACCTGTCGATGTGTTTAGTGAAGATGATCTTAGCTCTGTTCCTTTTTCTGATACTAATGATGTACTAAAAACCTTAGTTCCATCTTATTCACTGCAAAGGCAACCTATTTCCGATGGCGCTTCGTTTATTCGTCCTGCATCGTTACGGGGGATGCCAACCGATAAAACCTTAGTGCTAGTAAACTCAAAACGTCGTCATCGTTCTGCTTTAGTACAAATTGGGGGCTCTGGCACCCAAGGTCCTGATATTGCAACTATTCCTTCGTCAGCTTTAAAAGGCGTAGAGGTTTTACGTGATGGAGCCGCCGCTCAGTATGGTTCTGATGCTATTGCAGGGGTAATAAACTTTGTGTTAAAAGATAATACTGAAGGGGGATCTATTTCGGTAAATACTGGTCAATATTACGAAGGTGATGGCGAGCAGTTTACGGTTACCGGTAATGTGGGTTTACCGCTAGGTGATAAAGGTTTTATTAGTATTTCGGGCGAATACGCTGACTCAAACTCAACATCGCGTTCTGAGCAGTATTGTGAAAGTTGGGCGTGTGTAGATGCTAATGATCCTGACTTTTTAACCGGATTAGATACGAGCTTATCGGGTTACTCTGAAGAGGCCTTTATTGCAGGTTTGGCCGATGCTAATTTAAATGGTGAAAGTGTAGTGCAGCCATGGGGACAGCCCAATACATCGGCGGCGCGATTATTTTTTAATGCAGGGTATGAAATTAACCAAGATATGAAATTTTACGCTTTTGGTAATTACTCTAAAAGTGAAGGTGATGGCGGTTTCTATTATCGTTACCCAGGCAATGGTACCATTGAGGATATTCGCCAAGAAGATGGCTCATTATACTCACCATTAGAAGAGTTTCCAGGTGGTTTTACGCCTCGATTCTTCGGTGATATTACCGATATTTCTTTAGTAACAGGTATTGAAGGGGTATTTGCAAACGAAATGACTTACGACTTTAGTGGTCGCTTTGGGTCGAATAAAATTGAATATACGTTAAAAAATACCATAAACCCTTCTTTAGGGGCTGATTCGCCGACTTCATTTAGTCCAGGGGATTTGATTAATGAAGAGCTGCAACTCTCTGCTGATTTTACTAAATATGTCGATATGGGATTAAATGCTGATGTATTGTTGGCTTTTGGTGCAACATACATGGAAGAAAGCTATGAAATTGTAGCCGGTGATGAAGCATCGTACACGCCGGGTAGTTATGCGTCACCGGATCCTTGGGGATTTTGTGATGGCGATACTGCAAGCGCAGCGGGATTGGCTGTTATTGCTAATGGTTCAAGCTTAGATTGTGCTGACTCTAGCGATCCTGTGTATACCGCAGTTGGTGTAGGCTCAAATGGCTTCCCTGGTTATTCACCTGAATATTCGGGCACTTATGAGCGCGACATGTTTGGTGTGTACTTTGATGCCAGTACTGATTTAACCGATGCTTTATTTATTCAAGGTGCGGTACGTTATGAAGATTATTCAGATTTTGGCGACGAGTTAGTCGGTAAAGTGGCATTTAAATATGCTCTTTCAGAAGATTTTAACTTACGTGGCTCTATGGGTACAGGCTTTAGAGCACCCACACCGGGACAACAAGGCACAACAAATGTATCGACTCGTTTACCTGATGGCTTACCGGTTGCAACGGGGTTATTCCCAGCATCAAGCCCTGTAGGTGAAGCGTTAGGGGCTGAAGCTCTTTCGCCAGAGAAGTCAGTGAACTATTCATTAGGGGTAACAGGTTCAGTTGACCAGCTCACCTTAACTTTTGATTATTATAGTATTGAACTAGAAGATCGCTTTTATGCGGTATCGACCAAAGAGGTATCGACCGATCCGACTTCGGGTGATGCCTATACCAACTATTTAGCACTTGAAGCCGCTGGAGTGGAAGGCGCAAATACCATTGGTGGAGTAAATTATTTCCAAAATGCATTTGATACAACCACACAAGGCTTTGACTTTGTAGCTACGTATAACTTGGGCGACACTTTGCTAACCGGTTCTGTTAACTATAATAAGACCGAAATTGATAGCTCAAAAACGGATGTATCTGAGTACTTAAATGATGAAGATCAATTTGATCTGGAAAACGCGATTCCAAAATGGCGTGGGGTGCTCTCTGCAAAGCATAACTTTGATGCGTTTTCTATTTTAGTGCGTGGTAATATTTATGGCTCATATGAAAATGCAATCGACTCAAGTGCTATCAATATTCAAAAGTACGACCCAAGTATTTTGGTTGATTTAGAGTTATCGTACGCAGTAAACGAAGCGCTTAACTTGTCTGTAGGGGCACGTAATATTTTCGATACTTATCCAGACGAAGATGGTGTTTATACTGATGATGGTGACTTAACCAAAGATGATTGTTGTGGCAATGTTTACTGGTCGAGCAATATTGTTGATTGGCAAGGGGGCTATTACTACGCACGTTTAAATTATACATTTTAAACGTATTTAAGTTTTACCTGTTTTAAGTGAAAACGGTTTGAGCTGAGTTGCTTTGCAACTCAGCTTTTTTGTGCTTTTGCGAAAAAGTGTCATCGAGCATAGTTTTTTTCATTTAACACTTATATAACGGCTATAAATTTGTTTTACTGGCTCTCATAATTGCGATTTAAGCAAAAAAGGCGGTAAAAAGTGTATTCTAAATTAAAGTTTTTATTTGTGAGTGTTGTTGTAGGGGCACTCAGTGGGTGTTCTGATGATGTGGCTTCGGTGAGTTTAGGGCTATTTACGACCAAAGATGTGGTGGTTAATTCGCAGCGCGATCCTTTAGTCACTGGGGTAACGTGCCATATTAGTCATATTGAGGCTGATTTAGATTTTTCTGACCCCTCAGATATGTCGATAGCTTGTCGGCAAACGGGGCCAATTACGGCCGAACAGTTACAAGCGATAGATCGAAGTAAGTCGGGGGAGGTGGTGTTTAAGTCCTCTAAAAGTATTTTATTTAAATCGTTAAAAGTACGTCGTATTTATGATGCTAAAAATAGTACTTTATTGTATTTGTCTTATTCGACAAAAGAGTCTAGTGGTAGCCACCATCATGCCTTATCAACTGTGCCATTGTATAATACACAAGCGTGGCAGTGGGCTAAATCTGAGCAGGATAAATAACGGATATGTTAGCATTATTTAAATCGGCTCCTTTACTTGATGATCAAGAAAAACAATGGCTGGTAGATACATTTATTTGGGCTGTAGAAAATTTCGATGCGACATTTTTTACTCAGCATACAAAAACGGTATTACCTACAGGAGAATTTTTTCCAGATTCGGTGTCGAGCATTGAACAAATGGCAAGTAAGGTATTTTCTCGTGTGAGCGAATATGCAGGAATGAGTGCTTGGCCTATACAGTTAGTGGCGCCTCAACAGTTGCAACCTCAGGTGTTTCCACATTTTGAGTTTAGTGATGCGCTTCGCGGGCCAAGCTCGCAGCTTATTGTTCCTCCAAGTCATGCGATTCATATTTCTTTTAATCCCAATCAAATTAACCAACCGCAAGATTTAGTGGCCAGTTTTGCAGGAGCGCTAAGTACTATTTTAATTCATCATGTTGGCGTATTGCCCCCAGGCGGAAAAGAATTTTTACCACAAGCGAGTGATGCGCTTGCGTGCTTTTTGGGTTTTGGAGTCATGATGAGCAATACTGTTTATCAATTTAAAGGAGGATGTGGTTCGTGTTATAACCCGTATGCTAATCGCGAAGCTAAGTTAAGCGAAACTCATACCGTGTTTATGCATGCACTGGTGTGTTATTTTAAAAATGATCACCGTTCTAAAAAGCATTTAAAGCCGCATTTGCGAAGCCAGTTTAAAAAAGCACAAAAAGAAATAAAAGCGTTGATAGCGCAAACGGCAAATCCATTATTACTTGCCTATTCGCCCGTTAATTAGGTGTATTTTGAATTATATTGATGAGTTTTTATTAATTGTTGTGGCGCACTTTTTTGCAGTAGCCAGTCCAGGACCTGACTTTGCTATTGTTTTAAAACAAAGTGTTCAACAAGGTCGGCGTAATGCACTTTGGTGCAGTGCTGGTGTTGGAGCTGCCATCTTGCTGCACATTACCTATTGTGTTTTAGGTGTTGCGGTTGTGTTATCACAATCGCCTATGGTATTTACTATTTTAAAGTATATCGCGGCAGCTTACTTAACCTATTTGGGTATACAAGCTCTGCGCAGTGCAAAACCGCAAACTATTGTTGATAATAGTACGCTGCACAAACAAGAACATACAGCCCAAAGTGTGTGGGTTGCATTTCGGCGTGGCTTTTTTACGAATGCATTAAACCCTAAGGCGACTTTGTTTTTTATGTCGTTATTTACATTAATTATTAGCAGCAGTACGCCTACTAGCATACAGATTATGTACGGTATTTATATGGCACTGGCTACTTGGGGTTGGTTTTCAATGCTTTCGTTAGTGTTATCAAAAGCAAGTGTACGTTTGTTTTTTCAACGCAGCGGTTATTGGTTTGATAGGGCTATCGGTGTGGTACTTATTGCGCTAGCTGTGCGTGTTATTATTTAAGTTATGTTTTTAAAATTTTAAAGGTGGACCATGCCAATATATAATTTTTCGTTTGGCTCAAATATGTCGTCCAATAGGTTATTAGCACGCTTACCTCAGGCTAAACGTGTTGGTACTGCTGTTTTATATGGCTATGAGTTAACATTTGATATGTACTTTCAAGATGGCTCAGGTAAGTGCAGTATTAAACCAAGTGATGTAAAAGAGGCTGTGGTATATGGGGTTGTTTATGAGCTTACTCAAGATGAAAAAGCGACCTTAGATAGCATAGAAGGAGATGGGTACGATTGTGTTGATATTACGGTATCACTTTTAACCGGCGAAACCTTTAGTGCTCATTGTTATATTGCCAATACGCATGATGATAAAATTTTGCCTTATGATTGGTATTTACAACATGTTTATCGTGGTGCGCTTGAGGCGGGTGTCCCAAAAGCATACAGCAATGCAATTTTAAATAGGCCTCATAAAATTGATAGCAATACAGAGCGAGCAGAAAAAGAGTTCGCTATTCATAAAAAATAATAATTAAAATCTAAGGATGAATATGAAGTTCACAAAATTAGCCGCTATAGCGATGTTAGCAACGACGTCTTTTGCTAGCTTTGCTGATGTTAATGCAGAAAAAATTGAAGAGGTTATTCATGCCTCTATGGCACGTTTTGATGTGCCAGGTATGGCGGTGGCTATCGTTGAAAACGATGAAGTTGTGTTTGCTAAGGGCTTTGGTATCGCTAATTTAAATACAAAAGCAGCCGTAAACAAAGACACCTTATTTGGTATTGCATCGAACACCAAAGCATTTACTTCTGCGGCTCTTGCAAAGCTTGTTGATGAGGGGAAGATTAGCTGGGACGACCGAGTTATTGATCACCTCCCTGAGTTTAGATTGTACGATGCGTATGTCACGCGTGAAATGCGTATTCGTGATTTATTAAGTCACCGTAGTGGGTTAGGGTTAGGCCAAGGTGATTTAATGATTTGGCCAAGCACCGATAAACCTATTAGTGAGATATTAGCGGGATTAAAGTACTTAAAACCAGCCAGCAGCTTTCGTAGTCAATATGCGTATAACAACTTAATGTTTGTAACCGCTGGAGAAGTTGTTGCCCGTGTTTCGGGCATGAGTTGGAATGACTATATCGAAAAAAATATTTTGCAGCCTTTGCATATGGATAACTCTCGTGCAGGGTTTTCGCGTATACCTAAAAGTAATAAAAACTGGGCGATTGGTCATATTCCGATGGATGGTAAGTTAAATCCATTCTTTGTTAATTATCTCGAAGACTTTAGAGGCGCAGGCGCTATCGCATCGAGTGCCAGCGATATGAGCCAGTGGCTATTAACTCAGCTCGACGGCGGGAAAATGCCAACAGGTGAAACCCTATTTAGCGAAAAGCAGCAAGCACAAATGTGGCACCCTCATATTACCTCAATGGCTTCAAAAAGTGCTTTTGAGGCTTACCATCAACAATTTAGAGGGTATGGCTTAGGCTGGAGTATTGAGGATTACCATGGCTTTAAAAAGCTAGGTCATGGCGGTGGTATTTTAGGTATGGTATCGCAAGTGACATTAGTCCCTGAGAAAAAGCTGGGTATTGTGATTTTATCTAACCAGCAAGCCTTTAGTGCATTATCGGCTATTACTCATGAGGTATTAGAAGATGCACTTAAATTAGATGACAAAGAGTGGGTAGAAGATTTAGCTAAAAAACATTTTGCAGGAAAAAACAAAGCTTATGCTCATGCTAAGCCTGATACTCCTGTAGATTATCAGCCGCAGTTACCTAATATTAATTACACCGGCACTTTACACGATAACTGGTATGGCGATGTCGTTGTAGAGCAGCTTGATGGTAAGTTACGTATCGATTTTACTCACACTAAGCGTTTAAAAGGAACGCTTGAGCATTACACTGGCAATACCTTTATTGTTAAGTGGGATGAAAAACTACTTGAAGCAGATGCGTTTATTCGTTTTGATCTTAACCCCGATAACCGGGTGAAAAGCGCTAAAATGGAAGCCGTGTCTACAGATGTCACCGACTTTAGCTTTGACTTTAGAAATTTAAACTTACTTGCTAAATAGTGGTTATACACCAAAGTCGCAAAGCCACCATTAGGTGGCTTTGTTATAGTGCTGACACTTATTAGTTATTGGGAGCATTTATGCGTACTGCTGTTATTTCACATCCACACTGTCGTAAGCATAAAATGAGCTCAGATCATCCTGAATGCCCACAGCGGTTAGATGCTATTTCAGATAGATTATTAGCCAGTGGTGTTGATATTGGCATTGCTCAATTGCAAGCACCAAAAGCGCAACGAGATCATTATTTATTGGCTCACAGTGAGCAACAAGTAACGCATTTTGAAAACAGCATTCCTAATGAAGGCCTTGAGTCACTCGATGGTGATACATGGTTGTGTCCTGATTCAGGAAATGCCGTAGCGCGAGCGGTTGGGGCTGGTATTTTGGCGGTAGATGAAATACTTGCTGATAAATTAGACGCCGCATTTTGTTCGGTACGCCCGCCGGGGCATCACGCGACAGGCACTGAGTCGTCGGGGTTTTGTGTCTTTAATAATTTAGCGATTGGAGTTAAGTATGCAAAAAGTAAAGGTATTCAACGTATCGCGATAGCCGATTTTGATGTTCACCATGGCAATGGGACACAAGATATCTTTTTTGCTGACGAAGATGTACTTTTTTGTTCGTTATTTCAATATCCATTTTACCCTAATACCGCTGTTGAAAATAATCATCATATTATTAATTCACCGTTAGCGATTGCCAGTGACGGTGATGATTTAAAAGCCGTTTTTTTTCAGCAGTGGCAACAAAAAATAGCCGACTTTAAGCCTGAACTGCTTTTTATTAGCGCCGGCTTTGATGCTCATTTAGAAGATGATATGGGGAGCTTAAAGTTAGTTGACGATGATTATTACTGGATCACCCAGCAGTTATGTAAAGTGGCTATGCAAAATGGCTGTAAAGGTGTTATTTCTTATCTTGAAGGCGGATATGCACTATCTGCACTTGGTCGTAGTGCAGTAGCGCATATAAAAGCTCTAAGCGAAAGTTAAATATCGAGTAAAGTAAATGCTTGGCTAGGTGTTAGTTGAGTAATTTTGCTTAAACAACAATGTCCTTCATTCGCTAAATAACGCGTGACCACGGTGGCTAATTGCACTGGCGTTAATGGCTCAACGTGTTTATTCGCTAAACTGTAATAGTGGCCTTGTGGGGTAAGTACAATAACGTGCTCTATTTCACTTGCTGTTACATTGTGAAGAAACTCGTTGCGTTGTTGTATTGTATCTACTACCTCAAGGTCATCTTGAAGAAACACGATTTGTGGAAACAGTTGATTCATATTACTTGTTCTTGTTTAGCTTAAAGTGACTTCGTACGAGGTGAACTTACGAATATTTATAACACCGGTATCAAATATTAAGTACTGACCTTTTATCCCTTGTAATACCCCAGACACTTCAGGATTTTTATCAAAGTTAAACGAGCTAATTTTAGTTGGGTAGTGATCAACGGGGAAATTTAGATCAACAACGTCTTCATTGAGTTGCTCTATAGCGGTGGCGCCAAATAATTCACTTAATTCGTTTAGTTTATCTGCAATTTGTGGAATTAACTGTGCAGCAGCGGCTTTTAAATCAATGTTTTCATTTTGCCCTTTTAGCATGTTGCGCCAATTTGTTTTATCGGCAATAAATTGCGCTAGCGCAACCTCAACTAAGCCCGACTGTAAACGCGTTTGTACTTTAAAAATAGGCAGTGCTTGCGTTGCGCCCTGATCGACCCAGCGAGTAGGGATTTGTGTATGGCGAGTAATACCCACTTTTAACCCTGATGTATTTGCAAGATACACATAATGAGGGATCATGCAGTTTTCTTCACCCCATTGCGGTTCACGGCATGTCCCTTCGCTGTGATGACAGGTTTCGGGCTTCATAATACACATATCGCAGCTAGCAAGCTTACGCATGCATACAAAGCAATGGCCTTGCGAGTAACTTTTTTTGGTTTTTTTACCACAGTTAGAACATAAGATTGTGCCACTAAAAGTAAGGGTGACTTGTTGCCCTATTAATGCGTTTAAATCAACTAGCTCATTGCCGATAGGTAGGTGATATTGAACGGGTGTAGTTAAGCTTGATTTTAATTTACGTAATGTACCTTGCATCTTCACTTTGCCCCTAAAGATGTTTAAAAGGGTAGTTTATCATGCTTATTGTTATCGTTTTAAAATTTTAAGCTCGATGTGCAAGCAAGGTTAATTGCTATAAAGCGTTAATAGCGATTAACCCATTGTAAATATTGCTCGCGTGAAATCGCTTTAGAATATAAATAACCTTGCCCCTTATCGGCTCCCATTTCTGTTAGCAGGTTATGTATTTCTTCGGTTTCAACCCCTTCAACAGTAATAGATAAGTTTAAGTTATGGGCTAAATCTATAGCTGTTTTAACGATGACCTGGTGGTTAGGGTTATTTGGTAAATCCATAACAAACGATTTATCAATTTTTAATTCACTAAAGTGGTAGTTTATTAAATAACTTAACGAGGCATACCCGGTCCCAAAGTCATCGAGTACCACTTTAACGCCTAGCTCTGCTAAGTCTTTAACCAGTGCAATTAAAGCATCTTGGCTTTCAACGAGCACTGACTCGGTGAGTTCAAATTTAAGTAGATTGGCAGGGATTTGATACTTTAATAATAAGTTTTCTACTTTTTCGGCAAGGTTGTTTATTGATAAGTTACGAGCACTTAAATTTACACTAATACTATGATCGAGCAGGTTTGCTTGCGAAAAATAATGAATGTCTTTACATGCGCGTTCGATCACCCATAAAGAAAGCTCATTAATAACCCCGGTATGCTCTGCAAGCAAAATAAGCTCTTCAATAGATAAACTAGAAAACTCGTCGCTTGGCCAGCGTAACAGTGCTTCAGCCCCCATTACTTGATTATCTGATATATTTATTTGTGGCTGATAATACAGTGCCAGTTCGTCGTGCTTTATGGCCTGCTGTAATCGAGCTGCTAATGTAATATCCATATCTAAATTAGCGTTGTGTGATGACATCGCTATTTTAGACATATTTAATTTAGCATTTTTTAATGCGGAGTAACCTTGTTTTAACCACATTTCAAAATGATTAAATGCAGGGGAGTGACACACCCCGGCTTGATAGCTTAACTGTAAATCTAAACCTTCAATTTCATAGCGTTTAGGCAGGTGTTTTAATATCTTTTTTAGTTGAACTTCAAGTCCTTTAAGGCTTTGTGTTTTTGTTGAAATACAGGCAAATACGCCGCTGCCTAAATCAGCTACACGGGGGCTTTTCTCAAAATCAATATCTAGATTAGTAAACTCACGTTCGTGGCTTAGCAGTTGTTCTAAGTGTTCGGCTATATAGCGTATTAAATTACACCCTTGAGTTGAGGTGATAATTGTATTTAAAGAGTTAAAGTGGCTAATTTTAATTAAGCATAATGTGGTGGCGCGATTTTGTGCTTGTAAGTTCATAAAAGCATGTTTTAGTTTAGCGCTATTGAGTAACTTTGTTTGCTGTGTGTGGGTGGCATGATATAGCGCACGCTCTCGTTGATAACGAACGCGATCAGCCAATGCCATGGCCATAAGCACGACTTCACATAAAATGGCCATTAGAAAAGCGTGGCGAGTTGTAAAGCTATAAGGGATTGCTCCAGTAAGCTCAATAGGTTGTATTGCGGCTCCTAAAATAAGCGGGACCCATGAAATAACATAAAATTTAGCCCACCTAAAGCCACTGCGTAATTTATGGTAAATTAAAATAATACACACAATATATAACAGAACCATGATGACAAAGAAAATAGGTGCGGCAATATATTCAACAATAAATAAACTACTGATTGCCAGTATTACCATCAGCCCTAGTAACGCGAGACTCAGTTTATAACGCCAACATTTATCTTTATGATAGCGTAAAAACATGGTGCAAAAGGCGAGGGTAAAAAAGGCAATGGTATAATTAAAAAATATAATTTGGTGATGAATAAATAACTGCCATTCTAATGGCCATAAGTAAAAGCCATAGCCTAATACTGCACCAAGTAATGTAATCGCACTTAGAATATAACCAATATAAACTAAATAGACGCGGTCTTTTATTCCAAAATACAATACTAAATTATAAAGTGCTGCCATCAACAATACACCGACAAATACGCCCCAAATTCCAGATTGCGAACGCAATAAATCTAAAAATTCTTTATCTCTGTAGAGAATAACGGGAGTTTTACTAATCCCTATGGTATCTACTTTAATCAATAAACTGCGCTGAGCTTTCGCTTTTAAAGCGAGTTCTATATGAGGGACGCTATATTGGAATAACGTTAATTTAGGCTCTTTATCACCAAGATGGTGGGTTTTTATGATCTCGTTGTCGGTATTAAGCTCGTAAACAGTCAGGTGATCAACCATCGGGTTATCAAAATGGCTTACGATATTTTGTGTGTTAGCCCCTCTATTTTTTAAATTTAGCTTTAACCAGTAATTTTGCCTTTCAAAGCCCCAAGGAATTGTTGTAAGAGGTTTTTGAGTAAATTGGTCAAACTGTGAGATTACGTGTTTAACACTGAGCTCTTTTGATGGATCTATAAAGTAAGATGGGATTATATTAATTGGGGTGGTTTTATCTAATGTGTACTTAGTTGGCATGACTAAATAAGGTATAATAGTACCAATTATAAATAGAATAAAAAGTAAAATAACAACAGCGAGTGTGTGAAATTTTAGCGTTTTTATGTCCATTACTAATGTACTCCTTTTAGGTCAGCCCAAATAAGTGTAGCACTAAAAAAGCGCAGATGAACTGCGCTTAAGTTATTAACTTTACTGGTTGTACCAATATTAGAGTATTACTTCTCGCGAGCAATCGCTCTATAAGCTATATCAGTACGGTATTGCATGCCTTCCCAGTTTATTTCATTTACCAGTTCGTAAGCACGTTGTTGAGCTTGTGTTACTGTATTTCCAAGTGCGGTAGCACATAAAACACGGCCACCGGCAGTGAGGACACTATCACCATCTTGTTTTGTCCCAGCATGAAACACTTTTTCATCTGCAGGATAGTTAACTTTAAGACCGCTAATAGCATCGCCTTTAGGGTAGCTATCTGGGTAGCCTTTAGCCGCTAACACAACGCCCACTGCAGCTCGAGGGTCAAATTTAATGATTGTTTTATCTAATTCAACTCGATTTGCGGCTTCAATTAGCTCAACTAAATCTGATTGTAGGCGCAACATCATTGGCTGAGTTTCGGGATCGCCAAAACGACAGTTATATTCAATAACTTTAGGGGTGCCAGAGCTGTCAATCATCAAACCCGCATATAAAAAGCCGGTATATGGATGGCCTTCGCTTGCCATACCTTCTACGGTTGGGTAAATAACTTCGTTCATTATGCGCTGGTGGATTTCATCAGTGACCACTGGGGCAGGAGAATAAGCTCCCATACCACCTGTATTTGGGCCTGCGTCACCATCAAATGCACGTTTATGATCTTGGCTGGTCGCAAAAGGTAATACATTTTTACCATCGACCATTACGATAAACGAAGCTTCTTCGCCTTCTAAAAACTCTTCAATAACAACTCGACTACCCGCTTCACCAAATGCATTGCCAGCAAGCATATCGCGGATTGCATCTTCAGCTTCTTGCTCAGTCATGGCAACGATAACGCCTTTACCTGCTGCTAAGCCATCAGCCTTAATGACAATTGGCGCTCCTTGTTCTTTTAGGTACGCTAATGCAGGCTCAATTTGTTCAAACGTTTGATAGTCTGCAGTTGGAATCGTGTGGCGAGCTAAAAAATCTTTAGTAAAAGATTTAGAGCCTTCTAATTGTGCGGCACCCGCCGTTGGGCCAAATATAGCCAAGCCATGTTCACGGAATTTATCAACTACACCCAATACTAATGGGACTTCAGGGCCAACAATCGTTAACTCAACCTTATTTTGTTGAGCAAAGTTTAGTAAGCCATCTAGGTCTTCTACATTAATAGCGACATTTTCTAATTTTGGCTCAAGGGCTGTACCAGCATTACCTGGTGCAACATATACAGTGTTAACTCTAGTGTTTTGAGCGGCTTTAAACGCAAGTGCGTGTTCGCGGCCGCCGCTGCCAATGATCAATACATTCATGGCGAATATCCTATTTAAAGCGGTTTCTTAAATTTCAGCGTCATTCGGTCACTTTCACCAATCGCTTTATATTTAGCAGCATCTTGCTCGCCAAGTCTTAAGCTAGGTGGTAAGGTCCAAACCCCTTTTGGGTGATCGGCTGTATCTTTTGGATTGGCATTTACTTCACTGCTTGCAACTAATTCAAATCCAGCTTGTTTAGCAAGGTTAACAACATAACTTTGTTTCATATAACCTGACGTTTTTTGATCTTCATCAGCACGAGTTTCGGCTAAACGGTGCTCAACAACGCCAAGTGTACCACCTGGTTTAAGTGCTTTATAAAACGCTTTAAAGGCACTCAATGCGCCCGTTTTATCTTTACCCATGTACCAGTTATGTACATTTCTAAAAGTAAGCACCATATCTGCAGTGCCTGCGGGAGCAATGTCTACATGGGTTAACGGTAGAAATTCAGTTATTTTTACTTTACTAAAACGCGCATCTTCAGCCACTTTACTTTTAAAACCCGCAAGAGAGCGTTGGTAAAAACCAACTGAAGAATCACTTGGGTAATGTGCGGCATAATATAAACCGTGGTCTTTTAAAGTGGGTGCTAAAATTTCGCTATACCAACCACCGCCAGGAGATATCTCTACCACGGTCATTGTTGGCTTTAATCCAAAAAACGAAAGGGTTTCAATAGGGTGACGATATTCATCTCGTGCACTGTTTTTAGCGCTACGTTCGGTTGATTGAACTGCTTGTTCAACGTTTGCGCTATGATTATGGCTGATAGCCATTGTTGAAGTCATAGCAAGTGTAGCTACAAAAAGTGATTTAAGTACAAATTTCATCGATTGTTCCTTCACATTATTAGTTTATAAATTAGCGTAATGAATAGTCAGAATACGTGAATCGGTTGCAAACAAAAAGGGTTAAACATGATGTTTAACCCTTTTTGTGATTAGTGGCGGAAGTGACGCATGGCGGTAAATACCATTGCCATGCCAGCTTCATCAGCTGCGGCAATCACTTCTTCATCGCGCATTGAACCACCTGGTTGAATGACAGCAGTAATACCCGCTTGCGCGGCAGCATCGATACCATCGCGGAATGGGAAAAAGGCATCAGATGCCATTACCGAACCAGGGACTTCTAGATTTTCGTCTGCGGCTTTAATACCTGCTATTTTAGCAGAGTATACGCGACTCATTTGTCCGGCACCGACACCGATCGTCATACCATCACGGGCGTAAACAATCGCATTAGATTTTACAAACTTAGCGACTTTCCAACAAAATAGTAAATCTTTAAGTTCTTGCTCAGAAGGTTGGCGCTTAGAAACAACTTTTAAGTCGCCTTGAGTGACCATGCCTAAATCACGATCTTGAACTAAAACACCTCCATTTACGCGTTTAATATCGTGTCCTGTTGCTTTGCCGTTCCATTGTCCGCATTCTAGTAAACGCACATTCTTTTTCGCTTCTACAATTTTAGCTGCATCGCTTGAAATGCTCGGTGCAATAATCACTTCTACAAATTGACGATCTACAATTGCTTGTGCTGTCGCAGCGTCTAACTCGCGGTTAAAAGCAATAATGCCGCCAAACGCTGAGGTTGGATCGGTTTTAAATGCACGTTCGTAAGCAGTTAAAATGTTATCGCCAATAGATACGCCACACGGGTTTGCATGTTTAACAATTACACATGCTGGTACGTCAAATTCTTTAACACACTCAAGTGCTGCATCGGTATCGGCAATATTATTAAACGAAAGAGCTTTACCTTGTAGCTGAGTTGCTGTTGCAACAGAGGCTTCGCTTACATCGTTTTCAACGTAAAAAGCAGCATCTTGATGCGAGTTTTCACCGTAACGCATATCTTGCTTTTTAGTGAACTGCATATTGATAGTGCGCGGAAATTTAGTGTCTTCAGCGGCATCAGCGGTGTAATCAGGAACCATTTTACCAAAGTAATTGGCAATCATACCGTCGTATTGGGCTGTATGTTCATAGGCTGCAATAGCTAAGTCAAAACGGGTCTTGTAGGTTGTAGAGCCATTATTGCTTTGCATTTCGCTAATCACACGATCGTAATCACTTGCGTTGACCACAATAGTGACATCTTTATGGTTTTTAGCCGCAGCACGTACCATTGTTGGACCGCCAATATCAATATTTTCTATGGCATCTTCAAGGCTGCAGTTTTCTTGAGCGACTGTATTCGCAAAGGGGTATAAGTTAACTACAACAATATCGATAGCTGAGATGTTATGATTTTCCATTACATCTTCATCTTGTCCACGACGTGCTAAAATACCGCCATGAATTTTAGGGTGAAGTGTTTTTACGCGGCCATCCATAATTTCAGGATGCCCCGTGTGATCTGACACTTCAGTCACTTTAATGTTATTTTCTGCAAGTAGTTTGCAAGTACCGCCAGTTGATAAAATATCAACACCTTGCGCTTCAAGAGCACGGGCAAATTCAACAATACCGGTTTTATCAGACACACTTAATAGTGCGCGACGAATAGGACGATGTGTATCCATTGTAGTTTAATTTCCTCAGTTAATGAGCTAGCTTAGAAGCGCATATTTTAACTGAATATTGATGAAAAAACGATGTTTAAAGGGTCTGATGGGGGATTTTTAAGTTGATTTTTTTACATATAAAAAAAGCACCCGTAGGTGCCTTTTTAACATTTACTATTATTAAGTAAATGCGGGTATTAGTTCATACCGTATTTTTTAAGCTTTTTACGTAAAGTACCACGGTTGATACCTAGTAAAATAGCAGCACGAGTTTGGTTGCCACGTGTGTAAGTCATTACTTCTTCAAGTAATGGTGCTTCAAGCTCAGAAAGAACAAGGTCATATACATCTTGCACATCTTGACCGTTAAGCTGTTTCAAATAGTGGTGAACAGCTTTTTTCACTGCATCACGCAATGGCTGCGGTTTCTCGTGTGACTGAACATGAGGGTTAGTGATAAATGGAGAAGTCACGTTTTGTTCGAACATTGTTTATATCTCTTTCTTTCTTAGTTAGCTGCTAGTGTTTTAAAGTATTGCTCTAATGCATCAACCTGTGCTTGTGGGTTATCTAATGCATTAAATACTCGCCTAAACTGACCGTCACTGTCATGGGTTTGCAAATACCAAGTTACATGTTTGCGAGCGATCCGCGCTCCCATTGGTTCACCGTAAAACGCATGGAGATTAGTTAAATGCTCCATTAAAATACTGCGTACCTCTGAAATAGCAGGTGGCTGTAAGTGCTCTCCAGTTCGCAAATAGTGGTCTATCTCCCTAAAAATCCAAGGGCGACCTTGGGCGGCTCGACCAATCATAATGGCATCTGCACCCGTATAGTCCAAAACCTGCTTTGCTTTTTCGGGTGATGTAATATCACCGTTAGCGACAACAGGTATAGACACTGAACGTTTGATATCCCTAATAGTGGCATATTCAGCTTCACCTTTGTACATACACGCACGTGTGCGACCATGTACAGCAAGTGATGCTATGCCATAACGTTCAGCTATGCCCGCAATCTTTACACCATTACGGTTATCCTGATCCCATCCTGTACGGATTTTTAGTGTTACAGGTACATCTACCGCTTCTACAACGGCAGCGAGTATCTCTTCCACAAGTTCAGGAAACTGTAATAAAGCAGAGCCTGCGAGTTTCTTGTTCACTTTTTTAGCTGGGCAGCCCATATTTATATCTATGATCTGCGCGCCATTACTTACATTGAATTGTGCAGCCTGCGCCATTAACTCAGGATCAGCACCTGCAATTTGCACAGAACGTATTCCCGATTCGCCACTGTGATCCATGCGGTTCATCGACTTTTCAGTTTTCCACACTCTAGGGTTTGACGATAGCATTTCAGAGACAGCAAGCCCCGCACCTAAGCGACGACAAAGTTGTCTAAAAGGTCTATCTGTAATGCCCGCCATTGGCGCAACAATTACGTTATTCTCTAGTTGGTAGTTACCTATACGCACTTTATTCAATTGACCTCTTTTCAAGGGGCGCTAAGTTTACGGTTTTTTTAGTAAAAATCAAAGGCTATAAATTGAACAAAAGTGTTTTTTTTTGCTTTTTTCGTATTGACATTTGATAACCGCATGAAGATACACTTAATTTGTTTGAAAATTAAGCATCCTTAATTTGCGTGAGTAAAAAATAAATAATTTATAAACTGTAAAGAAATAGTAAAGCCTGTTAATTACAGGCTTTAGATGCAAGTTTAGAGTTAATACTCTATCTTGGGTTTTTGTTGGCTGTTATTTTTTTACACCACTGACTCGTGTCCAATCACCTTCAACGGCAACTTCATCAAGTACAATATTAGGGGCATAAATATCGGCAACTGACTGTGCTTGTTCAGCTAATATTCCCGACATAGCAATTTTTCCACCGGGTTTAAGTAACCCTAAAATAACATTGTGTAACTCACGCAGCGGTTGTGCAAGAATATTAGCCACTACAATATCAGCACTAAATTCAGGTTGATTTTCAGGTAAATAGACTTCTAATTTATCAGCGACTCCATTGCGCTGTGCATTATCTAAACTTGCTTCGAGTGCTTGTGGGTCTATATCAATACCGATCATACGCTCTGCACCTAATTTAATTGCTGCAATGCCTAAAATTCCAGAGCCACAACCAAAATCAACTACCGTTTTACCGGTTAAGTCTTGGCTTTCAAGCCACTTTAAACACAGTGATGTTGTTGCATGTGTGCCAGTACCAAAAGCAAGGCCAGGGTCAAGTAATACATTCACTGCATCTGGATCAGGAATATCGCGCCAACTTGGACAAATCCATAACCTTTCACCAAATTGAATCGGAAAGAAGTTGTCCATCCACTCACGTTCCCAATCTTTGTCTTCAAGTTGTTCAATTTTATATACTAAAGGCTGCTTTAAGGCATTATTAGCGTTAAGCAATGCTGTTACGCTATTCATATCATGATTCGCCTCAAATAAACCAATAACAATCGTGTCGGCCCACAATTGCACTGTGCCTAACTTAGGTTCGTAGATTGGAGTATCTTTTGCATCCATAAAAGTAACCGAGGCACTTCCTGCCTCCATTAATAAATCACTTATTAAGTCAGCATTGTCAGCGCTAGCATTTATACGAATTTGGATCCAAGCCATGTTTAATTCCTGCAAATAGAAAAAAGGCCGCTTAAGCGGCCTTTTTAGTTTATAAATGGCGCTAAATTATTTAGCGTCTAAAAAGCTTTTAAGTAAATCAGAGCGAGAAGGGTGGCGTAATTTACGCAGTGCTTTCGCTTCTATTTGACGAATACGCTCACGTGTTACGTCAAATTGCTTACCTACTTCTTCCAACGTATGGTCGGTATTCATATCAATACCAAAACGCATACGAAGTACTTTAGCTTCACGAGCTGTTAAGCCAGCTAATACATCGTTGGTTGCCCCACGTAGAGATTCCATCGTTGCAGAATCAATTGGCGAGTCAATCGTTGTATCTTCGATAAAGTCACCTAAGTGCGAATCTTCATCATCACCAATCGGTGTTTCCATAGAGATTGGCTCTTTGGCAATTTTAAGTACCTTACGGATTTTATCCTCAGGCATCATCATGCGCTCTGCTAACTCTTCTGGGTTTGGCTCACGACCCATTTCTTGTAGCATTTGACGAGAAATACGATTAAGTTTGTTAATCGTTTCGATCATATGTACCGGAATACGGATTGTTCTTGCTTGGTCGGCAATAGAGCGAGTGATTGCTTGACGTATCCACCACGTTGCATAAGTTGAGAACTTATAACCACGGCGATATTCAAATTTATCAACGGCTTTCATCAAACCAATATTACCTTCTTGGATTAAGTCCAAGAATTGTAAACCACGGTTTGTGTATTTTTTAGCAATTGAAATTACAAGACGTAAATTCGCTTCTACCATTTCTTTTTTCGCACGACGAGCTTTAGCTTCACCAATACTCATACGACGATTTATATCTTTTATGCGCTCAATGCTTAAGCCTGTGCTTTGCTCAATAATTGATAGCTTATTAATACAACGAATGATTTCAGGTTTAACTTCTTCAAGTTTTGCTGAGTGTTTTTCATTCGCTGAAATTTCAATATCTAACCAAGATGCATCTGTTTCATTATTAGCAAAATGCTTAACAAATGTTTTCTTTGGTAATTTTGAAATTTGAACTGCTTGTTTCATGATCAAACGTTCTTGAACACGAACTCGGTCCATCATTTCACGCATGTTATTAACCATGCGATCAAATTGCTTAGGAACTAATTTAAATGTTCTAAATAGTTCACCGATTTCAAAAATAGCAGCTTTAGAATCTGGGTGAGAACGGCCTTTTGAATCAAAAGTTTCACGTGCTTTATTGTATAAATCACGTAAGTTTTCAAAATGTACACGTGCTTCTTCAGGATCTGGACCTGTATCTACTTCTTCTTCGTCTTCATCATCAGAGTCAGCGTCGTCATCATCTTCATCTTCGTCTTGCTGTTCTTCAGTAAGCTCAGAACCGATATGAGTTGCAGTAATTTGCGCTTCGTCTTCGTTAGGGTCGAAGAAACCAGAAATAATGTCGCTTAAGCGCATTTCTTCGGCTTCGAATTTATCCCATTGTTCTAGCAAATAAGTAATTGCTTCAGGGTATTCTGCTACCGAGATTTGTACTTGGTTAATACCTTCTTCAATGCGCTTTGCAATGACAATCTCGCCTTCGCGAGTAAGTAATTCCACAGTACCCATTTCGCGCATGTACATACGCACTGGATCTGTTGTACGACCGATCTCTTTTTCTACAGTAGCAAGTGCGGCAGCAGCAGCTTCGGCTGCATCTTCATCTGTCGTCGTTTCTTGCATCATTAATTCATCAGCATCAGGCGCGTTTTCGCTAACCTTAATACCCATGTCATTAATCATACTAACGATATCTTCTACTTGATCTGAGTCGATAATGTCTTGTGGAAGGTGATCATTTACTTCTGCAAAAGTTAAGTAGCCTTGCTCTTTACCTTTTTGAATCAGAAGTTTTAATTGTGACTGAGGAGTTGGATCCATAGAGATTTTTTCTTCCACTCTGATAAGTTGATACAACAGGCGCCAAACAAACTGTCGCCGTAAACGCACTACAACAAATGTGACGCAGTGAATAGCGTAGTATAACAGCGAAAATCAAATCTGACTAGCTATTAGTCGTTTTTAACGCTGTCATTATTAATTGATACTCAAGTCGCTCATCGCTATTAAGCCCTTGCGTCTTGTCTTTTATTAATAGGGTCTCTAGTCGATAATTTAAACACTGATCTTCAATAAATTTAAAAGTATTTTTAAATACGGTTTCTAAACGTTCATCATTTATTTGATGTTGCCAGCTTGCAAGCTTGATCAGAGCGTCGTATGAAGGGGTATCACGAAAGTACTCTAATAATTGAGCCGTTGTAATATTGTCATTACTTAATGCGTATTTTTGTAGCTCTATAAACAATTCAATACCCGCAATTTTCATATGTGTTAAATCGGGCAAATAGGGAATGCTTTTTGCCAAATTAGGGTGCTGAATTAAAATACCTATTGCTTGTCGCATAGGCGTTATTTTAAATTTACGCTCTATTGAGTGTTGTTGTTTTGGCGTTTTTAAGCGGTTATTTAATTGTTCTCGTGTACGACCAATTAAGCGTCCTAATTGCTCAAGAATGTTTTCTTGGTAAAATTCACTGGGAATTTTTTCGATTAACGGTAGTGCGGCACTGAGTAATTTTGCTTTACCAGAATCAATTGTTAAATCAACGTCTTGGCTTAGTTTATTAAACAATACCTTACTAAAATCATCAGCTTCGCTTAAACGTTCTTCAAAAACGGTTTTCCCTTCTTTTTGTACTAATGAATCAGGGTCTTCGCCATCAGGTAAAAAAGCAAAATTTAATGCTTTACCATCGGTTAAATAAGGGAGTGCATTTTCTAATGCACGCCATGCTGCATCACGTCCTGCACGGTCACCATCATAACAACAAATCACTTTATCTGTGGTTCTAAATAGGGTGTGCATGTGTTCACTTGTGGTGGCCGTACCTAAAGCGGCAACAGCGTATTCAATGCCTTGTTCACTTAGTGCAACAACATCCATGTAACCTTCAACAATAAGAACATGATCTAATTTTTTATGTGCTTGCTTTGCTTCGTATAAACCATATAACTCAAACCCTTTATGAAAAATGCGAGTTTCTGGCGAGTTTAAGTATTTTGGACCTTGTTCGTTTTGCATTACACGCCCACCAAAGGCAATAACTCGGCCACGCTTATCGCGTATCGGAAACATTAAACGATCGCGAAAAAAATCGAATTGCCTGCCTGGTGTTTTTTCTGAGGCGAGTTTTAACTCAACTAATTGTTGTTTTTGTTCTTTGTTTCGGCCTAATTGATTGCAAAGACCATCCCATTCGCTTGGGGCATATCCAATCATAAATTTTTTGACTGTTTCGCCGCTTAGGCCTCTTCCTTTAACGTAATTGATCACATCAGCAGAATTAGCATGGTGTTTTAACTGGTGTTGATAAAAACGGGCTGAATGAAGCATTAGGTCGTAATCAGAGCGCTTTTGTGCCGCAGTACGTTCTGGGGCTGAGTTCGTGCCTTGCTCCCGTGGGACATCAAGGTTTAATAAACTAGCAAGCTCTTCTATTGCATCAACAAATTCAAGTTTATCGTATTCCATCACAAACGATATGGCATTGCCGTTAGCCCCACAACCAAAACAATGATAAAACTGCTTGTCTTGTGAAACGGTGAAAGAGGGGGATTTTTCGTTATGGAAAGGACAACAGGCTTGGTAATCTTTCCCCGCTTTTTTTAAACCAACTTTTGAGTCAATTAATTCAACGATATCAGTTCTGGCAAGTAAATCATCGATGAAATTGCGTGGGATTTTTCCAGCCATATTTTATAAGATTTCCTAAGCAAAGAGAGAGGTAATTTCAACACAAAGCGAACTGTTATTAAAGCTTTAATATATAAAACGAAGAAACCGAGCACTAGGCTCGGTTTGCTTTAATCATACTTTTTGTATGTGGGTGTACTAGGCTGTTAATCGTTGCTTAATTAAACCAGAGATTTTGCCTAAATCGGCGCGACCTTCAGCTTTGCTTTTGATTATGCCCATTACTTTACCCATGTCTTGCATACCTGCAGCGTTAGTGTCAGCAATTGCTGTATCAATAAGGGCAATGATTTCATCTTCACTCAATTGTTGAGGTAAAAATGTTTCAAGTGCCGTTATTTCACTTGCTTCAACTTCAGCTAAATCTTCACGTCCAGCATCTTTATACTGTTTGTAAGAATCACGGCGTTGTTTTACAAGCTTCACTATAACTGCGGTAATACCGTCGTCATCAAGTGTAATTTGCTCGTCAATTTCACGCTGTTTGATAGCAGCAAGCACCATACGAATAGGGTTAAGACGTTGTTTGTCTTTCGCTCTCATCGCATCTTTTTGCGCATCTTTTAGCTTTATTAAAAGGCTCATTTATACAAGACCTAACTGTATCAGTATAATTTAACGCGGCGTGCGTTATCGCGAGAAAGCTTCTTCATGTGACGCTTAACTGCAGCAGCTTTTTTGCGCTTACGCTCAGCTGTTGGTTTTTCATAGTGCTCGCGACGACGAACTTCTGAAAGGATTCCTGCTTTTTCACATGAACGCTTGAAGCGACGAAGTGCTACGTCAAACGGTTCGTTCTCTCTTACTTTAATTACTGGCATTAAAAATTCACCTACCTAAATAATGAGCGTTGCTCAAGTTGATCAAATAATGATCAAGTGGTTCAAAAATGGTGCGCTATTGTAATCCGAAGCTATAGCGCATGTAAAGCATAAAATTAACCGAAAGTAATAAATTCTAATTGGCTTAGGTAATCGCTCTTTGGTAAAGTTGGCAAAGTACTTGTCCTGCCTTTTTTTCTTTTAATAACAGCCAGTTAGAAGGGGGTGTGAATGATGTTATTTCACTTTCAACTTCAACATATATAAATGCATTATCGCTAAGCCATTGGTTATCTTCTAATAAATGACAGCAGTTTTGGGCTAAGTTTTTACGAAATGGGGGATCAACAAAAACGATGTCAAACGTTTCATCTTGGTCTAATTGCTGCAAATACGATAGGCTATTTGTGTTTTTTACTTGGGCATTTTGTAGTTTTAAAGTACCAATATTTTGTTCTAGTTGAAGTGCGGCACCTTTATCTAACTCTATAAATGTAGCCTTATTAGCATAACGAGAAAGTGCTTCAAAGCCCAATCCCCCAGAGCCAGCAAAACAATCAAGTATTTTGGCATCGTGTGTATCTTGCATTAACCAATTAAATACAGTTTCTTTTATGCGATCAGTGGTCGGGCGTAGACCGAGTACGTCTTTCACAGGTAATTTTCTGCCTCGAAACTGGCCACTAATAATTCTTATAAAACCGCTGCTACTTTTATTTGCTGTTTTATTTACGGTTGTTTTTTTTCTCATTTAACTCACTAATAAATGGTATCTGTGATCTAGCTCAGATAATATTGCTGTTGTTTACGTATAGCTTTATTTTTCAACCGCTCTAAAAGTGTTATTATTTATCACTTAGGTTTTGAACAGTTGTTTACTTAGCAAAAAATGCTGGGTATAGCTAAGCTATTTCAAATTTTAGTTTATCAGATATTTATAAGTGGTTATTAGCAAGTATGGCAAAAAAAAGTAAATTTATGTCTTGGTTTGGTTTTGGCAAGTCAGATAAAAAACAAACCGAACAAGCCGAAGCTGAGCGTTTAGCTGCAGAACAAGCTGAACAAGAGCAATTAGCTGCTGAGCAAGAGAAGTTAGCGATTGAACAAGCAAATGCTGAGCTGTTGGCAAAAGAACATGCCGATGCTGAAAAATTAAAAGCAGAGGAAGCTAAGCAAGCACAATTAGCCGCAGAGCAAGCTGAACAAGAACGTGTAGCGCAGGCACAATTAGCTCAAGAACAAGCTGAGCAAGCGCGTTTAGCGCAAGAACAAGAAAAAATAGCGATTGAACAAGCAAATGCAGAGCTGTTGGCAAAAGAACATGCCGATGCTGAAAAATTAAAAGCAGAGGAAGCTAAGCAAGCACAATTAGCTCAAGAGCAAGCTGAAAAAGAACGTGTAGCGCAGGCACAATTAGCTCAAGAGCAAGCACGTTTAGCGCAAGAAGCACTCGCTGCAGAGGAAGCTGAACAAGCACGTTTGGCGCAAGAGAAACTCGCTGCAGAGCAAGCTGAACAAGCACGTTTGGCGCAAGAGAAACTCGCTGCAGAGCAAGCTGAACAAGCACGTTTAGCGCAAGAGAAACTCGCTGCAGAGCAAGCTGAGCAAGAACGTTTAGCGCAAGAGAAACTCGCTGCAGAGCAAGCTGAACAAGCACGTTTAGCGCAAGAGAAACTCGCTGCAGAGCAAGCTGAGCAAGCACGTTTAGCGCAAGAGAAACTCGCTGCAGAGCAAGCTGAAGAAGAACGTTTAGCGCAAGAGAAACTCGCTGCAGAGCAAGCTGAACAAGCACGTTTAGCGCAAGAGAAACTCGCTGCAGAGGAAGCTGAACAAGCACGTTTAGCACAAGAAAAACTCGCTGCGGAAGAAGCTGAACAAGCACGTTTAGCACAAGAGAAACTCGCTGCAGAGGAAGCTGAACAAGCACGTTTAGCACAAGAGGAACTCGCTGCGGAAGAAGCTGAACAAGTACGTTTAGCACAAGAGGAAACAGCTCAAAAACCTAAAAAAGAAGGCTTTTTCTCTCGTCTGAAAAAAGGTTTATTAAAAACGCGTGTAAATATAGGTTCTGGCTTTGCATCTATTTTTAGCGGTAAAAAAATAGATGACGATTTATTTGAAGAGCTAGAAACGCAATTATTGACGGCTGATCTTGGTGTTGATACCACCATGAAACTCATTGATAACTTAACTGATGCGGCCAATCGAAAGCAGCTGAAAGATGGTGATGCACTTTACGAGCTAATGAAACAAGAAATGGCAACCATGCTCAAAACAGCCGAACAGCCTCTTGAGATGAGTACTAATAAAAAACCATTTGTCATTTTAATGGTTGGTGTAAATGGTGTTGGTAAAACAACCACAATCGGTAAGTTGGCAAAACAGTTTCAAAATGAAGGCAAGTCGGTCATGTTAGCGGCAGGGGATACATTTAGAGCCGCGGCCGTTGAACAACTCCAAGTATGGGGTGAAAGAAATGAAATCCCAGTGATAGCACAACATACAGGAGCAGATAGCGCCTCGGTTGTTTTTGATGCGTTTCAGGCTGCTAAGGCTCGAAATGTTGATGTGCTTATTGCCGATACAGCTGGACGTTTACAAAATAAAGATAACTTAATGCAAGAGCTGGAAAAAATTGCACGAGTAATGAAAAAAATTGATCCCGATGCACCGCACGAAGTGATGTTAACTATTGATGCAGGCACAGGACAAAATGCAATAAGCCAAGTTAACCTATTCAACCAATGTGTTGGCTTAACAGGAATTACCTTATCTAAGCTAGATGGTACTGCTAAAGGTGGTGTTATTTTTGCTGTAGCCGATAAATTTAATATTCCGATTAGGTATATTGGTGTGGGTGAAGGGATTGACGACTTACGCGAATTTAATAGTAATGATTTTATTGAGGCGTTATTCAGTCAGGATGAGGGCGAAGCGTAATAATATGCCCAGCTTTGGGATTTCATATAAATAATTAATACATTCTTAAGGGAGAAAACTCCCTTAAGTTAGCTGGAGTATAATAATGATAAATTTTCAGCAAGTAAGTAAAACCTATTCTGGCGGACACCGTGCGCTAGAAAAAGTAAGTTTTCATATTGAGCCTGGTGAATTGGCATTTTTAACGGGTCATAGTGGGGCTGGTAAAAGTACTTTATTAAAACTCATTAGTTTGATGGAGCGCCCATCAGCCGGAAATGTATTTATAAATGGGACCGATCTTAATAAAGTAAATGCAAGACAAATTCCTTATGCGCGTCGCGATATTGGAATTATATTTCAAAACCATCGATTATTAGAACGTCACACTATTTTTGATAATGTTGCACTACCTTTAATTATTGAAGGTACGCACCATAAACAAATTGCAAAACGGGTGCATGGCGCACTAGATAAAGTGGGCTTACTTGATAAAGTAAAATGCCACCCATCCACTTTGTCAGGTGGTGAACAACAACGTGTTGGTATTGCGCGTGCCATTGTTAACTCTCCCCCTTTACTTCTTGCTGATGAACCTACAGGTAATTTAGACCCTGAGCTATCAATGGAAATACTCAAATTATTTGAAGATTTTAATAAACATGGCACAACCGTATTAATTGCAACCCATGATTTAGGTTTGGTATCGCGCATGAAATACCGTAGCTTAACTTTAAAAGAAGGGCGTATGAGTCAAGACCCCCTAGCGGAAAGTTTATTATGAGTTTGTTATTTAAAGGTCGCCAAAATGCCAACGAGCGAGTAAAAAAATCGAGCCTAGCCAGTGGATATTACTTTATCGTTAATATTTTTCGTCAAGGTGTACATAGTCTTGGTGAGATGTGGCGTACACCACTTGCATCAATGATGACGATTGCGGTGTTAGGCTTGAGTTTAACATTACCAGCAACACTGTACTTAGTGGTGAAAAACGTTCAGCAGGTGAGCAGTGGTTTTGAACAAGCTAGCGAAATATCGTTATTTGTTAAAGACAGTATGAACCCACAACAAACCCAAACATTAGTAAAACGTTTAGCCTTGTATCCTGAGGTTGAAAGTGTGTCTTTTATTTCAAAACAAGATGCACTGAGTGAGTTTGAATCGGTTTCGGGATTTGGGCAGGCGTTACAATATTTAGATTCGAACCCGTTACCGGATGTGGTGCTTGTAACTCCGACTCCTCGTCATCGCATGCCCAATGCAGCACAAACATTACTTGCTAAATTAGAAGCTGAACGTGAAGTTGACTTTGGTAAGTTAGATATTGCGTGGTTAGAGCGTTTAAATGCTTTATTAAGTTTATTAAAAGATAGCGTAATTACAATCGCATTATTATTACTTACGTCTGTGACGCTCATTATCGGTAATACGATTCGTTTATCGATTATGGATAAAAAAGAAGAAATTCAAGTTATGAAGTTAGTCGGTGCGACCAATGCTTTTATCCACGCTCCATTTTTATGGACGGGGGTATGGTATGGTGTCATTGGTGGCTTATTTTCATTCATATGTGTTTCACTTATGATGTGGTGGCTTGGGTCTGCCGTAAGTAGTGTAGCCGATGTATATCAAACCCGTTTTGATTTAATTGGATTGTCATTTTCAGAGCTCGGGTTCTTAATATTACTGGCAACTTTACTCGGCTTTGTCGGTTCATATTTATCAGTTAACAGGTATATAAAAGAAATAGAGCCCGATAAAGTATAGTTAGTACCACTTTACTTAAACATATTAAATTGTTTAGTTGCCTGGCTTTAAAGGTTGGTGACTAATCAATTGCCTAATTAAATTCATTACCTATTCAGACGCTTAGCGTACACTAAATAAATACTAAAAAACCTCTTGCATTAAAAGCAAAAAAAGTTTTTAATTCGAGTTAGCACTCTTGGTTAAAGAGTGCTAAGATGGTTTCAAATGTTTTATCACTGAGGTGAAAAATGAGTAAAGATTTATACGCAATGGCACTAACTGTCGGTCAACAAAGCGCAAGCATGGACGGATACTTACAAGCGGTAAGTACGATACCTATGCTTAAAGCTGAGAAAGAACAAGAGCTAGCAAAACGTCTGCAAGAAGATGGCGATCTTAGCGCTGCAAAGCAACTCATTATGTCGCATTTACGCTTTGTTGCACATATTGCTAAAAGCTACTCAGGTTATGGCTTACCACAAGCTGATTTAATTCAAGAAGGTAATATTGGATTAATGAAAGCGGTAAAGCGTTTTGACCCTACAGTGGGCGTACGTTTAGTCTCGTTTGCTGTACATTGGATTAAAGCAGAGATTCATGAGTTTGTACTTAAAAATTGGCGCATCGTTAAAGTTGCGACCACAAAAGCGCAACGTAAATTATTTTTTAACCTACGCAAAAACAAAAAGCGTTTAGGTTGGTTTAACCAAGCAGAGGTTAGCACTGTTGCTAGCGAGCTAGGTGTAAGTGAAAAAGAAGTTCGTGAAATGGAATCGCGTATGAGCGGTCAAGATATGGGCTTTGATTTAACTGGCGATGATAACGATGATGCGCCAAGCAGTACCTATTCTCCCGTTCAATATTTAACGGATGGTTCTGCTGATTTAGCTGATGATATTGAACAACAGCAATGGCAAGAGCAATCACATACACGTTTATTTAGTGCATTAAAAACGCTAGATGAACGCTCACAAGATATTGTTAGCGCTCGTTGGTTATCTGACGATAAAGCAACACTACAAGAGCTTGCTGAAAAGTACAGTGTATCTGCAGAGCGTGTTCGTCAGCTAGAAAAAACAGCGATGAAAAAGCTACAAGCAGCAATGAGCTAAACGTTCATTAATATAAATTAAAAACGCCTTGCTTAATGCAGGGCTTTTTTGTTTATGGAGTAAGATAAAAACAAAAGGTCAATTAATGTAATTGGCCTTTTATATTTAAGTACTGCCTTGTCTTTAAATGAGGTCGTATTTAAGTTTAGGCATGAAAACACCAAACCAAGTGCATAAAAAAGACCAGCAACAAAAGCGACTGGCCTTCACTTAAAAGCGTCAACGTATTTTAGGACGTGACATACTTTAATTTAACGCACCATTAAATTATTTTTTAATGGTGGCAAATGCAGTGCCTAAGCGAGTGACTGTTTCTGGTAGTTGGTCATCAAGAATATCTGCTTTATCAGCACCCCATGCTAACACAACGGTAGAGCCAAGTTTAAAGCGGCCCATTTCTTCACCTTTTTTAAGTGTTAAAGCGTTTTCGCCTTCGGTTGGGTATTTCCAACTAAATACATCACTACCAGCTGGAGGGGTTACAGTCCCTGCCCACACGGTTTCTATACTCGCTACAATGGTTGCCCCGACTAACACCATGGCTAGTGGGCCAATGTCTGTTTCGAAAATGGCTACAACTCGCTCGTTACGGGCAAATAAATTAGGTACATTTTGCGCGGTAAGAGGGTTTACTGAAAATAAATCACCAGGTACGTAAATCATTTTACTTAATGTACCATCAATAGGCATATGTATACGGTGGTAGTCTTTAGGGGCTAAATAAATAGTTGCAAACTTACCATCTAAAAAGGCCGTGGTATCGTACTCATCACCACCTAATAGAGCTTGTAAGCTATAGTCATGACCTTTAGCCTGAATAAGTTGGCCATCGATAATATCACCTAATTGACTAATTGCACCGTCAACAGGGTGAATGATCACTTGTTCATCATCAACCATAGGGCGTACACCGTCTTTTAAAGGACGTGTGAAAAACTCATTGAAAGTTTTGTAATGAGCTGGATCTGAGTATTTAGCCTCAGTCATGTCTATTTTATATTGCTTAATAAATAACTTTATTAAGTAAGTTGTTAATGCACCAGCTTTTGCTGCTGCTAATTTTCCTACTACGCGCGAAATAAAATGTTTTGGCATTGCGTATTGCATTGCTATTTTAAATTTGTCTAAGCTCACTGATAACTTCCTAATTATACTCTAGGCGCACGTGCGCCGGCTCGGCCATCGGCCATAGTTTCTAAAATTCGATGATAACTCTCATAGCGTAATGTGGAAATATCGCCATCAGCTACCGCTTGTTTAATAATACAACCCGGATCGTTTAAGTGCTTACAATCTCTAAATCGACATCCACCCATAAGTGCTCTAAATTCTTTAAAACACCAAGTAACACGCTCTACTTCTAAATGCCATAAGCCAAACTCACGGATGCCTGGCGAGTCTATTAAATTACCGCCCGAAGGTAGATGGTGCAAACGAGATACTGTTGTTGTATGTTGGCCTAAACCACTGTTTTCAGATACTTCTTTCGTTAATATTTCGGCATCTGGAAGTACTGTATTGACGAGCGTTGATTTACCAACCCCACTTTGACCAACAAAAATATTGTTTTTATCAACGAGTAGTTGCTTGAGCTCATCAATGCCTTCGCCGGATACACTACTGACTAATAATACTTGATAACCTAAACCGCGATATATATCGAGTATAGATTGTATTTTACTTAAGCCAGCATCATCGATTAAGTCTATTTTATTAAGTACTAAAATAGGCTCAATCCCCATATCTTCGCAGGCAATCAAATAACGATCGATAATATTATGAGTAAATTCGGGTAAAACCGCAGAGACCATTAAAATTTGATCTATATTAGCGGCAATGACTTTTACACCATCGTAAAAATCAGGGCGAGTAAGTTGCGAACGACGCTCTTGAGTTGCTTCAATGACACCCGCTAAGTCGCCTTCACTTACTTTTGCACGGCGAAATAAAACTTCATCTCCACATACTAGGTTAGATACCGTACGGCGTATGTTGCAACGAAATACATCGCCATTTTCAGTTTCTACATCAGCATGTTGACCGAAACGACTAATAACAATAGCGCTTTGAGTTGCGCCTAAATTATCGTTTTGCCACTGTTGATCGCTTATTTTTACAGTTTGGCTATCTGCATTTTTTAAACGCTTTTGATGATTGGCCTTAATCCGACGGGATTGACCTTTACTTAATTTTTTCTGTTTTGCCACTTTAGGCCTATAACCTGAGTTAAATGTCGACTTTGCTAAAAAAAGCTTTAGCTCGGCGGTTGATGCTAATATGATATATCGAAATGCGTTGGATCTAAAGAAAAGCACCATTTAAGGTAATTATGACTATTAATAAATCAAATTTAATCTGGCTTGACCTCGAAATGACAGGCCTTGAGCCAGAAACCGACAAAATACTTGAAATTGCAACGGTTGTCACTGATGCCGATTTAAATATTCTTGCAGAAGGGCCTACTATTGCAATTCATCAAAGTGAAGAGTTATTAGCAGGTATGGACGAGTGGTGTACCACGCAGCATGGTCAATCAGGTTTAACTGAGCGTTGCAAAGCGAGTTGCTTTGACGAAGCTTATGCGGTTGAACAAACATTAGCGTTTTTAAAGCAATGGGTACCTAGCGGTGTATCACCAATGTGTGGAAACTCTATAGGGCAAGATCGTCGTTTTATGAATAAGTACATGCGTGAGTTAGAAGATTTTTTCCATTACCGCAATTTAGATGTCAGTACGATAAAAGAGCTCGCACGACGCTGGAAACCAGAAGTACTAGCACAAGTAAATAAAAAGGGCTCACATTTAGCACTTGATGACATTAAAGATTCAATTATGGAATTGAAAGTGTATAGAGAAAAGTTCTTTAATTTGTAAAAAAAACTTGCAAACACCTCTAATTATTGTAGAATCCTGCCCCGCTCAAGACGATAACCCCCGCGGGGTTAGTGTGTTTGAGTAACTAGGTTGTTTTGATTGATGTGCTTTTTCACCAAAGAAATCATATTAATAAAGTGAGTTTTGCTAAAGCCTAGAATTTAAGTTTGACGACTTTTGAATGCGGCACTAGCTCAGTTGCCAGAATGTTGAACGCGACACGTCGCGCACCAACGGACGAATCACTGACTATTTTTGAATGCGGCACTAGCTCAGTTGGTAGAGCGCGACCTTGCCAAGGTCGAGGTCACGAGTTCGAGCCTCGTGTGCCGCTCCAATCTTTTTTAATAGATTGCAGCAAAAATTTTAAATGCGGCACTAGCTCAGTTGCCAGAATGTTGAACGCGACCTGTCGCGCACCAACGGACGAATCACTGACTATTTTTGAATGCGGCACTAGCTCAGTTGCCAGAATGTTGAACGCGACCTGTCGCGCACCAACGGACAAATCACTGACTGTCTTTGAATGCGGCACTAGCTCAGTTGGTAGAGCGCGACCTTGCCAAGGTCGAGGTCACGAGTTCGAGCCTCGTGTGCCGCTCCAATCTTTTTACTCCCTTTATTAAATTATGATTTAGCTACCCACTTTTTATTTAATAAAAAGAGTGCTCATAACTTCCTTTTGTATTTCTGAATAAATATTCAGAGCTTCTTATATGTGTACTTTTATACTTATAAATTCACTCTTTAGCACAACCCTATACTTTAAATTCTTATTTTATTTAATTTTCTCGTATCTGTTGCTCAACTATTTCCTTATCTTTATTTATATAAATTACGCATTTTGTTAAATAAAAATTCACTTTTACAAGACAAAAGTACAAAGAAAACGTTATATTTAGTGCCTGACAATATAGCAATGAATAACTCATTTAATATAAACAAGCGTTTAAAGTGAGCTGTTACTGTAAGTTATTATATAGCCGCACTTTTTAGTTATTAATTGTCATTTTAAATACACTGTATACAACTTCTAAAAGTTTGAACGTTTAGACAATGTAAGGACTCACATACATGCACATAAAAAAAATTCCGGCTTTAATGCTAATGACGGCTTTATGCTCAAGCCCATTTACACTTAAAGCACAAGATCACCCTAGTTTAATTTTAAATAAAAATAGTGTTGAAAAGATTAGAAATAATTTAGGTGAAACGCCTTTATTTGACGCAACATTACAACGAGTAAAACAAGAGGTTGATGCTGAAATTGCAATGGGGATAGATACACCTATCCCGAAAGATTTTTCAGGTGGGTATACTCATTATCGACACAAACAAAATTTTATAATTGCGCAAAAAGCGGGTGTGCTTTATCAAATTTTACAAGATGAAAAGTACGCAATATATATTCGCGATATGCTAATGCAATACGAAGCAATGTATAAAAACTTACCTCTTCACCCACAAGAACGTTCGTATTCTCGTGGTAAATTATTTTGGCAATGCTTAAACGACAGTAACTGGCTTGTATATATGAGCCAAGCTTATGACACTATTTATAACTTTTTATCAGAGCAAGAGCGCAATAAATTAGAGAATAACTTATTTCGTCCTTTTGCTGATTTTATTTCATTAGAAAACCCTGCTTTTTATAATCGAGTGCATAACCATAGTACATGGGGTAATGCTGCTGTAGGTATGATTGGTTTAGTGATGAATGATGAAGAGCTAATTCAAAGAGCTCTTTACGGTATAGAAGATGATGGTTTACCGCTAGGCAGTTATGATAATGATGGCGGCATTATTAAAGTTGAAGGGCAAAGAAAAGGCTTTTTAGCGAATTTAGAAGAACCATTTTCTCCTGATGGTTATTACACGGAAGGTCCATATTATCAACGCTATGCAATGTATCCATTTTTAATTTTTGCACTGGCAATGGAAAATGCTCGTCCTGATTTAAAAGTATTGCAGCATAAAGATAATGTTTTACTTAAAGCTGTTGATGCACTGTTAAATTTATCTGATGCTGATGGCGAGTTTTTCCCACTTAATGACGGTCAAAAAGGCATGTCATATTATACTGCATCATTAGTTACAGCCGTGAACATTGCCTATCATTATGGAGAGCAGAATCCTAAGTTACTAAGCATTGCACAAAAGCAGAACCAAGTACTATTAGATGAATCAGGGTTAGATGTTGCTATTGGCATACGCGAAGGAAAAGCTAAGCCTTATACTAAAAAGTCAGTTAATCTTACTGATGGTATTAATGGTAAGCAAGGTGGTGTAGGGGTTTTACGCTACGGCAATGAAGATTTAACATTGGTATTTAAATATGCTGCGCAAGGTTTAAGCCACGGTCATTATGATAAGTTATCGTATTCTCTTTACGAAAAAGGTGATGAAATAATTCAAGATTATGGATTGGCTCGATTTGTAAATATCGGCCAGAAAGGGGGCGGTAATTACTTAAAAGAAAACAAAACTTGGGCTAAAACAACCATCGCGCATAATACATTATCTCAAGATGGCGAAATGCACTTTAAAGGTAAGTACAGTGTTGCCAGTACAAAACATTCTGATTTGTATTTTTTTGATGCAGATAAAGAAGATGTACAAGTGGTGAGCGCTACTGAGGCAGCTGCTTATCCTGGTACCGAAATGCATCGTACAATGGCTTTAATAAAAGACGAGCACTTTGAAAAAGCATTTATGTTAGACATCATGAAAGTTTCTGCTGATAAAAAGCATGACTATGATTTTCCATTTTATTACATGGGGCAGGTTATTGATGGCAACTTTAAATGGGAATCACCTAAGAGCTTAAGCCCACTTGGTAATAAAAATGGCTACCAACACTTATATTTAGAAGGTAAAGGTAAACCTGCTGGCGCGAATACTCAGTTCTCTTGGTTGCACGAAGGGAAGTTTTATACACTTACTTCTGCGACAACACAGGCCGATGAATTACTATTAACGCGTATTGGTGCTAATGATCCTCAGTTTAATTTACGTCGAGATGCCGGTATTGTGATCCGCAGAAAAGATACCGCTGATACTACGTTTGTTTCAATTATTGAACCGCATGGCAGCTATAGCCCTGTGTCGGAAGCATCTTTAAACTCTAGCAGTAATATTAAAGAAGTCTCTGTAGAGCTTGATACAGCGCAATATACGGCAGTGAAAATAGTCGATTTAGATGATAATGAGCAATGGTTTATTTTAGCCAATAAAAATGCGTCAAATACGGCTAAACACAGCTTAACTATTAACAAAAAAACGTATCGTTGGGTGGGACCTTACCTTTATCAATAATAGGTAAACCATCGTTAAGTAAAAATTGCCCTGCAATCTATTAAGCTTATTAACTAATAGGTTGTAGGGTAACGATACGCTGAAAATGAGTGTTAAAACCACTGAAAACGTTATTTTTATTATATTGCTATAAACATCTTTAAATGCAGTTCTAACTCATATTGATAATTAAAGTATTAATAGTGGTGGTAATAAGGTATTTGAAGTGTTTTATATTGTTGCAGACACTGTGGGGTATTAGCGCTACAGCTCACCTTGAATAGTCGCAATTATGTTTCTACTGCTGGCATGATCTCGGTGCTCACCGAGGTATATTCCTTGCCAAGTCCCCAATGCTAAATAACCGTTAGCGATAGGAATTGTTAGCTCACAACCAATCGTACTGCTTTTTATGTGCGCAGGCATATCATCATCGCCTTCATAATCATGGCGGTAATAAGGCTGGCATTGTGGAACAAACTTATTAAAGTGGCTTTCCATATCCATGCGAACGGTGGGGTCGGCATTTTCGTTTATGGTTAAGCTAGCAGAGGTATGTTGAATAAATAAATGTAACAGCCCAACTTTATAGCGGCTTAATTGAGGAAGTTGAGCAATAATTTCATTATCAATTAAGTGAAAACCCCGAGAGCGGGGTTTTAATGTAATAATGTGTTGTTGCCAACTCATAGCGCATCGAAGCTTATTTCTATATAAGCATTACCGTCATCACTGGTAAATGGCATAAGAATTTTTTTGCCATCACTTTTATGGGTAATTGTGTGATTTTTACCTGAAACAACAATGGGGGTCGCCATATCAAAATCGTACCCTTTTTCGCCCAGTAGGTTTTTCGCCCCACCGGTAACCATATTGGTTATTTCGCCAACCATATCAGTAACTTCATCATTAATACTGTCAGGTTTTTCACCTAACATTTTTTCCATTAACGTCAATGCAAGGCTTTCATCAAAAGTAATCGATAGTGAGCCACGAGTAACCGGCCCGACCATTCCGATAACACCCGATACATCACCGCATGCTATTTCATCGGTTTTTATACGAGGTTTTCCCGGTTTTAATTTTGTTTGCGCCATAGTCTCTAATACATTAAGTAAAGAGGCTAAAAAAGGATTGATGAATTCTACATTCATGGTTTATACCTATTAAATAGTACTGAAATAACAGCTTGCAATAAATCTAATTTAAAATACAAAACTAATTTTATGAACGACAAGACTCACATTTACCATGTGCTTCAATTGTTTGTGCAGAAACAATAAAACCGCTTTCTGCTGCAAGGTTATTTAACTCATGGGAAATAACAGTAGAGTGTAATTCTTTTATAAATCCACAAGTGTCACAAATTAGTAATTGAACAGGGTGAATATGATCAAAATGATGACACAGCATAAATGCATTTGTGCTTTCTATTTTATGAATAAACCCCAGCTCAGATAAAAAATCTAAAGCACGATATATGGTTGCGGGCTTAGCGCCTGCCTCAGTAACTTTTAACTGTTCAAGTAAATCATAAGCACCAACACCTCCTTGGGCATTAGCTAATAACCGAAAAACTTTTTCACGGATAGGTGTAAAACGTGCACCACGGTTATCACATTCTTGTTTGGCTTTACTTACGAGTGATTCTATATTCATCTAATTTATCCTTACGCGACCGTGATATACTAACATATTGTATTGTAGTTGCAGCGTTTTTATTCTACTCATTTTACTAGGAAATTTTAAGGATGCATGAATTATTAGCCACATTTATTTTCTTTTTTGCAGTCATAGACCCGATCGGGACTGTACCCGTCTTTATTGCTGTTACACGCGCTGACGATGAAAAATTTAAACGTAAGGTTGCTTTAAAAGCCGTCGGGGTCTCTGCACTTGTATTACTCTTTTTTGTTGTAGCAGGTGAGCAATTATTAAATGCAATAGAAATACCTTTAGCGGCGTTTCAAATTGCGGGTGGTATTATTTTATTACTGTTTGCATTGTCGATGATTTTTGGAGAAAGCAAACCTGAAACAGAAATAAAAAGCGTACGTGATAGTACCGAAACGGCAATATTCCCTTTAGCTATCCCTTCTATAGCAAGCCCTGGGGCTATGTTAGGTGCCGTGTTAATGACCCGAAATGAAGAGTTTACCTGGGTTGAGCAGTTAGTTACATCATCAATGATGTTAGCTGTATTATGTGTTGTGTTGGTTTTATTATTATTGGCAACACAAGTACATAAATTAATTGGTGACAGTGGAGCTAGTATTATAAGTAGAATCATGGGGCTTGTTTTAACGTCGGTAGCGGTGACTAATATTTTAAGCGGGGTGGCGCAGTATTTTGGTTTACAAGTGTATGGCTAAAAGCGAGTAAAACGAATGACGTTATTTTTAATCCAATAGCGGATACTTACTGCTGCATTTTATTATTTAGGTTGTGTATAATTACCCGCTAAATTTGTTATTAGAATCGTTAATGCGCTTTTATTGCGTACATTAATTAAAAACTTTGGAAGTATCGCAATGCCTGCAAGTCCCGTAAGTAATAGTTTTCGTAGAATGTCTGTAGCTCCCATGCTTGATTGGACTGACCGTCATTGTCGTACGTTTCATCGTAAAATGACCAAGCATACGGTGCTATATACTGAAATGATAACCACGGGCGCCATTTTATTTGGTCGCGGTGATTACCTGCATTTTAATCAGCATGAAGGGCCTGTTGCATTGCAATTAGGTGGCTCAGATCCTAAAGCGTTAGCGCAATGTGCAAAATTGGCAAGTGAGCGTGGCTATCATGAAATTAATTTAAATGTAGGTTGCCCATCTGATAGAGTGCAAAATGGGCGTTTTGGCGCATGTTTAATGGCTGAGCCAGATTTGGTTGCGCAATGTGTTAGTGCGATGAAAAGCGAAACAGATATTCCTGTAACGGTAAAAACACGTATCGGTATTGATGAACAAGACTCCTATGCATTTTTATGTGCGTTGGTTGAGGCAAGTCATAAAGCTGGATGCGATGACTTTATTATTCATGCACGTAAGGCATGGCTTAATGGTTTAAGTCCAAAAGAAAATCGTGAAGTCCCTCCTCTTGATTACCCGCGAGTATATCAACTTAAAAAAGATTACCCACAGTTAGATATTAGTATTAATGGCGGTGTTAAAACGCTGACCCAGAGCCTTGAGCATTTAACGCACCTAGATGGTGTAATGATAGGTCGCGAAGCGTATAGCAATCCGTTTATATTAAATGATGTTGATGAAGTTATTTATGGCGAAACAGCCAATAGTCAAACACGTCATGATGTTGTTCGTGCAATGTATCCGTACATAGAAGAGGAAATGCGTTTAGGTGCTAATTTTTGGCATGTAGCACGCCATATGTTAGGGATTTTCCAAGGACAGCCAGGTGCTCGTGGTTTTAGACGACACTTATCAGAAAATGGTCACGGTAAGCAGGCTGATTTATCGGTTATGGATAAAGCTCTGAGTTTCGTTCCAGAATAAACGTATTTTGTAATTAAAATAGCCACCATATTGGTGGCTTTTTTGAACCTAAAAGTTGGTCAAATTCACTTTTTTTTAGTCTTTTTAAACTTTTCCATTCATCCACTCTTCATTCTCCTATTCTTTTTATTTACCGTATCTAATTGAAAATTAATTGTTTTATTGGTTTTTCAGGAGTTGGCATAACTTTTGGAATAACAATGAGGTAATTATTAATTATAAGCGGAGAGTTTAAATGAGTGTAATAACTAGAATTAACGATGTAATTCAATCAAATATCATTGCAATGCTTGATAAAGCAGAAGACCCACAAAAGCTCATCAAGCTATTACTTAACGATATGCAAGGCGCATTGAGTGAGTGCCGCACTACAGCCGCAACACTGTTATGTGAAGAAAAAGCGCTTAAACGCCATATCAAAGCCAATGTGTTAACGATGAACCACTGGCAAGAACAAGTAGAAATAGCGATAGCTAAAAATCGCGATGATTTAGCTAAAGCGGCTTTAATGCAAAAGCAAGTAATTGCAGATGATGTAACCATTAAAGAGTCTGAATTGGCCGCTTTGCAAAACTCTATTGTAAAAATGAGCGATGACTGTGAGCGTTTAAACAAAAAAATAGCGGATGCCAAAGTAAAGCAATCCCAGCTAGAAAAACGCCAAAATATTGCGACAGTAAAAGCAAAGGTACACGGGCAAGTACACAGTGAAAAAATAACCCATGCTATGTCACGTTTTGATTGCATTGAGCAAAGAGTAGAAAGTATTGAAGCACAAGTTGAGGCTTACGAAATGACATCATCAGCAAGCTCAATGGCAGATGAAATTAATAACATAGTAAAAAATGAGGCGATTGATAATGAATTAGCCGCTTTAAAAATGACGATAAAGAAATCAGCTTAGGAGAACGGTATGAATACATTTAATGCAGAACGTCGTTGGTATAAAGATAAACTAAATAAAAAAATATCGGGGGTGTGTAGTGGCTTAGCACAACGACTAGATTTACCCGTTTGGTCTACCCGATTAGTTACGCTGCTACTTTTTTTGAGTTTCCCCGTTGGTGTATTAATAGGTTATTTGGTTGCTCATTGTTGTTTAGAAGATAAAGTAATTTAGGAGAATGTAATGAAAACACTAGCGATAGGTATTGTCTTATATTTGTTATTTTTTACTGATGTGCTGCCTTTTGTCCATTTTGAGTCGTGGCAATTACCATTATGGATTGCGGATATTAGCTGGACAGGGCTTGAGTTAGTTGGTGTATTAGTGGCAATTATTATTGTTGCTGCGGTTGCAGGGTTATTAGCTATGGGCGTAGTAGGGGCTTTTTTAGTGGCTTTTGCCGGTGTTGTTTTAGCGTGTTTATTTGGCTCTATCATGATATTTTGGCCATTACTATTAGCTGCCATACTCTATTGGTTAATAAGCGACAATAAAAAAGTCTTAAGTTAATTTTTTAACTGACTAAGTAGGCCATTCTATGGTAAATTTAGCGAGTAATCTTATGTTAATATACAAGGAATAAATAATGATGAAAATGCTTTTAATAACCGTAGTGATAGCTTTATCTTTTTGTTTTTCGTCATCATTATTAGCCCATGAGGGGCATGATCATAGTCATGAAGTTGCTCAGCTTAGTGTTGAAAATGGGCAGGTAAGAGAGTTTTTACCTGCTGCTGAATCCAGTGTCGGGTATTTAACAATTAGCAATCATAGTAAAGTTGATGCTGTGTTAGTTAAAGCGACGATTGATGGATTGGGGCGTGTAGAAATACATCAACATAAGCACGAAGGTGCAATGATGAAAATGGAAAAGGTAAGTAACATAGAAATTAAGGCTCATGAAAGTGTGCAGTTTCAACCTGGCGGCTTACATTTAATGGTATTTGAGCCGCAAGAGCCACTTATTGCAGGGCAAGAACGTAAACTCACGCTATATTTTAAAGATGGTAACCGTATTTTTACAAACATAGAGGTTATATCGCTAGCAGAACAAGTTGAACAATCTACGTCTGCTAAACATCACTCGCATCACTAGGAGGTAAAATGTCGCAACATAAAGGAAAGTTAGTCACATTATTGGTACTGCTACTTGTTATTTTTTATGTCATTGCTGTTTATTGGAGCATTGAACCTGATAGGTTTGATGTTATCGACAATGCAAATCAACAAGCGAAGCAAGAAAATACCCAATTAGTTACCGGATATACGACCACATCAACGTTGATTACCGTTTCGAATACCTTGCTCAATAAGCCCGGTGGTTACTTGTCAAATGATGTGATGCCACCTAGTTTATTTATGGATAATATGCCTGCGTGGGAATACGGTGCACTTGAAATGGTGCGTGATTTAGCCCTGTCGATGCGTAAGGATTTCAGCCGTTCTCAGTCTCAGTCAACAGAGCACGAGGCACTAAAAAAAGCACAACCACAATTTAATATTAGCTCTGAAGCATGGGCGTGGCCTAGTGCTGAAGGTGAGTATGAAAAAGGAATTGAGTTTTTAATCACTTACCGTAATCAAATTGCTAATCAGCATGAACGTGATAGCCAGTTTTATGCCAGGGCAGATAATTTACGTAGTTGGTTAAAAGAGGCCGAAAAACGTTTAGGTAGCTTAAGTCAGCGTTTAAGTGCCAGTGTTGGCCAAGAAAAAGTAAATACCGATTTAGCAGGTAACTCATCAAATAAACAAGCAACTAACACTCCACTGCAACAGCAAATTAGAACATCGTGGTGGGAAATAGATGATGTGTTTTACGAATCTCGCGGTGCAACGTGGGCGTTACTTCATTTTTTACAAGCCGTAGAGTACGATTTTGCAGATGTACTTGAAAAGAAAAATGCGCGGGTAAGTTTACAACAAATTATACGTGAGCTTGAGGCAACTCAAGAAACTGTGTGGAGCCCAATTATTTTAAATGGGAATGGTTTTGGTTTTGTAGCAAACCACTCATTAGTTATGGCTAATTATATTTCACGAGCCAATGCGGCTTTAATCGAGTTGAGCGAATTGCTTGCTCAAGGATAAGGAAGAACGATGAAAAAATATTGTATTGCAGCTGCCATCTCTATGGCATGTTTAACGCCGGTTGCGCACGCTGATACTCTTTTAGGGCTATATATCGGTGTAGATGGAATTCAAGCGGGCAATGATGGTAGTTTCTCAGATGGGAATAACGCCCAACAAGATTTTAATTTTGAAGATGAAACATTTATAAGTTACTACGCTGCTTTTGAGCACCCAGTACCTTTAATTCCAAATATTAAATTAAAGTACACTGAGCTTGAGCTAAACGGTTCAACAACACTTGATAGTTCTTTTTCATTTAATGGTGAAGACTATGTAACACAAACCGATGTTAGTTCAATGACTGACTTTTCGCATATTGATTATATTTTGTATTACGAAATTTTTGATAACGATTTGGTATCAATTGATTTAGGTCTAAATGCAAAGCAATTTGATGGTGAAATTACAGTAACAGGTACTTCACAGCAAAATGGTTCTAGCCATACAGAAACCGTTGAGTTTTCTGGTTTTGTTCCGCTTGCTTATGGTCGCGCTGAAGTGGGCCTACCATTTACTGGTTTAAGTGTATTTTTTGAAGGTAGCTTATTGGCTATCGATGATAGCAAGTTGCAAGATTACCAAGCTGGTATTGCTTGGGAATTAATTGATAATTTAGCGGTAGATGTTGCTATTAAAGCGGGTTATCGTTCAATGACATTAGAGCTTGATGATATCGATGATATTAATACTAATATCGATATGTCAGGTCCTTTTGCCGGTGTTCAAGTACATTTCTAACGTTGCATAATGTTAACCTGGTATAAATTATTCAATTGTATGCCAGGTTAGCTCAAATTCATTTTCTAATGCGCTATTTATCAATTGCTTATAGTTTTTATTTATTGGAATATTTATTAACTTAGAAAGCTCATCTCCGGTTTGCGTAAACTTATAATAACTCAATACTAAATCACTACTTTTAGCTTTAAGTGTAACTTTTTGTGATAAAAAGCAAAGTGTTAGTTCTTGTCCTGATTTTAAAGCCGCCGATTCAATTTCTTTTCTATACAGTAAATTTAAATCCATTAAGGTTAAAATTTCGGGAAAGCTAATGCCTGTTTTTCCTAAATTTAATGACACTTTATTCCCTTTTCGTAGTAAATCAAACAAGGATGGCTTTTTATAAAACCCTAATAAAATAAAGTGACTATCATCTTTTGCATTAAAGCTACTCAGTGACACACATTTTTGCAATGCATCGGCTTCACGTTGTGTCATATGCTTTAGTGTTTGCAGACTTTTAATTGAAAAAGTACCAGGGGTTAAGGTTTCGCCTATTAGGATTTTGGCCCATAATATTTGCATTGATTCATTAGCGGTATCTTCACACAAAGAGATAAAATGCTCTACCCAGTCTGCATCAGGCTGCTTATTGCTTGCTACATCAGGGCAAAATTCCATCGCTAAAGCTAATATTGTTTCTATGTTTTGTTGGCGCTTTATAAGTAATAGATCTTGCCTTTTTTGAGCACGAGCTAGGGTTGTATTGTCACTATTAATACTATAAAGCGGTTTTACTTGACCATGGGTATTATATTGTTGCTGGCTCGTATCCCCATTGCCTTTTTGTATTGTTTTAGTAACAGGGTAGCCAAGTAGAGATTCAATAATATTAGCTAACCTAATTTTTACTTGTGAAGATTTTACCGTCATAGTGAATTTACCTGTGTGATTGCAGGTTGCATTGGATCTTCGGGGGGATTTTGTTTTTGTTTTTCATGCTCAAGTTGAGCGACGGTTTTTATATTGTTAAGCCCTAAAGTAATGGTGTTTGTTAACACATATTCACTTAATAACGCCATATACCCAGATAAAAATGGGGTGTTTGCTTGGCCTTCTACGTGACAAATAACATCGACAGCAGCGCCGTTAGCTTGCTGGGTTATTGTCGCATTAATTATATGATCTTGATTAAATAAAATATTAAATGAGATTTTATTTTCTGAGATAGTCGTGATTGTCATTTCACCAAAACCCCATTGGCTTTGCCATGTTTGATGGGCACCGAGCCCGCTATTAGGTTCACCTAAAGTAAACTTAATTGTTGGATCAACCTTATGCCATGGAGACCATTTTTTCCAATGGTTAAAATCACTTATTAATGAGCTAATTGCTTTTCTATCGGCCTCGATGGTTACTGATTTTTGTGCTTGGTAATGCTGAGGCAAAAGTAAGCCTATGACAATGATTACGAGTAATAAAATAAATACTGTTTTTAAAGTTAGTTTAAGTAGTTTGATAAGCGTGCCTTTTAAATGATTAATTAATTATGATTTAAAAAACTAAATATTAATCGACTATAGTAATAAGTAGAGTGACTTATATATGTTTAATCGTCGCTAATTAACTTATTAATTTATTTATATTATGCGTACCATCTTAGCCATAAAGGAGAGCAGATGCCATCATCCGAAAATGATTTTTTACTTTTTCAAGAAAGTGATTACCCAGAAGTTGTTGAACCAACAGCATTTTGGGATGTATTAATTGTTGATGATGAACCAGAAATTCATACCGTCACTAAGCTTGCCTTAACGGGTATTGAATTTTCTGGAGCAGGATTACGCTTTCATAATGCACACTCAAGTGCAGAGGCTATCAATATACTAAAGGCATCTTCTGATATTGCGGTTATCTTTCTTGATGTCGTTATGGAGACTGATGATGCTGGGTTAAAGCTGGCTAAGTGGATCCGAGAAGAATTAAACAACCAAACAGTGAGAATAATTTTACGAACTGGACAAGCAGGTAATTGCCCAGAGCAAAAAGTAATACGCGAATTTGATATTAATGATTATAAAACTAAAACAGAATTAACTCGTGATAAGTTAGTAACGTCATTGATTACGGCATTACGCTCATATCAACAAGTTTGTCAGCTTGAGTATCAAAGTGAAGCAATGAACACCATATTAAGTGCTTCTAAGGCCATTTTAAGCTTAAAAGATGTAAAGGTACTGTGTAAAAATATTATTGATTATTTAGCTGTCATTTTAGCGTGCGAACCTAAAGGCTTAATCTGTAAGCAATTACAAGATGATGAAGCAATAACCGTATTAGGCGGGTGTGAAGGCTTTGAGCAATATGCTGGCTTAAAATTAGGCGAGATAAGCCATGACGTTGTAAATAATCTAGCGCATAAATTTAAAAATGATCAGCATGTATTTGACCACGATGGTGCACTCTTTATTTTTAAAAGCGCACAACGCACTGCGGGTATTTATATTCAGTGCGATCATCCTCCTTCAGCGCTGCAGGTGAAGTTTGCAGAAATATTTTTAACCAGTGTGAGTGTCGCGCTAGAAAACGTGGGTTTATTTAATAAATTACGTGATGCCGCCTATAAAGATGGATTAACCGGTATTGCTAATCGTATTAACTTCATTGAAAACTTAGCCTCTCATTACCATGAGAACGACAATAAGAGTGTTTTAGTGTTACTTGATGTTATGGGGTTTTCAGATATCAATAATGGCTTAGGCCAAGAAGTAGGAAATGCCTTATTAATTGCTATTGTACATCGCCTACAAAAGCTACTCCCCGATGCACAATTACTTTCTCGTATAGGTGCCGATATTTTTGGGCTAGTTATTGCAAAAGATAAATTTAGTCAATGCTGTTTTATAGAGAATTTAAGGCCTTCTTTTATCGTTGGAGAGCATATATTACCTATTGGTTTTAAAATGGGGTTGTGTCATCAACATGATTTTCAACACAGTGGCGCAGAAACCTTAAAGTTAGCTTATATCGCGCTAAACCAAGCTAAAAAAGAAAGCAAAGAAGAGGGGGTGTATTTTCAAAGCCAAATGCAAAAAAATATTGCGTTGCGGTTACAGATGATCCGCGAATTAAGACAAGATTTTGAAAGCCAAAGATTAGAGGTGTGGTATCAACCACAGTTTAATTTAAAAGATTTATCGGTATTTGGCTGTGAAGCTTTATTACGTTGGCGCTCTCGAGATGGCAGTTATATTTCACCTGCCATATTTATTCCATTAGCCGAAGATGCAGGACTGATCATTGAAATAGGCCAATGGGTATTAGAGCAAGCGTGTTTGCAGCAAAAGCGCCTAGAAAGTTTAGGTTTTGAAATATGTATTGCGGTTAATGTATCGGTGCCGCAATTTAAAGTGAAAGGTTATGCTAAGCAGGTTACAGATACCTTAAAAAAATATAATGTAGCCCCTAAAAATATTGAACTTGAGGTAACCGAGAGTGTATTAATGGATGAGTTAGGCTCAGTAATAGATAGTTTAAATGAATTAAAAAGCACCGGTATTGAAGTGGCTATAGATGATTTTGGTACAGGGTATTCGTCATTAAGCTACTTACAAAATTTACCTGCTGATAGGCTAAAAATAGATCGTGCGTTTATTAAAGACCTACCAGAAAAAGACAACGGTGATATTGCTGCTATGGTTATCGCATTAGGCGCTAAGTTAGGTTTAAGAACGATAGCCGAAGGCGTTGAAACACAAGCGCAAGCTTCATTCTTACAACAGTTAGGATGCAATGAAGTACAAGGCTTTTTGTATGCTAAACCCATGCCCGAAAATGCATTACTAGAATTTATTAAACAAGCTAATTAATTAAAATTAACATGCTTAAGCGTAATAACACTAAAGCAATCAGTTGCAATTAGTGTATAATTTGCGCCTTTTGTTATTTGATGGTCAAAACTATGAGCCCTCTGCAAGCTGAACGTGCGTTATTTTCCTACCCTAAATATTGGGCAGAATGTTACGGCACCGCCCCATTTTTACCTACCACCCGTGAAGAAATGGATGCACTTGGCTGGGATAGCTGTGACATTATTATCATTAGCGGTGATGCATATGTTGACCATCCAAGCTTTGGTATGGCGGTTATTGGCCGTGTACTTGAAGCGCAAGGCTTTAGAGTAGGGATTATTGCTCAGCCAGACTGGCACTCTAAAGATGCGTTTATGGCATTAGGTAAACCCAATTTATTTTTTGGTGTAACCGCCGGCAATATGGATTCGATGATTAACCGCTACACCGCTGAAAAGCGTATGCGTCATGATGATGCTTATACGCCTGGTAATGTTGGTGGTAAACGCCCAGACCGTGCAGTCATGATTTATTCACAACGTGTGCGCGAAGCTTATAAAGGTGTGCCGATTGTTATTGGCGGAATAGAAGCCAGTTTACGCCGTATTGCTCATTACGATTATTGGCAAGAGAAGGTTCGCCGTAGTATTTTATTTGATGCTAAAGCCGATATCTTAATTTATGGTAATGCAGAGCGTCCATTAGTTGAAGTGGCTCATCGTATTGCTGGTGGCGAAACGATGGATACAATCCAAGATATTCGCGGTACAGCCGTTATTCGTAAAGAACCGTTAGTAGGTTGGCGAGGTAGCGATTCAACAGCAATTGATAAAATAGGTAAAATTGACCCTATCCCAAACCCGTACGGGGCTGATGATGTAGGCTGTAGCAAATCTGAATTTAAAAAAGCAGGCATTGATTTACAAGCCGAAGCAGCAAAGCCAATTACCATTCAACCGGCTCGCCCTAAACCATGGGAAAAAACCTATGTAAAACTTCCCGCTTTTGAGCAAGTAAGTGTTAACAAACCTTTATATGCCCATGCTTCGCGAATTTTACACCAAGAAACAAACCCTGGTTGTGCTAGAGCGTTATTTCAACGCCATGGTGATCGTTCTATTTGGGTTAACCCGCCTGCATTTCCATTAGAAACTCATGAAATGGATGATGTATTTGGTTTACCTTATCAACGTATTCCACATCCAAGTTATGGTGATGCAAAAATTCCTGCTTACGACATGATAAAAACGTCGGTAAATATAATGCGTGGGTGTTTTGGTGGGTGCTCGTTTTGTTCTATTACAGAGCATGAAGGGCGAATTATTCAAAGCCGTTCACAAGAATCTATTATTGATGAAATAGAACAGATCAGAGATAAAGTCCCTGGCTTTACTGGGGTTATTTCTGATTTAGGTGGACCAACAGCCAACATGTATAAACTACGCTGTACCAGTAAAAAAGCTGAAAGTACCTGTAGGCGTTTATCGTGTGTGTACCCTGATATATGTAAACACATGGATACCGATCATACACCGACTATCGACTTATATAAAAAAGCCCGTGAAGTAAAAGGCGTAAAAAAAATATTGATAGCCTCTGGTGTGCGTTACGACTTAGCAGTGCAAGACCCTCGTTATGTTAAAGAGTTGGTGACACACCATGTGGGCGGCTATTTAAAAATTGCACCAGAGCATACAGAGGACGGTCCATTATCAAAAATGATGAAACCGGGCATGGGAGCATACGATCAGTTTAAAGCGTTATTTGATAAGTATTCGAAAGAAGCGGGTAAAAAACAGTATTTAATCCCTTACTTTATTTCGGCGCATCCAGGGACAAAAGATGAAGATATGGTGAATATGGCACTGTGGCTTAAATCGAATGATTTTAAGTTAGATCAGGTGCAAAACTTTTATCCTTCGCCAATGGCAAATGCGACCACTATTTACCATACCGAAATGAACTCATTACGTAATATTAAAAATAATACGGAACAAGTTGCGGTACCTAAAGGGGCACGTCAACGTCGATTACATAAAGCTATTTTACGCTATCATGATCCATCAGGCTGGCCAATGATCCGTGAAGCTTTACGAAAAATGGGTAAAGCAAAACTTATTGGTAAAGGGCCTAATTGTTTAGTGCCCGAAGAAGGCCGCGATGAAAAACAAGTAAAGGGAAGTAAGCATACAAAAGGAAAAAGTGCGCGTCCGGCATTAACGCGACATACTGGGTTTAGCCAATTTAAAAAAGCGAATACCAAGCCTAAAGTCGGTGGTAATAAGCAAAGAGCACGATAAAGGCAATAACAAATAAAAAAGGGTTAACTGTTTAGTTAACCCTTTTTTATTGAGTGTTTAATAAGAATGAGACTTAATCTTGCTGATAAGGGTGGGTATCATGCCAATGCTGTGCAATTTCTGCGCGAGTAGCAAACCAAACCCCCTCAAACGATTGCGCGTATTGAAAAAAGCGTGACAGAGCTTTAATACGTCCTGGACGACCAATTAATCGACAATGTAAACCAATTGACATCATTTTAGGGCGATTTTCGCCATTTGGATCGCCCTCTTCATATAAAGTATCAAATGTATCTTTTAAATAATTAAAGAATTGGTCGCCGGCATTAAACCCTTGTACCGCCGCAAAGCGCATGTCGTTTACATCAAGGGTATAGGGAACAATTAATTGAGGCTTGCCTTGTTTAGTGCTCCAAAAGGGTAAATCGTCACTGTAGTCATCGGCATCGTATAAAAATGGCCCATTCTCAACAACCAGTGCGGCCGTGTTAGGACTGGTTCGTCCGGTATACCAGCCTTGAGGTTTTTTGCCGGTCAGCTGCTTGATAATCTCTACAGCTTTGAGCATATGCTCGCGTTCGGTGTTTATATCTATATTTTGATAATTAATCCAACGCAGGCCGTGGCTCGCAATTTCGTGGCCAGCGGCTACAAACGCTTTTGCAACATCAGGGTGGCGTTCAAGTGCCATCGCTACAGCAAAAATAGTGACTGGAATATCGTATTTTTTAAACAATCGTAACAGTCGCCATACTCCCGCACGAGATCCATACTCATAAATAGATTCCATACTAATATGGCGGTCTTCTACATGAGGCGCACTGACTATTTCAGATAAAAAGGTTTCGGCAGCAGGATCGCCATGCAGTACACAGTTTTCGCCGCCTTCTTCATAATTTAATACAACCTGTAGGGCAATACGTGCCTTGTTAGGCCATTTTGCGTGGGGGACTTGCGCACCGTAGCCAATTAAATTGCGAGGATAATCGTTATTTTTTACAGTCATTATTATTTCTCTTTTTTAACATCAGCAAGCCACAGGGCTAAAGTATCTCGCTCGGCATCGGTCATTTTGGTCACATTAGCAAAGGGCATATCTTTAGTAATAATGGCGCGAGTATGAATTAATGCATTTACTTTTTTAGCGGCTTCGATTGAATCTAATTTAAATCCCAAAGGAGCTGTTTGAAATATTTTTGAACGCGGTGCTTCACTGTGACATTCAGTGCAATGGGTATTAATAATTTGCCATGCTTGTGCATCGCTTACACTAACAACATCCGTAGAGGCAGTTGTATTGGCGACTGTTGTTTGTTGGTTTTTAGGCCAAGGAGCTATGGCTAACATTAAAATTAAAAAGGCAGCTATACCGCTTATTAATACCGATGGTTTATTTACACCTTGATGTTTTAAATTAAAAAAGTGACGTATCCACATCCCGATAATAAATAGGCCAATTAAGATTAGCCAACCAAAATCGTGGCTATAGGTATAAGGAAAGTGATTACTTAACATGATAAAAATGATGGGCAAGGTCGCATAATTATTATGCACAGAGCATTGTTTTGCTTTTAATCCAGGGGCGGAGTCTGGAATACGACCCGCTTCAATTTCGCTGACCATATAACGCTGCCCCGGCATTATGATGTGATAAACATTACCTGCCATACAGGTACCAATCAGTGCGCCGACGTGAATATACACAGCTCGGTCACTAAAGAGTTGATCAACCCCCCATGTCCATAGAGCTAATAGGCTAATAGCGACAAGACTAAAGGCAATGCCTTTTTCAACAAGCGGGCTTTTACATAATAAACGATAGCCAATATAACCTAAGGCTATGAACCCTAAAGAAGCGGCAATAGCGGTAAATTTACTTAATTCACTTTTACTGCTGTCGAGCAGGTATACATCGGCACCTACATAGTAGAGTAAGGTAAATAATAGCGTCCCGCTGATCCAAGTAGTATAAGCCTCCCATTTAAACCAATGTAGGGTACTTGGCATTTTTTGCGGTCCATTTTGATACTTAGCCACTTCGTAAAAACCGCCGCCGTGTATAGCCCATAAATCGCCTTTAATCCCAATATCTTGCTTATGTTGAGGCGGGGTTTGTAAATTGTTATCAAGCCACACAAAATAAAATGATGCGCCAATCCATGCAATGCCTGCGACCACATGAAAGTAGCGAAACATTAAGTGGGCAAGCTCAAATAAATAATTTTCCATTGGTTTAAGCCTCTGTAAGTGAAGGGGAAAGGGGGGCTGCAAAAGGGCTGTTTGCATCACGTTGATAAATACAGTTACCCATAATATAAGTGTGCTCTATACAGCGGTCATCGCCTAACATCATAATAGCAAATAGCTTTTCATGTAACGTATGAGCATGTTGTAAACGAAATTCTAAAAAGTCTGTAGCGGCAAAATCAATGACAATAAAGTCCGCTTCGCAACCTAGGTTAAAGTTACCTATGGTGCCTTCTAAATCAAGGGCACGTGCACCACCTAACGTAGCCAGGTAAAGTCCTTTAAATGCTGAAAACTTTTCGCCTTGTAGCTGTTGTATTTTGTATGCTTCATTACCTGTTTGTAACATTGAAAAGCTAGTGCCTGCCCCTACATCGGTACCCATACCGACATTAATGTTATGTTTTTCGCAGGCTTTTAAATCAAACAATCCTGAGCCTAAAAATAAATTAGACGTAGAGCAGTGTGAAATTGCCGCATTATTATCACTTAGGCAGCATAATTCGCGCTCAGATAAATGAATGCTATGGGCAAATACCGAGCGCTTACGCACTAGCTCAGCTTGTTCATAAACCCCTAAGTAATCGGGAGCATCAGGGAATAAACTACCGACCCATTCGCATTCGTCTTTATTTTCAGATAAATGGGTATGTAAGTAAGCATCGGGGTATTCTTTTAATAACTGGCTGCACTTTTGTAATTGCGCTGGGCTAGAAGTGGGCGCAAAACGAGGGGTTACTGCATAGCTCAGTCTATCAACGTTATGCCACTTTTCGATTAAAGCTTTAGACTCATCGTAACTGCTTTGTGCGCAGTCTGATAGATCTTCTGGGCAATTACGATCCATCATCACTTTACCGGCTATCATTCTTAAATTGCGCTTTTGCGACGCCTTAAAAAAAGCATTAACTGATTGAGGATGTACCGTACCAAATACCAATGCCGTTGTGGTGCCGTTACGTAATAGTTCATCTAAAAAGATGTTAGATACGTGAGATGCGTACTCTTCGTCTGCAAATTTTTTCTCGGTTGGAAATGCATACTCAGTTAACCATGAAAGGAGTTGTTCGCCGTATGCACCAACCATTTCGGTTTGTGGTAAATGAATATGGGTGTCGATCATTCCAGGCATAATTAGTTTGGCGTCGTGGCGTATAACTTTTACATCACTGTGTAACCCGTTGAGAATATCTTGCTCGTAGCCTAGCTTCACAACTTTACCGTGCTCTATTAACATTGCGCCTTTTTCAAAGTAACGATATGCGCGCTCACCAGCAATGGTTGGATCGTCAACAAAGTCTAATATATTGCCACAAATTACTTTTTTATTATTGTTGCTCACAGTTAACTCCCTCTGTAAGTTGAAAAACCAAAGGGTGAGAGAAGTAACGGAATATGATGATGCTTAGTATCTTGTAATCTAAAGGTAATTTGCGCTTCAGGGTAAAATGCCGCTGTGGTTGTATTACTGTAGTAGCTATCAAGGTCAAAAACTAATTTATAGGTAGCAAAATCAATCAGGGTATCAGGTGCTAACCAATCGGTAATGCGGCCATCGTCGTCGGTGTTTGCTTTTGTTAAAAATAGCCATTCATTATCAACTAATTTATAAAGCTCTACAGCGACATTTACCGCCGGTTTTCCGGTGCTTGTATCTAATATATGGGACGTAATTGGGCTTTTGCTCATAGTAATTTCTCTAATCTAATTTTGGTTATTTTTGCCTGCTCGCCAGCCGCTATCATGAGTTCTTCATCACGATCGTTATTAATGCGTTGCTCGATAAGTGTTAGCATTTGCGCTGCACTTTTACCGGTGGCACACACAATAAAAATAAAGCCAAACTTTTCTAAGTAAGCATGATTTAAACGAATCATTTGCTCTAGTGTGTGTTTATCTGCTTCACTCATTGCTGATTGTTCATGGCCTGCTTTATCTGCGGTTGCAGCATATTTTTTGCTTAAGGTAGATAAATCCCCAATTTGTGGGTGACCTTCAAAAGCGGCTAAGTAATCGCTCTCACCTAACTGTTGCCATACAGTCTCTGCGCTAGTAAAAATTTGCTCTTGGGTGTTAAAAGGCCAAAGCGCCATCATGCCTTCAACCCAGCGAGGAGCAACACAGCAATGCGTTAGTTCTTGTTGTGCTTGGTGTTTAGATAAGTCATTAAGTTTTATTTTGCTCATAATAAGGTTTCGCTATTAGTCAAAGTGGTGCTGTCGTTGGTATTTATTAACGCATTTTTTAATGTACGCCATTGTAAGCCTTGGCGTTTTGGAGCAGGGGGTTGCTGCGCTTGGTAGAGCGAAATAATTTGCCCGCTGACTGATACAGCCACTTCCATCGGTAATTTACCCGTCACGTTTTCAAGGCCAACAGGGCAGTGCATAGTTGCAATTTGTTGCTCGTTAAATTGACGATGAGCTAAGCGTTGCTTAAAGCGTTGTGCTTTAGCGTCTGATCCAATCACTCCTAACCAGTTTGCATCACCTTGTTTTAAAATGGTCTGTGTTAAAGCAAAGTCGAGTTGGTGGTTATGCGTTAAAATTAAAAAGTGACCATTTTTAGGGGCTAACGCCACTTGTTGCGTTGGTTCTTCATCTACAATTTTTGTTACGTTACTAGGTAATGACTCGGGAAAGACGTCACTGCGACTATCAATCCATCGGATACGTATGGGGAGCTGCGCTAATATGGTAATTAATGCGTGTGCAACATGCCCAGCACCATAAATATCTAAGCTAAAGCGTTGGCATTGCATGCACTCTAGCATAACGGTAGCAACCCCTCCGCAGCATTGGCCTAAACTGGCGCTTAAGTTAAATTGTTCAATAACTTGAGTGGCTTGTTCGCCGGCTAATAGTTCGCGTGCTTTTTCGATCACTTTATACTCTAAATGGCCGCCACCTAAAGTGTCGTAAATATGCTCTGCGCTAATAACCATTTTTGTACCACTGGCACGAGGGGTTGAACCATTTGTGCCTAATACGGTTGCAATTACGTAATGGGTGCCACTTTGTTCATGGTCATATATTGCTTGCGCCCAGTTTTGAGTATGAAAGCCTTGGAACGACTGATTTAAGTTGCTCATACTTGTTCCTGCTGCCATTTGGTTGTTTGCTCAATGGCGGCTAACACTCGCTCAGGTGTTGCGGGGGTATCTAATGGAGCTGTGTAACGGTAATCACTGACACTGCTAATGGCGTTTCTAATGGCACTCCATACACTAAATGCCAGCATAAAAGGAGGCTCTCCCACAGCTTTAGAGCGAAATACGGTGGTTTCGGGATTTGCTGAGTTATACAGTTTTACATTAAATTCACTTGGGGTATCGCCAATAGCGGGTATTTTATAATTGGCAGGCCCAAAGCTGGCTAATTCGCCTTTATTGTTCCATTGCAAATCTTCGCAGGTTAACCAGCCCATGCCTTGTATAAACGCTCCTTCAATTTGTCCTATATCAAGAGCGGGGTTAATTGAGCTGCCTACATCGTGCACTATATCTACGCGTGTTACGGTATTTTCACCGGTGAGTGTATCTACTTCTACTTCGCTAAGGGCGACACCATGGGCGTAATAGAAAAAAGGTCTACCTTCACCTTTTGCTCTGTCGTAATGAATTTTAGGGGTCGCATAATAGCCCGTTGATGACAGTGATACTCGGTTCATGTAAGCAAGGTTTGCCAGTTCGCTAAAACTGATTTCGCCTTTGCTAAAGGTGATTAGGTTATTTTTAAATTCAATACTTTGCTCTGGTGCTTCAAAGTGCTCTTTAATAAAATCAATTAAGCGTTGTTTTATGGTGTTAACCGCATTGAGTGCTGCCATTCCATTTAAGTCTGTTCCGCTAGATGCAGCAGTAGGCGACGTATTAGGTACTTTATCGGTACGAGTGGCGCTAATTGTCACTGCTTCAAAATCAACCCCAAACCCATGAGCCACTATTTGCGCTATTTTGGTATTTAAGCCTTGGCCCATTTCGGTGCCACCATGGTTTAAATGAATCGATCCATCACTGTATACGTGCACTAACGCACCGGCTTGATTTAAATGCTGCACAGTAAACGATATACCATATTTTACAGGGGTCATCGACAGACCCTTTTTAATGATAGGCGAGTGTTTATTAAACTCTTTAATGGCGTCTTTTCGTGCCCAGTAATCGCCAGATTGCTCTAACTCGCTAATCATATCTTTTAAAATATGCTGCTCAACTGTTTGATGGTAGGGCGTCGTATCTCGTGTTGGTCGATATAAATTTAATTTGCGAATTTCTAGTGGATCTTTACCCAGCTTCGCGGCTATATCATCCATAATCAGCTCGCCCATAATCATCCCTTGTGGGCCACCAAATCCTCTAAATGCGGTATGGCTGACTGTGTTTACTTTACAGCGATTACCTTGGATTTTAGCGGCAGGGTAGTAGTAGGCGTTATCAGCATGAAACATAGCGCGGTCTACAATGGCGTCTGATAAATCGGGTGAATAGCCACAAAAACCATTTACAGTTATATCAGCCCCTTCAATTAAGCCGTTTTCATCAAAGCCGACATGATATTGGTTATAAAAAGGGTGGCGCTTGCCTGTTAATCTAAAGTCATCACTGCGTGATAGTCGCAGTTTTACAGGACAGCCTAAATAGTATGTTGCTAATGCGGCTAAACATGCCCATGGCGCCCCTTGGGTTTCTTTACCACCAAATGCACCGCCCATACGGCGTGTTTCAACTGTAACAAAGCTAAATGGTTTATTTAAAATTTTAGCAATTAAATGCTGTACTTCAGTAGGGTGCTGCGTTGAGCATTGAACATGAATCCCCCCGTCATTATCGGGCTGCGATAATGCAATTTGGCCTTCTAAATAAAAGTGCTCTTGGCCACCTATATTAATATCACCTTTAAGCTGGTGGTGTGCATTCGCAATGGCTTGAGCGCTATCGCCTTTATTAAGTGAGTGAGGCGGGCGTACCCAATGTTGTTTTTCAATGGCGTCTTTAATATCAAGCACAGGAGTACTTTGCTGACATTCAATATTCACCATTTTTGCTGCTCTGCGGGCTGTTTCATGGCTATCTGCAACCACCACTAAAATAGGTTGCCCGTGATATTGAATTAGGTGCTTAGTGAGGAGTATATCGCCAGGAAAAACGGGACCAATATCTAGTTTACCAGGGACATCATCGGCACCGAGTATGCGTTTTACTCCTTTGAGGGCTAATGCTTTACTGGTATCAATAGCGGTAATCGTCCCGCTGGTAATGGGAGCAAGTACAGGGTACGCATGCAAGCAACCTTGTGGGACCGGGTTATCATCGGCATAGTTAGCATTACCGCATACTTGCTTTATTGCACTGTCGTGGTATTTCGATTGACCGACACTGCCACCTTGTGCTTTTAATTTATCCATTTCAAAGTGACGCATGTGAAATCCTAGTAATGGCAATTAAGTTATCTGGGTTTTTTAATTCGCTGTGGCAAAACTCAATACCGACACGGTGTAAAAGGTTTTTCGTGACGTTTATACGATATTCAGCACTTGCGCGTACATCACTCATAGGTGAAAAGTCAGAATTAACGTGTTTCGCTGCCTCTTTAAAGCTGGCTACGCTTAGTGGCAAACCCACTAATTGCTGTTCTATATGGGGCGCATTTTTGGGGGTGGCTGCCATCCCTCCCATAGCACAACGTGCATGAGTAATCGTGTTGTCGTTGTGTTCAATAGCAAGCACTAAGCACACCGTTGAAATATCATCTTCGAAACGTTTTGATATTTTATGACAAGCCAGTTTTAACGATTTACTGCGTTTAGGGATGGTTATATTGCTAATAACTTCATCTTCTTTTAATACGGTTTTACGGTAATCTAAGAAAAAGTCAGCCACATTTATAGTCCGTGTTCCTCGTGCCGATAATAAATCCATTGTGGCGTTAAGTGCGATAAGTAAAGGCGCTGGATCGCCTATCGGTGAAGCGTTTCCTAAACTGCCACCGAGTGAGCCTCCATTACGAACTTGCGTTGAACCTAAGCGTTCAAATAATTCTTTAGCCTCAGGGTAGTAGTGACAAAATTGACTAACAAATTGGCTATAAGGTAAGGATGCGCCAATATTTAGCTCACCTTCATTGTCTTTCAACTGCATCAATTCGTGGGTTTGGCTTAACGAGATAATGGTATCGGGCAGTAACAGGTTTTGGCTTAACTCAATGGCAAAGTCGGTGCCTCCTGTGACTAAATGGGCGTTTAAGTGTGATGATTTTAATGCAACTAATTGAGCCGCAGTTTGTGGTAAATAAAAGGTGCGCTGCTCATTTGTTAAAAAAGGTACTTGGTTTTGCTCGCAGCTTATAGACGCTTTAAATTGTGTCGCTAATGCGCTGTAGTTTTCACTGCTGCGTGGGTAGCTATAAGCCTGCTCGGCAGCTAATAATATAGGGCTGTAACCCGTACAGCGACATAAATTACCACCGAGTGCATGTATTACGGCCGATTTTCCGGGATAAGTCGGGTTATTTATATAAAGTGCCAATAAGCTCATAATAATGCCCGGCGTACAAAAGCCACATTGTGAACCATGACATTCAACCAATGCTCTTTGCACTGGGTGTAATTCGTTTAATGTAGGATAAAGTGAGGGAGTGACTCCCTCAACGGTCACAATATGCTTAGCGTGCGCGTTACCTAGTAGTAATAAGCAACTATTCATGGTTTTATAATGCCAAGAATGCACCCCTTGCGGGTTCACTATTTCTTCGCCGACTAATACGGTGCATGCACCACAATCGCCAGTTGCACAGCCTTCTTTGCTGCCCACTTTCCCTTTATTGGTGCGAAGCCAGTCCAAAATGGTGAGACTTGGCGAACATTTTTCTACTTCTATTGGTGTGTCATTTAATAGAAACTGAATCAAACTGACCCCCTTAACCCTTTTATAGCCTTTATTTTAAAAGGCTTTTTATTTGTTTTTTGTTGTTGTATACGCACGGGTATTAATTATGTTTTGTCATCTTGGTAAGTATATTGCAGATATTATGCCATTCTTGACCGTTTGGTCAGTAGAGCTTATTGACTGCATTTATGCAAGTAACAAGTACTAAATAATTATAAAAATAATTGTGCTATTTGTTGTTGCCAGAAATGTGTTAGTTGCTCGCTTTAATGATTTATCTCGATAAATTAATTGATATGTAAATGCTTTGATAAAGCCATTTATGTAATTAAATTCTCCCTTTGGGGGTATGTAGAGGGTATACAATGGCTAAAGACGCAACATCATCAAATGATATTATTTTTGCAGTAGAAGATAAGCCCGGTGCGATGGAATCTTTTTTTGCAGGCTTACAGCATGTGTTAGCCAGTTTTGTTGGGATCATAACTCCGACCCTTATCATTGGTGGCATTTTAGGATTGGGAAGCGACATTCCTTATTTAATTAGTATGTCGTTAATTGTTTCTGGTGTGGGCACATTTATTCAAGCGAAGCGGTTTGCAGGAATTGGAGCAGGCCTTATTTGTGTACAAGGAACAAGTTTTGCTTTTTTAGGCACAATTTTGGCGACAGGTTTTGCAGTTAAAAACAATGGGGGCTCGAACGATGAAGTACTCGGTACTATTTTTGCCGTTGCGTTTTTAGCGGCCATTGTTGAAATTTTTATGAGCTTTTTTATTAATAAACTTGGCAAAATTATTACTCCAGTGGTTACCGGTGTCGTAATTACAATGATAGGTATTACCCTGATAAAAGTAGGGATGATAGATATTGCCGGAGGGAAGTGGTTACTTGATAACATGCCAGATCAATTTGCATCGGCGAGCCATTTGTTTGTTGGCTTTAGCGTGGTTGCTTTAGTGGTGGCACTTAACGTAAGTAAAAACCAATGGATCAGATTAACCGCTGTCGTGGTTGCTATGGTCGTGGGGTGTATTTTAGCTGCGCTACTTGGGAGCACTAAATTTGAAATGGGCGAATTTGATTTAGTGGCGATTCCAATACCTTTTAAATATGGGTTTAACGTGGATATAGGGGCTTTAGCGGCTTTTGGTTTTATTTATTTGATTACAGCGATTGAGTCTACCGGCGATATCACTGCAAACTGTGCTATTTCTAAACTACCGGTTAAAGGACCTAGTTATTTAAAGCGTGTACGAGGAGGTATTTTAGGTGACGGTGTCAACTCAATGATTGCTGCCGTATTTAACACTTTTCCAAATACGACCTTTAGTCAAAACAATGGTGTGATTCAGTTAACTGGAGTGGCAAGTCGTCATATTGGGCTTTGGATAGGTGCAATATTAGTGATTTTAGGCTTATTTCCCGTGATTGGTGCCGCATTACAAAATATACCCAAACCGGTATTAGGGGGAGCAACACTGGTTATGTTTGGCACTGTCATGGCGGCCGGGATAAAGATACTCACATCAGAAAAAATTAATCGTCGTAGTTTATTAATAATTGCGGTGAGCTTTGGTATTGGATTGGGAGTCAATTTTGTCCCTGAGATATTTTTAAATGCGCCAACTTATATTAAAACTATTTTTGGTAGTGCAGTTACGGTCTCTGGTTTAACAGCGATTGTGCTCACTATTTTATTACCGCAAGATAGTGCCGATGAATTGAGCTCTACATCATAGTTAGCATTAATATACACAATAGCAAAGTATTTGCGCTACATATCACATAAGCGAGTGTGGCTATACAAAAAAGGGGGGTTACATTATTAATGTAACCCCCCTTTTTTCACCCCGGTGGGTGAGCATTTTTTAAATGATGTTATTCATGCAGAAAAATAAATTTAGCAATAAATAAAACAGTGAGTGCCCATACACCTTTCGATACTTGGTTAGATTTACCAGTACCGACTTTAAGCGCGGTATAAGTGATAAAACCAAACGCGATACCATTAGAAATTGAAAAGGTAAATGCCATCATTACCGTGGTGCAAATAGCGGGGGCATATTCTGTTAAATCATCCCAATCTAACCCTTTTAACGAGCTCATCATTAGCATGGCGACATAAATAAGTGCTCCGTCTACGGCAAACCCAGGCAGCATTTGCGCAAGAGGCAAGAAAAACACCCCCATCAAAAATAACAAACCAATCGTTACCGCAGTTAATCCCGTTCGTCCACCTGCTGATATCCCTGTAGCCGATTCGACATACGAGGTAACCGGTGGGCAACCAAAAGCGGTGCCGATCACCGATGAAATAGAGTCGGCTTTTAATGACTTATTCAAGCCTTTTATATGCCCATTCTTATCTTGTAGATTAGCGCGCTCAGCCACCCCCATTAAAGTACCCGCAGTATCAAAAATATTCACAAATAGAAAGGTAACGATCACAGGAATGAGTGCAACTTCAAATGCTCCCATAATGTCTGCTTTAAACAAAATTGGCTCAATAGCAGAAAATTCAGGAACCGCTAATAGTCCGTTGTAACTGATGAAACCGCTGGCGGGAGCAAATGATTTTGCCGCCTCTGCAACAACAAAAAAATCAGTAGGCAGCACCCATGTCATTATAAATGCAATAAGAGTTGTCGTTGCTATTCCTATAATAACCGCGCCAAAAATATTGCGATAACTTAAAATTGCAATAAGTAAAAAACTGAGAAAGCCAAGGGCAGGGGCTTCGGGGCCAAACTCACCAAAACCAAAATGACTAAGGTCGGCAATGGCTAATAGGTTGTCAGGGCTGGAGATTACAATACCAGTAAAACGCAAGCCAATAAATCCAAGAAATAAACCCACACCAGCAGTCATGGCAAGGCGTAAACTCATTGGTATACTATTGAGCATCCACTCTCTGAGGCGTGTGACACTCATTAAAACAAAAAGTACCCCTGATAAAAATACAGAACCGAGTGCTATTTCCCAGCTATAGCCCATAGAGCCCACAACGGTGAAGGTAAAAAAAGCATTTAACCCCATACCTGGCGCAAGCCCAACGGGCCAGTTTGCATATATCCCCATTAAAAGCGTCGCAATGGCCGCCCCTAAACAAGTTGCTAAAAATAAACCATCAAAAGGCATCCCTGATTTTGACATGATCATAGGGTTTAAAAACATAATGTAAGACATGGTTACAAAGGTTGTTAGCCCCGCCATTAACTCTGTTTTAACTGATGTGTTATGAGAAGATAATTTAAACCAGCGTTCTAAAAAACCTACTTTATTCGGGGTGATATCGCCAGTTTCATCTACTTGGCTCATTTTTTTCTCTCTTATTATTTTAATTGAATGATTGTAAGTTACTTGTGAATATTACGGTTTTAGTGATTTTTTATTGTTGAATATTTTTAAATTGGCATTCGTTTATGTTAAATATATATTCAGGTTAATGCTAACAAAATCACAAAAGCTCGTATTTATGTCAACATTTATCTTTAACTTAGTAATGAATTTTAATCATCTTAAAAAATATACTTATCTAAGTGAAAATAAAATAACTACTTAGCACTTAACTATAAATGATATAACTTAAGTCGTGCGGGAGAAAATAGCCTTAAAGTACCTTTAAGTACCTAAATAAAAATAACTAAAATCTAAAATAGAAGGGTAACCATGTTGTCATCACTACGAATTATATTAGCTGTAACGCTATCTATTGGTTTATTTATGTTTAACAACGTCAGTGCAGCCGATGCGGTATTTAGCACTGAGAGCGACCAAAATACATGGTTTGATGAATTTAAAGCGACAGCATCAGATGAGCAATTATATACATTTTTATATAATATGCCCAAAGGTGGAGAATTGCATAACCATTCAAGTGGAAGTAATTTTCCTCGCTGGTGGTATGCGCTTGCAACCAACCCTAAATTAAATGGCGGGTATACTTATTATACTAAAACGTCTTTAAACTTATGTCAGGGGTATGGCCAAAATGCATTTGGTTTTTCGCCTCCTAATCTCACCTTTATTAATATTAGCGAACATACCTATCAGCAATTAAGCGATTGTGAAAAGAGCAACTACAGCGCTTTATCATCGCTCACTAAAGTGCAAAAAGAAGCGTGGAAAAAAAGCCTATGGCTAGATAAAAAGTATGAAGGGAGAGATGAGTTTTTTCAAACTCATTGGCAACGCTTAAATGAATTAACCAACAATCCTTATATCGCAGCTGAAATGCTGGTAAAAAATATGAAAGCATTCGCAAATGAAGGCTTAATTTACCTAGAAAGCCAATTTAATGTAAATGCATTTTATACACCACAAGGGAGCTTAGCATCGCAAGATACGGCACTGGATATTGTGCGCAACCGTTTAAGCAAGGAAGATGCTAAAGAGACAGGGGTTACCGTTAAGCTGATTTTTCAATTATTACGTTTTGCTCCTAATGCTGAACAGCAGTTAGTCGATATTTATAAATTTGTTGATAAAAACCGTGATATTTATGTCGGTATAAATATGGTCGGTAGAGAGGATAATGCTAAAGGCCATCCATTACGATTTTTATCGACACTGCGCGAGCTTAGACAAAAATACCCAGCAATTTCATTAACTATTCACGCAGGTGAAGTCGATGAGCCGAACTTTCATATCAGAGATACGTTATTACTAGGTGCTGACAGGATTGGGCATGGGGTTAATTTACTCGGTGATCCGCAAACCGTTTTATTAATGCGCCATAATAAATATTTGATAGAAGTAAATTTAATCAGCAATTTATTACTAGAATATGTTGATGATTTTAGTAAACATCCCTTTCCTGAATTTTTACGTACAGGTATTCCGGTTGCTTTATCAACAGACGACCGAGGTATGTTTAACTCAAACCTAACCGATGAGTTTTTTATAGCTGTTAAGTCATTTAACTTATCGTGGCAAGAAGTTATGTTACTGAGCGAAAATTCGCTTAGTTACAGCTTTTTAGCTGCAGAGCAAAAGCAGCAATTGTTAAATCAGTTTAATAACAATATGGCACAATTTTCTCAACGTTTTAAAAAGCAGGGTGAAAAAAGCTTAACAAAAAAAGCGGTAATAAATGAATTTATTAAACGCCACTATCCGACATTAAATACGCACTCTAATTAGGTTTTTAAGCAATGAACATTAAAAAAAATTATATCGGTTTCACATGTATTACCTATTTTGCATTTGTTTTATTTAGTCATGCTTATGCGAAAGAGGTTTATACAGATATTGTAAAAAATGCGCAATTAGCCGAAGTTGCCCATGCTTTACAGCCTGAAAAAAGCCAAGAGCAAGCCGCTTATTTATTACTTGCTAAATTAGGTTGCTTAGCCGTCGACGATACATCTACAAATGAAAAAAAGTTGATTGAAGATTGTACTGCATTAAAGTCTTTTTCTGTCAGCGCCGTTAGCGTCCCCGATGCGCTTAGAGACCTATTTAACCAACTGCTAAAACAAGGTGTCATGCAAGGTTACAATATAAAAAAACAAGCGGATGTAACCACCTTAGCGTCGGGTAAAAACAGTTTAGTGTATGGTCACAGCTCGTTAGTGCATGCAAAGCAACTTATTGCTTTATTAACGGCAAATAATATTGATTTTACTTCGCAGCTTATTGCTAAAAGTTCTGCATTTAATATTAGAGATGGGTGGGATGATGCGCAGCCGGGCCAAGATAATGTAAAAATACGTGTTGCCCAAGAGTACGATATTCGCTTTAGTTTTGCCGATGAAAAAACGTTAACAAAGTTTATGCCACTCATTAATCAATACGCTAAAAAAGACGATAACAGTGAAAGCGGGTTGATTATTGATGCATGGTGGCAACCGTTTTACCGTACGCTAAGTGCTCGTGAAGATTATCATCAAGTACAGCGAATATCTGTAACGTATGAAGGGTATGTTGCGTCTAGCTTAGTATTAAATACAGATTTAGAAAAAACACTCAAACAAATTAATGCTCATATCGATAATGAAAAATTTGTTGTGTTTAGTGAAAGTATCTGGGTAAACCCTGCTTTTTTTCGTTACTTAAATGGTGATTATCAATAGTGTGATAATTGCAATATGAAAATATAACAAGGTGCTAAGTTGGTGCAATTGCTCTAATCTAGTGCTTTGTTTTTAAATGTAAATTAATATCTTCTAAATATCATTTCCTTTACTTTGTTAACATTGTTAAACAAAACAGTAACTTAACGTGCTGTTTAAATAAACAGATTGTTCTGTTTTTTAAATTTTATTAATGGCACTAATTGTGCTTTGTTACTCTGTTGATAACTAAAAAAACAAAAACAGCAATTATATAGTTGCTTTTCAGTTCATCTAAACGGGGAAATATTAACAATGAAAACAAGAGAGTATAAAGCAAATTACCTTGCTTGCGCTATTGCGTTAGGTTTAGGTATGTCGACAAATGTATTTGCGGCCGAAGAGCCAGTTGCAGATGCTGATGCAAAAGATATTGAAAAAATTGAAGTTAGAGGATCGCTAGGTAGCTTACCGGGTGAGGCTGTTGAGTCGGTATTTGGTTTTGGTGTGTCTATTTTAGAGACTCCTCGTTCTGTATCGACCATCAGTGGCGAACAAATGGAACGTTTTGCTATTGGTGATATTGATGAGCTAGTAGCCTTTGCACCGGGTACTTTTACTCAATCATTTTTTGGTGTGGCAGGGTCATTAGATGTACGTGGTACACCGGGTGAAACTTACTTTCGTGGTGTAAAGCGTTTAGATAACCCAGGTAACTACCCTACACCTATTGGTGCATCAAGCAGTATTGATATTGTTAAAGGTCCTGCTTCACCTATTTATGGTCCAGCTAAAATTGGTGGTTACTTAAACTTCACGCCAAAATCTTCACGAGCAACAGCAGGGCAATACCTTGAAGAAAACAAAGGTGAGTTCTCGTTTACCGCAGGTAGCTGGGATAAAAATATCATCACAGCTGAAGTAGGTGGTCCGGCTAAAATTAATGGTAAAGACGCGGGTTTCTATATTTATGGTGAAATAGAAAACTCAGGAAGTTACTACGATAATACTGATACAGACCAAACGGTTTTACAGGCTTCATTTAATTATGATGTTTCTGATAATTTTAGATTTGAAATAGGTGGTATGTACCACAAGTTTGATGGTAACCAAGTAGCAGGTTGGAACCGTTTAACACAAGATTTAATTGATAACGGCACTTACACAACAGGGACGGCTCAACCATTAGATTTAGATGGCGATGGCTCAATTTCTCACCAAGAATACAACGAAGTAAACCTCGCTGGTAATAGCTTTTTTTACGTACCAGGTTCATCGTTTACAGATAGTGAAGCCACTGATGCAATGATGCTTGAAAATGTTGGCACTGCCACACTGAGCCATAATCAGGTGCTTGTTGCTGCCGATGATCAGCTAGTGAATACGGCTCAAACATTTTACTTTGATATGTTTTACTACCTCGATAATGGCTGGGAAATTAAAAACCAGTTATTTTATGATGGATATGAAAACTTAAATGAAAATGCGTATGGTTTTGCGCAAAAACACGATAGTTATGTAATTGAAGACAAAATTGTATTTTCAAATGCATGGGAAATTGGCTCGCTATACGCGCAAGTGCAAATTTCTCCATCAGTACGTTATACAAACTTTATGCATGCTGATGACTTTACCCATGAGTACTTCGATCGCCGTGATTTAACAATGGAATCGACTGCCCTTGACCGTCGCTTATTAGCGACACGTATCGATAAAGATTACGATAACTACGATACGGGTAGCTACACAGATTTAGGTTTAGGCGCAATGACTAACCTAACTTGGGATTGGGGCTTAAACATCTTACTCGGTCTACGTTATGATACGATAGATATTGATAGTAAGAGCCACGATTACAAATTGTTAGGTGCTGAAGATTCGACCGATACAAGTAATGTAACACAAATAAGCGATACAGTTAGCGGTACATCTTGGAATACCAGTATTTCTTACAAATCAGAGTTTGGTTTAATCCCTTATATCACACTTGCTGAGCAAGCTACTTTGGTTGCTGGTCAAGGTGCTGAAATTGGCGTTGGGCAGGTGGAAAATGGCGCATTTGATACATCGACACTGACTGAGTTTGGTTTAAAAGGTTCATTCCTTGAAGGTAGCTTGTATTTTGCATTATCAATGTATGAGCAAGAACGTACTGATTACAATGCACAATCAATTACGACCAATGCAACAACACGTAACGAAGGTACTGAGTTAGAATTACGTTGGGTTGTTAATGATCAACTTGTAGTTAGTGGCGGTTACACTAACTTAAAAGTGTATAACTTAACCGCTATTGAAGATGGCAGTCAGTTTGGTTTCTTAGGTGCTGAAGATTTAACTAATCTTAGCGACCCTTCATTAATCTACGGTGGTGCTGTTATCGGTTTAACATTAGTACCTGATGAAGAGTCTGGTTTAAAAGCCGGTGTACCTGAAAACATTTATAGTGTGACAGCAACTTACGACTTCGAAAATGGCTTTGCAGCTAACTTAAGTGTTGTAGATGTTGACTCAACTTATTCAGGCTTCTCACAAGCGGTTGAATTACCAGCATATACTTTAGTAAATGCCGGTGTTTTTTATGAAGCGAAAGATTGGACTGCAAGTTTTACCGTTAAAAACTTAACGAATGAAACTTACTACCGTGCAAACTTCCCTGATTTATTTGGTTCTCAAGTTGTATTGCCTGAGTTACCGCGTAATGTTCAAGCTAAATTTACTTATAAATTTTAAAGTAAATAGCAAACCCATAACCACTGTTTAAAGTGATTTGTGGTTTCTTCCTAGAAAGTGAAACATAGTGATTTATGTTTCACTTTTTTTTCAACTTCTGACATATAAAAAGAAAAAGGAAAAAAATGAAATACTTATTTAACACATTATTACTTTGTGCTTTTACACTGCTTGTTACCGGTTGCGAGCAAAATACAAATATCAGCAAAACCACTCCCGCAGCTTCTCAAGAGCCAAAAGTAGAGGTGAAGGTTGTTGTTGTGAACATGTTTGAAATTGGTGAAGATGAAGGTGATAAAGCCGGTGAATTTCAATTATGGAAAGCAGGACAAAAATTAACAAAGAAATTTGATTTTCCACAATCACACCATGACCTGTATTTTAATGAAGAAACAGGTGTTTTAGGCATGGTAACAGGTATGGGTACAGCGCGTTCAGCTTCCGCTATTATGGCGCTTGGTTTAGACCCTCGTTTTGATTTAACAAAAGCTTACTGGTTAGTCGCTGGTATCGCTGGTATCGACCCGCATGATGCATCAATTGGTTCGGCTGTATGGACTACATGGTTAATTGATGGTGATTTGTCTCATGAAATTGATGCGCGAGAGATACCCAGTGATTGGGAAAGTGGTTATTTCCCGTTATTCTCACATGGACCTTATAAGCAAGGAGCTACGGCTGCTGCTACAAATCATACCCCAGCAGGTGAAGTATATAAAATTAATGCACAACTTGCCGATTGGGCTTTTGAGTTAACAAAAGAGACACCATTAACCGATTACCCTGCAATGCAAGCACTTAGAGCAAAGTATGTTAATTACCCAAAAGCACAATTACCTCCTTTTGTACTTAAAGGCGATCATATGGCGGCATCTACTTTTTGGCATGGTAAATTACTTAATGAGTGGGCAAACTCATGGAGTAAATTTTGGAGTAATGGCGAAGCTAACTTTGTCACTTCTGGTATGGAAGATACAGGTACTTATCAAGCTTTAACGTATTTAGATGCGGCAAATAAAGCCGATAAAAGCCGTTTTATGGTGCTTAGAACGGGCAGTAACTATAGTATGCAGCCAGAGAGTTTAACTGCGGCAGAGAATTTAAAGTTAGAAAGTGGTGAAAACGGTTTTGCTGGGTTGCAATCATCATTAGAGTCAGCATACTCAGTGGGAAGTATTGTTGTGAATGATATTGTTACTCACTGGGCAGAGTATAAAAACTCTTTACCATATGAAGTGAATGAGTAAGTGATATCTGCGGCTTACTTTTTAATAAGCCGCAGACATTTAGGTGGTATAAAACATTAAGAAAGAATAAGTTGTTTCGCTAAATTATGGTGTTGATTTTTAATCTCATTAAGATCGTGACTAAGTAATTGTGCGTCTTTGACTAGCCATTGGCCTTTACACATTACAGCATCTGCACTGTGTGCTCCGCATAACACTAAAGCGGCCAGTGGATCATGGCTGCCAGAAAAACGTAACTCATCGAGTTTAAATAAAGCAATATCGGCCTGCTTACCAACGGCTAGTTCACCGATATCAGAGCGGCCAATCACCTGTGCGGAACCTTTTGTTGCCCAATAGAGTGCATCTAAATGAGTGACTTCGTTTGCTCTATAACGTAAGCGGTTAATCATTAAAGCTTGCCTTACTTCTTGAATCATATTAGACCCATCGTTAGATGCTGAGCCATCGACACCTAAGCCTATTTTAACACCAGCAGCTTCGAGCTCTTTTGTACGGCAAATACCCGAAGCTAAAATCATGTTAGATGATGGGCAGTGACATATCCCTACCTTTGCTTTCCCTAGGCGCTGTATTTCTTCGTCATTAAAATAAATTCCATGAGCAAGCCATACATCACTGGCAAGCCAGCCAACTGATTCAAGGTAGTCAAGTGGGCGCATACCAAACATTTTGATGCAAAAATCATTTTCGTCTTCGGTTTCTGCTAAGTGAGTGTGCAGCATCACTTTGTGTTTGCGGGCAAGGGCGGCGGTTTCTTTCATTAGCTCAGTAGTCACTGAAAAGGGAGAACACGGAGCAAGCGCAATATTGATCATGCTGCCAGTTTGATGCTCATGGTATTCATTAATTAAGCGTGCTGAATCGGTTAAAATTTGAGAGTCAGTTTGCACTGTTTGCTGAGGAGGGAGGCCGCCATCTTTTTCACCTAGGCTCATTGAGCCTCGGGTTAATGTTACTCTGCATCCCATTTGTTTTGCTGCAATTACTTGTAAATCAATAGCGTGCTCTATTGCCTGCGGAAATAAATAATGATGATCGGCTACGGTGGTGCAGCCTGATAAAATTAATTCGGCTAACCCTAATTGGGTCGAGGCATGGATCATATTTGGCATTAACTTAGCCCAAATAGGGTATAAACTTTTTAACCAAGGAAACAACGGTTTATTAATTGCGCCAGGAAATGCACGAGTTAACGTTTGATATAAATGATGGTGAGTATTAATAAGCCCTGGTAAAACAACGTGCTGAGATGCGTCAAATACTTCATCAATGGGTGATTGAGGAGTTGAAAATGAAGGAACAAGCTCAATAATTGTGCCTGTTGTTTTGTCTATAACAATGCCATTTTTGGCATCTTGGCCATTAGCTGTAAAAATAGCTGATGGGTGCTTAATCCATAGTCGTTGAGGTGTGCTCATTTCATATTTTCCAATATAATTGAGCTAGGTATGATCGTAAATACGATCAAAGCCATAGCTCCAATGGGAGTTATGGCAGTGACTTGCGTGTTAATCTGCCGATTTATGTTCAATACACAGGTATTGTGTTGGGTATATCATTACATAAACAATAAAAAATCGAAATAGGTGCTGCTATTTTAATCTTTACTGCTTTTATTTGCTTGTAATACCAATGCGCTGAACATGACATTTAGCGCTTTAGTTACATCTTCATCAATAACAGCTTCTGCAGGATGATGGCTAATTCCACCAGGGCTACGAATAAATAACATCCCAATAGGGCAGATAGGTGCAATGGCCATCGCATCATGACCAGCTCCAGATGCCAGAAAAGGTGAGTTTTCTTGGTTTAAAGTACATGCTTGGCTAAATAGTGCCTGAATATAGCTATCGCATTGCACGGCCTCTGCCGCGTGTGTCCATTGCCATTGAATGGTTAAGTTACGTTGTTTGGCAATTTTTTCTGCTGTACTTTCTATGTTGCTAATTAAGTCTGCTAAATCGTTATCACTTTGTGCGCGGGCATCTAGGCTAATCGTCGTTTTTCCAGCAATAACATTTGTTGCTCCGGGGCGCACATGGACTTGTCCTACGGTAGCCACTTCACCATTTTTACAATCGTTAGCGAGCTTTTCAATCGCAATAACGAGTTCGGCTGCTGCGGTCACTGAATCTTGGCGTAAATTCATAGGTGTTGTGCCTGCATGCCCACTGTGGCCGGTTAGTGTGATCATAGCGCGTTTAGCGCCTGCAATCGCGGTAACGACACCTAACGCTTGATCTACAGACTCTAGCACTGGACCTTGCTCTATGTGAGCCTCCCAATAAGCCAGAATTTCATCTGGGTTAAGGGCTGCTTTTGCAAAATCATCGGGTTGTAAGCCAAAATCCAGCATGGCTTGGCGCATAGACATGCCTTGGGTATCGGTAATTGCTAACCAACTTGGATTAAACTCATTAGCTAATGCTTTTGAGCCAATAAGGGTGGTGGCAAAGCGGGTCCCTTCTTCATCACAAAACCCGACAACATCTAAATGAAAAGGCAAATCAAGATTTAATTGTTTTGCCAAGGCTGCTAACTCTATTGCTAGCATAACCCCTAAAATTCCATCGTAAGCTCCGGCATTTGGTACTGTATCTAAGTGAGAGCCTATAATTAAACGTTTTGCATTTGGGTTTGATGAGCGTAGGCTGCCCCATAGGTTACCTACTTCATCTTGCCATGTCTGCATGTCTGCATCATTCATCCACTGACCCACAATTTTATTACATGCTTGGTGCTCCTTAGATAAATACTCACGGTGAATACCGCCTTGCATTTGCGAAATAGCACTCAGCGTTTTACAGCGTAGTAAAGCACGGGCTGCATGGGTATTAGCAAGGTCTGGGTTCAATGTAGTCATGCGATTCCTTATTGAGTTAATGGTTTATTTATAATGAGATAAGGCAGCAAGAGCAGCCTCGCCTTTAGGACCTTTGTAGCCATTAGCATGTAAACAGGCATCTAAACTGGCAAGTGTTTGCAGTACGGCATCTTTACGTGCGTTATAACCCATAGTACCGATACGCCAAATTTTGCCATGTAGTGGACCAAACGAAGTGCCAATTTCAATCCCAAAATCACTAAGCATTTGGCCACGAACATGATCGGCATTAATACCCTGTGGGATGTATACACCTAATACGTTATTCATTTTATGATCTAAATTACCAAATACTTTAAGCCCTAAAGCCTCAATCCCATGTAACATAGCATCGCCGTGGAGCTTATGGCGTGCGACACAGTTATCAACACCTTCTTCAATGACTATCCGTGCACACTCAGAGGCACAATAAAGCATACTGGTGGCTTCGGTATGATGATTTAAGCGCTCTTCGCCCCAGTAATTCATAATCATGCCTAAATCAAAATAGTTCGAGCGTACAAATGGCTCAATACCATCTTGGTGATCTGCGGTACGTATTCCAGCTTCTACTTTTTTACGTTTTTGAATCCAGTCGGCACATTTATCACTTAGGGTGAGTGGCGCCGATCCTGATGGTCCCCCTAAACACTTTTGTAAACCAACAGATAATGCATCAAGTTTCCATTCATCGGCTGGCAGTTCATTGCCGACTATAGATGCGGTTGCATCACAGTAAAAAAGTACGTCGTGTTTTTCACAAATATCGCCAATATGAGCCAGTGGCTGGTTCATGGTTGTTGAAGTATCACCTTGTACCATTGCTAATACATGCGGCTTTATCGTGACAATTGCTTTTTCTATTTGCTCTGGTGTAAATACTTCACCCCATGGCACTTCAATGGTGTGTACTTTTGCGCCAACACGCTCGGCAATCTCTGCGAGTAAGTGACCAAACCGTCCCATTATTGGCACAAGTACTTTATCGCCAGGACGCAAAATTGAGCATAGTACGGCTTCAATACCTGCCCGAGAGGTGCCATCTATTAACATGGTCCACTCGTTTTTGGTTTTAAAAACTTCGCGGTAACGAGCCATTGTCTCGTTCATAAAGCCGGTCATAACAGGGTCGTATTGACCAATTAATTGTGCAGACATTGCACGTAATACTCGAGGATCAGCATTAATAGGACCTGGGCCCATTAGTAGTCGCTGCGGTGGATTTAACGTTTGAATTTGAGTTTCACTAAACATATTTTTAAGCTCCCAGAGTCTGAGTCAACATGCGAATGCCTGTTAGCATCAGCACAACGGCAAAAGCGCGTTTTAATTGTTTTTGATCAAGCTTACTACCTATTTTTACACCCAGTGGCGCAAATAAAATAGTGAGCGGTATAATAAGTAAAAAAGCAGGTATATTAACAAGACCCCAAGTGCCTATGGGGGCATCATTAGGTGTTGTTCCAATGCTTAATAAGGTAATTACGCCCGGTAAAGCAATGAGTAAACCAAATACTGCTGCAGTGCCAACCGCTACATGCGCACGTACATTAAAAGCACTAAGTAAAGGCACGCCGATTGTGCCACCGCCAATGCCTATCATCACTGAAAAACCACCAACGATAGAGGCCATAATCGCTTGGCCTAACTTACCGGGGAGTTGACTGACTAATGCCGGTGAACCCGCTCTAAACAGCATATTTAAACTTACTAATATAGCGATGCATGCAAACATAAGAACCAGTGCATTGCCGCGTACTGAATGAGCAACAAAACTGCCAATAATCGCCATAATTAAAATGAAAGGGGCCCAAAGTTTAATCAGTGCTAAATCTATATTCCCTTTGCTGTGATGTGATCGAATTGATGATAATGATGTTGGCACGATGGTTGCCAATGACGTAGCGGTTGCTATCATCATGGCTGACTCAGGGCTGACACCAAAACCTTGTAATAAAAAATACAAAACGGGTACTATTACAATGCCGCCACCGACACCAAATAAACCGGCTAAAATACCAGCAAAAATACCGGTAGCAATTAAGGCCACGACGATAGGCCATTGATTAATTAATTCTGACATGAGATCCCTATAAAGTTGATGTTGCAGTTGCAAGGCCGTCGGAGCGAGGGTCTGTTGCTGCTTCTAGGCTATGAGGAGTATCGATTATAGCCCCTGCATGACCCATCATTTCGTTGTTATTTTCTACGCTGACCCAGTCGTGTCCACGTTGAGTTAAATTGCTTTTAATTTGTTGTGCTAATTGCTGTTCAATTTTTAAGTTTGTACTGGTGCTACCCCATGTACGGCCAAGTAACCAGCGTGGCGCACTAATCGCTTCATTAATTGTTTTATTGCGCCAAACATAATTGCTAAATACAGCCGCTTGAGTTTGTGGCTGCCCTTCGCCTCCCATTGTGCCGTAAGCAAGTCTGCGGCCATCATCAAACTTTGCCATAGCGGGGTTTAATGTATGGGCGGGCTTTTTATTGGGAGTTAATGCATTTGCTTCACCTTTGTTAAGGCTAAAACTTAAACCACGATTATTCCATACAAAGCCACCTTCACTCATGAGTACGCCACTGCCAAATTCCCAATAAACACTTTGAATAAAGCTAACTAATTGCCCGTTTTTATCTCTTGCAGCCATCCACACTGTATCGCCCGGTTCGGCATTAAAAGGCCAGCTTTTAGCGCGTTGCATATCAATGTTATCGCTGAGCTTAGTTAAAGTATGATCAGTTAATGCCTCTTTATACTCAGTGCCAAGTACATTAGGATCAGCCCAAAGTGTTGGGCGATGAGTAAAACTTTGTTTTGTTGCCTCTACAATAAGGTGCGTCCAGTCGGCATCGTTGTGGGCGAGGTGCTTTAGTTTTTCTATCGTGCCTAAAATTTGTAAAGAATGAACACCTTGTGTTGGTGCGGGTAAATTAAAGCATGAAATCCCCGACATATTTACGACAAGAGGAGAGACCACATCGGCTTGTGTGCAAGCCATATCGTTAGCTGTTAACTTGCTACCTGCGGCAGATAAGTCGTTTGCAAAGGAGTTGGCAAGGTCTCCGTGATAAAAGGCATCTAACCCTTGCTTGGCTAAATATTCAAAGGTTTTTGCTAGCTTAGGATTTTTAAAATGCATCCCTGCTTGCAATGGTTGACCATTAGGAATATACAATTCTTTAAAGGCTTGATTGGTTTCATCTACCGCGGCCAGTTTTTCACATGCAGCTTGTAAGCTTTTAGTTACTTTAAAACCATCTTTAGCAAGGGCGATAGCGGGGGCTAAAATATCGGTTAATGGCAATGATGCGAACTCATCAAGAGATAATGCTTTTTGCCAGCCCCGAATTGTACCAGCTTGGCTAAGCGCACTTAATCCACCACGCTCAGGGATATGGTTTAATGTTTGATAAGTTTCTGTATCTGCTAATGCACGACCACAAGCATCTATTGCAATCGGTATTTTTTGATTAGCATTATCGATTAACCAAAAACCATCACCTGCAATTGAGTTCATATGAGGGTAAACCACACTAATAGCCGCCGCTGCGGCAACCATGGCTTCGGTGGCTGTCCCGCCTTGTTTTAAAATACTTAAACCCGCATTAGTTGCACTAAAGTGTGGCGCTGTAAATGCAATATTTGCTGTTGTCATAGCGAGGTATCCTGCTTAAATTGATTGCTTATGTGTGTGGCGCAAGCTAATAAGCTTTTGTCGTTTGCATGGCTCATCATTAATGAAAATCCATAAGGGTGGCCATTAGCCGTAGGTGTTAAAGGTAAATGCACTTGTGCCGAGCCACTTAATCCAGCCATTGCAGAGAGCGTTAATATTTGCATTCTTAATGGCCCGGTATCAGCCCCTAATTTTGGTGCTGTAGTGGGGGTTGTTGGTAAAAACAAACAGCTATTTTTGTTTAAATTAGCATCAATCACTTTTTGCCATTGTTGTTGTACTTGTTGCGCTTCTTTTTGTTGTGCTTCACTTAACCCAAGCGCCATATCAAATCGCGCTTGAATTGCCTCTGAAAATTCCGGTTTAGGTGTCGTGTTTTCTAACCAGTGGCGATGAGTTTTTGCAATGGCACGCCCTTGTAATATTCTAAAAGTATCGGCAAGTTCACTAAGAATTTGATCATTAGGTAGCTGAAGTGTTTTTACTTCTTTAAAGTAGGGTTTTATCTTATCTAATGCTGCGACTAGATTGCTGCGCAGTGATACATCTACTAAATCAAATAATTGCTCAGCGACGATTAGGGTATTAACGGGGGTAATTTCTTGCTCAGGAAGCAGTACATCACCTACGTTACTGAGTAAATCGGCACTTTGTGTAAACCAACCAATGGTATCAAAAGGAGGAGCAAGGGGAATAAGCCCTTCGGTGTCGATTACATTATGGCTGGGCCTTATACCATACAAACCGCAATAACTGGCAGGGATACGAATTGAGCCCCCTGTGTCAGTACCCAAACCAATATCAGCTAAGTTAGCTGCTACCGCAGCAGCAGAGCCCATGCTCGAGCCACCGCATGCATGCCCTGGAAAATGTGGGTTTTCAGCAGCACCATAATGAATATTATTGCCCTCTAGGCTATAGGCAAGCTCATCGGTATGAGTGAAGCTAATAAAGCAGCTTCCAGCTTCCATTAATTTATTAATTGCATCGGCATTTTTTATCGCAACATTGCTTGAGTTAAACCAGCTTGGATTTCCTGCACTATTAATATGGTTTTTTACGGCAAAAACGTCTTTCACTGCGAGGCGTTTATTTACTAAAGGCCCGGTATGACTTGTTTGCCAATTTTTAGGACCATGCTGACAAAAAATGCCAGTTAACTGATTACTGGTTGCAATATTCATTATTCAACTCGTTATTTTAAATAGGGATAAATAAGGCTGTCATTATTATTTAACACATTAAAAGTAATTAAATGAGTGGTGCCGCTTTTTAGTTATTGTTTTTACTTTTCGCCACATTATGACCGGCTAGCTTATTTATTACTTATTAAGCTAGCAAAAGCAATGCCAAATCCAATAAAGTTGTCCGTTCGGTCAGGTTTTTTGGCGTTGTTAGCTTTTTATTACAAAATTCAGTTAAGAATAAAGTAAATTGAATGAGGTTAAATAGCTGTTATTGTATTAAGTTGGTGCGTACTTGCACCAAGATAGCCGCCAAATATCCGTATAAAAGTATGTTTATATTGCTATAAAGAAAGTGTTTTTTAATTTACCTAAAGAAGCACTTGCACCGTTAGTTATTCATTTTTCGTCGGTACGCTCAGGCCAATACCTTTTAATATAATTTGTGCAATTGAGTCGGTGATTTCGGTGATATCTTGTGGTGTGTAATCTTTTTTATCTAAAATTAATAAAACTTCACTTTGAAAGTCAGCGTAGTATTGCGTGGTAGACCAAATTGTAAATAGCAGGTGGTAAGGATTAACGCTATCAATCTTTCCTTGATCAATCCAGCTTTGGAATAGTGCAGCTTTTTTCTTCACCCAAGGCCGAGTGCTACTGCTAATATAATTTTGTAAATAAGGGGCACCTCGTAGCACTTCACCGGCAAATAATCGAGATTGTAGCGGTTGTGCAATAGATAAGCTTACTTTGTTTTTTATGTAATTGTATAAAACAATGGCAGGTTCTTGTGTTGCGTTTATATCATTTAACCCAAGGTTCCAATTGACTACAATGCGGTCTATAACTGCTTCGTATAAGCCATCTTTACTTTTAAAGTAATATAAAATGTTAGCCTTTGGAACTTGTGCTGCTTTGGCAATCATGCTCATACTAGCGCCATCGTAGCCTAGTTGAGAAAACAACTGCTCTGCTGCATTTAGAATTAATTGTTGGTTTTTTTCTCGGGTAACTTCTTTTTTATTCAACTTTATTTCAGTAGTCATTATTGAGGTTAGCATGATTAAACAGTGATTCATTTTTAACTTTGTTGACCAAAAGGTCAACGACTGAATATGAAATAGATCTAAACAAAATAAAATAAGCTTCGAATTTAATTAATTACAGTAAAGGCAGAGAAGGGCGATTTTCAATGATATAAATGATTAATACATCTGAAAAATATCCGGCTGATTTATGATGTTCGATATTTTATAAAGTAAGAGTTGCGTTTGATATTAGGTGAATCGTAAGTAGGTAATAAATTTTAGATAAAGAAAAGCGCGCTCTAATAAATAGGCGCGCTTGCGGAATCTTCTAATTTTTTGCATCCTGCAACGAGCTTAATCATTTCCAAATGAATACATTTCCATGTCTGTTGATATATTACTTTTCGTTCTATTCAACGTAGGCCATCCGGGCCTATTTCCTTTTACTCCATTACATCCTGTAAGGTAAAATCTATTACCATCCTTTTTTCACATCATCCTGATGTAATCCATTAAAACAGTTCCATTGCGTTACCTTAAAGGCCTGTCCTTATTTCCATTTTAACATCCTGTTATTGCAACACCCTGTTGCTATCCATTATGCATCGTCCTAATGCTATCCATATATTAAACAAATCCATTGCGGTACTCATCCTGAGCCTGTCCTTTATATCCTAACTTCCTGCTAAACCTTTCATTGGTTATACAAGTAAACCATCCTAGCTTACTTATTAAGCATCTTTGCTTTGATGTAGGTAATTATAGGTTAATTATGGGAATAGAATAGCTCTAAACAGGCTTTGTAAGCATTGAGCTTTATTGTGATTAAAATAAAAGTTATATATTACAGTTGCTTAGAGTTAATGTGCTGCATTTTGATACGTGTGTTTACTCATATGCTGGCAACACCGTAAGAGATATCTCACAAATATAATATTAAAAGTGGCGTCAGCTTTAGCGGGGAGTTTAAAATTTACTTTTATTGAGTTGATTCTTAAGGGGCAGATGGATTACTTATTATTTAATCTATTTTTATATTTAACAAGAAATATATCATACATATTGCAAAGGTAGTTGCAGAGCTTCTAGCTCAGGGCATATACTTACAAGCAATATTAACAATGGCTGAATGATATTATGGCGTATAAATAATTAGCGCTGTTTGTTAGCTGCGTTACTGCGATGTTTAGCTAACGATATTCATCATTTTAATAGTGTACTTTTTGTATAACCCGCACGCTTTATTTTTTAAGGCTAGGAATAATAAAAATAAAACCTCAACACTTAATATAACAAATACGTTTTATTAGGTGTATTAATTAGCTAAGGATTAATCATGGCACAAGCGCAATCTGGAATTTGTGCTGAAGCAAACCTGCATGGGTTACATTTGTTTTTTAACGTACTTGATGCTCAAGATGAATCCTTACGGGCTAAGCTTAAACATGTCAGTGTGATAGAAGCTGAATTTAATGATCAGTTTTCTGAATCGATGCTGTCGTGTATGGTCGCGATTGGGGCGCAATATTGGCCTCATATATTGCCTGAGTTTATCCCAAGTCAATTACAAAGTTTTCCTAACATAAATCACAGTGAGCATGTAATGAGTGCACAACCTTGTGATTTATTTGTACAAATTCGATCTGATAGAGAAGATGTAAATCATTTACTTGCATTACAAATTTTAAAATTATTTACACCGGATGTAGAGCTTGTTGAGCAAATTCGCAATTTTAGATTTTTAGATGGCCGTGACTTTAATGGCTTTATTTATGGGGGGGATACCCCTCATGGTCGTCAAAAACGAGCAACGGCTTTAGTGAATAAACCTGGGACTTTCGAAGATTTAGGGAGCTATATTCATGTTCAGCGTTTTAAACACGATTTAACTATTTGGCAGCATCTGTCTCTTGATGAACAAGAGCAAATAATGGGGCGGACGCGATTAGACAATAGCCCTTTGAGCGAAAAGTTAGAAACTAGCCACGCAACACGTTGTGAAATTAAAGATCAACAAGGTAACCCTATTTTACTTAACCAAAGCATGCCTTACGGGGATGTATATGAACAAGGGCTATTATCAATCAGTTGCTCATCATCAGGTAATGCCTTTGAACAAGTCTTACGTAGTCGCTTAGGAACCGCTGAATGTTATGATCACTGGCTTGATTTTACTCAAGCCGATATGGGTAGCGCTTTTTTTGCCCCGTCAGTGACCTTTTTAAAGCAATTATAATCTGCCTTGTTATTATTTTTTAAGTTTATACGGTATCGAAAAGAACACGCACTCGCTCTAACGTAATATCGATTTCAGATATTTTAGCTGGGGCAATAAAAATAGTATCATCACCAGCAATTGTGCCTAATACACCATCAGCTTTGCCTAAAGAATCAAGTAAGCGAGCTATTAATTGAGCCGCGCCTGGGCTGGTGGTAATTATAATCATCATTTCGTTATGCATAATATCAATAACAAGCTGACGCAACGGACTTTTTGCTGTTGGAACCCCCATTTCTGCAGGTAAGCAATACACCATTTCTTGTTTGGCATTACGTGTGCGCACGGCGCCAAACTTGCTCAACATACGTGATACTTTACTTTGACTTATATTATCAAAGCCTTGTTCTTTTAATGCCTCTACTATTTCGCCCTGAGAGCCAAAATTCTCTTCTTTTAAAAGTGCTTTAAATGCTTTTACCAGCGCTTCTTGCTTATCTTGTGGTTGCATATTGTTCGTCTTGTTATTATTTGTGGGTAAAATTATACACAAAAATGAATAATTATGCAGCAGTTGTTCGCCTTTAAACCCCGCAAATAAAGCAAGAATAAAACTATGGTCGAAAATATATGCAAAAAAAGCCGGATAAATTTGTTTTTAGGCGTTAATTTCATTATCTTAAGGGCCACAAATATTTCCTATCTTCAAATTACGGAGAATTCCAATGAAAGTTGCTGTATTAGGTGCTGCAGGCGGTATCGGTCAAGCGTTGTCTTTATTATTAAAAACAGGTTTACCAGCTGGTTCTGAATTATCACTTTACGATGTTGCACCAGTTGTTCCTGGTGTTGCTGTTGACCTATCTCACATCCCTACAGATGTTAAAGTTGCGGGTTTTGGTGCTGATGCATTAGATCAAGCTTTAACTGGTTGTGACATTGTACTTATTCCAGCGGGTATGCCACGTAAACCAGGTATGGACCGTGCTGATTTATTTAATGTGAATGCAGGTATCATTAAAACGTTAGCTGAAGGTATTGTTGCTAATTGTCCTAAAGCATTAGTAGGTATTATCACTAACCCAGTAAACGGTACTGTGCCAATTGTTGCTGAAGTATTTAAAAAAGCAGGCACTTACGATGCTAACCGTGTATTCGGTATTACGACATTAGATGTTATTCGTTCTGAAGCATTTGTTGCTGAACTTAAAGGTGTTGATGTAGACACTGTTAAAGTTCCTGTGATCGGTGGTCACTCAGGTACAACTATTCTTCCTCTACTTTCACAAGTAGAAGGCGTAAGCTTCACTGAAGAAGAAGTTGCAGCATTAACTCCACGTATTCAAAATGCGGGTACTGAAGTAGTAAATGCTAAAGCCGGTGGCGGTTCAGCTACATTATCTATGGGCGCCGCTGCTGCTCGTTTTTGTATGTCTTTAGTTAAAGGCTTACAAGGTGAAGACGTGGTTGATTACGCTTATGTTGCTGTTGAAAATGGCGATGCTGAGTATTTCGCTCACCCTGTGCGTTTAGGTAAAAACGGCGTAGAAGAAATTCTTTCTTACGGCGAGCTAAGTGCATTTGAAGAAAAAGCTAAAAATGACATGCTTGAAACACTTAAAAAAGACATCAAAGAAGGTGTTGATTTTATGGCGTAATAGCCAAAGTGTCGTGTTAGCCTAAAGTATGTAGGCTAACTTTATGAGCTGCTTATATTAAAAAATAATATGAGCAGTTCATTTTAAATTGTTCTAACTAAACCTAAACCTTATTACTTTTTATACTTTTACTCTGCTCTTTCGCCTCATTGCCATGTCATTTTAAATTCATATTGTTATTACTACTGTTATAGGTTTTTAAGTTGTATCGCTTAACATACATACTTTTTACTACCCAAAACGTTTTCACTCTTGCGTGTAAAATTTAGCTTACTTGTCCCTTAATTTTAAATTTTAGCAATGAATAAATTTAGTCTAGCTAGAATTCACTAGGCGAGTATTCGGTTATTTGTATCATTAAAATGAAAAAACCTAATACAAACGCTGATAATCCTAAAATATAAAAAAAACCTTTTTTTCCTTGTTTTACAGGTACTTTATTTATTTTTAAGAAGGAATACCACGCTATACATAAAACGATGGGAAGCAAAAAAATTAATCTAATCATAAATTCCTCTATATTATTTAATTGTCTTTATTGCAATTATTGTTGTTTGTTTTGATGCTTTAATGTTAACGGTGTGTTCCTTGTTTTATTTTTATCTCATATATACTGGTAGGAGCACAGTAAATGTAATATTAAAGTATCATTAGTAATAATGGTTTAGTTTTTATTTAATTAGTGCAAAGTAAACAATTAAATTTTAACCAGGTGTATATTAGTATATAATGTATTCAGAATGGGACGGGCAAAATTTCATTCTTTTTTAATAAACTTAAAGATGCCGTATTAGATTGCAGCTTGTTATTGGAATAGCAAATTGATTTAAGTGGTTAACACTTATTTCACTGCATTTTAAATGGGTATGTCAGATCATCAAGTAGGAGATGTTATATGATGGGCAAGACTGTTTCTTCACAAGAGAACGAAAGATTAACTAAATGGCTTAAAGTTAAGCGCCATGAAAAGGGGCATACAATGCGAAGCCTTGCACAAGTACTGGGTACGCCGCACTCTTTTATTGGTAAAATAGAAAACCAGGAGCGTCGTTTAGATGTCATTGAGTTTGTACGTTATTGTACTGCACTTGAGGTCGACCCGCTCGAAGCTTTAGGGTTATTACAAGCTGGTTGATAAGATTATTAGGGTGTTGCTGTTTTTACACCCTAATACTTATGTTTTATTATGATAATTTCTTTCAAGTTGGTAGAGTTTGCCTTTAATAAGGTACAAAAATATAAGCGAAGGTAAAACCATTAAAGCTGTCAGCAGAAAAAATAGTGCCCAATTTCCAGCTAACCAGTCATCTATTACAACCCCGCTATAACTTGATAATAATGTTCGTCCTAAATTCCCCAGTGATGCTAAAAGTGCATAATGTGTCGCACTGAATGCTCTATCACACAGCATAGATATAAACGCGACCATAGCAACTAAAGACCAAGCTTGTGTAAAACCATCGATCACGATAGCAAACGCGTATAAACCTAAATTAGGGCCGACTAACGCAATAGCACTAAATGCTAAGTTAGAAGCTGCCATAGCAATACCGCTAATGAATAGACCTTTTACAATGCCATATTTTTGATTGAATAGGCTTCCTATGAAACTAAATATAATAGTAAGCACAGCGGTACCTACTTTAGAAAATGTGGCGATATCGCTGTTACTAAAACCAATTTCTTTATAAAAAACAATAGACATTCGTCCTAAAAAGGCTTCACCAATTTTAAATAAAAATATAAAGGCTAATAACGCTAATGCTGTTTTTACACCATTTTTAGCAAAAAACGTTTTAAATGGGTCTATAACTGTCACCCCTAACCAAGCAATGACTTTTGTCAGTGGGGTCTGCCTCTTTGTGGCTATTTTATTTAGGTATTGCTGCTCTAATTTAGCATGTGTTGCTTCACGATTTGATTGAGGTTCGTTAGCCCATAATGCACCAGTCATTAAAAAAAGAATAATAACAGCTAAAAAGTAATAAATTTGCGGCCAATCAATTGCGCGAAGATCTGCCATATAAAATGGGATCGCACCTAATAAAGCATATCCGGTCCACCATCCTGATGTTGCCATAGCAGCGGCTGCAGTACTTTTGTGAGACTCGTTTTCATTAAGGGTATCAATGCGAAAGGCATCAATTGCAATATCTTGTGTCGCTGAGGCTATCGCAATTAAAAAGCTTAAGCTTGCAGCGATGGCCAAGTTCATTTTTATGTCGAGACCGGCGAGCATTAAAGTGCCAAAAAACATGATGCATTGGCATAATATGATCCAACTTCGACGCTGTCCTAACTTTTTATATAAAAACGGTAGTTTGATACGATCAATTAATGGTGACCATAAAAAGTTGATACTATAGGCACCAAAAACAATGCCAAATAGCCCAATCATACTGCGGCTAAGACCTTCATCTTTAAGCCAAGCTGACATAACTGAGCCAATTAAAACCCATGGAAAGCCACTACTAATGCCGAAAATAAAAATATTAATGAGCCGTTTATCTTTAAAGTACGAAAAGTATTCTTGCAAAGAGAGTGTTTTATTCATAGGGCCTTCAGTGGCTAATGTATTTAAATTTGTTGATTATAATGGTGTATGTGCCAGTACTTTTATATTTAGTATTACAACCGGATCTACGGGGACAAAGTCATAACCAATTTTTTCGTTAAATCCTGTTTTAACGGCCATTATTTTGTCTAATGTGTCATAGCCATCCATTACATTTCCAAATACAGCAAACCCCCATTCTCGGCCTGGGTTTAAATGGTCGTTATTTTCCATGTTAAAAAAGAATTGACGGGTACCTGTATGCGGCTCTCTATCTTGATAAGCCATTGCGATACTATACATATCATTTTTAAGGCCGTTTCCGCTTTCGTTAAAAATAGGATCATTTTCATGTAAACCATCGTAATCTTTATCGTATCCTCCTCCTTGAATAACAAAATCACGGTCATTCTCTACATCGCGTTCAACGCGGTGAAATACACTGCCTTGATAGCTTTTATCCATCACATAAGTAAGAAAGTTATTAACGGTAATAGGGGCTTTTGAGCGGTCTAATTCAACCACTATATTGCCAAGAGAGGTGACTATTTCAACCTGGGGGAAGATATTATCTTTTTGTACAAAGCGGCCTTCTTGAGCCGCAAAAATTGAGTGACTTATTAATGTACAAAGAGTGAAGAGTATTATTTTTTTCATGGGGTGCCTTCTAAAAATGTAATTAATTCAGGATCAGAAACGATACGCGTAATAAGCTGCTCGGTTAGCTTATTTAGTTGGCCTTCGATTTTAGCTCTATCGTGACTTAATGGGCCTTCTAAATTGGCAGTCCCCGAATATGTTTTACTAAAATTGCTATTTGCACGAATAATACGCACTGTAAAAGCCGTGTTAGCATGGCTGGTATGGCTCATTAGCTTTTCTGTTACAACACTCTGCAGCGTATTTATATCAAGCTCAAAACGAGTTGTTGCACGATTTGAGACCCTAGCGCCGTTACGGCTAAGGGCACTGTCGAGGATACTTTTTACCGAATCAGCAACACCTTGACTCGCAATTGTTTTCGTTTGCTTATCGTTAATAATCTTTAGCGTACTATTGTCACCACGTAAATCAATAACACTGGTACTTACGCTGGCGTTAATATTACTCACCTGTGCGTTTTTATACACTGGATTAAAAATAACTTGATTTTGGGGGGCACTGCAAGCGGTTAGTGTCATTAATAAAGTGCAGTAAATACCTATTTTCAACATGTTCATTTTATAGCGTTCCACTATTTTTTGTTGCGCTCAATACGACAAACTTTTTATTTGAGCCCAATAATTTACAGTTTCCAAACATACGATTTAGTTTATCGTGATAGTCTAAATGACGATTACCTATAATACGCAGCTCACCACCTTCTTTTAATGTATCCTTTGCTTGTTTAAACATTTGCCATGCAATGTGATCAGTTACAGCTTGAGCTTGATGAAAAGGGGGATTACAAAGCACAATATCAACACTATTTTTAGCAAAGCCAGTTAAACAGTCATTCTCAATAAATTGACAATCATCAAAGCGAGATTCTAAATTTTGCTCTACATTTAAGCGCGCTGATTCTACAGCCATATATGATTCATCGACAAATGTAACCGCTGCATTTGGGCAGCGCGATAATGTCATTAACCCGACTACGCCATTGCCACAGCCTAAGTCTATAATACTTTTAGATTTAGGCGTTTGTGGTAGGTAATTAAAAAAGAAACGAGCCCCTATATCTAATGAGTCACGCGAAAATACATTCGCGTGATTAGTAATTTTAAAATCAGTGCCTTCAAGTTCCCAGTTTATAGGGAAGTCGGTTGACTGATATCCGCCTTTAGCTTGGCTGATAATTAAGCGGGATTTTTTAACCGCTAAACTGGTTTTTGTTTCACCAATAAAGCGCTCAAATGCTTTAATAGTCGAATTGTGTATCTCTTTTGTTTTACCTGCAGCAATCACCGGGGTGTTGGGTGCTAATATTTCGCTTAATTCACTTAACTGAAATTGTAAAAAGCCGGTATTACGTGGTATTTTCACCAGTACTAAATCGACGTTTTCAGGCAGCGACGATAAACTATCTAACTGTGTGAAATTGGCAGTAGAAAGCTTATTTTCTTGCATATTGTACGCTGCTGCTTGATGACTAATATATGAGTCGTTGACTGAACAAACAGTTAACTGACTAAAGTAACAAGACAGGGCACCAAAGCTGTCGTTTAAAATGAGCAACGAGCGACAATCAGGGTGGTGTTCATTTATATAGTTAATAAGGTACTCATCACCAGAATCCCAAGCTTGTAGGCTACGGTTTTTTTGATCTAAAGGAAAACGCTCTAAGGTAAAGGTTTTGTCACCGAGCTTTGCTTGTGTTGTCATAATAGTTTTGGTTCAGTAATCTAATGTAGGTAAATTCTAACATGCAACGCCCAAACGCCAACCCCCAACTGTTACCAAATGGCTTTTCTTATCAACCAAAAGCAATAAGTGCGCAGAAAAGTCTCAATTTATTTTACTATTTACAGAAAAATCTCAATTGGCAGCAACCCTCAACTCACGTTTATGGCAAAACAGCACCGATCCCCAGGTTGCAATGCTTTTTCAGTGATAACGCTATTAATTATGGTTACTCTCAAACTTCTTTGCGAGTTGAAGTTTGGGATAATATTTTGCTTGCTTTAAAACGCCGACTTGAAAACAGTTTAAACCGGCCATTTAATTCGTTACTGGTGAATTATTATCGAGATGGTAACGATACCATGGGTTTTCATAGTGATGATGAAATAGAGCTTGGACCTGAGCCTTGTATTGCTTGTATATCACTAGGAGCAGAACGAGCAATAAAATTAAAACATAAAGCGAGTAACAAAGTGAGTAATTTTAAATTACAAAGTGGTAGCTTGTTGCTGATGCATGGATATAGTCAGCGCGATTATCAGCATGCTATTGCTAAGCAAACAGCGTTACTACATCCACGGATAAGTTTAACCTTTAGGTATATTTTACCGTCACGGATGTAGCCAATTTATTCACTTACTTGTTATAGTTAACGTATTAATTAGCAATACAGTTTAATATCGATGCAACAACAGATTGAACAAAAGTTAGGTGATGCAATTGCATGCAAGCATTTAAATGTCATAAATGAAAGCCATATGCATAGCCGCGGAATTGACTCTCATTTTAAAGTGATTATTGTTAGTGAAGAGTTTACTGGTAAGCGTTTATTACAGCGCCATCGTTTAGTAAACGAAATATTAAAAGATGAACTAGCACATCATATTCATGCTTTAGCGATACATACTTACACGCCTGACGAATATGCACAGCAAGAAGGGCAAGCGCCTGCATCTCCAACCTGTTTAGGTGGTTCGAAAATCAGTTAATGGGTGTATGTTAAACTGATCAGATCAGTGTTTTTAGTATTAGCCTTTAAACTAGCGCTAATTTTTATAGTAAAAGATATAGGATGATCAATGGTCATTAAGCCTAAAATTCGTGGATTTATCTGCACAAATGCTCACCCTGTAGGTTGTGCAGAACATGTACAAGAGCAAATTAACTATGTTAAACAGCAAGGTACATTAAAAAATGCCCCTAAAAATGTGCTCGTTATTGGTGCATCTACAGGTTATGGTTTGGCATCACGTATTACCGCAGCTTTTGGTGGTGGTGCTAAAACATTAGGTATTTTCTTTGAAAAAGAAGGGACTGAACGTAAAACAGGTTCAGCGGGTTGGTATAATACTGCTGCATTTCAGGCTGCTGCGGATGATGCTGGAATTTGGTCTAAAAACATCAATGGCGATGCGTTTTCTAATGAAATAAAACAAAAAGCAATTGAGACCATTAAAGCAGAGCTAGGAAAAATAGACTGTGTTATTTATAGCTTAGCATCTCCTCGTAGAACCGATCCAAACACCGGTGAAGTATATTCTTCTACGCTTAAGCCGATTGGTAACTCAGTTACCACTAAAAACTTAAATACATCAAAACGTGAAATTGACGAAATTACCGTTGAAGCTGCAACCCAAGATGATATCGACAATACGATTAAAGTAATGGGTGGTGAAGATTGGGAAATGTGGATTGATGCACTTAAAGAAGCCGGTGTGCTTGCTGAAAACTTTAAAACAAGTGCTTATACCTATATTGGAAAAGAATTAACCTGGCCTATTTATGGTCACGCAACAATTGGTAAAGCAAAAGAAGATTTAGACCGTGCAACAGTAGCAATTAAAGCGGCGACAGCTGACTTAAATGGCCAAGCGTACGTGTCATCATTAAATGCGGTGGTTACTCAGGCAAGCTCTGCTATCCCAATAATGCCATTGTATATCTCTGCTTTGTTTAAAGTAATGAAGCAAGATGGTACGTATGAGGGCACTATTGAGCAAATTCACGGTTTATTTACTGAGAATTTATATGGTGATAATCCACGTTTTGATGACGGTGGTCACTTATTCCAAAACTATAAAGAGCTTGAAGATGATGTTCAATCGCGTATTCAACACGTGTGGGATAGTGTAAAAACTGACTCGATAGATGAGCTAACAGATTATGTTGGTTATCATAATGAGTTTTTACGTTTGTTTGGTTTTGGTATTGATGGCGTTGATTACGACAGCGATGTGAATCCAATGCAACCTATCGCTAATATGATTGACTAATAGTTTATTAGCTAGCGGTAATCGCTGTATGCGCTTATAAAATGAAATGGCGTGCTTTACTTTAGTTATAACAAAGTAAAGCACGCCATTTTTTATAATGTGATGTTTTATTTTGTGTCAAAAAAACTAAAGATGAGAGATGATTTAATTAACCCATGTCACTAATGCTAAAATTAGTAACATGGAAATAATGAAGCACTGAAAATGCGAGGAGTGGGCTGTTAGTGGGTTCTATCAACCGCAATGCGCGCTAAACTAATCAGCGCTTGTTTATAGTCAGAATCTTCAAGGAAGTTTAAACAAGCAATGGCTTTATCGGCCTCTTGTTCTGCTTTTTTCATTGTAAACTCAAGTGCATTAGTTTGTGCTAGGGTTGCTAAGATATCATCTAAATGATCCATGCCGTTACTATACTCAATGGCATCACGAATTAACTTTACTTGTTGTTCATTCCCTTGTTGCATGGCATAAATGAGTGGCAGTGTCGGTTTACCTTCAGCTAAATCATCACCGATGTTTTTACCTAATTGACTTGCATCAGCGCTGTAATCTAGTACATCGTCAACTAACTGAAAAGCGGTACCTAAATGCATACCATACAGGTTTAAGGCATTTAAAATCGTTTCGTCTTTTTCGGTAACAATAGCAGCAAGGCCGGTGGCTGCTTCAAATAATTTGGCTGTTTTAGAATAAATAACCTGCATGTAACTTGCTTCAGTGGTGTCAGGGTCATTACAATTCATCAACTGTAATACTTCACCTTCAGCAATAACGTTCGTCGCATCAGCCAGAACTTGCATTATTTGCATTTTCCCAAGGCCAACCATTAATTGAAATGAGCGAGTATAAATAAAGTCACCCACTAACACACTGGCGGCATTGCCAAACTCGGCATTTGCTGTTGGTGTACCACGGCGTAAGTTTGACTCATCTACGACATCATCATGTAACAAGGTCGCGGTATGAATAAACTCAACGATAGTCGCTAAGGTAATATGATCTTTGCCCTGATAACCAAGTGCTTTGGCCGCTAAAATAGCTAGCATTGGGCGTACGCGTTTACCGCCGCTGTTAACTATATATAAGCCAAGTTGATTCACTAACGCTACATCAGACTGCATTTGTGCATGTATAAGTTGATTGACGTCATTCATATCGCTTTCGATTAACGCCTGGATAGCTTTTATATCCATTGATCTCCGAGCCAGTTTTAGGTGTGTTAACGCCAGCGATTATACAACAAAAAATGACCTAGCTCGATATTTTACGACGAATCCTTTAAAAAACATGTTCTAACTGAGATTTTATTACTATAAATACAAGTTTGAGTTTAAATAATGAGCAGTTGATGTCATCAGCCCACTGATTTAAGGGCGAATATATTTATTATGTACAGTGATTTGTCTTTTACTGATGTAAAGTCTATTTATTTTTAACTTAGTTGCTAAAAAGCGCTTGGCAACGGGCTAATTTAATATAAAATAACTGCAAATATTGAATTGCTCTCAATGCAGCTAATTATTATTGATTTTATTAAAAATGGGGCTTGCTAGTTTTTAAGCATTAGCGTAAACTTCGCGCCCTATCGAAGAATATTTTAGTTGCGTCGATTTGAGGGCGCACAGACGGAGTTAATTATGTACGCGGTTTTCCAAAGTGGTGGTAAACAGCATCGTGTGACTGAAGGTCAAACGATTCGTCTTGAGAAATTAGACGTAGAAACTGGTGCGGCAGTTGAATTTGATTCAGTACTTTTAGTTGCTGATGGTGAGAAAATTGAGATCGGTGTACCGTTCGTAAACGGTGGTAAAGTAACAGCTGAGGTTGTTTCACATGGTCGCGGTGAGAAAATTAAGGTTGTTAAATTTAGACGCCGTAAGCATTCTCGTAAGCAGATGGGTCATCGTCAATGGTTCACTGAAGTTAAAATCACTGGCATTAGCGCTTAATTAGAGGTACTTAGAAATGGCACATAAAAAAGCAGCTGGTAGTACTCGTAACGGTCGCGATTCAGAAAGCAAACGCCTAGGTGTTAAGCGTTTTGGTGGCGAATCAGTTTTAGCGGGTAGCATCATTGTTCGTCAACGTGGAACTCGTTTCCACCCTGGCACAAACGTAGGTATCGGTAAAGACCATACTATCTTTGCAAAAGCAGATGGTAAAGTTCAATTTGAACAAAAAGGTCCTTTAAACCGCAAATACGTAACTATCGTAGCTGAGTAATCAGTAAGGTAGTTTAAAAACCCCGCCTTTGCGGGGTTTTTTGTTTTCAAGTTATTGAATATATACCCAAGCCTGCATTTTTGTTGGCTTGGGTATATAATAGTTAAATTAAAGCCAATCCCTAAAGTGAGTAATCATGAAGTTTGTAGATGAAGTAGAAATTCGCGCAGAAGCTGGTGACGGCGGCAGCGGTATCGTATCTTTCCGTCGAGAAAAATATGTACCAGACGGCGGCCCTGACGGCGGTGACGGTGGAGATGGTGGTAGTGTTTATCTACAGGCTGATGAAAACTTAAATACCCTAATTGATTATCAATTTGAACGTTTTCACCGTGCTGAACGTGGTACAAACGGACAAAGCCGTAACTGTACGGGTAAAAAAGGGGAAGATTTATTTGTTAAAGTACCTGTGGGTACTCGTATCATGGATGTGGATACACAAGAGGCATTAGGTGATTTAACGCAAAACGGTCAGCGAATTGTTGTTGCTAAAGGTGGTTTCCATGGCTTGGGGAATGCACGTTTTAAATCAAGCACAAACCGTGCACCACGCCAAAAAACGCTGGGAACACCCGGTGAAGTCCGTAATTTAAAACTTGAATTAATGCTACTTGCTGATGTTGGACTACTTGGTTTGCCAAATGCAGGTAAGTCGACCTTTATTCGCAGTGTATCTGCTGCCAAGCCTAAAGTGGCCGATTACCCTTTTACCACGTTAATACCTAACTTAGGTGTTGTACGCCCTGAAGCAAATAAATCATTTGTAATTGCCGATATTCCAGGGCTTATTGAAGGAGCTTCTGATGGCGCTGGTTTAGGAATTCGTTTCTTAAAGCATTTAGAGCGTTGTCGTGTATTACTTCATATAATTGATGTAATGCCAGTTGATGGCTCGAACCCTGTAGATAATGCGTTTTCAATAATTAATGAGTTGCATCAATATAGCCCTAAGCTTGCTGATAAACCGCGTTGGATAGTGTTTAACAAAATTGATTTGTTACCAGAGGACGAAGCGCAGGCATTATGTGAACAAATTGCCCAAGAACTTGGTGAAGAAGAAAACGTTTATCAAATTTCAGCAATCAACAAACTAAATACACAATCTCTAATACATAATATTATGAGCTTACTCGATAGTATGCCTAAAGAGAAATTTGTTGAAGTTGAAGATGAAGAGGTTGAATTCAAGTGGGATACTTACCATAAAGATGCGACTAAAAATAACAATGATGACGACTGGGATGATTGGGACGAAGACGATTACGATGTAGAAGTCGTCTACGAACGATAATATAATTAATATATAAAAAGGAGCATTGGCTCCTTTTTCTTTGTTTACTATAAAAGTATTAGGATATTGATGTGATAATTTCAATGATAGCTGCCATGGCAAATAATCGAGTTATAGGGCTTGATAATGAAATGCCATGGCACCTGCCTGCTGATTTACAGCATTTTAAAAAGGTGACAACAGGTAAGCCTGTGATCATGGGACGAAAGACATTTGAATCTATTGGTCGCCCTCTACCTAACCGTCGTAATATTATTATCACGCGTAATAGTGAGTACCAAAGTGAAGGGATTGAAACAGTGTCTTCGCCAGAGGCTGCGCTAGAGCTTGTCTTTGACGTAGAGGAGATAATGATAATTGGGGGAGGGAATATCTATCAACAGTTTTTACCTATTGCAGATCGCTTATACTTAACCCTGATTGATTTAGAAGTTGCTGGCGATACTCAATTTCCTGAGTATATGACAGTCGCTAATTGGAAAACACTCGATGAGCAACAGGTAACGAGTAATAACGATACTTTACCTAGTTATAAATTCGTAACTTTGTCTAAAAGGTAATAACATTATTGCGGAAAACTTAATCACTTGGTATAATTATCATAGTTTGTTTTAGTACTAAAGTATCAAAGGGTTTTTACTATGAATTTATCTAAGCTTGTTTTAATTTCCGCTATTGCAGCGGGTTCTTTTGTTTATACAGCACCTGCAAGTGCTGATGACCAATTAGCCGTTTCAATATGTGAATATATTGCTTCGAACGATAAAAATCGTTTACGTAGTAAATTAAAAAGCTCACGTATTAAAATACGCAATGTGTATGATGCAATTGCTTGTAACGGAAATAACTTATTACGTCATGCGGTTGCTAGTAATGCCGTTGATACTGGTGAGTATATCGTTAAAAACTTATCTAAAAGCTCGCTAAAAGACGGCGCAGACCTGTCTTGGGCTGAGTCAAATGGCTTCGGAAGCTCTCCTTTAATTGCGGTAATCAAAAACCGTGCTGGTATTTAATAGCTTCAGTTAAAACAAATTTAAAAGCCGCGTTGAACGCGGTTTTTTTATGTCTAAATAAAATCTTTATACATTACTTTTATAATAACAATGTCAGGTTATTTGCGAGATTAAGTTAGATTTAACGACCTTATCTATACCAGCCTTAAAGTTAGTCAAAATAACCTGTTATTTTGTTATCGGGAAGTGCTTAGTTAAAAATTGATGACTTAAAGCTTAACAGGGATCAGTTTTGAGACTACAGGAAAACAGAGAGGGAGATTAAAATTAATAATGAAGGTCAGTCTTTAGCTATAAAGTTGGGGCCGTAGAGGCCCCATTTTAAATGTTAAACTTTAAACTCATCAACTGATAAACGAAGCTCTTCTGCAAGCTTCGCGACCTCAGTACTTGATATGTTAGTTTGGCTCGCACCCTCAGCTGTTTGCTCTGCTATTGCTACAATTGATTCTAAGCGCTCACTGATCTCTTGAGATACTTGTTGTTGCTCTAATGCTGCTGTTGATATCTCTTCACTCACATCGTGTGCTTGTGATACCGCAAACGTAATTGAGTTTAATGCTGTATTGGCTAAATCACTTTGCTCAACACAAGACTCAGCTTGCTGTTTACCTTTTTTCATTGCAGTTACAGCCGCTTCAGCACCTGTTTGCAGTGATTCAATCATCGATTGTATTTCTTGTGTCGATTCTTGAGTTTTACTTGCTAAAGATCGTACTTCATCAGCAACAACTGCAAAGCCACGGCCGTATTCACCTGCACGAGCAGCTTCGATTGCTGCATTGAGTGCTAATAAGTTGGTTTGATCTGCAATCCCTCTAATAACATCTAAAATGCTACCAATTGAAGCACTGTCTTGATGCAGCTTATTAATCACTTGAGAGGCATCATCAACCTCACGTGCTAGCTGCTCAATGGTTGCTTTATTGTTATTAGATATCCCTTTAACACGCTCTGCTTCTTTATCTGCATTTTTAATATCATTGAGCGCTTGATGCGCACTTTCACTCACGGTTTGTGAAGTGCTGTTCATTTGTGTTGTTGCCGTTGCGGCTTGTTCAACTTGTGCTTGCTGATTACTAATTGCTTGACTAGATTCTCCGGTAATCGCTGACGTTTCTTCTGAAGCAGCAGCAAGCTGTGTTGAGCGAGAAATAATGCCTTTAATAAGACTACGTAAACTATCAATTAAAGTATTACAGCTATGTGAAAGCTCACCAAATTCATCTTGAGCACTGTCATCTAAGCGCTGAGTCATATCACCATTAGCGACAATACCTAATATACGGTTAACTTCTGCCAGAGGTTTAATAATGCGATTAACTGTCATTAATGCGATAACAATAGCAATTAATGTGGCAACAACCATGCCTATCCAAGTCCAAAGAGTGGCAGAGTTTACATCTGAACGAACTTCTGTTTGCAGTTTAAATGCAACATTACTTGCTTCATCTACTAATTCATCAATTTGTTTTAACGCAGTTGCAGTGGCTTGCTCAGACTCAATTACCTGCTGCTGTGCTAGATTCGTTGCATTTATAAAGCGTTTGGTATTTGCAGCTAAGCTGTTGTTACCTGATATATTATCTTCTAATTTATCAACATATTGCTGTAGATCACTGTAAAGTTCATTATTTGAGTTTTCTATTGCTGGCTTAATTAAGGCAATTGAATTGAGTACTTCTTCAAAATAGTATTCTTGCTCTTGCTTTATAATATCAAGCGTTTGTAAGGTTTTAACTGTGAGCATATCGGTACTGTTAGTGGTGACCGACATAAAGTTATTTTCGAGGCTATTTGCTGCTTGGTAAGCACGTGGAGAGTCTTGTTCAAAACCGTCAATATCAATAATATCTAAGATAATTGAGTTCGCATCTTCAATTGTTATATCAATGCTCTCTACTTGGTTTTTTAATGTGGTTATTAGTTTAAGCTGATTACTTTTTTCAACTAACAACTCTTCAACTGTAGCAATAAATCGCTGATATGTTTGACCAACCTCTTGGCTACTTTTATTTAAGTAAGGGTTAGTGCTAACCACTGCATTAAGCTCTGAATGAGCTTTACTAAAGAGTTTTTTTTCTTTTTCGATGACGTCTTTAAAAGCAAGTAGTTCTTTTTCTGAGGTTGAGTAAAAGCTGGCTTGCGCTGTTTTACTTATAGTCATAAACTCAAATTGTAGTTTTGAGCTTTTATTTAATGCAGGTAAAGAAAGTTGGTTTACTTGCTGTGTTGAATCACCAATATTAGCAATTTTAATTAGTGAATTCCCACCAATGGCTAAAAGTAATAAGGTGATAAAAATAAAACCACACCAAATACGCTGGCTAACTGTTAAGTTCATATTATATTCCAAGGGGGTAAGAGCGATAGCTAGGTTATCGGCTAAAATTTCAAAAAGTTAAGAAATTATTATCTTTAAATAGAATTTAATTTCATTCTTTTAAATTTAACAGAAATGATTAGGCTTTTCAGTTTATTTCAATAAAAAGTGTGATTTTTCTGAAATGATTTCCATATTATCTAAATTAATTAATCGCATCTCTGCTCCCCAGACACATCCTGTATCTAAGGCAATGATCTCTTCATGCCCCGTTACTCCTTGTAAAGATGCCCAATGGCCAAAAATAATTTTATGGTTAAGTTGACTGTAGTTTTTATGATTAAACCAAGGTGTTAGTTCTGGGCTGTGCTTTATTGCGCCTTTTGCACTGAGCTCTAGTTGATCATTTGGTAATAAGAAGCGCATACGCGTAAAGTAGTTAACGATGTAGCGAAACTTTTCAAATTTATTTAATTTAGATGAAAAAACAGTCGGGTGTGCGCCATACATATTTTCAAAAAAAGAGGTCGCGTCTTTGCCCTGATAGCATTGTTGTGCAAACTTTGCATGGTTTAATGCTTGTTGTATATCCCAATGAGGATTTAAACCTGCATGACTAATAAAACACTTATGTTGCGCTAACCAAATTGCTAAAGGCTGTGTTTGTAAGTAGTGAATGTAGCGCTGTATGTGGCGGCTACTTAATAAGGGGGCCAGTTTATCTTTAGGGTTTGTTGGTTTATTTAAGTAAAAGCAAGCAATCAGATGTAAATCATGATTACCTAAAGTAATGCTTATACTGTTTTGGTGCTTATAAATAAACTCAATACAGGCAAGTGAGTCGGGCCCGCGGGCAACAATATCACCAACTAAATAAAGGTGATCTTGACTGGGGTTGAAATTTACACGCCGTAATAAGGCTTGAAACTCATTAAAACAGCCCTGTAAGTCACCTATTGCATAGTTAGCCATACAGAGCCACCACGGTTAATGTAATATATTTGGGCAGGCTAAACGAAACACATTAATAGGTGCTTCAATGGTTGAGCCAAATTCATTTTTTAAGGTGTAATAACCCTGCATAGTCCCAACTGGAGTGTCTAAGATAGCACCGCTGGTGTAATTGTAGCTTTCACCGGGGCCTATCGTTGGGGTTTCGCCAACCACACCATCACCTTGAACTTCAACTTCTTTTCCATTTGCATCGGTAATTAACCAGTAGCGGCTTAGTAACTTTGTGCTACATAAACTATGGTTTTTAATGGTTACTGAGTATGCAAATACATACTTGTCTTGTTCTGGCTCTGATTGACCTTCAACATAAAAGGTCTCTACCGATACTTTAACGGGCGAACCCATGTTATTTGTTGTCATAAATCCAGTTGGCTATATCTATAAATTGTTGTAAAGATAAGCTTTCAGCGCGTAAAGTAATATCAATACCAATACTTGTTAGCTCATCTGCTGTTAATAAGTTAGCTAAGCTATTACGTAATGTTTTACGACGCTGGTTAAAAGCTTCAAGACAAACTTGATTTAATATCTTGGTACTTTTAGCACTACGTTGCTCAGGTTTTTTAGGGATTAAACGAATAACGGCAGAATCTACTTTTGGTGCTGGTTTAAAGCATTCAGGCGGTACTTCTATAACGGGGATCGCATTACAGTAATATTGTGTCATGACACTTAAGCGACCAAATGTTTTACTACCAGGGCCTGCAACCATACGTTTTACAACTTCTTTTTGCAGCATAAAGTGCATGTGTTCGATATTATCTGCAAATTCAAAAAGGTGAAATAGCAACGGAGTTGATATGTTATAAGGCAGATTGCCAAAGACCTTTAGTTTTTTATCGTCTTTAACGAGGCTCGCAAAGTCGAATTTCATTGCATCGCCTTGGTTAACGTTTAATTTTGGCCCCAAAACAGGGTGCTCAATTAAACGTTGAACTAAATCTTTATCTAGCTCAACCACGGTTAATTGTCCGCTTAGTTGCGCCACAGGCTCAGTAATTGCGCCCAGACCAGGCCCAATCTCTACCAGGTTATCTTCAGGCTTAGGATCGATGGCAGAAACAATTTTATCAATGATCATTTCATCAAATAAAAAGTTTTGTCCAAAACGTTTACGGGCGCGATGGCCTAAATGTACTTTATCGGTCATTAATTTGTGCTTTTTCATGGGCGAGCTTTATTGCCTCGCGGATTGCTAATTCAAAACTGCCAACTTCAGCATTCCCTGTACCGGCTAAATCTAGGGCGGTGCCATGGTCTACTGAGGTGCGAATAAAAGGAAGGCCAAGCGTAATATTTACTGACTTGCCAAACCCTTTGTATTTTAACACAGGTAAGCCTTGATCGTGATACATTGCTAATACAGCATCAACTTGTGATAAGTATTTATCCTGAAAAAGTGTATCAGCCGGAAGAGGACCAATTAAATTCATCCCTTGCTCATTGAGTTTATTTAGCGTAGGAGTAATTGTTTCTATCTCTTCATTACCTAGATGCCCGTCTTCACCAGCATGAGGGTTTAAACCACAAACTAAAATACGAGGCTTTTCAATACCAAATTTGGTTTGTAAGTCATGATTTAAAATGCCGATAACTTTGGTTAAACGTTCCTCAGTAATAGCACGAGATACATAAGCAAGTGGGATGTGTGTAGTGACTAATGCAACACGTAACCCTTCAGTTGCCAGTAACATGACAACATCAGGTGTATTTGATTGTTGTGCAAAGTACTCAGTATGACCACTAAACGAAATTCCCGCTTTATTAATAATACCTTTATGCACAGGTCCGGTGACAACGGCGTCAAAGGTACCATCCATATTTTTTTCACTGGCAATACGCAGAGTATCTAATACATATTGACCATTGGTATCATCTAAGACACCTAGCTCTACAGGCCCACCTAAATCAACTTGGTGAATATAAACACTGCCTGCAGGAGCGGGGGTTGCTTTTGCATGAGGGTCAAACTCAATTAAATTAATACTCAGGCCTAATTGTTCGGCGCGTGTTTTTAACAACGCACCATCAGCAATCGCGACTAACTGCGCATCCCATTTTAACTGGGCTAATTTAATAAATAAATCCGGGCCTATCCCTGCTGGTTCGCCTGGTGTTACTGCTATTTTTAAAGTCATTGTTTATTCTGCTGGAAAAATTTCAACGTGTGCCTGATCGCGCATTTCTTGCTGCCAGTTAAAACTTTCTTCTTTAAATTTACGGTTAAATAACAAGCCATGAGCACGATTACGTTTTGCTTGTTCTGTTTTATCTGCTTTACGCTTATCGAGTAATTGCACGATATGCCAACCAAATTGAGATCTAAATGGTTCGCTTATTTCATTTTTTTCTAATGCTAATAAATTATCTTTAAATGCAGGTACATAGGTTGTTGGATCTGTCCAATCATACTCACCGCCTTTAAGCGCAGAACCAGGATCTTCTGAATACTCTTTCGCAAGTTCAGCAAAATCGGCATTTCCAGCGAGTAAGTCTTTTCTAAATCCAGCAAGCATCGTTTTCGCCTTTTCTTCGCTTAAGATGATTGAAGGTTTTATTAAGATGTGGCGTGAACGTACCTCTGTAGTTTCAACTATTTGTAGGCCGCGGATATCTTGTACTTTTATAATATGAAAGCCAGCACCAGAACGAAGAGGGCCTATAACGCTTTCTTTTTTCTTACCTTTAACAGCCTGGGCAAAAAGTGAAGGCATTTCGTTTACGCTCATCCAACCAAGTTGTCCGCCTTCAAGTGCTTTAGAGCCCCCTGATGATGAAATCGCGATACGTTTAAATTCTTGGCCAGCGTTTAATAGTTCAATGACTTTGTCTGCGCGTACTTTTGCATTGTTAATATCTTCAGTCGTTGCCTCACTAGGAATATCGATTAATATATGGCCAATATTATATTCTTCGGTATTTTGTCCTTGCTCTTGCATTATTTTTAATAGGTTATCAATTTCTTGCTCGCTAATATAAATACGGCGGTCAACATTGGCACGAGTCACTTGTTGTGTGGTTATTTCTTTACGAATTTCTTCACGGTAAGCTTGGAAATTATCTCCAGTACCTTCAATGGTTTTTCTAAGGTCTGCGATTGTGCCACCTTGCTCGCTGGCCATTGATGCTAATGTTTGATCTAACTGACTATCAGAAATTTCAAGACCCATGCGTTCAGCCATTTGCATTAATAGCGTTTGGTTGACTAAGCGTTCAATGGCTTGTACGCGTAATGTTGCATCTTTTGGGAGTTGCTGATTTTGCTCTTTTGCTTGTGATTTTACACGATTGATGATGGTATCAACTTCGCTTTGTAAAATTACACCTTGGTTAACAACGCCTATTACTTTATCTATTTCTACAGGTGCCGCTATAGCAACATTATAAAGGCTTAATGATAAAACGGTTGATGTTAATATTTTTTTTAAATTCATATTCTTTTTTCGACTCTTGCTAATGCCATAGTATGGATTAAATACTAATTATTAAGAAAATAAGGTCTACGATAGCCAAAAATACTTTGTTGTAATAATTTTTGCGCATCATAACTACTTTTACTGCCTAGCCCTTTTAAAACAAAATTCAGACGAATACTTGAATCAAATGTAGCTTGGTCTTGGTCAATCGCTTGATTTAAATCGGTTTTAATCTGACGCTGACCTGTAATTTGAACTGCCCAACAGCATGATTCATACTGAAGTCCGGTTAATACTTCTATACTGCGTTTATTCTCAATGTCTTTATGATAACTTGCAATAAACTGCCATTCATCACTAATAGGTACGCTCGTAAACATACCGACTTGCTCGATTGTATTTCCTGAGACATCATTTGCATAGCGATGGTTCAATTGAACTAACTGATTATTGTCGCCTTTGTAATCTAAGGTAACATTTGATTGAATCATTTGCTTGCCGTCAGTATCGTATTGGATCCCGCCAGACAAATACCATCGACGATGCCAATGTACCATGGTTTGTGCTGCAAACAAGGCATTGTAGTTTGTCTCTTCAGTAATTCCTTGCTCAGTGGGTTTTGCAGAATCACTTAAATAAAAGATTTGCCCAGCGCTGAAATTAAACACTTCTTCACTTTTACTACTAAATAAGCGTGTTGTTGCACCTATCGTTAGCTGATTAGCGCCAGCTATTCTATCAACACCTGAAAAACGTGTATCTCTAAACAAACCAAAAAAGTCTTCTTGTAAATTGACGGTATCAAATAGAGCAATGTCGGTTTGATCTTTGTTAGGGGTATACAGGTATTGCATTTGTGGTTCAAGTGTTTGAATGCCATCTTCAAAAAAGAAAGAGGTATCACGTTCAAAGTTTAATTGGCTATAAAGACGTACTTTTGGCAGTGTTCTCGAGACAGAGCTACTGTATTGGGTGCCATCTAAATCACCATGTTGCTTATAATTTGTTTGCAGTAAACTAACTTCAGATAAAAAAGACCAAGCGTATTGTTCATAACCAAAGCGAACTTTTGGCTCAATATGTAATCGAGTTGCTTCGTCTACCTCTACCTCTGTACTGCCATTAATAAAATGACTCAACTCACCTGAAATACTAAAGTCAAAATGATTTATACGCCAAGGTGCAGTTTGGGTAAAGTTTATTTGTGGTAACGCGGTATATGATTCGTCATGATCCCCGAGTACTTCAAAACTTTGAATTTTAATATCGGTACGCCATGTATCGCCTAAATGCGTTAATGCTCCCGTGCGATAGAGTTGGGTGTCGGTCGTATTTGCGTAATTTGATGTTAAATCGGTTAAGTAGTTATCATCACTGACGTTGGTAATATCGACGCTAGCACGCCAGTTTTCGCCAAAATAACTCTTTTGTTGCCAATGAAACATATAACGAGAGTCAAGTTCTGGCTCAGAATCATCTTCATTTAAATATTCAATACCAACAAGGCCTTTGCTTGTATCGGTTAAGTACCTAAATTCGGTTTGTAATTGAAGACCAATACGAGACATATAACGCGGGGTGATGGTCGCATCGTAATTAGGAGCTATATTCCAATAATAAGGGGTAATCGTTTCAAGGCCATAACTATCAGAGCTTGAAAAGCTCGGGGTTAATAACCCCGACTTACGGCGCTCATCTAACGGAAAAGTAAAATAAGGTAAATATAAAACGGGGGTGTCGAGTATGCGCAATACTGCATTATAGGTCTCCCCCCAACCTTCTTCGCGAGATAAGTTGATTTCATCAGCTTCAATTGCCCAAACCGGAATTTCTCCTGGGCAGGCAGTAAAGCTGGCATTCATTAATAATAAGCCAGAATTATTAACGGTAAGTTTTTCAGCACCGCCTTTACCTAATTGCTCAGTTAAATTGTAATTTGCGCCAAGTAAGCTTATCTCAGAATTATTTAGATCTGCATTTAAGCCCGTGCTATGTACCGTACTGACAGAGTTTTGATAAGTAATTGGCCCTGTAGCATTTAATAAACTGCGTTCTTTATCTAATAAAGCACTTTGTGCGGACAAACTCATATCAAGGGTGTTAATATCAACATTGCCGTTAAATTCAGCACTTTGAGTACCCAGAAATTCGACTTCGTCTGCTTTAATATCAACGGTACCTAGCTCAAGTCCTTGCATAGGTTGCCAGGTTCTGGTTAGCATTGAGACGCCACATAGTTTGTGTGTCAGCTCAGTGTCGGCAAGCGATGATGTGCTTACGACGCTTAGCATCAATATGCCCCAGCTTTTGTTCATTTAGTAACCTTAATATTCAGTGCGAAATAGTAAAGGGGACATAATAAAGCAAAATAATGGCAAATACAGTAATTGACCAAATTAACTTAGCTAAAAATAGATAACTTATAAAATATGACACGTATTGAACATTTAAAAAAATTTATAACAAAATACTTTGACGGACAAGCTTATGAGTTAGAGGCTATTACCGGGGATGCTAGTTTTAGGCGCTATTTTCGCGTCGCTACATCGACCCAGCAATTAATAGTGATGGACTCAGACCCTCACAAAGTTAATAACTTGCCCTACATTACTTTGAATAAAGTGTTTACCAAACAAGGTTTTTTACTTCCCGAAATTCTTGCCAGTGATCAAGAGCAAGGCTTTTTTATATTAACCGATTTAGGCCAAACTCATCTTGCTGACCTGCTTGAGGATGAGCATCGTGAAGATTATTACCAACAACTTATAACGCTTAACGCCCAGTGGGCACAAACGCCTCCAGCAAGTATTATGCTGCCTTATGATCAGGCTTTTATAAAGCGTGAGTTAGATATATTTAGTCAATGGTTAGTTGCCGATTTTATAAATATTGAGATTAATGAGAAACAGCAGTCTTTATGGCAACAAAGCTGTCATTTATTAATTAAAACGATGCTAGAACAACCGCAAGTAACCATGCATCGTGATTATCACAGTCGTAATATTATGCGCTGCAATCAGCAGTGGGCAATCATAGATTATCAAGATGCTGTCCAAGGTCCACTCTGTTACGACTTAGTGTCATTGCTTCGAGATTGTTACTTTAAATTACCTAATGCACAGTTAACGCGTTTATTAAAATACAGCTTTGATGAGTTTAAACAGCATAAGTTAATGGCCGACGTAAGTTATGATGAATTTACCTATTGGTTTGATTTAACAGGGCTACAACGTCACTTAAAAGCGGCTGGGATTTTTTGTCGTCTGTATTTACGCGATGGTAAAAAAGGGTATTTAGATAATATTGTACCTACACTTGATTACATTATTGAAATTGCAGCTAAATATGATGAATTACAGTTTATGAGTCAGTGGGTGGCTAATACCATTAAACCTAAGGTAATCGCAAAGCTGAAAGAGAGCAGACAATGAAAGCAATTATTTTAGCGGCTGGGCGAGGGCAACGTATGATGCCACTCACTAAAGAGATGCCTAAGCCCATGTTAAAAGTGGCTGGTAAGCCATTACTTGAGCATCATATTATAAATTTAAAAGCGGCGGGTATTGAGCAAATCGTAATAAACCTTGCTTGGCAGGGCGATAAAATAAAAGCGTACTTTGGTGATGGTAATAAATGGGGGGTCAGCATTCAATATAGCCAAGAACAACCTGGTGGTTTAGAGACCGCCGGTGGCATTATTAATGCGCTTAAATTATTAGGGGATTCTTTTATTGTTTTAAATGGTGATGTTTATACCGATTATGATGTGAGTGCACTCATCCAATTACATTTATCAGACAATGAAGCGCACCTTGTTTTAGTTGAAAACCCAGCACATAATCCTGAGGGTGATTTTGCACTTAATCATCATCAAGCAATATCACAAAAATATACTTTTTCAGGAATTGCACGTTACCAATCGGGTTTTTTTACAGGTTATAAAAACCAAGTGTTGCCGCTGGGGCCTATTTTAAGAGAAAAGCTAGATGAAGGAGTCATTTCAACAGAGCTTTATTTAGGTCAGTGGGACGATATTGGTACACCACAGCGGCTTGATGAATTAAATCAGCGATTAGCCGGTTCTTCTATTTTAGCAACAGATTAAGGAACGTATTTTAGATGTGGGGAAAAATACTCGGATTTTGTTTTGGTTTTATGTTTGGCAAATTTTTTGGCGCTGTATTAGGCCTCTATCTCGGACATTTATTTGATAAAAGTCTTAAAAATGACTTTGATAAAGCCGGTGGGTTTTCTGGGTTATTCAAAGGTGATGATGTAAACGAACGCCAAGCATTGTTTTTCTCAAGCTGTTTTTCGGTGATGGGACATATTGCAAAGTCAAATGGGCGTGTCAGCGAAATTCATATAAAAGCGGCATCTGTTTTTATGAACGAAATGGGGCTGCAGGGCGATGAACGTCGTGAAGCGCAACATGCATTTCAATCGGGTAAAGACAGTGATTTTTCGCTTAAAGAGACCGTGGTTGATTTTAAAGAGCGTTTTGCGAAACGCTATGACCTACTACAACTTTTTTTAGAAATACAAATACAAATGGCGTTTTCTGATGGCGTACTGGCAGCTCAAGAAAAGCAGCTACTGCAAGAGGTTAGTAAGTTATTAGGTATTTCTAAAACACATTTTAATTTTGTGCTAAAGCGCTACCAAGCTGAGTTTGCTTTTAGGCAGCAACAGCAACAATTTCACCAACAACAAAGTCGCAGTAGTTACAAAGAAGGCTCGGGGCACCATGTACCCCCTAATAATGCGATGAATAAAACACAGGCGCTAGCATTGCTTGGGTTAGATACATCAGCCACAACACGCGATATAAAAGTCGCGTATCGTAAGTTGATGGCACAACATCATCCAGATAAATTAGTCTCGCAAGGGTTGCCAAAGCATATGATGGAGCTAGCAGTTAAAAAAAGCCAAGATATTCAAGCTGCTTATGAATACTTAAAAAAGACGGCGTAAAAAACCGTCTATTTCTTTAATGAGGCGCTGTTGTTGATCTGGTTGATTACTTAAGCCAAATAATTCTCGTTGGCGGTAATCAAACTTACTATTGCGGTTTACCCAGCGCTGCCTATCTTTAAATCCGTCGATGATCGCCTCATTATCATTACTGTAAAAAATATCTAATAACGCAGGGCTAATAAGCGATGTCGTTTGATTTAAACTTTGATTTCGTTCTGTATTAGGTAAATAGCTACTTAAGCTAACAAATGCATTAATATTTGTGTTGGGAAAGTTAGCGTAGTATTCAATGAGCGCTCCGGCGCTAGCGCCTTGGGCAATCACAATGAGGTTTTCAGGCTGCGAAAGCATGGCATGTGTATGAAGCGATTCATAACGCGTAATTAACTGTTTTTTGTAATCATCAAGTATTGTATTACTCATGTTGGGAATCGCATCTACATAGTGTGGCTGTGTTGCAACTTCTTCTTGCTCAGGTGTGTTACCTTCTTGAGCATCTGCGTTGTTAGGCTGGTTATTAGAAGCGGGCTTTTCTGTGGAGGCGATTGGGTCTAATTGTTCGGTTGTTGTCTTTTTTTTGCTCGCGTTCCAGTTAATATCAGGCACTGCCATTGCATAAGTCGTATAGCCGAGTTGGTTTAGATTTTTTCGTAAAAAATTTATACCGGCATTATTCATTGGGCTTTTCTCCCAATCAGGAATGAGTAATACAACCCCTTTAAATTGTGCACTCATGTACTCACTATAAATACTGACAAATTCAGTATCATTAGCGCTGAGGTATTTTATATTATCGTGTGCTAGTAAGCGCTCAACGTCATTTTTTTCAAGGTTAGAGTAGGGCGTAGGTATCGTGTAGTCCATCGCTAAAAGTGGCAGACTTAGCACTAACAACGTAAAGACGAACAGTGTTTTTAACTTATCCCAAATCATAAAAAGCCAATTTTATTTACCAATAATTATATATCGGCATTCAAGCTTTAAAATTTAGCTTATTATTTAAATAACCGTTATTTAAAATTCAGGCTCAACTTCAAAAGTAAGTACTTGCTCGCTAACAGGGTGTTTTATTTGCAGCATTTGAGCATGTAATTGCAAACGTGGCGCCGCGCTTAGTGCTTGTGGATGTGCATACAAACGATCACCTAATATTGGGTGTTCTAAACTTAGCATATGCACACGTAGTTGATGTGAACGCCCTGTGATAGGGGTGAGTGCGACACGTGTCGCATTTGCTTCATATTCAAGTACTTCAAAATGAGTAAGAGAGGGCTTACCGTTTTCGTGATCAACCATTTGCTTGGGGCGGTTAGGCCAATCACAAATAAGCGGTAAATCAACCGATCCTGTTTTCGTTTTAAGCTGACCATATATACGCGCAATATATCGCTTTGATGTTTCACGTTCTTGAAACTGCATACTCAGATGACGATGTGCTGCTTTGTTCATTGCTAGGCATAATATTCCCGATGTAGCCATGTCTAAACGGTGGACTATTTTGGCATTAGGAAAAACTCGATTAACTCGATTTATTAAACTATCAGCATGTTTAGGATCTTTACCTGGTACAGTTAACAGCTCGCTCGGTTTATTTACAATGAGTAGGTCATCATCTTGATAAATAATACTCAAATAGGGAGTCATTGGGGGGTTATAATTAAGTAACACAAGCAACCTTACTGATAATTTAGAGCGTTATATTATTGATAAATAGCCAGTGAAAGAGTGTCACTCTTGCACTGGCTTTTAATTATTTACGCTTGCGTAAATATTTAGTGTGATACAACGATTAATCGAATAGCATCCAATTTTAATTGTGCTTTTTCGATATGAGTTGCTAACTCATTGCGTTGTTTGTCGTAAAACGTAATTTCTTCTTGGCGAATATTTGGGTTTACTTGCTTAAGTGCTGTTAAACGCGCTTGCTCTTCACCTAGTGATACTTGCATTTTTTCTAATGAAGTACAGCGAATATCATTAAGCTTCTGTTGTGCAATATCTTTAGCGGTATTAATCATTGGGTGGATAGCACTTTGTAATGCACCTGCTAATTTACTTGCTGTTTGTCGTCCTACAGCGCTAAGCTGTTGGTTAAATGCATCAAACGCTACGTTATCGGCTAGGTTGTTGCTGGCTTTATCAAGCAATACCCTAATTGGTGTAGGTGGTAAAAAACGCCCTACTTGTAATGACTTCGGAGCCATTGCTTCGGCAACAAAAATCAGTTCAACAAAAAATGTACCCGGCGGTAGTTTTTTGTTTTTAAGTAATGCAACAGAGGCACTGCCAAAATCATCTTCACAGATCATATCTAGCGAGCCTTGTACCATAGGGTGATCCCAACTGATAAAATGCACATCTTCTTGTGAAAGCGCGGTATCACGGTCAAAAGTAACGGTCATTCCTTCTTCTTTTAACGCGGGGAATGAGGCTGTTAGCATATGCTCAGTTGGTTTGAGGATAATCGTATTCTCGCCTTTATCTTCTTGGCTAACACCAAAGGTGTCGTATACGTTTATCATATAACTTGGTAATTCAAATTGGTTATCAAGTTGTTCAATCTCAGCAACTAGGGCATCTGCTTTACCTTGGCCAGATGAGTGCAGTTCGAGCAAGCGATCTCGACCACTTTCCATTTGTTTACGCAATACACTATTTTGTTGTGCGACTTGTTCTAGTAAAGGGTCTAGCTCTTCTTCATCACAATTATGATTACTAATAAACTCTAGCAGCTCTTCATGAAACTCTTTATATAGCATCTGCCCTGTTGTTGAGGTTGTTTCAAATGCATCTAAACCTTCGTGATACCAGCGCAGTAATACTTCTTGTGCGGTATTTTCAAAATACGGAACATGAATGTTTACATCTTGTGTTTGCCCAATACGGTCAAGACGACCAATACGTTGCTCAAGTAAATCAGGGTTAAGTGGTAAATCGAATAACACCAAATGATGCGAAAATTGGAAGTTACGGCCTTCTGAGCCAATTTCTGAACATAATAATATTTGTGCATTATCGTATTCATCGGCAAAAAACGCAGCGGCACGATCACGCTCAATAATCGACATACCTTCATGGAATACAGAAGCTTTAATGGCTTCTCGCTCACGTAAAATTTGTTCTAAGCTAATGGCTGTTTCTGCTTTAGCACAAATTAATAGCACTTTTTCGTGCTTTAATGTTTTAAGTGTATTTATCAGCCATTCAACACGTGGGTCAAATCCGCCCCAGCTAGCACTTTCGCCTTCAAATTCTTGAAATATTTTTTCAGGAAACAGCGCACGTTGTGCACTTAATTGAGCACTTTGAATGCCACCCATGCTGCCTAAAACAGACATCGCGGTTTTGTACTGTTTAGGAAGTTGCATTGGATACGCGTGCAGTTTACGGCTAGGGTAGCCATCAATACCACTTCGACTATTTCTAAATAAGATACGTCCTGTGCCATGACGATCGAGTAACATATTTAGTATTTCTTTACGCGCTGCTAAATCACCTTGCTGAGCGTTTGCTAATAATTCAGTTATATCTGTTTCTTTTAATAGCTCAACAAGTGTCGCGGTCGCATTATCATCAAGCGCTTGTTGTTGTAATAATTGATTAGCCGCCTCGGCAACGTCTTTGTAATTGGCTTCTTCATTGACAAAAGCGTCGTAATCGTAAAAGCGATCTGGGTCAAGTAACTGCAAGCGCGAAAAGTGACTGCGGTGGCCAAGTTGATCAGGCGTTGCTGTAAGTAAAATTAAGCCTGGAATATCTTGGCTCAGCTCTGCCATACGTTGGTATTCGGTACTTGGCTTATTGTTGTTTATGCTCAAGTGATGCGCTTCATCAACAACTAATAAGTCCCAATCAGCTAACGTAGCATGTTCGAACCAGCGTTTCTTTTTAGTTAAAAACTCTAAGCTAGTTAGTACTAACTGCTCTGTTTCAAAAACATTAGGCGAATCGGCAAATGCTTCATCACAGCGTTCTTCATCAAAAATAGAAAAGCGTAGATTAAAGCGGCGTAACATTTCAACTAACCACTGATGCTGTAGATTTTCAGGTACAACAATCAGTACGCGACTTGCACGGCCACTAATAATTTGTTGATGTAAAATCATGCCCGCTTCAATGGTTTTACCTAAGCCGACTTCATCTGAAAGTAATACTCTTGGGGCAAATCGTTTACCGACTTCTTGAGCAATATAAAGCTGATGAGGAATAAGGTTTGCTCGTTGACCTATTAAGCCTTTAATAGACGACTGCTGGCGTGCAAATTGGTGCTGCCATGTTTGGTAACGCAGTGTGTAGTGATCAAAACGGTCTACTTGACCGGCAAATAAACGGTCTTGTGGTTTATTAAACTTAATAAAATGATCTAAAAAGGTTTCTTTTAACTGTGCTTGCTCATTGTTATCTGTACGGGTGCCGTGATAACAAAGTAAGTCGCCTTGTTGCTCAATTGACTCAACTTCTAATTCCCATTCTTCAACGCTTTTGATTATATCGCCTGGGTTAAATGCAACACGGGTTACAGGTGCTTCGGCACTTGAATAAACACGGTTTTCACCACTGGCAGGAAATAAAATACTGACCTGTCGGCCCTCAATGGCAACCACAGTGCCTAATCCTAAATCTGACTCTGTGTCACTGATCCAACGCTGACCTAAGGAAAAATTCATGTATGTCTCGTCTATGAAGAAAAAGGCGGCTATGTTACCTGTTACCTAACACCACTGCAAGGCGCTATTTTCAATATTATTAGAGTAAATTACTTGTGCTCATTTAACTTATTATTAGTACAGATTTTTACTAAATTAAAGATATTTTTGGTTCGTCACTTTACATTAAAGATATTGCTGATATTGAAAGTGACAAAGGACTAAGAACGGGAGCAGCTACGCAAAATGCTCGTGAGGTGGTCATGAGTACGGTATGTATGTTTATTGCTGAAAATAGTCGTGCTGTAGCGCATGCTGTGGGTGAAAAATTTAAACAAATTAATGTCACATCACCAGATAGCATTGTCGCAACTGCTGTTTATGAACGAACCAAATTAGTTGATAAAATCCTACAGACCGTGCAGCTAAACCTACTCGAAGGGCTATTTAGGTTATTGTTGTACTATTGGTACTACTAGGTAATTTCAGGGCTGCACTTTTAACCACATTAGTGATCCCATTTACCATGTTGATGACAGTAACAGGTATGCTGCATACAAGGGGGAGTGCATACTTGATGAGGCTATTTTTTTTGCTAAAAATGCTCAGGTGTTAGCTGCGAAATATCATAGTGATTTTTAATTAATGAGGTAACAACTAAAATTTTAACTTCTTGAGTTTTGAAAACGGTTTTAATACTTGGGCTGCGTTAGTTTACTTAGGTGTCAAACTACCTTAACATAGGCGGGTATTTTTTAGAGAATTTTATGTCAAAGTCATTATCTAAAGTTTTAGTTGTAGTCGCTATGCTTACTGCCTTTTTAGGGCAAGCATTGGCTTATACTGCTATGCCTTGTGAAATGTCGGCAGATTCTCATGTATCTCATATGGAGATGGAACAAACGTCACTGAATCACCTAGAAAGTATGAGTCATGGTGATATGAAAATAAGTGATACAGGTAATTATCAAGACTGTTGTAGTGTTGATTGTACTTGTCCTGCCAATGCCTGCATTACTATAACTTTTTTGAATACTAATAATGTTGGCTTAACGGATTTTTTACGTATCCGTGAAGCTATGTATCTTCAAAAGGTTGAACAGCCAACTTCAATTTCTACCTCTCTCTACCGTCCACCAATTTTTGCCTAACAAGGGGTTAGTGCGCCCAATTTTTGCGCACAAATAATACTTTACCTGTTAATTGACTAAGCGCTATTGCGCCAAAGTACTGTCCAGCGTTGTCTGGGGGCAAAATGATCAAAAACTATATAAAAATAACAGTAGCATTACTGTTTATACCAGCGTTTGCTTACGCTAATGAGCACAAACATGAAACTAACCCAGTAGAATTATTGGTTTATAAAACTCCAACTGGTGGCTGCTGTAAAGAATGGATATCTCATATCGAAGATGAAGGGATTATCGTTCAGGCCAAGAATTATCAAGATAAACACGGTATTCAACCGAATTACCGTTCCAGTCATACCGCTATCACGAAACATAGCTTTGCTTTTGAAAGTCATGTGCCAGCTAAATTTATTCAAAAATCCCTTTCAGAGAATCGCCCAAACGCAATCAGATTGTCGGTACCAGTAATGCCTATTGGCTCTCCCGGTATGGAAGTGGGTGAGCATTTTATGCCCTATAACGGGCTTATTTTGTTTAAAGCTGGAACAAGTAAATTTTACGCAAATATTAAGGCTTATAAGGAGCAATTTTAATGAAACGTACCTTATTAGATTTATCGAAGCTACTGTTGCTAGGGTTAATGAGCAGCTTTTGCGTTTTCGCTGCTCATGCCGCAAAGGTTATAACGCTGGAACAAGCTATTTCATTGGCTCAACAAAATGATCCGTGGATTCATGGCAATAAATTAAGGCAATCAGCTATGGATAGTCGAAGTATTGCAGTGGGTACTTTACCAGATCCTAAAGTCTCAATATCTATGATGAATTTACCTACAGATACATGGGACTTTGACCAAGAGGGGATGACTCAGTTTAACGTTGGGGTATCTCAAACCTTTCCAAGAGGAGATACGTTAGAAATTAAAGAGAGTCAATTAAAAGTTGCCTCAACCAAATTTCCACTGCTACGTGAAGATCGAAAAGCCAAACTAAAAACAATTGTTTCTGAGCTTTGGTTAGATGCTTATTTAGCACAACGCACTATTACATTAATAGAAAAAGACTGGAACTTATTTGAGCAAATGGCTGAAGTAGCAAAAGCTAGTTATTCGAATGCTGTTGGTAAAACTCGTCAACACGATGTTATACGTGCCCAACTAGAAATCCTACAGCTTGAGGATAGGTTAACGGTTGAAAAGCAGAAGTTGGAAACTTCCATCGCACGTTTAAATGAATGGCTACATATTTATGATGAGCATAATTTAGGGAAGGTATTTGATTTTGATACTCAACATTTGGAGTTCGTTGTTTCCAAAGAAATCCCGATTATTCGTTTGTATAACCCTAAATTGTTAACAATATCGCATTATTCACGAAATAGTTTAGCTAATGAGCTAGTTAATCACCCTGCATTGCTTGTTATCGATGTTAAGCAGAAAGTGCAAGAAAAAGAAGTCCTACTTGCTAAGCAGCAATACAAACCGCATTGGGGGGTAAGTGGAAGTTATGGTTATCGAGAGCGTATGTCATCTGGAGAAAGCAGAGCTGATTTGTTTTCAGTTGGGGTTACTTTTGACTTACCACTATTTACTGAAAATAGACAAGATAAGCAAATGTCCGCATCTATTGCAGAAACAGAAGCAGTAAAAACTGAAAAACTATTGCTAACTAAGAAAATGATAGCTTCTATTGAAAAGGAACTTAAACAACTTAAACGCCTTTCAGATAGGCAAGCTTTATATGAAGACCAGTTACTAAAACAAACATATGATCAAGCAGAAGCTTCGTTAACTGCATATACAAATGATGATGGTGATTTTGCCGAGGTTGTTCGAGCCAGAATCGCTGAGTTAAATACAAGAATATCCGCACTACGAATTGATGTTGATGTACTCAAAGCGGTTGCTCGTATTAATTACTTCCTTACTTCGTCAAAGACTCGCACTTCTACTGTAGGCAACACAACTAACTTATTCAGCAACTTGGAGAAAAGTAATGCCAATTAACAAAAGAACAATTGTCGCTGTCATTGTAGGCATTGCGATTGGAGCGGGAACATTAAGTATCTTGCAGAATTTAATAATAGAAAATGAAGTCAGCACTGCTGGCTCGGAAGAAAATAGCCCTTTGTACTGGGTTGCGCCAATGGATGCTAATTACCGCAGGGACAAGCCCGGTAAGTCGCCAATGGGGATGGATTTAACTCCTGTCTATAAAGAAAAGTCTTCGAGTGATGAGCCTGGTAATGACTGGGGTCCCGGCGCTGTGAAAATCTCCCCTCATGTAGTGAATAACTTCGGTGTTCGAACATCACCTGTTGAACTAAAGGGTACGCATAATGAAATTTCAACAGTAGGTTATGTGCAATATGATGAAGACAAACTTATTCATATTCATCCACGCGTTGATGGCTGGATAGAGAAACTCTATGTTAAAGCCGCAGGTAATCCTGTTAAAAAAGGGCAACCACTATATACCCTGTATTCACCTCAGCTAGTGAACGCTCAAGAAGAATTCTTAATCGCATTAAAGCGTAATAATGATTCTCTGATTACGGCAGCAAAAGATCGATTAGAAGCACTGCAACTATCTCCCCAATTTATAAAAGAGCTAGAGAATACCCGTAAGGTGCAACAGAACATTTCCTTCTATTCACCTCAAGCGGGTGTTGTAGATGGCTTAAAAATAAGAGAAGGTTTTTATGTTAAACCGGGAAATACTCTGATGAGCATTGCTCAGTTAGATCAAGTATGGGTAGAAGCGGAAGTGTTTGAGCGTGATGCAGCACTAATTAAAGAGGGCTTATCAGTATCAATGACGCTTGATTATTTACCGGGGGAAAATTGGACAGGCGTCGTCGATTATGTTTATCCGACACTGGATAGCAAAACTCGGACCCTACGTGTTCGATTAAAATTTGACAACACAGGTTACCAATTAAAACCAAATATGTTTGCGCAAGTATCCATTTATGCAAAGCAAACACAAAGCGCATTGTTAGTACCTAAAGAAGCGGTAATAAGAACAGGTAAACAAGATCGTGTTGTGCTTGCTCTAGGTGAAGGTCAGTTTAAATCCATAGCAGTCACTATTGGTCGAGTTGATAGAGACAGTATTGAGATATTAGCTGGACTGAATAAGGGGGATTCAGTGGTGACTTCTGCTCAATTTTTGATTGATTCAGAATCAAGTAAATCGTCTGATTTTAAGCGTATGACCCATGACGAAGTCGCTAATTCTGTTTGGATGCAAGGTGACGTGAATAGTGTTATGGCAGGACATCGTATGGTCAACATTACACACGGCCCTGCTGAAGCTTGGGATTGGCCTGAAATGACGATGGATTTTACTATCGCTGAAAATGTGAATGTGGACTCATTAAAACAGGGACAATCTCTGGATTTTGAAGTGAGTAAAACGAGTGATGGTGGTTATGAAGTAACAGATATTCATATTATCTCTGAATCTAAAGTTTCTACCGTTACGGTAACAGGCATAATAAACTCGGTTAATATTAAAAATCGCACTTTAAATATCAGTCGTGATCCAATTGAAAAACGGAACAGACCCGCTGCTACGATGGACTTTATCGTTGCGGATAATATAAATATGGCCGATTTTAATAGTGGTGATAAAGTCAATTTCACATTTGAAGCGAGTGATAACCCGAACATTACTGAAATCTCCCATGATAAAGGTGACCAACAAAATAATATTGTTGACCACTCGAACCACTGATTAGGGGAATATAGATATGATTGAATCAGTAATTAGATGGTCGATAAGTAATCGATTCTTCGTCCTATTGGCGACTCTTATACTAATAAGTGGTGGGCTTTTCTCTTTGAAGAATACGCCTGTTGATGCGATCCCTGATCTCTCAGACGTTCAGGTGATTATTAAAACCAACTACCCTGGACAGGCACCACAGGTAGTACAGGATCAGGTAACCTATCCGCTCACCACTGCCATGTTGTCCGTTCCAGGAGCCGTAACTGTTCGTGGTTATTCATTTTTTGGTGACTCATTTGTTTATGTGATCTTCGATGAAGATACTGACTTATATTGGGCGAGAAGCCGAGTACTAGAATACCTAAGCCAAGTTGCTCCGTCTTTACCTGAAACTGCTCGTCCGCAATTGGGTCCTGATGCCACGGGAGTTGGCTGGGTTTATCTATATTCACTAATTGATAAAACTGGCAATTTAGATATTAGTCAGCTTCGTAGCCTTCAAGATTGGTTTTTAAAATATGAATTGCAAACCGTTCCCGGCGTATCAGAAGTGGCGGCAATAGGGGGGATGGTTAAACAGTATCAAGTACAAGTGGATCCTGACAAATTACGTGCCTACGGGGTGCCATTAAGTCATATTTCGATGGCACTTAAGAGAGGAAATCAAGAAACGGGCGCTTCAGTTGTTGAAATGGCTGAAGCCGAATATATGGTTACTGCTACTGGATATATTAAAAGCGTTGGTGACATTGAAAATATTCCCTTAGGAATTAATGCTCAAGGTACACCAATAACTATCGGCGATGTAGCTCAAATCAACCTTGGTCCGCAGATGAGACGAGGTGTTGCTGAGCTTAACGGTGAAGGTGAAGTAGTCGGTGGTGTAGTGGTTATGCGATTTGGTGAAAACGCCCAAAAAACGATTGATAGAGTAAAAGCTAAACTTAAGCAGTTAAAGAAAGGATTACCTGACGGTGTAGAAATTGTCACTGTTTATGATCGTTCAGGACTAATTTCCGAAGCTGTTAAAAACCTTTGGACCAAGCTGTTTGAAGAGTTCATCGTCGTTGCTTTAGTTTGTATAGTTTTCTTGTTCCATGTTCGTTCTTCCTTAGTGGCTATTTTTAGTTTACCAGTTGGTATCCTAGCTGCATTTATTGTGATGCATCTTCAAGGTATTAACGCCAATATTATGTCTTTAGGTGGGATAGCTATCGCCATCGGTGCCATGATAGATGGTGCCATAGTTATGATAGAAAACATGCATAAGCATATGGAAAAAACACCACTTACTAAGGAAAATCGGTGGCAGATTGTAGCAGAATCTGCCAGTGAAGTTGGCCCCGCATTGTTCTTTTCTTTACTTATCATTACGGTTTCATTTGTACCAGTGTTCACATTGGAAGCACAAGAAGGCCGAATGTTTTCTCCGTTAGCATTCACCAAAACTTATGCTATGGCGGCATCTGCTGCATTAGCAGTGACGTTAGTGCCAGTATTGATGGGTTATTTCATTCGAGGAAAAGTCCTTCCTGAGCATAAAAACCCAGTTAATAGAGCTTTAACAGTAATTTATATGCCTGTATTAAAGTTAGTTTTAGACTTTCCTAAATCTACGATTGTCGCTGCTATTTTAGTGACTATGGTTGGTTTTTGGCCTATCGATAAAATTGGTAGTGAGTTTATTCCGCCTTTAGATGAAGGTGATTTAATGTATATGCCAACAACCTATCCCGGTATATCCATTGGTAAAGCTCGTGAGCTACTTCAACAAACTGATAAGTTAATCAAAACTGTGCCTGAAGTAGAAACCGTGTTTGGTAAAGTGGGTCGTGCAGAAACCGCAACCGACCAAGCGCCACTCACCATGATTGAAACTTTTATTCAGTTAAAGCCTCGTTCAGAGTGGCGAGAAGGAGTAACAACTGAAAGCCTGAAGAAAGAATTTGACAAGTTAGTCAAATTTCCGGGATTAACCAACGCTTGGGTCATGCCAATTCAAACACGCATCGATATGCTTGCAACAGGTATTAAAACACCCGTTGGGGTCAAAGTAGCAGGTACAGAGCTAGAGGTTATCCAAGACATCGGCAAACAACTTGAAACTATTCTGATGGACGTTTCTGGCACGTCGTCCGTTTATTCAGAACGTGTAGCCGGAGGCCGTTATTTAAAAGTAGATATTAAACGAGAAAGAGCCACTAGATATGGACTCAACATCGCTGATGTACAACAGGTTGTAGCTTCGGCAATAGGGGGCATGAATGTCACTCAAACCGTTGAAGGACAAGAAAGGTATCCTGTTAATCTGCGCTACCCTCAGGATTATCGTGACTCACCCGAGCAGTTGGCTAGATTGCCGATAGTAACTCCTGATGGTATGCGGATCTCACTTGCAGATGTTGCATCTGTTTATATTGAAGACGGGCCTGCGGGGATAAAAAGTGAGAACGCTCGGATTAATGGTTGGGTTTTTGTTGATATTGATGGAGTTGATGTTGGCTCTTATGTCCAACAAGCACAAAAGGTAGTCGCTGAAAAGTTAATATTACCTGCTGGTTACTCAATTACTTGGTCAGGACAGTATGAATATATGTTGCGTGCCAAAGAAAAGTTAACGTATGTCGTTCCTTTAACATTAGCAATTATCATTATCCTGCTTTATCTTAATTTTAGAAACTTTGCCGAAGTCGCTATCATCATGGGTACTTTACCACTTGCGATGATTGGCAGTATTTGGTTGATGTATCTGCAAGGCTTTAATTTCTCAGTAGCCGTAGGCGTAGGCTTTATAGCCCTCGCTGGGGTTGCGGTTGAAATCGGCGTGATCATGTTGGTCTATCTGAACCAGTCATTTAAGTCTCTAATAGAGCGATGTCAGGCTGAAAGTCGTAGCCCATCTGTTTTAGAGTTACGTGAAGCCGTGTTACAAGGTGCAGGAATGAGAGTTCGCCCCGTTATGATGACCGCAGCAGCAATTATCGTAGGTTTATTACCAATTTTATATGGCAGTGGTACTGGTTCAGAAGTAATGAGCCGAATTGCTGCGCCAATGGTAGGGGGTATGGCGAGTGCGGTCATCTTAACGTTACTTATCTTACCGGTGTTATTTTATTTATGGCGTGCTAACGGTTTGAAAAAGAAGCTTAACTTTAAATCAAACACATAAATTGTGGCTTACGTAGTGTTTTTAGCTAAAGGGAAATCAACTTTAATTAGGAAACTATTATGAAAAACTTAAAACAATTATTTTAACATCAGTAATGAGCATTGGATTAATCGCAAGTGCCGATGCCCATGATCCAAAAAAGCATGAAAAAAGCTGACTGTAGCAAAATGGAACACAGCAAGATGGATATGAAAGATCTGGTTGCTGTTGCCATGATGAAAAAATGGAATAAGGATGAACACAAAAATCATTAATTAAGTTTTATGGATCATTTAGCACAATTATGTGTGCTAAATGATTTTTAGTAGGAAGGAAATGTTATGAATATCCTTAAAGTATTAGTGTTTGAACTTTCCAGCTTTAACTAGACAGTTTTTAACCCAGAATAGTACGCTTCTTCTATTGTTCGCTTTCTTAAAAAATCAAAAGAATGGTGTGCTGTAAATGTATTTGATAAGCGCTTACCAATAACACGGCTGATATTATGTGACGAGAGCATTGCTATAACTAAATCATACCCGTTAGGCTCTATCGACTGAAAGATATTAACAATTTCTGTTGAGCGGTTGCCATTAGGGGGAGTTTTTAACCACTCTATATTGTCCTGAATGACATGCCCCACATTCCTCTGTACAACTAATCCCAATTATATCTCGATATTTTTATGTCTTTTTAACTATTTAGAGAAAAATTTTAAATTGCTTTTACAAATGAATGTATTGAAGTCCTAGCCTTCGGCTTCATGTTTCTATTGCATATATTGTTGAGCGATTTAAAGACTTTGAAGGCAGCGCAACGGTTAATCTCAATGGTGTGGTGGTCGTCGGCTAGCGTCTTTCGCGGAGGAAAATTTATAGCTTGCGAAATGGGACTTGGCTCGATAATCTATTCACTGATTTTCGAGCCAGTGAAGGCGTATAATTGAATTTTCTACCACTAAAATATTATTACCGTTCTTTAACGGCTGCTTTATTAATACCAATATCGGTTGCTTGTTTATTGTGTTTGTATATTTATGGCAATAAAGTTGAACAAGCATTAGAAAAACGAAAAGAAGGTTTTAAGAGTGTATCAGCGCAAGTTGTGCATGGGGCACACTCAGCCACTGATTTACTTAACACCATGTTTAAGCGCTATCAGCAGCCTCTTTTAATACAACAAAATACAGATATATTTGACAACGTAAATCAATATAGCCGTTACTATTATCAGCATTTTAATGATAAAAGTGGTGAAATTGTTGGAATTGGTAAACTTAAACCGTCTGCGCAAACCGCCCAACGTTGGCAACAAGTTAAATCGTTAGGCCCGACATTCTCTTCTGCTTTGGCGTTATTACAAACGTTAGCGGCGATTGCTTATGTTGATGAGTCTGGTTTTGCCTATGTAAAACGTCATAATCAAAGTAAAAGCCAATTATTAACCGCTATTTTGCAAGGTCGTCTGAAGCCAATATTTACATCTCGAGGGCTGGCATCTAGCTCGTTAATAAAAATAGGGGATGAGAGTTTCTTTGCTATTGGTCGACAGCGAGAAAAAGGCTCATCTGATTATATTATTTTAATTTATAATATTGCCGAATTATCACACTGGCTCAAAAAAGTATCGCCTGACAGTGGCGAATATATTTTTATGAATCAAGCCCATCAAGTGATTGCCAGCTCAACCAAAGCAATTAATTCACAAGTCGCCTTAGATGATTACTGGCCAGGATTGGTTCAGCATCACGATGGGGTGACGGTTGAAAATAATAGTAGTTACTTTTTTATGCAGTCTATTGGTGATTTACCAATACACTCAGGGTTTCATGAAACAAAAGCGAATATAAGAACCACGATTATTTATGAAGTCGCCTTAGAATTTGTATTACTATTGGTTTTTTTGTTTTTAATGTTTAGCGTGTTTTTTATGCTTAATAAGGTGCTGTTTGTCGGCCCTGTTACGCAACTTATGCGCTGCTTAGGTCAAGACCCTAAACTCCTGGACGATGAATATAAAATTCCACATGCTTGGGTGCCTTGGTTTAGTAAAGTAAAAAATGTATTTGCTAAAAATAAGCAACTCGTTGATTCATTACAACAAGCTAATCAAGAGCTTGATGAAAAAGTGCAACTACAATCAAAAAAATTATTACGTAGTTATGAAGCGAAAGAGCGTCATTTAGCTTTGTTAAATACGATGCTTAATAGTGTCCCTGATTTAATTTACTTTAAAAATGTAGACGGTACTTTTTTAGGCTGTAATAAAGCCTACGAGTCGTATATAAATACTGAGCAAGCAGCGTTAGTGGGTAAACAATTAAGCGATTTTAGTCGTGAACACGAACACATTAGCGTGTTAGAGCAACAAGTACTCGATAGCCGTGAAAACGTATTACAAAGAATTGACACCATTGATAAATCTTATCAGTTAACAATAGCGCCATTTTATAATGAGCAGCAACAGCTGTTAGGTACTGTCGGCATAGGCCGAGATATAACACAGCAGCAGCAAGCTTTATATGCGTTAAAAGCCTCAGAATCAAAGTTTAGAAGTGCGATAGAATTTGCTGCTAATAGTGTGATGTTACTCTCGCTTGATCATATTATTGTGCAAGTAAATAAAGCCGCACGAAAACTGTTTAATTCACACCCAAAGCTAACAGATGCTCATTTTAGTGGCCTGTTTGATGAACCACATTGGTTAGCAATCAAAGAAAAACTGGTTTTGTTAGTTGAAAATAAAAAAACAGTTCAACATTTAACGATTAATCAAGGCCAACTTGCGAGTTGGTTACAAATAAGTATGTCGTTAGTGTGGAGTGGGGAACGTCAGCATTCTTACTATGTTATTCATATTCAAGATGTTAGTGCTTTAACTAAAGCCAAGCATGATGCTGAACGCGCAACCTTAGCAAAAAGCCGCTTTATTGCTAATTTAAGCCATGAAATCCGCACTCCGTTAAATGCCGTTTTAGGCTTACTTAACATGATGGAAGAGCAAGGGTTAACTACACAACAAAAGCAACAAAATGAACAAGCTAAGCAAGCTGCAAATAGTTTACTATTTATGCTCAATAGAATGTTGGATTTTGCGCGTGTTGAAAGTGAACAGGCGCAATTGCAATTAAGCCCGTTTAGTTTAGTTGAATTAATTGATACCTGTGAGAGCATCACTTCACCTTTATGTAAAAGCAAAAATATTGAATTTAATATTGAGGTAGACCCTTTCATTGCACCTTCAATTATCGGCGATTTTATTCGCTTACAACAAATACTTGGAAATTTACTCACTAATGCAGTGAAGTTTACGCAGCAAGGCTCAGTGACGCTAAAAATCCACTTACTAGAAAGTCAGTCGGTTGAGCAGCAACGAGTTTGCTTTGAAGTAAAAGATACAGGTGCAGGGATTGATAAAGTCGATCAAGGGCGTTTATTTGATGCATTTACACAAGGCGATGAATCATCAACTCGAGCTCATCAAGGGGTCGGTTTAGGTTTAGCGATTGTAAAGCATGCTGTGGCCCTGTTAGGGGGCGAAATTGAAGTATTTAGTGAAAAGGGCCATGGGTGTAAATTCTTTTTTGCATTAGATATTATGGTTAATGAAACGGATACTGAATTTGATATAACTCAGTTGATAGCAATAACCAGCTTACAAAGTACGACGCTAAATACGGCTTTATCAGTATTTGGGCAGGCTCATAAGATTGATATTGATGAAGTTTTAAAATATCCAATTAAGCTAAGTGGTAAAGAGCACTTATTAATAGAGCAAAGAGAATATCAAACGTTACTTGCTAATCAGAGTTGTAAAGAAACACTGATTTCTAATGGGATTACTATTGATGTTGTTAATTGTAGCGACCAAGTAGTGACATCAATTGATCCACGTATCCCAATAAAAATTATAAAAAGCAGTGCACTTGCTCAGCGATTATTAGGACTTAATGTTAAAGAGTTAAGTAAACCAGAGCCGGTCGTTAATGAGGTTGTAAAAAATGATATCGCGGGTTTGCTCGTACTCACTGTGGATGATAATCAACTAAATTTAGAGATTATAGAAAGCGTCCTTCAGCAAGCTCATATTAATGTAATCACGGTAGATAATGCCGCAGACGCTATTGAGCTAATACAGGTTTTAAAACCCGATTTAGTATTAATGGATGTGCAAATGCCACATATTGATGGTTGCCAAGCAACGCAATTAATTCGTCAAGAGTTTGATCAGCAAACGTTACCTATTTTTGCACTTACAGCGCACTGTGAAGCAAGTGATATAGAACGCTCTTTACAAAGTGGTATGAACAAGCATTTAACTAAACCAGTTATACCAAATGTTTTGCTTTCTGAAATTAATAGTTTAAATATATTAAAAGCTAAGTTTTACGATAAAGAGTTTGCACTGAATCAGTTTTCTTTAGATGTATCGGCATTAAATTCAATGAATGAAAAGTTTACAGTGCTGTGTAAAACACAACTCTTGCAGTTACAAGAGCTAACATCACCTGATGAGTTGATACGTATTGTACATAGTATAAAAGGAGTTGCAGGAAACTTAGGCTTTTTACGGCTGTCTAATTGCGCATTAATCTGTGAAAGAAAACTAATGAATTCTAATGACCCTATTAGTGTTACAATTAATCCATTGCTTATACAATTGCAGCAAGTAATACACTTTATACAATACTCAGAGGTTAAAAATGCTAACTAAAGCGAAGGTTTTAATTGTTGATGATGATCCCCTCAACCGTTTAGTGTTAGAAAAAACCCTACAAGATGAACATGATGTTTTTTTGGTAGAAAGCGGTGAAAAAGCGCTCGAACTAATAAAGACTCAACAAGTTGATCTGATTATACTCGATGTTGTTATGCCCGGCCTCGATGGCTATGAAGTATTAGTGCAATTAAAAGAAAACCCGATTACGCAATCAATTCCTATTATATTCATTTCAGCGAATAAAAGTCATGACGATGAAGCGAAGGGCTTAGAGTTAGGAGCAATGGATTACATTACCAAGCCATTTTTTCCTTCTATTGTGAAAGTTAGAGTACGTAATCAGCTCCTTATTAAGCAAAAAAATGATTTGTTAGAAAAATTAGTTTCCATAGATGGTTTAACTGAAATACCAAACCGGCGCTACTTTGATGAAAATTTATCACGAGAATGGCGTAAATGCTCGCGTGAGAAAATGCCATTATCGGTGTTGATTATGGATATTGATCACTTTAAACGCTTTAATGATACTTATGGACATCGCGCTGGGGATGATTGCTTAAAAAAAGTGGCACATGCCTTAATTAATGAATGTGCTAGAGGCAGTGATTTTGTTGCCCGTTATGGTGGTGAAGAGTTTGCTGCTGTGTTGCCAGCAATAGGGAGCGAAGCGGCCAAAGCGTTTGCTAATAAATTGCTCAATGCTATTAGGGCGTTAAAAATTAAGCACAAAGCATCACTTAACGATCAACATATTAGTATTAGTATTGGTGTTGCCACGATGAATGGTAAAACTCAAATGAGCGAACAAGCGTTACTTGAAAAGGCGGATAAGAGTTTATATGCAGCCAAAGATGCCGGCAGAAACCAAATTGTCGCACTTGATTAAAAATACCACCGAGCTCAACATAGCACTTGGTGGTATTTAGTTACCTAGTTAATCTACTAGCGCCTTTAAGGCAATGTCACCGACGCCAATTAATTCATTATTTTTAAATACTAATGGGGTACATTCGTCTTTCGATGTTTTACCATCGGAATGAATGCTATTTGTAGCATAATAAAGTACCTGATAAGTATTCCCATCTTTGAGCAATAAATCAGTAAAGTCAGGCGTTTTTAATTGAGCTAATACATCTTGGTACTGATATTTTAATGGTAAGTTAGCAATGGCTTCACGGTTGAATTTATGGTGTTCTTGCCAGCTATCATGCTTACCGGTTGCCCAATGAGTTTCAGCCTCGCCATCAGATACAGCAATGACACAGCCGTTTAAAAATACGGTACTAAGTGCAGCAATTAAAAGTAATTTTTTCATATTATCCCTACATAATAATTATTAATGGTTATGAGTGTCACTGTACTAATAAATAAATACAGTGACTTTATATAAGAATAAGCAAACCGTAGGCCAGAATAATAATCATTATAAATCAATGGCTTACTTTTTGTGTGGCCGTGGTGTTTTTGCGCCCTTTAATTTTTTGGTGAAAATGACCAAATTTAGGTCTATTTACTTAGGTTACACAACACGATTTCGTTGTTGGCTTTGCATGAATGCTTTAATGTTTAAGCTAACTTCATTTATTAAACGCGCGATAGACTCTGTACTTGCCCATGCGATATGCGGCGTTAGTAATAAATTGTCACCGTGGTAATTAGCAAGTGGGTTATTCGCTTGTGCGGGTTCTGCTGTTAAAACATCAATACCGGCTCCAGCAATGATGTTTTTTTCAAGGGCTTTGGTTAAATCGTGTTCATTAATAATACCTCCTCGGGCGGTATTTATAATAATGCAATTACTTCGCATGGTATTCATTTCGTTTAAAGTAATTAAATCTTGTGTGTCGGCAGTTAATGGGCAGTGTATGCTGATGATATCGGCCATGGCGATAGCTTCATCAAATGGAGTTCGCTCAGCACGACAAACAGCGCCTTTTCTCTCTGCGAGTATGACATTTGCACCAAACGCTTTTGCCACCTGTTCAACGCCTTGTCCTAGGGTGCCTCCACCAATAATAACAAAATTCTTATTTTGCATATCATTAATTGAATAATCGAGACGACAAAACATTGCGCTTTTTTGCCATAAACCCTGTTGGCTGTCTTGTTGGTAACGGTGTGTATTGCCTAGTAAATTAGTGATGAGAGAGAAAGTATGTTGTACAACGGAGGCTGTTGAATAGCCCGCCACATTGGTCACTGCAATCCCGAGTTCTTTTGCTGCATTTAAATCAATATTATTGGTACCCGTTGCACAAACACAGATAAGTTTTAATTGCGTCAGTTGACTGAGTGTTTCGCGATTTAATACCACTTTGTTAGTTAATAGGATGTTCGCATTTTTGCTGTGCTCAACAACCTGCTCAAAAGAAGTGTGCTCATATATAGTTAATTCACCGCACGCTGAAATAGCAGAAAGCGATGATTGTGCCAATGTCGCATTATCAAGAATAGTAATGTTCATGGTTTTCCTAAAAAATTAAATAAAAATATTGACCTTGGTGCTTACTCTAAGGTTTATACTTATGTCATTCATTATAATTAAAGTGAAATTTAATATGAAAATAGGTGAATTATCACACCTGCTAGGTATTTCTAATGATACGCTAAGGTACTACGAAAAACAGGGTTTGTTAACGGCAACTAAACGTAATGCATCAGGTTATCGAATATATAGCGATGATGATTTAAAGTTAATGCAATTTATTTTACGCGCTAAAAATGTAGGCTTTAGCTTAACAGAAATTAAAGAGTTGTTATTAATTCGGTTTGAAAAATCATTACATTCGTGTGCACAAGTAAAAGCAATTACATTGCAAAAGCGTGATCTTGTAGCACAGCGAATTAACGAATTACAACTTTTTCACGATTCGCTATCTATATTAGCCGAGCAATGTTGTGGTTCAGAGCGACCTGCACAAAGTTGCTCTATTTTAAGTGTTTTGGAGGATGTTGATGGAACTTATTTATAATTTTTGGCAGTTGTTTTTGTTATCAGCTCCGTGGCTAATGCTTGGTTTGCTCATTGCGGGAATATTAAATGTTTATTTACCAACAGACTTTCTAAACAAACATTTAGGAAAAGAAGGTTTTTGGACAACAATTAAAGCCGCCTTAATTGGGGCGCCTCTTCCGCTTTGTTCGTGTGGTGTTATTCCTGCCGCTATTGGTTTACGCAGAGCGGGGGCATCTAAAAGTGCGACCACTGCATTTTTGGTGTCTACACCCGAAACTGGGGTTGATTCGGTATCAGTATCGTATGTGTTACTGGGCCCATTTATGGCAATTATTCGTCCTATAGCGGCTGTTATTAGCGCGGTTGTGGCAGGGTTGCTTGTTGGGCGTGAAGATAAACAGACGCGAGCTAACGATGAAAATACGCCAAAGAGTGAGTCATCATGTTGCACTTCGCATCAAGTAGTCGCAAAAGAAGTGTGTTGTGATACTGAAAAACTAAAAGCAGAAGAACATGCATCGTGTTGTGCGCCTAAAAAGCCAGCTTTAGACGCTTCATGCTGTTCTTCATCAGCGCAGCCAGTAAAAAAAATCTCAGTGTGGCATAAGCTTAAATCGGCCGTATCGTTTAGTTGTAATAAGCTATTAGAAGATACGATGACATGGTTATTAATTGGGTTATTTTTTGCGGCCTTAGTACAAACTTATGTGCCAGCGCATTTTTTAACGCAGTGGGGCAGTGGGGTGTTAGCAATGATTATGGTGATTGTTGTCAGTATTCCTATGTATATTTGCGCCACCGCTTCAACGCCTATTGCCGCAGGGTTGTTAATGAGTGGGGTCTCTCCAGGCGCTGTATTGGTATTTATGCTCGCGGGACCGGCTACAAATATAGCAACATTAGGGGTGGTAGCAAAAGAGTTAGGGCGTCGTGCGGTTGCGGCTTATTTAATAGGTGTAATTGGCGTTGCGGTTTTATTTGGCTTTTTAACTGATTATTTAGTTGCAGAGTTTGGGTTTGTGGTCAGCCCACTTTTACAACAAGAACATGATATTCTGCCGCACTGGTTGAGCTTAATTTGTGGTGTGGTGTTAGTTGCGCTAATGCTGCGTTTAATGTTCAAATGGGTTACTAATAAAATTTACGTAACGTCTAATTAAATATTGGTTGGTAAATCCAGCTAAATTATAACCCCTAAATTACGGTACGTTATTTAACGTGCCGTTTTTTAACTTTATAGATGCAAACATGAGTAAAATAGAAGATAAGTACGCAGACATTAGACCGTATAATGACGACGAAGTGGCTGCTTCGTTAGAGCGGTTAATAAACGATAATGCATTTATTGATGTTATTGCTAAATATAACTTACCGAAGTTTTTATCTGCCATTCCTTTTATTTGTCGTACCTTGGTTAAAAGACAGTTACGAAAAAAATGGGGACAAGTGACGACAGTAGAGCAGGTACAGCAAGAAGTTGCTGAGTATTTAAATAAATTAGTAAAACGTACGACCTCTAAAGTAACGTTCTCTGGACTTGATCAGTTAGACCCTGAGCAAGCTTATTTATTTATTTCTAACCACAGAGATATCGTACTCGACCCAGCTTTAGTTAATTGGGGGTTGTTTCAAAATAATATGAAAACCGTCCGTATTGCTATCGGTGATAACTTACTTCAAATACCTTACATAACAGAGCTTATGCGTTTAAATAAAAGTTTTATTGTTAAGCGCTCAGCAAAAGCCCCTAAAGAAATGCTTAAAGCATTAACGCAGTTATCTGGATATATTTATGATTCGTTAACGGGCGGTCACTCAATTTGGATTGCACAAAAAGAAGGTCGCGCCAAAGATGGTGTTGATCAAACAGACCCTGCGTTATTAAAAATGTTACAGCTGAATGGTCGAAAGCAAAAAAAAGTATTTTCAGACTATGTTAAAGAATTAAAAATAGTACCTGTGTCTATTTCTTATCAATATGAACCTTGTGCCATCGCTAAAGCCAAAGAGCTTTATCACAAAGAGCATCATGGTGAGTATGTGAAATCAGAAGGTGAGGATATTGCCAGTATCGTTGAGGGTTTTAGTGCTGATAAAGGCCATGTACATTTAGCATTTGGTGAACCTATAACCGAACATTGTGAAGATGCTGATGAATTAGCTAAAGTGATAGATAACCAAATCATTGATTCGTTTTATTTACACCCAGGGAACTATATTGCCGGGGGATGTAAGCATGCTGTGATTGATGAGCCTGATACGCTTACTTTTGAGCAGCGATTAGAAAATGTGCCACAAGAGCTGCGCCCTATCGTGTTAGCTATGTACGCTAAACCCTTTGAGCGTAAAAGCGAAGTGACTCAAGAAAACCTTGAAAGTTAACTACGTGCATTAGTTTTAAAAAGCAGCAATTTTATTGTTGCTTTTTTTTTAGTCAAAAATGGCGTTATACTCTAATTTATGTTTATAAATTGATGCAAAATAATGCAACAAATAGAAATATTTGAAATTCCTAGCCCTTGTAAAAGTATTTGTCAGGTAAATAACCGAGGCTATTGTAAGGGCTGTTATCGCAGTAGAGAGGAGCGCTTTGGCTGGAACAATTTCAGTAATAATGAAAAGAAAAAAATTTTGAGTTTGTGCCAGCAACGCTATAAGCGTTATTTATTGAAAAAACAAAAATCTATGCCGGTAATCGGCATCCCTAAACAACAAGATTTTGATTTTTAAATAAAGTTAAAATGGTATAATTTATTTTTATTTATAGGGGAACTGTATGAGCTTTAATTTATGTAACTTGCCTAGAGAAGAAAAATATCAAATTCAATTAGATTACGAAGCCTCATTTTGGGCTTATCAAATTAAACGAGGGAAAATTAATCGTGAGCATGCTTATAACACTATTCATGCGCGCCCCGTTGCAGAGCAGGCTATTTTAAAACAAAAGTTTGAACAGTATTTAGCGTTAATGCTAAGTTAAATGGATGTTAGCATAACGTGCTTAGCACAGGTTAAAATACCTTTAGTAAACAAGTTCTATGCGAATTATAGCGTCAGAGGTCGAGCAAAAAAACACGATGATGTGTGGGTCGTTTATCATAATTTTGAAATAGTCGCGGCTTGCAGAATCCAAAATAAATCAGATTTTCTATTTCTATCAACAGTCTTTGTTGCCCCCGATTATCGCTTACAAGGACTAGCCAAAAAACTGCTTAGCAGCGTACTCCTTCATTATAGCGACGTAATTTATACCTTTGCATATACACCGCTTATTCATTTTTACACTGAACTTGGATTTAACCAAGTGTTAACATATACTCCAGCATTAAACGCATTATTCAATATATATAGTCATCGAGATATTCGAGCGCTGCAATTTAAATAAGCTATTTTCAGCAAGGGAGCTGTTATGAGCAACAAGATGAACATGGTGCTTTTTTTCACCGTATTTCTCCTTTTTATGAGCCTCTCTATTAATGCCGAAGTTAAGCGCTTATCTCCTAATGAAGGGTTAACACAAAGCTACGTTAATACCTTATTAATCGATAACAATGGCTATTTGTGGTTGTCTACCGAGGGGGGATTGAATCGTTATGATGGATACCAGGTTTTACCAATAACAGGACCTAATGGTGAACTTGAAGAGACGATTATTGATACTATTTATCAAGATAGTGAAGGACAGATTTGGATAGCATCATTACTCGCGGGTTTGTTTCGTTACGATCCTGCAACCGACAGCTATAAACAATTTTTATCAAAACCGACCAGCGAAGAGCAAATTATTAATGAGTCGGTGTTTAGTATGCTCTCTATTGATAAGAAGACCATGTGGTTAGGCCGTGGTAGAGACTTTGCTAAATTAGATATTGCCTCAGGAAAAATTACCTCTATTTTTGTTTTGCCTAGTGAAAAAGATCATGCTCTCGTACGGACCTTATTTCATTACAATGGTTTTATTTTTATAGGTTCAAGTAAAGGGGCTTATGTTTATCATATTGCCACAGAGCAAATTAGAGCCTTAGAGCATTTACCACAAGGGATTGAGCACGCTTATCAAAATAATATTAAGTCGTTTGCGCTTGCTCAAAACAATCAACTTTTGGTGGGGGCTGTAAGGGGGCTTTATAGCGTTGATATTAGTAATTTATCAACCTTGTTTGAGCACCCTGATCAGGCGTTTAATAGTAAAACATTATTACCTGATCTTAATATTTGGAGTATTAGCTATGATCAAGGGCATGTTGATTTAGCAACCGACAAAGGCCTTTTTAAGTTTGACTTAACTCATTATGATTTAATAAAAAATACCGAATTAAATAAAAGTAAATATACCCTAACTGATACTAGCATCATTGATATGGTACAAGATAAAACAGGGGGGCGATGGCTGGCAACTAAAAGTGATGGCGCGTTTTATTTACCAAAAAAACATTACAATTTTAATAATGTAAATGGTTCTAAATTAAGTGGCGCAGGCTTATCTCACTCTTCAATTTGGAGCATTAAACAATATCAGGATAAGGTGTGGTTAGGTACCCATAATGGTTTAACCGAAATTGATTTAGCAACGGGTAAAAGTAATATTTACTTAAAAAACTATAGTATTGATTCGTTAACTAAAGAGTTTAGTGTTTTTTCAATTATGCCTTATAAAAACCAATTTTGGCTGCTAACAAATTTAGGTTTATTGGTGTTTGACCCCGATACGCACAAAATATCTCACGCATTAACGAGGGACCCCGATAATCAAAAAAAACTTGTTGGCAGAGTGCATGGTGCGCAGTTAATTAATGGTATTTTATATTATGCTCATGCCGAATATGGCATATTTTCTTATGATATAGATAGCCAAAACTTAACGAAGTTAGGCGGCGAGTTTGCCAAGTTTGACCCTTTTATGGTGTATGGCTTTTTACCCCCAATTTCTAATGAACCCGATTGGCCATTATTTTACAGTGCGGGTATTTTGTATCACGTAAACCCGCAAACATTGAGTTTAAAAAAAATATACACAGTACCTGAGCAACACGAAAATATTGCTATTAATGTACTGTCGTATATCGTTGATAAAAATAATATTTTGTGGCTTTCATTATCTAATTTTGGCTTAATAGGATTAGATGCAACCAGCTTTGAGTTAGTGCACACTATTGATATCGAAAAGAATAAGTTAGGGACCTTACTTTACGATATGGTGCGTGATGACAATGAGATGATTTGGATGAGTAGCCATAAAGGAATTTGGCGATTAAACCCTGATACCTTACATTTCCAGCAATTTACTTCGTCTCAAGGTGTATTATCCGCTGAATTTAATAGCAATGCTGTTGCAAAGTTTAACGATGGTACAATTGCTTATGGCGGTTTAAAAGGTTTTACCTACTTTGATCCTGAAAAAAACAACTACCAAAAAGCGTTAATCGACCGGGTAAACATTACGCGTGTTAGTTTAATGTCACGTGAGTTAATGGTTGATTTAAAACAACCTCTTAATGAAATAGAGTTAAATCATGATGATATTGGCTTAGAAGTCGCATTTTCAGCAATGGCGTTTAGTCAACAAGAACGCATTATTTATGAATATCAATTAGATAGCGGTAAAAAAACGTTCACTCACAATAATAATCGCGTGTTATTTCCTAAATTAAGCCCAGGGACTTATCAATTGAAGGTATGGGCTAAAGATCCATTTACAGGAAGCTATACACCGCCAGCGACATTAAAAATTAAAGTTAATTACCCATTATGGCGAGCCCCTTATTTTATGGTGCTTTATGCAGCGTTAATTGTTGCATTAGTGGCCGTGTGGGTTATACGTCGTAATAAAATTCAACGCATATTAATGGCCGCTCACAAAGAAAGTAAAGAAAGCGAAGCACGATTAAAGCTTGCGCTTGAAGGCAGCGAGTCTGGGGTATGGGATTGGCAATCAAGCGACGTTAATATTTACCAGCCAAGGTTAGTTAGCGAATTAGGTTATGAAGACGAAAGTGTTAACTTAGATGATTACTTATCTCATATTCATCCACAAGATAGAGCGATGTTTCGATTAGAGTGGCTAGAGTTTTTAGCGACAGATAAAGGTTACTTTAATTGTACATACCGACTGCGCCATAAAAAAGGGTATTGGTGCTGGTATAAAGATTTTGGCAAAGTCGTGCTGTGGGATCAAAAAGTACCACAAAAAGTGGCGGGTACTTATACCAATATGACCCGAGAAATGGTCTATGAAGAGCATGCAAGGTTATACACTGCCGCATTTGAGCAAACGAGAGATTGGGTGTTTATTTTAGATAAGAATTTATACATTCGCACCTCTAATAAATCGTTACAGCAGGCATTTAATTTTACTAGAGAGCCGCGTTCTAGCCGTTCATTAAAGTTAGGTATTGCAAGGTGTCATCGTATTGATTACTTAAGACTAATAAAAAAATTAAAAGTGAATGAGCACTATAGCTGTGAAGATATTGTAACGTTAGCAAATAACGAAAAACGTCATGTGCTAGTAAAGATTAGCGCGATTGCTGATAGCCAACAGCGACTCAGCAGCTATGTCATTATTTTAACAGATATACATAGTCAAAAATTAGCCGAAAATGCACTTTATAAGGTGGTTAACTACAATGCTTTAACGGGGCTACCCACCCGGACATTATTTAATGAGCAAGTTGAGCAAGCTTTAAATAAAGCGAATACCCAGCAAACGCAAGTCGCGCTAATGCATATTAATATTAAACGCTTTAAGTACTTTAATGATTCAATCGGGCACGACAGTGCAAATGAACTAATTAAAGTGGTAGCGCAGCGTATCAGTCACTGTTTAAGCGATGATATTAGCTTAGCGCACCTCAGTGCTGCTGAATTTGTGGTGCTAGTTGAGAATGTGGCACAAGAGCAAGTATTAACTGCATTGTGCAACGAACTACTCGCTACCGCGAACAAAAATATTAATGTGAATAACCAAGTCGTGAACGTTAATTTAAATATTGGCGTGGCACTTTATCCCGATGACGCCGTGTATAGCGATAGCCTTTTTAAGGCTGCTAATATTGCTTTATACCATGCTAATTTAACAACTGAGGGGAGTTATCAGTTTTATAAACAGCAAATGAATTATGAATTACAACATAGCTTATATTTAGAACGCGAGATAACTAAAGCGTACCAAACACATGCGTTTTGTAATCATTATCAACCTATTGTCAGTGCTGCTAATTTTAAAACGGTTGGGTTTGAGGTGCTATTGCGCTGGCCTGATAATACCCGCGTAAAAACGCAAGAGTTTTCACTGGTTGCAGAAAAAATGGGGTTAATAACTAAAATTATGCTACAGACTCTCTCTCGGGCATTAGGGGAGTTAAAGCAGTGGCGAGAAATAAACCCGCAGTTGTATTTATCTATTAATTTATCGGCTCTTGATTTTGAACTTGAAAACTTGGTTACAGAAATCGAAACCGCACTCATTGATGCTGAAGTACCCGCAAGCGCATGCGTATTTGAAATAACAGAATCGGTCCTTATTAGTAGCTCTACACATGCATTAAAAAGCATGCAAGCGCTTAAGCAATTAGGCTGTAATTTATATATGGATGACTTTGGTACAGGCTATGCTTCACTTACTTATTTAAAGCAGTTTCCTATTGATGCGATTAAAATTGACCGCAGTTTTGTGCAAAATATCGGTATCGATTTAGATGATGAAACGATCATTAAATCGACATTAGGGTTAGCGCAGAGCTTAAATAAGCAATGTATTGCTGAGGGCATAGAAAGTACACAGCAACTGCAATTTTTAAATGCTTTAGGGTGTCAGTATTATCAAGGCTACTTGTTTAGTCGAGCCATGGAAAGTAGCTCAGTGCCTAAGTTAATAGAGCGTGATTGGCAATACCTATTTAATAAAGCTTAGGTATTTCACTAATGAGTTTAATCTTGACGCTGACCGCAATGCTTACAAAATAAGTGACTATTGCGGGCATTTAATTGCGCTTTAATTGCTTTATTGGCATCTAATTTACTCAAGCCGAGCTTACAACGAATTAATTCTAACTGTTCGTACTGTTGTGTATTAAGCGTGCCGAGTTGGATCTCTTGATGCACAGCATCGGCAAAGGCTTGGCGGCGTTTACGAATTTGTTCTGAAAAGCTAGAGGCGAGTAAGCCTGTAGGAATAGCGACCATTCCCATACTCACTAATGTAATAATACCGCCAAATAACTTACCTAAAGCCGTTATCGGTACTACGTCGCCATACCCTACAGTTGTTAGTGTTGCCATTGCCCACCACATGGCAGCTGGAATAGAGCCGAACTTTTCTGGTTGCACTTTATGCTCAAGTAAATACACACCACATGACGCTAAAATAAGCACGACAGCCATAATAAAAAAGGCCGCTAACATCGAGCTACTTTCATCTTTAAAAGCTTGCAGTAAGAGTTGCATCGCGCGTGAGTATCGTGTGAGTTTAAATACCCGTAATAACCGAAGAACACGTAAAAAGCGCAAATCGAGTGGGGTTATAAACATCATTAAACTAGGTAAAATAGCAATTAAGTCAATAATCGCTAATGGCGAAATCATATAACGTAAACGCTTTTTTGTATTTGAACAGGGCAGGCTGGCGTATTTACTTTTATCAACACTCGCCCAGATCCGTGCGATATATTCAATACTAAAAATGGCAACCGAAGCTATTTCTAACACTAAAAATTCTAGTGCGTATTGCTGCGAAATCACAGGGACAGATTCAAGTACAATTGCCACTACATTAACTAAAATAATGCAGATTAATAACATGTCTAACTGATGACTGCGTTTATGGTAATGCGCTTGCCCTTCTAAGAGTAAAGCGAATTTTTTTCTGTTACTGATTTTTTGATTACTCAAAACGTTAAAACCATATTGACGCTGCCTTCTTCAAAATCACGGGTTATGACAAACCCCAATTTACGTGCTAATTCAATCATTCCGGTATTTTCGGGTAGCGTTATCCCTTCAATTACTTCAACCCCTTGGTGTTTACAGTAATCAATTGCAGCTTGCATGAGCATGCGTCCTAAGCCTAAACCTTGATAGTTAGAACGAACAACGGTGGCAAACTCAGCATGTAAATTATCAGGGTCCATAATCACCCTCGACACACCTAATGTACATGCGGTGCCATTTCGACGCTGAGTAACAATAAACGCCATTTCTCGGTCGTAATCAATTTGCGTCATTTTTGCTAATTGATCATGATTAAATTGTGGTAATTCGCCAAAGAAGCGCTTGTATCTATCCTCTTTATTTAATGAAGCATCGAAATCTTTATGTGCCTGCTCGTCTTCAGGTCTGATGGGGCGAAGAGTCGCTTGAGAATGATCTTTTAAAGTCACTTCTTTAACTAAGTTAATTGGGTAAGGTCGAATAGATAAACGCTTTTTATTGGCCGCAGCCTTATACGGATGGATATTAATACTGGCATCGAGTACTAAAAATTGCCCATTACTGGCTAAAATAGGATTAAGCTCTAATGAGGTAATATCGGGCTGATCGATGATGAGTTGGGAAATGCGAGTAAGGAGTGCGCACAACCTGTATTTATCAACTTTTTCGGGCAAAATTCGATCTTTTAATACGCCCTTATCATGTGCCGCAGCAATCAAGTATTTTGCTAAGTTCATATTTAATGGGGGTAAAGCTACTGCAGCTTGGGCATACTCAAGGCCATTCCCCGCCTCACCGAGTAAAATAACAGGACCAAAGTTTGGTTCGGTTTTAATTGCAATACGTAATTCATTAGCGCCGGCTCTTGGTGCCATTTTTTGTAGTGAAAACCCTTCAATAATGGCATGCGGATAGGTGTTTTTAATGCGTTTTAGCATAGCAACAGCCGTTTGTTCTACCTCTTGTGCATCATTAAGATTCAATACCACACCACCGACCTCAGATTTAGAGGCGATACTAGGGCTAATTAATTTAAGCGCAACCGGAAAGCCTAGCTTAATAGCTTGCTGTTTTGCTTGTTCGGGATTGAAAGCCACCTCTGTTTTAATGCACTCAACGCCATAGTTACTCAACACTTTGCGCGCTTGATGAGTCGATAAATAAAACTGTTGTTGGGCTAAATGTTCTGTAATTAGTGTATTAGCACCTTGACGATTTATTTTTGTATCGAGTGTATTTGACTCCGGTGTTTGCGTTAAATGTTTTTGGTTACGGCGATATGTCACTAAATGCATAAAAGCGCTGACAGCACCTTCGGGAGTACGATAGGTTGGAATGGCATAATTGCTACACACTTTTCTGGCGGCATACGCAGCATCTTCACCCATAAAATTTGTGATCACATAGGGACGAGCCATTTTAGGGATCGTTTTAAGGGTTTCAACAATTATATTGGCGTAATCTTCGCTCGGTGCTAAAGCTGACGGTGTATGAATAATTAAAAGGTTTTTAACTTCACTTGCGCGTAATAAAATTTCTAATGCTTGTTTATACCGAGATGGTGCTGAATCGCCAAATATATCAACAGGATTTGAAGTGGTATCAGATTGTGGGATGACTTTATTTAAAGCCTGACGTGTGTCATCACTTAATTGTGCAAGCTGGCCTGAGCCCTTTATGAGCTCATCGACGGCCATAACCCCAGGACCGCCGCCGTTGGTTAAAATAGTTAATTGCTCTACTTGTAGTAATTTGGGGTGCATGGCCAGGGTTTGGGTTGCAGCAAATAGCTCTGTTAAATCATTTACCCTTAACATACCAGCGCGTTGAAATAGAGCGTCGTATACCGCATCTGGGCTTTGTTTTCCACCAGTGTGTATTTCTCCGGCGAGTGCGCCTGCGCTGGTACGGCCGGTTTTAATAGCAATAACGGGTTTACTAAATGCCGCCGCTCTGGCTGCTGAAATAAAGCCTCTAATATCTTCAATGTTATCAATGTATAATAATATTGCTTTGGTTTTAGCATCACGACCAAAAAAATCAAGCAGTTCATCAAAGTCAATATCAAGGCAGTCACCGACTGATAAAAAATAAGAAAACCCAATCTCTTTATTTTTAGCCCAATCTAAAATAGTTGAACATACCGCTGCTGATTGAGAAATAAACGCCAGCTTACCTGGACTTGCGACCGTGTGTGAAAAACTGGCATTTAAACCAATATGTGGGATCAGCAAGCCTAAGCAGTTGGGCCCTAATAAAGTCACATTATATTCTGAGGCGATATGTTTTATTTGTTGTTTTTGTTCGTTAGACAATCCATCAGCAATAATTATTGCGCTGGTGCAGCCGAGTGTACCTAGCTGTTCAATAATATCTAATAGCGTGTTTTTGTTGGTACAAATAATCGCAAGATCAGGTACTTTGGGCAGGGCTGAAATATGGGGATAAGCAAGTACACCATGCACCGCGGTATGTGTGGGGGTGACCGGCATAATAGGGCCTTTAAAGCCTCCTTGTAATAAATTACGCATAACCACATAGCCCGCACGAGTTGATACATTCGATGCGCCAATAACCGCGACTGATCTTGGGTTAAAAAACTGACTAATTCGTTTTAAGCTCATTTTAAAATCCTGTTTGATGTGCGAGTGTTTTTTCAGTCGTTGTTAAGCTTATTAATGTACCTTGTTTACAGGACATTTTCGAGTAGCAAATCATGGAGCCAGTATGAGCCGAGTAACAAATTATAATTTAGCCATTGCCGCTGCAATTTTAGCAATTGGATTACTTGGCTTAGGAGTCATTTTAAATAGCACGGCACTTGCAGTAAAAGCAATGGATCGTACTGTCGTGGTCAAAGGCTTGGCCGAACGAGATGTTGTTGCCGATACGGTTATTTGGCCATTACAATTTACAGATGCGGATAATAATTTAGAGGTGTTAGTGCAGCGTATTGAGCAAAAAAATAGTGCAATTATTGCCTTTTTAAAGCTGCATGGCTTTGATGACGATGAGATATCATTGGGAGTTCAATCAATAAAAGATCAGCAAACACAAGCGTATGTTAATCAGCATCAAAAGCTTAGATACCTAGCTCGCTCTACCGTTACTATTTATAGTCACGCACTTGATAAAGTAAAAAATGCGGTTGCTCAGATTAGCCAGTTAGCTAAACAAAACATTGCCATAGAACAAGACAGTTACCAAACTAAAATAGAATATATATTTAACGGTTTAAACAATATAAAACCAAGTATGGTGCAACAAGCGACTGAAAAAGCAAGAGAAGTAGCACAAAAATTTGCCAAAGATTCTAATTCTAAATTAGGTAAAATTAAAACGGCTCATCAGGGGCAATTTAGCATTCGTGCCCGCGACTCGAATACACCAGCAATAAAGAAAGTACGTGTGGTTAGCCGTGTTGAATACTACTTAGTCGATTAATTCATACTTTTAACTAAACGGGCTATTTCGCTAGTAGGGCGTTGTAAGTAAGCCGCACTGAGTAACAATGTCGGTTCATTCAAGCGTGTTGGTTGTAAAAAAGGTAATAGATTTCCTTTGTACTGCGAATTTTGCTTTTGCTCTATTTCTATTAACGCTAGTAAGGCTGAAAACTCATGTTTAATTGGTATGTTCGTTTTATTTGCAAAAGCAATATAGCAAGCCACCGGGGTAAGCCCTTGTGCATTAGGCGTAGCTAAGGCACTTAATAGATCTTCGTTAGATTCAAATAACATTAGTGAACGTATGTAATTAAAAGGGAGTGTACTTTCATCAGCATGACTAAATAATGTATGTAATAGGCCATTACCTTGCTCATTGTATGTCATAAAGCCTTTATTTACTTTCAGTGCCGGTGTAAAAAACACTAATTCATCGAGTTGTGTAAATTGCGAAATAAACTCTGCAGGAAGTTGGTTAGTTGCTAAAATATGCGTTGCTGCATTTTGCATAAATTGATATTTAACGTCCATTCGCAGCGCACTTTGAAATAGATATTTAAGCTGCAATACTTGTTGCTGCGACGTTAGGTTTTTAAAGTCGTTATCTAACTCATTGAGTTGCTGTTTGGCAATGCGCGCACGGAGTAATTGTATACTTAAATCCATTATTATCCTTATTAAAATAAATATAAACAAAAGGCCGCTTAGGCGACCTTTTAAGTTTATGTGTTATTAAAAATAACGCTTAACTTTTTTTGCTTGCAACCCATTCATTTACAAACTTTTCTAATAAGTTCAGTGGAAGAGGGCCATTTTTAAGAACTACATCATGGAATTGACGTATATCAAACTTATCACCCAGCTCCATTTTAGCTGCTTCACGTAGTTCAAGTATTTTAAGCATACCTACTTTGTAAGCGGTTGCTTGTGAAGGCATTACAATGTGGCGTTCAACCATTTTAACCGCATCTGAAGTTGCATTTGGCGTATTATTTACATAGTAATCAATACCTGTTTGGCGATCCCACTTCATTGCATGAATACCGGTGTCTACCACTAAACGACATGCACGCCAAAGCTCCATAGAGAGGCGACCAAAATCTGAGTACGGGTCTGAATACATGCCCATTTCTTTTGGTATAAACTCAGAGTATAACCCCCAGCCTTCAGTGTAAGCGGTGTAACGGCCATATTTACGAAACTCTGGAACACCTTCTAGCTCTTGCGAAATCGCTATTTGCATATGGTGTCCTGGAATACCTTCGTGATATGCCAGTGCTTCCATTTGATAGGTGGGCATTGCTTGCATATCGTAAAGGTTTGCGTAGTAAATACCTGGACGAGAACCATCCGGTGCTGGTTGTTGATAAAAGGCTTTACCCGCTGCTTTTTCACGGAAAGCTTCAACGCGTTTTACAACCATATCTGCTTTTGGTTTTACAATAAATAACTCATCTAAACGCGACTTCATGGTGTTAATTAAAGCTGTAGCCTCGCTTAAGTATTGCTCTTTACCTGCTTCAGTATTTGGTAAGTAAAATTGCTTATCTGTTTTCATAAACTGCATAAACGCTTTTAAGTCACCTTTAAAGCCCACTTTTTCTTTAATTTGACGCATTTCATCATGAATACGTGCAACTTCAGCTAAACCAACAGCATGGATCTCTTTTGCTGTTAAATCAGTGGTGGTGGTTCTTTTTAATGCGTTGTTATAAAAATCAGCACCATCAGGTAACTTCCAAGCGCCGTCACGATCATCGGCACGTTTTTCAAGTTGTGCTAAAAAATTTATTAACGTTGAATAAGCGGGTTTTACCGCCGATGTTAGTGCATCAGTAGCTTGCGCTATTAGTGTCTCTTTTTCTTCTTGTGTTATTTCAAGTGCAGATACTTTACGTTTAAAGTCACTAAGCAGCGTTGAATCTTCACCTTGTTCAAAAGGGGCGCCTTTAATAATGTTTTTACTTGAATCAATCACATGTGGAAAAACAAATTTAGGAGCGATAATACCTTTATCAGCACGTACTGTTAAATCAGTAACTAACTGTTCAAATACTTTTGGTACCCCATTAAGGCGAGAAATATAGGCCTTGGCATCATCAACATTACTAATTTGATGTTGGTTAATTAAAAACGCAGGCACCATAGAGTGCGTACCAAACATTTGATTTACCGGGTAGTTATGGTATCGCCATTTAAAGTCGGCAATCGAATTTTCAAGTGCTTGTTTTTTTAAGTCGTAACTTACTTGCGTTGATGCATCAAGTAGGTCTCGGTTAATTGTTTTTAATTCAACTAAGTCTGCTTTTGTTTGTGCGTGACTTTTAAGTACTTCAGCTTCGCTGCCATCATCCCATTTATCGTAATCTTTTTTTATCCCCATGTATGTTTGATAGATAGGGCTTTGCATGACATCACGTTTAAATGTGTCATCAAAAAAGGCATTGGCGCGATCTATTTCGCTTTGCTGCGGCGCGACTTGTACTACCATTTCTGAGGTCGGTTTTTCAGCTGTCTGCTGACAGCCACCTAATAATGCAGCGCTTATTGCTGCTGCGATAAAAGTAAGTTTACGCATTTTTTTCCCTTTGTTGTTAGAAACCCAGTTGGGTAAAATTATTATTATAAATTACCGTTTTATATCGGCATTAAACAAATAACTCTAGCAGATCATTTAAAAAACGATGCCCTTTTTGAGTCACTTGCCATTGTTGCTTTGTCTGTGTGAGCAGTTTATTTGTCTTTGCTTGTGCCAGCGCATTTTCAACAGACTCTAATGGCTGATGAGTTAGCACGGAAAAATCATCAATAGGGCAGGGCTCAAAGAGACGAAATCGATTCATAAAAAACTCAAATGCTAAATCATCTTGTGCCACCTGCCAGCTTTTATATAAATAAGGCTTCACCATATCCATATAGCCACGGGGATGTTTTACCTTTTCGGTACGCGTTATCACCTGCGTTTTGGCATTTGTTACTTTACCATGTGCACCACAGCCGATACCGATATAATCGCCAAAGCGCCAATAATTTAAGTTATGCTGACATTGAAAGCCTGGTTTTGCATAACCTGATATTTCGTATTGGATATAGCCGGCTTGTGCTAATAATGCTTGGCCTTGTTCTTGAATATCCCATAAGGTGTCATCGTGTGGCAACGTCGGTGGCTTAGAAGCAAACTGAGTATTGGGCTCTATCGTGAGTTGATACCACGATATGTGCGGTGGATTTAAGGCAATGATTTTCTTTAAATCACTCAGGGCGTCATCGAGAGTTTGCCCAGGTAGTCCATGCATTAAATCTAAGTTAAAGCTATTTAATCCGGCCTCTTTTGCTTGCTCAGCGGCATAAACAGCTTCATCGGCTCCGTGGATTCGACCTAGGGCTTTTAGCTTGTCATTTTGCATGCTTTGCACCCCGATAGAAATCCGGTTTATGCCTGCATTTACATATTCTTTAAAGCGATTTGTTTCAACAGTCCCTGGATTCGCTTCTAGAGTGATTTCGCACTGCGGTGCTAAACCAATTAGGTTATCTATTTCATTGATAAGGCGAGTGTATGCACTGCCCGTTAATAAGCTCGGTGTGCCGCCACCGATAAATATACTGTGAATTTTACGACCTTGTACCAGATGTAAGTCGGCTTTTAGGTCATCAATTAAATGCTGTACATATTCAGCCTCAGGTATTTCGCCTTTTTGACCATGACTATTAAAGTCGCAATAAGGGCACTTTTGCACACACCAAGGCACATGAATATATAAACTCAGAGGAGGTAGGATCACAGGCCGCCTTTTAGTTTTAAAGCATCTAATAATTTAGCTAATGCTTGAGCGCGATGACTTATTGCATTTTTTTGGCTTTTACTCAGCTGTGCGCTAGTGCAATTTAATTCAGGGATAAAAAACACCGGATCGTAGCCAAAGCCACCTTCACCGTGTTGTTTTAAAGTAATTTCACCTTCCCAACTCGCACTGCAAATGAGTGGCGTTGGATCTTCGCTATGGCGCATAAACACTAATACACACCAAAAACGTGCACTGCGAACAGGGTTATCACCGAGCTCATGCATCAGTTTATCAATATTTTGTTGATCGCTTGCATCATCACCACTATAGCGTGCTGAATAAACACCTGGAGCGCCATTTAAACCATCTACTTCAAGCCCTGAATCGTCAGCTATTGCGGGCATTGACGTTATTTTAGCGGCATGGCGGGCTTTAATTATGGCGTTTTCAACAAAGGTGGTGCCGGTTTCAGCCACTTCACCAACGTTAAATTCGCTTTGCGGTACTACATTAATATTTAATGGGCTTAGCATGCTTGCCAGCTCATCGACTTTTCCACGGTTGCCTGTGGCAAGCACTAAAGTTTTGCTCATAATGGGCTTAATCTACGTAAAATTTTTGTTGGAATTTCAGGGTGTGAAATTGGTTGTTTTGTTTTATAGCTATTTCAAAGCGTAATACTTCTTCGTTGCTGTAATCTACTTGTGCTAAATAATAAATCGCATCACCTTCTTTAACTTCTTTAAAGTTAAGGGTTTGCTTATTACCGAGTAGATTTTTTGCTGTACCGGTTAAAACCGCTGTTTGAGCACTATTTTGGGCGTCATTTTTTAAAATGGAAATATTAACAATACCTTTGTAACCACTGCGCTCAAGGCCATAGGCTTGAGCTATATTTGGCTGAATAAAGGTTGATGGAAAAGCAATGTAGTGTACCTGCCAATCACCGAGCTCTTTATATTGTGCGCCAGGCATTTGTTGTGCTTTGCTAGTAAATGCCAATACGAGGGTTAGCATTGCAAAAAGTGAAAATAAACGCTGCATAGTTATCTCCTGCAAACCTATAAAAAAGAGGCCAAATGACCTCTTCGAATGTTGTTTTAATAAAAGTGATTAAATGAATAAATCAATTAATAACTTTTGTATAAATTGAATTGCGATAATTAAGACCAAAATTGATAAATCGAACCCACCCATAGGTGGAATGACTTTACGGATAGGTCTAAGCATTGGCTCTGTTAATTGTTGAAAAACGGCTTCAATGGGATTATATCCCTGACTTACAAAGCTTAAAATAGCACGAACAATTAACACTAAAAATAGTAAGCTAAACGCTTCGCTTAATACACTCAGTACACTTTGTATTAAGGCAGGTTGTAATGCCCAGCCGTGAAACTGCATGTACATTAAAATGCTGACTTTAGCCAATGCGATTAAAAATGCTAACAACAAAGAAGCAAAATCAAGCCCTGCAAAGCCTGGGATTATTTTGCGTAATGGGTTTACAGCAAACGACGTTGCTTTGACCACAAATTGACTCATTGGATTGTAAAAGTCAGCTTTAGCCCACTGTAACCAAAAACGTAGTAGGACTACCATTAAAAATAAATTGAATACAGTATCAATTAAAAAGTGCATCGCCGTCATAGTATAACCTTTATCGTAATATGAACTTAAAGCTCTTGTTCCATTTGTTGAGCACGGGCAATACATGCATCCATTGCATCACCCACTGTGTTTATTAAGCCTTCTGCTTTTAAGTGTTCAACAGCTGCATGGGTTGTTCCACCTTTAGAAGTTACATTGGCACGTAATTGTTCAATGCTAATATCACTTTGATCAACGGTCATTTCAGCAGCGCCTAATGCGGTTTGTTGTACTAATTTACGCGCATCGTCGTCACTAAAACCAAGTGCTTTTGCTTTTTCTTCGATGGCCTGCATAAATAAGAAAAAGTAAGCAGGCGATGAGCCCGTTACAGCAATAATATCGTTTATTTGAGATTCTTGTTTAACCCAAACCACGATACCGGTTGATTCAAATACGTGCTGTACAAAATTGTGTTCATCGCTAGTTTCGCCTGCACCAAATAGTCCTGACACACCGCGGCCTAATAACGAAGGTGTATTTGGCATACAACGTACCATTTTTACTGGTTGACCTAACATCTCACGTAATCGTGAAACAGTAAGCCCTGCCGCCACAGAAATAAATAATTTATCACTAAAATCGATACCAGAATCTTGAAATGATTGGCATAAATCACCCATCATTTGTGGTTTAACCGATAAAACAATAACATCAGCATTGCGTAAGGCTTGATTATTATCGCTGGTGGTTTGCACGTTAAAGTCGCTAGCTACTTTAGCTAGTTTTTCTTGGTTGCGGTTAGTTGCAATAATATGTTGTGGGTTAAACCCATTTTTTACCATGCCACCAATAATGGCATAGCTCATGTTACCTGTTCCTATAAATGCGATTGTTTTATCTGACATACGTCTGTTATCACCCTTTTAAGTTCGTGTACCAAAAATATCTGTGCCGATCCTGACCATTGTTGAACCAGCACTAATTGCTGCTTCGACATCATTACTCATTCCCATCGACAATGTATCTATATCAGGATATTGGGTCTTTAGTTTATCAAAGCAAGCATATAATTGCTTAAAATATTCTATTTGCGTGTCGTAGCAATTCGATTTGGCCGGTATTGCCATTAAACCGCGTAACTTTAACGTAGGTGCATTCGCTATAAACTTTGCAAGCGCATCAATTTCATCGGGTTGGCAACCTGATTTTGCTTCTTCCAAGCTAATATTAACTTGTATTAAAACATTTAACGGCTGTTTATTTTCAGGGCGCTGACTGGCTAATCGATTGGCTATTTTTAATCTATCGACACTATGTACCCAATCAAAATACTCTGCAACTAATGCCGATTTATTTGATTGAATGGGGCCAATGAAATGCCAAATGATGTCGCTATATGAGTCTAGTTGCGCTATTTTATCTACAGCCTCTTGAACATATGACTCACCAAATTGGCGTTGACCAAACTGGTATGCGGCAATAATGTCGTCACAGGGTTTTGTTTTCGACACTGCAAGTAATGCTACGTTGTTATTATACGGAGATTTTTTTGCAGCCTTGGCTATTCTGTCGTAGGCGCTTGTGAGTCGTTCTGCTATTGTAAACATATAATTATCAGTTAGTTGTGGAGCCATAAATGGATATTACCGAATTATTGGCGTTTTGTGTTCAAAACAAAGCATCAGATTTACACCTGTCGTCAGGTGTTTCACCCATGATACGCGTTGACGGCGATGTGCGCCGTATAAATATTCCAGCCCTTGAAAGCAAAGATGTAAACGGGTTGGTATACGATATTATGAACGATAATCAACGTAAGGACTACGAACAAAACCTAGAAGTTGATTTTTCTTTTGAAGTGCCTAATTTAGCTCGTTTTCGTGTTAATGCATTTAATTCTAACCGAGGTCCTGCAGCTGTTTTTCGTACTATTCCAAGCGAGGTTCTATCGTTAGAAGATTTGGGTGCACCTGATATATTTAAAACAATTTCTGATAACCCAAGAGGACTGGTGCTTGTTACAGGACCGACTGGTTCGGGTAAATCAACAACGCTTGCAGCAATGGTTGATTATATAAACCAAACTAAACACCATCATATCTTAACTATCGAAGATCCGATTGAGTTTGTACACGACAATAAATTAAGCTTGATTAATCAACGCGAAGTTCACCGTGACACCCATAGCTTTTCTAATGCTTTACGCAGTTCATTACGTGAAGACCCCGATGTTATTTTAGTGGGTGAGCTACGTGATTTAGAAACTATTCGTTTGGCGATGACCGCGGCCGAAACGGGGCATTTAGTGTTTGGCACATTGCATACCACCTCTGCACCAAAAACCATTGACCGTATTATTGATGTATTCCCTGGCGAAGAAAAAGACATGGTACGCTCAATGCTGTCTGAATCATTACGTGCTGTAATTTCGCAAACATTACTTAAAAAAATAGGCGGCGGGCGTATTGCAGCCCATGAAATTATGCTGGGTGTACCAGCTATTCGTAATTTAATACGCGAAGATAAAATTGCACAAATGTATTCATCTATTCAAACCGGAGCGTCAGTCGGTATGCAAACGATGGATCAATGTTTAACAAGTTTGGTTAACCATGGCTTGATAACAACGGCTGCAGCTAAAGCTAAAGCACAAGATAAATCGCAATTTGGAGGCTAGGGAAAAACATGGATATTTCTTTAAATCGTTTTTTACATTTAATGATTGAAAAACAAGGATCTGATTTATTTGTTTCTAGCCATTTGCCAGTGAGTGCAAAAATAAATGGCGAATTGACGGCGCTAGGTGATGATAAGCTAACTGATGAGCAGGCGCTTACGCTGGTTGAGTCAGCGATGAGCGAAAAACAAAAAGCAGAGTTTCACAAAACAAAAGAATGTAATTTTGCTATTGCTACCGATGAAGGTCGTTTTCGTATTTCTGCTTTTTGGCAGCGTGATAGAGCGGGGATGGTCATTAGACGTATCGTAACCGAAATCCCTGATATTAATGACTTAGGTTTACCCTCAACACTAACCGATGTAATAATGGCAAAACGTGGATTACTGCTGTTTGTTGGTGGTACGGGTACTGGTAAATCAACCTCATTAGCGGCTTTAATTGGTTATCGCAACCGTAATCAACGGGGGCATATTTTAACGATTGAAGATCCCATTGAGTTTGTGCATGAGCATCGTAAAAGTATTATTACTCAGCGCGAAGTTGGGCTTGATACAGAAAGCTTTGAATCCGCACTAAAGAGCTCTTTACGCCAAGCGCCCGATGTTATTTTAATTGGTGAAATACGTTCACAAGAAACCATGGAGTACGCATTAAGCTTTGCTGAAACAGGGCATCTATGTGTAGCGACCTTGCATGCTAATAACGCAAACCAAGCTATTGACCGTATTATGCATTTAGTGCCTAAAGAAAAACATGACAAATTAAAATACGATTTAGCACTAAATTTACGTGCCATTATTGCCCAGCAACTTATTCCTACTTCAGACGGTGAAGGACGAGTTGCAGCCATTGAAATTTTATTAAACTCTCCCATGGTGGCTGAGCTTATTAAAAGTGGCGATATTGGTGGAATAAAAGAGGCGATGGGTAAATCGAACGAGATGGGAATGCAAACGTTCGATCAAGCTTTATTTGAGCTTTATAAGCAGCAGCGTATTAACTATGCCGATGCATTGCATCATGCTGATTCACCTAATGACTTACGACTAATGATAAAACTACGTAATAACGAGCAACAAGGGGCTGGATTTTTACAAGGGGTGACCATTGACGGTTTAGATACAAAAGGGCGCTCAGATTAATTGCGTTAGTTAAATGCAACTCCCTCTTTAATTGTTAAATACATTACCTATTAAAGAGGGAATTAGGGTATTTATTGTATAAAATTAATCACCGTAACTTGATTCAAAAAAACTCTCTAAAATAATCACCGCAGACATATTATCAACTTTCCTTTTGCCTAAATTTTTATAACCACCTTGTTCAAATAAACGTGCTTTCGCATCAGCAGTCGTGAGCCTTTCATCTTGTGTTTCGACAGCTATGGCATAATGATTGTGCAAACGATTGGCAAATTTCTTTGCTTTAAAGGTCACATCCTGAGGCGTACCATCCATATTTAACGGTAATCCAACAACCATTAAATCTGGTTGCCACTCGTTTACTTGTACTGCAATATCATCCCAATTAGGAATACCATCACGAGCCGATACCGCCTTTAAGCTCGATGCACTGCCTGTAAGTTCTTGGCCTATAGCAATCCCTATACTTTTAGTACCAAAGTCAAAGCCCATAACGGTGCGTTGACCTTTTGGTTTTAGCGTTTTTTTTGTCATTGTATTATGCGTGTCCAGCTTCACTACTTAATTGACTAGCATCGAACCCTAACATAGAGACCGCTTTTTCCCAGCGCTCTTCTATAGGGGTATCAAAGATGATTTTTGGATCTGCTTTAATAATAAGCCAGCTATTCTCAAGTAGCTCTTTTTCTAATTGTCCTTGTTCCCAGCCTGAATAACCTAAAGTAATAATAAATTGTTCGGGAGCGTGTTCTGTTGTGAGTTTAGCTAGGACATCTTTTGAGGTGGTGATCATAATATCACGACTTAGTTTTTGACTTGCAGAATAACCTAGCTGTGGAGAATGAAGGACAAAACCTCTATCAGTTTTTACCGGTCCTCCAGCAAATACAGAGACTTGTGAGGCGTCGGTTGATTTATCGTTATCAATTTCGATCTTATCTAGTAGTTCACCGACAGTGATATTGATCGGTTGGTTGATAACCAACCCCATGGCCCCATCTTCATTATGCTCACAAATATAGGTGACAGAATGTTTAAAAAAAGGGTCTTGCATTGATGGCATAGCGATTAAAAAATGATTTTCTAATGATTGCATAAGCGTCACCTTTTAGTTATTGAATAGTGAGTATGGCATATTTATTGAGTTAGCTATAAAAAACTCATTAATAACAATTATTAATGAGTTTTAATTTTATTATTTAGCTATTTTTTCTTCGATAGCATCAAACAATATACCTGTAATAGATATGTCATAAGCGGCTTCTATTTCTTTTACGCATGTAGGTGCGGTGACATTTATTTCAGTTAATTTGTCGCCAATGATATCTAGGCCAACAAAAATAAGCCCTTTTTCTTTAAGCGTTGGCGCAACAGCGTGTGCTATTTTTAGATCTGATTCACTTAAAGGTCTTGCTTCACCACGTCCACCAGCGGCTAAATTACCGCGCGTTTCACCATTTTGTGGAATACGTGCAAGGCAGTACGGGATCACTTCCCCATTAATTACCAATACACGCTTGTCACCTTGTTTAATCGCAGGGATATAGTTTTGTACCATGGCAAACTGGCTACCATGCTCTGTAAGTGTTTCGCAAATAACGCCAATATTTGCATCATCTTCTTTTACTCTAAAAATAGAGGCGCCGCCCATGCCATCTAACGGTTTTAAAATAATATCTTTATGTTGTGCTAAAAACTCACGGATTTGACTTTGGCTGCGCGTCACTAATGTATCGGGTGTGTGTTCACTAAACCAAGCTGTAAATAATTTTTCGTTAGCATCTCGCAGGCTTTGTGGTTTATTAACAATCAAAGTACCTTCTTGCTCTGCACGTTCTAAAATATAGGTGGCGTAAATATATTCGGTATCAAAAGGAGGATCTTTGCGCATTAAAATGACATCTAAATCACTTAGCGCGATAGTTTCTTTTGCTTCTAGTTCGTACCATTTAGACGGGTTATCAAACACGTGTGCTTTTGCCGCTGTCGCATAGGCTTTACCTTGGCGCAGTGATAAGTCATCCATTTCCATGTAATAAACTTCATAGCCGCGCGTTTGCGCCTGCATCATCATTGCAAAACCAGTGTCTTTTTTAATATTAAACCCGCTGATCGGATCTGAAATAATACCTAATTTAATTGCCATGCACTTTGCCTTGTTATTTAAATTGTTCATGAACCTTCATAACGTTTATATGAGGGTTGTTACGATCGTTTTCAATTCGCTAAATCACCAAATTGAAGTTGTAAAGCACTTAAGACCGTTAAAGCGGCTGTTTCCGTTCGTAAAACGCGAGGCCCTAAGCGAATATCGACAAATTCTTGTTGCTTTGTATTTAACATTTCTTCGTCGGTAAAGCCGCCCTCAGGGCCAATTAAAAAACGCACCCCAGCATCAGGGACTATAATCGTTTTTATACTGTGCTCTGCACGAGGGTGTAGGGTTAGCTTTATTTCTGTACTGGTTTGTTCTAACCATGTTTGTAAATCAATTGGAGGGTGAATTACTGTAACGGCATTGCGCCCAGACTGTTCTGCAGCAGAAATTGCAATTTTTTGCCATTGTTGGTGTTTTTTATCGAGTCTATCGGCATTGAGTTTTACCCCGCAGCGCTGGCTAAAAATAGGTGTGATTTCGTTAACTCCTAATTCAACCGACTTTTGGATCGTAAAATCCATTTTATCGCCGCGAGATATACATTGCCCCAAATGCACTTTTAATGGAGACTCTGCATTGTGGTCAATATATTCAATAGGCAACACAACAACACTTTTTTTAGTGATTTCGCTTATTTCACTTAAAAACTCACCGCCTTGGCCATTAAATAAAGAAATTTTCTCACCCACTTTCATACGCAATACGCGGCTAATATGCCCCGCAGCATCATCATTTAAAGAGATTGGGGTGTTAAGTGCAATATCAGATGCCTGATAAATATGGGGGACTCGCATACGCTTCACTTATTACTGTATTTGGATATATTTGACTATGGTAAGCATGCATAGAAATAGGTGCAAATGTTTATTTTAATATTTTAGATTTTATTTAATTGTATTGCTAATTCGGTTAAGTCTGCTGAGGTTTGGGCAATTTCAGTTTGACATGATAGATGATTAACATGGCCTTTTTCGCCTACGCTTTCAAAATAATATCCGTTTTCACTTTGCGAGACTAAAAAGCGAATTTGGTGGATAGAATTAAAAATAAATTGCTGTTCTTTACTGGCTGATAAATAATCGGCTTTATTGAGCAGTACCCCTTTAATTTGATGATGTGTATGTAGGTAGCTGGCCAGTTCAGAGACACTTATTTCATTACTTATATCGCAATAAGAATAGTCTTTAATGAGGTTATCGAACATCATTTTTACTAATTGGCGTGTATTCCCCCCGGCAACAATTAATGTGCTTGGGTTTTGGCGTTTACTTTGATCAAAATAGTGTGTGGCAAAATCATGGCTGAATTTACTGTCTGTATCGAGTAAAAGATAATTACTAACTTCAAACGGCATAGTTCTCATTACCTTAACTGTGTGTGTTGTTATATATATAAGCTATCGTGAGCTGTTAATCTACTTTAAATCGAAAACATACTGATAAGTAAATAGCCAACAGCACAAAATACGGCAAACTCTATACACGCTATACCAATATTGTCTTGGTGGTCAACCTCAAGGGCTGTATTAATTTTAGGTAAAGATACCATTTTAATTATAAACGCTAAGCAATAAAGTAGCAGCCACATTACACCGCAATGCATTACTAACGTAAAAAGGTTTTCAACCATTTTACCATTTTGAAATACAGCGCTAGAAAGCCCTGCATATAACGCTAACGATAAGCCTATAGATTTTCCTGCATAACGAATGCCTATTGAGGTGTTCTCGTGATTAAAGTTACTTTGCAATGAAGCACCTTGGTTAGCGCTCGCAAATTTGCGTTCTCTTATTTTTGAATCGATTGAAAATATACCTTGTAGAACAAAAAAGCTCACAATGGCGATAAGTAAATTACTGTAACCTTGTATATGAGTCCAAGTGTATAGCCCAAGTGTAATTATACAATTTGCAATTAACATTCCTGAGTCAACCATTGCGGCGCAGACATTTTGTTTTAAAATGGCAGCCTCTTCGTTGAATCGACTCAATATCCATTTTCGATGGATTAAATGGCCTATTTTAATAAAACTAAACAACAACACGATTAAAATAATCACTTTCACCGGGTGTGATTGTGCCGTATTTAAACTTATTTCATCAAATAAAAATGCCATTGTCGCAATCACCACAATGATTTCGCTAGCAAAGCTAATTCCCATAGCAAAGTTATCACGTTGAGCTAATTCATCTTTAAGGGCTTTTTTTGCCCTGTATTCAGAATATAACCGTAAGCTGATAATAGTTATACAAATAACAATAAAACTAATGGCAATCGCAGCAAAACTGGTGTTAGATAAAGATAGATATGACATGTTGATTCCATATAACGTTTTAAAAGCATTTGTACCTAAAATTTTTAGGTTTCTTTACCTATTCTAGTACGGTTACAGATTATATAAAAGGGAGTATTAATGACTAACTCAATGCCAATCTCTAGTGAATTTACAAAGCTTGGGCAATTACGCTTTGAAAACCTTTATCCAGAGCAAGAACACCAAAGTGATATTGTTAAATTGTTGGCATTAAGTGATTTTGCTTGGCGTTGTTTATCATCGCAACCACAATTAAAAGATTGGCTGCTTGATGAGGCCGAGCTAAAACAACGGCAGGTTGTTTCGCCTTTTATTAATACAGCACTCAATGAGATTGATGATAATCAGTGTCAAAAAATATTACGCCAATACCGCGAGCGTTATTGGCTTAAAGTCGCTTATTTAGACTTATGCTGCGATAACCCAATTGATGAGAGTGTTTTTTATATTAGTGAATTGGCCGACATGTTAATTGATAGTGCTAATCAATGGGCTTATTCTCAAGTAGCTAAAGTCAGCGGGCAACCTCTTGATGAAAAAGCTAATCCGCTGCCTTTAATGATTGTAGGAATGGGAAAATTGGGAGGGAAGGAATTAAATTATTCATCCGATATAGACCTTATTTTTACTTACCCCCGTAATGTTGAAACGCAAGGTGGTCGACGTGCTGTTGAGGCACAGGTTTTCTACACTAAAGTGGCACAAAAAATCATTTTAGCTTTAGATCATATTACCGGTGATGGCCAAGTATTTAGAGTTGATATGCGATTGCGTCCATTTGGTGAAAGTGGACCATTGGTAATGAGTTTTAATGCATTTGAAGACTACTACCAAGAGCAAGGGCGTGATTGGGAACGTTACGCCATGTTAAAGGCGAGGTTAATAGGAAAACCAAGTATATATAGCGAAGAATTTTATACTTTATTAAAACCTTTTGTATATCGTCGGTATATTGATTTTTCTGTTATCGACTCTTTGCGTAAAATGAAACGTATGATTGCGCAAGAAGTTCGTCGAAAAGGACTACGTAATAATATTAAGCTTGGGGCCGGAGGGATCCGCGAAGTTGAATTTATTGTACAAGCATTACAAATGGTTCGCGGTGGGCGAGAGGCAAACTTACAAACACAGTCAATATTAACAGCACTGCAAGAATTGATAAAAAGTCAGGTTATTGACGAAAGTGAAGCAAAAGAATTAACGGCTAATTATCTGTACCTACGAAAAGTTGAACAATATTTGCAAATATTTGACGATCAACAAACGCAAACCTTACCCGATGATGTATTAAATCAACAGCGACTGCAATATTTACTGGGGCATGATGATTTTGCGACATCACTGGAAAAAATTTCTCAGGTAATGACAAAAGTGAATGAAGAGTTTGCATTAGTTATCGGTGAAGAAACTGAATCGATAGATAGTTGCGAACAAACATTTATCAGTACTTGGGATCATTTTGATGTAAGTTTTTTAGCTGATGATAAACAAGGTTGGCAAGCCCCTTTAGATGATTTTGTGCGTAAGCTAGCTAAAGCTAAAATGGGGCACCGTGGACGTGATATTCTTGATAAATTAATGCCAGTGTTACTTAAACAGCTTAGTGAAAACAATGCCAATGCGCGTGTTTTTACTATGGTATGCCAAGTATTTACAAAAATAATCTCCCGCACCGCTTATTTAGAATTACTTTATGAAAATCCAGGAACCTTAAAGCAGTTAGTTTTATTGTGTTGCCATAGTAAATGGATTGGCGAACATATATCACGTTATCCAATATTACTAGATGAGTTAATTGACCCCGCGGTGCTTTATAAACCGACGCCCTTATCGGCTTATAAAGATGAAATAAGACAATATTTTTTACGTATTGAGCATGACGACTTAGAGCTGCAAATGGAATCATTGCGCCAATTTAAACAAACTCATCAGTTACGTATAGCCGCAGCCGATGCCACGGGGGTGATCGATGTTATGAAAGTAAGCGATCACTTAACGGCATTAGCAGAAGCCATTGTTGAACAAGCCGTTAATATTGCTTGGCAAACTAACACGAAGCGTTTTGGTCACCCACCTAATACCAGCGAGCAAAACAAAGGTTTTGCTGTTATTGCTTATGGTAAAACGGGTGGTTTTGAAGTGGGGTATGACTCTGATCTTGATTTAGTGTTTGTACATAATCATGATGGTTCAAGTTTTACAAATGGCGATAAATCGATTGATTCACGACAGTTTTATTTGAAATTAGCTCAACGGTTAATGCATTTATTTAATACGCGTACGGCCTCGGGGATTTTATATGAACTTGATACTCGCCTTCGCCCTGAAGGGGCATCGGGTTTATTGGCTATAAATTTAGAAAGCTTTAATCATTATCAGCAAACACAAGCGTGGACCTGGGAGCATCAGGCTTTAGTTAGAGCGCGTATTATTTATGGTGAATCTGGTTTAGTTGAGCGTTTTTCTCAAATTCGCAGTCATATTTTATGTCAATCACGAGATGTTGAAATACTCAATCAAGATGTAATAAAAATGCGTGAAAAAATGCGTCAACATTTAGCGAAAGGAACAGAGCATCAATTTGATTTAAAACAAGATAAAGGTGGGATGGCTGATATTGAATTTATTACTCAATATTTAGTACTCAAGAATGCGCAGCATTATCCGCAGTTATGTGAGTACTCTGATAATGTACGGATTTTAACAAATGCAGCCTTGCTAGGTTGTATAACTGAACAGCAAAAACACCAATTGGTGCAAGCTTACATTGATTACCGTTCTCGTTATCATGTATTAAGTTTAGATCAACAAGGGCGCTGTGTTGAACGCACAGAGTTGAAACATGATATAGAGAATGTAACCGCTATTTGGTCTGACGTATTTACCTTAGCTTGAGGCTGTTTAATATTGCGTTAAAGCGCCGCTAAGATTACACACTTAACGACGCTTTAGTGCTATTTAGCTTTTAAGTTTATACAATGTGTGCGTAAATTTTCTGAAGGGAGTTCGGTGATCACAGCAGCACGTTGGTTGTAACAAAAAAAGGTATACACTTCATGCTCAAAGTCATCGTTTATCGCTCTGCCTACTTGGTAGAGCGCTGAGGTGAAATTACTATCGACCCTAAAGTGATCTTTTACTACATAGTCTTTTTTTAAGTACCAATATAGCTCTATTCCTTCATCATGAGCGTATCCAGAGAGTACCTCTTTTAATGTAGAGTTAATTTCAAATCGACGTGCAGTCACACTGCCAGTCCAATTTGCTGGTAGTGGTTCGACAACCTGACTTCGTTGAGCAAGTACTCGGTCTATATTTAGGGTCGGAGTTGGTAGAGGTAAAACAAATTTATCTCGTTCTTTATTGTCATTCACCTGATTACGAATTGAAGTATAAAAGCGAGATAATCCTTTAGCCGCAGCATTTGTGCTGTCTTTAATACTAAACGAATCTTTTGATAATGAGAGATCTAAATCCTCATTAAATATCAAAAAATAAGCCACTCCTATCAACGTTAATGTAAGCAGTATGTTTCGTATCCAAAACCACATAATATAGACCTGTTTGATTAGTTTATTACTGTGTATATTTAAAAACAGTATGTTACTTATTATTTATAAAGTGATGGAGCCTCTTTATTTGGGCGTGTTTTAAAGCGCCTATGTAACCACATGTATTGTGTTGGCGCTAAGTTAATAGCTTCTTCCATCCTTAGATTAACACGTCTAACATCCGCATTATCATCGCCGCTTGGGAAGTGTTCAAGGGTGGGGAAAATTTTCAAATGGTATTTTCCATTTTCATCACGCCAGCTAGATAAACTAGCCGTTTCACAGTTTTCACTGGCGGCAAATAATAATGTACCGGTGGTAGATGCTGCATCGGGTACACCATAAAAAGGAACAAATTCACAGCGTTTACGGCCATAGTCTTGATCGGGTAGGTAATAGCACACTTTTTTATTTTTTAGTGCTTTTAAAAGGCCTTTTACATCTTTTTTACCGACAAGGTATTCATTCGATCGTAACCGCCCATTGGTGGTAAAATATTCCATTAAAGCATTGTTGTGTGGGCGATAAAAACCAACCCCTTGGCATTGTAACCCTAACACTCGGCTCATCATTTCTAAGTGCAAAAAATGAGGGACTAATAATAAAACCCCTTTACCTGATTGTTGCACTTGCTCTAAATATTCAAGCCCAGAAATAGAGCCTAATACTTTTTTAATTCGCCATTGTGGCCACCACCAAGCCATACCCGTTTCAAGCATAGCGATAGCGGTATGTTCCATATTTTTACGTACTAGGGTGTCTTGTTCTTCTGCGGATAAGGTGGGAAAACACAGCTTAATATTTACTTGCGCAATATGGCGACGTTTTTTCATATATTTATACACAACGCGCCCAAGCACTCGGCCTATCGCAAATTGCACGCTTTGCGGTAACCACGAAATTATATATAAAAAGAATACACCCACCCAAGTTAACCAATAGCGAGGGCCTAAAAAAGATACTTTAAAAGGAGAAGAGTTAACCACAAAAAAATCTCAGAAAAATAAAACGCTAGTTTAACGCTAAGTCGTTAAAAATACAAAAGCCAGCATAAGCTGGCTTTTGTATATCGTTTATACAATGAACACATTAACTTTTAATTAGTCCTTTATTAATAGAGGTTAAATCGTCGCGTGTTAGTGTCCCTGTTGCTTGTTTTAGACGCAGTGTTGATAACACATAGCGGTAGCGTACATCAGCTAAGTTACGTTTTGCGCTATATAAATTTTGTGTGCTAATTAATACATCTACAATGGTGCGCGTGCCAACTTCAAATCCAGCTTCTGTGGCTTTTAGTGCACTTTGAGCTGAAATAACCGCTTGTTCTAATGCTTTGTAAGTGGCAATGTCTGAGACAACTTGATTGTACGAGGTAATGACAGAGCGAGTAATCGCACGGTAATTCGATTCTAAATCTTGGCTTGTTGCAACAAAATATGCTCGTGCTTGATTAGTTGCAGCCACGGTTGCACCACCACTGTAAATCGGCACGCTCAAGTTAAGACTGACAGTTGTGGTATCTCCACGCGGCATATCATCAAAGGTGATGGCGTTTACGTCGCCATTTGTTAGCGTATCACCGTAGCTTGCACTTAAAGTAAGTTTTGGAAAGTGACCTGCCTTGGCTTGCTCTATTTGATCTTTGGCAATATCGACACTGACTTTAGCGACTTGTAAGCTGAGATTTTTTTCTTGTGCGATATTAACAAAATCAGTTGAGCGTTTAATTGGCTTAACGGTTGAAAATGTTGTGGTGTTTAACGTATCCAGCTTTTCGTGGTACTTACCCGTGATTTCACGCAGTTGTTCGCGAGCTGTCTCAACGGTATTATTAGCAATGATTTGTTGAGCAATAGAGTTATCAAACTGTGCTTGTGCTTCATGAACATCGGTAATTGCTGTTAAACCAACCGCGTAGCGTTCTTTAGTTTGTTCTAGTTGACGTTCGATGGCGCGTTTTTCGGCTTTAACAAATTCAAGATTATCAATAGCACCAAGGACATTAAAGTAACCTTCAGCAACACGCACAATTAAACCTTGTTTTGCATCATCGTACTGTGCATTCGCTTGTAAAGCTTGTTTTTCAGCAATATCTAATGTGTTCCAAGCACCTAAATCAAACAATGTTTGGCTTAGGCTTAAACCGCGAGTGAAAGATGTGTAGTCAGTATCTGAGCGGGTATACCCTGAGTTATCGTATCCGTCGAAACTAAGATCATCAATTTTACTATACCCCATCGTTAATGCGACTTGTGGTAATAGTACGCTCATTGCACGATCATTTTCATAAGACTGTGCTTTTGCTTGTGCTTGAGCTTTTAAAACGGTGGGGTCATTTGCAGTTGCAATTTCAAAAACTTGCAGTAAATCTTCAGCTTGAGCTGTGGTTGCGCCGAATGCGCATGATAAGCTAACCAATGCTGCAATGATGTTTTTTTTCATGGGGTTCAGTCCTTAGACAATTTTTTTACTAAAAGCATGGTAACCTGTTTTACTTAATAACAAAAAAAATAAATAGTAAAACTGTATGTTCAAATGTAACAGAATATATTAACGGCTATGGCTGGTTAAATAAACAGGAATGATGAAATGAGTGATGAAAAATTAGTACAATTTACCCACCGTGATGTGAAGTTACATCCGGTAAAAAAATTATATAAAGGTTTTTTTGAAATCAATTTATATGAATTTGAGCATGCTTTATTTAATGGCGGTACATCGTCAGTTATTCGTCGAGAAATACTTGAGCGAGGGGATGCCATTGCAGTATTGCCTTATGATCCAATTACCGACCGTGTACTGTTAATAGAACAAATCCGTATTGGGGCAATTAAAAGTAAAGGTTCACCTTGGTTATTAGAATGCATCGCAGGTATGACTGATGGCAGTGAAGACTACGAGGGCGTAGTTAAAAAAGAAGCGCATGAAGAGGCGGGGTTACATTTAACCGACTTGGAGTTTATGTTGTCTTATCTTTCAAGCCCAGGTGGAACAACTGAGCGTTTGCACTTATATTTAGCATGTACCGATTTAAGCGATGTAGAAAGTGGGGTATATGGCTTACAAAGTGAAGGTGAAGATATTAAAACGCATGTGTTAACAGCCGATGATGCTATCGCACGGTTAAACAATGCGGAAATAGATAATGCAGCAACAGTTATTTGTCTGCAGTGGTTAGCGCTTAATAAGGAATCAATGCGCTTAAAGTGGAAAACTAATTTATAAACGGCGATAATGTGACAGCATTTTTAGCAACACAACGGTATATTCAGAGCCTACCAAAGTACATAACACTTTGTGAGCATAATTATATTAGGCTATTAAAATTACTACCTAGTACACAAAACGATTCTAAAGTACGCGCAATAAAGCTAGGTAATAGTGAGTTTAATATAAAAATTGATAGCATAGAAAAGTATACTCAAGACATATCGATCACACAAAAAAGTGGCATACTCGCTAATTTTACGCCTTTGTATTTAACCGTACGGTTATACCACGATGCGAAAGTTGCAGAAATAATTCACCACGATTATCATCAACGCATAAAGCCTTCATACGGCTATCCTAATCCTAAAATGCATCAAAAAGATGAAAAGTATCAATTAAATGCATTTTTATATGACTGGTTAGTCGCATGTGTAGAACGTGGTCAAGCAACGTTAAATTGGGATGTAAACAATGGCTTGGTTTAGTGATACTTTTACATTTGAGCAAACAACACTAAATATTGCTCATATTAGCGATTGTCATTTGTTTGCTGATACTCAGGGTGAGTATTTTGGTGTAAATACAGCGCACTATTTAGAACAAACTGTTGCCGATATTGCGACTAAAAATGTTGATCTTGTTATATTTGGTGGTGATTTAACTCAAGATCATAGTATGCAGTCATATCAGTTGTTTTACGATATAGTGGATAAAAGTGAACTTAATTGTCCGGTGTTTTGGCTACCTGGTAACCACGACGAACTTGCATTATTAACTCAAATAAGCACAGGGAAGATTCACCCCGCTAAATTAATAAAAGCACAAGGAATGCAGCTATTACTGACTAATTCAAAGGGTAATACCCCCGCAGGATGGGTCACGCCCGAGCATATAGAGCAGATATGTACGCTTGATTCTAAGTTACCCAGTGTTGTTTTTTGTCATCATAACCCGTTACCAATAAACGGATACCTTGATAAACATATGCTTGAAAATGGACCGCAGTTTTTAAATACATTAGTTAATGAAGTTAATGCTTTAGCGGTGTTTCATGGCCATGTTCATCAGCAAAATCATGATTTATTTAGAGCGCTTGATATATATGCTACGCCTGCAACGTCAGTACAATTTAAACGCCATAGCCGCCACTGGTTACAAGAGGATTTAGGGCCCGCTTATCGAATGATTTCTCTCGATAGTTCAAAAAATGATGTAATTTTAGACACAAAAATAATATGGTTAAAAGAGTAATATATATTCACGGCTTTAATAGCAGTGAAAAATCATTTAAAGCTGTGCGCTTTGGTGAGGTTATGGCAAACTATGATGTTGAGTATTATGTGCCGCGTTTAAATCATGAACCCTTAGCTGCCATTGTCGCTATTGAACAGTTATTAACAGCAAATACAGTATTGGTTGGCAGCTCTCTTGGAGGGTTTTTGGCCACTTATTTATCGCAAAAGCATAATGTACCCGCGGTATTAATTAACCCAGCGGTAGCACCGGATAAATTATTAATGCAATTGTTAGGGGAAAACTATAACCCTTATCAAGCGTATCATTATCAATTAACGCAACGTCATATTGACGCACTAAGAATGTTAACTTTAACGCACTTACCACGTCCAGAGCTTTTAATGTTATTGCAGCAAACAGGTGATGAGGTACTTAACTTTCAACATGCAGTGAAGTATTACTCTCAATGTAAGCAGTGGGTTGAATTTGGAGGCGATCATAGTTTTAAAGACTTTGATCGCGCCATAAATAAAATTGTAAGTTTTTTAAAAATAAACTAAAACTAGAAGCGGTTGATCTTTCAAGGTTATTTTTTCGGTACGTTTAGTGTTTAAACACCGTGGTTAAATGAGTATAAATAAGTAATAGCCAAGCCTAAATGTGAGCACCTAGTACCCTAAACACGTTTAAATGGGTAACTAAAGAACTCCTATATTGAATGAAATTAATCTTTAAAGGTTTACTAAGTCTAGGAAAAATAAGATAAAGATAAAACTATGAGCCAGCAAAATTATAATGCAGAAGCGATTGAAGTACTCAATGGGTTAGAGCCAGTAAAGCGCCGCCCAGGGATGTACACCGATACAGTACGACCAAATCATTTAGGCCAAGAAGTCATTGATAACAGTGTCGATGAAGCTATGGCTGGGCATGCTAGTCGTATCGATGTTATTTTACACGAAGATAATTCACTAGAAGTCAGCGATGATGGCCGTGGTATGCCCATTGATATTCACCCAGAAGAAGGGATCCCTGGGGTCGAACTTATTTTTACTAAATTACATGCTGGTGGTAAGTTTTCGAATAAAAACTATCAATTTTCTGGTGGTTTACATGGTGTGGGTATTTCAGTGGTCAATGCGCTTTCTACCCGTGTTGAAGTAACGGTTCGTCGTGATGCACAACAATTTAGAATGGCGTTTGAAAATGGCGACAAAGTCGAAGATTTAAATGTAATCGGCACTGTTGGCAAACGAAATACCGGCACAACGGTTCGTTTTTGGCCTGATGCAAGTTACTTTGATTCAGCTAATTTTTCTTTAACTAAATTACACCATTTATTGAAGGCCAAAGCTGTATTGTGCCCGGGGCTGCGAATTAAGTTTGTTAATAAGCAAACAAAAGAAACCCAAGAATGGTTTTATGAAACAGGCTTAAAAGATTACCTTGTTGAGGCTGTTAAAGGGTTTGAAGTATTACCAAAAGACCCGTTCATAGGTGAATTTTCTAGCTCAATAGAAGGAGCTGATTGGGCTGTAGTTTGGTTACCTGAGGGCGGTGAGTCGATTGCTGAAAGTTATGTAAACCTAATTCCTACAGCGCAAGGTGGTACCCATGTAAATGGTTTACGCCAAGGTTTACTTGAAGCAATGCGTGAGTTTTGTGAATTTAGAAACTTAATGCCACGAGGTGTAAAGTTAACGCCTGATGATATATGGGAACGTTGTAGCTATGTATTATCGGTAAAAATGCAAGACCCACAATTTGCCGGACAAACCAAAGAAAAACTGTCATCGCGTTCATGTGCTGCATTTGTTTCTGGGGTTGTAAAAGATGCCTTTAGTTTGTGGCTAAATGAGCATACCGACACTGCTGAGTTACTGGCTGAATTATGTATTTTTAACGCTCAAAAGCGTTTACGAGCGGCTAAAAAAGTGGTGCGTAAACGTGTTACCTCAGGGCCTGCATTGCCAGGTAAATTAACCGACTGTAGTGCTGCCGATAATGACAGAACAGAACTGTTTTTAGTGGAAGGTGACTCAGCGGGAGGGTCTGCAAAGCAAGCGCGAGACCGTGAATTTCAAGCTATTATGCCGCTACGAGGTAAAATATTAAATACCTGGGAAGTTGAGTCTGGGCAAATTTTAGCGTCGCAAGAAGTACATGATATTTCGGTGGCGCTTGGGATAGATCCCGACTCGAGCGATTTATCGGCCTTGCGTTATAACAAAATTTGTATTTTAGCGGATGCTGACTCCGATGGACTGCACATTGCCACTTTATTATGTGCTTTGTTTGTACGTCACTTTTCGCAGTTAGTGAAAAGTGGGCATGTTTATGTCGCAATGCCACCTTTATTTAGAATCGATATTGGCAAAGAAGTGTATTATGCACTCGATGAAGAAGAGAAAAGTACAATTTTAGCGCGTATTGAAGCAGAGAAAAAACGTGGAAAAGTTAATGTTCAACGCTTTAAAGGTTTGGGGGAAATGAACCCATTACAGTTGCGTGAAACAACAATGGATCCTAATACTCGTCGCTTAGTACAGCTAACGCTTGATGAAGAAGAGCAGACCTTAGAAATGATGGATATGCTCCTTGCTAAAAAACGTTCTCCAGATAGACGTCAATGGCTTGAAGATCACGGTAATAAGGCACAGGTATAACCTAACATGAGTGACGCGCTTTTCACATTTAGAGTCAATTCAAAATACATTTTAAGTACCTGTTTTTGGTCTGTGTTTTTTATTTGTTCTATGGTTTTTAGTGTGAAAGCGCACAGTACTGAAGGGGTTAGCTGGATTGACCGAAAAGTGGAGCACGCTGAACGCTTAAGTGAAAATGATCCTAATTTAGCTATTCAATTTATAAAGCAAATACTTAAACAACAGCCCGTTGAACTGACAGCGTTAGGCGCTGCTGAACTTAACATACATTTATTAGAAAATTATATTTATATTAGCCATTTAAATGCGGCATTAGCGCTAGTTGAAGAGATTGATAAAGCTTACTTAGGGTTAAAACCTCCTACTCAGGTTTCTTATTTGTCATTAAAAGCAACGTTATATAGCTACTTAGGCAACTTTGAATTAGCAGAACCTTTAATTATAGAAGCCGAATTAAAAGCAAAAGAAATTAATGATTTAACTTTACTTGGTGAGATTTATCATATTAAAGGCGAATTTTATGGCGGTATTAATGATGATATAAAAGCAATTGAAGCATATTCTAACGCCTATGAATTAATGAGTATAACGAATGATAAGTTAAACTTAGCTTATCTAGAAGGCTCAATGGCACAAGCGTATGCCTCTTTGTATGATTTTGACAAAGCGGTTAGTTTAATTACTAACTCATTAGTTTATTTTGATGAACATAATTTGCATTTTGACCGCTCGACAGCACATTATAATTTGGCACAATTTTATTTACACTTAGATAAGCCAGCGCAAGCGCTGCATCATGCGACGGCCATGCTAAGTATTATTGATAAGCTGTCTAATCCGACGCTTAAATATTTTAGTTATATACTTTCTGCCCGAGCGTATTTCGAGTTAGGTCAGTTAGATAAGGCACGCAAAGATCTTGATTTGAGTTCATCATTTATTAGTGATGTTGAAGGAGCTCGCAATACCTTAAATTATTTATTCACCAAAGCAAAAGTTGAAATGGGTGAAAACAAGCTAGATCTGGCATTAATTACCTTAAATCAAGCACAAGAGAAGTTAAATACGCTGCCAGATGGAAAGATAGTAATGATGAGATTGGATTTATCATCTTTATTTTCATCTTTATATGCTGCTAAGAAAAATTTTGAAAAAGCGTACCAATACAAGTTAAAACATTTAGAAATGAATGAACTGTATAATAGCAATGTAAGGGAAGCCGTACGCTCTCGTTATAAGGTCGCATTTGATTTAAAGCAAGTTGATTTAAAAAATCAATTACTGGAAAAAGACAAAGCGCTAAATAATTTTGCCTTAATAGAAGCGCAACAGCAAAAAGCGATTCAGCGAGTTATTATCATCAGTATTTTAATTATATTCGTTGCGGTATCTATTTTTTCAATACGTCAGTATCAACTCAAGTTGCGCTTTAGTCGCTTAGCAAATACAGATGCATTAACTGGCGTTGCAAACAGACGAAAAATAATGAATGTGGTTGAGCAAACTTGCTCGCAAAATACAGCCAATACTTTTAGTTTAATTTCGTTCGATTTAGATCATTTTAAACAAGTCAATGACAATTATGGTCACCCAGCAGGCGATAAAGTATTAAAAGCAGTCTCTAAGATCACGCAAGATATAATTAGTGATGAGTGTGAGCTTGGAAGAATTGGGGGGGAAGAATTCCTTATTGTATTAAACAACAAAAACTTATCTGAAAGCGTTGAAATTGCTCAAAAGATAAAAAGTGCAATAGAAAACTTGATTATAAAAAGTGACGAATACAAAATTAAAATCACGGCAAGTTTTGGCGTTGTGCAAAAACATAACATGCTTACCTCTTATAAAGAGCTAATAAAGTATGCAGATAACGCCCTTTATATTGCAAAAGACAAAGGACGAAATAGGATTCAAACATATGAATAAATTACTAGGATTGTGGCTGTTTTTTGTTTTTGTAAGTTACAGCGCCAGTGCCAAAGACATTACTGATAAATTGCTAGTACCTTATGGGTTTACTATTAGTCTATTTGCCGATGATGTAAAAAATGCCCGCCAAATAGCGGTGTCTAAAAAAGGTATTGTGTATGTGGGTTCGCGTGGCGCAGGTAATGTTTATGCTTTAATTGATCATAATAGTGATGGTAAAGCCGATAAAAAATTTACCATTGCTACAGGACTAAACATGCCCTCTGGTGTTGCAATAAAAGGCAATGATTTATATGTAGGTGAAGTAAATCGTATTATTCGTTTTAAAGACATAGACCAACATTTAAAAAATCCACAATATGAGGTCGTTTACGATAAACTACCAACAGATCGTCACCATGGTTGGAAGTTTTTACGTTTCTCACCCGAAGGCGAACTCATTATTCCGGTAGGAGTGGCGTGTAATGTGTGCGCTGAAGCGCCGCAGTTTGGGCGTATTTTTGCCCTTAATGTTGATACCCAACAAATACGAACCTTAGCTAAAGGGGTGCGCAATACGGTGGGTTTTGATTTTCATCCAAGTACACATGCTTTGTGGTTTAGCGATAATGGCCGCGATATGATGGGGGATGATATTCCACCCGATGAAATAAATAAATTAAGCGTAGAAGGCGAGCATTTTGGTTTTCCTTACGTACATGCTGGGGCAATTTTAGATCCCGAGTTTGGCACAGGTAAAAATATTACCGATTATACTGCACCAGCCATTGCACTTGGGGCGCATGTTGCTCCTCTGGGCGTGCATTTTTATACTGCAAATCAGTTTCCTAAAAATTACCAAAATCAGCTGTTTGTAGCTGAACATGGGTCGTGGAATCGCAGTAAAAAATCAGGCTATAAAATTGCAGTGGCTAATATTGAGCAAGGGAAAGTAGTTAAATACACCCCTTTTATAACCGGCTTTATGAAAAATGAAACAACATATGGACGTCCAGTCGCTTTTGCACAGCTAGGTGATGGCAGTTTATTAATAAGCGACGATTACGCTAATGTGATCTACCGTGTAAGCTATAAGAAAAACTAGGTAAGCTTTAATGAGTGATACAGATACCTTGCTAATGCAAGGAGTTGAACAACAAACAATGGGGCGCTTTACCGAAGATGCCTACTTAAATTATTCTATGTACGTCATTATGGACCGTGCCTTGCCACATGTTGGCGATGGTTTAAAACCGGTACAGCGTCGTATTATATACGCCATGAGCGAGTTGGGTTTATCGGCTGCGGCTAAATATAAAAAATCAGCGCGTACCGTGGGTGATGTACTAGGTAAATACCATCCACATGGCGACAGTGCGTGTTACGAAGCAATGGTATTAATGGCACAACCCTTTTCCTATCGTTACCCATTGGTTGACGGGCAGGGAAACTGGGGCGCGGCTGACGATCCTAAATCCTTTGCTGCAATGCGTTATACCGAAGCGAGACTCTCTAAGTTTTCTGAAGTATTACTCAAAGAGCTTGGTCAAGGCACAGTCGATTGGACGCCTAATTTTGATGGCACAATGGATGAGCCATTAGTTTTACCATCGCGCTTACCACACATTTTACTCAATGGTGTAACCGGTATTGCCGTAGGTATGGCCACTGATATTCCACCGCATAATGTACGTGAAGTAGCCAGTGCGTGTTGTTTATTACTTGATAAGCCAAAAACCGAATTAGATGAATTGCTTTCTTTAGTTCATGCGCCAGATTATCCAACTGATGCCGAAATAATTACGCCAAAAGCCGATATTCATAAAATTTATAAAACCGGTCGCGGTTCGATAAAAATGCGTGCGGTATATACCGAAGAACAAGGCGATATTGTTATTACGGCTCTGCCACATCAATGTTCGGGTGGTAAAGTGTTAGAGCAAATTGCCGCGCAAATGAATGCGAAAAAACTGCCGATGGTTGCCGATTTACGCGATGAGTCTGATCATGAAAATCCAACCCGTATAGTGATTGTACCGCGTTCTAATCGTATTAAAGCAGAGCCATTAATGGCGCATTTATTTGCAACCACCGATTTAGAAAAAAATTACCGTGTTAACTTAAACATGCTCGGTTTAGATGGGCGTCCACAAGTTAAAGACTTACACAGTATTTTAACTGAATGGCTCACCTTTAGACGCGAAACAGTGCGTCGACGCCTACAGTTTAGATTAGATAAAGTACTCGCTCGTTTACATATTTTAGAAGGTTTATTAGCGGCCTTTTTAAATATAGATGAAGTGATTGAAATAATTCGTAGTGAAGATAAGCCTAAACCGGTATTAATGGAACGCTTTGCGTTAACCGATACGCAGGCAGAAGCTATTTTAGAATTAAAACTTCGTCACTTAGCAAAACTAGAAGAATTTAAAATTCGTGGTGAGCAAGACGAGTTAGCAAAAGAGCGTGATAAGTTACAGTTAACCCTTGGCTCAGATCGCCGTATGTCGACCTTATTGAAAAAAGAAATTCAAGAAGCAGCAGAACTGTATGGCGATGATCGTCGCTCTCCTGTTGTAGAGCGTTTAGAAGCTAAAGCGTTAAGTGAAAAAGATTTAATACCGTCAGAGTCAGTAACCGTTATCTTATCTGATAAAGGGTGGGCGCGTGTAGGTAAAGGTCATGATGTTGATGTAGAAGGCTTAAACTACCGTGCAGGCGATTCGTATAAAGCGTCGGCTAAAGGCAAGAGTAATCAACCAGCCGTATTTTTAGATACCTCGGGTCGGGCATTTTCTACCGATGCGCACAGTCTCCCATCGGCTCGTAGTCAAGGTGAACCGATGACTGGGCGATTTAATTTAACCCCAGGTGCAAACTTTGAACACGTTGTTATGGCAGAAGATAGCCAAGTACTGCTGATGGCATCGGATGCAGGTTATGGTTTTATTAATGATTTTAATGATTTAGTCAGTAAAAATAAAAACGGTAAAGCGCTCGTGAGCGTTCCTAAAGGCGGTGAATTGCTTGCGCCAATTCGAGTAAGTGATGTTGCAAGTGATTACTGTATGGCGATTTCTAATGAGGGGCGTATGTTATTGTTCCCACTTAGAGACTTGCCAAAACTGAGCAAAGGTAAAGGGAATAAAATTATTTCTATACCTGGAGCAAAAGTACAAGCGCGAGAAGAGTTTGTTAAAGTGCTGGCCGTTGTGCCACAAGGCTGTAGTGTCACACTACACGCTGGCAAGCGTAAATTAACGTTAAAACCCAGTGATTTAGAGCATTATCATGGTGAACGTGGGCGTAGAGGTAATAAACTCCCCCGTGGTTTACAGCGAGTTGATTACGCTGAAATAGAGCATGGTCAAGTTGATACACAAGAGAGTGACGATACAAACGCAGAGTAATTTTTTCTGCGTTGTTAAAGGCCTGCTTAATATTCATTTATAAGCAGGCCTTTTTTATTAGCATTAAATATAACTTTAATCGCCAATGAGAGCGCAGCCATAACGTGTACTAAGCGTACTTAACTCTATGATTTAAAAGTTATTGGGTGTTTTTAATGGTACGACTCAGTAAGTAATTAAAAAAATAATGACACTTTCAGCTTACAGTTGTTCGCTATTTTGTCGTTTCAGCGTAAAAATAGCGTTATAATATGCGCGATTCTATTTTGGAGATGTGAATTTGTTAGCTGTTATCCGTATTTTAATCTTATCGGTATTTATTTTATTAAGTTGTATATGTGGGTTGTTACTCTCAATTATTAGGCCGTTCCATAAAAATAATGTCTATGTTATTGCGTCTTGGTATGGCGCTATGGCCAAGTTACTTGGGGTTACACTGATTTTAAAACGTGACGTTGAAGCTGAAAATGTGGGGCCTGCGGTTTATGTTGCCAATCATCAAAATAGTTATGATTTATTTACTATTCCAGCCATGGTGCCAAAGCATTGTGTCAGTATTGGTAAAAAAAGTTTGAAATGGATCCCATTTTTTGGCCAACTTTATTGGCTCTCGGGTAATATACTAATTGATAGATCGAATAGAACAAAAGCCGCTAATACAATCTCTAAGGCCGCTAACAAAATAAAGCAACAAGGTTTGTCGGTGTGGATGTTTCCTGAAGGTACGCGCAGTTATGGCCGCGGATTGTTACCCTTTAAAACTGGGGCTTTTCATACCGCAATGAGTGCCGATGTACCCATTGTTCCCGTATGTATGAACAGTACTGATAAAAGCATTAAACTAAATCGTTGGAATAATGGTACAATTTGTATTGAAATGTTAGCACCTATCAACCTTGATAAAACCTTAACTGCACGCGAACATGCAGCAAGTATACACAGCGTTATGGCTGCTAAAATAACCGAATTAGATGCTCAAGTGAGAGATGAATAATGGAAAATTGGCGCGAAATAAGTGAAGACATTGTAACTTCATTACTCGAAGATGGGTCAGACCCAGAAATACTTTATGAGGTAGAACATCACTTTGTAAGTGAAGAGTTTACTAAACTTGAGCAAGCAGCATTAGCAGCGTTTAAGTTAGGTTACGATGTTGAAGAACCTGCCGAATTAGAGCTTGAAGATGGCAGCAAAATTTGGAGTTTCGATATTGTTGTCGAAGCTGAGCTAGATGTTGACGTGATTATGGAAGACGTTGATAAGTTAGCTGCATTAGCGGTTGAATGTGATGTAGAGTACGATGGCTGGGGAACTTACTTTCAAGAGTAAGCTAGGCTGATTAGCGCCACATGCTAAAAATAAAAAAGGGACATATTGCATGTCCCTTTTTTATTTTGCCGATAATTTAAAAATCAGCAGGGACTTCAAACGTTAGGCGCTTTTTAGTAATTGGGTGAGAGAACGCTAAGTATTCGGCATGCAGATGTAAACGATCGGCTAGCTTGCCATAATGAGTGTCGCCAACAATAGGCATATTAAGCCCTAACTTATGTGCACAGTGCACTCTTAACTGATGAGTACGACCTGTTTTAGGGTGTAAATGTAAGCGGGTTACATTGTTTTCGCGCGAAACAACCTGCCATGTGGTAAATGCAGGCTTTCCGTGCTCGTAACAAACTAATTGGCGTGGTTTATCATCTAAATCAAGTCTAAGGGGGAGGTCTATTGTGCCACTCTCTCCTTCAACAAAACCTTCTACCAGTGCCACGTAGCGCTTTTCAACCGTACGCTCTATAAATTGTTTTTGTAGTGCTTTATGTGCCCGCTTATTAAGTGCAACCATTAATAAGCCTGACGTCGACATATCTAAACGGTGAACAATTAAAGGGCCTGAAGCCTGAGGGAATTGACTTTTTATACGAGTATAAACAGAGTCTTCAATGGTAATTCCAGGTACTGACAAAAACTCAGCCGGCTTATTCACTACAAGCATGTCATCGTCTTGATAAATGATTGGCAAACTTTTACCTTGTGCCGGATTCTCTAGTAAGGGGTTATCTTCTACATTCATTCCATCTAGCATGTGGGCTAAAATTGGCTGGCATTTACTAAAACATGCAGGGTAGTAGTTTTTATGTTGTCTAACGGCTGATTTTAACGAATCACCAAACCAAAACTCGGCCATTGCAATGGGTGTTAAGTTATTTGCAAACGCATACTGTAATAATTTAGGTGCAGCGCAATCGCCAGCTCCAGAGGCGGGAGTGTGTTCAGGTAGCGGCGCAAAAACAGCATTTAAATCTTTTACTTCACCTTTAATATTTAAAAATTTATATTGTGAGAATAATTTTTTTTGTAGACTTTTCGACAACGTTTTACGGCGTTTTTGTAACAACTTTATTTGATCGTTAATCTCATTAATCGTACTTTTTAAGGTGTTTATTTTAGCTTGCCATTCACTTTTTAGTGCACTAAGTTGTTTTTTTTCTGCCACACTTTGCGCCGACAATTTAACTTGTAAACGTTGAAAACTACGTTTATCTAATGTGTTTTCTCCTTCACTGCGTTGTTTTTTTCGTTTACTGCGACTGTCTTGCATGTGTTTATGTTGTGCATCAAGGCGCTGATTAAATTCATTAGTCGCTTTTGTTAAATCAGTATTGAGTTGCGATAATTGCTCGCTGTTTTGTAGCTGATCTAGCTCACTGTTAATATTATTAATAATGTCGCTTTGCTGTCGGTATTTAGCATCAGTAGATTGCATATTCGAAATAGCTTCTACAAACTTTATGTTCTGATCAGTGGCATTAAACTGCCCTGAGTATGCGCTGAGAAATCCCAGTTCGTGCTGCTCGTTTTGTACTACTAATACCCCAAACATCTTCCCTGAAAACGCATCAAACAACTGTGTTTGCGTTGCTAATTGTTGCTGTAACTGTTTGGCAGCTAATTCACTAATAGGGTGTGGTTGATAATAAAAAGGGTAAGTAAATTTTTCTGGTAGGGTAATGTGATCTACCGATTCAGAAAAAGCAGTAAAGCAAGCAGGTTTTGACATGATAATAACTAACACACAGAGCAAAAAATTGGCGTGCATAATAACACAGTTTAGGGTGAAAATCTGTTACCGATAATGACTTAAACTGTGTATTGCTGAAGCTTTATAACCACTTCTTAAATTTTAAATAAAATCCGATGACTGCACTTATTAAAATTAAAGCGGCGATGAATAAAGCAAACGCATAGGGAGTATCGGTGCCGGGAATACCGCCAATGTTGACACCTAACAGTCCCGTTAAAAATCCTAATGGTAAAAATATAGCGGCAACAATCGACATAACATACATGCGTTGATTAAGTTGTTCTGAGACTTGAGTTGCCATTGTTTGTTGAATGATTTGTGCTCGCTCTATCGCATTTTCAAGCTCTTCTAAATAGCGTATTAATAAGTTAGTCGTTTCGTTTAACTTTGTTTTATCGTCAGTATTAAGCCACGCATAAGGGTGGCTTAATAAATTATTAAGTGCTTCTTTTTGTGGTTTTAAATAGCGTTTTAATGCAATAGCTTGTCGTCTTAGCTGAGATAAACCTTGGTTATCGAATTTTTTACTCGGTTCATCTATTTCATCTTCAAAGAGATCGAGCACCTCATCAAGCCCGTCAACGACATCTTGCATTCGCCAAATTAGGTTATGTGTTAATGCACACACCAGCTGCGAAATACTTTTTGGCCCTTTGTTATTCGCCAAATCGGTTAATGTATCTTGAATAGATAATAAGTGGCGTTTACGTGTTGTAATAACTATATTTTCGTTAATAAAAAAACGTAGCGACACCATATCTTCAGGGCTTTGGGTTGGGTTTAAATTAACGCCGCGTAAAAAAAGCAGCTGTCCGTTATTTACATTAACAACTCGTGGGCGGGTTTCTTGGGCAATCAGCAACGTTAATTCATACTCACTTAAAAAGTGACACTTTTTCAGCCATTCAATAACTTGCGGTTCGCTGTAGTCAATATGCAGCCATAATTTACCTTGTGTATTTTGCAAAGGAGCAAGTTGCTCAAGTGTTGTTAATGTAACGGCACCTCCACTTTCATCAAGGCGTAAAGCATGTAGTAACCCAGGTAGCATATTAGACTCTCAAAATAGCAAAAAGAAACCTTGTTCAATGTTTTATCACAAGGTTAATAGTTATTGCATTGTTAAACGAGAAGCCCATGGCGGTCAATCAATTCGGCTTATCGAGTAGATAAATTTATTTCGTTGGTGTTTTTTTACTGCTCGCGTATAAGTCTTTTTTAATTAATATCCTGAGCAATAACCAGTAATGATTGAGAAAATAACCGTAGGTTGGCGTGAGTGGGTGAGCTTACCTGCGTTAGGTATAGGTAATATAAAAGCTAAAATAGACAGTGGAGCACGTACTTCGTGCTTGCATGCTTTACACATTGAAGAGTTTGAAGAAAACGCTGAGCAGTGGGTTAAGTTTATTACCCAGCCAGTACAAGGTGATGTACAAACACAGCAAATTTGTAAAGCGAAAGTAAAACGCAAGGCGTATGTAAAAAGCTCCAGTGGGCAAGAAGAGTATCGTTATTTTATAGCAACACAATTGCACATTGGTAATGATAGCTGGCCTATAGAGCTTACTTTGAGTAGCCGTGCAAATATGAAATTTAGAATGTTATTAGGGCGAACCGCGATGCAAAATCGTATGGTTATTGACCCTGCTTTGTCTTATGTAATAGATAATTAGAGCTTAATTATGAAAATTGGAATTTTATCTCGCAGTAGTAACTTATATTCAACTCGTCGTTTAATTGAAGCGGCCACTGCGCGAGGCCATGAAGTGAAAGTCATTGATGCATTGCGTTGTTATATGAATATTAACTCTGAACAACCAGAAATACATTACCGTGGTGAAAACCTCAAAGAGTTTGACGCGATTATCCCTCGTATTGGCGCATCTGTAACATTTTATGGTTGCTCGGTTCTGCGTCAATTTGAAATGATGGGAGTGTATCCACTGAATGAATCGGTGGCTATTTCTCGCTCGCGAGATAAATTACGTTCATTGCAGTTATTGTCGCGCAAAGGGGTCGGTATGCCAGTGACCGGTTTTGCCAGTAAGCCCGATGATGTTAAAGACTTACTCGAAATGGTAGGTGGAGCGCCGGTTGTTATAAAATTACTTGAAGGGACGCAAGGGATTGGGGTGGTATTAGCTGAAACCCGTAAGGCCGCAGAAAGTGTAATTGAAGCTTTTATGGGTCTTAAAGCAAATATAATGGTGCAAGAATATATTAAAGAAGCAGGTGGGGCTGATATTCGTTGCTTTGTGTTAGGCGATAAGGTGATTGCAGCAATGAAACGCCAAGCACAAGAGGGTGAATTTCGTTCTAATTTGCACCGCGGAGGCAGTGCTGAGTTAGTGCGTATTACACCACAAGAGCGTAAAACTGCAGTGGCGGCAGCTAAAGCAATGGGGCTCAATGTTGCAGGCGTTGATTTACTGCGCTCTGAGCGTGGACCATTAGTGATGGAAGTAAATTCATCGCCAGGACTTGAAGGAATAGAAGTGGCGACTAAAAAAGATATTGCAGGGATGGTCATTGAATTTATCGAAAAAAATGCAACTGTAAAAGGAACAGCAACACGTGGCAAAGGCTAAAGCAAATCAGCCTTTTACTTTGCTGTGCCAAAGTGTAGGTGTTGCTCAACGTAAAACACTCGCATTAGAGGCCGCTAAGTTATATACCCATTCTCCGTTAACCATTCCTATTGAAGTGGTTAACGGGGCTTTGCAAGGCCCTGTGCTAATGGTATGTGCGGCTATTCATGGTGATGAGCTCAATGGCGTTGAAGTCGTGCGTCAGCTATTAGCTAAAATAGATCCGAATCAGTTGCGTGGCACTCTTATTGCGGTGCCTATTGTGAATGTGTTTGGGTTTATTCATAAATCACGCTATTTACCCGATAGACGTGACATGAATCGCAGCTTTCCTGGTTCTGAACGAGGGTCGTTGGCAGGTCGTATGGCGCATATGTTTTTTAATCAGGTGGCTGTGCATTGTACTCATATTGTCGATTTACATACTGGGGCGATTCATCGGACTAATTTACCGCAAATACGCGCAAATTTAGCCGACGATGCAACGGCACAAATGGCCAAAGCATTTGGAACGCCTGCGGTAATTAATGCGTCATTACGTAATGGTTCATTACGAAGTGAAGCCGCTAACTTAGGGATCCCGGTGATCACTTACGAAGCCGGTGAAGCGCTACGCTTTGACCCAATAGCAATCGCAGCCGGTGTGCAAGGCGTTGATTATGTTATGCGACATTTAAAAATGCTGCGAAATAAACGCCCTAAGAAATTACCTGAACCCATTATTGCGGGTTCTACCAGTTGGATTAGAGCTGAGGTTGATGGCATTGTACGAGCGCAAGTGAGTTTAGGTGAGCACGTTGAGCGAGGGCAGGTGTTGGCGTATATAAGTAGTCCGCTAGGTGATACCGAGTTAGCACTTGTAGCTCCTACAGGTGGGATTGTTATTGGTCAGCAAACTATGCCATTGGTTAATGAGGGTGATGCGGTGTTTCATCTTGCTTATTTTGATCAAGCGAATAGTATTGTTGAGCAGCAGCTTGAAGATTTTATAGACGAAATAAACGATTTAGATGAAGAGCTAAAAAGTGGTACGCTGAATAATTAATGGTGCTAAGAAGCACTTAATAAAAAGCTCGGTTGTTTCATCTTTAAGGGAATAGAAAAGCGATATGACTTAAGCTGTTTCGATGTGTTTGAATCGTTTATGGGGTGCAATACATGAATGACTTTCCAGCAAAGAATGAAAATTTAACACAGCGAAAGAGCGCTGAAAATGTAAAGTGCCAATATGGCATAATAACGCAGCAGTGTAGAGGTGAATTAAAAACTGTTTTTTACGCTAACAAGCCATTGCAATGAATCGACATCGTCGGTTTTTTGTAATGGCGCTGCAATATCAAGGTGAATAACAGTGCCCGCATTTGCTCTGCTAGGGGCCAATCGCAGACCAATCCCCACATTTTTTAAAATGTTATCATCATTATTTTCGACTAAGGTGTTTTCGGCGTTGCTAAACCAGGCTTTACCAACATCAACAAATGCAGCCCCACCGACTTTAAATAATTGCAAAAAGTTGTAGTCCCAGTAATAGCGTTTTTCTAGACTAATTAACCAACTACGATCACCGTGTTGGTAATCGATAGGGTATCCACGTAACCCTGTTTCGCCACCTAAAGTGAGTTGCTTATCATAGGTTAAATGCTCAGCTAACTGTACTTGGGCTTTAATATACCAAGACTCATCTACTTGTGTATTTAAATAATACTGTATTTTGCTGGTGGCTATAAAATTTTCGAGTTGCTTTAATTCTCTGTTCCAATACCCATCTATGTTGGCATCAAATCGCCAAAGTGTTTGCTCATTACTAAACAGGGCTTTGTTAATATCTAAAGAATAAACAACCCTTGATTCATCGTTGCTCAGTGATTGTGAAGAATAACCAAACAGCGTTTTAATATTCCAGCCTAAATTTAAATCTTCGGTGCGATGAATTGTGTCAAAATTTCGCACTTTTATATAATGATCTTCAAACCAGTGGCCGCTAATAAAGGGGTAGCTTAAAGAGCGGTCTAAGGCTAATGGCAATAAGGTACTTTCTATTGCATTAAATGTATTATCTTCGTTGATATAGCCGCCGCTAATGCGCTGGGTCCAGCTATGGCTAAGCTTTTTAGAGTGGCCTAAAAAAAAGCGCTGCAATTGAGTATCTTGTTTATATTCACTAACGATATCGCCTTTACTGTATATCGACTCTTTGCGTTCTTCTTTATAACTTAAAGCACCATAACTAAAAGGCGTATTTATGGCATAAAATGGGTAAGTTAATTCTAAGCGATGGCGCTTACCATCGTTGTTATCGGCATATTCAATACGGGCTTTGTAACGAGATGATAGTACATTGGGGTCATCGTAAACAAATAAGTAACCGGTTCTATCGCTGTCGCTGGTGCGCGAGAGCGATAAACGTTTACCCCAACCAAATAAGTTGGATTCACGAAAACCAAAGCTCGATTTATTTTCGCCGCCACTGCGGCTAAAATTAATTTCTGGTAGTAAGGTCCATAAATCACGAGTAACCACATCCACATCCACATCGCCATCACAGTTTTCGGTAGCAGATATTTGGGCATCGTACAGATAGCGTTGTTTTCGCAGTAAACGCTCTGATTCGGCTAGCTTTTTTGCATCATATGTGTCTTTTTCAGTAAATAATAAAATATTATGGATTACATCAGGTTCAGTCTGAATATGAGCATAATTAGCAAAACGAAATAAAAAGTTATCCTCAGCCTCTAGCTCTGTATTAAATACATTAAGTTGCTTTATGTTAATAGAGGCTATTTGGGGAGCCATTTTATGTGTGGTAATTTTTGTATTATCGTTGAGTTGGCGATTGAGTTTTTCGGGTTTGTTTTCGTTTAAAGTGGTTACAGAGCACTGTTTAATACTCGGTAATATTTGCGCAGCGCATAGGGGCGAGGCAAGTCCGAGCCCTGAAATGAATATAGCACTGTTTAATAGCCACTTAGTCAAAAATTCACATCCTTAGAACCGTATTTTTACCATTTACCTTCACTTAGCTTACAGGAATACTTTGTAATTGAAAGCGGTAAAATACGTTTAAAGGGGGAAGTTAAAGTAATTTAATTTAGCTTAAATAAAACGTTAAGGCGGCTAATAAATGTTCTGCTTCAATGCCTTGTGCATCGATCCAAATACTTTCACTGTAATGTTCAAAATTTAGGGTGAAGTTATTTTGTTGGTAGCTAAAGTTAAGCTGGTGGCGATCAGCCCCTTTAGAAAAATCATTAATGGTGATTTCGTCATTATGCAAAAATAAATTAGCCCACAGCTCAAAGTCTTCATCATGAGGAGGTTGCTCCGTGTTAATGGTAATACAAAGGTGGGTATGGTCGTAATTTAGTTCGGTCATAATGCTCTTAACTGTTAGCTAAATAGTTGCGTATTGCTTTTAAAAAAGGACCGCCATATTTTGCTAACTTAGTAAAACCAACGCCCGAAACTTTTAAAAATTCACTGTCGTTAGTTGGTGTAAGTTGAGCCATTTCGGCTAATGTTTTGTCGTTAAATACCACATACGGTGGAACATCGTCAGCATCGGCAAGCTCTTTTCGCAGTGCTCGCAAACGAGCAAACAGCTTTTTGTCGTAATTAAACTGTGCCAATCGATCTTGCCCTACATGTTTTGCCTGTAAGCGAGGTTCTGCAAGTTTTAATACATACTCGCCTTTTAAAACGGCACGAGCAGCTTCGGTTAAACGCAGCGATGCGCCTTGTGTTATATCTTGACTTAATAAGCCTTGGTGGATTAATTGACGTAGGATACTAAGCCAAAACTCATTGCTTTTTTCTTTGCCAATACCATAAGTAGATAACGTATGATGGTTGTTATCGCGAATACGGCTGGTATTTGCACCACGTAATACATCAACAATATAACCTATACCAAAGCGTTGCTGCGCTCTATACACACAAGATAGAGCTTGTTGAGCGACTAAAGTGCCATCAAAACTTTTTGGTGGGTTTATGCAAATATCACAATTACCGCATTGCTCTCTTTTATATTCGCTAAAGTAATTAAGTAATATTTGCCGACGACAGGTTTGTGCTTCGGCAAAATTGGCCATAGCATTAAAGCGTTGTTCTTCAACACGACGGCGTTGCTCGTCCTCAATATCTTCAAAAAAGCGCCTTACGCGGCCAATATCTGCAGGATCAAAGTACATGACTGCTTCGGCGGCAAGGCCATCACGTCCTGCGCGGCCTGTTTCTTGATAATATGCTTCGATGCTTTTTGGAATATCGTAATGCACAACAAATCGTACGTTGGGTTTATTTATACCCATACCAAAGGCGACAGTTGCCACCACAATTTGAATATCGTCACGCGCAAAACCGGTTTGCACAAATTGACGTTGCTCGTTACTCATTCCAGCATGATAAGCTGCCGCATTATGGCCGGCATCGGCCAGTTTTTCGGCTATATCGTCAACGCGTTTTCGGCTCGTACAGTAAATTATACCGCTTTGATTTTTTTGTACTTTTAAGTAGCGCATTAGCTGCGCCATAGGTTTAAATTTTTCTTCTAATGTGTAACGAATATTAGGGCGGTCAAAACTACCTGTATGCACCCATGGTTGCTGAAGCTTTAATTGTTGAATGATATCGTTACGTGTCGCTTTATCGGCAGTGGCGGTGAGTGCCATCATAGGCACATGAGCAAAGCGGTGTTTTAGTTCTTGTAATCTAAAATAGTGCGGCCTAAAGTCATGTCCCCAATGTGATACGCAATGAGCTTCGTCGATGGCAAATAAACTTACCTTTAAATAACCTAATCGCTCAATAAACTCATGTTGCAGTACTTTTTCGGGGGCCACATAAAGTAGCTTTATCAGGCCTTGATGCAGTTGTTGATACACTAACTGCTGTTCTTCACGCGATAAGCTGTTATTAATGTAAGCGGCTTTAACCCCTAGGGCTTGCAGTTGTGCGACTTGGTCTTGCATTAAAGAAATTAAAGGCGAAATAACAACGCAGACCCCTTCAAGTACTAAGGCAGGTATTTGATAACACACCGACTTACCGCCACCGGTAGGTAGTAAAACTAACGAATCTTGACCATTGATTGCTGCCTCAATTACTGTTTTTTGCCCATCACGAAATTCGCTATAGCCAAATACTTGCTTGAGTACAGTTTCTGGTTTGCGCACTAAGGTGCTTGCCGGTGAAGTTAAAGTTGTCATCGCGGCCTATTTTAGTGTTTTTTTGCAAAGATGTCTTTAGCTTTAAGCTCGAACTCAACCCGTCGATATGTTTTACTCTTTTAATTGGTTATAAACTAGCCGTTGCTTTGATAAATATAAAACCGCTAAGGCGACATAATGATTAAAAATAAGCAATATTGAGGGATACAAAATGAGTAAAGACATATTAACGCAACAGGTGGCGGATCTTTTTGTAAAAGGCATGCCTTTTAATCAGTTTTTAGCTATTTCGGTTGATTTTATCAATGCAAATCAAGCAAGTATTTCACTTCCTTGGCAAGATGTGTTTATTGGTAACCCGGCGCAAAAAATTTTACATGGTGGTGTTATTAGTGCTGTGCTTGATAATGTCGGTGGCATGTTGGCTGCTGCAAGTGTGATTGACAAATTAACAGACCTTGATTTAGCAAGCGTTGAAAAAAAGCTCGCAACCCTAGGTACGATTGATTTGCGAACCGATTATTTACGACCCGGTAAAGGTGAGCGATTTACAGCCACAGCAAATTTACTGCGTTCAGGCAATAAAGTGTGTGTATGTACTATGCATTTACATAACGAAGAGGGGGTGCACATTGCATTTGCGACAGGCACATATATGGTTGGCTAAATATCTTTGTAGGAGTAAACTAGCGCCTTTAAAATAGCTAAGCGATTATTATGCCAGCACAGAATGAACAACGTAAGGGGGCTATTTTAGCTTGTCTTGCTTTTTTAATGTGGGGATTAGCCCCTATTTACTTTAAACAACTAAGTACTATTTCGGCTTTTGAAATATTAATGCATCGCGTTGTTTGGTCAGTATTGTTTTTAGTGGTTGTTGTTAGCGTGTTAAAGCATTGGCAAAAAATTAAAACAATTATTGTCCAGCCTAAATTAATTTTAATGTTAATAATTACCTCGGGGTTATTAGGTTTTAATTGGGGGTTGTTTATTTGGGCTGTAAATAACAACCATATGCTTGATGCAAGTTTAGGGTATTACATCAATCCTTTACTGAATGTGCTACTTGGCATGTTGTTTTTATCTGAGCGATTACGAAAATTACAAGGTGTTGCAGTAGGGCTGGCATTAGTTGGGGTTTTATTGCAATTAATTAGCTTTGGTTCGTTTCCTGTTGTGGCATTTTCTTTAGCGAGTACATTTGCTGTTTATGGTTTGTTGCGTAAAAAAATGCCCGTAGAAGCGTTACCTGGAATTTTGCTCGAAGCACTTATTTTATTACCCGTGGCATTATGTTATTGGTGGTTTATGGCTCCTTCGGGAAGTTCTGATTTATTAGCTAATAGCTGGACAATAAACGCATTATTAATGAGTGCTGGTATTATTACTACCTTACCACTGCTTTGTTTTACTGGGGCTGCAAAACGTTTGCGTTATACAACATTGGGCTTTTTTCAATATATTGGTCCAAGTTTAATGTTTATTTTGGCAGTGCTATTTTACGATGAGATTTTTGATGCAGAGCGAGTAGTAACCTTTGCCTGTATTTGGACAGCCTTGGCTATTTTTAGTTGGGATTCGTACTATCAATCTCGCAAGCGTAAAAAAATACAGCTAGCCAATTAGCGTAAATAGTCGGTTGATGGGTATTAACTGACTATTTTATTACGGCCTGTTTCTTTTGCTTCATAAAGGAATAGGTCTGCTTGCTTTAAAAGTTCGTCAATTTGATAAATTGGGGCGAAAGCAAATCCAATTGATAATGTAAATTTAATCTTGTCTTTACTAAATTCTGGACTGTTTAGTTCAATAAATTTCCTAAACCCTTCTAAGCGATCAAGTGCATCTTGTTTGTGCACACTGTTAAAGTAAACGGCAAATTCTTCACCGCCTAAACGTGCCACTAAGTGTTTTTCAAAATACTTACTAAAGCAGATTGATAAACCTTTTAATACTTCATCTCCGGCATCATGGCCGTAGGTGTCGTTTATTGATTTGAAGTGATCGATATCTAACATGGCCATCGCAGCACTTTGTTGTGCTTTTTCAATACACTTTAAAGATTTAACCGATTCTTCAAAAAAATACCTACGATTTGGTAAGTTAGTTAAATAATCGGTATTTGCTTGGCGTTTTATCGTGGCAATTTGTTCTAACATATCGACATTTTGGCTTAATCGACAATAAAATTCGTCACTATTAAATGGTTTATGAAGGTAATCGTTAGCTCCATTTTTCAAAAAAACAGTCGAAATATAAGGGGCATCAGATCCTGAAATACCAATAATTGCTTTTTCGTCATTACTGTATAAGCGGCGGATTTCACTACACAGTTCTTCGCCTCTCATATTAGGCATTTCATTATCAGTAATGATGACCGATATCGCTGGGTTTTGCTCTAATATTGTTAGTGCCTCAATACCATCTTTGGCTTGATAAACTTGGTATTTATGACGCGCTAATAAGCTGGTTATATATCGCCTAGCAGGCGCTGAATCATCAACCACTAATACTTTAACGCTCTCATTACGAGGGAGGCGATAAAGTTGTTTTTCTAAATATTGGTAGGCTTGTTTATTCTCTTTGGTGATGTAATCAATAATAGGGAAGCGCTCAACCGTTTCACGAGTTTGTTTATCAATATTTCCCGTCATAACAATTGTTGGAATATCAGCATCGACTGTATAGGGGATTGCCTCACCTTTAGGTGCATCGGGTAAAATATAATCAACAACAGCACAAAAGTAGTTTTGCGAACTGACCAATTTTTTTGTTTCGGCTAGGGATTGAGCGATATCTACTTGGTAGCCCGATTTTAACGCAATGTGTTTTTGCACCATCGCAATAGTCGGTGTATCTTCTACTATTAAAATTCTTCTAGTCACTAAACTGCCTTGTTTTAATTAGTGAAAAATGGCTGTATGTAAGGTGCAAGCATTAAAGTAATAAAAGTAACTTACATCACAGGATTAAGTTGATTTATATAATTTACACGTTATCAAGATAAAGATAATTAAACACAATAACACTCTAACAATGTATAAGAGCTTAATTTGTTAGCTAATTAAAAGTAGCAATGTATTACTTAATGGTAAAGGTAAATAATGGATATAGATTTATTAAAAACATTTGTTGAAGTGGTACGCACGCGTCATTTTGGTAAAGCCGCAGAAAACTTATATATAACACAGTCTGCTGTGAGTTTTCGAATTAGGCAACTAGAGCAAGGTTTAGGTGTTAATTTATTTATTCGCCAACGAAATAATATTCAACTGACGGCGCCAGGTGAGCGTTTGTTACCGCATGCGCAAATGATTTTAACGGGGATGCAGCGTGCTAAAGTTGACGTTGCTTTAGCTGATAATATGCACAAACAAATTAGCTTAGCAGGCACCCCTAATATTTGGGACGCGTTTTTACAATTCGGCATTACTAATATTGTTTCTGCGATGCCAGGGGTTTCTTTAATTGCAGAGGTAAAAGCACAACAAGAAAGTACGCGGTTATTACTTGAGCGTACGTTGGATTTAGCTATTTTATTTGACCCCCCTAAAGTTGATGAGTTGGTAGTACAAAAAATTTGTGAACTGCCTATTATTCCTGTTAGCCGTTTTGATACGGCAACTTATGATAATTTTTTTGATAACCAATATGTGTATGTTGATTGGGGAACCACTTTTTCGTTGTGGCATGCTCGTCAGTTTACGGGAAAAACGTCGCCTTATTTTAGAACCAGTACGGGGCGAATTGCGCTAGATTTAATACTGCAATGTGGTGGTAGCGCATTTATTCCTGAGGTGCTTGTTGACTCTCAGTTACAACAAGGTGAGTTGTTTCATGTAAAAGATGTACAAAATACATCAAGGGATATTTTTATTGCTTATCATCGAGATAATGAACAACAAGAACTGATTGAAACTTTAGTTAACTTATTATCACCGAATATTTAGTGTTTTATTTAAACGGCTTTTTTATCGCTTTAACTTAGTCATTTGCATGACATTTATGTTTCTATTGTAATATAATTGTCACTCAAATGTTTATTGTACAGTTTTATTTAATAAACTGACGTTACCTGGAAAAGTTATGAACATAAAAAAATCAAGCGTGTGTGTGTTATTTTCGGTCTTGCCGTTTAGTGCTTTGGCCGATATTAATTGGTATGGATCAGCTAATATTAGCGTTGAATCTACCGATGAAGGTGAAGGTTCATTTACACAAATTAAAAGTAATCTAACAAGTATCGGATTTAAAGGCTCTGAAAAACTCAGTTCAAGCTTTACGGCTGTGTACAAATTTGAAATGCAGTTAAACCCAACCGATGATTCAAAAGATAATGTAACTGCTCGAAATCAATATATCGGTGTTAAAGGTGCATTTGGTCAGGTTGTTATTGGTAGAAACGATACTGCATTAAAGCAATCTCAGGGTAAGCTCGACTTATTTAATAATTTAACGGGTGATATCAAAACAGTATTTGATAAAGTTGGCGAGAACCGTTTAACAGATACAATAAGTTATTCAACTCATAGTTATAATGGTTTTAAACTATTGAGTACTTATAAAGCTAAAGGGAGCAGTGAAGCTAAAAGCGGTTACTCATTAGCACTAACTTATGGCGATGCGTTATTAAAAGACAGTGGAAGTTATTTTGCTATTGCGCATGATAACGCGATAAATAATTTCGACACGCTAAGAGTCAGTGCTCAAACTAAATATAATGCTTTTAAATTTGGTGCAATGTACCAAACTCAAGAAACTATTTTGGGTGAACAAAAGGCCGATGGATTTTTAGTTAATGTGGCTTATTTACAAGGTAAAAATACCTTTAAAGTTCAATATCAAACTATAGATTTTGAAAACGCAGACAAACCATCGGGTATTTCACTTGGTGTAGATCATAAATTTAATAAAAATGGCAGTGTTTTTGCGTACTACACTGGTTTAGATATGGACACTAATGAAGATGAAAGTGCTTTAGGTGTTGGATTGCTATATAAATTTTAAAGATATTTTCTTTAAATTACACTGCTAACCCCTCATAATATATTTAAAGCTCAATATACATTAAGTTGTTAATGATAACAGCGACGTTATATTGAGCTTTATTCAGCCCGTTGGAATGAGGTGAAAATCCTCAACTGTACCCGCAACTGTAAGCAGCTTTGCTGTAAGTCAGATACATTGAGCTGTGACTTCATACACCTTGGTATGTTTAATTTAATTTAATGAGCGGGTTTACTCAGTCTCTTAATAGCCATTGTTTAAACTTGTGCGCTGTTTAGTTCTGATCCTGCCTAGGGTTTTATATTGCGCTCACGTGACTCTGCGACTCCTTTACTAACGGTTGATAAATTAAGCTGGGATATTAATGGTCATCGTATTTTAAATAACATTAATTTGACGATTTTTAGTAAACGAAGTGTTGGATTAATTGGCCCAAATGGGGCAGGGAAGTCAAGTTTACTGCGTTGTTTATACCGCTTTAATCAACCTACCCAAGGTGCCATTAAGTACCAAAACCAAAATATTTGGCAGCTAAGCGCAAAAGAGTATGCCAAACGGGTTGCTGTGGTACTGCAAGAAACCCCTGCACAGTTTAATTTAACGGTTTTCGATGTGGTAGCTTTAGGTTTAACACCACATAAAGCATTGTTTAGTATCAGTAATCAAAATGATAGATCGCGTATTGCATTGGCATTAAAAAAAGTAGATTTGACGAATCAAGCAACGCAACGTTTTGATTCTTTATCTGGTGGCGAAAAGCAACGAGCGCTCATTGCGCGTGCCATAGTGCAACAACCACAGCTATTAATTATGGACGAACCCACCAGTCATCTAGATGTTAAATACCAAATTCAAATAATGGCGTTGGCTAAATCTTTAGGGGTCACGGTACTTGCTTCGTTTCACGATTTAAATTTGGCGTCAGCAATGTGTGATGATTTAATCGTTCTTAATAATGGCGAAATTCAGTGCACAGGTACTCCAAATGATGTGCTTAACGAGTCAATGCTAAGTAACGTATTTGGAGTGCGTACAAAGGTCAGTACGCACCCTCATTCGAGTAAGTCACACACCTTTCCTCATATTACTTATTTTTATGGTAATAATGCTCATGAGTAAACCTAGCTGGGCGTTAATATTCACCATAGTGTGTAGCATTGTGAGTGTGTTTTTGGCACTGAGTTTTGGAGCGGCTGATGTTTCACTAAGTGAGGTGTTTATGACGTTGTTCGCCGATGAAAACACGTCATTAAGTAGCCGAATTATTTTTGAATTAAGAATGCCTAGAACCTTGTTAGCTTTTTTAGCGGGCAGCGGTTTAGCTATTTCGGGGTTAATTCTTCAAACAGTGACTCGTAACCCGCTTGCCGATCCCTATTTATTTGGTATTTCATCGGGTGCGTCGTTTGGGGTTGTGTTGCTGATTACATTAACCGGGATTAGTTCGGGTTTTAGTTTATCAATAGCAGCATTACTAGGTAGTGGATTAGCAATGAGTTTACTGATTGCCATTGCTGCAAAGCAACAAACAGCACAAGTGGAATCTATGTTGTTAGCGGGTGTGGCTTTATCGTTTTTATTTAGTGCATTAACTAGCTTACTTTTATATTACAGCGACCCACAAGCGGTTGCGGCTATTTTGTTTTGGACTTTAGGTAGTTTTGCCCGAGCTCATTGGCATGGTTTATGGCTCCCAAGCTTAATTATTATAGTATGCATGGTACTGATGATTGGTTTTAAACGACAGCTTAATGCGTTAACGCTAGGTGATGAAAGCGCGACTACATTAGGGGTTAAAGTGAATCGCTTTCGATTATTAATGCTGGTTTTAAGTTCTTTAATTACTGCAATATTGGTTTCAATGTGTGGTGGAATTGGGTTTGTTGGGTTAATGATCCCCCACATTATTCGCTTTTTTATTTCCCAAGGTAGTAGCCAAAGTTTAGTTGTTAGCGCCTTAAGTGGCGGCATTTTTATGGTATGGGTTGATGTGCTCGCGCGTACTTTAATAACCAACCAAGAATTACCCGTTGGGGTAATAACAGCCGCAATAGGTAGCGTCTTCTTTTTAGCCTTGCTGTATTTTAAAAAGCGATAACATCATGAAAACATTAATGGTACAAGGGACAACATCAGATGCAGGGAAAAGCACCTTAGTCGCTGCACTGTGCCGTGTATTTGCCAATAGAGGGGTACAAGTAGCCCCTTTTAAACCACAAAATATGGCACTTAATAGCGCAGTAACAAAAGAGGGCGGCGAAATTGGTCGCGCACAAGCCTTACAGGCAATTGCAGCAAAAATAGAGCCTGAAATTGATTTTAATCCTATTTTATTAAAACCCAACAGCGATACTGGCGCGCAGGTAATTGTTCATGGAAAAGCCATTAGTAATATGCAAGCACAGGCATATCATGACTATAAAAAAGTGGCGATGGATGCGGTTTTAACTTCTCATAAGCGTTTAGCTAAACGGTTTGAGTTATTATTAGTTGAAGGTGCTGGTAGCCCCGCCGAAATAAACTTACGCCATAACGATATAGCAAATATGGGGTATGCTGAGGCCGTTGATTGCCCTGTAATAATTATTGCTGATATTGACAAAGGCGGTGTATTTGCACACCTTGTTGGTACTTTAGCGTTATTAAGTGAGTCTGAACAAAATAGAGTAAAAGGGTTTGTCATTAATCGTTTTCGAGGTGATATTGCTTTGCTACAAAGTGGTTTAGATTGGCTTGAAGAATACACCAACAAACCCGTGCTTGGGGTATTGCCTTATTTACATAATTTAGCCCTTGATGCCGAAGATGCGGTAGCCATAAAAAACAATGTTAGCAATGTGGCTATTAATATCGCTGTTTTATTGTTGCCACATATTAGTAATCATACCGATTTTGATGCACTGCGTTTACATGAAAATATTAACTTAATATATGTACGCCATACGCAAGCGATCCCTGCGGTCGATTTAATTATTTTACCGGGCAGTAAAAATGTACTCGCCGATTTAGCCTTTTTGAAAAACGAGCAATGGGATGAGCAAATTAAACGCCATTTACGTTATGGCGCTAAAGTTTTAGGTATTTGCGGGGGCATGCAAATGTTAGGAAATACCCTTTATGACCCTTTAGCGATAGAGTCATCAATAAAGCGTATTGAAGGCCTCGGGTTAATTGATTTTGAAACAACTTTAACAGATAAAAAAATACTCACTAAAGTAAGCGCAGCTTTAACATTAAATAATAAACAAACTCCCTGTAGTGGTTATGAAATACACGCAGGAATAAGTTGTGGTAAAGCATTAAACAACCCGTTTATTACTTTTTTACAGCACCCTCAAAACTTTAAAAACGATGGTTTTATTAGTGATGATAACGCCATTGCTGGAACTTATTTGCATGGCCTTTTTGATGAAGCACAAGCAATGATGCAAATTTTGCATTGGGTAAAACCAAATTTGGCTATCAAGCCGTTAGATATTAATGCACAACGCGAACATCAGCTAGAGCAATTAGCGCAAATGTGTGAGCAACATTTAGATATTGAACAGATTATTTCGATTTACCAAGGGGGCAAAAATGACGAATGAAAAAAATAATAACCATCAACAACGACAACAAAAAGTAAAAGAAAAAGTCGATGCACGTGTTGCTCAAGCGCAGCAAGTAAAAGGTATTTTTCAGGTTATTACAGGTAACGGAAAAGGCAAGTCTACCTCGGGCTTTGGTGTGGTTGCACGTTGTGTTGGCCACGGTAAAAAAGCGGCCGTGTGTCAGTTTATAAAAGGGACATGGGCCTGTGGCGAACGCAACTTATTACAAAATGCCGGAGTTGAATTTGCTGTAATGAACACCGGTTTTACTTGGGATACGCAAAATAAAGACGCTGATACTGAGGCTGCGCAAGCGACATGGCAAGAATCTAAACGCATGCTAAATGATGAGTCTATTGACTTGGTATTACTTGATGAGCTGACATACATGGTTACTTACGGCTATATAGATTTAAACGAAGTCGTTATGGCACTTAACGCTCGTCCCGCTATGCAATCAGTCATTATTACCGGACGAGCAGCTCATCGTACACTGATTGAACTTGCTGATACAGTGAGTGAAGTGCGCAATGTAAAGCATGCGTTTGACTCAGGAGTTAAAGCGCTTGAAGGATTCGATTACTAATGCGCTCTTTTATATTGCTGTTAGTGATATTTTTTAGCACAGCCACATATGCTCAAAGTCAAAGCATTAGAATTATCGCCCTTGCACCACATATCGTTGAAAACCTGTATGCGATAGGGGCAGGCGACTTAATTGTTGGTACTGTTGATTATGCCGATTATCCAAGCGAGGCGAAATTGATCCCCCGCATTGGTGGCTATTATGGGATATCATTAGAAAAAGTATTAGCGTTAAAGCCTGATATCGTATTGGCATGGAAGGGGGGGAATAAAGCCCTTGATTTAGCACAATTAGAGCGCTTAGGCATTAAGGTACATTTTAGTAACCCAACGTCATTAAATGATATTGCCGATGATATTCGTCATCTCGGAGAGGTTACTGAAAAGCAGATACAAGCGAATAAAGTAGCGAGCGAATTTTCTCGACGTTTAGCTAATATAACCTTAGAGCAAAGTACTCATCAATCTGTTAGCGTATTTTACCAATTATGGTCAGAGCCTATGATGACAGCGGCAAAAGGCACCGCAATAGATCAAATTATCTCATTATGTAAAGGGGATAATGTATTTAGTGAAGCAAGCACACAGTACCCACAAATTAGCATTGAGAATGTCGTTATTACCAAGCCGCAAATTATTATTACCCCTCAGCAGCATGCGAATAAACCACAGCCTGAGGTGTTATGGAATGAATGGCCGGAGATCCCTGCAGTAAAAAATCAGCAGTTTATTAGTATCAATGCCGATTTATTACATCGTTTAACCCCGCGAGTATTAACCGGTGTGCAGCAACTGTGTGATAAAATAAACAACTCCCGAGAGTATTATAAAATGCAAAAAAACAACGCAATTAAGGATGTGTAATGAATCAATGGCAAGACTTTTTAACTCAGCAGTTACAACAACCTTATATGCAGCAAACATTAAGCTATATTGCCCAACGACGTAGCGAAGGTGTTATTGTTTATCCCGCTGATGAGCACGTTTTTAATGCTTTTGACACCACTGATTTAGCCGATATAAAAGTAGTTATTTTAGGACAAGACCCTTATCACGGAGAAGGGCAGGCACATGGGCTATGTTTTTCAGTACTTGAGGAGGTGACTAAGCTGCCGCCCTCATTAAAAAATATTTACAAAGAGCTCACCACAGATATTCCAGGATTTACTGTGCCAAGCCATGGCTATTTACAGCAATGGGCACGCCAAGGTGTGTTTTTGTTAAATACGGTATTAACCGTAGAGCAAGGCCAAGCCCATTCGCATAAACATTTGGGGTGGGAGCAATTTACCGATAATGTTATTGCTCATATTAATGCTCAATGCGATGCAGTGGTGTTTATTTTATGGGGAGCGCATGCACAAAAAAAAGGCAAAAAGATAGATAATACAAAGCATCATGTTTTAGTCGGGCCACATCCTTCACCATTATCAGCTCACAGAGGCTTTTTTGGATGTAAGCATTTTTCAGCCACAAATGATTTATTAATAGCCCAAGGAAAACAGCCCATTAATTGGCAAATATAGTCATTAAAAGCGTTTAGCAATAATCAAAAATGTAAAAGCCCTTAAAAAAGGGCTTTGTACTGAAAATAAAACTTAGAAGTCTATTTCATCAACATTAATTGTGTCTGTATAAAAATCTAATTCTTGTAACTCTTTACGTAGACGTTGTTTATCTTTAATTGCTTCGATTTCGCGCCATTTCCTCTTTTTGTTTTTTTGAGATGTTTTAACGGGACTATCTGCGTCTTCTAGTATTTCTAATATATCGTTTAGGCTATCCATGATTATCTCCTATTGATTTTATTGAATCTCAAGCATACCTAAAAATCCACATTGCCTAGGTGAGTTCCCCCACGAAGACACGATAGATATATCACAGGCCAAACTAAAATAGAATAAATAAGTGACAGAAATGTTGCATATATGTGATAGCTTAATGAAGGTGATGTCATCATTAAAAAGATATAAAAAAACGCCGCAATGCGGCGTTTTTATTTACTCAGCTTTAAATTTTACTTACATTGCTTTAAAGCGAGCTTCTAATTGTTCTTGTGCATCGGCAAACGAGCGAATGCCTTCGGCTAGCTTTTCAGTCGCCATAGCGTCTTGGTTATGTAACCAGCGAAATTGTGACTCTGTTAATGCTGCTGGCTTTGGCTCTACAGTGTAATCACTTTCAAGCAGATACTCTTGTGCACCTTCAAGGTTACCCAGTTCTTCAAGTAAGCCTGGGCTAATCGTTAGCTTATCACAGCCTGTTAAAGCAATAATTTCGCCGGTATTACGGAAACTTGCACCCATAACCACTGTTTTGTAATCGTGACGTTTGTAAAATTCAAAAATGCTACGTACAGATTGCACACCAGGGTCTTGTAATGGGTCGGTTGGTTTTTCTAAACCATTAGCCACATGCCAATCTAAAATACGACCTACAAATGGTGAAATTAAGAATACGTTAGCATCAGCACAGGCACGTGCTTGGGCTTCACTAAACAATAAAGTCAGGTTACATTTAGTCCCTTCTTTTTCTAGTTGTTCAGCGGCTTTAATGCCTTCCCAGGTAGAGGCAACCTTAATTAAGATTTTATCTTTGCTTACACCTTCTTTTTCGTACAGGCTAAGTAAAGTGTGTGCTTTGTCGATAGTTGCTTGAGTGTCAAATGATAAACGCGCATCAACTTCAGTAGAAATATAACCCGGTACAATTTCGCTAATTTCTTTACCTAGTAATACAGCAAAGTAATCACAGGCAAGCTCTAATTGCTTGGCTGCATCTTGCTCGGTTTCTTTAGCATAGCTCCATGCTTTATCTAAGTAAGGCTTGTAAGCTTCAATCTCACTCGCTTTTAATAATAGCGATGGATTAGTGGTGGCATCTTCTGGCTGATGCTTTTTAATCGCTTCAATATCGCCGGTATCGGCTACAATTGATGAATGTTGTTTTAGCCTTTGTAAAGCTGAAGTCATGTGCTTTCCTCATTCCAAGCAAGTTAAAAGAAAATCTAATACCCTTAATATAACTAAACCATACTGCAACAGTGTGACAATGCTTGATAGGTCATATGTCCGTATCAATAAAAAACCAGGCTTATGAATGTTTAAGAGAGGATTTATTTAAACAAAACGTGCTTTTCGTCTCATTTAATGTTGAAATTGACATTAAATAATTTACAAGTCAATAGCTAACTATGATCACTGTTATTTCACCTGCAAAAAATCTTGATTACGAAACAACGCCGACTACGGATAAGTTCACTCAACCTGAATTACTCGAGCATAGCGAAGAGTTAATGAAGGTATGTCGTGAACTAACGCCAGCACAAATTGGCAGCTTAATGAAAATTAGCGATAAACTGTCTGGTTTAAATGCTGCTCGTTTTAGCGAGTGGGCACAGCCTTTTACTCCAAGTAATGCTAAACAAGCGGTACTAGCATTTAATGGCGATGTATACGGCGGATTTGATGCTGCAACACTTAGCGCAGCTAACCTTACGTATGCACAAGGACATTTACGTATATTGTCAGGCTTATATGGCTTATTAAAGCCGCTTGATTTAATGCAAGCCTATCGATTAGAAATGGGCACTAAACTTGAAAATTCACGAGGTAAAAATTTATATGAATTTTGGGGAAGTGTAATTGCACAAAAGCTAAACGACGTTGTTGCTGAGCAAGATGCACAATACTTAGTCAACCTTGCATCAAACGAATACTTTAAAGCGGTAGATAAAAAAACACTGAACGCCCAAATTATTACTCCACACTTTAAAGACTGTAAAAATGGTCAATATAAAGTAATTAGCTTTTACGCTAAAAAAGCCCGCGGCATGATGGCGCGTTACCTAGTTGAGAATAAAATAACTCAACTAAGTCAATTAAAAGAATTTAACATAGACGGGTATTACTATAGTGCAGAGGCGACAGCGAAAGAATTAGAGCCGGTATTTTTACGCGACGAGCGAAATTAATATTTATAACCCCAAGCTTATTTCGCTTTTCAAACGCAAAGTAAGCTGGGGTTTTGCTTTATTTAGCAAAAAAAGTAAATTTAGAGGAACACGTCATTGTCACCCGATTACCCCCGTTACTCTCTTAAAGAGCTGCGCGAAGCGCTAGAGACGATAGACAAAGCTAGATATCCTGAGCGACTAGAGCAAATTCATTGTGAAATAACAAAACGAACCGTTGCAGCGAACTCAAACATCCCTAACTCAGATATGCCTTCAAGCTCCTGTGAAAATGTAATGATGGGTCGTCGAGTCTTTGTGTTCATCCTTGGCATTATTTTTATCTACTGGGGAGGGTATAGTGCAATAGAAGGAGAAATGGTGGGGAAAAATCGCATTTATACAAAAGAAAATGACCCATTTTTATTTTATTTTCGAGTTCTCATTTGCATCGGTGTTGGAGTTATCTTGCCCTACTATGCAGTAGTAGGAAAAAAGAATAATCACTCTAGTGCGCACAAAAAACAGCATAAAGAGTAACATCACTGGCTTATATCTGAGCCCTCTTATGCGTTAGTTATGCATTAAATCGTCACCTGCAGCGCCAGGGTATTCACTTTTTTGGCAATTTCTTTTGCACCGCTTATTGAACCGAGCGAGCATTGTCTTTTATTACAAAACGTTCATCTATAGTCACTTTTTATTTTAAATCTTCGCGATGCGCACCGACTTGACCTTTTGCAGGTCGTTAACTTTTTTTGCTGGTACTAAATTTGCAAAAGTGGTTCTATTCATTTCATACATTAGGTGCAAATTAAATGATTAGTATTCCCTCAATTAGTGAAGCTGAAAAGCTAATAGAAGAAAAACTCGGTGGTTGGTTTGATATTGTTATTAGCCACATTCCCAATTTTATTGTCGCAATTATTATTGCCATTGTTTTTTCATTATTAGCGCGCTTTGCGGGCAAGTTAATAAAAAATATTTTAAGACGCTCGTTAGACTCAAAGCAAATTGCTGACTTAATGGCCTCTATATTTAAAATGGGGGTACTGTGTGTCGGTGTATTTATTGCGTTGGACTTTTTAGGGTTAAAAGGGACTGTTACGTCTTTACTCGCCGGCGCGGGTATTGTTGGTTTAGCCATTGGTTTTGCGTTTCAAGATATGACCGAAAACTTAATTGCGGGTATTGCGATGGGTATACGCAAACCATTTAAAACAGGTGATGTAATAGAAACCGACGATGTGTTTGGCTCCATACATTCAATAAACTTGCGTAACACGCTAATAGAAAGCTTTTATGGGCAGTTAATATTAGTGCCTAACAAAGTACTTTTTAGAAATGTGCTAAAAAACTATTCTACCTTGGGCGTAAGGCGTATAGAGGTCCCTGTGGGAATTTCGTATGGCGATGATATTGAAAAAGCCAAAGAGGCAATTATAGCAAAAATAAACGCCTTTGATTTTGTGATACGCAAAGACGAAACTAATGTGTTTGCTGAAGGCTTTGCCGACAGTAGTATTAATTTATTGGTGTGGTTTTGGATAAAATACCCCGGTGAACCGGATTTTATGACGGTGCGCCACAAAGGGGTTGTTGCAGTAAAGCAAGCATTAGATGAAGCTGATATTAGTATCCCATTTCCTATTCGTACCCTTGATTTTGGTATTAAAGGCGGTGAAAAGCTCGATGCAATGATAAGCGAAAAAATTAATTTACAGACATCAAAAAGTCAATCTAATGATGACTAACTGCTTTTTTAAAAGCAGTTAAAGCGCCTGATATAGCGTTTAAACAGCGAGTAATAATTACAGGCTAGCAGCGCGTTTTTACTTAACGTTAGCTGCTAGTTTTGATTTTACTCGCTTATGTTGCTGATATAGCTTTTACGCATTGCTAAGTTATAGACACACGGAGTTATTTTATAGCGATAAACACGCTCTACGATAAATGTGCTTTTATTGTGCTGCGTAGCCTTGCAAACCGATCCTTAATCCAACCTATTAATACTTTCATTCATCAACCTCATTAACGCAGTGAGGCAGTCAATACGATAAATAAATTAACGGATATGACGATAATTTAATAAAAGTTAAATTTTAATAATGGTGAAATAGACAGTGCTTTAAGGCAAAAAAAATCGTGGCTGATATTACTAACAGTCACGATTAATACAGGGGAGAGTAAATCGATATAGAATTAAATAACACTGACTTTATTATGGATAACTTTTATGCCGTCCATATTTTCTAAAAACTTTTCGGCAAGTGCACGTTGAAAACCATTTTTAGCTTTACCGTATAAATTGACTTCACCATTTTTAACTTCAACGCGAATATCACTTAATGCTAAGTTTGGGTTGTTACGTAATACGTAGGTGATTGAATTTTGTAATGTTGGCTGAGTGGCAACACTACTAATAACTGCAAGGTTAGTGGCTGCGCTTACTTTGGTTGCACACGCTAATAAAAATAAACAACAAAATGAAATTAAAGCAATAGTTAATTTAAAACGGTTCATCATTATATCCTGCAATAAAATTAAATTGAGTAACAAAGTTACTTATTTAGATACAATATTCATTCCTATTTTAAGTTGTTGAATTTATTAGGTATTATTTTTAATTTAGATGTTACTGAGCAAAAATTACAAAAAAATGGGAAGTGGTTACATTGATTAAATAGGTATGACGCAAATTATGAAATAGGAAATAATTAATAGGGAAGGGGATAAGTGTTATTTGCTGCCAGTTATAGTATTTAAAATAAAAAAGCCGGTATGAACCGGCTTGATCTGTTTACTTTTTCTTTTTAACTTTAGCCTTAGCTTTTTTCTTGGCTTTCATTTTTACTGGGTCTTTGCGCTTTTTAGCTGGTGGCTTAGCTTCTTTATGTTGCGGCTCAAGCCCTTTTATAACACGGCGTTTTAATTTTTGTTCTGTGTAGCGCTCTACTTTAGATAAAATACCTACGTCGTGCGCTTCGATTAACGATATTGCAATGCCTTTTTTCCCCGCGCGTCCGGTACGGCCTATACGGTGTACGTATACATCGGCAGTGCGTGGCATATCAAAATTAATAACATGGCTTATATCGGCAACATCAATGCCGCGTGCAGCAACATCGGTAGCCACTAATATTTTTGTGCGGCCACTGTGAAAGTTATCCATCGCTTTCATACGTTTATCTTGTGGCATTTCGCCACGTAACCACGCGGCTTTAACACCGTTGTTGGTAAGTTCACCTATTAAGGTTTCTAAGCGTTCACGAGTTTTAACAAACACAATGGCTTTGGTTACATCGGGACCATTTAAGGTATTTACTAATAGCTCAAGTTTATGGTGGTAATCATCGGATAAATGCACCCATTGATGTATTTTAGCTTTTTCTTTACGCGACGATTCGGCTTCAAGTAATGCGGGATCGTTTAGTATACGTTCTGCAAATAACTCTACGCTGTCGCCTTCTAAGGTTGCAGAGAATAAAAAACACTGACGACGGTTTTTAGCTTCATCACAAATTCGTAGCATTTCTTTTCTAAAACCCATATCTAGCATACGGTCTGCTTCGTCGAGTATGAGCATTTCGACATTTTCGGCATGAAAGTTTTCTGTTTCTAGGTATTCCATTAAACGCCCTGGTGTGGCGATTAAAATATCGTTATTGTTTTCAAATATTTCTTTATGGGTACCGTAATTAATGCCGCCGGTCACGACCCCGATTTTTAAATGCGTTGATTTAGCTAGTAATTCACACTGTTCGTGAATTTGATACGCTAACTCGCGTGTTGGGGTCATAATAAGTACGCGAGCAAAACCTGGATCTCTACGTGGAAAATCAAGCAAGTATTGAATAGCAGGCACTAAAAATGCGGCTGTTTTACCTGTGCCAGTAGGTGCAGAGGCTAAAATATCACGCCCTTGTAAGGCCTCAGGGATCGCTTGTTGCTGAATGCTAGTAGGGGTTTCAAAACCCATTTTATCAATGGCGTTAAGTAACTTAGTATCAAGATCAAAATCAGAAAATTGCATAGAGTGTCTAAAATAGTGGACAATTACCGGCAATTATACGCGCTATCCGCCGGTTGGTGAATGAAAAGGTGAAAAAATGTCAGGTTTTACATTTAAGCAATTTAAAATTGAGCACGATAAGTGTGCAATGAAGGTATCAACCGACGGTATCTTGCTTGGTGCATGGGCTGATTTACAGGCTGCGCACTCATTATTAGATATTGGTACCGGCACGGGGTTATTAGCGTTAATGTGTCAGCAACGTAATCCTGATATCACAGTCAGTGGGGTTGAAATTGACACCGATGCTTATAACCAAGCACTGTATAATATAGCGCAAAGTCCGTGGCCAAAAATAAAAGTACATGCACAGCGTATTCAAGATTTTAATAGCGAGAAGCCGTTTGATGTTATTATTTCAAACCCGCCCTATTTTAATGCTAGCTTAAAGGGGGAAGATGAAGCACGAAACGTGGCGCGTCATACCGACACCTTAAGTTTTACGCAGTTGCTAGATGCGGTTATACGACTTAGCCATTCAAGTACACGATTTAGTGTTATTTTACCATGTAGTGAAGCTCAAACGCTTAGCCAGCTAGCATCACACAAAGGGCTATATTTAAATGCCCACTGTCTGGTACAAGCAAATAAAAGTAAACCTTTTAGCCGTAGTTTAATGACGTTTAGTTTTAATAATAAAGGGTGTGAGGAGTCAACGCTTTGTATTAAAAACAATAATAATCAATATACTGATGACTATATTGCGCTGTGCAAAGCGTTTTATTTAAAAATGTAAGTTATAACGAGTCGCTATATTCAGTCATGATTTGTTCAACCCAAGTTGCAATACGCTCATCACTGAGCTCATATTGACTGTCTTCATCTAGCGCTAGGCCAACAAAATGTTTTGTATCTTCAGTTAGCGCTTTAGAGGCTTCAAACTCATAACTGCTGTCGTTTGGCCATAAACCTAACTGGGTGATCGATTGGCTGTTTATTTCATCGTGTAGCATGCCAAGCGCATCTTGAAACCACTGGCCATAACCTTGTTGATCGCCCATGCCAAACAATGCAATGGTTTTGCCATTTAAATCAACATCTTTAATATCATCCCATTGCGATTCCCAATCTTCTTGGATTTCGCCAAAGTCCCAAGTAGAAATGCCAAAGATAAGAAAGTCGTACTGTTGTGCATTTTTAAGAGGTTCGTCTTTAATATTATGAAGGCTGACAATATCGGCACCGATAAGGTCGCGAATTTTTTCTGCTGCCATTTCGGTGTAGCACGTTGTAGAGCCAAAAAATAAACCAATCTGCATTGTATTTATCACTGTGTAATTGCCTGATATGATAGGGCTAAGTTTACCGCAAGGTATTTACAATTGATACCTTGATAAGGATGAGAATAACCGTGATCACGCCCGAACAAGACCTGCATTCAAATACCGATTTTCTCGACGCTTTTTTAGATAACCTTTATTTGGAGCAGCATGTAAGCGATAACACACTCAGTGCTTATCGTAGTGATTTAGATAAGTTTTGCTTATTTTTAAACGCAAAACCGTTAATGTCGGTCACTGCACAAGATATTGAAAGTTACTTAGCACACCGTGTTGATTTAGGTTTAAAACCTCGCAGTACCGCCCGGAGCATTAGTGCGCTAAAGCGTTTTTATCAGTATTTTGTCCGCGAAAAAGTAATTGTAGAATCACCAATGCTTAATATTGCACAGCCTAAAGCTGGGCAATCATTACCTAAAACGTTATCGGAGGCTGAGGTTGAAGCATTACTCAATGCTCCTAATACTGAAGAGCCGATGGGACTGCGTGATAAAGCGATGCTTGAGCTGCTTTATGCAACAGGATTAAGGGTGACTGAATTAGTCGGATTAAGAATGGAGCAAATTAATTTACGCCAAGCAGTTGTATTTGTTAAAGGTAAAGGGAATAAAGAACGTTTAGTGCCTTTAGGTGAAGAAGCGATGTATTGGCTTGATCAATTTATTAAGCTCGGTCGTGGACAAATGATAAAACATGCCACAGATTTTGTTTTTCCCTCCAAGCGCGGCGTAGGAATGACACGACAAACTTTTTGGCATCGGATTAAACACTATGCTATTTTGGCTGCGGTTGAGTCACCTTTATCGCCTCATACTTTGCGTCATGCTTTTGCGACACACTTATTAAATCATGGGGCGGACTTGCGGGTAGTACAAATGATGTTAGGCCATAGTGACTTATCGACCACACAAATTTATACCCATGTTGCTAATGAAAGGTTAAAATCGGTTCATAGCGAACATCACCCTCGTGCTTAGTGAAATTTATTATTCGTTTAACGGTCAGTATTTCAATAAAGCGAACAGAAATTAGAGAGAATTATGAAAAAATTACTTTTAACGTGCCTTTTAATCTGCACAAGCTTTAGTTTATTGGCTGAAGATGCACAACAGACAGACACGCAATCAACGTTAGTACAACAAAACGATGAGACTATTATTAAAGCATTAGCATTAGGCGGCATTAAAGTAACAAGCCTGCATGCTAGTCCAATTAATGGCTTAAAAATAGCGCTAACCAATTATGGCATTATTTATACGAGCAATGATGGGCAATACATTATTTTTCAAAATAGATTAATTGATTTGCAAAGCCGTGAAACAATTTCGGAGACAATTTTAACCGAAGCACGCAAAGCTAAAATGCTTGAATTTGAAGATTCGATGCTGGTTTATAAAGCGCCAGAGGAAAAATATCGAATTACCGTATTTACAGATATTAGCTGTGGTTACTGTCGTAAACTTCACAGCGAAATAGATGAACTACTTGAACTGGGTATTACAGTACGTTATTTAGGTTTTCCAAGAGCGGGTATTAACAGCCAAGCGTATACTGACTTAATGAATGTATGGTGTGCTGATGATCAACAAACAGCAATGACAAATGCTAAAAGTGGAAGTGGTACAAGCAAAAATTCGGGTTGTTACGCACCGATTGCAGAGCATTATGAATTTGGTAAAAGTGTTGGGGTTGCTGGTACACCAGCAATAATGTTAGACGATGGTAGCTTGATTTCTGGCTACATGCCGGCGAAGAAATTAGCTGCGGCTTTAGAAGAAAATAAAGCATCTAACTAATTATCCAATGTTATTTCTGGATTAATGTTATTAGTATCAAAAGGCCGTAAGGCCTTTTTTGTTTTTATTATTTAATTTAAAGTATTTTCATGAAAAAAATCATTACAGCACGCCAAATTGTTGATGACAGCCATTTACCAAATTACTTACACCCAGTGATAAAGCAATTATATGCCGCTCGAAATGTACAACATGCCGATGAGCTAGATAATAGCGCGGGTACATTACACGACTTTAAATTATTTAAAGATATTGATAAAGCGAGCGAGTTGTTAATTGATGCTTTGCACAATCAAAGCAAAATATTAATTGTGGGTGATTTTGATGCCGATGGCGCCACCAGTACTGCCACATTAATGCAAGGGTTAGCAATGTTTGGTTTTAAAAACCTTGATTACCTAATCCCAGATAGGTTTAGTTTAGGCTATGGTTTAAGCCCTGCTTTGGCTGAACAAATAGTAATGATGAATCCTGATTTAGTGATCACTGTCGATAATGGTATTTCGTGTATTGCAGGGATTGATATTGTAAAAAATGCAGGTATTAAAGTGCTGGTAACCGATCACCACTTGCAAGGAGAACAGCTCCCAAGTGCCGATGCCATTGTAAACCCAAATCGCCATGATTGTACTTTCCCATCAAAATCTATAGCAGGTGTAGGCGTTGCTTTTTATATATTAATTGCGCTGCGCAGTGCGCTAAGAGAGCAAGGGTATTTTACGCAACAGCCAATGCCTAATTTGGCTGATTTACTTGATATTGTTGCCTTAGGAACCGTTGCTGATGTGGTTGCATTAGATGCGAATAATCGTACGTTAGTACACCAAGGGCTTGCGCGTATTAGAAGTGGTAAAACACGCCCAGGAATTACGGCATTAATCGATGTCGCTAACCGAAATGCCGCTCGTTTAAGTGCCAGTGATTTTGGCTTTTCTCTTGCCCCGCGTTTAAATGCAGCTGGTCGTTTAGATGATATGAGCTTAGGTATAGCCTGTTTATTAAGTAGCGATATAAATCAAGCCAGACAAATTGCAGGTGAGTTAGATAGTTTAAATTTTACACGCCGTGAAATAGAGCAAGGTATGCAGCTAGAAGCGCAAGCGGTGCTTGATAAGCTTGCGTTTAACGACGATAACATCCCCGATGCTATTTGTTTGTATCAAGAAGACTGGCACCAAGGTGTTATTGGTATTTTAGCGGGGAGGTTAAAAGAAAAATACCACCGCCCAACAATTATATTTGCTGGTGGTGAAAACGGCGAAATAAAAGGTTCGTGTCGCTCTATCGAAGGGCTTCATATGCGGGATGTATTAGAGGGGCTAAATACTCAGCAACCTGAACTAATTAATAAGTTTGGTGGTCATGCAATGGCTGCTGGATTAAGCATTAATGAACACGCTTTTAGTGTGTTTAAACAGGCTTTTTTAAAATCGGTCGGTGAGCAATTAAGTGAGCAAAGTAAACGTTGTATTGTATTAACAGATGGTGAATTACCTGCTGATTGTTTTACTATGGAGTTTGCTCAGTTATTAAAGCAATCGGGGCCTTGGGGTCAGCAATTTCCAGAGCCGGTGTTTGAGCACCTCTTTGAAGTTATTCAGCAGCGTATTGTTGGTGAAAAACATTTGAAGTTAGTTCTTAAACACCAATCCGGGCGCTTAGTAGATGCCATTGCTTTTGGCGTTGATGTAAAAGCTTGGCCTGACACTGAAGTTAACTTTGTTAAAGTGGCCTACCAACTCGATATTAATGAGTTTAGAGGTAAATTTAGCTTACAACTAATTGTACGTGAACTCGAAAAGACACAATAAAAATATTGTCTATAGGGCATAAAGTGCTAATAAAACGCGCGGTTTTTTGTTAAAATCGGGCGTTTTTATTATTTGACGATAATTTAGTGTGTAACTCCCCTATAAAAGGGATGCATTAAGCTAGCCATTTTGGAGTAATGTAAATGTTTGAAGTGAATCCTGTGATTAATCAAATCAAGGAAATTCGCGAACGTACTGAGCTGCTTCGGGGGTACCTTTGACTACGCTCTTAAGCAAGAGCGTTTAGAAGAAGTTAACGCCGAGCTTGAAGATTCAGCCGTATGGAATGAACCTGAACGAGCGCAAGCCCTTGGTAGAGAAAAATCAGCACTAGAAGCAGTGGTTGAAACCATTGATAATTTAGTGGCTGGCGCCGATGATGTTGAAGGGCTGTTAGAGCTTGCTATTGAAGCTGAAGATGAAGAAACCTTTGATGAGGCGCAAACTGAATTAGAAGGCTTGAACGAGCAGCTTGAAGGGTTAGAGTTTCGTCGTATGTTTTCTGGCTCTCATGATTCAAACGATGCATACCTTGATTTGCAATCAGGTTCTGGCGGCACAGAGGCGCAAGACTGGTGTAACATGTTATTACGCATGTATTTACGCTGGGGTGAAGCTAAAGGCTTTAAAGTTGAGCTAGTTGAAGCAACCGATGGCGATGTGGCGGGTATAAAAGGCGCTACGGTGCGTTTTGTTGGTGAATATGCTTATGGCTGGCTTCGTACTGAAACCGGTGTTCATCGCTTAGTTCGTAAAAGTCCTTTTGATTCTAGTGGTCGCCGACACACATCATTTGCCTCTGCTTTTGTATACCCAGAAATAGACGATAATATTGAGATTGATATTAATCCGTCTGATCTACGTATAGATGTATACCGTGCATCGGGTGCCGGTGGTCAGCACGTAAATACGACCGAATCAGCAGTGCGTATAACACACGTACCAACCAATACGGTTGTGCAGTGTCAAAATGAGCGCTCACAACATAAAAATAAAGCCCAAGCAATGAAGCAGTTAAAAGCAAAATTATTTGAGCTTGAGCTACAGCAACAAAATGCTGAAAAGCAAACGCAAGAAGACGCAAAGTCGGATATTGGCTGGGGAAGCCAAATTCGTTCTTACGTACTTGATGATGCACGAATTAAAGATTTACGAACAGGTGTTGAAAACCGTAATACACAATCGGTACTTGACGGTAACCTAGACAAATTTATTGAAGCCAGCCTAAAGTCTGGCTTATAACCACCAAGCTAAAAAAGAGCTAAAAAATGACTGATAAAATCCAAGACGAAAATAAGTTAATCGCTGAGCGTCGTGGCAAGTTAGACGCTATTCGCGAAAATTGCCCAGCCAACGGTCATCCAAATCAGTTCCGTCGTGAACATTACACGGCTGACTTACAAGCTGAGTTTGGTGATAAGAGCAAAGAAGAGTTAGTTGAATTACAGCATGTTGTATCAATTGCTGGACGTATTCTTGCAAAGCGTGGCCCGTTTCTTTCAATTCAAGATATGAAAGGGCGTGTACAGGCTTATGCATCTAAAGATGTGCAAAAAGACTTAAAAGCAAAATATGGCCAACTAGATATTGGTGATATTGTTGGGGTTAAAGGCGCACTGAATAAATCGGGTAAAGGCGATTTATATGTCGAAATGACTGAATATGAGCTACTAACTAAGTCGCTTCGTCCATTACCAGAAAAGTTTCATGGTTTATCGGATCAAGAAACTAAGTACCGTCAACGTTACGTCGATTTAATTACTAACGAAGCAACACGCGAAACATTCCGTATTCGTTCACAAGTTGTTGAAGGCATTCGTCGCTTTTTAGCAGAGCGTGACTTTATGGAAGTAGAAACGCCTATGCTACAAGTGATCCCAGGCGGCGCGACTGCACGTCCATTTGTAACGCATCACAATGCGCTTGATATCGATATGTACTTACGTATAGCGCCTGAGCTTTATTTAAAACGCTTAGTTGTTGGTGGGTTTGACCGTGTGTTTGAAATAAACCGTAACTTCCGTAATGAAGGGTTATCAACACGCCACAATCCAGAATTTACAATGATTGAGTTTTATCAAGCGTATGCTGATTACATTGACCTAATGAACATTACAGAGGATATGCTACGTACAGTTGCAACGAATGTATTAGGTAGCCCAATTGTTATTAACACAACAAAAGATGAAAATGGCGAAGTAATCGATTCTGTAGAATATGACTTTGGTAAGCCGTTTACCCGTTTAAGTATGGCTGATGCAATTTTAAAATATAACCCAGAGTTTGATGCTGCAGTATTTAATGACCCAGAAAATCACTTTGAAGAATTAAAAGCGTACGCTAAGCAAGTGCATGTTAAAATTCCTGAGAACTGTGTATGGGGGCCGGGTAAGTTTTTATGTGAAATATTTGAAGAAACAGCCGAGCATAAACTTATTCAACCGACCTTTATTACCGGTTACCCGTGGGAAGTGTCACCACTTGCTCGTCGTAATGACGACAACGCGTTTGTTACCGACCGCTTTGAGTTTTTTGTTGGCGGACGTGAGCTTGCTAATGGCTTTTCAGAGCTTAATGACGCACAAGACCAAGCAGAGCGCTTTACTCGTCAAGTTGAAGAGAAAGACGCGGGAGATGATGAAGCAATGCATTATGATGAAGATTATATTCGCGCACTTGAGTATGGTTTACCGCCTACAGCAGGTGAGGGGATTGGTATTGACCGTCTAGTTATGTTGTTTACAGATTCATCGACAATTAAAGATGTGATTTTGTTTCCACATATGCGACCACAAGCTGATTAAGCTTGTTATAAAATAATAAAAACGCCGCTTAATTGCGGCGTTTTTATTTGTATTGGTTTAATGCTATTAATTTAATTTTAATTGGTTTATATTTGAGCAGTTAGCGTTTTTTAGGTAGTGTGCTTTAAATTTAAGTAACCAATCATAAAGAGTTTATTTTATATCGTTGATATTGGTGAACTACTGCTTTGTCGTATAAAGCGGTGTGTAAGTGATAAATACCTAAAACAAACGGTTTAGTGTATGTATCTGCCAAAATTCTGATGAGATTGATTACGATGAAAAATAAACGCACTGACGAAAACAAAGATGAACAGCCCTCTTTTTCCCAACGAGAAGAATATTACAGGCTTTGTATTTTACAATTTCAACAATTAGGTTATCAAGAACAGTATTTGAATGAGATTTTTAATCTAACAGATTCTTTAAATACTGATAAAGGAAATGAAAACAACAGCTAAGTTGTTTGATAATTAAACTAAATAGCGATTTATTTCGAACTTATGCACATTCAGTGACCATATAGCTATTTTTGGCATAAAAGTGTTTGACATATTTTCTGAAATCTTTATTATACGCCCCACAAGACGGAGAGGTGTCCGAGTGGCCGAAGGAGCTCCCCTGCTAAGGGAGTATAGAGTTTGTAGCTCTATCGAGGGTTCGAATCCCTCCCTCTCCACCATTTTTTAAATGGCAAATCTTGTAAAGTAAAGATTGGGCGCATAGCTCAGCTGGATAGAGTACCTGGCTACGAACCAGGCGGTCGGAGGTTCGAATCCTCCTGCGCCCACCACTCTTTACTCTCTTTTTAGAGACACTCTGCTTAGAGTATAAATAAGTAAAATAAAAGTGGGCGCATAGCTCAGCTGGATAGAGTACCTGGCTACGAACCAGGCGGTCGGAGGTTCGAATCCTCCTGCGCCCACCACTTTTATAAACTCTACTTAGAGTATAAATAAGAATAAAGTGTTGGCTACATAGCCAAAAGGTCTGAGGTTCACTCTTACAAGATACGTCCTGCGTCCAGCACTTTTAATACACTCTACTTAGAGTATAAATAAGTAAAATGAAAGTGGGCGCATAGCTCAGCTGGATAGAGTACCTGGCTACGAACCAGGCGGTCGGAGGTTCGAATCCTCCTGCGCCCACCACTTTCATACACAAGCCGACTTAGCGTCGGTTTTTTTGTGTCTGAGATAAAGTGCAGAATAAAGTGCAGAATAAAGTGTATTAATAAGTCGTTGGTAGGTTAGCTGCAGCCAACCAGACGGTCGGAGGTTCATTGTTAAAAGAGACGTCCTGCGCCCACCACTTTCATACACAAGCCGACTTAGCGTCGGTTTTTTTGTGTCTAAAATAAAGTGCATAGCTCAGCAGGATAGAGTACTTGGCTTCGAACCAGGCGGTCGGAGGTTCACTGTTTCAAAATAAGTCCTGCGCCCACCACTTTCATACACAAGCCGACTTAGCGTCGGTTTTTTTGTGCCTGAAATAAAGTACATAATAAAGTGTATTAATAAGTCGTTGGTAGGTTAGCTGTAGCCAACCAGACGGTCGGAGGTTCATTGTTAAAAGAGACGTCCTGCGCCCACCACTTTCATACACAAGCCGACTTAGCGTCGGTTTTTTTGTGTCTGAGATAAAG